>NZ_JACCDB010000009.1 GCF_013432195.1 Tepidicella baoligensis | reverse complement strand
TAACAGGCCGTTGAAAAAAATCCCCACCGAAGCGGCCACGTCCCCTTTCACGCGGGTTCGAGGCCGGCGCAAGCCGCCTTTTTCGGCTTTTGCAGCCGTTTGGGCTGCCCTTTTGGGGGCCGTTTGCCCATTTTGGGCGCACTGACCCCCTGATTTACACATGATGCGCATCCCACCAGCCCCCGATGGAGCCCATGCGCACGAGGTTGTACGCGGCAAAGCCCATCAGCGCCTGCCCGGCCAGCTTGGCATGCCCAATCAGCTTGGTCTTGGCCAGGCCGCCGACGGTCTTGACCCAGCCGAAGGCCTCTTCGATGCGTTTGCGCACCTTGAGGCTGACCTGGTAGCCTTCGTGGCGCTGGGTGCGCCCGTCAATGGCCGAGTGCTTGGCCTTGGCCGCCACGTGCGCAGTAATGCCCAGCTGGCGGCAGCCCTGCACGAAGGCCCGGCAGTCATAGCCCTTGTCCGCCCCCACGGTCAGTCGGGCTTTGCGCTTTTGGCGCGCGAGCATCTTGAGAGCGGCCTCGCGCTCAGCGGTGCCGCTGGCATGGGTGATTTCGACGTCCACCACCAGCCCGTGGCGGTTGTCCATGAGGATGTGCNGGCGGCAGCCCTGCACGAAGGCCCGGCAGTCATAGCCCTTGTCCGCCCCCACGGTCAGTCGGGCTTTGCGCTTTTGGCGCGCGAGCATCTTGAGAGCGGCCTCGCGCTCAGCGGTGCCGCTGGCATGGGTGATTTCGACGTCCACCACCAGCCCGTGGCGGTTGTCCATGAGGATGTGCCCCATGTGGCACAGGCGGGACTTGTCGCCTTGGGCCTTCTTGAACAGCCGCGCATCGGGATCTGTCGTGCTGGCGTGGGTGTCGTTGCTGCGGGTCTCGCCTTTGAAATCCACCTCGGCGTTGCGCCCCGCCGTCGGTGTGTGGTCGTCGTCCTTGCGCTTGAAGCTCTTGTGCGAGGCCCAAGCTTCGATGAGTGTGCCGTCGACGCTGAAGTGTTCGTCGCCGATCAACTTCGCCCACTGCGCGGTGCATTTGACCCGCTCGAAGAACACGCGGGCCAGCTCTTCGTTGAAGAGGCGCTCGCGGTTGGCGCTGAAGGTGGAGTGGTCCCAGACCTTATTCTCAATGTTCAGGCCCACGAACCAGCGGTACAGCAGGTTGTAGTCGATGGCCTCCACCAGCAGCCGCTCGCTGCGGATGGAAAACAGGATTTGCAGCAGCAGCGCCTTGAGCAGCATCTCGGGCGGCACCGAAGGGCGGCCACGGCGGGCATAGACCGCCTCGAACTCTGCGCTCATGCTGGCCAGCAGGGCATCGACCAGCGCGCGCAGCTTGCGCAGCGGGTGCTTGGCCGGAACTCGCTCTTCGAGGCTGATGTAGCTGAACATCGCCCCTTGGAAATTCTGTGTGCCTCTCATCTTCGGTGTCTGGTGTCTGGTCGTCGTCGCCACTCACATGGTACTGGCATCGCTGCCGGCTGCAGGGGAGTTTTTCAACGGCCTGCTAACGGTGCCCTGCGCGGGCATCCCGATTCCCAGGTCGATGAGTCCCCAGGCGGTGTCACCATCGGCGGGATCGAGCGCGGCCAGCAGCCAGGTCACATGCGCGTCCGGCGTGAACAGCCGCACCACGGGCACCGGGTCGATGGCCCGGCCAGCAGCGCGGGCCTCGCCGTTGGCGAGCAATTGCGCGCGCTCCGGGGCGGTGGCGAGTGGCTGGGGCATGGTCGGCAATCCCACAAATCCCATGATGCACGAATGCGGTTTCACGCTGAAGCGCAGAACCGCGAAACCGGATTTACGCCTTCGTGCGCAAGCACGGATGCGGCTCTGTGGCTTCACCAGAAGCCGCAGAGGCGGATTTCCGTAAAGGCACAAAAACGTATAACACCAAATGAACACTATAGATTGTAGCCCTATAGGGCGCAATGGGCTGTCATCTTGGTTTTTCGAGGGAAACCATAGGTGGCGGCTGGGAACTCATTGGCGAAGGCGTTGAAGACCGTTAGAAAGGCGCGTGGCTTGAGCCAGGAAGCCTTCTCTGACGTGTCCAGCCGCACCTATATGAGCACCCTCGAACGCGACCTCAAAAGCCCCACCCTGCATAAGCTGGCCGAGCTGTGCGAGGTGATGGAGATCCACCCGCTCACGCTGCTGACGCTGGCCTACGCGGGCGACAGCCCGCGCAAGGCCGACGAACTGCTGGCGCAGGTGCGCCGGGAGCTGGAGGCGGTGTTGAAGGAGCGCGATGCGGCAAAGCCGCGCGCGTGACGTGGTGGTGTGCTACGAACAGCAGCACAGCGCCCCGCCGCTATGGGCGGGGCGCTGGCCGGGCCGATCCGGCGCAGCCGGTTCGGCCGCATCGAGGGGCGCCAAGCTGCGCGCGGCGGGGATAGCCCGCAGGGCTTTCCCCTGGAGGCAAGCGAAGCGCGCAGCGCCGCAGGCGCGAAGGCGTGAGGGATTGAAGCCGAATGGCCGTGACAGCGAAGTCGGCACGGGGCGCAGCCCGAAAGCCCGGCGGCGCTTCGCGCCGACACGCCCAAGCCATTCAGAGCATCATGCAGAAAGACTTGTCGAACGCTTTAACACAACACACTCGTTCATGCGGCTGCCCTACGTTCGACCTCGACGGTTACGTGTGCCAACTCATGAATATGAGCGAGCAGCGCCTTGTAATACGCAGGTTCTCGGGGTTCTTGGGCCATCAGCGAAACGATCGCCGCGAAATGGCCGGGGCCGACCTGCCACACATGAAGATCCGTGACCTCGCTGCCCGTGGGCGTGATCGCCTCTCGGATTTCCTCACGGACTTCCTCGCCCTCGGCTGCGGCATCGAGCAACACGCTGCCGGTGTCCCGGATTAGTCCCCATGACCAACGTGCAATGACCAACGCGCCGACCACACCCATGACGGGATCGGCCCACGTCCAGCCATAGCTGCTCCCCAGCACTAGCGCGACGATGGCCAGCACGGATGTCAGGGCATCGGCCATCACATGCAGGTAGGCCGCGCGCAGATTGTTGTCGCGGGCCTTGCCGGATTCATGGTGATCGTCGTGATGATCGTGGTCATGATGGTGGTGATGACCATGATGGGAATGGTCGTCCTTCAACAGCCAGGCGCAGACCAGATTGACGATCAATCCCACAATGGCCACCGCAAACGCCTGCGCGAAGTCGATATGGATGGGCTGGGTCAGGCGAACCAGGCTCTCCCAGCCGATCAGCAAGGCGATCAAAGCCAGCAACACTGCGCTGGCGAAGCCGGCCAGCTCGCCGAGCTTGCCCGTGCCGAAAGTGAAGCGCGGATTGCCTGCATGGCGGCGCGCGAAGCGGTACGCCAACGCGGCGATCAGCATTGCGCCGGCATGGGTGGACATATGCCAGCCGTCGGCCACCAGCGCCATCGAACCATAGATGGTGCCCGCAATGATCTCCACCAGCATCATGCTGGCGGTAAGCGCAATCACCAGCCACACCTTGCGCTCATTACGTCGATGGTCGCCGCCGAGGAAGAAATGATCGTGGCCCGATGCTTGAGGGCTAGTCGTAGTCATCCGCAAGTTCCTGTTGTTGTGTGAGGCTGCCGGGAGGCGGCAGGCTTATTTCATGTATGCGCGGATAACCTCGATCATTTCCTCGCCGCCCTGATGGCGCTCCTTGTCAGTCGCAGCGGCTAGGACGTGTTCGCGCAGGTAGTCTTCCATTACCTCTGCCGTCAAACCGCTGACTGCGCCACGCACGGAAGCGATCTGGCGCAACACCTCGACGCAAGCGGCCTCGGACTCCAAGGCGCGTTCGATGCCTTCCAACTGTCCTTTGATGCGACGGACACGGGCGATCAGCTTGTCTTTCTGGCGGGTGGTATGGGCCATAGCGGTATTTCAATATAGTCTAGGGGACTATATTACCGGAGCCGGGGCGTTCCGTCTGCATCAAGTGTCGGCGTGCGGCGCTCGCAAGCGCCAAAGCGGGACGGCCCACTGAATCGGCTGTTGGCGTCTGACACCGCGCGCGGCCACTGCCGCGCCCGGATTTTGCGTTTCACCGCGCCCAGGACGGAACCGCCTGGGCGCGGTGCTGAACGCGGTTATTCCTTCGTCTCGATGAGCCACCACACGGCACGCGGCAAGGCGCGGCCCGTGATGGGATGAATGTCGGTGAGGTCGGCGCAGGCCGTCCAGCCCGAGGGCGGGCGCTAGCCGCGCATGTCGCCATCGCCGTGCCAGCGGCGGGCGCGCACCGTGCCGTGGGCGTAGATTGCCGCCATGCGCGGGCGGCTGGTGGTGGTGTGGGTCATGGGGGCTTCTCCTTCCGGCGAAGCGCCCCGGTCGAGGCCGGGGCGCTTGCCTTCGGCGCGGGTCAAGCGGCCAGCGCCTCGGCGGGTTCATCCGCCACGGCCTCGGCATCCTCCGGGGCGTCCTGCGCCTGCGTTTCCGCCGGCGCAGCTTCCGGGCCTTCGGCCTTGAAGATGGCGGGCATCCAGCCCGTGCCATCGGCCAGCCGTTCGGCTTCGCTGGCAATGTCGGCCTTCTTGAGCTTCGCCAGTCGGGTGACGGATTCCGGTGCAAACGCGGCCACGGCATCCAGAATCACGGCCTTGGAAATGTGCTTGAAGTAGCCTTCTGCGGTCGGCTTCCACCATGCGGCCATGTCGAGGCCCACGGCCTGCGCCAGTTCCTCGCCGGGTTGCTGCACCGTGGCGCGAGGCGTCACCACGTCCACCGTGGAAGCCACGCACACGGCCAGCAGCCGCACCAGTTCGTCTTGCGATTTCGCCAGCAGCACGGCGAACAGTTCGGCGCTGTCCTCCGGCAAGGCTTCACCGGCCACCTGTTGCAGTTCGCGCAGCGCCACGGCGGCGGGCGATTCCGGCCAGTCCGGGGCCATGCCTTCCAGTCGGTCTTGCGTCGTGAGGCGCACGCCGAGCGGCAGGCCATCGCCGTAGGCGTCGGGCTGCAAGACGGTCTGCACCATGCCATGCACCAGCGCGGCCAGCGCGACGTGCGGATGCCGTGCGACTTCGATTTGCAGCGCCGCCGTGCGGTGGGCGCTCAACCGCTGCGCCAGCCGGTCGGACAGGCTCGCGGCCTTGGGCGCGTCGTCGGCGTCCTCGTGCTCGTCGTTGGCGGCTTCGCCTTCGGCACTGCCGAAACCGCGCCGCAGCTTTTCCAGCGTGCGCAGCGCCTTGGCCTCGGCTTCGCGCAGCAGGCCGCGATGCATGACGGCCTCGCCGTTGCGGTCGATGGTGACGATGGCACCGGCCACCTCGCGCACCTCGGGGGCATAGCCCTGCAAGGCATCCTCCGCGTCTTGCAGTTCCCCGACCACCTGATCGCGCCGCTGTTCCAGCTTCTCGGCCTTGGCCTCGTCCTCGGCGTCGCAGGCTTCTTCCAGTTCGGCGTCGATCTTTTCGAGGCGGGTTTCCAGCGAGGCGATGCGGCGGGCTTCGCGGGTGGTCGGCTCGCGACGATGGCGCGGGGCGTTCTGGAACGCCTGCCGTTCCTCGTAGGCCAGATGCGGCACGGCCTCCACCCATGCCCACCCCTCGGCGCGCACGTCCTCGGCCAGCGTTGCCAGCTTGTCGCGCACCAGCGTTTCCAGCACTGCGGTATCGGTGAGGTAGGTTCCGGCATCGCCTTCTGCGAACAGGTCGCGGCGGATGCCACCGCCTGCCTGCTGGTAGGTATCCAGCCCGACGAAGCGCACCAGCGCGTGCGTGGCGTCGATTTCGCGCTCGGTCAGGCGCTCGCGCAGCTTGGACGGGCTGCGCTGCCATTCCGGCGCACCATAGAACGCGGCTTCCTGCGCGGCGTGGTCGTCGGTGATGGTCAAGGCCATCAACTGTTCCAGCGTCACGCCACCGGCCCGGTAGTCGGCCATCAGGCGCGGCGAGACGTTCGCCAGCTTCAAGCGGCGCTGCACCACCAGCGGGGACACGCCGAAGTCGGCGGCAATGTCTTCGACGGGCCGGCCTTCCTTGACCAGCGCGGCGAAGGCCGCGAACTGGTCGGCGGGGTGCATGTTCTCGCGCTGCACGTTCTCCGCGAGGCTGACGGTGCGCGCGGACGCATCGGCCACCAGCAGGCACGGCACTTCGTAGTCGGCGGGGATGCGCTTCTTCTTCGCCAGCAGCTTCAAGGAGGTCAGGCGGCGGTCGCCTGCCACCACTTCGTAAGCCTCGCCATCGGTGGCAAGGATGACGATCAGGTTTTGCAGCAGGCCGATGCGGGCAATGCTCGCGGCCAGTTCGGGGATGGACTGGCGCGGGGTCGTGCGGACGTTGCGCTTGGAGCGGCGCGGCAACAGTTGCGACAGCGGAACCAAGATCAGGTTCTTGGTCGGGTCTGCCACTTCCAGCGGTGCGGCGGCTTCGATGGCGACGGTTTCGGTTTTGGGTACGGCGTTCATGGTGATAACTCCTTGCGGTTGGGATGCAGCAGCGAGAGAAGCGGCAAGGGCTGCTGCCTGCCCCTGCCGCGTGGGGATTCAGGCTTTCAACTGGCGCAGGCCATCGGCCAGCAGCCACAGGGCGCGATTGAGGCGCACGCTTTGGTCGATGCCCTGTACGGGCCGGGTGGTCTGGCGGCGGCCATTCGCGGCGCGGGCGGACAGGCCGCCTTTGGTCAAGTTCTCCTGCGTGCGGTTGAACACGCTCCACAGGTCGCGGCGGTCGTCGTCGTGGCGGCGCGGCATCAGGATTTGCGATTCCGTGATGGGCGCGGGCTTGTCCTCGTCGTACTTCAACGCCAGCGCAGCGCGGGCGAACACTTCCGATTCCCCGGCGTCGAGCGTGATGGCGCGCATAGCATCGCGGGATTCCTGCGCCCGGTCGAAGCCGTGCAGGACTTCGTAAGCGCCTTCGATGACGTGTCCGGCTACGTCGCCCTTGTGCGGCACGCGCACGTCGGCCACGGTGTCGCCGCAGACAAGGCCATTGCTGCAAACGAAGCGGAACATCCCGGCCAGCATCTGATAGCTGCTGGTGCCGTCATGGGAGTTCAGCAGGATGATTTCGTTGGCCTCGCGGCCGTTGATCTGGCTGGCGTGGCGCAGCCGGATCATGTGCTTGGTGTAGTCGCGGCGGTCGTCGTGGCGCACGCGGGTCTGCGTCACCATGAAAGGCTCGAAGCCTTCCCCGCGCAGTTCTTGCAACACCGTGGCAGTGGGGATGTAGCTGTACCGCTCGGAGCGGCTTTCGTGCGGGGCGTCCGCGAAGATGGACGGGGCCACGGCCCGGATTTGGTCGTCGGACAAGGGACGTTCCGAACGCAGCACCGGGGAACGGGAAGCGAAGCGGGATGCGAGTTGCATGGCATTTCTCCTGACAAAGAAAAAAGGTTTGCTGTTCACCGCACACCGGATTCCTAGATTCGGAGCCCAGCCTTTCGGCTGTTTGGTGCGGTCGGCACGAGGAACCCGGTTGGCCCTGTTGCCACCGTCTTTCCTGAGTTCATCGCCCGCGACGGTCAGGAGCGCGCGAACGGGTGCCGTCAAGGAGGCAAGCGCAGGGTTGGTGCGGCCCGCAGCGAAGCGAGGACACGGCCCTGCGCGCCTTGACGGCACACGGGCGCGGGCTACAGTCGCGGTGAAGGTGATGAAGTCAGGGGAGACGGCTGGACAAGGCAACGGCCATCCCACACGCCGACCGCACGGCAAGCGAAGCGCGCAGGCCCGAAGCTGGAAGCCGGGCCGGAGGCGTCAGCCGAGCGGAGCGAGGGAACGATGGAAGCCTGAAGGGGCGAGACGCTGCAGGCGGCTCGATGCGCAACGCGCACGACAGCGCGACCGGCCATGTTTCTTGGCCGGGGACGCACAGCATTCAATGCTCGATGCACAAGCTCATGCGCCAGTCACGGGGAAACAGGTTCGACAGCGACTGCTGCGGCCTGGCCGATCCGGCGCAGCCGGTTCGGCGGTCTTTGAGGGGCGCCAAGCATCGCGCGGCGGGGATAGCCCGCAGGGCTTTCCCCTGGAGGTAAGCGAAGCGCGCAGCGCCCCGGAAGGGCGCGAAGGCATCACGCCGAGTCGTCAGGACGCAGGCTGGATTCCGATACCGGCATCCACGGCGATGACGAGTCCAGCAGATAGCGCGCACCGCGCGCGTACAGACCCGACAGCCCGGTGGGCTGGTAGAACCCGGTGACGCGGCGCCGGAACTGTGCGCCGTATTCGTTGGTGTAGATCACCGCGTCGCCGATCTTGAAGCGCAAGGGCTGGCCGTTCTCCGGCGCGAACGGCTTGAGCGCATCGTGCTGTGCTGTGATTTCGATGATGTAGTCGTGATGGCTGCTCATGGCATTGATCTCCTTCGATAGTCGAGAAAGCACAAGGAGCGCCTTGCAGCGCTCCCACGGCCAGGTCAGACAGCGATCCGCCCGGCCAAGCGCGCATCGCGCGCATAGGCGCTCAACCGCTTCTCGGCGCGGAAAGACAGGTCGCGCTCAATCGGCAGGCCCAGCCCGCCGCGCACCGTCGCCAGTTCGCCCAGGCTGACCCAGCCGATTTCCGGCGCCCCCAGGCCCAGGTCGCAAAGACCAAAGGCGTGGTCGTGGTCATCGGGATCAATCTCGGTCAGCAGCCAGGTCGCGCCGGCGTCCGGCGTGAACAGCTTGACCACGGGGGCCGGATCGAAGTCCGGGTTCTCCAGCGATTCGCGGCCGTTGGCCAGCAGCACGATGCGCTGCTCGTCAGTGATGAGTGCGTTGTTCATGGTGAACTCCTGAAAGGATGCCGGGCGGAATTGCCCGACCCTTCCGGGGCACGGCGCAGCGCAAGCAGTCAGGGGTCAACGACGGCCGCCAGGACGCAAGCGCCATCGGCGCGCAGCCCTTGACGGCGAGAACGCCGTGGCACGATGAAGGGAACAGCAAGACCGCCTCCCTCACACCTCCACGCACCCCGGTTTCCAGCAAGTGCGCAGCACGCGCAGGCCCGCGAGGGCCGGAGTTGCGCTGCCGGGCGCAGCAAAAAGGGGGCCGAAGCCCCCAAGGATCAAAGCAGGCCGCGTTCGGCGAATGACGTGGTACGGCTCCCGGCGACGATGATGTGATCCAGCGTGCGAACGTCCACCAGCGCGAGCGCCTGCCGAAGCTGCGCGGTCATCGCCTTGTCGGCCGCGCTCGGCTCGGGGTTCCCGCTCGGATGGTTGTGCGAAACGATGACCGCCGCCGCATTGAGCCGCAGCGCCAGCTTGACCACCTCGCGCGGATGCACCTCGGCGGCGTCGATCGTGCCGTGGAACATCTCCACGTAGTCGATCAGCCGATGGCGCGTGTCGAGGAACAACACCGCGAATACTTCGTGCTCGAAGCCGGCCAGCTTGGCGCGCAGGTAGTCCTTGACCACCACCGGCGAAGTGAACTCGGCACCACGCTGCATCTTCTGTTCGATGACCTGGCGCGCGGCTTCCAGAATCTGGTCGGCGTCTGCCGGCCGATAGCGCCCACGGCCATCGCGCACCATCAGCGGGGTATCGAGAGAGAGGGTCAGTTGCGACATAATCGTGCTCCGGTTGCTCGGGCGGAATTGCCCGGAACCGGCGCCAGCACGGCGCAGCGCAAGCAGTCAGGGGTCGCAGACGGCCGCCAGGACGCAAGCGCGCATGGCGCGCGCCGCCCTTGACGGCGAGAACGCCGTGATACGGTGAAGGGAACAGCAAGACCGCCCATATCCGCCCACTGCACACAGTCGGCTTTTGGGGCAAGCGGAGCGCGCAGGCCCGAGAGGGCCGGAGGCGTCAGGGGTCAAAGCCGAATGGCCGCGATTCGGCACGAAGCGCGGGGCGCAGCCCGCGAACCCGACGGCGGCACGCCGGGACGCCCAGCTATTGCGGGAGCTTCCTGGGCTGCTTCGCCACACGCGACTCCAGCAGGCGCCGCGTGGTTTCCAGCTCCTTCTGCAACAGCTCGGCATCCGGCAGCACGGTGCGGTAGTTCGCCGCCATCACCTTCGTTGGCAAGCCCTCCAAGGCATACCGCGCCAGCGCGTGGCCCTTGTCGGCGCAGAGGATCAAACCCACAGGCGGGTTCTCATCGGGATAGGCCCAATGCTCCTTGGCGTAGTTGCAATACATGTGCATCTGGCCCACGTCCGCATGGGTCAGGCTGCCCAGCTTCAAGTCGATGATGACCAGGCAGCGCAGCCGCCGGTGGAAGAACAGCAGATCCACCCGATACCACGTCTGGTCGATGCGCAAGCGCCGCTGCCGCCCGACGAAGGTGAAGCCTTCGCCCAGCTCCAGCAGAAAATCCTCCAGCCGCTGGATCAGGGCTGCTTCCAGATCGGATTCCGAATACTCGTCCTTGAGATTCAGGAACTCCAGCACATACGGGTCTTTGATCGCATCATCCGGCCTGACGGCATCCTCCGGCTTCGGCGCCGCGCTCGTAGAACTGGCTGCCGATCTGCCGGTCAAGCTGGCGCACGCTCCAGCCACCGCGCAGCGCCTCGGCCTCGTAGAACCGGCGGGCGTGCTCGTCCTTGACCGACAGCAGCCGCACGTAGGCCGACCACGGCAGCGTGAACACCTGCGCCAGCTCGCCCAGGGCCAATTTCCGAGACACTGTCTCGGATTTCTCGGCGGGCAGCCCGTCCCCCGATTTCCGAGACAGCGCCTCGGAAATCACCGGCCGGGGATAGGCGGCGAAGAACCGCCGCATGTTCTCCAGGTTGTCCGGGCTGAACCCGCGCCCGAAGCGCGCGGTCAGGTCGGCGGACAGCCGGGCAATCAACTGTTCGCCGTACCCTGCGCGCCGCTTGCCCTGTTGCTCGGCCTCCACGATGCGGCGGCCAATCTCCCAATAGCTGGCCGTCATCAGCGCATTGACGCTGCGCGCCGCCGCCTGGCGGGCGGCATCGAGCAGTTCCACGATGCCGCCGTGGATGCCGGCGTAGCCGGCAGGCACGGCAGCGCCTTTTACTGCTTTCGGCGTCCGGGCGCTCATGCCGTGGCCTCCTGGGGCGGGCGTTGCCGCGCCTTCGTGATGGTCTGGCGCCGGGTCGCCACCAGCTCGGCCGCCTGGCGCACAGGATCGTCCTCGGTGTGGACATAGCGCATGAACATCGCCACGGTCTTGTGCGCTGTCAGCGCCATGCCGACCTTGAGCGGCACGCCCGAATTGGCAATGTCCGTCGCCGAGCGGTGGCGGATGCCGTGGGTGCCCACCTTTGGCACACCGGCACGGTCAAGGATGCGCCGCCACGCCTGATAGTAGGAGTGGGGGCTTAGCGGCTTCTTGTGATCGAGGATCGCGGGGCAAACGTAGGGCGAATCGCCATAGTGGGGAGCACTCTCCAAAAGGCGGCGAGCCTCGGCGCTCAGGGGCTTGGACATATCGCCGGTCTTGCTGTCCGGCCAGACCACCCGGCCGTTGGGCAGGTCGAGCCAATCCCATTGCAACAGCAGGATTTCCGACATGCGCGCCGCGAACTCGAATTGCAGCCGGACGGCCAGCAGGTGGATGGGATGCTCCAAGCCCTCGGCCTCGGCCTTCTCCAGATAGGCGAACAGCTTGGTCATCTGGTCGTCGGTAATGAGCCGGGTCGAACCCTTTTCCGGGTACTTGGGCACATGGCGGCAGGGATTGGAGCCATCGGGCCGGTAGCCCCACAGTTCGGCCAGGTTGAACATCTTTCGGACGAGCGACAGCACGCGGTTGGCCTGGGTGGGCGACTTCTCCATGCGCTTCATCAGCGCGGTGATGTCGTTGCGCGTGACTTCATGAACCTTCTTGCTGCCAAAGGCCGGGATGACGAAGCTGTCAATCTGGTACTGGTAGCCGGCCTGCGTGCTGGGCTTGTTGTGCGGCTTGGAGTGGTCGTCCATGAACCGGCCGCACAGCTCCTTGACCGTTGGCGCCTTGCGGGCTTCGGCCTTGTCGAGTCCGGGATCGCCCCCGCGCCGGACTTCGGCCAGCCAGTCTTGCGCCAGCGATCGGGCCTGTTCGACCGTCAGCTCGCCGAACTGGCCGATTGCCGGCTTGCGCCGCACGCCGGAGTTCGTGCGGTACTGGACCATGAATACCTTGCGGCCGGTTGGTGTAACCTTGCACAAGAAGCCCGGAACGAGCGTATCCCGGAGTTCCACGTCGCAGGTTTGCGCCTGCGCCGTGTCAACGACGGACTTGGTGAGTTTGATCTTTGCCATGAGGTGCTCCTGAAAGGCCCCGATTCCAGGGGCCGGCTAGGAGCCAGGCGGAGGAGAACCGGGGCGGTTTGCATCGCGCACCGGGATATGATCGAAGGCATTGGTCTGGCGGAAAACCTGCTACAGCAAGCCACATCCAAGTCCAGCGTTAGCCCGGTGCGGATGCCATGCTCTGGCTTAAAATCCGCCGCTGGCTGAAAGGCGGCGTGCCGGTTCGATTCCGGCTCGGGGCACCAAGACTTACAATCGCAACCTGTCGAAAAGGGCAGGAACGCGCCTGAGGCGCATCATTGCGAGCAACACCATGAGCCATCAACCCCCGCCTTTTGAGATCCATGTCCACGGTGACATTCGCCTGCGTGACGACGTGGACTACGCCCACATCCAGGAAGCCCTCAAGCCGCTGTGGCAGTACGTCGGTGCGCGTTCGCTCGTCGATGCCGCCCCCAGCCACTACGAAGACGAGCCTGGCATCCGCTTCGACCCCAAAGAGCGCCTGTTGCAGATGTGCTGGACGCTGGAGGGTGACGAGGACTTTCGCCTGGCCATCGAGGAGGCCTGCATGGGGCTGAACGACATCGCTTCGGCAGGTGCGCCGATCGAGGTTTCGTTCTACGACATCGAATTCGACGAGGAGGAGGCCGGCCCGGACCAGGAAGCGCGTGACGACTTCGTGATGTGTTTTGTCGGCCCCACACCCGCCGCCATCATGCAGGTGCAGCGCGACATGCTGGTGCAGGACGTGGTCCACCTCATGGAGCGCCATTTCGACGCTTCGGAACTTGGCGAGGTGGTGGGCGCGATCGATCGGTTGTTCACCAACCGATTCGATGCTCTGGTCAATTCCATGCAGCTCGGGCGCCCGCCGCGGGGTTCCGGACCCGCCGGTGGGCACGGCGGGCCGCGCAAGCCGCGTCATCTGCATTGAGAGGGAACGCCCAAACCCTGTCTGCCTGAGGCGCTTGGGCTCGGGCTTTTCTGTGTAGCGGTCTCAGCCTGCCGCCACGGCAATGCCTTTGAATTCGCCGCTGGCGATGCGCTGCTTCCATTCCGCCGGGCCGGTCTCGTGCACGCTGGTGCCGGTGGCATCCACCGCCACCGTCACCGGCATGTCGCGCACCTCGAATTCGTAGATCGCCTCCATGCCCAGGTCGGCAAAGCCCACCACCTTGGCGCTCTTGATCGCCTTGGCCACCAGATAGGCTGCGCCACCCACCGCCATCAGGTAGGCGGAGCGGTTGTCCTTGATCGCCTCGATGGCCACCGGGCCGCGCTCGGACTTGCCGATCATCGCGATCAGTCCGGTCTTCTCCAGCATCATGCGGGTGAACTTGTCCATGCGGGTGGCGGTGGTGGGGCCGGCGGGGCCCACCACCTCGTCGCGCACCGGGTCCACCGGGCCCACGTAGTAGATCACGCGGTTGGTGAAGTCCACCGGCAGCGGCTCGCCCTTGGCCAGCATGTCGGCGATGCGCTTGTGCGCCGCGTCGCGGCCGGTCAGCATCTTGCCGTTGAGCAGCAGCTTTTGGCCCACCTTCCAGGACGCCACTTCCTCCTTGGTCAGGGTATCGAGGTTGACGCGGGTGGCGCTCTTCGTGTCCGGCGTCCAGGTGACGGCGGGCCAGTCTTCCAGCTTCGGGGGGTCGAGCCGGGCCGGTCCGCTGCCGTCCAGGTGGAAGTGTACGTGGCGCGTGGCCGCACAGTTGGGGATCATGGCCACCGGCAGCGACGCGGCATGCGTCGGGTAGTCGAGGATCTTGACGTCCACCACGGTCGTCAAGCCCCCCAGACCCTGCGCGCCGATGCCCAAGGCGTTGACCTTCTCGTACAGCTCCAGCCGCAGCGACTCGACACGCGTCAGGGCAGCGCCGGACTTCGCCTTGTCGATCAGCTCGTGGATGTCCACCGGAGCCATCAGCGATTCCTTGGCCAGCAGCATGGCCTTCTCGGGCGTGCCGCCGATGCCGATGCCCAGGATGCCCGGCGGGCACCAGCCGGCACCCATGGTGGGCACGGTCTTGAGCACCCAATCCACGATGGAATCCGACGGGTTGAGCATCGCCATCTTGGACTTGTTTTCCGAGCCGCCGCCCTTGGCCGCGCAAATGACCTCGATGCCGTCGCCGGGCACGATCTCGTAGTGCACCACGGCCGGGGTGTTGTCCTTGGTGTTCTTGCGGCTGCCGGCCGGGTCGGCCAGCACCGAGGCGCGCAGCGGGTTGTCCGGGTTCAGGTAGGCGCGGCGCACGCCTTCGTTGACCATCTCCTGCACGCTCATGGTCGCGTCGGGCCAGGTCACGTTCATGCCCACCTTCAGGAAGACGACCGCGATACCCGTGTCCTGGCAGATGGGGCGGTGGCCTTCGGCGCTCAGGCGCGAGTTGGTCAGGATCTGCGCGATGGCGTCTTTGGCGGCGGGTGACTGTTCGCGCTCGTAGGCCTCGCCCAGCGCCCGGATGTAGTCCAGCGGGTGGTAGAAGCTGATGTACTGAAAGGCGTCGGCGATGGACTGGATCAGGTCTTCCTGTTTGATGGCGGTCATGTGGGGCTTCCTTCGGAAGGAGGGGAAACAGGCCTACCGGCCTGGGGCAGGCGCTCGCTGAGCAGCACCCGGAGTTCACCGATTTCCCGCCGCAGGGACTGGATTTCGGCGTGCAATTCGTGTTCGATGGATTGTCCCACCTGCTCCACGGTCTGTATCGTGTCCTGGTGTTCGCTTTCCTGGAAGGTCTGCATCGCGTTGACGATGATCGCGATGAACAGGTTGAGCATGGTGAACGTGGCGAACAAGATGAAGATGATGAAAAAGGCCCAGGCGTAAGGGATGGCTTCCATCACCGGACGGGAGATGCCCATGGACCAGCTCTCCAGCGTCATGACCTGGAACAGGGTGTAGAGCGAGCGGCCCAGGTGCCCGAACCATTCGGGGAAATGCTGGCCAAACAGATGGGTGGCGATGACCGCAAACACATAGAAGATCAGCAGCAGCACCAGCGCAATGGATGACAGCCCCGGAATGGCCGACAGCAACGCCCCGACCACCCGGCGCATGGAGGGCACGATGGTCAACACCCGCAGCACCCGCAGCACCCGCAGGGCGCGCAGCACGGCGAACGGTCCGCTGGCTGGCACCAGAGCGATGGCCACCACGGCGAAATCGAACACGCTCCAGGGGTCGCGGAAGAAAGCGAGGCGATGCACGTACAGCCGGGCGGCGATTTCGATCACGAACACCGAGAGGATGGCCTTGTCCGCCGCCTTCAGCCAGTGGCCCGAATGGGCCATGAAGCTGTGGGAGGTTTCCAGGCCGAGCAGCACCGCGTTGATGATGATCAGTGCGAGAATGGTGTGCTGAACCCAGCCTTGGTTCAGAAACGAGTCGATCTTGTGGCGCAACGCGCCTGGCGTGCCGGAGGACTCCGTCAGCATGGTCGTGGGTCAGGCCGAAGGTTGAAGAAAAAGGTCAACCCGCTATTGTAGGTCTGTGGGTGTGACCGCGGGTGTAAGAGCCTCGTCAGAGACATTGCGCACATTCGACGGTTGTTCATCGTTCATAGACCCTGAGGAGAGCTTTTCATGTCCGACACTTCGACCGCCATCCAGTCCACTCTGGTGGAAAATCGCGTGTTCGAGCCCAGCGAGGCCACTGTCAAGGCCGCCCGCATTGCCGGGATGGACGCCTACAAAGCCTTGTGTGCCGAAGCGGAGCAGGACTTCGAGGGCTTTTGGGGCCGGCGCGCCCAGGAACTGCTGGCCTGGCACAAACCTTTCACCCAGGTGCTCGACGAGTCGAACAAGCCGTTCTACAAGTGGTTCCAGGATGGGGAGCTCAACGCCTCCTACAACTGCCTGGATCGTCACATGGGCACCCCGCGCGAGAACAAGACCGCCATCATCTTCGAGGCCGATGACGGTGCCGTGACCCGCGTGACCTACAAGGAACTGCTGGCCAAGGTGAGCCAGTTCGCCAACGTGCTCAAGGCCAAGGGCGTGAAAAAGGGCGACCGCGTGGTCATCTACATGCCCATGACGGTGGAGGGCGTGGTGGCCATGCAGGCTTGCGCCCGCATCGGTGCCACGCACAGCGTGGTGTTCGGCGGCTTCTCGGCCGGGGCGCTGCGCGACCGTGTGCAGGATGCCGGTGCCGTGGCCGTGATCACTGCCAACTATCAGATGCGTGGCGGCAAGGAGTTGCCGCTGAAGGCGATCGTAGACGAAGCCCTGGCCATGGGCGGCTGCGAAACCGTCAAGAGCGTGATCGTGTTCCAGCGCACGAAAACCGCCGTCAACATGGTGGCTGGCCGCGACAGCTTCATGCACGAGGAAATGGCCCAGCAGCCGACCGAGTGCCCGGCCGAAATGGTGGGGGCGGAGCACCCGCTGTTCGTGCTCTACACCTCTGGCTCCACCGGCAAGCCCAAGGGCGTGCAGCACAGCACCGGCGGCTACCTGCTGTGGGCCAAGCAGACCATGCTGTGGACCTTCGACCTGAAGGACGACGACGTCTTCTGGTGCACGGCAGACATCGGCTGGATCACCGGTCACACCTACGTCGCCTACGGTCCGCTGGCCGCGGGCGCCACGCAGATCGTGTTCGAGGGCGTGCCCACCTACCCGAACGCCGGCCGCTTCTGGCAGATGATCGAAAAGCACAAGTGCACCATCTTCTACACCGCGCCGACCGCCATCCGTTCGCTGATCAAGGCGGCCGACACCGATGAGAAGGTGCATCCGAAGAACTGGAACCTCTCGAGCCTGCGCATCCTGGGCTCGGTGGGTGAGCCGATCAACCCCGAAGCCTGGATGTGGTACTACAAACACGTCGGCGGCGAGCGCTGCCCGATTGTGGACACCTTCTGGCAGACCGAAACCGGTGGCCACATGATCACCCCGTTGCCGGGCGCTACGCCGCTGGTGCCGGGCTCCTGTACCCTGCCGCTGCCGGGCATCTTCGCCGCCATCGTGGACGAGCAGGGTAACGACATGCCCAACGGGCAGGGCGGCATCCTGGTGATCAAAAAGCCGTGGCCGTCCATGATTCGCACCATCTGGGGTGACCCGGAGCGCTTCAAGAAGAGCTACTTCCCCGAAGAACTCAAGGGCTACTATCTTGCTGGCGATGGTGCCGTGCGTTCCGAGGACCGCGGTTATTTCCGCATCACCGGCCGCATCGACGATGTGCTGAACGTGTCCGGCCACCGCATGGGCACCATGGAAATCGAATCCGCGCTGGTGGGCAAGACCGATCTGGTGGCCGAGGCCGCCGTGGTTGGCCGCCCGGACGACGTGACCGGCGAGGCCATCGTCGCCTTCGTGGTGCTCAAGCGCCCGATCCCAACCGGTGACGAAGCCAAGGCGATTGCCAACGAGCTGCGCAACTGGGTGGCCAAGGAGATCGGTCCGATCGCCAAGCCCAAGGAAATCCGTTTCGGCGAAAACCTGCCCAAAACCCGCTCCGGCAAGATCATGCGCCGCCTGCTGCGCTCGCTCGCCAAGGGCGAAGCCGTGACCCAGGACACCTCTACGCTGGAGAATCCACACATCCTGGAACAGTTGGCCAAGTCCAACTGACGGCAGGGATGCGCCTCGTCCCCTGGAGGCACTCCAGGGGGCGGAGGCGGTGTTTCAGTCCGCCGACAAGGCCCGCAGCACCCGTTCCGGTGTGGCCGGTGCATCCATCTGTACTGGCTCGCCGTCTCCTCGTGCCTGCGCCACCGCGTCACGGATGGCCTCCCACACGCTGATGGCCAGCATGAACGGCGGCTCGCCCACCGCCTTGCTGCCGAACACGTTGTCCTCGCGGTTCGGTTCCGGCCACAAATCCACCTTCAGGCGGGCGGGAATGTCGCCGGTGGCGGGGATTTTGTAGGTGCTGGGCGCGTGGGTGGTCAGTTGACCTTGAGCGTTCCACACCAGCTCTTCGGTCGTCAGCCAGCCCATGCCCTGCACGAAACCGCCCTCGATCTGTCCGATGTCGATGGCCGGGTTGATGCTGTGCCCCACGTCGTGCAGGATGTCCACCGCCAGCACGCGGGTTTCGCCGGTGAGGGTGTCGATGGCCACCTCGGCGCACGCAGCGCCGTAGGCAAAGTAGTAGAAGGGCCGCCCGGTGAGGGTGGTCTTGTCGTAATGGATTTTGGGCGTGCGGTAAAAGCCGTCGCTCCACAGCTGGATGCGGTTGGCGTAGGCCATGCCCACCATCTCGGTGAAGTCGCGCGTCGCCTGGGGGGTGATGACCTGGCCGTGGCGGAATTCCACCTCGCCCGCGCCGCAGCCGTCCAGCCCGCAGACGAAGGCGGCCAGATTGTGCCGCACGTTGCGCGCCGCAAACTGCGCCGCGCGGCCGTTGAGGTCGGTACCGCTGGAAGCGGCGGTGGCGCTCGCGTTGGGCACCCGGGCGGTATCGCTGGCGGACACCAGCACCCGTTCGAAGGGCACGCCCAGCTCGTCGGCCACGATCTGAGCCACCTTGGTGTGCAGGCCCTGGCCCATCTCGGTGCCGCCGTGGTTCACCATCACGCTGCCGTCGGTGTAGACGTGCACCAGCGCGCCGGCCTGATTGAACAGCGTGGCCGTGAAGCTGATGCCAAACTTCACCGGCGTGAGCGCCAGCCCGCGCTTGATCACGGGGCTGTCCACGTTCCAGGCAGCGATCTCGTGGCGGCGTTGCTGGTAGCGGCTGGTGTGGGCCAGGCGGGTGATCAGCGGCTCCAGGATGTTGTCTTCCACCTGCATCTGGTAGTGCGTGGTGTCGCGCTTGCCGCTGGCGGTGAGTCCGGGGCTGCCGGGGGCATGGCTGTACAGGTTGCGCAGGCGAACGGCCAGCGGGTCCAGCCCCAGGTGGCGGGCGATGTCGCCGAGTATGGTTTCGATGGCGATGACACCCTGTGGTCCCCCGAAGCCCCGGAATGCCGTGAAACTCTGCAGGTTGGTTCGGCAGCGGAAGCTGTGGATGGCCACGTGTTCCAGGAAGTAGGCGTTGTCGCAGTGGAAGACGGCGCGATCGGCCACGGGGCCCGACAGGTCGGCCGAAAAGCCGCAGTTGGCCAGCAGCGTCAGGTCCAACCCCAGCAGGCGGCCTTCGCTGTCGAAGCCCACGGTGTAGTCGTAGGCAAAGGGGTGGCGTTTGCCGGTGATGAGGAAGTCGTCGTCACGGTCGAGCCGCAGCTTGACGGGGCGCCCTGTCTTGTGGGCCGCGATGGCCGCCCAGACGGCCAAGTGACCGGCTTGGGTTTCCTTGCCGCCGAAGCCGCCGCCCATGCGCCGGCATTCCACGCGCACGCGGTGGTTGTGCAGGCCCAGCGCATGGGCCACCCAGTGCTGCACCTCGCCCGGATGCTGGGTGCTGCTGTAAATCACCCATTGCTGCTGCTCGTGCGGCACCGCGTAGGCGATCTGCCCTTCCAGGTAGAAGTGCTCCTGACCCCCCACTTCGAACGATCCGCTCAGGGTGTGCGGCGCCTGCTTCAAGGCGCGGGCCGCGTCGCCGCGCGTCACGTGTACGGGAGGGAGCACGTAGCTCTGGCGGGCGTGTGCCTCGCGCGCGGTGAGCACGGCGGGCAGGGCTTCGATGTCGAGCGCGACGCGCCGCGCGGCGCGTCGCGCGGTCATCACGTCGTCGGCCAGTACCAGGCCTATGACCTGGCCGACGTGCTGCACGGTGTCGAGCGCGAACACCGGTTCGTCGTGCGCGAAGGCGGCGAGAATGGGGTCGCCGGGAATGTCGCGGGCGAGCACCACGTCGCGCACGCCGGGCAGGGTCAAGGCGGTCCGGGCGTCCACCCCGCGCAGGCGGCCATGCGCCACCGGCGAGAGGATGGGGGCGGCATACAGCGTGCCTTGCAGTTCAGGCATGTCGTCCACGTAGGTGGCGCGGCCGGTGATTTGCGCGATGGCGCTTTCGTGGGGCAGTGAGGTGCCGCAGGCGGTGGCGCTCATGGCTGTGCCTCCCCAGTGGGATAGGGAAATGGATGCTCCAGGGTGAGGGGCCAGACCGAGGAGGACTGGCTTTCGAGCCAGCCGCGCCACAACAGGTTGCCCAGCACGGTGCGGCGGTAGTCGGCGCTGGCGCGCATGTCGGAAATGGGGGCGAATTCGTGGCTGAGGGTGCGTATGGCGGCGCGCACCGTTTCAGCCTGCCAGGGCTGACCGTTCAAGGCCGCTTCGGTCTGCCAGGCCCGGGCGGGCGTGGCCGCCACACCGCCAGCCCCCAAGCGCGCCTGCACCACTCGCCCGCGCTCGATCTGCAGGCTCATGGCCAGGCACACGGCGGAGATGTCGTCGTCGAAGCGTTTCGAGACCTTGTACACCCTCGTCCACTCGCCGCTGTGTTGCTCAGGGGTGTAGGCGCGACGCGCCTTGGGCACCTTGACCCAGGCCACGATCTCGTCGGGGGCGAGTTGGTTCTGGTGGTAGCCGGTGTAAAAGTCCTCCAGGGCCAGTTCGCGGTGGGCGATGCGGCCCCGCGCCCCTTGGCCGCTCCAGCGCATCAACACCACACTGGCGCCCAAGGCGATCAGCAGCGGCATGGAGTCGCCGATCGGGGAGCCGTTGGCCACGTTGCCCACCAAGGTACCGGACTGGCGCACCGGCAGACCGGCGAAGCGCTCGGCGAACGTGGCCAGGGCGGGGCGGTCTTTCACCAGAGCGGCGTAAGCGTCGGACAGGCGCACCCCGGCCCCGATGGCGATGTGGTAGGGGTAGCGTTCGATGCGGCGCAACTCGGCGGCCTGGGTCACGTCCAGCACCTGCCCGAACTGCCGATGCCCTTTGTTGACCCACAGGCCCACGTCGGTGCAGCCGGCCACGATCTGGGCATGAGGGTGTTCGCGACGGGCCCGCAGCAAAGCTTCCAGGGTGTCGGGAGCCATGTAGTGGCCCGATCGTGTGGCCGGTGGGGGTATCTGGTCCAGCAAGCGGCGCACGGCCCGTTCCTGAACCTTGGCCGCAGGCAGACCGGCCATGCGTTGGGCGGCGTCGAGGATGGGGCGGTAGCCCGTGCAGCGGCAGAGGTTACCCGACAGGTCGGCCTGCGCCACCTCGCGTGTGATGGTTTCGCCAGCCCGAACCCGGTTCTGGTACAGGCCGAAGAGGCTCATGACGAAACCCGGTGTGCAAAAGCCGCACTGGGAGCCGTGGTTGTCCACCATGGCCTGCTGCGCCGGATGCAGGGGAGCGCCCTGAAGGTCGATCAGCGGATCGGCGTTGAGGTCTTCCGCCGTCCAGACCGCCTGGCCGTGCACCGAATGGGCCATGCGGATGCAGCTGTTGACGGCGCGGTAACGCAGGCCCCGGCCTTCGCGTTCGGCCAGTACCACGGTGCAGGCCCCGCAATCGCCTTCGTTGCAGCCTTCCTTGGTGCCGGTCAGGCCGAGGTCTTCGCGCAACACCTGCAAGAGGGTGCGAGTGGGTGATACATTCGGGAGCGACACCACGGTGCCGCGCCTGACGAATTGCAGAGTGCTTTCGGCCGCAGCGGTCGGGACAGAGGTCTTCATGCGCAACAGGTTAGCGTTTTTCTTGAGACAGCAACATATTCGTCATGGTATGCCTTTCATGCGGGAAGTGGTATGAAAGACCGGCAGCGTTTCGACAAGATTCAAAAAGCCCACCGTTGCATGACCCCTCCCACGCACCACCCACCCCGGCTACAACTCACCCGTATCACCAAGCGCTACCCGGGTGTGGTGGCCAACGACGACGTTTCGCTCACCGTGGCGCCCGGCAGCATCCACGCCGTGCTGGGCGAGAACGGGGCCGGTAAGTCCACGCTCATGAAAATCATCTACGGCTCCGTCAAGCCCGACGACGGGGCCATGCTCTTCAACGGCAAGGCCGTGCACATCCGCAACCCCCAGGAAGCGCGTGCCCTGGGCATTGCCATGGTGTTCCAGCATTTCAGCCTGTTCGACACCCTCACCGTGGCGGAAAACGTGTGGCTGGGGCTGGACCAGTCGTTGAGTCTGCGCGAGGTCAGCGAGAGCATAGGGCTGAAAGCGCGCGAGTACGGGCTTGACGTCGATCCCGAGCGTCCGGTGCACTCCCTCAGCGTCGGTGAGATGCAGCGCGTCGAGATCATCCGCGCCTTGCTGGCCAGCCCACAATTGCTGATCCTCGACGAGCCCACTTCGGTGCTCACGCCTCAGGCAGTGGAGAAGCTGTTCGTGGTGCTGCGCCAGCTCGCCGAGGAAGGGTGCAGCATTCTTTACATCAGCCACAAGCTGCACGAGATCCGCGAGTTGTGCGATACCTGCACCGTGATGCGCGGGGGCAAGGTCATGGGTGTGTGCGATCCAAGGCAAGAAAGCAATGCCTCGCTCAGCCGGCTGATGATCGGAGCCGAACCCCCGAAGCTGGCGCACCGGCCCCAGCAGGCAGGCGACGTCATGCTGGCCGTGCAAGGCCTGAACCTGCGCAGCGACGATCCCTTTGGCACGGAGCTTCGAGGCATCAGCCTGGAGGTGCGTGCCGGCGAGGTGGTCGGTATTGCCGGCGTGTCGGGCAACGGGCAGGCGGAGTTGCTGGCCTGCCTGTCGGGAGAAAACCCGCGCGCGCCTGTGGGCAGCATCCGTCTGGCGGGGGCCGATGTGTCCCGCCAGGGGCCTGGAGGGCGGCGCAAGCGTGGGCTGCATTTCGTGCCGGAAGAGCGGCTGGGCCGAGGGGCCGTACCCACGCTCAGCCTGGCCCAGAACCTGCTGCTGACGCGGCGCGACGCCATTGGCCCCCTGGGCTGGATCAAGCTGGGCAAGCTGGAGCAGCAGGCCGCAGCGATCATTGCGCGCTTCAAGGTCAAGGCCAACGGCCCGGGGGCGGTGGCCCGGTCGCTGTCGGGGGGCAACCTGCAGAAGTTCATCGTGGGCCGCGAAATCGAGGCCAGACCCACCGTGCTCATCGTCAGTCAGCCCACCTGGGGTGTGGACGTGGGGGCCGCGGCGCAGATCCGCAGCGAAATCCTGGCCTTGCGCGACGCCGGTTGCGCGGTGCTGGTGGTCAGCGAGGAGCTGGAGGAACTGTTCGAGATCTCCGACCGCCTGTATGTGATTGCCAAGGGGCGCCTGTCGCCTTCGGTGCCGCGGTCCGAGGCGACGGTGGAGCGGGTCGGGGAATGGATGTCGGGGCTGTGGGAGGCGCCCCAACCGGAGGTGGCCCATGCTGCGGCTTGAACCCCGTCCACAGGCATCGCCACTGTGGACCTACGCCTCGCCGTTGCTGGCGTTGGCCATCACCGTGGTGATCGGCGTGATCCTTTTCACCGTGCTGGGCAAGGACCCGGTGCGGGGCTTGCAGATTTTCTTCTGGGAGCCGATCAAGTCCCCCTATGCCTGGTCGGAGCTGGCGCTCAAGGCCACGCCGCTGCTCATCATCGCGCTCGGGCTGGCGCTGTGCTTCCGCTCCAACGTGTGGAACATCGGGGCCGAGGGGCAGTTCGTGATCGGCGCCATCTTTGCGGCGGGTGTGGCGTTGTCGGCCGACCGCAGTTGGGGCATCTGGCTGGTGCCGGCCGTGCTGCTCGGCGGGGTGGTCGGGGGTATGTTGTGGGCCGGGGTCACGGCGCTGCTGCGCGACCGCTTCAACGCCAATGAGATCCTGGTCAGCCTGATGCTGGTCTATGTGGCGATCCAGATCCTCAACTACCTGGTGTTCGGCCCCTGGAAAGACCCGATGGGATTCAACATGCCGCAAACCCCGCGCTTCGACCGCGCCGCGATGATGCCTCGCCTGTTCGATGGCTTGCGGGTCAACATCGGGGTGATCATCGGCCTGGTGGGTGTGGCGCTGATGTGGCTGTTCATGTTCCGCACCTACGCCGGGTATGCCCAGCAGGTGGGCGGGCTGGCGCCGGCGGCAGCCCGCTACGCGGGGTTTTCCTCGCGCAAGGCCTTGTGGGTGGCGTTGCTGGTGTCCGGCGGGGCCGCAGGCCTGGCCGGTGCGCTGGAGGTAGCCGGTCCGATCGGGCAACTGACGCCCCACATTCCGGTCGGCTACGGTTTTGCCGCCATCATCGTGGCGTTCGTGGGGCGCCTGCATCCGGTGGGCATCGTGTTGTCTGCGATCCTCATGAGCATGTTCTACATCGGCGGGGAGCTGGCGCAATCGCGCCTGGGGCTGCCCAAGTCCATCAACGGGGTGTTCCAGGGGCTGCTGCTGTTCGCGCTGCTCGCCTGCGACACGCTGATCCACTACCGGGTGGTGTTGAAGCGGCGGGGAGGCTGACGCATGGAAGTGTTCTTTCTGAATGTGGCCACGTCGCTGAACGCCGGCACCGTGCTGGCGATCGCAGCGCTGGGCCTGCTGCTCAACGAGAAGGCGGGCATCGTCAACCTGGGCGCCGAGGGCATGATGCTGTGCGCGGCCCTGGCCGGATTCGCCATGGTGGTGCATACCGGCAGCGGCCTGGCGGGCCTGGGGGCCGGCATGCTGGCGGGGGCGGCTCTGGCGGCCATCTTCGGCGTGCTGGTGATCTGGCTCAACACCAACCAGTACGCGACCGGGCTGGCGCTGTCGCTGTTTGGGGTGGGTTTTTCGGCGTTTGCTGGCGTGGCCTACACGCGCGAAAACCTCTCGAGCAAGATGGTCAGTGCCCCCTCGATCTGGTCCGATATCCCCGTGATCGGCCCTGGCATGGCGCGGCTGGACGGCATGGTTTGGGTCGGGCTGGCATTGGCCGCTGGCATGATCTGGTTCCTGTACCGCAGCCGCGCCGGGTTGGTGCTTCGCAGTGTCGGCGAGAACCCCGATTCGGCCCATGCGCTGGGCTACCCGGTGCGTTTCATTCGCTGGCTGGCCGTGGTGGCCGGCGGCAGCCTGTGTGGACTCGCTGGTGCCTACCTCTCCACCCAGTACACCCCGTTGTGGACCGAGGGCATGACGGCCGGGCGTGGCTGGATCGCCCTGGCCTTGACCACCTTCGCCACCTGGAGGCCGGCACGCATATTGCTCGGCGCCTACCTGTTCGGCGCCGTGACGATGGCGCAGTTCTACCTCCAGGGGCGTGGTGTGCAGATCAGTGCCGAATTCCTGAGCATGCTGCCCTACCTCGCCACGGTGGTGGTGCTGGTGCTGATTTCGCGCAATCCGGTGTGGATTCGTACTAACATGCCAGCTTCGCTGGGCAAGCCGTTCCATCCCGGTGCCTGACCCTTTTCCGTTCTCCCCAACCTGTCAACCAAGAGGCAAACATGACCGATCTGAGCAAACGTTCACTCATCAAGGCGGCCGCGATCGCCGCGCTGGCTGGGGTCGCCCTTGTCGGCTGCGGCAAGAAAGAAGAAGCCGCTGCGCCCGCGCCCGCACCAGCGGGGGCCGAAGCCCCTCAGGTCACCAAGGCCGCCTGGGTCTATATCGGCCCGGTGGGTGACGCCGGTTGGAGCTATGCCCACGACCTGGGCCGCCGCGGTGTGCAAGCCCATTTTGGGGATCTGGTGCAGACCACCTACGTCGAGAGCGTGCCTTACGGGGCCGACGCCGAGCGGGTGTTCCGCGATCTGGCCCAGCAGGGCAACCAGATCATTTTCGGCACCTCCTTCGGTTACATGGAAACCATGCTGAAGGTGGCCGAGGATTTCCCCAACGTGAAATTCGAACACGCCACGGGCTACAAGACCGCGCCCAACATGCGCGTCTACGACGCCAGCTTCTACCAGGACACCTACATGGCCGGCGTGATCGCCGGGCACATGACCCAGACCGGCACGCTGGGCTTCGTCGGTTCTTTCCCCATTCCTGAAGTGCTGCGCAACATCAATGCCTTCACGCTGGGAGCCCAGTCTGTGAGGCCCGACGTGAAGGTGCGCGTGGTGTGGGTGAGCAGCTGGTTCGACCCGCCCAAGGAGAGCGAAGCCGCCCAGGCCCTGATCAACCAAGGGGCCGACGTGCTGCTGCAGAACACCGACTCGACCGCGGTGCTGCAGACCGCCGAGCGCAACGGCAAGTTCGCCTTCGGCTGGGACAGCGACATGAGCGCTTTCGCGCCCAACGCCCACCTGGCTTCGGCCATCGTGAATTGGACGCCCTATTACGTGAAGTCGATCGAGGAACTGCGCAACGGCACCTGGGAAACCAAGCGCACCGTCTGGGGCGTGAAGGAGGACCTGAACGACCTCATCAAGATCGCCGATTTCGTGCCCGCCGAAGCCAAGGCCAAGGTCGAGGAAATCAAGGCCGGCATGAAAGCCGGTACGTTCGAGCCCTTCACGGGCCCGATTTTCGACAACACCGGCCGTGAAGTGCTGGCGGCGGGCGTGCAGGCCGACCGCGCCTGGAAAGACGGCGTGAACTTCTTCGTGCGCGGCATCGAAGGCCGGGTGCCCACGGGCAACTGACACCGGCACCGGTAGCCGGGGCTGGGCCCCAGCGTGTAGCCAGGCCGCCACGCCTCCTTGTGGCGGCCTTTGCGTTTTCGTGGAGTGGCACATGAAAGAACGAGAAGGCTGGTGGCCGGTGGCCCTGGAAGCCGAGGTGGGGCTGCAACCGCTGGCCCAGTCCCTGCTGGGTGAGCCGCTGGTGTTGTGGCGCGAGCCGGGTGGGGCGGTGGCGGCATTGGCCGATCGTTGCCCGCACCGGGGTGCCCGACTGTCTCTGGGCACGGTGGTCGACGGCACCCTGCAGTGCCCTTACCACGGCTGGCGTTTCGACGCGCAAGGCCGCTGCGCGGCGATTCCCGCCTTGCCCGAATTCCAGCCTGCCGTCGTGCACGCCGCTTGCCGTCATGAGGTGCAGCTGGCGCACGGCCTGGTGTGGGTCCGGCTGGCGGCACCCGCCGAGGGCAACGACTCCGCCTTGCCGGGTATTCCGCGCCTAGACGATCTGCCCAGCCGACGCCTGATCTACGGCCCTTTCGACGTGGCCACCAGCGCGCCGCGCGCGGTGGAGAACTTCCTCGACACCTCGCATTTCGCCTTCGTGCATCGCGGCTGGCTGGGTGATGCCGGACACCCCGAGGTGCCCGCTTACGACGTGACCGAAACGCTAGACGGGCGCCCGGTGATCGAGCGCTACAAGGCGTGGCAGCCCCGCGCCACCGCCGCCGCGCAAGATGGAGACTGGGTCACCTACCGCTACGAGGTGCTCAGCCCCTACAGCGCGTTGTTGACCAAACAAGGCGATGCCGGCGGCCCGCAGGACAGCTACACCATCTGGGCCTGCCCGACCACAGAGGAGTCCTGCCGCCTGTGGTTTGCCCAGTACACGACCGATGAGACGACGCCGGATGAGGTGCTGCGCGATTTCCAGGTCACCATCTTCTCGCAGGACCAGCCCGTGCTCGAGTCCCAGAGCCCCAAGCGCCTGCCGCTGAGCGGCGGGGAAGTGCACAGCGCCGCCGACCGGCTCAGCGCCGCCTACCGCCGCTACCTCAAGCGCTGCGGCATCACCTTTGGAGTGTGTTGAGATGCATCTGCCCCACATCACCCCCCAGCGTCTGCCTTCGGTGTTGCGCCGCATGCCCAAGGCTGAACTGCACATCCACATCGAAGGCTCGCTGGAGCCGGAGTTGATCTTCCAGCTTGCCGAGCGCAACGGCGTGAAGCTGCCTTACGAGAGCGTGGAGGCGCTGCGGGCTGCCTATGCCTTCACCGACCTGCAAAGTTTTTTGGACATCTACTACGCCGGCGCCAGCGTGCTGTTGAAGGAAGAAGATTTCTTCGACATGGCCTGGGCCTACCTGCAAAAGGCGGCCGCCGAGAACGTGGTGCACACCGAAATCTTCTTCGACCCCCAGACCCACACGGCGCGCGGCGTGCCCATGGGCACGGTGATTCAGGGCCTGCACCACGCCTGCCAGCGGGCACACCAGGAGTTCGGCATCAGCGCGAAGCTCATCCTGTGTTTCCTGCGCCACCTCAGCGAGGAAGATGCCTTTGCCACGCTGGAAGCGGCGTTGCCCTACCGGCACCATTTCATCGGGGTGGGGCTGGATTCGAGCGAACTGGGGCATCCGCCAGAGAAGTTCGCGCGCGTGTTCGCCCGCAGTCGCGAACTGGGCCTGCATGTGGTGGCCCATGCCGGGGAAGAGGGGCCACCGGCCTACGTCTGGAGTGCGCTGGACGTGCTGCAGGTCGAGCGCATCGACCACGGCGTGCAGGCCATCCACGACCCGGCCCTGATGCAGCGGCTGGCGCAGGAGCGCGTGCCGTTGACGGTCTGCCCGCTGTCGAACGTCAAGCTGTGTGTGTTTCCCACGCTGGCGCAGCACAACCTCAAGCAGCTGCTCGATGCCGGACTGTGCGTCACCGTCAATTCCGACGATCCGGCCTACTTCGGGGGCTATCTGAACGACAACTTCGTCCAACTCTTCGAGGCGCTGGAGTTGGGGCCGCGCGAAGCCTACCAGTTGGCATTCAACAGTTTCGAAGCCAGCTTTGCCGACGCCGCCACCAAGCGCTCGTGGGAGCACCAGCTCAAGACCTTCTTCGAGGACCTGCGCGAACACGACTGAGCCCTGCCCGTAAAATCGCCCCGCAACAGGAGCGCATGCATGACCATCAAAAGCGACAAGTGGATCCGCCGCATGGCCGAACAGCACGGCATGATCGAGCCGTTCGAGCCGGGCCAGATCCGCGAGGCCGACGGCAAGAAGATCATCAGCTACGGCACCAGCAGCTACGGTTATGACATCCGCTGTGCGCCCGAATTCAAGGTGTTCACCAACATCCACAGCACCGTGGTGGACCCGAAGAATTTCGACCAGAAGAGCTTCGTCGATTTCCACGGTGACCACTGCATCATCCCGCCCAACAGCTTCGCGCTGGCGCGCACGGTCGAGTACTTCCGCATTCCGCGCAACGTGCTCACCATCTGCCTGGGCAAGAGCACCTACGCGCGTTGCGGCATCATTGTGAACGTGACCCCGTTCGAGCCCGAGTGGGAAGGCTATGTGACGCTGGAGTTCAGCAACACCACGCCGCTGCCGGCCAAGATCTACGCGGGCGAGGGCTGCGCACAGGTGTTGTTTTTCGAGAGCGATGAGGTGTGCGACGTGTCCTACAAGGACCGCGGCGGCAAATACCAGGGGCAGCACGGCGTGACGCTGCCCCGTGCTTGAGGAGAAGCCCATGTCGGCTCACGATCTGCTGTCGTTCGGCCATCCGGTGGATGGGGTGCCGGATATTTCGCATCCGCACCCGGACCGGCGCATCGCGGGCAACCCGCTGCGCGAGACCTGGAACCTGGTAGATGCGCCACTGGGCCGGGCCGAAACCTTCAGCACGGGCATCTGGCGCTGCGAACCCGGCCACTGGGCAATCGCCTTCGGGCCGACCGAGCGCGAGGTGTTCACCGTGCTGGAAGGCCGTTGCCGGGTGCGCCGTTTCGACGGCAGCCACGAGGAAGCGGGCCCCGGTCAGTCCATCCACATCCCGCCCGGTTTCACCGGCTCGTTCGAGGTGTTGGAGACGGTGGTCAAGGTGTACGTGATCGTCGAGTAGGGCCCTGCGTGCCTCAACGCCGCCACAGGGAGCGCCAAGCCCCGGACGGCAGCAGCACGGCTGCGATAGCGGCCATCACGCACACCACGGCCACGCCGTCCTGCCAGCGTGGCCATTCGCCCGCGATCACCGTGGCGCTGGCGGTCCCCACCAGCGGCACCATCATCACGCTCATGGCGCTGGTGGCCGGGGGCAGGTGCCGTGCCAGCGAGAACCAGATGATCTGGGCGATCCCATAGTTCATGAACACGCCATAGGCCAGCAGGCCCCACATGCGCAGGCTGAAGTTCCACTGCGGCCAGGGTTCGAAGGTGAAGGCCATCGCCCACAGGACGATCGAGGTCAGCGCCATCATCCACACCGTCAGGGCCTCCACCGGCAGGGTGAGGGTGGCGCGGCGCATCATCAGCGTGCCAATGGCCCAGCTCATGGCGGCGCCCAGCATCACGAGCACGCCGACCGGTCGGCCCGCCATGGCGCCGAGTTCGTCGGCCAGCAGCAGCACCACGGCGGCCGCCACGGCCAGGGTGGCCAAGGCGGAACGGCGGGTGAGGTGCTGACCGAAGAACAGCGCGCCGAGCAACACCGTCCACACCGGCATGGTGAAACCCAGGATGGCCGCCCGGCCGGAGGCCAGTGCCGCCACCCCGAAAATCGCCAGCGTGTGCCAGCCCAGCATGTTGGGCAGCCCCAGCGTGACGATGCTGCGCCATTCGCTGCCTGCGGGCCGCAGGCGCACCCCGCGCTGGCGGTAGAACGCGAATAGCCAGAGCGCACCGCCCGTCATGGTCACGGCGCGGAAGTACAGCGGCGAGAGCTCCTGCAGCGAGAGCTTCATCACCGGCCAGTTCACGCCCCACATCAGGGTGAGGGCCGCGAGCCCGAAGGCCTGGCTGCGGGTCAGCATCGGTGGACGCGTCTCAGACGGCCACCGGCGCCTTGATGGCCGGATGGTGCTGATAGTCCAGCACCTCGAAATCTTCGTAGGCGTAATCGAAGATCGATTCCGGCCGCCGCTTGATGCGCAAGACCGGGTAGGGATAGGGTTCGCGGCTGAGCTGCAGCTCCACCTGCTCGAAGTGGTTGTTGTAGATGTGGCAGTCGCCCCCGGTCCAAATGAAGTCGCCCACGTCCAGGTCGCACTGCTGCGCCAGCATGTGGGTGAGCAGCGCGTAGCTGGCGATGTTGAAGGGCACGCCGAGAAAGATGTCGGCGCTGCGCTGATAGAGCTGGCAGCTGAGCCGACCCTTGCCCCCTGACTCGGAGGCCGGGGCCACGTAGAACTGGAAGAAGGCGTGGCAGGGCGCGAGTGCCATCTTGGGCAGGTCGGCCACGTTCCAGGCACTGACGATGATGCGGCGCGAGTCGGGATTGGTCTTGAGCTGCTCGACCACGTCGGCGATCTGGTCGATGTGGCCGCCATCCGGCGTGGGCCAGCTGCGCCACTGCACGCCATAGACCGGGCCGAGGTCGCCGTCTTCACGCGCCCATTCGTCCCAGATGGTGCAGCCGCGTTCCTGCAGCCACTTCACGTTGCGGTCGCCGCGCAGAAACCACAGCAGTTCCAGGATGATGCTCTTGAGGTGCACCTTCTTGGTGGTGACCAGCGGGAAGCCTTCGTTCAGGTCGAAGCGCATCTGGTGACCGAACACGCTGCGCGTGCCGGTGCCGGTGCGGTCGCCCTTGGCCACGCCATGGGTGTATACGTGGCGCATGAAGTCTTCGTACTGGCGGCGGACGGGGCGGTTCACGTTTGGGCTTCCAAAAGGAATGATTTTAGGTCGCTCGCCATGATCCAGCACTCGACATTGCCCCGCTGAGCGCGATGCCGGCGGTTCACAGCACCCGTCCGGGATTCATGACGCCCTGTGGGTCCAGCGCGGCCTTGATGGCACGCATGAGCCGCAGGGCGGTCGGGTCTTTGTACCGGGGGAGTGTGTCTCGTTTGAGACCACCAATGCCGTGCTCCGCGCTGATGGAGCCGCCGAAGCGCTGGACGGCGTCGAACACCAGGGTATTCACACGAGCCTCCTGATCGCGCAGAAAAGCGGTGCCGTCGGCCCCTTCGGGGCACTGGACGTTGTAGTGCAGGTTGCCGTCACCCAGGTGGCCGAAGTTGACCAGCCGCACGCCAGGGATGTCACGGGCCAGCAGCGCGTCGGTTTCCGCGCAAAAAGCAGGGATGCGGGAGATGGGCAGGCTGATGTCGTGCTTGATGTTCAGGCCTTCTTGGGCTTGGGCCAGCGGAATGCTTTCGCGGATGTGCCACAGATTGCGTGCCTGGGCCAGGCTTGCGGCGACGATCGCATCGGTGATGCAGCCATCGTCCAGAGCCGCTTCGAGCAAGGCCTCGAAGCGGGCACGTGCGTGGGCCTCGCTTTCGTTGTCGCTGTTTTCCAGCAGCACGGCATAGGCCGTGTCGCGCCACAGTGGCACGCGCAGCGCCGGGAAATGCCGGTCCACCAGTTGCAGGGCAAACCGGCCCATGACCTCGAAGCCGGTGAGGCCGGGCCCCAGATGGCGCTGCGCCAGCCCCAGCAAAGTGACGGCGGCCTCCATCGACGGCACGGCGGCCCAGGCGGTGAGCTGTGCCGCCGGGCGCGGAAACAGCTTGAGCGTGGCGGCGGTGATCACGCCCAGCGTGCCTTCGCTGCCGATGAACAGGTGGCGCAGGTCGTAGCCGGTGTTGTCCTTGCGCAGGCCGCTCAGGCCGTTCCACACCTCGCCTTGCGCGGTGACGACTTCGAGCCCCAGGCACAGGTCGCGCGCGTTGCCAAAGCGCAGCACCTGGGTGCCACCGGCATTGGTCGCCAGGTTGCCGCCCAGGGTGCAGCTGCCTTCGGCCGCCAGGCTCAGCGGCAGCCACAGGCCAGCGGCCGCGGCGGCTTGCTGGGCGACCTGCAGCACGCAGCCCGCCTCGGCCGTGAGGGTGAGGTTGTCCCGGTCCAGGGCGCGGATGGCGTTGAGGCGCTGCAAACTGAGCACGACCTGGGTGCCGCTGGCGTCAGGCACACCGCCCACCACCAAGCCGGTGTTGCCCCCTTGGGGCACCAGGCTCACGTCGGCCTGGGCACAGGCCCGCACCACCTGGGCCACTTCGGCGGTGGAGCCAGGGCGGACCACCGCCAGAGCCCGGCCCCGGTGGCGTTGGCGCCAATCCTGTTCGAAGGCGGTCAGGTCGGTGCCTGGATCGTCGTGCGTGAGCACATGGGCTGCGCCCACGGCACTGCGCAGTGTGTCGAGCAGGTCGGCGTTGTTCATGAGGCGGCGTCGGGGGGCTGGAAGCCTGCTGCGGCGCGCGCGGCCTTCAGGCGCAACCGCACGTGCAGGGCGCAGGCCACAAACAGCAGCACGCACAACACCACCTGGCTCCAGGCCAGCGCGGCCGAGAGGCCGCTTTCGGTGGTGGCGCGCACCACGCCTTCGGTGAAGTAGAGCCACACCAACAGGCTGAGCCAGCGGTAGGTGTACATGCGGTGTTTCAGCAGCCCGGCCAGCGGCAGGGTGAGCGGCAGCACCTTGATGGCCCACCAAGAACCGCCTTCCCGCAAAGGTGCCAGCCACAGTTCCCAGGCCAGCCCGAGCGCAATCAGGGCCAGCAGGCTGGAGACGGCCAGCAGCCGCGTCCATGAAGCGGCGGCGGAGGGCAGGGCCGGTGGCGAGGCGGCGGCAGAGGAGCCGGGTGTGGGCGTGGAGGTGTGGTTCATGGCTTTGCGCAGTCGATGGCATGATACCGGCATGTGGGGCAAAGACTTTCTGACAGCCGATTCGTGGTGGGTTCGCGTGCTGCGGACGCGCATCGAGGGGCTGTGGCAGGAGCTGATGTCCTTCCCCTGGCGCAACACGGCATTGACCTTGTGGGAGCGTTTTCGCGAAGACCGCCTGGGCGTGACGGCCGGCAGCCTCACTTTCACCACCACCATTTCGCTGGTGCCGCTGTTTACCGTTGCGCTGGCCATATTCACGGCCTTTCCGATGTTCTCGCGCATGGAACAGGCGTTGCACGACTGGCTGTTCCAAGGGCTGATCCCGGAGCACATTGCCCGTCAGGTGTCCACCTACCTGTTGCAGTTTACGGGCAAGGCCGGGCAGATGGGCTGGACCGGTGCGCTGGTGTTGCTGGTGTCGGCGCTGGCGCTCATCCTCACGATCGACCGCAAGCTCAACGATATCTGGCGGGTGCGCCGGCTGCGCCCATTCGCCCAGCGGGTGCTGGTGTACTGGGCGTTGCTGACCCTGGGGCCATTGCTGGCGGGTCTGAGTCTGACGCTGAGTTCCTATGCCCTCTCGGCTTCGCGGGGATGGGTCGGGGCCACACACCCGCTGTTCATGGCGTTTTTCGATCTCATGGAGTTCGGGGCCATCCTGCTCGCCGTCGCGGCGCTGTACCGATACGTACCCAATGCTTACGTGCGCTGGAGCCATGCCCTGTGGGGCGCGCTGTTCGTGGCTGTGGCGTTCGACCTGGCCAAGCGGTTGCTGGCCTGGTACCTGACCTCGATTCCCACCTATTCGGTGGTCTATGGCACGTTCGCCACCCTGCCCATTTTGTTGATCTGGCTCTACCTGGTGTGGGTGATCGTGTTGTTGGGGGCGGTGGTCACGGCTTATCTGCCCAGTCTCATGGCCGGGGTGGCGCGGCGGGGCGATACGCCGGGCTGGGCGTTTCAACTGGCCATCGAAGTGCTGGCGGAGCTCTGCGCCGACCGGCGCCAGGGCGGGCGCGGATTGCCGCTGGAGGCGCTGGCCAAGCGCCTGAAGGTCGATGACCTGCAACTCGAGTCCCCGCTCGATACCCTGGTCGAGCTGGACTGGGTGGGCAAACTGGCCGAAGGCCAGGCGCGCTATGTGCTGTTGATCGACCCCGCCACCACGCCCGCTGCCCCCTTGATCGAGCGCTTGCTGCTGCCGGCCGAACCCTCCACCGAGGCGGTGTGGCGCAGCAGCCGGTGGGCCAGTACCCCACTGGCCGAATGGCTCGATTCGGCTGCCACATCCCGGTCAGCGCCGCTCAGCGGGGCATGAGCCTGGTGACGCCCAACTCCGTCAGCGGGATGGGCTCGCCCAGGTGGTAGCCTTGACCGTAGTCCACCCCGATTTCCCGAATTCTTTCCAGGATCGCTTCGCTGGACACGTATTCGGCAATGGTCTTGAGCCCCATCACATGGCCGATGGCGTTGATGGCCTGCACCATGGCCAGGTCGATCGGGTCGGTCTCGATGTCCTTGACGAAGCTGCCGTCGATCTTCAGGTAGTCCACCGGCAGGTTTTTGAGGTAGGCGAAGGACGACAGGCCGCTGCCAAAGTCGTCGAGCGCAAACAGACAACCCAGTTGCTTGACCTCGCCAATGAAATGCACCACTTTGGACAGGTTGGCCACGGCGGCGGTTTCGGTGATTTCGAAGCACACCGTATCGGGGGGCAGCTGGATCTGCTCCAACGTGGCGCGCAGGTTCTGCCGGAAGCGCTCGTCCGACAGCGATGCACCAGAAAGGTTCAGGCACAGCAGCCCGTCGAAGCGGCCCTGGCGGCGCAGGTGGTCGCCGACCCAGGCCAGGGTGTTGTTCACCACCCACTGGTCGATGCGTGCCATCAGGCCATAGCGCTCGGCCGCCGGCAGGAAAGCGCCGGGCAGGATGAGTTTGCCGTCCTCCTCCAACCGCACCAACACCTCGTAATGCATCTGGTCGCCGGGTTGCGGGTGCAGCGGCAGAATGGGTTGCACGTAGAGCCGCAGCCGGTCCTGGTCGAGGGCCGATTGCAGCCGTGTGACCCACTGCATTTGCCCCTGACGCTCCAGCATGTGGGTATCGTCCACCTGATAAACGTGCAGCCGGTTGCGCCCGGCCTCTTTGGCGGCGTAGCAGGCGGCGTCGGCGCTGGCCAGGATGCGGGAGAGGTCGTGTTCGTTGCGGTCGATGCCCACCAGTCCAACCGACACGCCAATGGAGAATGAACGGCCCTCCCAGCCAAACCGGAAATCGGCTATGGCCTCGCGCAAGTTTTCCGCGACCTGCATCGCCCGATCCATGGGGCAGTTTTGCAGGATCAGCCCGAATTCGTCCCCACCCAGGCGGGCCAGCGTGTCGGCGGCGCGCAGCATGCCGCGCATGAGTTGCGTGACCTGGCGCAGCAGTTCGTCACCGGCCACATGGCCGCAGGTGTCATTGACCACCTTGAACTGGTCCAGGTCCAGGTAGCAGACCACGTGGTGGGCCTGTGGGTCGCCGCTGCGCTGGATCAGCTCCTGCAGGCGGCGCTCGAACTCGCGCCGGTTGGGCATGCCGGTGAGCGCGTCGTGGGTGGCTTGGTGGCTGAGTTCGCGCGCCAGATTCAGGGTGACCGTGACGTCGTGGAACACCAGCACGGCGCCAATGATGAAGCCCTCCCGCGAGCGGATCGGGGCCGCTGTGTCCAGCACCGGTACGCTGTCGGCGTCGCGACGCAGCAGCAAGGCGTGTTCGCGCCGCGGCATCAACCGGTTGTGCTTGAGCACTTCGCGCACCGGGTTGGGCAGAGCCTGGCGGGTGTGTTCGTCCTGCAGGTTGTACACCGTGGTGATGAGCTGGCCTTTGGCGTGGTGCGCCGGCCAGCCGGTCAGACGGGCCGCCACCGGGTTGATGTACTGGATGACGCCGGCCTCGTCGGTGGTGATGACGCCGTCCCCGATCGAGGCCAGCGTGACCTGGGCCAGATCGCGTTCCTGGTGCAACTGCGATTCAACGGTCTTGCGGTCGGTGATGTCGCGCAGGGTGCCGGTGAAGCGCAACTCGGCATCCTGGTGGTTTTCGCTCACCGACACCTCGTAATAGGCCTTGTGCCCACCGGGACGGATCATGCGCAACTCGAGTTTGGCGCCCGGGCGGCACAGCTCTTCGGGAGGGAGCCGGTGGGCATGGCCCGCCAGCTTCAGCACCTCGGCCAGGGGCTGGCCCACGCCCTGGTGTGCGGCGACTCCCAGCAGTTTTTCCGCGCCCGGGTTCAGGCTGGTGAGGATGCCATCGCGCGTGAAGGTGATGATGCCGTCGCGCATGTCGCGCACGATGGACAGGGTGCGCTGGGTGGCCTGCTCCAGCGCCGCGATGACCCGGTTGTAGGCCTGGGCCACCTGGCCGACCTCGGTGAAGTCCTCCACCGGCACGCGACGGCTCAGGTCGCCCGACTCGCGCTGGCTTTCCATGGCCTCGAGCAGGTCGAGCAGTTCGGTGCGGGCGCCGTGCTCGGCCACGTTCAGGCCGGTGCGCTCTTCTTCCTCGGTCACGCGCAGGCCACCGCGTTTGCGCCAGGGCCGCAGGAACAGCCAGGTGGTGAGCACGCACCATACCCCGCACACCACGATGCCCAGGGTCTGCACGCCCACCTGTTGCAAGCGGGTGTTGCCGGTGTCGAGCGCCAGCAGGTCGCCCATGAGGCCCACCGCCAGCGTGCCCCAGATGCCGGCCACCAGGTGCGCGGGGATGGCGCCCACGGCATCGTCGATGCGGTATTGCAGCAGCTTTTCCTGGGCCCAGGCCATCAGCAAGGCCCCCACTGCACCGACCAGGATGGATGCCATGGGCGTGAACGCGTGGGCCCCGGCCGTGATGGCCACCAGGCCGGCGATCAGGCCGTTGATCAGGTACAGGATCTCGTAATAACCGTGCCACATGCGGCCCGCCACCAGGCCGATGGCGCTGCCCGCCACCGCGGCCAGTGTGGTGTTGACGATCACGCCGGGCACCGCGTCGTTGAAGGCCAGCAGGCTGCCGCCGTTGAAGCCGATCCAGCCCAGGTAGAGCAGCAGCCCGCCCAGCATGGCCATGGGCAGGTTGCCGGCGGGAATCACGGCGGGCTCGCCGGCGTCGGGAAAGCGGCCGCTCCGCGGGCCCACCATCAGCACCGCCACCAGCGCCACCCAGCCGCCCACGCTGTGAACCACGGTGGAGCCGGCAAAGTCCACAAAGCCCAGAGCGCCCAGCCAGCCATCATGGCCGTCCAGCACGCCGCCCCAGGCCCAGTGGCCGAACACGGGGTAGATGAGCAGCGACACCATGGCCGACATGGCCAGGTAAGCGCCGAAGCGCATGCGCTCGGCCACCGCCCCGGACACGATGGTGGCGGCGGTGGCACAGAACATGATCTGGAACAGCACAAAGGCCAGCAACGAGCCGTCGGTGCCGATCTGGTCCAGCGCGCCAAACAGCCCCAGTCCGAGCCAGCCCGACCACGACGGGCCAAACATCAGCCCGAAGCCGACCAGCCAGAACACCATGGCCGCGACCACGAAATCCGACAGGTTCTTGGCAGCGACGTTGATGGAATTCTTGTTGCGGGTGAGCCCGGACTCCAGACACAGAAAACCGGCCTGCATGACGAACACCAGGCCGGCACACAGCAACATCCAGAGCAGATCGAGAGAGGTGAGGGCGAGCATGACGCCCTAGACAAAGCAATTCGCGGGCCACCCCCGGCCCGGGGGTGTCACGTCCGGAATGGTGCCGCCAGAAAACCCCGGAAGCGCGCCCGCCCGCCCCGGGTCGGCGCTGCGGTGAGCGCGTAGTCGGGAAAGCGCCGCAAAAAACGCCCAATCGCGATACGGCCCTCGAGCCGGGCCAGGCTCAGGCCGGCGCACTGGTGCACGCCAAAGCCGAAGGCCAGGTGCTTGTTGTTCTGGCGCGCCAGGTCCAGCACCTCAGGCTGCTCGAACTGGGCTGGGTCGCGGTTGGCCGCGCCGATGCACAGCGTCACCAGCGCGCCCTCGGGCAGGGCCACGCCTCCCACCTCGCAGGCCTTGAGTGCCCGCCGGTTGCCCAGCTGGTTCGACGATTCAAAGCGCAGGAACTCGTCCACCGCCACCGCGAGGGTCTGTTCCTGGGCCTCGGCATCGTCGCGCTGCTCGTGCAGGCGCTGCTGCAGCCAGGTTTTCTGATCGGGCCACTCCTGCAGGCTCACCAGCGCATTGCCGATCAGGTTGGTGGTGGTTTCATGCCCGGCATTCAGCAGGAAGATGCAGTTCTGCAGGAGTTCGACTTCACTGAGTTTGTCGCCGCTGCTTTCGCCCTGGATCAGGCGGGTGAGCACGTCGTGCTCGGGGTCGCCGGGGTGCTGGCGGCGGTGCGCCACCAGGCCGCGCAGGTAGTCCAGCATTTCCAAGACGCTGCGGTTGCCCAGGGCTTCCTGCTCAGGCGTGAGCACCGGCTCCAGCGCGCCCAGAATCGCCAGCGACCAGCCGCGCAGCGGTTCGCGCTCGTCGTGCGGCACGCCCAGCAGGTTGCCGATGATCTCCACCGGAATGGCGCTGGCGAAATCCTCGATCAGGTCGCCGCCGCCCTGGGCTTCGATGCGGTCGAGCAGGCTGTCCACCAGCCGCACCAGGCCGGGCTCCATGTCGGCGATGGCGCGGCGCGTCAGCGCCCCCATGATGAGCTTGCGCACCCGGGTGTGCAGCGGCGGGTCGTTGAATACCAGGCTGTGGGTGTGGTGCTCGTACAGCGGCGAGTCTTTTCCGTACTTGGGTGCGAATTCCACCTGCTTGTCGGAGCTGAAGGTGGCGGCGTCGCGGTACACCGCCACCAGGTCGGCGTAGCGTGTGAGGAACCAGCTGCCGTCGGGCATCTGGCGGATGGGCTCACGCTCCCGCAGGGCCGCGTACACGGGAAAGGGGTTGTCGAGGAAGTCCTGTGGCAGGCGGCGCAGATCGAAGTTGGCCGCGATGGCTTGTGCCCGCTCGGCCGACATGGGTGGCGTGATGGCCGCAGCGCTGATGGGAAGGCGGGTTTCGGTCATGGTCTCAGGGTTGGAGGAAGCGACACAGCGCCATGAGCACGCCGTCGGGGTCTTCGGTCATGAGTGAGTGGCCGGCGCGCAGCAGCACCGTCTGGCCGTGTTTCGCGCGGCTGCTGAGGGTCTTGGCGGCCTTCGGCGGCGTCATCTGGTCGTGCGTGCCCAGAATGAACAGCGTCGGGCACTGGACCCGCTCCATGGCCTGCTCGCCTTGGTCGTAGCTGTCGCAGGCCACGAAGCCGCGGTGGAACACATTGACCCGGGGGTTGCTGGCCAGCACGCGTCGCATCAGCGCCTTGGAGCCACCCAGCAGCCAGGTGCCGGGCCCCAGGGCCGAAGGGGGCGGCGCGAGGGTGGAGTGGCTGAACACGTTGACCATGTCGATGGCCTTCATGGGCTGGTTGAGCGAGCTGTCCAGCAGCGCGGGGGACACCTTCATGGGGTAGGCCGTGCCCACCATCACCAGGTGGCTCACGCGCTTGGGCGCGTCGGCGGCGGTCTGCAGCGCGATCAGCGAGCCGAAGCTGTGGCCCACCAGCGCGGCTTTCTCGATCTTGAGCGCGTCGAGCAAGCCCAGCACGGCGCGCGAAGCGTCCTGCACGGAAGCGGGGGGTTCACCACCGCTCTTGCCGTGGCCGGGCAGATCGATGGCCAGCACGTTCCAGCCGTGATGGGCCAGGTAGCGGCTCTGCAGAATCCACACGCTGTGGTCGTTGAGCACGCCGTGGATGAACACGACCGTGGGCTTGGCCGGGTCGAAGGGTTTGCCGCCGGTGTAGGCGTAGAGTGGGGCGCCGTGAACGTCGATGATCATGGTCAGGCCCCCGCTTTCTCGGCGGCTTTGAGCGCCCGCTTCAAGTCGTCGATCAGGTCGTCCGGGTCTTCCAGACCGATGGACAGCCGAATCGTGCCCGGGCCGATGCCGGCGCTGGCCAATGCCTCGTCGGTCATGCGGAAATGGGTGGTGCTGGCGGGGTGGATGACCAGGCTGCGGCAGTCGCCCACATTGGCCAGGTGGCTGAAGATTTTGAGCGCCTCGATGAAGGCCTTGCCCTGCTCGCGGCTGCCCTTCATGTCGAAGCTGAACACGCTGCCCGCCCCGCGTGGCAGCAGCTTCTGCGCGAGCGCGTGGCTGGGGTGGGTCTCCAGCAGCGGGTGGCCCACGCGGCTCACGAAGGGGTGGCTGGCCAGGAACTGCACCACCTTTTCCGTGTTGCTCATGTGGCGCGCCATGCGCAGCGGCAGCGTTTCGATGCCCTGCAGGATCAGCCAGGCGGTGTGTGGGCTCATGCAGGCGCCGAAGTCGCGCAGGCCCTCGCGGCGGGCACGCAACATGAAGGCGCCGACGGTGGACTCCTCGCTGAACACCATGTGATGGAAACCGTCGTAGGGCGCAGTGAGTTCGGCGAACTTGCCGGACTTGTCCCAGTCGAAGCTGCCGCCGTCCACCACGATGCCGCCGACCACCGTGCCGTGGCCGCTCAGGAACTTGGTGGCCGAGTGGTAGACGATGTCGGCGCCGAGGTCCAGCGGCTTTATCAGCCAGGGCGTGGTCAGGGTGCTGTCCACCAGCAGCGGCACGCCGTTGTCGTGGGCCAGCTGCGCCACGGTGGGAATGTCCAGCACGTCCAGCCCGGGGTTGCCCACGGTTTCACCGAAAAGCAGCTTGGTGTTGGGCCGAATGGCAGCGCGCCAGCCGTCGATGTCGCCGGGCTTCACGAAGGTGGTTTCGATGCCGAAGCGCCGCAGCGTGTAGTGCAGCAGGTTCTGGCTGCCGCCGTACAGTGCTGTGGATGCCACGATGTGCGAACCCGCGCCCATGAGTGTGGCGATGCTCAGGTGCAGCGCCGCCTGGCCGCTGGCCACCGCGATGCCGCCAATGCCGCCTTCCAGTGCCGCGACGCGCTGCTCCAGCACCGCGTTGGTGGGGTTGCTGATGCGGCTGTACACATGGCCTGATCGCTCCAGGTTGAACAGGGCGGCCGCGTGGTCGCTCGATTCGAACACGAACGACGTGGTCAGGTGAATGGGCACGGCGCGCGCGCCGGTGGTGGGATCGGGGGCGGCGCCCGCGTGCAGCGCCAGCGTGTCGAAGCCGGGATCGGCGTAGCCGGACATGGTGTCTCCTCTGGTGTCGTCAGGTGCAATTGTGGGCTATATTTGTAACCATATTCGCCACTGCGGCGACAGAGGAGAATCCATGAAGGTCAGCGACATCCTGCGCCTCAAAGGTGGCACGCTCTACACCGTCTCTCCCGACGAGTCCCTGGTCCGTGCCGTGGAAACCATGGCTGAGTTTGATATCGGCTCTCTGGCCGTCATGGAGCACGGCGATCTCGTGGGCATGCTCACCTTCCGCGAGGTGTTGCACACCATCGCCAAGAACGGAGGCAGCGTCGGCAACGGCACGGTGCGCAGCGTCATGGACGATCACCCCATGACCTGCACCTCGGAAACCGATCTGGAGCAGGTCCGCCCCATGATGCTGGAAAAACACACCCGTTACATGCCGGTCATGGACAACAAGATGCTCATGGGCGTGATCAGCTTCTACGACGTGGCCAAGGCCGTGGTGGACAGCCAGAATTTCGAAAACAAGATGCTCAAGGCTTACATTCGCGACTGGCCCGAGGAAGAGGAGTCCGCGCCCAAGGCATGAGCCCGGCCGGGCCTGGCCGCTCTGGGATAATCCCCATCCATGAGCGGCAACACCTTCGGCACCCTGTTTTGCGTCACCAACTTCGGTGAGTCCCACGGCCCCGCCATCGGCTGCGTGATCGACGGCTGTCCGCCAGGCATGGCACTGAGCGAGGCCGACATCCAGGGCGACCTGGACCGCCGCCGCCCCGGCACCAGCAAGTTCGTGACCCAGCGCAACGAGCCCGATCAGGTGCAGATCCTCAGCGGCGTGTACCAGGGCAAGACCACGGGCACGCCCATCTGCCTGCTCATCCAGAACACCGACCAGCGCAGCAAGGACTACGGCGACATCGTCCAGACCTTCCGCCCCGGTCACGCCGACTACACCTACTGGCAGAAATACGGCATTCGCGACCCGCGTGGCGGTGGCCGCTCCTCGGCCCGCCTGACGGCGCCCACCGTGGCGGCCGGAGCCGTGGCCAAGAAATGGCTGAAGGAAAAGTACGGCACCACCTTCCGTGGCTGCATGACCGCCATCGGCGAGGTGGAGATTCCCTTCGAGAGCTGGGACCACGTGCCCCGCAACCCCTTCTTCGCGCCCGTGGCCGATGTATCGGCGCTCGAAGCCTACATGGCCGAGCTGCGCAAGAGCGGCGACTCCTGCGGGGCCCGCCTGCGCGTGACGGCGCAGAACGTCCCTGTAGGCTTGGGCCAGCCGCTCTACGACAAGCTGGACGCCGACATCGCCTACGCCATGATGGGGCTGAATGCGGTCAAGGGCGTCGAGATCGGCGCCGGTTTTGCCAGTGTGGCCGACAAAGGCAGCACCCATGGCGATTCGCTCACGCCCGGCGGTTTCGTGGGCAACAAGGCCGGTGGCGTGCTGGGCGGCATCAGCACCGGGCAGGACCTGGAGGTCTCCATCGCCATCAAGCCCACCAGCTCCATCCTGGTGCCACGCGAGACCATCGACACCCAGGGCCTCCCGACCGAGGTCATCACCAAGGGCCGGCACGACCCGTGCGTGGGCATCCGCGCCACACCGATCGCTGAAGCCCTGCTGGCGCTGGTGGTGATGGACCATGCGTTGCGCCATCGCGCCCAGTGCGGGGATGTGCTCGTCACGCCCGGGCCGATCGCCGCATCGGCGCGTTGAGTCGATTTGCCCACTGGCGCTTGCGCGTGCGTCCCACCGTTTCGCTGGCGACATCCTCGCTGTGGCCCTTCGCGGCCCTGTCGGCGAGCTATTTCGCCCATGTCGGTTTTTTCAACCCCTACCTGCCGCTGTGGCTGAACGAGATCGGCCTGGGCCTGCTCGCCATCGGGGTGTTGACGTCGCTGCCTTCGGCCACGCGCCTGTTCGCGCCTTACCTCTGGGCCTGGCTGAGCGACCACACCGGCCACCGTGTCTGGCTGTTGCGCTACTGTGCCATGGCGGCTTTGCTGGCTTCGCTGGCACTGTGGGTGGAATGGGGCGTGGTGGGCTTGTTCGGTGTGCTGCTACTCATGTTCACCCACACCAGCGGCATGATGCCGCTGAGCGAGACCGTGCTGGCCCAGCGGGTCAGCACCGAGGGTGGGATCGACGTGCGCCGCTATGGGCGGGTGAGGGTGTGGGGTTCTCTGGGTTTTCTGGCCACGGTGCTGCTGGCCGGCGCGTGGTTCGAGCGCCATGGCATGGGCAGCTTCCCAGCCTGGACGGCGCTGACCCTGCTGGCCGTGGTGGTGAGTGTGTGGCTCATGCCCTCGACGCGCGAGTCCGGTCATGCCCACGCCGGCGAGCCTGTGCGCGTGCGTAGCGTGCTTGCCGGTAAACCCGTGCGCTGGTTTTTCATCTCTTTGTTCCTGCATGTGCTCACGCACATCTTCATCTACATCTTTTTTTCGCTGTATTTGCACGAGCTGGGTTACAGCAAGACCACAATTGGGCTGCTCTGGGCGTTTGGCGTGGTGGTGGAGATCGCTTGGTTCCTCACGCAAGGCCGATGGATGCCGCTGTTGCCGCTGCGCGGCTGGCTGTTGCTGGCCAGCGCCGTGCTGGTGCTGCGCATGCTGGTCACGGCGGCGTTGCCGCACTGGCTCTGGCTGCTGTTCCTCGCGCAGGCTACCCATGCCATCACGTTTGCTGCACACCATTCGGTGTGCATCGCCTGGGTCAGCCAGCATTTCCCCGGGCGTACCCAGGCCCGGGGGCAGGCTTTGTACTCGGTCGTGGGTTATGGGGTTTCGGGGGTGGTGGCCGGCTTGCTGGGCGGCTGGGTCAGCAGCGAGTGGGGGCTGGATGCCGTGTTCTGGGTGTCGGTGGGGGTGGCCGTGCTGGCCACCGCCGCAGCCTGGATTACCGCCCGTACTTCCGCACCAACCCTTCGAGGGCGATGAGGTAGCCGTCCACCCCGAAGCCGATCACGATGCCGGCGGCGGCAGGCGAGATCCACGAGTGGTGGCGAAAGGCTTCGCGCGCGTGCACGTTGGAGATGTGGCATTCGATCACGGGTAGGCCGTCCACGCCCTTGATGGCGTCGTGCAGCGCCACCGAGGTGTGGGTGTAGGCACCGGGGTTGAACACGCAGCCCAGGGCCTCGCCGGCCTTGTGCAGGCGGCCGTATTCGTGGATCTTGTCGATCAGCGCACCTTCCCAATTGCTCTGGAAGCACTCCACCGCATAGCCCAGGCGCTTGCCGGCCTCCTGGCACAGGGCTTCCACGTCTGCCAGGGTGGTGTGGCCGTACTGTTCGGGTTCGCGCGTACCCAGCAGGTTGAGGTTGGGGCCGTTGAGGACGAGGATTTTCTTCATGGGCGTGATTGTGCGTCATGGTCGCGCTGCGGCCAACGCGCCCAGCCCGTGGCCAGTGCCACGCCGGCCAGGATCACGGCGCCACCCACCACCATGGGCCCGGTGATGGCTTCGTCGAGCAACAGCGCGCCGTAGCCAATGGCGAACACCGGGATCAGGAAGGTCACGGTCAGTGTTTTGCTGGGGCCGGCCTTTTCGATCAGGCGGAAATACAGGATGTAGGCCACCGCTGTGCATAGCACGCCCACCGCCACGACAGCGCCCCAGGCCATCACCCCCGGGTTCTGGCTGGGCCAGAACCAGATCGTCGGCAGTGCCAAACCCAGTGTGGCACCGATCTGGCTGCCGGTGGCCGTGGCCAGCGGGTGTACGCCGGTGAGGTAGCGTTTGGTGCAACTGGCGGCCAGGCCGTAGCTGAGCGTGGCGCCCAGGCAGGCCAGCACCGCCCAGCCCGTGCCCCCGGCAGAGAAATCGGCTTTGGGCCAGGACAGCAACACCACCCCCGCAAAGCCGATGGCCAGTCCCAGCGCACGGCTGCGCCCCGGTGAGTCGTTCAGCCAGAGCCAGGCCACCAGTGCGCCGAACAGCGGCGTGGTGGCGTTCAGGATGGCCGACACCCCGGTGGAAATGGAGAGCAGCGCATAGGCATAGAGCGCGAACGGGATCGCGGAATTGAGCAGCCCGATCAGCAGAATGGCGCGCGCATGGCGCCGCAGGGTGGGCCAGTGCCCAGCCATGACGAGCACGGGCAGCAGGACCGCACTGGCCACCGCCACGCGCAGCCCCGCCGTCGCCCAGGGGCCGAATTCAGCGGCACCCAGGAGCATGAACAGGAACGATGCCCCCCACAGCGCAGCAAGCACGACGAATTCGGCAGCCAGTGCGGCAGGCATGGGTTCAACCGGCCAGGCCGGCGCTTTCCTTGGCCCGCAGCTTGGCAGCGATGTATTCGCCGTGCGTCACGTGCAGCAGCCCGGCCACCTTGCTGATGATGTGGTTTTCCAGCGCGGTGACGGTGCCGTCGGCGTAAGCCACCTCCCACATGGCTTCCACCACCTGGATTTTCTGGGCCTGGCTGAAGCGTTCGTTCAGCGCGGCGGTGAAACGGTAGTAGTCGTGACTGGCGCGGGCCGTTTCATGGGCCAGATCCAGCAGGCGGGCCAGTTCGTCGTCCGCCAGGTGGAATTTGCGGCGCAGCGCCAGCAGCACCGCGTCGCGTTCAGCGTCACCCATGGTGGGCTCGGCACGCATCACGTCCACCAGCAGCACGGCGGTGGCCAGTTCCAGGGCGTGGTCGGGCGGGCTGCCCGGTGTGCCTGTGGCAGGTTCTTCCAGTTGACGGGCCAACTGGTTGAAAAAGTCCTTGAGGGTTCGCAGCATGGGGTGATGGTAGCGCTCAGCGCGCGTCGGCGCGCCAGCCCTGCACCCATGCCCCCAGGGCAATGCCGGCGAAGGCCCACAGCAGGTCCAGGTTGCCGGTGCCCAATCCGGCAATGGCCGGCCCCGGGCACACGCCCGATAGCCCCCAGCCGACGCCAAACAAGGCGGCCCCCACCAGCGTGTCGCGGTTCCAGACGCTGGGGTGGCGCTGGAACACGCCGCCCAGCAAAGGGGCCTGGCACAGCTTGGGCGCGGTCCAGAAAGCCACCATTACCACGGCCACGGCACCACCCATCACCAGCATCAGGCCGAAGTCCGAAAACCGCAGAAAGCTCAGCACCACCTCGGGCCGCACCATGCCCGAAAGCGCCAGGCCAAAGCCGAACAGGGCCCCCGCCACCAGCGTGGCCACTCTGCTGACCCAGCGTGAAGAAGGCCTGCTCATGCCTGCCACCTCGCCACCAGGTTGGCCGTCAGGAAGGCCGTGGTCATGAAGGTGAGCACCGCCAACAGCGAAGGCCATTGCAGCGAACCCAGCCCGCAGATGCCGTGGCCGGAGGTGCAGCCATTGCCGAGCCGTGCGCCATAGCCCACGAAAAAGCCGCCCACCAGCAGTTGCCACGCGGGCACTTCCGTGCCCAGCGGGGTGCCGTCGGTGAAGCCCAGCCACCAGATGAGGGCGCCCACGATCAGTCCAGCGGCATAGACCAGCCGCCAGCCGCGCGACTCGGTGAACCGGCTTTGCTGAAAGTAGGGTCGCCGCACCACGTACGACCAGGTGGTGGTGAACACCGAACTCATGCCGCCTACGCGGCCGGTGAACACGAACAGCAGAGCTGTTCCGGCGCCGATCAGCAAGCCGCCGCCCAGGTAATGCTGCCAGCCTAGAGGGAAGAACGAAGAAAAATCCATGGGTGAAGAATTGTGTGGCTATTGGCTGGGGCCGAAGCGTTTAGACGCATCGGGGACAGTGATGCCGGGTAAACCATGACGTTTTGCAGCGCCAGGCCCAAGCAGAATATCACGCAAGGCCGCGCCGGCGGTCGTCATTTGCAGGCACCCAAGCTGAAACATGTCCAATGATTACATCCTGGAGACCCGTGATCTCGTCAAAGAGTTCAAGGGGTTTGTCGCGGTCAACAACGTCAACCTTGGTGTGCGTCGCGGCCAAATTCACGCGCTGATTGGCCCCAACGGGGCCGGCAAAACCACGGTTTTCAACCTGCTGACCAAATTCCTGATCCCGACGCACGGGCAGATCCTTTTCAAAGGCCAGGACATCACCAAGGAAAAGCCGGCCCAGGTGGCCCGGCGTGGCTTGGTGCGATCGTTCCAGATCTCGGCGACTTTTCCCAATCTGTCGGTGATGGAGAACGTGCGCATCGCGCTGCAGCGATCCACGGGCGTGTCGCTGCATTTCTGGCGCTCCGAGCGCATCCTCGACCGTCTCAATGACAAGGCTATGGCCATTCTGGAGGAGGTGGGCTTAGGCGAGTTTGCCCACATCACCGCGGTGGAGCTGGCCTATGGCCGCAAGCGTGCGCTGGAAATTGCCACCACGCTCGCCATGAACCCCGAGCTCATGCTTCTCGATGAGCCCACGCAGGGCATGGGCCACGAGGACGTGGACCGCGTCACCCAACTCATCAAAAAGGTCAGCGCCAACCGCACCATCCTCATGGTGGAACACAACATGAACGTCGTCTCCAGCATTGCAGACACCATCAGCGTGTTGCAACGGGGCCAGGTCATCGCCGAAGGGCCGTACGAAGTGGTCTCCAGAGACCCACAGGTGCTCGAGGCATACATGGGCAGCACCGACAACGCACTGGAGGGCGCTCATGGCTGAGCCCATCGAATTCCTGCGTATCACCAACTTGCACGCCTGGTATGGCGAATCACACATCCTGCACGGGGTCGACCTGAGCGTGAACAAGGGCGAAGTGGTTACGCTGCTGGGCCGCAACGGTGCCGGCCGCACCACCACCGTCAAGTCCATCGTGGGTCTGGTGGACAAGCGGATCGGTTCCATCACGATCAACGGCCGCGAAGCGATAGGCTTGGCGCCGCACCAGATCGCGCGGCTGGGTATCGGCTATTGCCCGGAGGAGCGCGGCATTTTTGCGTCGCTGACTTGTGAAGAAAACCTGCTACTGCCGCCCCAGATCAGCAGCGGCGGTATGCCGCTGCATGAAATCTACGAGATGTTCCCCAACCTCGCCGAACGGCGCAACAGCCCGGGTACCCGCCTGTCGGGCGGTGAGCAGCAGATGCTGGCGGTGGCCCGCATCTTGCGCACCGGCGCTCGCTTGCTGCTGCTCGACGAGATTTCCGAGGGGTTGGCCCCGGTGATCGTGCAGGCGTTAGCCCGCATGATCCTGGCGCTCAAAGCCAAGGGCTTCACCATCATCATGGTGGAGCAGAACTTCCGCTTCGCCGCCCCGCTGGCTGACCGTTTTTACGTCATGGAGCATGGCCGCGTCATGGAGAGCTTCTCATCCTCAGAGTTGCAAGCCAAGATGCCCATGCTGCATGAATACCTGGGTGTCTGACACTCGTTTTCGCTCCCCACCATCCACCAAGACAGGAGACCTCACGATGAAAAGCAAGCTACTCGCCGCCGCTGCCATGGCAGCCTGCGCATTCGGCATCACGGCGCAGGCGCAGGCGCAGATTTCCGATGGTATCGTCAAGATTGGCGTGCTCAGTGACATGTCGGGCCTGTACTCCGATATCGGTGGGTCAGGCTCGGTTGTCGCGGCACGCATGGCGGTGGAAGATTACCTCAAAGCCACCAACAGCAGCCTGAAGGTGGAGGTGGTGAGCGCCGATCACCAGAACAAGCCTGACGTCGGCTCCAACATCGCACGACAGTGGTACGACACCGACAAGGTGGACATGATCGTGGACGTGCCCACCTCTTCGGTGGGTCTGGCCATCGCCCAGATCAGCAAGGACAAGAACAAGGTGCATGTGAACACGGGCTCGGCTACCGCCGATCTGACGGGCCGATCGTGCAACGCCAATACCGTGCACTGGCTCTACGACACCTGGATGCTGGCCAACGGCACCGGCAAGGCGATCGTCAAAAACGGGGGCGACACGTGGTTCTTTCTAACCGCTGACTATGCCTTCGGCCATGCGCTGGAGCGCGACACCGAAGCGGTTGTGACCAAGCATGGCGGCCGAGTGGTGGGCAAGGTCCGCACTCCGTTTCCGTCCCAAGATTTCTCATCCTTCCTGCTGCAAGCGCAGGCCTCACGTGCCAAGATTATTGGCTTGGCCAACGCGGGCGGCGACACCATCAACTCCATCAAGCAAGCGGCCGAGTTCGGAGTGGTGAGAGGGGGACAGAACTTGGCCGGTTTGCTGGTGTTCCTGCCCGACATACATGCGTTGGGGTTGAACAATGCACAAGGTTTGTTGTTGACCGAAACCTTCTATTGGGACCTCAACGATCAGACCCGCGAGTGGTCCAAGCGTTTTGCCGCGAGGCATGGCGGCAAGATGCCCTCTTCTGACCATGCAGGAGTGTATGCCGGTGTGCTGCACTACCTGAAGGCAGTGGACGCGGCCAAAACCGACGAGGGTACCAAAGTCGTTGCAAAGATGAAGGAACTGCCTACCGACGATCCTCTGTTCGGCAAAGGGCAGGTGCGCCAAGACGGCCGCAAGATCCACCCGGCCTACCTGTTTGAGGTGAAGAAGCCGTCCGAGTCCAAAGGGCCGTGGGACTACTACAAGTTGGTCTCGACGATTCCTGCCGAAGAAGCGTTCCGTCCGCTCAACGAAGGCGGTTGCTCGCTGGTCCAGTAAACCGACGATTTACAAGCAGGCCGATACATCACCATGGAAATATTTGGTATTCCCTCCCAGGCCTTGTTCGGGCAGTTACTGATCGGGCTCATCAATGGGTCGTTCTATGCGCTGCTGTCGCTGGGTCTGGCCGTGATCTTCGGCCTGCTCAACATCATCAACTTCACCCACGGTGCGCAGTACATGCTGGGGGCGTTTGTCGCCTACCTGGGGCTGACGCACTTGAACATGAGCTACTGGGTTGCTCTGCTGGTCGCACCGCTGGTGGTTGGGTTCACGGGTATGGTGATTGAACGCACCATGCTCAAGCGGCTCTACAAGCTCGACCACCTTTACGGCTTGTTGCTCACCTTCGGTCTGGCCCTCATCATCCAGGGGCTGTTCCGCAACGCTTACGGCTCATCGGGCATGCCGTACCCAGCGCCCGAAGTTTTCATGGGGGCGTTCGACCTCGGCTTCATGTTCCTGCCTAAGTACCGGGCGTGGGTGATCGTGGCTTCGGTGGTGGTTTGTCTGGCCACGTGGTACGTGATCGAGCGCACCAAGCTGGGCGCTTACCTGCGGGCCGCCACAGAGAACCCCAGTCTGGTGCAGGCCTTCGGCATCAACGTGCCGCGCATGATCACACTCACATATGGCTTTGGTGTCGGGCTGGCTGCACTGGCCGGCGTGATGGCCGCGCCCATCTACCAGGTCAACCCCACCATGGGGGCCGATCTCATCATCGTTGTGTTTGCCGTGGTGGTGATTGGTGGCATGGGCTCGATCATGGGCGCCATCGTCACCGGTTTCGGTCTGGGCCTGATCGAGGGCCTTACCAAGGTCTTCTACCCCGAGGCATCCAACACGGTCATCTTCGTGATCATGACCCTTGTGCTCCTCCTCAAACCCGCCGGTCTGTTCGGTACCCAGAAGTGAAGCCCATGTCGCACCCGATCTCTGCCTCTCTCTTGACCAAGTCCTACAAGCATCAGTGGGTAGCCTTTGCCATCATGGTGGTGGTGCTGTCGCTGGCGCCAATGGTGGTGTACCCCGTCTTCATGATGAAGGTGATGTGCTTTGCGCTGTTTGCCTGTGCCTTCAACCTGCTACTGGGTTTTGGTGGTCTGCTGTCGTTTGGGCATGCCATGTTCTTGGGCTCGGCCGGCTATGTGTCGGCCCATGCGGCCAAGGTCTGGGGTTGGAGCCCCGAGCTGTGCGTGATCGCGGGCACCCTCACCGCGGCCGTGCTGTCGGTGGTGGTAGGGCTGCTGGCCATCCGTCGGCAAGGTATCTACTTTGCCATGATCACCTTGGCCCTGGCGCAGATGATCTTCTTCTTTTCGTTGCAAGCCCCGTTCACCGGTGGTGAAGACGGCATCCAGGCCGTGCCACGTGGTCAGCTGTTTGGTTTCATTGACTTGGCCGACACCATGAACATGTACCTGTTCGTGATGGCGATCTTTCTCTTGGGCTTTTTGCTGGTGTGGCGAGTGGTGCATTCGCCGTTCGGCCAGATTCTCAAGGCTATCCGTGAGCACCAGGACCGGGCCACGTCGCTGGGTTACGACACCGATACCTTCAAGTTGGTGGCTTTCGTGATCTCCGGCGCTTTGTCCGGTACCGCCGGGGCAACCAAGGTGCTGGTGTTCCAACTCGCCTCGCTGACCGATGTGCACTGGACGATGTCGGGCGAAGTGGTGCTGATGACGCTGGTGGGGGGCATGGGTACGCTGTTTGGCCCGGTGGTGGGGGCAGCGGTGATCGTTTCCATGCAGAACTATCTAGCCCATCTTGGCGCGTGGGTGACGGTGGTACAGGGTTTGGTGTTTGTGGTGTGTGTGCTGGCGTTCCGCCGCGGCGTGATCGGCGAAATCGCCCATTGGATCAAGAAGCCGCTTTGAGAGAATTGGCCCCGCAAGTCACATATGTTCACGATTTGCGGCTGAGCGCGAGCCAGCGTTGCACGAACTGCATGGGGCTGGATGTGGCGCAGTGGTGAGCCAATAACAGGTTCAGGTGCCGCAGAAAGTTCGATAACCACGGGTCTGCTCGGGCGAGCCGGGCTGGGTCCAAATGGTGCCGGTCCGGGTGCCGGTCCGGGTGGCGTCAAAAGGCTGGCGTATGGCGGTCAGCAGCGCTTCGAACGGGCGCAGGTTGGCGTCGGTGCTGGCGGCGTCCAGCGCCGCTTCCACCAAGTGGTTGCGCGGGATCACCAGCGGATTGGCGGCGTCCATGCGGTCGGCGGCTTCGTCGGCACGGCCCGGTTGCTGCGCAAGCCGGCACCGCCAGCGTTCCAGCCAGGCTTCCAGCGCCGGGGTGCCGGCGCCGAAGTGCTCGGCCAAGGCGGGGGTCGCACCCGACGAACCTGTGCGTAACACGGTCGAAAGCAATCGAAACCCCAGGGTGTGATCGACCTGCCATCGGTGCAGCAGTTGCAGGTAGTCGTTCGCCAGCGCTTGGTCACCGGACGCATCGGCCGTATCGACCAGGCCCAGCTTGCGGCGGCATTCGGTCAGCCAGCAGGCCCGGTAGATGGCCGGATATTCGTTGACCAATGCTGTGGCACGCTCCACGGCCTGCGCTTCAGGAAGGTTCATCACGGGCAGCAGTGCTTCGGCCAAACGAGCCAGGTTCCACTGGGCGATGCCGGGCTGGTTGGCATAGGCGTATCGGCCGTGGTCATCGATGGAGCTGAACACGGTGTCCGGATCGTGCGCCTCCATGAACGCACAAGGGCCGTAGTCGATGGTTTCGCCCGACAGGGTCATGTTGTCGGTGTTCATCACGCCGTGGATGAAGCCTACACCCATCCAGCGCGCCACGAGGGCGGCCTGCCGTTCCATGACGGCCCTCAGCAATGCCAGCGCGGGCTCGGGTGTGTCCATCAGCGCCGGGTCGTGCCGGGCAATGGTGTAGCGCAGGAGCCGGCGTAGTCCACTCACATCGCCCCGGGCAGCCAGGAACTGGAAGGTGCCCACCCGCAGGTGGCTGGCGGCCGTGCGGGTGAGAATGGCGCCGGGCAAGAGGCGCTCGCGGCGCACCGTTTCACCCGTGGCCACTGCGGCCAGCGTGCGTGTGGTGGGGATGCCGAGCGCATGCATGGCCTCGCTGATCAGGTATTCGCGCAGCACCGGTCCCACGGCGGCCTTGCCGTCTCCCCCACGCGAAAACGGGGTGGGACCGGAGCCTTTGAAGCCGATGTCGTGTCGCCGACCCAGCGGGTCCAGCACCTCGCCCAACAGCAGGGCGCGCCCGTCGCCCAGTTGGGGCGAAAAACCACCGAATTGATGCCCGGCGTAGGCCAGGGCGATCGGCTGCGCACCAGGCGGCACCACCTGCCCGGAGAACACCGCCAGCCCTTCGTCGCTGGCCAGCCGATCGGCGTCCAGCCCCAGTTCGCGCGCCAGTTCGTGGTTGAAGCGCAGCCAGCGCGGCGCCGGGGCGGGCTGTGGTTGCCAGGGCAGGTAAAGCCCCGGCAGTTCGCGTGCGAAGCTGTGGTCGAACGGGAAGTGCAAGCTGGATGTCTGGGTGCTGAGGACAGTCATACACTAGGGATTCTCCTGTCTTGGCAAGCACCTGCCGAGGCAAGGGTTATGTACTGCGGGTTATGTATTGCGGGCTTGCCCGCATTGCTCGTGGCTGTGTCTGGGCTTACGATGAATCTGCATTTGTGTTGTCCTTTGCACGGAGCACACGCCATGGTCACAGTCGATGAGTTGCCTGCCGTCAAGCAGGGGCATTGGTTTTTCGCTGGAGTCACCACCTGCCCGGTACGCATCGTTCGCCATCACACCTTGTACGGCACCCATGACCCGGACGACCCACCCGAAATCGCGCAAGACCGCGAGGCCGAGTGTTACTACATTCGCTACCACCTGCCCCGACTGGATTCGCCCTGGCTGGATGGTGGCACAGCGCTCACGCTGCGCGAAGCCGTGTTCCTGGCCGAACGCAAGCTGGGCCCGGTCGTCACCTGGGACGACTGAGTGCCGTGTTGCCGGGTTCGCTGCTGTGGCTGGGGGCTGAGCCACGGCAGTTTGGTGTCGATGTACGACCGGGTGCTCTGGCCGCAGCAGCCTGGGGAAGCAGGAGCCGCGAGAAACTGAACCCCAGAGCATGAGGCTGTTGCGGTATACAGGCGCTACTTCCTCAGCTTGGCCACCGCAGTTTGCAGCGCCGCAAAGTTCAGGGAGCCGGGCTCTTGCTCACCGAACATGTCGCGGGCCGTTTCATGGTCTTCGTGCGTGGCGTCGTACCAGGCGGCAGCCCAATACGCGGCGCCGGGCGGGCCGCCGCAATCCTCAGGAGGGCATCCATTCTGCGCCTTGAGCAAATGGGGCAGGGGCGTATGGGCGTTGCTGAAAGCCATCAACGTCACCGTGTGCAACCACTCATCACCAAAGTCGTAGAGGTACAGCAGGCGTTGTTTGGGTGTGGTCAGCAGTTCACAGAGCTTGACCTTGGCGTCGTTGCCCATGGGCTTGCTCCAAGCTCCAGGGTCGGGTTGTTGCCATTTGCGCAGGTTGGGGATTTTCCAGAACGATTCGGTGGCCCGAAGCGGCAGGGCAAAGGCATACAGATGTGCGTTTTCCCACCCCATGGCGGCCTGAATCACCTTGTGCAAGGCGCGCAGGGTGATGTCTGGCTGCACCAGCACCTCGCGGTAGATGGTCGGCTTGAGGTTCTTGAGCTCAATCCGCAAGAGATAGGCATTGTGCGTTGGTGGCATGGTGTCATCGACCCGTCGCAAAGTAGCCTAGTGGAATCAGATCTACTTTCCCCACGAATCCTTCAACCCCGTCACCCGGTTGAACACGACCTTTCCATCCACCCCGTGCTCCACCCGGTCGGCCACAAAGTAGCCGTGCCGCTCGAACTGGAACTTCTGGTCAGGCTTGGCGGCGGCCAGTGAGGGCTCGACGTAGGCCGTGACCACCTTCAGGCTGTTGGGGTTCAGCGCATCCAGGAAGTTCTTGCCGCCCGCATCGGGCTGCGCTTCGGTGAACAGGCGGTCATACAGGCGTACTTCGGCCGGTACGCCGTCATTTACGCCCACCCAGGTGATGGCAGCCTTGGCTTTCACGCTGTCGGCGCCGGGGGTGCCGCTCTTGGTACCGGGGATCACCTTGGCGTGCACCTCGGTCACTTGGCCGTTGGCGTCGCGGGCGCAGCCGGTGCATTCGATCACATAGCCGCCTTTGAGGCGCACCACGTTGCCCGGGAACAGGCGCTTGTAGCCCTTGGGCGGCACTTCCTCAAAGTCTTCGCGCTCGATCCACACTTCTTTGCCCATCTTGAAGCGGCGCTCAGGCGGTGGGGTCTGCCCCTCGGCGATGGCCGAGGGGGGCAGGGCAGGCTGGGTGCATTCCTCGGTGTAGGCGTCGCTGCCAAAGGCTTCGGCCCAGTTGGTGAGCACCAGCTTGACGGGGTCCAGCACGGCCATACCACGGTGGGCCTTGTGCTCCAGATCTTCGCGCAGGCAGCCTTCCAGGGTGCTGTAGTCGATCCAGCTCTCGCTCTTGGTCACGCCGATGCGTTCGGCAAACAGTTGAATGGCTTCGGGTGTGTAGCCGCGGCGGCGCAGGCCGACGATGGTGGGCATGCGGGGGTCGTCCCAGCCGCTGACCTTGCCTTCATTCACCAGTTGCGCAAGCTTGCGCTTGCTGGTGATCACGTAGGTCAGGTTCAGGCGGGCAAATTCGTACTGGCGCGGTGGCGGGGCCTTCAGCAAGCCGCCTTCCATCAGCCGCTCCAGCAGCCAGTCGTAGAAGGGGCGCTGGTCTTCGAATTCCAGTGTGCAAATGCTGTGGGTGATTTGTTCCAGCGCGTCTTCAATCGGGTGGGCAAAGGTGTACATCGGGTAGATGCACCATTTGTCGCCCGTGTTGTGGTGCGTGGCGCGGCGTATGCGGTAAATGGCCGGGTCGCGCAGGTTGATGTTGGGGCTGGCCATGTCGATCTTGGCGCGCAGCACGGCGGCGCCATCGGCCAGTTTGCCGTCGCGCATGTCGCGAAAGCGCGCCAGGTTTTCGGCCGGGGAGCGGTCGCGGAAAGGGCTGTTCACGCCGGGCTTGCCGAAGTCGCCCCGGTTGATGCGCATTTCCTCTGCCGTCTGCTCGTCCACGTAGGCATGGCCGGCTTCGATCAAATACTCCGCCGCGCGGTACATGAAATCGAAATAGTCGCTGGCGTAGTACAGGTGGCTTTCGGTTTTGCCGTTGAAGTGGGATTCCCAGTTGAAACCCAGCCATTGCACCGCATCCAGGATGGAGTCCACATACTCTTGCTCCTCCTTCTCGGGGTTGGTGTCGTCGAAACGCATGTGGCAGACGCCGCCGTACTCGCGCGCCAAACCGAAGTTCAGGCAGATGCTCTTGGCGTGGCCCACGTGCAGATAGCCGTTGGGCTCGGGGGGAAAGCGCGTGCGGATCTTGGCCGGGTCGGGCACGCCGGCGTCGTGATGGGCGGCGTCTCCCGGGCTGCCGCCCCACTTGCGGGTGGCATAAGTGCCTTGCGCCAGGTCCTTTTCGATGATCTGGCGCAGGAAGTTGCTCGGTTTGTGAGGGTTGTCGTTCGAATCGGCGGGGGAGTTCATCCCGCCATTTTAGGGGTGGCCTCCTTCAGTTCAGGCGTGGGCGCAGCACCATGTCGCGCTGGCGCCTTTCCACATCGAAGTGCCATAAAAAGCCCTGGCCCCACACCCGGGTGATGAGGAGTGCCCCGTGCCCGGTCGTGTGTTGCGGGGTGTTCACCGAACCCCCCATGCCTGCAAGCGGCTGGCCGCGTATTGCGCGGCTTGGCCTTGGATGTTGGTTTGCAGGAAGCGCTGGTACAGCACGGCGGCTTCGCGTCGGTTGCCCATGCCTTCCAGCGCCACCCCGCGCAGAAAGGTGATGCCGGGGTTGCCCGGCAGCTGCCGGTCAAATTGGGTCAGGTGCTCATAGGCTTGTTGGGGTTGCCTCAGCTGCAAGGCCAGCACACCTGCCACTTTGTGAGCCTGAGCCTCCTGGGGGTAGATGTTTTGAGCGTTCAGGGCGTAGCTGCGGGCTTCTTGCGTTTTGCCCATGGCTTGCAAGCACTGGGCCATGCGCAGGTTGGCGGCATAGTCCTGCGGGGTGGCCTGGATGGCTTTGGCAAACGCCGTTTGCGCGGCGGGCAGTTGCTTGCGGCTCATGGCCATTTCACCTTGCTGGCAGGCTTCGATGGTGGGTTTGAGGCGCCGCAAGCTGGCCGTTTCGTCCATGAAGCGTTCGCGCCGGTTCGGGCGGTTGAGGGTGTGGGCGTATTGCGTTTGGGCCAAACGTTCGGCCGTGGCCACCCGTTCGGTGCTCATGGGATGGGAGCTGAACATGGTTTGCAGCAGGCTGGGGGCTTGTTTTTCCTGCGCCACGAGCAGCTGGTGCAGGTGCGTCATGCCGTTGGCGGGGTAGCCCGCGCGCACCAGGTATTCCTGGCCCAGCGCATCGGCTTCGCGCTCGTTGTCCCGCGAATAGGAGGCCAGCAGCGCGCTGGCGCCAATCTGCCCGCCCACCAATGCCACATCGGCCCACTTGTCGTCCACCATCATGGCCATGCCCATCAGGGCGACGCTGGCCAGCAGGCCTTGGCCGCTGCGCTGGGCGGCATGGCGGGCGTTCACATGTCCCATTTCATGGCCGAGCAGGGCAGCCAGCTCGGCTTCGTCTTGCAAGTTGACCAGAATGCCGCGCGTCACGCCCATGGACCCGGCGGGGAAGGTGTAGGCGTTCACGTAGTTGGCATTCAGCACCCGGTAGCTGTAGGGCATCTGGGGCCGGTGCGTGTGCTGGTGGATGACGGCGCCGACCGTGCTCACATAGCGGTTGACGGCGTCGTCCTGTATCGCCCCCAGGTCTTCAGAGAACTGGTGCGGGGCGTACTGGGCGTCGGCCGCGCGTTCCTGGCTTTCGCTCATGCCCACCAGAATGCGTTCCCCCGTCACGGGGGATTGCGCACATCCCTGCAAGGCTCCTAGGCTGGTGGCGGACACGCTGGCGCCCAGCAGCCACAAGGCCTGGCGGCGGCTGAGCCGCTGGCGGCCCAAGGCGGCTGACAACTGCTCGTGCAGGGGCTGGTAGGGGGTGGCTGCGTGTTTCATGGATGGAATTTTCGTCTTGGCGTGATGTGGCGGCAGGCAGGTCTGATGCCACGGTTACGGTTCGATACGTTCTTCACACGTCTGGTAAGCAGGTAACAGGGTTTTGGACCTGTAATGAAGCCATCGGTTCTGACGACCGCATGTGATTTGGAAAGGATGACGCCATGAAACGAATCTATGGACTGCGTTCGGCTGCTGCTGGCATCGTACTGAGTGCTGCCGGTTTGGCGCAAGCGGGCAATGTGTATTGGTCCATTGGTGTGCACCAGCCCGGCGTGCATGTGGGGGTGAGCAATGTGCCGCCCGTGGTGGTGCAGTACCCGGTGGTGGTGCATAGCCCACGGCCAGTGGTGGTGGCGCCTGTCCATCACCACGGTTGGGTGCCGCCTGGGCACCGGCATGCCAAGCACAACAAATCGCGGAACCAGCAAGTCACGCATGTGCACCATCATCATTACCACGGCAGCGCGCCGGTGACGGTGGTGCAAAGCGCGCCGCCCAACCGCCCGCATTGGCGCTGAGCCGGAGCCTGCGCGGCAACTGTCTAGCGTTGGTCGGGTAAGGGTGTGGACGCCCTTCAGCTACGATCGGGGTTTTAGCTCCTGCACAGGCCGGTGCCTGTGCTTTTTGTTTGCGCGCCAGACCTCATGGATATTGTGTTGCTGCTCAAGGCCGCCGTCATGGGCGTGGTGGAGGGCCTGACCGAATTTCTGCCCATTTCATCTACGGGACACCTGATCCTCACTTCCACGCTGCTCGGGCTGGAAGGAGAAAAAATCAAGGTTTTCGAGGTGGTGATTCAGACCGGGGCCATCCTCGCCATCGTCTCGCTCTATATGCAGCGGCTGCTGCAGACGGTGGTGGACTTGCCGCACGAGGCGCGCGCTCAGCGCTTCACGGGCAACATTTTGCTCGGCTTCTTCCCGGCGGCGCTGGCGGGTGTGCTGTTCATCGACGTGATCAAAGGCGTGTTGTTCAACCCCCTGGTGGTGGCAACCAGCTTCATTGCCGGTGGGGTGGTGATGCTGTGGGTGGAGGCTCGTCAGGTCAGGCAACCCGCCCAGCGGATCGACGATGTGGACACGGTGCGCTGGCGCGATGCCTTGGCCGTGGGCCTGATCCAGTGCCTGGCGCTGGTGCCTGGCGTGAGCCGCTCGGGGGCCACCATCATTGGGGCCATGGCACTGGGCTTTTCACGCCGGGCCGCCACCGAATTCAGCTTCTTCCTCGCCATTCCCATGTTGTTTGGGGCCGCAGCTTACGACTTGTTCAAGCACCGTGCCCTGCTCAGTGTGGAAGACTTGCCCTTCTTCGCTGTGGGCCTGGTGGTGTCGTGGGCGTCGGCCTGGGTGTGTGTGAAGTGGCTGATGCGTTATGTGGCCAGCCACACCTTCGTGCCGTTTGCCTGGTACCGCATCGGGTTCGGGCTGCTGATTTTGGTCACCGCTTACAGTGGGTGGGTGAACTGGACGCCCTGAAACGGTTCCCACGGTGATGAACCGATTGCTGTTGCCGTTGTCGTCGCTGCTCAGCGGCGTGGGTTTGCTGGTGGTGGGCGTGGGCCTGCTGTTTTCCGTGGTGGGGCTGCGCGGCGGCATGGCCGACTTTTCGGGCGTGGTGCTCGGGCTGGTCATGTCGGCCTATTTCGTGGGTTTCGTGTTCGGCACCTTCGTGTGCCCCATAATCATCCGCCGCGTGGGGCACATCCGGGCCTTCGCGGCCATGGCATCACTGGCGTCCACCATGCCCATTCTGCACGCGCTGTGGGTGGATCCGTGGTTCTGGGGGGCGTTGCGTTTCATCACTGGCATTTGCCTGGTGGGGCTGTATATCGTGGTGGAGAGCTGGCTCAACACCGTCGCGCCCACACAGCACCGGGGGCGGGTGTTCGCGGTGTACATGTCGGTGAACTTCGTGGCGTTGGCGCTGGGCCAGTGGCTGATTCTGGTGGGCGACACGCTGGGCTTCGTGCCGTTCGTGCTGGTGTCGATCATGTTTTCTTTTGCGCTGTTGCCGATCACGCTGACGCCGGTGGACGAGCCAGAGCCGGTGGAAGCTCCCCGGCTGAGCCTGCGCTATCTGTACCAGACCTCGCCATTGGGGGTGGCTGGAGCGGTGGGTTCCGGGCTCATCAACGGGGCGTTCTATGGCATGGGGGCCGTCTTTGCCCAGGGCGTGGGGTTTTCCGAAGCGGGCGTGGCCGCGTTCATGGCGGCCACCATTCTGGGAGGAGCCATCTTCCAATGGCCGGTGGGGCATTACTCCGACCGGCACGACCGACGCCACGTGTTGCTGTGGGTGATGGTGCTCAGCGCCGTGTTGGCCGTGCTGGCCTTCGTGCTGGCCCGCCACGCGGAGTGGGTGGTGATCGCCATCGGTCTGCTATTCGGCGGCTTGGTGTTCACCGTCTATGGCCTGAGTGTGGCGCATGTGAACGACCTGGTGGACTCCTCCCGCGTGCTGGAGGTCACCGGCGGTTTGCTGCTGGTGCATGGCATCGGGGCTGCGCTGGGACCGACTCTGGCCGGCATCTTCATGGATGTTTTGCAGCCCGAAAGCCTGATGCTGTACTTTGCGCTGGTGTTGACGTTGCTGTCGCTGTACGCGGTCAAGCGCATCCGCGCAGCCGCCCCGGTGCCCGAGGCCGAGAAGTTCGACTTCGTGATGATGGGTACCGGCTCGCAAGCCGTGCTGCAACTGGACCCTCGGACACCGGTGGCCGACGCCAAAACCGAGGAGCCTGGCGCAGAGGCCCCGCCAGCCGATCTCAATCGGCCATGAAGCTGCGCAGGGCCCGGTCGATGGCCATGGCGGTCTCCTCGGGCCGTTCCATGGGGAACAGGTGCGTGCCTTCGATCATTTGCAGGCGTTCGCTCGGCGTCTTGCCCACCAGTCGATGCGTCATCGCCATGCCTACCTGGCGCATTTCGGCCGATTCGGTCCCCCCGATAAAAGCCACCGGGCACTGCAGCGGGTGGCGGCGCAGCAGGCGGTCCAGGTTGTGGGGCAGGGTGTTGTAGATGCGCGTTTCGATGTCGCGGTCGAAGCTCAGCACACGCTTGGTGCCGGTGGCCGTGGCCACGTCGTGCGTGCCGTGTTCGATGTAGTCGCGCAGCACGCGCGGGTCCCAGCGCGCAAAGCTCTTCTTGCGGGCGAAGTGGGCCATGGCCTCCTCTGCATTGGCCCAGGTGTTGCGCCGCTTGCGACTCACCTGTCCGGGTGACAGGGCTCCGATGAGCCGGGTGTGCTTGGCCGCTTGCAGTGCGCGGGCACGCCAGCCACCCAGCACGGGCGAGTCGAGCATCACCACGCCACGGACCTTCATGCCGGCGAGTTCGGGGTGTTTGGCGGCGCACATCAGGCTGAGAAAGCCTCCGAGGGAATGGCCAACCAGGAACAGGGGGCCGGTGTGGCCCGCGCATTGGTTGACCACGAAATCGGCCAGTTGCTGCACCAGGTGCGGCCAATTGCTGGTGACCGGGTAGGCCGGATCATGGCCGTATTTGTCCACCGCCTCGACCCGGTAGCCGCGTGCGCGCAGGGCTTCGAAGATCACGCGGTAGGTGGCGCCGGGGAAGCTGTTGCCGTGGGAAAAAACGATCGCGGGGGTGTTGGAGGGAGTCATGGGCGCGGGCATCAGATCAGTTTTTCCTGCGGGCTGGTGATTTTCTTGAGCGGGGCGTGGCGGCTGCTGCCTTCCATGAGCGGGGCATCGGTCGGGCGGCCGTCCCAGGCGGGATGGTCGATGCTGTCGAACACCTCGCGCAAGCGTTGGCCCCAGGTCTCGCGCAGCATACGGAAATAGGGGTTGTGATGGTCGATGCAGACGATGCGGTCGCTGCGCAGGCTGTCAGTCTGGTAGACCGCCATGTCCAACGGCAGGCCGACCGAGAGGTTGGACTTCAGCGTCGAGTCCATGGAGATGAGCACGCACTTGGCGGCTTCGTCCAGCGGCGTCTCGGGGGTGATCACGCGGTCGAGCACTGGCTTGCCGTATTTGCTCTCTCCGATCTGGAAGAAAGGCGTTTCGGGTGTGGCCTCGATGAAGTTGCCCGGTGAATAAACCTGGAACAGGCGCATGCCTTCACCGGCGATCTGACCGCCAAAGATCATGCTCACGTTGAACTCGACCCCCGCGCGTTTGAGCGATTCGCCGTCGCGCTGGTACACATGGCGCACGGCCGAACCGAGTACCCGCGCCGCGTCGAACATGCTTTTGGCATTCCAGATCGTGATGGGTTCGCCGCTGTCGGCGTCCTTGAGCTGTTCGACCTGCAGGATTTCGCGGATCGACTGCGAGATGCTGAGGTTGCCGGCCGACAGCAGGCACATGAAGCGGTCGCCCGGCTTTTCGTAAACGATCATCTTGCGGAAGGTGCTGATCTGGTCCAATCCAGCGTTGGTGCGGGAATCGGACAGAAAGACCATGCCGGCCTTGAGTTTCACGGCGACGCAGTAGGTCATGGCGGGGACAGGCGAATATGGGGACACCGATGCTAGCAGACCCGGCCCCAGAGTCCTGAACGATATTGGACAATCGACCCCTCTGGACACCCTGACGGCAGCCACACGCAACCCATGAGCAAAGCATTCACCCGAGAAACCGATACCCCCGAAGACGACGATGTGCCCGATGGCCCGGCCCTGCCGGCCGGGGGCAAGAACTACATGACCCAGGCCGGCCATGACCGCCTGCGGGCGGAACTGCTGCATCTGCTGGATGTGGAGCGCCCGCGCGTGGTCGAGGTGGTGCATTGGGCGGCGAGCAACGGCGACCGCTCCGAAAACGGCGACTATCTGTACGGCAAGAAGCGCCTGCGCGAAATCGACCGCCGCATCCGCTTCCTGACCAAGCGACTCGATGCCGCCGTGGTGGTGGACCCTTCGCAACACCACGGCAAGGACCAGGTGTTCTTCGGTGCCACGGTCAGGTTTGCGCGTGAGGACGGCAGCGAAACCACGGTCACCATCCTTGGCATCGACGAGGCCGATACCACCCAGGGGCAGGTGAGCTGGGTGTCGCCGGTGGCACAGGCCTTGCTCAAGGCACGCGAGGGCGACGAGGTGCGCCTGCTCACCCCTACCGGCTGGGAGACGTTGGAGATACTGGAGGTCAGCTACCCGGCCGCGTCGGCCTGACGCGCTGGGCACGGATCACCGAAGGCGTGCGTTTGAGCTGACGCAACACTTGAGCCAGGTGGGCGCGGTCACGCACCGCGAGCACGAAACGCAGCTCGGTGGTGGATTGGGCTGGCTCGTCGCCCATGTAGATGTGGTTGATGTCGGCTTCGGCGCTGGCCAGCGCGGCGGCCACCTTGGCCAGGACACCCTTGCCGTTGTTCACTGTGACCACCACGGCGGATTCGAACGAGCGGGTCGGCTCCTCGGACCATTCCACCTCGATAAAACGCTCCGCATCGCGATGCAGCAGCTTGACGCCGTGAGGGCAGTCGTCGGTGTGGACCACCAGCCCTTCACCCTTGCCCAGGTAGCCGATGATGCGGTCGCCGGGGATGGGGTGGCAGCAGGTGGCGTACTGGACGGAAGTGCCTTCGCTGCCATCGAGCGTGACCACGCCTTGGCTCGGCTGGTCTTCGGTGGCCGCGCCGAAACGCTCCTGGCTGATGAGCAGCAGATCGGGTTTTTGCCCCATTTCGCTGAGCAAAGAGGCCAGCTTTTTGCTCACCATACTGGCGATGCGCCGGCCCAGCCCGATGTCGGTCAGCAATTCGCCGCGGTGCCGGTTGCCGGTGAAGCGCAGCAGCTTTTCCCAGACTTCCTGGTGGGCCTCGTCGTCGGGCGGGAGCGCCGCGATGCCCTCGGCGCGCAGGGCCTGACGCAGCAGCCGCTCACCAAGAGCGAGGGACTCTTCCTCGGCCAGCGTCTTGAGGTGGTGCCGTATCTTCGAGCGGGCCCGTCCGGTCTTGACAAAGCCGAGCCAACTCGGGTTGGGTCGCGCATGGGGCGAAGTGATGATTTCCACCACGTCCCCATTGTTGAGTTCGCTGCGCAGCGGCGCTTGTTCGCCGTTGATCTTGGCCCCGATGGCGCGGTTGCCCACGTCACTGTGAATGGCATAAGCGAAATCGACCGCCGTGGCCCCACGCGGCAGGGCCATGATCCGGCTCTTGGGCGTGAACACATAAACCGAGTCGGGGAAAAGGTCGATCTTGACGTGATCCCAGAATTCAGCGGCGTCATGGGTTTCCTGCTGGATGTCGAGCAGCGACTGCAACCACTGGGTGTTGAGGTCTTGCGAGGCGGGGCTGTTCGGATCGCTCGCTTTGTAGAGCCAGTGCGCGGCCACGCCGGACTCGGCCACCACATCCATGGTGTGGGTGCGGAGCTGGAACTCGATGTTGGTGCCGAACGGTCCCACCAGCGTGGTGTGCAGCGACTGATAGCCATTCATCTTCGGAATGGCGATGTAGTCGCGGAACTTGCCCGGCAGCGGCTTGTAGAGCTGATGCAAAATGCCCAGCGCCTGGTAGCAGTCCAGCAGGTCGGGCAGGATGATGCGGAAACCGTAGATGTCGGTCACCTGCGCAAAGGACAGGTGTTTCTGGTCCATCTTGCGGTACACGGAATACAGCGTCTTTTCGCGGCCGAGGATGCGCACCTCGATTCCGTGCCGGCGAAAGGCCGATTCCACTTCGCCTTGCACGCGAGCAATCAGGTCTTTGCGGCGGCTGCGCGATTTTTCCAGGGCTTTGGACAGGGCTTTGTAACGCCAGGGGTGCAGGTGTTTGAAGGCCAGGTCCTGCAGTTCGCGGTAGTTGTTGTTCAGGCCCAGGCGGTGGGCGATCGGGGCATAGACGTCCAGCGTTTCACGGCTGATACGCTCCCACTTGCTGCGGGGCATGTCGCCCATGGTGCGCATGTTGTGGGTGCGGTCGGCCAGCTTGATGAGGATGACGCGCACATCGCGCGCCATGGCCAGCAGCATCTTGCGGAAGGATTCGGCCTGGTTTTGCTCGCGACTGTGGAGTTCGAGCTTGTCGAGCTTGGTGAGTCCATCGACCAGCTCGGTGATCTGCGGGCCGAAGCGTTCGGCCATATCGGCCTTGGAGACGCCACAGTCTTCCAGCACGTCGTGCATGAGGGCGGCGCACAGGGCCTGTGCGTCGAGTTTCCACTCGGTGCACTGCTGGGCCACCGCGATCGGGTGGGTGATGTAAGGGTCGCCGTTCTTGCGCAACTGCCCCAGGTGGGCTTCGTCGGCGAAGCGGTAAGCTTGGCGGACCAGCTCGATTTCGGCCGCGTTGAGGTAGTCGAGCCGGGCCTCCAGTGCCGCAAAGCTGGCCGCGGCGGCACTGGAGGCCGCCTGTACCGGGCTCATCGCTGGCGTGGTTGTCGCATGATCCGTCATAGACCCTTTACTTTAGCCGGAGTTGCGCCGCCGCGGGGTGGTAAGGGAAAAGCGGCAGAAAAAGCGCCCCTCGGTATGCACCGCTGAAAAACAAAAAGCACCGGCCAGGCGGTGCTTTTCGAGTGGGATCCAGCGGTTCAGACCGGGACCTTTTTGAGCATTTCCAGTCCAACCTTACCGGCCGCGATTTCGCGCAGCGCGGTCACACCGGCCTTGTTGCGGGTCTCGATCTTGGGCGTGTGGCCCTGGTTGAGCATGCGCGCGCGGTAGGTGGCGACCAGGACGAGCTGGAAGCGGTTGGGAATCTTTTCCAGGCAGTCTTCAACGGTGATGCGTGCCATGTGGGCTCCGTGCGTGTGTAGGGGTGTCAGCCAATGTTCAGAGCGCGGAACGTGTCTGCGCGGGCGCGACGCTGAGCCGCAACCTTGAGGCGTTGAGCGTGCGCAATGGCTTTGAGGTCGAACAGCGCCCGCTCGAACAACTCATTGATTATAACGAAATCGAAATGATCGACATGCGCCACCTCCTCGGCGGCATTGCGCAGACGCAGCTCGATGACTTCGTCGCTGTCTTCCGCGCGGCGCTGTAAGCGGGCACGCAACTCCTCCCAGCTCGGTGGCAGGATGAAAATGAGCACCGCGTTGGGAAACTGGCGCTTGATCTGGATGGCACCCTGGTAGTCGATTTCGAGGACGATGTCTGCGCCGGCGGCGATCTTGTCCTCGATCGCCTTGCGCGAGGTACCGTAGCGGTTGCCGTGGACCTGGGCCCATTCGACGAACGCATCGGCGGCGATCATGCGGTCGAACTCCTCATCGCTCACGAAGTAGTACTCGCGGCCGTGCATTTCCTGTCCGCGCGGCGCCCGCGTGGTGTGCGAGACCGACAGCTCCATGCGCGAATCGACTTCGAGCAGCGCTTTCACGAGGCTGGATTTGCCGGTGCCGCTGGGCGCGGCGACGACGTAGAGATTGCCGGGATAGTCCATGGTCATTCGAGGTTCTGTACCTGCTCGCGCATCTGTTCGATGAGCACCTTCATGTCCACCGAGATGCGCGTCAGCTCCAGGCTGGAGGATTTGCTGCCGAGCGTGTTGGCCTCGCGGTGCAGTTCCTGGATGAGGAAGTCCAGCCGTTTCCCGACTTCGCCGCCCTTGCCCAGAAGCCGTTCGATTTCTTCGAGGTGCGATTGCAGTCGGGTGAGTTCTTCGGCCACGTCGATGCGGATGGCAAAGGCGGTGGCCTCGGCGAGGGCGCGGTCCTGGGCGGCCTGGCTGCTGGCGTCGGCCTGGGCACTGCCCAGCGCCTCGTTCCAGCGTTCCAGAAAGCGCTGGCGCTGCAGGGCGACCAGCTGGGGCACCAATGGCTGGGCTTGCTGGGCCAGCCCGCGCAGTTGGGCCACGCGGTCGAGCAACATGGCGGCGAGCCGTGCACCTTCGCGTTCGCGCGAGGCGGTGAAGTCGTCGAGCACCTGACGGGCCAGCTCGACCAGGGTTTCAGCCAGACCGCTGGGGGGCGTGGCGTGGCGCGACAGCGTGCCCAGCACCTCGGCCACCGACAGCTCGCGTGCCTGCGGCAGCCAGGCCCGGATGTGGTCCTGCAGGCCGGCGAGCTTCTGGAGTTCGCCGTGCGACGGGGGGCGCAGCGCCTGGTCGGAGCGGCCTTCGAGCCAGCCCCGGATTTCCACCTTGCCCCGCTTCAGGCGGGCGCCGATCAGCTCACGCAGCGCGGGCTCGCTGGGGCGCAACTCGTCGGAGAGGCGGAAACTCAAGTCCAGGAAGCGGCTGTTGACGGACCGGATTTCCAGGCCCAGGGGCACACCGGCTGCAGCGGCCGATCCGCCCACCGGCTCGGGCTGGCTTTGACCAGTGGCGTAGCCGGTCATGCTGTAAACTGGCATTCAAAACTCGCAGTCTGTTTGCAACGTTGTTGGGGGTCGCCGAATCTTCGATTATGTCAAAGACCAAACCCGCCCCGTTGCCTCCAGACACCCTCATCGGAGGCTATCGCATCCTGCGCCAGCTGGCGGCAGGGGGGTTCGGCGTGGTCTATCTGGCGCTGGACAGCACCGGGCAGCGGGTGGCGCTCAAGGAGTACCTGCCTTCGGCGCTGGTGGTGCGTCAGCCAGGAGAGCTGCTGCCTTCGGTGCCACCGGAAAAACTCTCCTTGTACCGGCTGGGACTGAAGAGTTTTTTCGAAGAGGGGCGTGCACTGGCCCAAATTTCCCACCCCTCGGTGGTGAGCGTGCTCAATTTCTTCCGCGAGAACGACACCGTCTATATGGTGATGAACTACCTGGAAGGTGCGTCACTCCAGGACTTCATCGTCGCCGCCCGCGGGCTCAAGCGCAAGAAGATTCTGCGCGAGGCCACCATCCGCTCGCTCTTCGACGAGGTCCTGCGCGGGCTGCGCATCGTGCATCAGCACAAGATGCTGCACCTCGACATCAAGCCGGCCAACATCTTCATCACCGACGAGAACAAGGCCGTGCTGATCGACTTCGGCGCCGCACGCGAGGTGCTGAACACCGAGGGCAACTTCGTGCGGCCGATGTACACCCCTGGTTTTGCCGCACCCGAGATGTACAAGCGCCATTCCGGCTTGGGTCCCTGGACCGACATCTACGCCGTCGGAGCGTGCATGTATTCGTGCATGCAGGGCTATCCGCCCCACGACGCTCCGCAACGCCAGGAGAAGGACCGCCTCGCCTTGGCCATGACCCGGCTGCGCGGCCTGTATTCCGACAACCTCATCGAGGTCGTGCAGTGGTGCATGGCGCTCGACCCGCTGTCGCGCCCTCAGTCCGTGTTCGCCCTGCAAAAAGCGCTCAACCACGAGGAAGAACCCTCCTACACCCAGCCCGGCCTGTTGGACAAAATGCGCCTGCGCATCGGTGGCCTGCTCGGAGCCAAGGCGGTCACCACCCAGACGACCGAACGCTCCAGCTTTCAAGAGCCATGAGGTTTTCCGTCTATCAGGTCAGCCGCAAGGGTGGCCGAGCGCTGAACGAAGACCGGGTGGGCTACACCTACACCCGTGAGGCCGTGCTACTGGTGCTGGCCGATGGCATGGGAGGCCACCCCGAAGGCGAGAAGGCGGCCGAGATCGCGGTGCGTGTGTTCACCCAACGCTTCGTCGACAGGGCCAAGCCGCGCCTGGACGATCCCCGTGCCTTTCTGGAGCAGACCGTGCTCGCGGCCAACCAGGCCATCGTGGACTATGCCCGCTCCCAATCCATGCGGGACAACCCCCGCACCACGTTGGTGGCGGCGGTGGTACAGGCCGGTGCACTGTGCGCCTTGCATTCCGGGGATTCACGCCTGTACTGGGTGCGTCAGGGTCATCTGGTCCAGCGCACGCGGGATCATTCTTATCATGACAAGCCCGGGCTGTTCCGCCAGTTGCCGCCCGGAGTCAACCGCAGTGTGCTGTTCACCTGTCTGGGCTCCGACACGCCCCCGCTGTACGACATGCTGGGACCTGCGGACCTGGAACAAGGCGACCGGCTGCTGCTGTGTTCCGACGGCCTGTGGGGCGTGATGACCGATGACGACGTGGCCTCGGGCCTGCACGGGGTGCCGCTGCAAGATGCCGTCAACACCCTGGCCAACGAGGCGGAACACAAAGGCGGGCGCCATGGTGACAATGTCTCGCTGTTGGCCCTGGAATGGGACACCGCCGACGACTTCGAACCCACCCAAGTGGTGATACGCTCGGAGGGGCTGGCGGATCGTCCGTTCGCCTCGTCCTTCGGCTCGCTGGACGAAGCCTCCCTGGCCGCCGCCGATGCATTTGACGAGGATGCCATCGAGCGCACGATCGCCGAAATCAACGAAGCCATACGCCGAACCTCGCTGCGCAAGCGCGATACCTGACACATGCCATGACCGATTTCTCCACCCACCACGCCGATGCCTTGCGTCACGACGGCCGCCGCCCCAACCAGTTGCGCCCCGTGCGCATGACCCGCCACTTCACCAAGCACGCCGAAGGCTCGGTGTTGATCGAATTCGGCGACACCCGGGTGTTGTGCACCGCATCGGTCGAAGAGAAGGTGCCGCCGCACCAGAAAGGCACCGGTGAAGGCTGGGTCACGGCCGAATACGGCATGCTGCCGCGCGCCACCCACACCCGTAGCGCCCGCGAGGCGGCCAAAGGCAAGCAGAGCGGCCGCACACAGGAAATCCAGCGCTTGATTGGGCGATCCCTGCGTGCGGTGTTCGACCTGTCCATACTGGGTGAACGGACCCTCACTTTGGACTGCGACGTGCTCCAGGCCGATGGCGGCACACGCACGGCGGCCATCACCGGGGCCTTCGTTGCGGCCCAGGACGCCGTGCACCGCCTGCTCGCCGAAGGCAAGCTGGAGCGTTCCCCGGTGCTGCACCCGGTGGCGGCCGTGTCGGTCGGCATCGTGCAGGGCGTGCCGGTGCTGGACCTCGACTACATCGAAGATTCGGGTTGCGACACCGACATGAACGTGGTCATGACCGGCGCCGGTCACTATGTGGAAGTGCAGGGCACGGCCGAGGGGGCTGCGTTCAGCCGCGATGAGATGAACCAGTTGCTGTTGCTCGCGGAAAAAGGCATTGGTGAACTGATCGCCCTGCAGCGTGCGGCCCTGGCCGACGCCCAGGTGGCCTGAGGGCCGGGTATGACGGGACACACCCTGGTCCTGGCTTCCAACAACGCCGGCAAGCTGGCCGAGCTGCAGGCCATGCTCGCACCCTTGGGGGTGCGCCTGATCCGACAGGCCGAACTCGGTATTCCCGAGGCTCCCGAGCCGCACCGCACTTTCGTGGAAAACGCCTTGGCCAAAGCCCGCCATGCCAGTGCCGCCAGTGGCCTGCCGGCCTTGGCCGATGATGCAGGCCTGTGTGTGGAGGCCTTCGGCGGGCTGCCCGGGGTGGACACCGCCTACTACGCGACCCAATTTGGTTACGAGAAGGGGGATGCCAACAACGTGCGCGCTCTGTTGGAGCAGATGCGCGGCATCACCGATCGCCGCGCCGCCATGGTGAGCACACTGGTGGCGGTGCGTTCACCCCAGGACCCGGAGCCTCTGGTGGCCACGGGGCGGGTCAGTGGTCTCATCACCGAGGCGCCGCTGGGCGACAACGGCTTCGGTTTCGACCCGGTGATGTGGATTCCCGCCTTCGGTCAGACCTTCGCCCAGCTGCCGACCGAAGTGAAGAACGCCCACAGCCACCGGGGCCGGGCCGCTCGGGCCATGCTGGAGCTGATGCGCGAGCGCTGGTACGCCGATGAGTGAGCCGCGGGAAATCCGCCTGCAACGGCCGGGCCAACTGCGCTTGCCTGCTCTGCCGCCGCTGAGCCTGTACGTGCACCTGCCGTGGTGCCTGAAGAAGTGCCCCTATTGCGACTTCAACTCCCACGAGTGGCGAAGGGCCGCAGGGCAGGGCGGCGATCTGCCCTGGGCCGACTACCTGGACGCTTTGCGCGCCGATCTGGAGTCCAGCCTGCCACTGATCTGGGGGCGCACCGTGCACAGCGTGTTCATTGGGGGAGGTACGCCCAGCCTGTTCCCCCCTGAGGCCATCGACCGGCTGCTGTCCGACATTCGCGCGCGGGTGCGCCTGGAAGCCGACGCCGAAATCACGCTGGAAGCCAATCCGGGCACCTTCGAGACAGACCGCTTTCGCGGCTACCGTCAGGCCGGGGTGAACCGGCTCAGCGTGGGGGTGCAGTCCTTCGACGACCGCTTTTTGCGCGCGCTCGGCCGCGTGCACGACGGCGCGCAGGCCCGCGCCGCGCTGGAGGAGGCGGCCTGCCACTTCGACACCTTCAACCTGGACCTGATGTACGCCCTGCCGGGGCAAACGCTGGCCGATCTGGAGCGCGACTTGGCCATGGCCCTGGCCTATGCGCCGCCCCACCTTTCGGTGTACCACCTCACGCTGGAGCCCAACACCTATTTCGCCAAGCACCCTCCGGTGTTGCCCGATGACGACACTGCCTACGAGATGCTGGACCTCATCACCCAACGCACCGGCGAGTCGGGCATGGCGCGGTACGAGGTCTCGGCCTATGCGCGGCCAGGCCACCAGTGTTGGCACAACACCAACTACTGGCAGTTCGGCGACTACCTGGGCATCGGAGCCGGTGCCCATGGCAAGCTGAGTTTTCCACATCGCATCGTGCGCCAGGTGCGCTGGCGCGAACCTCGGCGCTACATGGAGCAGGCCCTGCTTGGGCAGCCCATGGCCAGCGAGGAAGAGGTGCCACCCGTCGAGCTGCCGTTCGAGTTCATGCTCAACGCCTTGCGCCTGCGCGAAGGGTTTGAGCTCACCGATTTCAGCGATCGCACCGGTTTGCCGGTCACGGCGATTCTGCAGGCGCTGCAGGAAGCCGAACGGCGGGGCTGGATCGAGCGCGATCTGCAACGGATCCGGCCCACGGCGCACGGATTCGATTTCCTCAGCGACCTGCAGGCGCTCTTCCTGCCCTGACACGGGGCGCCCTGTTGCGTGGGTGTACAGCACGCCCCGCGGACGCCATAATGGCCGACAGAGAGGTGAGCGATGTTTGCGATCTATGGCACGTCAGGACTCATGTATCGCGGTCCGCTGGAGGAGATGCGCAAGGTGGCCCCCACCTTGCGTGCTGCCCGCACACGCGCGATCACGCCGGACCTGGATCGGCCCTCGGCCGAGCCCGTGCCAGGAGCCAGGGTCGAAGGCGAGCACCGGACCGCCAGTCAGGCGCTGTCGGCCTATGGCGCGGTGCAACGGCCACCGGTGGAGCGGCGACCGTTGCAGGTGGTGGCCGATGTGATGAGCGGTCAGCCGATCACCGTGAGACAGGATGTGACCGTGCGCGATGGCTGGTGGGCACTCTACGAGCACGGGGTGGGGCAGGCGCCGGTGCTCAACGCCGAGGGCTACGTGGTGGGTATGCTGACCCGGGCCGAACTCATGCGCCCGGACCGTCTTCCGCAGCCGGGTGGGCACGCCATCGTCTGGCAGGCGCTGCTGGCGCAGCCCGTGACGGAGGTGATGGTCTCGCCAGTGCCCTGCGTCAGCCCCGAAACCGATCTGCGCCGCCTCGCCCAGGCCCTGCTGGATACGGGTTTGCAAGGCCTGCCCGTGGTCGATGGCGAAGGGCGTGTGATCGGCTTCGTGGCCCGCAGCGACATCCTCAAGGCCGTGGTGCACGACCCGCCACTCGATCTGTGGGCCGGATGAAGCCGCGTCTGGAAGCAGATCGGAAACCGGCGACAATACGCTTTTGGCTCCGCCGTGAGCCGCCCCGCTTGCGCAGATGACGCGCTCCATTGCAAGCCATAGCCCAAGATCCGTTGCCGTGAACTTCCCCGACAAAACCCCTTTCGCTGCCTCCGACCTTTCCCAACTCGACGCATGGACGGCGGGGGCGTTTTCGGCGCCCACCTCTGGTGAGCGTTCGGCGCGCTTGCGCGACTGGCTGGCCACCGAGCCCGATGCCGACGCCATCGCCGAGGTGTATCGCGAAATGTCGCACCGAGACAAAGGCGCGGCCAAGGTGCTCAAGGAGCGGCTGGATGAGATCAAGCGAGCCAAGGCTCAGGATGCCATGGCCGACGAGTGGGCCGCCAAGGCCCGGGCGTTGCTGGGTCAGCCGCGTCTGAATCTGGCCGACGCCATGGCTTGGCAGCGCGATGCAGCCAAGGCCGGCGCCCCTCTGTCGCGTGAACCTCTGGCCGGACTGAAACAGGCCTTGGCCGAGCGTATGAAAGCGATCGAAGACCTTCAGCACCGGGTTCAGGTGGAACGCGAGGCGGCGGTGCTGCTGGCGCAGCGCATCGAGGTCCTGTCAACCAAGTCCTGGACCGAGGCCCAGGCCGCGTTGGACGCGTTGCAACAAGACGTCGCGGCATGGTTGACCCAGGCCGGCGAACTGGCACAGGATGCGGCCTGGAGCAGCCTGGACCCCAAGTACCCAAATCAGCTGGAGGTTTCCCGCCAGCAGCTCACCATCGTGTGGGAGGCTTTCCAGGCCGCGCTGGCACAGGCGGTAGCGGCCGCCCAGGACCCGAGCGCCCCTTTGCCTGAGGTGCCGGTGTGGGCCGACGAACTGCGTGCCGCCCGGGGCGAATCGGCCCCCATCCCGGCGGTCGATCCTGCCGAGCTGGCGGCTCGCCAAGCCCAGGCTGTGCGGGTTGTGACCGCCGCTATGGACGTGTTGGGCAAAGAGCTGGCCGAAGGGCATGCGAAAACCGCGCCCAAGGCCGCAGCACAACTGAGGCAGGCGCTCAAGGAGCATGGCCGCTTCATTCCGCCGGCCTTGGACGCCGAAGCCCAGGCCCTGCTGGTCAAGAGTGGGGAACTGGAGGGCTGGCAGCGTTGGCGGGCCGATCAGCTGCGCGAAGAGCTGATTGCCAAAGCGGTAGCCCTGACCCAGGCCCCCGAGGGCCAGCGGCTCGGTGGTCGCAAAATGCAGGAAACCCTGCGCCAGTTGCGTGAGCAGTGGAAGGTGGTGGATCAGGGAGGCGCTCCCAATCACGCCCTCTGGAAGAAATTCGACGAGGCCTGTACCGAGGCTCACAAAGTGGTCGAGGCATGGCTGACCCAGCTGCGGCAGCAGAACGAAGCCAGCCGCGCCCAGCGCTTGGCCCTGATCGAGGAGGTCAAAGCCTGGACCGAGGCCCACGCCGAGAGCACCGACTGGAAACAGCAGTTGCGTGACTTGCATGCATTCTCCGAACGCTGGCGTCAGGCTGGGCATTTGAGCGAGAAGCTGTTTGCCGAAGTCCAACCCCTGTGGAAAGCGGCCATGGCGCAGGCCCATGCCCGGCTCGAAGCCGCTCAAGCCGACAGTGTGCAGCGCCGCCAGGCACTGATCGAGGAGGCGCGTCAATTGGCCGAGGCGCCAGCGCTTCGGGTGGATGCGGTCAAAGCGCTTCAACAGCGCTGGCAGCAAGAAGCTCACGCCGTACCGCTGGACCGGCGGCAGGAGCAAAAGCTCTGGGAGGCGTTCCGGCAGCCCATTGATGAGGCCTTTGCCCGCAAATCGGCCATCCGAGACAAGCAGACCGAGGCGCTGAGCGCCCACGACAAGGCGGTGCTGGAGGCGGTGCGAGCCCTGGAGGTCGCCAATGCTTCTGGCGATGCCCGGCAAATCCGTGCGGCCATGGCCGATCTGCAAGCCGCAATCCGCGGCGAAGGGCCTGATGTCCACGCCGTCGCCGAGCCGGCGCCTGAACCCGCCGCCGCAGAAGGCGAAGCCATGCCGGCTGCCGCTTCAGCGCCGCGCAAGTTGGTGGCCATGCGGGGAGACGATCGCCCTGGGGCAGTGGGCAAGGCACCGGCGGCGGCGCGTTCCGCCGCTCGTTCGGGGCCCGTTGGCAGTCGCGATGGGCGCTCGCGTGGGGATCGTCCCGATGCCCGGGCCGATCGTGGGCCGCGTGGCCCCCGTCTTGGCGATGCCGCGTTCCGAGCCCAGCGTCAGGCCATGGAGCAGGCCGAACTCACCTTGAAAAAGCTGGCTGCCCAGGCGCATGGCGAGGCGCTGACGCAGCTGCTCACGGCCTGGCAGCAACGCGCCGCTGACGCCGTCCCCGCCGCGCAGGCGCTGGGCGGACGGTCTGCGGCTGCAGCCCGTGCGGGCTGGGTGGCGGCGCTTTCCGCAGCCCCGAGTGCCGATGCGCAGGCGCGTTGCGCAGAAAGCCTGTTACGCCTCGAAATGGCGGCCGAGGTCCCCACGCCTGCGGCTCATCTGGAGGCGCGCCGCGCCCTGCAACTCAAGCTGCTGACCCGCCGTCACGATCCATCGCCTGCCGAGACCTGGGCTCAGGATGTCGCCACTGTGCTGGCTTCGCCCCATGAACCGGAGGCGGCCAAGCGGCTCCAGACGGTGCTCAAGGTGCTGCTACGCCGCTGACTTGGGCGGGGTGTTTGAAGAACGCATCCAGCAGGGGCAACAGGTCGGGGAATTCGACGGCGAAACGCTCACGGTTCACCGTCCATGCTTCGCATGCCACGGCGAAAAACTCGGCCGGATCGGTGGCTCCGTAGGCGTCCAGCCACGGCCGGGGCGCCCCGAAGCGCTCGGCCATGTCCACTTGGCGCCGAAAGTCCTCGTAGGTTCGTTGCCAGGTGGAGCGCCACATTCGGTTTGCCTCGGCCGCTGACCGTTGCATAAAGCCGCGTGGCAGCCGGGGGCAACCGTCGGCCGCTTCATGGCGGGACTTGTACCGCATGTCGATCTTGTGGGCGAATTCGTGGATCACGAGGTTGCGGCCTTCGCCAGCGGCTTCGCGAGCACCCGCTACGTGGGACCACGCCAGCATCACCGGCCCGCCGTGCATGGCCTCTCCGGCCAGCGCTTCACGGTAGCGATGCACCACGCCGGCGTCGTCCACCACCTCGCGCTGGGCGACCACCTCGTCCGGATAGACCACGATGCCGACGAAATCCCGGTACCAGTCGAGCCCGCCGCGCCCCCAGTGCACCCAGGGCAGGCAAGCCTGGGTGGCGATGGTCAAGGCCATGGTGTCGGTGATCTGCAGCCCTTGGGCGCCGGTGAACTCCTTCTCGGCCAGGAAGTGTTGGCACAGATCCCGCAGGCAGGCGAGCTCGGTGGGGGAGAGACGCTGCAGAAACGGCTGTGCCCGGACCACATGCTGCCACAGCCCGTCTGGGATGTCGGGTGCGCCGCCCAGCCAGCGGGTGAGGGTGCGTCCGGCCCGGCTGTGGCGCCAAATGCGCCACCAGCGGGGAGCTGGGTTCATGGTGCCCATGCGTGCCGATGCCAGTGACCGGCGGCGTCCAGGCTGAGGCGCTCCAGCCGAGGCGGCTCGGCGCTCGCATCCCAGTCGCTGAGCACGATCCGCTGGTGCTTGCCGTCCAGGGCGTGTACGCCGGGCCGGTGGGTGTGACCGTGGATGAGGTGGTGGGCGCCGGTTTGTTCGAGCCAGCGCAAAGCGGTGGCCGTGTCCACGTCGGCCAACGGGAAGCCTCCCGAGCGGGCCATGGATTTGCGTGCCTCGCTGGCCGCGCGCAGTTGGCGGGCCACGGCCTCCCGCTCTGTCAGCGGGCGCTGAAGGAAAGCGCTTTGCCAGGCATCGGAGCGCACGGTGGCACGGAACGCCTGGTAGGCGGTGTCTTCGAGGCACCAGGCGTCGCCATGGGTGAGCAGCCAGCGGGTGGGGCCCCATTCGAGCAGGCAAGGGTCGCCCAGCAGGGTGACGCCGCAGCGTTGCGCGAAGCCTGGGCCCAGCAGGAAATCCCGGTTGCCGCGCATCACGAACACCGCGGCCTGCCGGGCAACCGACAGCAGCGCATCGGCACAGTCCTGCAGAAAACGATGCTCCGGCGTGTCGTTGCCGGCGTCCAGCATGTCGTCGCCCACCCAGACCTCGAACAGGTCGCCCAAGATGAACAGCGCATCGAACCCGCCCTGCGCCAGATAGTTCCGCCAAGCCGCGGCCGTGGCCGGCTCGCTGGCATGCAGATGCAGGTCCGAGATCAAGTCCACCCGGCGCCAGTCGGGGCGGGCGGTGAGGGTGGTCCAGGTGCTCAGAGGGCGACGGCTTTCTCGATCACCACATCGGTCACGGGCACGTCGTCGTGGAAGCCCCTGCGGCCGGTTTTCACGGCGCGGATGGCATCCACGATCTCGGTGCCGGCCACCACTTTGCCGAACACGGCATAGCCCCAGCCTTGTAGGGACGGGGCGGTGTGGTTCAGAAAGCCATTGTCGGCCACGTTGATGAAGAACTGTGCGGTGGCCGAGTGGGGCGCCTGGGTGCGTGCCATGGCGATGGTGTAGCGATCGTTCTTCAGGCCGTTGGTCGCCTCGTTTTCGATGGGTTCGCGCGTGGGCTTTTGCTTCATCCCGGGCTCGAAACCACCGCCCTGAATCATGAAGCCGTCGATCACCCGGTGAAAAATGGTGTTGTCGTAGTGGCCGCTGTTCACATAGGCCAGGAAGTTCTCGGTGGATTTCGGGGCCTTGTCGGCGTCGAGTTCGAGGGTGATCACGCCGTGGCCGCTGATGTGCAGTTCGACTTGGGGGTTGGCCATGGTTCAGTTCTCCAGTGTGGCTTTGAGGATGGTGACGGGCTGGGCCGGCACGTCGGCATGCATGCCGCGCCGGGTGGTGGGCACGGTGCGGATCTTGTCGACCACGTCCATGCCACTGACGACCTTGCCGAACACGGCATAACCGTGGCCGTCCCGGGCATTGGCCTGGTCGAGGAAATCGTTGTCTTTGACGTTGATGAAGAATTGCGCCGTCGCCGAGTCTGGCACGTTGGTGCGCGCCATGGCGATCGTGCCGCGCACGTTTTTCAGCCCGTTGCGGGACTCCAGGGGAATCGGCGTGCGTGTGGGCTTCTGCTGCATGTCGGGTGTGAAGCCGCCGCCCTGGATCATGAAGTCGGCGATCACTCGATGAAAGATCGTGCCGGCGTAGTGGCCCTCGCGGACGTATTGCAGGAAGTTGTCCACGGTCCGGGGCGCCCGTTGTGCGTCCAACTCCAGCACGATGTTGCCGAGCGTGGTCTCCAGGGTCACGCGCGGGGCGGAAGACTGAGCCTGCGCGGTGCCGCTCCACAACAGGGGGGCGAGCAGGGCGGTGGCGGCAAGGCGGAGGAAAAGACGTCTGGCGGTCATGTCGGTCATCCCGGGGAATGGTCAGCGGATCGATGGGGTGAGCAGTTGTTCGACGCCCTGGAGCTGACGGGTCGTCTCCGGGACGCCGGGCGCGTATTGCAGCGACGTGCGGTAGGCGTTGGCGGCCAGCAGCAGATACACGTCGCCCAAATTGCGATGGGCAATGGCGTACTGCGGATTGAGCCGGATCGCCATTTCCAAGGCCTCCCGGGCCTCGCCCAGCTGCCCGGCGGCGGCATGCAGAACGGCCAGGTTGTTGTAGGGCTCGGGCAGTTCGGGGTAGTCGCGTGTCAGCTCGACGAAGGTCTGGCGCGCGGCATCGGCTTCGCCCCGCTGTTGCTGAATGACGCCCTTGAAAAAGCGCATTTGCGGGTCGCGCGGCTGGCGGGCCAGCCACGCCTCGGCTTCGGCCCAGGCGGCGGGCAGCTCACCGGCTTGCAGCAGCCGGTGCACGCGGTCGTAAGGGGCGTCTTGCGCCCAGGCTGCGCCGGCCAGCAGCCACAGGCTCAGGGCTGCGAACAGCATGATGCGCTTGCAGGTATGCACGGGTCGGTTGGGTGTGGTGAGTGGGAGAGGCGGCAGCAGAGTGCTCATGGGCGAACGAGAAACAGGCACATTACGTGACACAATGCGCGACCCCACATTTTGTTCCATGCCTGTGGCTGGGTGGGTCAACTCCGGCCGGGCGTGATACCGAAGTACCCCGATACAATCCCGAGATTGTATCTGAGGGGTGCTTTCCCCCTGCACGCACCAATGACTCTGCGTATTTACAACTCCCTCACGCGCCGCGTGGACACCTTTGCCCCCCTGGAGCCCGGACATGTGCGCATGTACGTTTGCGGCATGACGGTGTACGACCTGTGTCACCTCGGGCACGCGCGTTCCATGGTGGCTTTTGACGTGGTGCAGCGCTGGCTCAAGGCCAGCGGCTACCGCGTCACGTATGTGCGCAACGTCACCGACATCGACGACAAAATCATTGCCCGCGCCCTGCAGAATGGCGAAACCATCCGCAGCCTCACCGACCGCATGGTCGATGCCCTGCACCAGGACGCCGATGCGCTCAAGATCGAACGCCCCACCCACGAGCCGCGAGCCACCGACTACGTGCCGCAGATGCTGCGCCTGATCGAGGTGCTGGAGCGCAAAGGCTTGGCGTACCGCAGCCCCAACGGGGACGTGAACTACGCCGTGCGCCATTTCAAAGGCTATGGCAAGCTCTCCGGCAAGAGCCTGGACGATCTGCGCGCCGGTGAGCGCGTGGCGGTGGATGACGGCAAGCACGACCCGCTCGACTTCGTGCTCTGGAAAGCGGCCAAGCCCAGCGAACCCGACGAAGCGAAATGGGACAGCCCTTATGGCTTGGGCCGTCCGGGCTGGCACATCGAATGCTCGGCCATGAGCTGCGAAATGCTGGGCGAGAGTTTCGACATCCACGGCGGTGGTGCCGACTTGCAGTTTCCTCACCACGAAAACGAGATTGCCCAGAGCGAGGGTGCCACCGGCAAACCCCTGGCTACGGTCTGGATGCACAACGGTTTTGTGCGCGTGGACAACGAAAAAATGTCCAAGAGCCTGGGCAACTTTTTCACCATCCGCGAGGTGCTGCAGAAGTACGACGCCGAGACGGTGCGCTTCTTCATTCTGCGCGCGCACTACCGCAGCCCGCTCAATTACAGCGACGCGCATCTCGATGATGCCCGTGCCGCGCTCAAACGCCTCTACACCGCGCTCGATGCCGTGCCGCCAGCCCATGTGACCCTCGACTGGGCCGAGCCACATGCCGCCCGCTTCAAGGCTGCCATGGACGAGGACTTCGGCACCCCCGAGGCCGTGGCCGTGCTGTTCGAGCTGGCCGGCGAAGTCAACCGCACGCGCTCGGCCGAACTGGCTGGGCTGCTCAAGGCTTTGGGGGCGACCCTGGGTCTGTTGCAGGAAGACCCGAAAAACTTTTTGCAAGGTGGCGCCAGCGGGGGCTTGGACGAAGCCGCCATCCAGGCGCAGATAGATGCCCGCGCTGCCGCCAAGGCCGCCAAAAACTGGGCCGAGGCAGATGCCATCCGTCAGAGCCTGTTGGCCCAGGGCGTGGCGCTCAAAGACGGACCCGGCGGGACCACCTGGGAACGGGTTTGAACACCCATGAATGCTCTTGCTCCCCCCTATTGGGCCGATGCCTGCAACCACCTCATGCAGCGCGACCGCGTGATGAACAAACTCATCCCGCAGTTTCCCAACGCCTGCCTGCAGTCGCGCGGTGACCCGTTCACCACGCTGGCGCGCAGCGTGATCGGGCAGCAGATTTCCGTCAAGGCGGCGCAGGCCGTCTGGGACCGCTTCGCCGCCCTGATGCCGCGCATGGAGCCGGCGCAGTTGCTGCGCCTCAAGGTAGACGACATGCGTGCCGCCGGCCTGAGCGCTCGCAAGGTGGAATACCTGGTGGACTTGGCGTTGCATTTCGACAATGGCACGCTTCGCCCGGACGCCTGGCAGGCCATGGACGACGAGGCCATCATCAAGCAGCTCGTCGCCATTCGCGGCATTGGCCGCTGGACGGCCGAAATGTTCCTCATCTTCCACCTGATGCGCCCCAACGTGCTCCCCCTCGACGACGTGGGCTTGATCCGAGGCATCAGTCAGAGTTATTTTTCGGGCGATCCGGTCAGCCGCAGCGATGCCCGCGAAGTGGCCGCCGCCTGGGCACCCTATTGCAGCGTCGCGACTTGGTATATTTGGCGCTCGTTGGACCCGGTGCCGGTCGCTTACTGACCCACCCGTGATACAGACAAGACCAGAGGAGTCACACCTTGGCCAAGAGAACCTTTCTCGATTTCGAACAGCCCATTGCGGAACTGGAGTCCAAAATCGAAGAGCTGCGCTATGTCCAGACCGAATCGGCGGTGGACATTTCCGAAGAAATCGAACAGCTCAGCAAGAAAAGCCTGCAGCTCACCAAAGAAATCTACAGTCACCTCACCGCTTGGCAGGTGACCAAGATCGCCCGTCACAGTGACCGGCCCTACACGCTGGACTACGTGCGGGAAATATTCACCCACTTCGTGGAACTGCACGGTGACCGCCATTTCGCCGACGACCAGAGCATCGTCGGCGGCCTGGCGCGTTTCAACGGCCAACCCTGCATGGTGCTGGGTCACCAGAAAGGCCGCGATACCAAGGAGCGCACCGCACGCAACTTCGGCATGACGCGCCCCGAAGGCTACCGCAAGGCCCTGCGCCTGATGAAGCTGGCCGAGAAATTCAAGCTGCCGGTGTTCACCTTCGTCGATACGCCCGGCGCTTACCCCGGGATCGACGCCGAAGAGCGCGGCCAGTCCGAGGCGATTGGCCGCAACATCTTCGAGATGGCGCAACTCCAAGTGCCCATCATCTCCACCATCATCGGTGAAGGTGGATCGGGCGGGGCCCTGGCCATTGCCGTGGCCGACCAGGTGCTGATGCTGCAGTATTCCGTGTATTCGGTGATCAGTCCGGAAGGCTGTGCCTCCATTCTGTGGAAGACCAGCGAGCGGGCGCCCGAAGCCGCCGAGGCGCTGGGCATCACCGCGCACCGCCTGAAAGCGCTGGGCCTGGTGGACAAGATCGTCAACGAGCCGGTGGGCGGTGCGCACCGCGACCACAAGCAGATGGCTTCCTTCCTCAAGCGAGCCCTGAACGACGCCTACCGCCAGGTGGCCGACCTCAAGCCCAAGGAGCTGTTGGAGCGCCGCCACGCGCGGCTCAACAGCTATGGCCGTTTCAACGACACCAAAGCCGACAGCCGCAAGAGTTGAACTCGTGGGCGCCAACCCCGCGTCCATCGACTGGAGCCACCACCCCGGGTTGGCGGCCCTTGAGCGCCTGGCACCCCGGATGTCCGAGGCCCCGGTGGCGGTGGCCTTCAGTGGTGGAGCCGATTCCACGGCGCTCTTGTTCGCCGCTTGGCATCTGTGGCCGGACCGGGTTGCGGCCTTGCATGTGAACCACGGCCTTCAAGCGGCCGCCGCGGACTTCGAGCGACACGTTCGCACCATGTGCGCCTCCTTGGGTGTTCCGCTGTGGGTTGCCCATCCTCCAGTGCCTCTGACCCCAGGTGACAGCATGGAAGAAATGGCCCGCAATGCCCGCTATCGGGCGCTCGCCGAGCTGGCCAGGCAGGCCGGGGCAGGCGAGGTGTGGCTTGCCCAGCACCTGCACGACCAAGCCGAAACCCTGTTGCTCGCCTTGACCCGGGGAGCGGGGTTGCCTGGCTTGGCGGGCATGCCTGCACGCCAGCAACGCCACGGCATCACCTTCGTGCGCCCATGGCTCGATGTGTCCGGCGCCGAACTCCGTGGCTGGCTCCGGGAGCAAGGCGTTGCCTGGGTGGAAGATCCCTCCAACCACGACCAACGCCACACCCGCAACCGCATCCGTCACCGCCTGTTGCCAGTGCTGGAAGACGCCTTTCCCGCCTATGCCCAGACCTTTGCCCGAAGTGCCCGCCACGCCGCGCAGGCACAGGCGCTGCTGCAAGAGCTGGCCGAGGCGGATCTGGCGGCAGTCGGCTCGCCACCGGTGATCCAGCGCCTCCAAGCGCTGAGCGCGGCGCGGCAGGCGAATGTGTTGCGGCACTGGCTGCGTCAGGTGGGTGCACGACAGGCCAGTGAGGCCCAACTCCAACAGGTCTTGCGGCAGATCGCGGCCTGCACCACGCGCGGTCACCGTATCCACCTGCGGGTCGGACGCGGGTATTTGCTCCGGCAAGGTCAGGTGCTGAGCTACTGGCCTGATGAAGCCCAGCTCCCAAAACCCGACAACTTATAATCAAAAGCTTTGCGTCAGGTCGCCGGTGTCGCAAAAGTGTTCCTATCCGGCGCATAACTGGTATTCAATGGCACTGATCGTTCACAAATACGGCGGCACCAGCATGGGCTCGACCGAGCGCATCCGCAACGTCGCCAAACGTGTCGCCAAGTGGCACCGTGCCGGTCACCAGATGGTGGTCGTGCCCAGTGCCATGAGCGGCGAAACCAACCGCCTGCTGGCCCTGGCCAAAGAGGTGGCCCCCGAAAAGCCCACCACCGCCTACTTTCGAGAGCTCGATCAACTGGCCGCCACCGGCGAGCAGGCCTCTTCGGCGCTGCTGGCCATTGCCTTGCAGGCCGAAGGCCTGGAAGCGGTGAGCTTCTCGGGTTGGCAGGTGCCCATCCGCACCAATGACGCCTACACCAAGGCCCGCATCGAATCCATCGATGACGCCCGCGTCAAGGCCGAGCTGGCCGCGGGCAAGGTGGTCATCATCACCGGCTTCCAGGGCATCGATGCCGAAGGCAATGTGACCACGCTGGGCCGTGGTGGCTCGGACACCTCTGCCGTGGCCGTGGCCGCCGCCATGGGCGCGGCCGAATGCCTCATCTACACCGACGTGGACGGCGTCTACACCACCGACCCGCGCGTGGTGCCCGAAGCCCGCCGCCTGGAGCGCGTCAGCTTCGAAGAGATGCTGGAAATGGCCAGCATGGGCTCCAAGGTGCTGCAGATCCGCTCGGTGGAGTTCGCCGGCAAGTACCGCGTGCCCATTCGTGTGCTGTCGAGCTTCACCTCGTGGGACATCGACCTGAATGAAGAAGCCCGCTCGGGCACCCTGATCACTTTTGAGGATGACGAATCCATGGAACAAGCCGTCGTTTCCGGTATTGCCTTCAACCGCGATGAGGCCAAGATCACCGTGCTGGGCGTGCCCGACACCCCCGGCATTGCCTACCAGATCCTCGGCGCCGTGGCCGACGCGAATGTGGAAGTGGATGTGATCATCCAGAACATCAGCAAGGACGGCAAGACCGACTTCAGCTTCACCGTTCACCGCAACGACCTGGCCAAGACGCTGGACCTGCTCAAGACGCAGGTGGCGCCCAAGCTGGGGGCCGCCGAGGTGGTGGGCGATGCCCGCATCTGCAAGGTCAGCATCGTGGGCATCGGCATGCGCAGCCACGTCGGTGTGGCCAGCCGCATGTTCCGTTGCCTGAGCGAAGAAGGCATCAACATCCAGATGATCTCCACCTCCGAGATCAAGACCTCGGTGGTGATCGACGAGAAGTACATGGAGCTGGCGGTGCGCGCGCTGCACCGCGAGTTCGACCTCGATCAGCCGATCGATTCTTTGGGTGCCAAGCAAGGCTGACCCGGGTTTTTACGGCATAATAGCGTGTTCCGGAGCGATGACCGAGAGGCCGAAGGTGCTCCCCTGCTAAGGGAGTATGCGGTGTAGAGCCGCATCGAGGGTTCGAATCCCTCTCGCTCCGCCAATACAGGCCCTTCCAATCCGCTCAGCGGGCCTAGAAGGAGCAGAAAGCCCCGCATCACGCGGGGCTTTCTGCTATGAGCTCCAGACTGCGCAGTCGGCGGGGGTGCCCGAAAACCCGTCTCAGACGCTCCATGTCTCAGAACCTCCTCGCTTTGCGAGGGACTGTACGGCGCACAGGGTGGAAACTGACAGGGCTACACGGTCTCCATGTAGCCGATCAGTTCCGCAGCGGCAATGGCATATCATTTCTCGTGTGGCGCAAGACCCATTGCCGACAATGACATGGGAATGCAATGGTCCTGGCTTTGCCTACAGAGATTTTCATGCAGCAACACGTCTCCAAACACACCGGCGCCTCAAAGTTGTCTCGCCTTTGGCAACGCCTCGATCTATTCGGCCCTTACGCCGGAATCGCCATGCTGTTCCTGGTCGGCTTGCCGCTGCTGACGCTGTCGCGGGCGGCGCTGATGCTGTGGCAGTCGGAGCGGGTCGCCGCCACAGGCATCTGGACGACGATGCTCGTGCAAGGGGTGCGTGTGGACGTGATCCAGCTTTCCTTGCTCGCCCTGCCTCTGCTGTTGCTCGCTCCGCTGCTCGCCGGCAAGCGCCTGTGGCCGGCTTGGCGCGGCCTGAACATCGGCTGGATCACGCTGGCCATCACCGCCTTGGCACTGCTCGAAATCGCCTCGCCAGCCTTCATCAACGAATACGACACCCGGCCGAACCGGCTTTTCGTCGAATACCTGAAATACCCGAACGAAGTCATGGCCATGCTGTGGAGCGGTTTTCGCCTGCATCTGGTCGGCGGACTGCTATTGACGGGCCTCTGCGGCTGGGGAGCCTGGCACTTGATGCGCGGCTGGCAGCGGGCCGAGGCGCCTTGGTCTGGCTGGAAGCTCTGGCTCACCTGGCCGCTCCTGCTCCTCATCTGCGTGCTGGCCATTCGCTCCAGCCTGCAACACCGGCCGGCCAACCCAGCCACCTTCGCGCTGACCGCCGATCCCATGGTCAACACCCTCATCCTGAACTCCGCCTGGTCGGTCGCACACGCCGTCTACGGCATGAAGCACGAGGCCCGTTCGAGCGACATCTACGGCAAGATGGAAACCGCCGACATGCTCGCCGAATTCCGCCAGGCCCGCGCCAGCCTGGGCAATCCGCACCCGCTGGTCAATGACCCGGAAATCCCGATCCTGGTCGACCAGAAGGCGACGGTGCGCCGTGACAAACCGCTCAACCTGGTGATCATCCTCGAGGAAAGCCTGGGCGCGACCTTCGTCGAATCGCTGGGTGGCCGGCCGGTGACGCCCAACCTGGAAAAACTCAAGCACGAAGGCTGGTGGTTCGAACAGCTCTATGCCACCGGGACCCGATCGATCCGTGGCATCGAGGCGGTCACCACCGGCTTCCTGCCGACGCCGGCGCAGTCCGTGGTCAAGCTGTCGCTGGCCCAGCGCAATTTTGCGACGTTGGCGTCCATCCTTGGCCGGCACGGCTACGAGTCGGAGTTCATCTACGGCGGCGAAGCGCATTTTGACAACATGCGCGGCTTCTTCACCGGCAACGGCTTTACCCACATCACCGAACAGGGGGACTACAAGAATCCGAAATTCGTCGCCGGCTGGGGCGTTTCCGACGAGGACCTGTTCGACAAGACGCACGAGCGCTTGCAGGCCAAGCACAGCCAGGGGCAACTCAGCTTCACGCTGGTGTTCACCTCGACCAACCATGCGCCGTTCGAATTCCCCGACGGTCGCATCGAGCTCTACGAGCAGCCGAAAGCAACCGACAACAACGCCGTCAAATACACTGACCACGCGCTCGGCGAGTTCATCGCCAAGGCCAAGGCCAGCCCCTACTGGCAGGACACACTGTTCCTCGTCGTCGCCGACCACGATATCCGCGTGTACGGCGACAGCATGGTGCCGGTCGAGCGTTTCCACATTCCTGGTCTGATCCTCGGTGCCGACATCAAGCCGAAGCGGATCAAGACCGTCGCCAGCCAGATCGACTTGGCGCCGACGCTGCTCTCGCTGATGGGCGTCGATGCCAGACATCCGATGCCCGGCCGCGACCTGACCCGCGAAGCCGACGATCTGCCGGGGCGGGCGATGATGCAGTACGAACAGAACTACGGCTGGATGGAAGGCAATCAGGTGGTTGTCTTGCGTCCGCAAAAGGAACCCGCTTTTGCCCACTACGACCACCAGGCCAAGCGCCTCAGTGCCGCCGAAGCAGCACCCGCCGACGGCGAAGCACTGGCCCGGCGCGCCCTGGCGCATGCGCTGTTGCCGGCCTGGCTGTACCGCGAACAGCGTTACCGCTTGCCCGAGGAGTAAGTGGCCCAGCGGCAATAAGTATTTCCCCTATGTTTACAACGCTATGGTAAGTAGATAGACTTTTAAAAGTCTTCAGTGTACGCAATTTAAGCATACACAAAAAATATGCCTGAGCTCAAGCTGGGTACTTCAAACATCTTGTTGAAAGTCTAAACAATGAACACTACCGCCACCTCGCCGACGTCTGCGCCCGCTGATGGTCTTAAGAGCTTCGATCGCGTAAGTCCGATCGTTGCCACAGATGAGGAGATCCGGCGTGCCGTCGATGATGCTGACATGCCTTCACTCCTAGCAGCACTGGCTATGCTGACTCGCGACTTTGATCTGATCGCAGAGGAGCTCAAGCCACCAACCCCCTCGATGATCTCCACTATCGCACCGCATGGGGGTATGAGTGAAGACGTATTAGCCAAGGCTCGTGAGAGGGCTGTGCGAGCCATCATCCGGTATCGCGACGCTGGCTGCCCCGAGCCGGTAAATCCATCAGTCGACGAACTCGACCGAGTGATGCGATTCATTATCAAACCAGAGCAGACTGGCTGCATACCGCTGCTACGCCATGAGCTTAACATTCCCCACGATGTGGGCGCTCCCGACTGGAGCCAGGACGAAATTGCACCAGGGACCAGTTTCACGGTTGCTGTGATTGGCGCTGGTGTCTCTGGTATTGCTGCAGCCTATCGACTGCAGCAGGCGGGACTGGACTACACTGTTTTCGAGAAGAACAAAGAGGTCGGTGGCGTGTGGTGGGAAAACACCTACCCAGGCTGCCGCCTGGATACGCCCAACTATGCATACAGCCTGTCGTTCGCACAGAAGTCGGACTGGCCACAGCAGTTCTCTTGCCAGTCTGAAATTCAAAAGTACCTCTCACGCGTTTCGGCCGAAGGGGGAGTGCGGCCCCGCATTCGCTTCGGCGCAGAGGTGATCTCGATGGTGTTTGATGAACCCAGTGCACAATGGGTATTGACTGTGCGCGCCGGCGACGGACACATTGATGTGATGCGATTTAACGCCGTGATCACGGCAGTGGGCATCTTGAATCGTCCGAGTATTCCGGATTTCAAAGGCATGGACCAATTCAAGGGGCGCATTGTTCATTCGGCAGCTTGGCCCAAAGACCTGGACCTGCGCGAACAGCGTGTCGCGTTGATAGGAACCGGTGCCAGTGCATTCCAGATTGGTCCGGCCATTGTTGACCAGGTCAAAAGCCTGACAGTGTTCCAGCGCAATCCGCCCTGGATGCTCCCGACCCCCAACTACCATGACGACATCAAGCCCGGAATGATGTGGCTGCTCAAGCACATCCCTTACTACGGCCGCTGGTACCGCTTCTGGCAGTTCTGGATAGCAGTGGAGGGCCGCCTGCCGCTGGTGGAAGTCGAGCCCGATTGGGATCATCCGATATCGGTTGGTCGTGCCAACGAACAGCTAAGGCAAGAATGCATGGCGGCGCTAGAGCGGCAGTTTCAACACCGTCCGGACCTGCTAGCCAAGATGACGCCGAACTATCCCCCGGGCGCTAAGCGGATGTTGCGTGACAATGGCGTGTGGGGTGCCATGCTCCAGCGAGACCATGTGCAGTTGGTCAGCGAACCCATCTCGCACCTGACCGCTGACGGCATTACGACACAGGATGGTCAGCTTCATGGGGTGGATGTGATCATCTGCGCCACTGGATTCAAAGCGTCCGACTTCCTACATCCGATCCGCATCGTTGGCAGAAACGGCCGCGACCTGCATGCCTGGTGGCAAGGTGACTGCCGCGCCTACCTCGGCATCACGGTGCCGGGCTTCCCCAACCTTTTCATGACCGGTGGCCCCAACACTGCAGTGGTCGTCAACGGCAGCGCAATTTTCTCCTCGGAGTGCCAGGTAGAGTATTCACTCAAAGCGATCAAATACTTGCTAGAAAATCAAATTGCTGCAATTGATTGCCGAATGGAGCCTTTCGATAGATACAACCAGTACATTGACAAAGGCAATCTAACCAAGGCCTGGGGTGTCGCACGAACTAACAGCTGGTACAAAAACTCAAAAGGCCGAGCCTCGCAAACATGGCCTTTCGGATTGCTTGACTACTGGGAAATCACTTCGAGGTTCAACTCAAATGATTACGAAAAATTAACAACAGCCGATTTGCCTGAAAAAAATTCAGCGATGTGCGAAGCATGAAAGCAGGAGACTCAATCATGATCGATCCGATTGACAATTTGGGCAATCATGCTCATGAATTGGGTCCGCTCCTTTGGGGTCAACGGCTCGAGGAGCCAATGCTGCATCTCCATGACCACTGGAGTCGCACGAGCGAGCAGCTGCTTACCCTCATCGGTCAGAAAAAGCACTCGAAGCCGTCGGTCGGCGTCCGATGCTTCTCGCTTAATAAGGCCTCGAGTCTCAAGACGATAAATCACGCCGGCTACTGTGGACGTATCGAGCGCAATGTCTCGCGACAACGCGCTCTGATCAATGCCAGGCTTGCGGGAGATGGTGTCCAGTGCTGCCCACTGCAGCGGCGTCAGACCGAACGGATCGACCTCCAGACTGAACTTGGCAACGGCGATCTGGTGCAGCCGGCGAAACATGTGGCCGGGCATCTGCTGCAATCTGTTTGGGAGCGACGAAGGAGGGGGCATGGTGTGAGTACAGGATTGTTCAATTGTCACCAAGTATACGGTAGCATGTCATATTTTAGCCCCTGAGATTTCTCGCACACAAGAACAGCTATCGAGGAGACATACTTAATGTTCACAACCAGCTGGTCAATCGTAAATGATTGCCGAATACGACTGAGACGCGCTGGATCCGGATCGCCTTTGTTGTATCTACACGGTGCAAATGGCGTACCCCAGCCTCCTCAGTTTCTCAATGAATTTATCCAAACCCATGACGTAATAATTCCCGAGCACCCAGGGTTCGGAGAATCAGACGACCCGATCTGGCTTGAATGCATGGACGATCTGGCCTATTTCTATCTGGACTGGCTGGAGAAGGAAAAGCTGGATCGAGTAGATGTCGTGGGAAGCTCATTAGGCGGTTGGCTAGCAATGGAAATGGCAATACGGCAACCCCAACGGTTTTGTTCTTTGACCCTGATCGGCAGCGCGGGCTTGAGCCCACCGCCGGCTGGCAACGAACACAACATGTTTCGCTGGACACCTGCCGAACTGGTAGAAAATACCTTTCACGATAAAGCGTTGGTGGCGGCAGCACTGTCGCATCCGCCTGATGAGCAGACTGTGGCGAAGAACCGCCACACGATCACTCGATTGGCTTGGCAGCCACGCCTGCACAACCCAATGCTGCACAAGCGGCTGTACCGACTGACCATGCCAGTGTTTCTAGCCTGGGGTGAAAAAGACCGCGTACTGCCAGTGACACAACTATCCGTCTTTCAGCGCTATCTGCCTCATGCCCGTGCTCGGATCTATCCCAATTGCGGCCACCTACCCCAGGTCGAGTGCAGTGCCGACTTCAGCCGAGATCTGCAGGACTTCCTGCGCTCCCTTTGACAAACCTGGAAAGGGCCCCTCCCAATGCTGGCAGGACAAATCATCAATGGCATCGTCAGCGGTGCGATGTACGCGTTGGTAGCTATCGGCTTCTCGTTGGTTATCGGGGTGCTAGACAAACTAAACTTTGCGCACCCGGAAGTCTTCATGTTCGGTGGCTTTGTGGCCTTAGTTTCGGTCACGGTTATGCCGCTGCCTTTGGCCTTCTTGCTGGTTTTCGTCGTGGGCGGCATCATGGGACTGCTCACCGAGTTTATTGCCTTCCGACGTTTCAGCAGTGCCGATGCCAAGATAACTGCCGCCTTAGCTTCCATGTCGCTCGGACTGGTCGGCGCCGACCTGGTTCACAAGGTATGGGGCACCGAACCTGTCCCATTGACTATGCCATCAAGCTGGCTCAAGGAGAGCCAGCAGATTCTGGGGGTGTCAATCCTCAATCTCCAGTTCGTGATTCTTGTGGTGACGTTCTCACTCATGGCTTTGCTGCATTTGGTGCTGCAACGCACTCGCATGGGACGCCAGATTCGCGCACTTGCCGAATCAAGTGTCTCCGCGTCGCTGCTAGGGATCAACGTCAAGCGCGTCACGCAGTCGGTCTTTTTCATCTCCTCGGCGCTGGCGGCAGTGGCTGGTTTACTGCTGGCTCTTCGGGGTGGTGCGGCCAGTTCGGATATCGGCCTGACTTTTGGGTTAAAGGCCCTAGCAATCATGGCTATCGGTGGACTGGGTGACTTGCGAGGTGCCGTCATCGGGGGCCTGCTGATCGGCGTGCTCGAAGCCTTGATATTTGTGTTCGGTATGGGGCGCCTTGTCGAGATGACGGTCTGGGTGACTATGATCGCAGTGCTCATGTTCCGACCAGGGGGCCTGTTCAGCAGCAACGCTCACAACCAGGAGCAACGTGTATGACCCTCGACCACCTTTTCTTCACCGGACTCAACGTGCTGCTGGCCTGGAGCGTTTATGTGGCTTTGCTCACGGGTAGCCTGTCTTTTGCGCAGGGAGCGTTCATGGCTTTAGGCTGCTATGGCGCGGGCATACTAACCGTCAAGTTTGGACTCCCCCTGCTGCCAGGCACGCTGTTGGCAGCGGTTGGAGCAGCAGCCATAGCCATCGTACTAGGCTATCCGGCCCTGAGACTGCGTGGCATCTATTTAATTCTGGCGACGCTGGGCATAACGTACTGTGTGCGGGTCCTTCTGGAGAACGTGGATTACGTGGGCGGAGTGGCTGGATTTGGGGGGATGACTGGAGCATCCTTGCAAGGGGTATTCATTGCAGTACTGCTCGTCGGAGCACTGCTGTTCTGGCTCTCCCGTAGCCCGCTGCAGCGAGTCTTTGACGCTGTACGGGAGGACGATCGAGTGGCTGCCTCCATGGGCATACAGATCACTCAGATCCGGCTAATGGGCTTTGCCGCTGGCGCTGCAATCGCGGCCATAGCGGGCTCTCTGTACGGGCACTACATGAGCTTCGTGCGGCCCGAGAACTTCGATGTCCTGCTGTCGGTGTACGTAGTGCTCTATGTGGTGCTGGGTGGTGTGAACAACCTGTGGGGGCCGCTACTGGGAGCCACCGTGATGACGTTACTACCCGAGTACTTCCGAGTATTGGCTGATTGGCGGCCAACCGTCTTTGGCCTTGCGATTCTCCTCCTGCTACTGTTCCGTCCTGAAGGATTGCTGTCCTTTCGCACGCGCACATGCCGCGCATCCAAGGCCGCCGCATCATGAGCCAGCCTCCCAATCACCTCCCGCCCGTACTCGTTGTACGGGACCTTTGCAAGTACTTCGGTGGCGTCAAGGCGCTCGACGGCATTGATCTGCACGTTGCGCCGGGTGAATTGCTTGGCGTCATTGGACCCAATGGCGCTGGCAAAACCGCATTGATCAATACCATCACCGGTTTTTACAGGGCGACCTCAGGTTGTGTTGAACTGCAGGGTCAGGAAGTCAGTCACCTTCCAATGCACCAGATTGGTCGGCTGGGTATCGGTCGCACATTTCAGAATATTCGGCTGTTCAAACGCATGACAGTCTTGGAGAACGTCCTGGTGGCCTTCAAGCAGTTCAGCAAATCGCCGTTTTTGTCCTTCTTCCGCAATGGCACGCCCAAGGCAGACATCACCAGTGCGATGAACTGGCTTGAACAACTGCAACTCGCTGACCATGCCAATGACCTCGCCGGTTCTCTTTCATACGGCGATGCACGACGACTCGAGATTGCTCGGGCTCTAGCCGGTAACCCACAACTGCTGTTGCTCGACGAGCCCGCTGCAGGGATGAACGACGCCGAGACAGAGCAACTGACCCAAGATATCCGAAAGATTCGGCAGCACGTGTCCTCCATTTTGCTGATCGAGCACGACATGGGAGTGATTCGAGCGCTATCTGATCGAGTAGTAGCCATGGACTATGGAAAGAAGATTGCAGAAGGTACCGCTCGAGAGGTTTTGGAGCACCCGGAAGTTCTGCGAGCCTATTTGGGCGGTGATGAGGAAGACGAGGTCCGCACATGAGCCGAGTTCTGCTGAGCGTGGACCAGTTGTCCGCCAGCTACGGTCCCATCCGAGCACTACGAGGCGTGAGCTTCGAGGTCCGCGAGGGTGAAACTGTGTCGATCATCGGCGCCAACGGAGCTGGTAAGACAAGCCTTATGCGGGCTATTTCAGGATTGCTGCCCCTTAACGGAGGCTCTGCCCACTTTCTGGATCAAGACATCCGACGCTGTGCACCGCATCAGCTTGCACGCATGGGCATGCTCCATGTGCCCGAGGGGCGCGGGACTCTCCAGACGATGTTGGTGGAGGAGAACCTGCGGTTAGCCTGGGAGATTCGCCCGACGAATGTTCCCTTTGAGCGCGCAGTGGGTAATGTATACCGACGCTTTCCTCGCCTGCTGGAGCGGCGGGCTCAACTGGCAGGCAATCTCTCAGGGGGGGAGCAACAGATGCTTGCCGTCGCGCGAGCCATCATCAACCGACCTCAGCTGCTCCTGCTGGATGAACCGTCCATGGGTCTGTCGCCGCGATTCACATCAGAGGTGTTTCGGGCACTGCGCGAGTTACGCGATGCAGGGGTTTCGATTCTCATGGTGGAGCAAAACGTAAGCCGTGCTCTGGGTTTGGCGGACAGGGCAATGGTGTTGGCCCACGGGGAGTTTACCCTGGAGGGATCGGCAGCAGAGCTAGCCAACGATCCTCGTATCATGGCGAGCTACATGGGCCAGGGCGATGTTTATGTCAGCTAAGGGCATGACACCTATGTTCGACCTGAATGGTCACAGAGCAGCAGTCACCGGTGCGGCCAGCGGTATCGGTAATGCTATGGCCCGCGCCCTGCTCGCTCATGGTGCAGAGGTGCTGATGGTCGATCGCGATACTGCCTCGCTGGACAAGGCGATGCAGGATCTCGCGCCCTCTCATCAGGCTCGCACTCGCGCTGGCCACGCTGACATCACTGACGCTGATCGACTGCGAAAGCTTCTGGCCGAGTTCGGATCGCTTGACGCAATCTTTGCTAATGCGGGTATCAGTGGGGGCCCAGGATTCGGGACGCCTGCAGGCAGAGAAAGCGGGACGATAGAACGCCAGTCGATGGATAACTGGCGCATGGTGATGGACGTAAACCTCATAGGAACGGCAAATACTCTTCAGGCCGCTCTACCCATGCTGAGGCGCGGTGGTGGCGGACGCATCGTCATCACGGCATCGGTGGCTGGTGTGCAAGCGGAGCCATTCGTTTCGTATGCCTACGCCATGACCAAGACAGCTGTGGTACGCCTGGTCCAGCAGGCCGCTCTCGAACTCGCATCCCAGGGCATTACTGTCAACGCAATTGCACCCGGCTTCATCCGTACCGGCATTGCTGACGGTCGTCTGCACGATCCGCAAACCAGCGCCTCGCTGAGGCGACTCATCCCATTGGGTCGGTTAGGCGAACCAACTGATCTGGGTGGTCTCGCTGTCTTTCTGGCCTCACGCTGCAGCGACTACATCACCGGTGCAGTCATCCCCGTCGATGGCGGCTATCTACTGAATCCGAAAGGCAATCTAACGTGTTGACTGAAAAACTCAAGGGCAAAAATGCGATCGTGACAGGCGCAGCCTCTGGCATCGGTGCAGCCACGGCGCTTGCTCTAGCACGCATAGGCATGAATGTGGTGTTGGCTGATATCAAGCCCGAGCCGCTGTATGCATATGCGAAAGAACTCAAGTCTCAAGGCCTGAGTGTGGATGTGTTTGCGACAGACGTTTCTGAGGAAAGCGCCATCAAGGCAATGGCCGACTTTGCGGAACAACGGTTCGGCGATATTCATGTGGCGTTCAACAACGCTGGCGTGGCCATGCACGGAACCCCGATGCACCTGCTGCCAATCCAGGACTGGCAATGGGTCATCAATGTAAACATTCTGAGTATCGTCTACAGCATCCACCACCTGTTGCCTCGGATGCTTCGCCACAGGCAGCCGGGTTACTTCATCAACACCGCTTCCATCGGTGGGCTTCAGGTGAATCCGAACTGGCTTACTGGCGCTTACTCCATGACCAAGTACGCGGTGGTGGCCATGAGCGAAGGTCTGGCTCAAGAGAACAAGGACAGCGCAATCCGCGTGCTGGTGTTATGTCCATCTGCCGTGGCCACCAACTTGGGTGACAGCGCCAGCCGGCCAACGCGGTTTGGTGGTGTCACCCAGCGCCCTGAGCAAGCATTCTTGGCTCAGACCATTCAGAAACACGGACTCCCGCCTGATCTGGTTGCCCGCCGAATCCTGCGCGCCATGGAAGATCCGAACGAATTCTTCATTTTCACTGACAGCTCAGCGCGTCCGGTTATTGAGAACAGACATAAGCGAATCCAGGATGCCTTTGATCTTACCGACGCGTTCCTTCAGCAAGTCCGCTAATTCCCCGCCCTGTAACCTCAAAACCACCAGGAGATAGCCACCATGATGAAACAACACCCCAACAACAGTGTACGACGCTGTGTCGTTCTTGCCTGCGCAGCTGGTTTGCTGGCCTTGGGTGCTCTACCAACGCATGCTCAGGCCCAGAAGCCGCCCATCAAGGTGGGTCTTATCACGCCCCTGACAGGCCCACTAGGCAGCTATGGCAAGTCACAAGAAATGATGGTCAAACTGGCAGTGGAGGATGTGAACGCGGCTGGGGGCATCAATGGTAGCCCGTTACAGATCGACATCGGTGACTCCCAGACCGATCCCGGCCAGGCGGTGCTGCTCTTCCGCAAGTACTTCAATGACGGCTATTTCGCTGTTATTGGGCCCATGACTGGGACTCAGTGGGAAACCATCACTCCGTTGGCTAACCAGCTAAACATGCCCGCAGTGAGTGTCAACGCAATCAAGCCTGGGATCACCGTCAAACCCTGGACGATCCGTCTGATGCCGGCTGATGACACCATGATGCCCGAAGGTGTCAAAGCCTTCATTGCGGCGAACCCCAATGTGAAGAAGGTTGTGATCACTGCCGATGTACGCGAAGCTTCCAGCAAAGCCAGTGCCGACATGTTTGCCTCGCTGGCTAAACAACTGGGGCTTGAGGTGCTGGAGACCGTAGAGTTCTCCTCCCGCGCAACAGATATGTCTGCGATCGCTATCCAGATTAAAAGTCGTAACCCCGATGCCATATTCGCCTCCGCTTTCCCAGCCCAAGCGATGTTACTGGCCAAGGACCTCACGGTACAAGGCGTCAAGGTGCCTGTCCTCAACACCGGCATTCTCTGGACCGGCCCGTTTATCAACAACGTTGGGGAGAATGGACGCAACTGGAACGTGATCGGGTTTGCCACCAACGAGGCAGGACCTCCCGGACACTTTGATGCCTCTGTTTACGGGAATCTTGTCAAGCGGGCGCAGCAGCGGGCGGATTCTTCTATCGGCATTCCCTTTAACGTGGCGAACTGGCCGGTTAGCTACGATGGTGTGCTTTTTCTGGCTGACGCCATGCGCCGAGCTGGCGTAGATGGTAGCACCGATCCCAAGAAGGCGCGTGAAGCTATCAAGAACCATTTCACCAGCGCGAAGGCTTTCAACGGTGCGTTCAAGTACAGCATTCGAGACACCGGTGACGGCTATATCCCAGCTGGAGTCCTGTCAGCTGATGTAGATAATAAAGTCTGGAAGTTCACCTCTGCGCGGTAAATTGTCCCACCTTGCCGCATTGGGCGGCAGGGTGAGAGAAGTGGCGCCGCTGACCTTGCCCCTGAAAACGAACCCCTTGCTGAATGTTTCAATATAGGCAAGGAGAGATGGGTTGACGAAGGCGGTGAGGTCGCGCTACACGCTGGAGTTCAAGTAAGAGGTGGTGCGGCTGGTGCAATCTGTGGACTTATCCCGTTTTCACGGACTGAACCGCCCCGGGAATCGAGGAGGCTCCAACGTCTGAGAAGATGGCTCCCCGACCTGGGCTCGAACCAGGGACCTACGGATTAACAGTCCGGCGCTCTACCGACTGAGCTATCGGGGAATAGCCTTGCATTATAGCCGCGGCCGTGACGGTTTTTCCTGGTGTTCAGCTCCAGGTGTTCAGCTTTTGGAGGCGCCCCGCAACGCGGCCCAACGCGCCTGTAGCGCATGGGCTGCGGCTTGCGGGTCGGCGGCGGCGGTGATGGCGCGTACCACGGCAAACGAGCCCACGCCGGTGGCGGCCACGTCGCTCAGGTGTTTGGCGGCAATGCCGCCAATGGCCACCAAGGGGCGGTGGCGCAGCAGTCGAGCATAGGCGCCCAAGCGGCCCAGGCCTTGTGGCGGGGTGGGCATGGCCTTGAGCGTGGTGGGAAACACGGCGCCCAGCGCCACGTAGCTTGGCCCTACGGCTTCGGCGCGCAGCATTTCGGCATAGCCGTGGGTGCTCAGGCCCAGGCGCAGGCCGGCGGCACGCAGGCGAGCCAGTTGCTCGGGTGTCAGGCTGTCCAGGTCTTCTTGGCCCAGGTGCACGCCATAGGCACCGGCGGTCATGGCTTCTTCCCAGTGGTCGTTGATGTACAGGTGGGCTCCGGTGCCGGCCACCGCGTCGATCGCGGCCCGGATTTCTCGGCGCACCGCTTGGGTGTCGGTGGATTTGAAGCGCAGCTGCAATGTGGGCAAACCGGCGCGAGCCATGCGGCCCACCCACTCGGCATCGGGCAATACCGCATACACCCCCAGCTCCATGGGGGCGGCCGCAAAGGCCTGCTCGGGGGCAAGGGGGTGCAGGCCGAAGTCGGCGGCTTCGCATGGCCAGTGCTCGATGTCGAAGCGGCCGGTGCGCTCGGTCTGGCGTTGCCAGGCTTGGGCTACGCACTCGGCGTCTGCGGGGATGAAGCCCAGACGTCGGGCAGCCGCGAAGGCGATGGCATGGGGGCTGTCGTTGGCCGGCGTGGCTTCAGGGTCGGTGTGGCTGGGCAGACCGAGTGCGGCATGGCGTTCGACGATGGCCAAGGTACTCTGCAAGGATGTGGTCATGGGCAGCAATGAGGGGGTTCAGGCGTGGTGCCAGAACGGGGTGCCCAGCACGGGGGTACTGGGTTGGGCGCTGTCCTGCGGCGTCATGGCGCCAGCCAGGAAGGCGTTGCGCCCGGCACGCACGGCGTCGGCAAAGGCGCCGGCCATGGCGACCGGGTCCTGCGCCAGCGCCACGGCGGTGTTGAGCAGGACCGCATCAAATCCCCACTCCATGACCTGGCAGGCGTGCGAGGGCAGGCCCAGCCCGGCGTCCACGATCAGCGGCACGCTCAACCGCTCCCGCAAGGTGCGCAATGCATAAGGGTTGATGGGGCCCTTGCCGGTGCCAATGGGTGCTGCCCAGGGCATGACCGCTTGACAGCCCACGTCTACCAAGCGCTGGCAGAGCACCAGGTCGTCGGTGGTGTAGGGAAGCACCTGAAAGCCTTGCTTGATCAGGTGTTCGGCGGCGGCGACCAGGTTGAGCGTGTCGGGCTGCAGGGTGTAGTCGTCGCCGATGAGTTCCAGCTTGATCCAGGGCGTTTCGAATACCTCGCGGGCCATTTCGGCGGTGGTGATGGCTTCCTGCAGGCTGTGGCAGCCCGCGGTATTGGGCAACACCGGTACGCCCATTTTCTGGAGCAGGGGCCAGATGCCCTGGGAGGGGTCGAGGCCGCCAGCCCCCTGACGGCGCAGCGAGGCGGTGAGCATGCAGGGCTGAGCCAAGGCCACGGCACGCTCCAGCACCCGAGGCGACGGGTAGCGCGCGGTACCGAGCAGCAGACGGCTGGCAAAGGTTTCGCCGTAGAGCACGAGGGCGTCGTGGGCGGCGGCGGTGGTGGCGGTCATGTGAAGCTGGGTGGGAGTGGGAACAGACGCTCAGCCGCCGGTGACGGGCGCGATGATCTCGATCTGGTCGCCTTCGGCGAGCGCGGTCTGGCCGTACTGGGCGCGTGGCACGAAGCGCAGGTTCACCGCAGCAGCGAACGGGCCGTTGGGCTGGAACGCCTGCACGGCGTCGGCCAGCGTGGCGCCTTCGGGTAGGTCATGGGGCTGTTGATTGATGAGAACACGCATGGCTGTGAAACGGGGCAGTGCGCCAACGGTCAGGCCGCCGGTCAAACGGACTCGGCGCAGGTTTCGAAGTGCAGAGACAGGTTTTGCGCCAATGTGGTGCGGCCCTGGTGCATGTGTTCCAAAACGGCGTCGGCCACGGCCGGGGCGATCATGAAGCCGTGCCGGTACAGGCCATTGATTTGCAGCACCCGAGGGGCGATTTCCCGAACGGCGGGCAGATTGTCGGGTAAGGTGGGGCGGCACTGGGTACACAGCTCCAGAATACGCGCTTCGCCAAAGCCCGAGTGTACCGCATAGGCGGCGCTCAACAGTTCCAGTACCGATCGCACGCTCGCGGGGGAAAGGTCGTGGGTTTCGATTTCGGTGGCACCGATCACGAACACATGATCCTCTTTCGGAGCGATGTAGATCGGATATCGGGGGTGCAGCAGACGGGTGGGCCGCTGCAGGGTCACGTCTGGGGCGTGCAGGCGCACCACTTCGCCGCGCACGCCGCGAAGTTGGCGCCAGTCTGGTTGGGCGCCCAGGCCACGGCAGTCGAGCACCCAGCCGCCGGCAGTGCGCTGGTACGCCAGGGCCTGCGCGTCGCTCCAGGGGGTGTTCCATTCGATTGCCACCCCTAGGCTGGCGAGTGTGGCATTCAGGGCTTGGAGCAGCTGGCGGTTGTCGAGCTGGCCCTCGTCGGGCAGGTACAGGCCTTGGTGGAAGCGCTGAGCCAAGGCGGGTTCCAGTTCGCTCAGCGCGGTGGCGTCCAGTGGCACGGGAGCCGGCAGATCGGGCATGACCTGGCCCGTGGCGGCGAGCAGGGCGCCAAAGCGCTGGGCTTCGTGGGCGTCCTGCCGGTGCCAGACGATGAGCGTGCCGTTCTGTTGAAAGTACACCGGCTGCACCAGCCGGTTCAGCAGTTGGGGCCAGCGTTGCAGCGCATAGCGGCCCATGGCCACGACACAGGGTTCGGTGATGGCGGATTCGGCCAGAGGGGCCAGCATGGCGGCGGCGACGCGAGCGGCAGAGCCCTGGCCGTCGGCCGAACCTGCATCGACGATGCGCACCGCATGCCCGGCTTGAGCGAGCTGCACCGCCAGCAAGCGGCCGATCAGGCCGGCGCCGAGTACGAGAACGGGTTCGGCACTGCGTGATGAGGAAGGCATGGGGAAAGCGGCAGACATGGTCGACGTGAAATTACATCACACGCCCGCGCCCGTACCGCGGGCGTGGATGTTGCGGGATAATTTTCCGCATGATCGCTACCCAACCCACATCCGTGCAGAACAAGATGTCGGCGCGCTATCCGCGCGTCCTCACGATCGCGGGCAGCGATTCAGGCGGAGGGGCCGGCATTCAGGCCGACCTCAAGACCTTTTCTGCGTTGGGTTGCTATGGCATGACGGCGATCACCGCGTTGACGGCCCAGAACACGCAGGGGGTTCGGGCCATCCACGGTGTGCCAGCCGCATTTCTGAAAGAGCAGATTGCCGCCGTGGTGGAGGACATTGGGGTGGACGCGGTCAAGATCGGGATGCTGCATGCGCCCGACATCGTGCATGCCGTGGCCTGGGCCATCGACACCTACCGCCTGGATCGCGTCGTATTGGACCCGGTCATGGTGGCCACGAGCGGTGACGCGCTGATCGAAAACGCCACCGTGTCCGTGCTGGTGCAGGAACTGTTTCCGCGTGTCACGGTGATCACCCCCAATCTGGACGAGGCGGCGCTGCTGTTGGGGCGGCCGGTTCGCGACGCGCAGGAACTGGATGGGGCCTGTGCCGACTTGCTGGCTCTGGGGGCCAAGGCCGTGTTGCTCAAAGGCGGGCATTTGGGGGGCGAGCTGCTGACCGATGTGCTGGCTCTGGCCGACGAACCGGCAGCGTATTGGCAGCGCCTGAGCGGCGCGCGCATTGCCAGCCGCAATGTGCACGGCACGGGTTGCACGCTGTCGTCGGCCGTGGCGGCGCATTTGGCGCTGGGGCATACGCTGGAGGAGGCGGTACAGGCCGCACATGCCTATGTTCGCGGGGCGATCGAGGCTGGCGCCGCCGTGGTGACCGGCCAGGGCCATGGCCCGCTCAACCACGGCTACGCGCCGCGCCCTATGCGGGTGTGGGTTTGACACCCAGCAGCTCGTGCAGGCGTGGGCTGGTGGTGGTGTACTGCAGCAGCACGCGCCGTTCAGGGTGCACAATGGCCGCCGCCGCGAACGCGGCCAGGGTGGCCTCGTGAAAGCCGCACAGGATGAGCTTGCGTTTGCCGGGGTAGGTGTTGATGTCTCCCACGGCAAAGATGCCCGGTGCGCTGGTGGCAAAGCGTTCGGTGTCCACCACGAGTTGTTTGCGCTCCATGGCCAGTCCCCAGTCGGTGATCGGACCGAGCTTGGGGCTCAGGCCCAGGCGGGGCAGCAGCACATCCAGCGGTAGACGGGTGGTGGCTCCCTCGGGGCCGTCTGGTGTGGCCAAGTGCAAGGCATCCAGTCGGCGGCCTTCGGTGGTTTGTCTCTGTTCTATCGCCAAAGGCTGCCCCAGCACCAGGCGCAAACGCCCTTTGTCGATGGCCGACCGGATGGCCTGCTCCAATGCCGCATCGGCCCGGAATTTGTCCACGCGGTGCAGCAGGGTGAGGCTGGCGCATGAACCGGCCTCGGCCAGTTGCAAGGCTGTTTCGAGCGCTTCGTTTTCACCGCCCATCACCACCACATGCTGCCCGGTCACTGAGGCGGGTGTCACGCCAAAGTAGCGTACTTGCGCGTTCGGGCCCTGCTCGAAAACCTCCAATCCGTCCAAGGGTGGTTTGCGGGGCACGAAGGCGCCAACCCCAGCGGCGATGAATACCGTCGGTGCCCGCCACACCATGCCTGCGGTTGTGCCGATCTGCCAACGTCCATCGGGCAGCGATTCCAGGGATTGCACGGCTTGCCCCAAGTGCATGGGCACCTGGAAGGGGGCGATTTGCTGCAGCAGGCGATCCGTCAGCTCCTGGCCGCTGCACAGGGGGAGGCCGGGAATGTCGTAGATGGGTTTGTCGGGGTAGAGCTCGGCGCATTGACCCCCGGGGTGGGGCAAGGCATCGATCAGGTGCGCCCGAATCTCTTGCAGGCCGAGTTGGAAAGCTTGAAACAGCCCCACAGGGCCGGCGCCGATGATGACGGCATCGGTGTCGATCATGCGCGCAGCAGCCCTTCGACCTTTCAGCGCTGCAGCAGGCTGAGCTTGCCTGTCATGTTTTTGTAGCGTTCGTGGTCGGGCAGCGGCGCCTTGCGCTTGGTGATGCTTTTCCAGCCCGGCAGACGGGCCAGCTCGGCGTTGAGCTGGATCATGTGCTGCTGGTCTTTGGGTACGTCTTCCTCGGCATAGATCGCGCTCACCGGGCACTCGGGAATGCAGACCGCGCAGTCGATGCATTCGTCGGGGTCGATGGCGAGGAAGTTGGGGCCTTCTCGGAAGCAGTCCACGGGGCAGACGTCCACACAGTCGGTGTACTTGCAGGCGATACAGGCTTCGGTAACAACGTGGGTCATGGTGGGGTGCTGCAGGGCGCAGCCGGTTTGTCGATGAGAAAGCCGGCCGCACTGCCAGAGGCGTTTGGCGGGGCGGCCGGTCGGGCTCAAAGGCGCAATTTTATGGCCAAGGCGTGGTTGGGGCTTGGTGCGTGTCAGTTCACCAGCACCGCACCCGAGGTCTTGTGGCTGGCGGTATCGACCAGAATGAGGGCGCCCAGCGCGCGCGAACGCCCGAAGGGTACGGCGGGTACGGGTTCTTGCAGCAGCAGCTCCACATGGCCGATGGCGTTGGGGTCGAGGTGGTCGGCCTCCTGCTCGGCCAGGGTGTGGATGTCGAGTTTGTGTACCACACGTCGTACCTTGGCCTTGACCCAACGGTGCCCGTGCAGTACCCAATACACCCGCCCGGCCAGCAGAGGCTCGTCGTCCATCCAGGCGATGGTGGTGGACAGTTCCTTGGTGCCCGGATAGGGGTTGACGGTGGCGGGGGTGTCGAAGTCGTTGTCGGCCAAAGGGGTGTTCGATGCGGCGGCCACCGGTGCGGCCAGGAGCCAGTCGCCGCGCGAGACGTCCACCTCGCGGTCCAGCACGATGCCCGCACTGCGGCCGGCTTCGATGGCTTTGGGGGCGCGGGCGTGGTCCAGCACCTGGGCCACGACGGCCTTCTGGCCGCTGGGGAACACCTGTACCTCGGTGCCCGGCTGCACCGCGCCTGCGGCCACGCGACCCCAGAAAATGCGCCGGCCCTGGTGGGTCACGTGGCAGTCGTGCGTCTTCGCCGCCGGGCCGCCCCAAGGTGAAGCAGCCCCCTCGGGGGGCAGCGCCGTCGCGCCAGCGGTAAGCGTGGGGGCTGGTTTCTCCACCCACTGCACCGGGAAGGCCAAGGGGGCGGTGGTGTCTTGCGGCGTGGTGGGCAATTGTTCCAGGATTTCCAGCAGCGTGGGGCCCTGGTAGTGGCACCAGTCCGGGTTCTCGTGGCCAACGTCCACCACGTTCCAGCCTTTGAGGGCCGAGATGGGCACGATCGCCTGCACCGGGATGCCGGCTGCGGTGGCGTAGGTGCGCAGCGCGTCGCCGATGTGCTTGAAGGCCACGGCGGCGTCCGCCACCGCGTCGAGCTTGTTGACGGCGAAGACGATGCTGGGCACGCGCAGCAGGCGGCACAGCAGGGAGTGGCGGCGCGTCTGGGGCAGCAACTGCAGGGCGGGGTTGGCCCAGTCCAGCTTGGTGGCGTCCACCAGCACCACGGCGGCGTCGGCGCTGGAGGCGGCTGTCACCATGTTGCGGGTGTATTGCTCGTGGCCGGGCGCGTCACCGATGATGAACTTGCGCTTCTCGGTGCTGAAGTAGCGGTAGGCCACGTCGATGGTGATGCCTTGCTCGCGTTCGGCGCTCAGGCCATCGGTCAGCAGGGCCAGATCGACGGTTGGGCCGTCCGGGCCGCCGCGCGTCACGCCGGCCAGGTGGTCTTGCAGCACGGCCTTGCTGTCCACCAGCAGTCGGCCGATCAGCGTGCTCTTGCCGTCGTCGACCGAGCCGCAGGTGATGAATGTGAGGGCGTCCATCAGAAATATCCTTCGCGCTTGCGTTTTTCCATCGAGGCGTCGCTGGTCTTGTCGTCCATGCGGGTGGCGCCGCGCTCGCTCAAATCGGCGGCCAGGGTTTCGATGACGATTTCCCCCGGGGTGGCAGCGGTGCTGGGCACGGGGCAGGTGCAGGTGATGTCGCCCACGGTGCGGAAACGCACGTCGCGCACGACGACCCGTTCGCCGTCTTTCGGCGGGGTGAGCGGTGTCACGGGCACCAGCAGGCCCTTGCGTTCCACCACCTCGCGCTTGTGGGTGTAGTACAGGCTGGGCAGGGCGATGTGTTCGCGCTCGATGTACTGCCACACGTCGATCTCGGTCCAGTTGGAGATCGGGAATACGCGGAAGTGCTCGCCGGGCTGCAGGCGGGTGTTGAAGAGCGTCCACAACTCAGGGCGCTGGGCCTTGGGCTGCCACTGGCCGAAGCTGTCGCGGTGGGAGAAGATGCGCTCCTTGGCGCGGGCCTTTTCCTCGTCGCGGCGGGCGCCGCCCATGAGGGCGTCGAAGCGGAATTCCTCGATGGCCTCCAGCAGCGTGACGGACTGGTGCGCGTTGCGGCTTTCGCCCGGGTGGCTCAGGCGCACGGTGCCGCGTGCCATGGAGTCTTCCACGCTGCGCACGATCAGTTCCGCGCCCAGTTCCTGGGCGCGGAAGTCGCGGAATGCGATCACCTCGGGGAAGTTGTGGCCGGTGTCGATCATCAGCAACGGAAAAGGCAGACGGCCAACGCCAAATGCCTTCTCAGCGCATTTGAGCATGACCAGCGAGTCCTTGCCCCCGGAAAACAACAGGGCGGGGCGTTCGAAGGCGGCGGCCACCTCGCGCAGGATGAAGATGGTTTCTTCCTCCAGGGCGTCGAGGTGTGCATTCGCGAGGTGATGGCTCATGTGCGGGTTTTGGTTGAGCAGTGCTGGGTCGATGCGGGCGTTCATGCGGCCTCCGTTTTTTTGACATGCAAGCCGCACTCCTTGGCGGCTTCGTCCTCCCACCACCAGCGGCCGGCACGGAAGTCCTCGCCCAGGCTGATGGCGCGGGTGCAGGGCGCGCAGCCGATGCTGGGGTAGAACCGGTCGTGCAGCGGGTTGTAATCGACATGGCGCGTGGCGATGTAGTGCCACACGTCGCCCCAGGTCCAGTTGGCCAGGGGGTTGAACTTGGTCAGGTCCTTGGCCGCCGCTTCGGAGGTGTCGATCAGCGGCACGTCGGCACGGGCGTTGGACTGCTCGCGGCGCAGGCCGGTGATCCAGGCCTTCTTGCCTTGCAGCGCGCGGCCCAGCGGCTCCAACTTGCGAATGCTGCAGCAGGTTTTGCGTAATTCGATGCTGCGGTACATGGCGTCGGCCCCTTCACGCTCGACGAACTGCACCACCGCCTCGTTCGCCGGTCGGTACACGTGGATGGGCACGCGGGACGTGTGCACCGTGCGCTCCAGCAAGGCCAGCGTTTCGGGGTGCAGGGCGCCGGTGTCCAGCACGAACACCGGAATGTCCAGCGCCAGCGCGTCGATGAGGTGGGTGATGACCACGTCTTCCGCGCCCAGGCTGGAGGCCTGGGTGACGGGCTGAAAGTGGGCAGCCGCCTGGCGCAACATGGCTTCGGTCTCGGCCAGCTTGGCGTCGAAGGTGGCTGACGGCTGGGCGTGCAGCTGGGTGGCCTTCTTCATCGGTTGCGGCGTGCCGGTTGCAGGGGTTGACAGACCGGATGTGTGGTCGCTCATGGTGGCTTTCTCGTTCTGTCTCAAGCGGCGCGAGCGAATCTGGGACGGGGTTGCAGCAGGTCGCCTTGATAGAAGTCACTGAAATGGCGCAGCAGCTGCTCTGCGCGGACAGGATCCTGGTCTTCGCGCAGCACGGCTTCGCTGAAGCCGCAGCGCTGCATCTGCACCAGCTGATCGATCAGCACGTCACCCGTGGCGCGGAGGGTGCCCTTGAAACCCAGGCGGCGGCGCAGCAGCACGGCCTGGCTGAAGGCACGGCCATCGGTGAACTTGGGAAAGTGCAGGTCGATGCGCCGCACACCGTCCAGGCACAGGGCCAGCACGTCGGCGCTGTTGTCCAGGGCCAGCACGCCTTCGGTACTGGCGGCGGCTTGGCTGTGGGTCAGCAGTTTCATGTTCGGTTCAGGCTATGGGGTCTTCAGGCGTTCACGGCTTCTTCGCGGGGGGCGGTGCGGGCCGTGGTGACGCGCACCGCGTTGGCGGCGGTCTTGAACGGGTCGTGGCCCACGCGCTTGAGCGTGTCGATGAAGCGCTCGCCATCCAGCCGCTGGGTGCGGTAGGTGTCGATCACGGCTTCCACCGCTTCGGTGATTTCATGGGCCGAGAAGGCTGGGCCGACCACCTTGCCCGCCACGGGGGCACCGCTCAGGGCGGAACCGTCGGAGCCGCCCAGAGTGAGCTGGTACCACTCCTGGCCGTCTTTGTCCACGCCCAGGATGCCGATGTGGCCGCTGTGGTGGTGGCCGCAGCTGTTGATGCAGCCGCTGATGTGCAGGTCGATCTCGCCCAGGTCGTGCAGCTCGTCCATGTCCTGGTAGCGTTGGGTGATGGCCTCGGCCACGGTGAGTGAGCGGGCATTGGCCAGATCGCAGAAGTCGCCACCGGGGCAGGCGATCATGTCGGTCAGCAGGCGGATGTTGGGGCGAGCCAGACCCAGGCGGCGGGCATCGCGCCACAGGTCGGGCAGGGCGTCGCAGCGCACCCAGGGCAGCACCAGGTTCTGGCCGTGCGTGACGCGCACCTCACCAGCGCTGTACCGGTCGGCCAGTTCGGCCACGGCGTCCAGTTGGTCGGCCGTGGCGTCGCCCGGGGCTTGGCCCAGGCGCTTGAACGAGAGCGTCACCGCGCGCAGGTCGGGGTTCTTGTGGGGCTGCACGTTCTGCTGGATCCAGCGGCTGAACTCCACGTCGTCGTCGGCGGCGGCGCGCAGGATGCGGGCCACTTTTTCGTCGGTGCAGTGGGCGGAGGCGCTGGCTGGCGGTGGTGCGAAATAGCGGCTCACGCGCTCCAGTTCGGCGGCGGTGATGGTGTGCGGCGCGCCGTCCTGCTCCACGATGCGGCGGTACTCGGCCTCGACTTCGTCGATGTAGCGCTGGCCTTCGGCTTTCACCAGGATCTTGATGCGTGCCTTGTAGATGTTGTCGCGGCGGCCCCAGGCGTTGTAGACGCGCACCAGGGCTTCCAGGTAGTTGAGGATCTGGTCGCAGGGCAGGAACTCGCGCATCACCGTGGCGATGGTCGGCGTGCGGCCCATGCCACCGCCGACCAGCACCTTGAAGCCGAGCTGGCCCACTTCGTTGCGCACCATCTGCAGGCCCACGTCGTGCCAGTAGATGGCGGCACGGTCCTCGCGCGCGCCGGTGATGGCGATCTTGAACTTGCGCGGCAGGAAGGCGAACTCGGGGTGCAGCGTGCTCCACTGGCGCATGATCTCGGCGAAGGGGCGCGGGTCGGCCACCTCGTCCACGGCAATGCCAGCCAGTTCGTCGGTGGTGATGTTGCGGATGCAGTTGCCGCTGGTCTGGATGCCGTGCATGTCCACGCTGGCCAGCAGGTCCATCACATCGGCGGCCAGGTGCAGGGGAATCCAGTTGAATTGGACGTTCTGGCGCGTGGTGAAATGGGCATAGCCCGTGGGCAGGCGGCTGGCAATGGCTCGGCCGTCGCGCAGCTGGATGCTGCCCAGCCTGTTCTGCGCCTCTACGGCGCCCTGGAACACCTCGTGGCTGGGCTGGTCGTATTCGCGCGCAATGCGGGCCAGCACGCGCACCTGTCGGCTGGAGAGTTCGCCGTAGGGAACGGCCACCCGCAGCATGGGTGCGTGGCGCTGGATGTACCAACCGTTTTGCAGTCGCAACGGTTTGAACTCGTCGGCTCCCAGGGTGCCGGCCTGGAAGCGCTCCAACTGATCGCGGAACTGGGCAGCGCGTTGGCGGACGAATTGGCGGTCGAAGTCGGTGTAGGCGTACATGGCGGAGTCGTCTGGGCTGGTCTGCCCAATGGAGATGGCTCCGGACTGTACGGGGCTCCTTCATAAATCCAAACTACTTTTTCATCATTCATATATTTCTTTGTTGAATAATGAAACAGGGTCTGGAAGACGGGTTTGATGTGAGTGCGGATTGGCGCCCAGGCACCAATTGACGGTTCGCTACGAGGATGAGCTGAGCGCCAGCGGCCTAGCGCTGCGTGGCAAAACGGGAGGCCAGCATCGCTCTGGCCAAGGGAGCATCCACTGGCCAAGGCTCACCGTGCCATTGCGCGGCCAAAATTTCCGCGCCGAGCACCGACAGGGTCAGCCCCCGCGCGCCTAGGCCGGTGAACACGTGTAGGCCAGGCCAGCGTGCGGCATCGAGGGGGCCGACCGCTGGCAGGCGATCCGGCAGGGTGCAGCGCACCCCTGCCCAGCCTTGGGCCGACTGTACTGTTTCGCCCATGGCTCGGCCCAGGGACGGCAGCAGACGTTCCAGGCGAACCCGGTTGGCGGCATGGTCTTCAGGGGTGACACAGGGCTGCGTCTGGCCACGTTCGAAGGTAGAACCCACGATCCAGATGGGCTCTCCGTCCGCGCTGGGCACGCCGTGAATGAAGCTGCCGTGGCCGTTGACCGGCCATGCCGGCAGCCATTGGCGCGCGGGTTGCGGTATCTGTTCCATGTTGCCCCAGCTCACTTGCCCTCGCAGGGCGTTCAGAGGCAGGGTGGCGTGGTTGTGGTCAAGCCATTCGGCGAGCAGTGCGCGTGTGCCGTAGGCGCAAGCCAGAATCAAATGCGCAGCCTGAGCCAGACATTGCCCGCTGGCATCCCGCACGGCCCAGAGATCGCCTTCGCGGCAGATGCGGGCCGCCTGGCACTTCCCTTGCCAACGCACGAGCGGATGCGACAGATGGGCTTGCACCAATGAGGCGGGCCTCATCCAGGCGCCACAACCGTGCCAGAGCCCGCTGGCCCCGTCCGGCAGGGCGCAACGGGCCAACTGGTCCGCCGTGGCCTCGGCCGACCAGTCCGCCATCCAGTCCACGGCTTGTTCTCCGGGATTTGAAGGAGGGAGGGCACGCTTGCCCTCGACCCGGTGTTCCAGCACCCCGACGGGCGCCCAGTCCCGTTCTTCGGTGAGCAGACTTTGAGCCCTGAGCAGCGTCGCGCGCACGCCTGCCCGGCTGAGCCGGGACAAAGGCGCATCGTCTGGGGAGACGTGCGGTGCGATCAAGCCAGCCGGCAGCCCCGAGGCGCCGGCAGCGGGGCGGTCCGCCGCGTCCAGCACGTCCACCCGCCACCCTCGCTGGGCCAGGCTCCAGGCCACGGCCGACCCCGCCAATCCGGCCCCCAACACCACCGCATGGGATGGGGTGCTGGCGCAGGCGCTTCGCCATGAACGCCTCACAGGCCAACGCGGCTCGAACTTGGCCTCCAGCCGTTCTCGCTTCGGTGGGCATCCGGGTTGGCGTGTCACCTCGAAACCGTACTTCACCAGGAGGTCGCGCACCGAACGGGCCACCGTCCAGGTCGATACCCGGGTTCCAGGGCGGCACAGGCGCGCCATTCCCGCGATGACCTTTTCGTCCCACATGTCGGGGTTGGTTTGGGGCGAAAAACCGTCCAGGAACACGCTGTCCACCGGGATGTCGAGCGCAGCAAGGCTGTCGTGCACATGACCGATGCGCAGTGTCAGATGCACGCGCCCGTCTTCAAAGACCAGCCGGTGTGTGCCGGGCAACAGGCCCTTCCATTGCTGGGCCAGGGCTTGGGCCAGCGGTTGCAACGTTGGGTAAGCTTGCACGCCGCGCAGCAGGTCGTCCGCGGTCACGGGCCATGCCTCTACCGAGGTGAAAAACAGTTGCCCGGGTCGTTCGTGATCGCGGCGCCAGGCATCCCAGGTGGCGAGAAAATTGAGGCCGAGCCCGAACCCGGTTTCCAGGACATGCCATTGCCGCTGGCCAGACCAGATGGCAGGCGCATCATTGGCGGGCAGCAGCCGGCAGCCACCCAGAAACACGGTGCGAGCTTGGTCCCAGGGACCGGTGGCGCCCATACCCCGGCTGCGGTAGATGTCATGGAAGCGTGGGCTGTGGGGTGTGCCGTCTTCCTGCCACGCCACGGGGGAATGCGCCATGGCGCGGATCAATCCTGCGTCGGTGGTACGTAGCCGGCAGCCTGGTCGGCGCCTTCGCCGAAGAAGTGTTTTTCCATTTGCCGTGCCAGGTACTGGCGGGCGCGTGCATCGGCCAGGTTCAGCCGGTTTTCGTTGACCAGCATGGTCTGGTGCTTGAGCCAATCGGCCCAGGCCTGCTTGCTCACGCTGTTGTAGATGCGCTTGCCCAGTTCACCAGGGTAGGGGGGGAAGTCGAGCCCCTCGGCTTCCCGGCCGAGTTTGATGCATTGAACCATGCGTGCCATGAGTCTTCCTTGTGTCCGTACTTCGGGTTATGACCAAATGAATATTTATTGTTTCGGGTTCGATTGCCGTCAAGGCAGAATGCGCCACCATCGCGGAACCGCTCCCCTGCGCTTGCGCAGCGTCACTGTACCAAGCTTTGGAGGCTTTGGATGCGTGAGGGGTTGCGCGATGTCAAGGCGGCCCTGGCAGGCTGTGGCTACACTTGCGGCTGTGGAGCTGGCCGTCAGGTCAGTCTGTCTTTCTGCAAAACCAGCGCGTCGGCCTCGGGCCGATGCAGCGGCTTTTCTTTTCCATCACATGAGCGCATTCAACGAGGAACGTGTACTCACCGTACACCACTGGACCGATCGCCTGTTCAGCTTCACGACCACCCGTGACCAGTCGCTGCGGTTCTCCAACGGACACTTCACCATGATCGGGCTCAAACAGCCCAATGGCAAACCCTTGTTGCGTGCCTACAGTATCGCCAGTGCGAATTACGAGGAGCATCTGGAATTCCTCAGCATCAAGGTGCCTGATGGCCCGCTGACCAGCCAGCTTCAACACATTCAGCCGGGCGACAAGATCATCGTCGGTCGCAAGCCCACCGGTACCCTGGTCATCGACTACCTCCTGCCCGGCAAGCGCTTGTACCTGTTGGGCACCGGGACCGGCCTGGCCCCCTGGATGAGCATCATCCGCGATCCGCAAACCTATGAAAAATTCGAGCAGGTGATCCTGGTGCATGGGGTGCGGCAGGTCAACGAGCTGGCGTATTACGAATACATCACCGTCGATCTGCCCAAGCACGAATTTCTGGGTGAGATGGTGTCCCGACAGTTGCGCTATTACCCCACAGTGACGCGCGAACCGTTCAAAAACCGTGGCCGCATCACCACGCTGATCGAGACCGGCAAACTGGAGGCCGACCTGGGGTTGCCCAAGCTCAATCCAGCCGAGGATCGGGTGATGATTTGCGGCAGCCCCGATATGCTCCGAGACTTGAAAAAAATGATGGAGGAGCGGCACTTTGTGGAAGGCAACACATCTACCCCGGGTGATTTCGTGATCGAACGGGCGTTTGCCGAGAGCTGATGGCTCAGAAAGCATTCATGGACCAGGTGTTGAATGGGTTGGTTGCACACCCTCGCCGCTGGCTGGCGTTGGTTGCCGTGGTGTGTGCAGGTATGTTCGCCTTCGGCATGTATTTGCAGGTGGTCGTGGGGTTGGACCCATGCCCCATGTGCATCGTGCAACGCTATGCCTTGATCGGCGTGGGGCTTGTCGCCCTGGTCGCTGCGCTGTTGCCTCAACGCGCCGTGCACATGGGCGGGGCCTTGGGGGTGCTGGTCATCGCCGTGTTCGGCGCCTTCACGGCCGCACGGCAGAGCTGGTTGCAGTGGTACCCGCCCGAAGTGCTGAGTTGTGGCCGCGACCTGTTCGGAATGATCGAGAGTTTTCCGTTGCGCCGCGTGATTCCCATGGTGTTTCGGGGCACGGGTGACTGTTCCAAGATCGACTGGACCTTCCTCGGCCTGACCATCGCCAACTGGTCCTTCCTGGTCTTCAGCGGTATGGCGCTGCTCGCGGCAACGCTGTTCTGGGCTTTGCGGCGTCGCTAAAGCCATGGACCGAGTCGATGCGGTGGTGGTGGGGGCTGGCGTGGTCGGCTTGGCCGTGGCCCGTGCCTTGGCCCAGACGGGACTGGATGTGGTGGTGCTGGAGCAAGAAACCGCAATAGGCACCGGTGTGAGTGCGCGCAACAGCGAAGTCATCCACGCTGGGCTTTACTATCCCCCCGACTCGCTCAAGGCGCAGTGGTGCGTGCGTGGCAAGGAACTGCTCTACGACTACTGCGCCACCCATGGCGTGGCGCACCGGGCCTGTGGCAAGCTGGTGGTTGCCTGCGACGAAGCCCAACTGCCCGCCCTGGATGCCTTGGCCCGCCAGGCGCACAGTCATGGGGTGCCCGTGACCCTGCTCGATGCCGACCAGGCGCGGGCCATGGAGCCGGCTCTGCGCTGCATGGGTGCCTTGTGGTCACCCACCACGGGCATCGTGGACAGCCATGGCTTGATGCTGGCGCTGCAGGGCGACCTGGAAAACGCCGGGGGCATGGTGGCCCTGGCTTCCACGTTCGAACGGGCCGAGCCGGTGCCCGAAGGATTTCGCTTGCAGGTGCGTGCTGGCGATGAGTGGCTGATGCTCGGTTGCCGCTGGCTGGTCAATGCCGCTGGCTTGTATGCTTGCCATGTGGCACGCCGGATCGAAGGGCTGGCTGCGGCCTGGCAGCCGCAACCCTACTTCGCGAAGGGCAGCTACTACACGCTCAGCGGCAAAGCGCCTTTTTCCCGCTTGATCTACCCGGCGCCACAAGATGCGTGGCTGGGCGTGCACCTCACGCTGGACCTGGGGGGGCAAGCCCGTTTCGGCCCTGATTTGGAGTGGCTGGACGTGACCGATCCCGCCGCCATCGATTATGCGGTGGACCCTCGGCGGGCCGAAGGCTTCTATGCCGAGGTGCGCCGCTATTGGCCGCAACTGCCTGACGGAGCCCTACAACCCGCTTACAGTGGGGTGCGCCCCAAGCTGTATGGCCCTGGCCAAGTGGCGCCCGACTTCCGCGCCGATGGGCCTTCTGCCCACGGTATTCCCGGGCTGGTCAATCTGCTCGGCATCGAGTCACCGGGGCTGACCAGCGCCTTGGCCATTGGCGAACACGTGACCACCCTGCTGCGCGATTGAACCACCCCCGGCAGCCTGTGCAGGTCAGACGCGGGTCTTGAGCAGTGCGCGGGCCACTTCGGTGATGAGGGCCGGGCCCTTGTAGATCAGGCCGGTGTAAATTTGCACCACATCGGCGCCCGCATGGATCTTGCCGATCGCGTCCTCGCCGCTGAGGATGCCGCCCACACCGATGATGGGAAAGTGTTTGCCCAGGCGTTCGCGCAACTGTCGGATGATGGCATTGCTGGCCTGTAACAGTGGGGCGCCCGACAAGCCGCCGGCTTCGTCCGCATGGGGCAGGCCTTGCACCGCCTCGCGCGACAGCGTGGTGTTGGTCGCGATCACGCCATCCATGCCGTGTTTTTTCAAGGCTTCGGCAATCACGGTCACCTGGGTTTCGTCCAGATCCGGGGCGATTTTCACGAACAGCGGTTTGTGGGTGCCCCATGTCTCGGCGAGTTGCTGGCGCTCCTGTGTCAGAGCCCCCAACAACCGGTCCAGGGCCTCATCGCCTTGCAGGCTGCGCAGGTTCTGCGTGTTCGGGCTGGAAATGTTGACGGCCACATAATCGGCATGTGGGTAGACGCCCCGCAGCGCGGTCAGGTAGTCGTCGGTGGCGCGCTCGATGGGGGTGGCCGCGTTCTTGCCAATGTTCAGGCCGAGCAACATCCCGCCCGCCCGGGGGGTCTGGCGCAGACGGGAGCGCTTCACGTTGGCCACGAAAGCCTCCAGTCCCTCGTTGTTGAAACCCAGGCGGTTGATGAGTGCCTGTCGTTGCGGAATCCGGAACATCCGGGGCTTGGGATTGCCTGGCTGGCCGAGCGGCGTCACGGTGCCCACCTCCACAAAACCGAAGCCCAATGCGTCCCAGGCATCGATGCAGCGGGCGTTTTTGTCGAGGCCGGCAGCCAGGCCAACCCGGTTGGGGAACGTGAGGCCAGCCAGCGTGACCGGATCGCTCACGCGCGGCTGCGACGCCAACGCCATCAGCGGTGTGTGCTGGAGGCGTTCTAGCGTGTTGAGCGTCCATACGTGAGCTTCTTCCGGATCCATGCGGAACAGAAAGGAGCGGGCAAGCGGGTAGGGCAGCAGGGACATTGGATAATCGCGGTCTGATTCCATCAGCGGAATGCCTGGGTTGGCACGGATTGTTGCAGATTGGTCCAGGAAATCGCTGCATTTTTTGTGGATTTTCTCGCCATGAGCCAACTGACCCAAGACGAACTCAAAACCCTGGTGGGCCGCGCCGCCCTGGCGCATGTGGTGCCTGGCGAGATCGTCGGCGTCGGCACGGGTTCGACCGTCAACAAGTTTATCGACGCCCTGGCCGGCATGAAAGACCGCATTCGTGGCGCCGTGTCGAGTTCGGAGGCTTCCACCGAGCGCTTGCGCGCCTTGGGTATCCCCGTGTTCGACGCCAACGAGGTCGAACGCCTCTCGGTATATGTGGATGGTGCCGACGAGATCGACCCCAAGGGCTACATGATCAAAGGGGGTGGTGCGGCGCTCACGCGAGAGAAGATCGTGGCCGCGCTGTCGGAACGCTTTGTATGCATTGCCGACGAAAGCAAGTGGGTGTCGGTGCTGGGCAGCTTTCCCTTGCCGGTAGAGGTGATTCCCATGGCGACGCAACAAATCATCCGTCGTTTCGCCGGCCTGGGCGGGGCGGCCAGGCTGCGCTTGAAAGACGGCGTGCCGCTCGTCACCGACAATGGTCAGCACATCCTGGACGTGACCGGCCTTCGCATCAGCGATCCGCTGGCTTTCGAGAGCACCGTCAACGACTGGCCAGGGGTGGTGACGGTGGGCGTTTTTGCGCATCAGAAGGCGCATGTGTGCCTGCTCGGGACGGCACAGGGCGTGAAAGTGATCGAGTTCTAGCCGACTGAGTCGCACACAGGGTGTGCGACCGGTTTTGCTGCCCCCAAAGCAAAAACCCCTGTAAGTGCTTGACTTACAAGGGTTTTTTGTCTTTGGCGGAGAGAGCGGGATTCGAACCCGCGGTGGGCTATTAACCCACACACGCTTTCCAGGCGTGCGACTTAAACCACTCATCCATCTCTCCTGACGGAACTTGGCATTGTACACGGGAAAGCCGCATTTTCGTGCCGTGGCTACAGGTCAGTGGGCGCCTTGCGCCGTCTTGATCATTTTCATGGCGGAGCCGATCAGGGTGCTGACCTCGGTCATGTTGCCTGGGACGATCAGGGTGGTGTTGGAGTCTGCTGCGACCTTGGCGTAGGCTTCCACGGCCTTCTCGGCCACCTTGAGCTGTACAGCGGCCTCGCCGCCATCGGTGCGAATGGCCTGGGCAATGCGCTCGATGGCCTGGGCCGACGCTTCGGCCACCGACAGAATCGCTGCCGCTTCGCCCTGGGCCTTGTTGATGGCGGCCTGCCGGTCACCTTCAGAGCGGGCAATGGCGGCTTCGCGCTCACCATTGGCGATGTTGATTTGCTCCTGCTTGCGGCCTTCGGACGCCGCAATCAAGGCGCGTTTTTCACGCTCGGCCGTGATCTGGGCCTGCATGGCGCGCAGAATCTCGGCGGGCGGAGTCAGGTCTTTGATTTCATAACGCAGCACCTTCACGCCCCAGTTCAATGCCGCCTCGTCGATGGCGTTGACCACCTGAGCGTTGATCATGTCGCGTTCCTCGAAGGTCTTGTCCAGTTCCAGGCGGCCGATCACGCTGCGCAAAGTCGTTTGCGCCAATTGCGTGATCGCCAGTACGTAGTTGGACGAGCCGTAGCTGGCGCGCATCGGATCGGTGACCTGAAAGTACAGGATGCCGTCCACCTTGAGCTGGGTGTTGTCCTTGGTGATGCAGATTTGCTCGGGCACGTCGAGCGGAATCTCTTTGAGGCTGTGCTTGTAGGCCACCTTGTCGATGAAGGGCACCAGAAAGTTGAGGCCGGGGGTCAAGGTGCCGGCGTATTTGCCCAGTCTTTCCTTGACCCAGGCGTTTTGCTGTGGCACGACCTTGATCGACTTGACGACGAAGATCCCCGCGATGATGAGAATGGCGAATGCGACTTCCATGAGCGTCCTTTCAGGGAGAAGGGAAAACGGGTCATTGACCGCTGGGGCGCACCAGCAGGCGATTGCCTTCCACGGCCACGATCTGATAACGGCCGGGCGACTGGGGCAGGTGACCAGTCTGTAACTGCACCGTCCAGTCGGCCCCTCGGTAACGGATACGCGCCGTGCCGTCGGGTTCCCATTGGGGCACGTGGACGGTCTGGCCTATGTCCAGGTTCACATCGCGGTTGGCGCGAGAGGAAGTGGCGGTGATGCGGGTCTGTCGCCAACGCTGCCACAGCACGATGGCACCACCTCCGGCGAGGGCTGCCGCCAAAAACTGGCCCGCAAGTCCCGCGCCCAGGTGCGCGGCGATGGCCCCCGCCGCGAGGCCAACCGCCAGCATGAGAAGGAAAAAGGTTCCGGTCAGCAGCTCCAGCGCCACCGCGCCGCCGGCCAGCAACCACCACACTGTCGATTCCGCCATGGGGCTCCTTGGGGAGTGGGAAGTTAGGGAACAACGCAACACTTGCCCTCATTGTGGGACAAAACGGGTCGTGTTTCTCGGTCCCGACACATTCATTACGTACACTTGGCACCCATGAAATTCCGCTTCCCCATCGTCATCATCGACGAAGACTTCCGCTCCGAAAACACCTCCGGTCTGGGCATCCGTGCCTTGGCACAGGCCATCGAGAGCGAGGGCTTCGAAGTCGTCGGCGTCACCAGTTACGGCGATCTCAGCCAGTTCGCGCAGCAACAGAGCCGCGCCAGTGCCTTCATCCTGTCGATCGACGACGAGGAAGTGACCGGCGACCCCGAGCAGGACCCGGCGGTGCAGAACCTGCGCCAGTTCATCCAGGAAGTGCGGCGCAAGAACGCCGAGGTGCCCATCTACGTCTATGGCGAGACCAAGACCAGCCGTCACCTGCCCAACGATATCCTGCGCGAGCTGCACGGTTTCATCCACATGTTCGAGGACACGCCGGAGTTCGTGGCGCGCCACATCATCCGGGAGGCCAAGAGCTACCTGGAGGGCATCCAGCCGCCGTTCTTCAAGGCGCTGCTCGACTACGCCGAAGACGGCTCCTACTCGTGGCACTGCCCCGGGCATTCCGGTGGCGTCGCCTTCCTCAAAACCCCCGTGGGCCAGATGTTCCATCAGTTTTTCGGCGAGAACATGCTGCGCGCCGACGTGTGCAACGCGGTGGAGGAGCTGGGCCAGCTGCTGGACCACAACGGCGCCATTGGCGAGAGCGAGCGCAACGCGGCGCGCATCTTCAACGCCGACCACTGCTTCTTCGTCACCAACGGCACCAGCACGTCCAACAAGATGGTGTGGCACCACACCGTCGCACCCGGCGACGTGGTCGTGGTGGACCGCAACTGTCACAAGTCCATCCTGCACAGCATCATCATGACCGGGGCCATCCCCGTGTTCCTGAAGCCCACGCGCAATCACTACGGCATCATCGGACCCATCCCGCAAAGCGAGTTCTCGCCCGAAGCCATTCAGGCCAAGATCGCCGCCAACCCGCTGCTCAAGGGGGTGGACCCCAAGGCGGTGAAGCCGCGCATTCTCACGCTCACCCAGTCCACCTACGACGGTGTGCTCTACAACACCGAAACCATCAAGCAGATGCTCGACGGTTATGTGGACAATCTCCACTTCGACGAAGCCTGGTTGCCGCACGCCGCGTTCCACCCGTTCTACGGCACTTTCCACGCCATGGGCCGCAAACGCGGCCGGCCCAAGCATTCGGTGGTCTATTCCACGCAGTCCATCCACAAGCTGCTGGCGGGCATCAGCCAGGCCAGCCATGTGCTGGTACAGGATTCCCAGACCACCGCGCTGGACCGCCACCTGTTCAACGAAGCCTACCTGATGCACACCAGCACCAGTCCGCAGTACAGCATCATCGCGAGCTGCGACGTGGCCGCCGCCATGATGGAGCCGCCCGGTGGCACCGCGCTGGTGGAAGAAAGCATTGCCGAGTCGCTGGACTTCCGCCGTGCCATGCGCAAGGTCGAGGCGGATTTTGGCGAGAACGATTGGTGGTTCCAGGTGTGGGGACCGGAAAATTTGGCGGCAGAAGGCATAGGCCGCGCCAACGACTGGGTCCTCAAACGCACCGACAGCGAAGGCGTGCAGACCGCCGACGGCGAGGAAGCGTGGCACGGTTTTGGTGACATGGCCCCGGGCTTCAATCTGCTCGACCCGATCAAGGCCACCATCGTCACCCCCGGGCTGAACATGAAGGGTGATTTCGCGGCCAGCGGCATCCCGGCCAGCATTGTCACCAAGTTCCTGGCCGAGCATGGGGTGGTGGTGGAGAAGACGGGCCTGTACAGCTTCTTCATCATGTTCACCATTGGCATCACCAAGGGCCGCTGGAATACCTTGCTCACGGCGCTGCAGCAGTTCAAGGACGACTACGACCGCAACCAGCCGATGTGGCGCATCCTGCCGGAGTTCTGCCAGAAGCACCGCCGCTACGAGAAAATGGGTCTGCGCGACCTGTGCCAGTTCGTGCACGAGATGTACGCCAAGTACGACATCGCACGCCTCACGACCGAGATGTACCTGAGCGACCTGACCCCAGCCATGAAACCGACGGACGCGTTCTCGCAGATCGCGCACCGCAACACCGAACGTGTGCCGGTGGATGATCTCGAAGGCCGCATCACCACGGCGCTGATCACACCTTACCCGCCGGGTATTCCGCTGCTGATCCCGGGCGAGGTGTTCAACAAAAAGATCGTCGACTATCTGAAGTTTTCGCGCGAATTCAACCAGCAGTGCCCCGGTTTCGAGACGGACATACACGGCCTGGTGGTCGAAGAAGGCCTCGACGGGCAGAAACGGTATTACGCCGATTGCGTCAAACTGGCTTGAGATCCCAACCGCTGCCAACAGACCGCTCGCGTTTTGGGAAATCGGACAGGCTGGGTTACAGTCTGGCGTCAGGGAAGTGCGATGGGTATCGAGCGCCTCCCGTCACGAAGATGCAGGAGTTCAGATGTTTCCAGAATACCGCGAGCTGATCACCACGCTCAAAGGCAACGATCACCATTTCACCCGCCTGTTCGACAAGCACAACGACCTTGATCAGCGGATCAAGAACATGGAAGCCCGCATCAGCCCGGGTACCCACGAGGAAATCGAAACGCTGAAAAAGCAAAAGCTGCAGATCAAGGACGAGCTGTACGCCATTCTCAAAAAAGCCGCAGCGGCCTCGGCTTGAAGTGCGATCGATGACGGGGCGGGTGACTGCCCTTGGACTTGCGGGCTGCGCCTTCAGGGTACGGCCTGTGACCACTGGGCGTCTTCGTCCCAAGTGACCCGACGAGCTCCTGTGAAGCGGGACGACCAGTAAGAGGAATGCAGGCTTTCCATGCGTATGCTGGCACCGGTACGGGGTGAATGTATGAAGCGACCGTCGCCCACGTAAATGCCGACATGGCTGTAGCGGCTGCCCAGTGTGTTGAAGAACACCAGATCGCCAGGCGTCAGTTCCGATGCCTCGATCGGCGTGGTGGCATGGGCTTGTTCGACCACGCGCCGCGGTAGGCGGATGCCCAGGCTCTCCTGAAAGCTGGCCTGCACGAAGCCGCTGCAATCAAAACCTTCGCCATAGCTGCCCCCTCCCAACCGGTAGGGCACCCCCACGAATCCCAACGCATGGACCACCAACCGTGAATGGGCGGGTCTGCCCGTTGGGCTTTCCAGGGCGGGCGGTGGATCTGACATCACCCAGCCATTGCGCTGCAAAAAGTCGGCCAGGGGATCGGCTGGGCTGGCCGCTGCGGGCACAATGAACCCCAGGCCCCATGCTGCACACATCAGAGCCTGTGCCGTTGCTGACCGAAGCTGCTTCACCATGGCCTGCAAGTTAAATGGAAAACCCATTGAAGTCAATGGGTTGCTGTGGTTTTTTTGAGTTGATTTTCAAGAGGAGAGCATTTTTTATGATGATCGGTGCCGACGACAGCCAACTGGTGCTGGTGGATTACCAATCCCGTCTCATGCCTGCCATCTGGCAGGGCCGTGAGGTGGTCGATCGTGCGCTGCTCCTGGCCCGCCTGGCTCGGCTGATGAAAGTGCCCGTTTGGGGAACCGAGCAAAACCCCGCCAAGCTGGGGCCGAATGCGCCGGAATTGCGGGCCTTGTGCCAGACCACGTTTCCGAAAATGCACTTCAATGCCTGCGAATCGGAACTGCCTCAGGCGCTTCGCCCCGTGACCCGACCCGGCGGCAATGCACGCAGCCTGCCGAAGCACCTGCAGAAGAACGATCGCCCGACGCCTGCGCGCAACACCATTGTGTTGGCGGGATGCGAAGCCCATGTCTGTCTGTTGCAGACCGCTTTGGGCCTGCTGGAGCAGGAATTCGATGTCTGGGTCGTCACCGATGCCTGTAGCTCACGCCGCGAGCGCGATCGGGATGCTGCCTTTGATCGGCTTGCTGGCAATGGTGTCGAACTGGTCACCAGCGAGATGGTGGCATTTGAATGGCTGCAACACTGTGAGCACCCCGCTTTCCATGCGGCGCTGAAATGGATCAAATGATTTTGAAATGTAAAAAGTACTTATTTTTCTGCTGCTTTCGGATGTGTATCGCGCGTTTCTATTCGAATTACAGAATATAAGCATTTGGTGTTTTCACTGATACGACAGAGGGCCGACTGCGGTTAGTCTTGACCTATGTCAAGCTTTCGTGGCGAGGGTCTCCTGGCCACGTTCTCACTTTCAGGAGTTTTTTCATGAAGACGATAACCAGTCGCCGAACCGTACTGAAGAGC
>NZ_JACCDB010000008.1 GCF_013432195.1 Tepidicella baoligensis | reverse complement strand
CCTCGCGGGCGGGTGATCCTTTTACTTTTCTTGAGTTACCTGCGTTACCAAGAGTTTCAATCCACACCCGCCCTCGCGGGCGGGTGATCCGTCATCTGTCTTTGCCGTGCTGACCACGGCGTACTGTTTCAATCCACACCCGCCCTCGCGGGCGGGTGATCCGATAGCATCACGTTTACTGGTGTAAACGCCGAACGTTTCAATCCACCCCCGCCCTCGCGGGCGGGTGATCCTACTGGCCCCCGGTCAAATGGTCGGTGGAAAGTATGTTTCAATCCACCCCCGCCCTCGCGGGCGGGTGATCCTACTGGCCCCCGGTCAAATGGTCGGTGGAAAGTATGTTTCAATCCACCCCCGCCCTCGCGGGCGGGTGATCCTACTGGCCCCCGGTCAAATGGTCGGTGGAAAGTATGTTTCAATCCACCCCCGCCCTCGCGGGCGGGTGATCCTACTGGCCCCCGGTCAAATGGTCGGTGGAAAGTATGTTTCAATCCACCCCCGCCCTCGCGGGCGGGTGATCCTACTGGCACCCGGTCAAATGGTCGGTGTAAAGTATGTTTCAATCCACGCCCGCCCTCGCGGGCGGGTGCTCCTACTGGCACCCGGTCAAAAGGTCGGTGTAGAGTATGTTTCAATCCACGCCCGCCCTCGCGGGCGGGTGCTCCTACTGGCACCCGGTCAAAAGGTCGGTGTAGAGTATGTTTCAATCCACGCCCGCCCTCGCGGGCGGGTGCTCCTACTGGCACCCGGTCAAAAGGTCGGTGTAGAGTATGTTTCAATCCACGCCCGCCCTCGCGGGCGGGTGAGCCCGCGCAGGTTGCGGGCAAAGTCCTTTCCCGACGCGTTTCAATCCACACCCGCGCTCGCGGGCGGGTGATCCCGCGCAGGTTGCGGGCAAAGTCCTTGCCCGACTCGTTTCAATCCACACCCGCCCTCGCGGGCGGGTGATCCTGGTCGCGGAGAACGCGAGGCTGCGGGAGGCGCTGTTTCAATCCACACCCGCCCTCGCGGGCGGGTGATCCAAGGTGGCTACCAGTGTGGCGAACCGCTCGTCACGTTTCAATCCACACCCGCCCTCGCGGGCGGGTGATCCCAGGTGGCTACCAGTGTGGCGAATCGCTCGTCACGTTTCAATCCACGCCCGCCCTCGCGGGCGGGTGATCCCAGGTGGCTACCAGTGTGGCGAATCGCTCGTCACGTTTCAATCCACGCCCGCCCTCGCGGGCGGGTGATCCCAGGTGGCTACCAGTGTGGCGAATCGCTCGTCACGTTTCAATCCACGCCCGCCCTCGCGGGCGGGTGATCCCAGGTGGCTACCAGTGTGGCGAATCGCTCGTCACGTTTCAATCCACGCCCGCCCTCGCGGGCGGGTGATCCGTGAAAGGCGCGTGCAACAGATCGCCCGAGAGCTAGTTTCAATCCACACCCGCCCTCGCGGGCGGGTGATCCTCGATTGAAGGCCCACCAGACCTATTCGCAAACGTTTCAATCCACACCCGCCCTCGCGGGCGGGTGATCCATGAGAATCTTGTCGGTCATTTGGTTTCTCCTTTGTTTCAATCCACACCCGCCCTCGCGGGCGGGTGATCCTCCGCCACCTCAAAGCGTTGCATCACCTGCAAAAATAAGCGGTTTTGCGCGAACCTTCGCTCTTCATGCAAAAAGCGAGGACGGCAACTCAACACAACAGCAAACAAGTGATTGAAAATCAATGGGTTGCAGAGTTCGCGAACCTCACCGGCAATTGCCAGTTACTCGACGTTCGCGCTATTGCAATAGTAACCTGGACGGCGTAAAAATCGGGGGCTTACAGAACCAGCGGGCCTTCAAAATCGGTTGCCTTGAAGTGCCCATACTCTTTAACCTCGGCCCCTTTGGAACCAGGCATTCGATACAGCCTCAAACAATCCTGAGTCTGATCCATTTCTTCCAACAAACGCCGTTCCAAGCTCTCCAGACCTGCCAGATCGACCTGGCACTCAAACACAGACTTCTGCACACGCTGGCCCGTGCTTTCACACACCTTGGCGACAAGGCGCAACCGTCTACGCCCCTCTTTAGTTTCTGTATTGACGTCGTAGCAAACAATCACCAGCATCGCTCACCCCTCAGTACTCCAGTCACCTAACCAAGAAGGGCAAATAGCCCGCCGGAACACCATCAGACTCAATCTCCTTACGCACACTGCGAGCCATCAATCGGGCCTGTACTATGGGCACCAATCCAAGAGGCATGCTCTGCGAAAACAACGGGTGCTGCAACATCTCTTGTTTCCGTTCTTGATATGCCACCACCACTGCCTTGCGCCCGTCTGGCGACAACGAAACTCCCCCACCTTCGCGTACCGAAAAATCTGTGGGTCGAATCTGCCCACGATTGACCAGCGTCAACGCCAATCTGTCCGCCAAAGGACGGAACTCTTCCATCAAGTCCAAAGCCAATGCGGCACGCCCAGGGCGAAGCGCGTGCAAGTAGCCCACCTGCGGATCAAGCCCCACCGCTTCCAAGGCGCTGCGGCAGTCATTCATCCACATAGCGTAAAGAAACGACAAGAGCGCATTGAAACGATCACGGGGTGGCCGACGACTGCGACCATCCATCGCAAAGTGCTCACGCAACTCGGGCCTCACCAAATGAGGAAGACGACCAAAATACTGACGCGCAGCCTCTCCCTCCAAACCACGCAACTCATCCAGGTCAGACGCTTGAGGCAAGGCTCTCAATGTGGCCGCCAAATCCTGTGCCCCTCTGGTCAGCACAGCCGCGTCATCCGGCGCCTTCGCTTCGCGCGCACCACGTAGCAGTACATGTCTTGAATTGCGGACCTTCCCAGCCACGCAAGAGCGCGCCATCTCCAGACAAAACGTCAAATCTTGCGACTGGTTATGCTGTGCTCGCCGCAACAGCACATTCCCAGACATAGCCCCTTCCAGCCTGGCCTTGAAACGCCCGTTGTCGTCCATCAGGACCAACGCAACACACTCATCGGCAAGGCGATGCATCAAAGGCACAGACACCCCTACCCTCCCAAAACACACCACTGCTTGCAAGTGATGCAGGGGCACCCGCAATCGCGTCTCATCAGCCACAAGCACCCGGAGAGTGTCGTTGTCCAACCGCAAATAACTCTCTTGCGTGTTCACATACAGGGTGTTGAGCAACTGCATGGAAGTCAATCCTCCACGTCAAACAGGTGCACGCGCAGTTCGTTCATGCCACCAGGCCCAGTCAGTTCAGGCATGCAACGCTCACGCAACGAACAACCCTTGCACCGCTGTGCGGCCAACACCCCTCCCAAAGGCGCTGGCAACCGCTGATCACGCAGCATCTGCTTTACCTGCCCAACAACAGCCTGCACCGCTTGCCGCAACTCCGGGTTGATGCTCACCACACGGCGACGTTTTGAGCTGGCGTAATAAACGGCGCCTTCAGTAACCGGACACCCGAACATCGCTTCCAGACACAACGCCTGTGCGGCCAACTGCAAATCATCACAAGCGGCGATGTCTGCAGCCTTGTGGCGGCTGCCGTGTTTGTATTCCACGGGATAAGGCTGCCCTGCTTTGTCGAACTCCACCACATCGGCCTTGCCGATCAGCCCCAATTCGTCTTGCCACAACGGCAGTGCGTACTCAACCCGCACCCACTTGGCAGTTTCCACGCCCGGCTGGTCCACCCGCTGGTGAACCAACTGCCCGCGCAAGGTGTGCACGTTGTCGTCAAAGGCCTGTTCCAAGTGGATCAGACCGCACTGCCGTGGGCAGTACGCCCAGTGCTGCAGGGCTGACAGGGGGATGGGGTCTTCTTCGCTCACACCTTACGGAGCAAAGTGACCCCAGCGGGCATATCCGACTCATCCACTTCAACCCCATAGTCCGAGAAGCTGCGTGGCACATCCGCCGTCTTCTTGACTTTGATGCGTTCGAACAGTTTATGGGCATGCGCATTGCCCAGCTCGCTGTCGTGCTTGAACACGTAGAGCCCGCGAGTCGACATTTCGCCGCGGGCTGCAGATCGGTCGTGCTCAAACATGTTTCCCAGTGCTTGCCACAGTATCTCCAGGTCGTCCTCGCCGAATCCGGTTTGCTTGGCCAGGAACGACGACACAAAGCCGTGCGCGACGTACAGGCCATACGGCACGGTGTGCTTGCGGCCCATGGTGCGGTTGTCACCTTGCTGCTTCTCGGCCTCCGCTTCGGTGGCCACGGCCATGCGCGTGATGGAATGCTCCAGCGCCACGATGGGGTCGATAGAGCGGGCAAAGGTCAGTTGCACAGGGCCCCGAACCTGCCCGGCATTGGTACCTGTGGACATCACCGCGCCAAACGTGCGAACGTCGAAGAAGTTCTGGCACATCCACTTGCGGGCCAGGTCCACATCGCTGGCGCTTCCTTTGCGCTTCTCCTTGCCGCCCTTCTTGGCCTTCTTGTCTTCACCCTCAGCGGCTTCTGCAACCTCATCCGCTGGCGCATCCAGCTTGAGCGCCGAGTAGGCGCGCTGGTGTTGAAGGTTCAGGATGGCTTTCTCCCGGACGTAAATCTCGAAACGCTTCTCCCCGGCTTCCGGTGCCTTTTCAGTCTGATCTTGGGTCAGCGCGACAAAGTTGCGCACCTTGCGCTTGAGCGCCACATCGGTCATCAGGCCGTGGCCAGTCTCTGCATCCAGGCGCGGCAGATTGCCGGCATCCGGGTCACCATTGGGGTTGCCGTCCTTCACGTCGAACAGCAACACGAAGTCGTAGCGATTGGTCAAGTTCATTTCAGTTCCCTCCTGGGGTGGTTTCAGTGAGTGGTTTCGGTCTGCGCAGTGCTTTCGGCTTCTGCCGATTCACGCTTCGTGAAAAAGTCTTGTCGCTGGTGGTAGTAGCCGATGGCGAAACGCCCTTGATCCGGCAGGTTCATGTGCACGGGAAAATCCGAAATGCCGGACATGATTTCCGCCAGCAACTTCTCGAAGTTCACCGCCCGTCCTTTGCTCTGAATCTTGGCAAGATGGTGATTCTTCAAACGCATCAGCGTGGTGAACACCGCCACGGGTGTGCTGGATGCGGCGCCGTAGTAACGCTCTCGAATCGTTGCATTCAGTCCAGGACTGGCTTCTTCCTGGATCTTCTCCAGCGTGGCAAACAGGCGACCCAAGCGGTACGCCGTGGACGGACTCTCGATATCAAGCATGGGTTGAATCTCCCTGGGTTGTGAATCAGACGTGGTGAGGGACCGGTTGAGGTAAGCCTTGATGGCCGCCGCGCGCATGTACGTGACCTGCTGTTCTGCGCGGCAGCGTTGGACGGCAACGTTGAGCCAGGTGGTGGGATACGGAGCGCCTGTGAAGATGCTGCGAATCAGATCCCCACCCAAACTGGGTGGAATGTTGTCGGCCTTGCCTTGCAAGGCCACGGCAGTGAGCAACCGAAACAGGCTTGGGAACTCCGGATCGTTCGGACCACGCACCAGCGAGAGGTCATCGAACCATGCCGCGATGCGCTCTGCGATAATGTGCAGAGGAGCTGCGTGCCAGAACCGCACCGAGATGCGCGCCGCATTCGGAGCCAAGCCCAACACATAGAATGCGTTGTCTCCTCGCGCACCCGTGAAGCCACCACTGTGAACGGAATCAAACAGCGCTTTGACCTGTTGTGTGTGTGCGTCCGGGTTGTCACCTCCGCCGAGCAAGGCTGCCAACTCACCTTCGAGGGGGTCAGCTTTCTGTGCCCAGAAAACAGTAGAGGCATCACCAATCTGCACCCGCTGACTGGAGTCCCGCGCCAGCAAAGCATTCAGAGCAGTGGTGTAGGCAAAAGCCGCCGCCTGACTGACGGGCGCGTTCGCACCCTGGCTCTTGCCGTACGAGTTGAACGCATCCAGATTGAACGAAACGATGTTGGCACCGGATGTCTGGGCTCCCCACACACCTTTGATCGCGGTGTGCAGCCGCTCCACCGGCAAGGTATCGCCCGTGATCAGGCACGTGGCCTTCACACCGTCACCGCCTTCGGTTGCTTCCCCCGCCGATGCATCAGTAACCAAGTGAGGCGCTACGCCCGGTCTTTGACACACCAATGCCGTGTCACCAACCAGCCGGAACGTCAACACAGGGTTTGACGCTGAAATTTCGGCATGGGCAGAAAATCGCGCCACCTGCTCGGCCGGGTTCGCATCCAGGAAGGCCAACACACCAACCAACCCGACATCGCGCTGAGCACGCTCTGGAAGTGTCGAAATGCGGCCTCGAAATGCCTGCTGCATTTCAACGAGACGGGCCAGGTACTCATCGGCGCCGCCCTTGGAACGAGCCGCATCCATCTTCTTTGCGTCAGGAAGCGCAAGCACGTATTCGGCGTTGTCCCACAGCAGGTTGGCTGCTATGCCCGAGGTCTTCTTGACACCCTTGGGCACCAGATAGCTCGTACCGATCTTCTTTTTCCCAGACATCTGGCGCGTGTCGATGATCGCGTGAAGCTGACCACTTTCGTCCACTTCAAGAATGAAACCAATTTCCTTCAGCTCCAGTCCAAACGCAGGCAACCGACGAGCAGGATCCACGTCGGCTTGGCGACGCAGGTAGTAGTCATAGAGGGCTTGCAGGATCATCCCCGTACCTCCACACGACTCAGATCAAGAACACCCCTTTGCACCTGAGCACGGAAGAAACGTGGTTGGGGCGCGGAGCCCGCTGCGAAATCCATGTCGTAGAGCATCCAACCCAGATCGGGCGACCAGTCGTCCAGGGCGCTCGGCTCGTCTGGTCCAACGCGCCAGCCACCCTGACCATCTGCCAACAACTCAACAGCCCGAAATGCGGCAGCAAACTCACGGCACCCCAGATAGGGCTGATTCACGCACTGCCCCGCCGCAGCGCGGCGATTGAACATGGCGATGTACTTGTTAGGGTTGGCGCGTGCATCCTCCCCCACCATCTCCATGTCAGCGTGCAGCCGGTAAGCCACATCGCGCAGGATCAGACTGGCGCGCTGCTGGCGCTCCTCTTCAATGTAGAGCGCCAGTTCACCATGGCCTTCGTTCATGGCGGTAAGCGCATTGCGAGAAGAGGCCACCGCGCCGACTTCATTGCGCCGCACACTGGTCCAGCGCACCGGCTGGAGCACTTCGATCCGAGTGATTCGCCATCGGATGGCGGGCTTCCACAGAATGGCCTCGAACACCGCCCGCGCGGCGGACGGCGTGATCAGATCGTAAGATACCCTCTCCACCTTCATTTCAGGCCTGGTGAAGCAGGCGTAGTCGCCTCGAACCTCCAAACAAAATGGCTTCATTCAAGCTCCCTTCGCGTCAACCGTTTACGAACTGACATAGTCTGCAGGGTCACCCGGCGCTGAGTCCACTTTTGCGCCCATCACCGGGTCGTAAAATCCCTCCCATCCTTCGCGCTGCACATACAACCCCGGGCAGTTCGCCACCTCGACAATGTCGCCCATGTCCACAAGCCGCCTCACCTGGTGCTGGTAGATCGTGACGCCATAGCGTTGCAACTTGCGCATCAGCCAGCGGGCCGGGCCCTCGCGTTCCAGCATGCCGATCAGTACATCCACATCGTCGCGTGCGTTGGGACTGCTGTAGCGAACCAGCACCGTGGCACTGTCTTTCTCGTCAATGAGCTTGAACGCATCGGCTGCAGCCCGAAACTGAACCGGCAGGCTCATCGCCTTCAGGTCAGGCTCCAGCTTGAGCAGATCGCAAATCCGTGCTTTGTCCGTGGACGGTGCATCGTGGTACAGGCGTTTGAAGTACAGGTCAATCAGGGGCAGCGCAAAAGGGTCTGCGGGCAAACCGCGCCACACCGCCTTGCACGTGTCGCGAGCCAAAGCCAGCAAACCCGGCGGGGCCTTCGTCGGAGGAACGAACACATGCACAGCCCCCGGCTCGGGCAACTTGCCTTCGCGGTTGCACCGCCCCGCCGCCTGGGCGATGGAGTCCAACCCAGCCAAAGCTCGATAGACCACCGGGAAATCCAAATCGACACCCGCTTCAACCAACTGGGTGGACACCACATGAATGGGGACTGGTTTTTGCCCTGCGGCCAGTGCTTCCCTGCGCGCCTTCAGCGCGTTCTTGATCTCGGCGATGGTGTCGCTGCGGTGCTGCGCACACATGAGCGCTGACAGGTGCCAACACCGCGCGCCATCGGCGCGCGCCTTGATCAAGCGGAACAGTTCGGCCGCATCGGCGCGTCGGCTGACGATGGTGAGCGCGGCATCGTGATTGACGATTTCGTCTGCGAGCTCTGGCCAACTGCGCGGGGTTTCCATACTTGGGGGCAGGTGCACACGAACCCGCTCCAGCGCGCGGTACAAGGCCGGCACGTCATCAATGATCTCTGTCACCGGGCCGAGGGCACGTCTCAAGCCCCGTTGGGGATCGACGCTGGGCGATGTGTTGAGAGCGGGCTGGGTGGCGGTGCACAGGAGAACGGTCACGCCAAAGTCCTGCACAAGGTAACGCAGCACATCCACCACAGGCTGCAAGAACTCCACCGGAAGCAACTGCGCTTCATCCAGCACGATCACGCTGTTGACCAGACTGTGCAGCTTGCGACACCGTGAGGTCTTTCTCGCGAACAGGCTTTCGAACAACTGCACATTGGTGGTGACGATCAGCGGAGCGTCCCAGTTCTCGCAGGCCAGACGGGAACGAGTAGTTTCGTCTTCTGGGTTGGACTCCGCATTGCTGTGGTGCTCGATCACGGCGTCTTCACCCAACGCCTTGAAGACTTCGCGAAACACGTCAACGGTCTGCTCGATGATGCTGGTGTATGGGATGGCGTAGACGATGCGCTGCTTGCCGTGCTTGATCGCATGTTCCAAAGCGAAAGCGAGGCTCGACAGAGTCTTGCCGCCCCCGGTGGGGACCGTGAGGCTGAAGACCCCAGGCGGCAGACTGGCTTTGGATTGGCATTGCGCGAGCACTTCGGCTCGGATGCGGTTAACCACCGTCTTGGGTTCGCCGAAGGCCGCGAGATGGGCATTCAGCTCATTCCGCAATGGTTGAAGATCGCCTCCGCCTCGGCGCACCTCTGCCTTGCATCCGTCCATATAGGCCTCGGTGTCCAGAAAGTCGGCATCCACCAGCGCAGAAAACACCATCCTGACCCACAAGGCGAAGCGTCCAGGATTCAGTTTTTGGTGTTCATTGCAGATGCCCACGCTGTTGAGGTCGATGCCCGCCAGTGTGGCTTTGAGAATGTCGTCAGCCTGCGGGCGCGCAAGAGTTTCTGACAACTCCCGCTGCGCATCTTCACTCGCCAAGCGTGCTGAAAGACCCAGCCCTTGGCCGCCTTCCCAGTTGTCAAGCCCAGCATGGTGTCCCGCGATCACGTATTGCAACATCCGACCCAGAATTTTTCCTTGTGCACCATGTTGCTGTTCAAGGTGTTGGACAGTCCACAGTGCTCCAGCCGCCGAATGTGTTTTGTCCCGGTCCGAGACACGCTCGATATGCGCATCGACAATGCCCGCTTGGCGGATGTAAACCTGAAAACCAGGCCTGCGCTTGCCCAAGTCATGCCACAGACCAGCAAGTCGAGCCACTGCTTTGATAGGGACGGGAGCGAATTCTGCGGCCAAATTGCCTACAGAGAGAAGGTGATCATTTAGCCAATGCGGATCTTTCCCACTGCCATCTGGTGGCGAGTGAGCCCAGTCTAGACTGGATGCATCCGTGATCATGCGCCTTCTCCCGTGTTCGTTGATTCTTGATTCCGCGTCGTGCTATCTGAGTTCTGTGATTTTGAGCATGCACCAGTCTCAATTCATGAGACACCCCCCCACCGAACCAACCCCTCCCGCATTTTTTTCAGCACCTGCTGTCTCAATGAGTCGGGCGCAAGCACCTCCACCTCGGGTGTGTGGCGCAAAATATCCATGACCAACTCGCGGTCGTCGCTGTAGGGGATCTTCAATACCCAGTGCCCCTGTGCATCCCAGTGGCCTTGTTGTTCTGGGTGCCATTCTTCGGCTGCTACCCAGCGAGCGCGCTCGGGGGTAAACCGCAAGGTGGCCCATTGCACATCCTTGCCGCTGAATATGCCGTACCCTGCGCCAAGGGTCTGATCCAGAATGCTCGAATCGACATCGATAGCTGGCTCATTCAAAACCTGCGGGTGGTAGATGGCATCAAGGCTGAAACTGCGCAGTTCGTTGCGGCGGTGACACCATGCGTCAAGTAGCCAATTGCTGCGGTAATAGACCAAGCGTTGCGGTGAAACTGTCCGCTCAGTCTGTTGCGCGGTGCCCCGCGCCTTGTACTGCATGGTCAGACGGCGACGCTGGCTAAGCGCTAAACCCACTGCCTCAAAGCTCTGGGGCGGCACCCGACGCTGCGCCAAACCGATAACGCGAACACGCCCGGTCAACTCACGTGCGGCTGCCGTATCCAACCCCGACCGATTCAGTATTTGGTTGAGCCGTTGCTCCAACGGCTGCAGATGGCGCTGCATCAGGTCGCCCGGCTGGATTTCTTTCAGCAAATGATCCAACGTCAAAAGCGCCAGTACTTCTGAAGGCTTGAACCAAAGGCCAGCCAGTTCTTGCGGCTCTTCTTCATTGGGACTGGATGAACGCCATTGGTAGCACTGCGCGTCTTTGTCCCAGTGGATCGGGTGGCCCAATCCATCACGCAACCAGGCCAGATCCCGCATGAGCGTGGCACGCGACGTACCCGTTTCATCCTGCAGCTCTGCACGTGTGATGCGACGGCGCGCCCGAAGGATGGAAACGAGAAGATGCAGCCGCTCTGTTTTGCTCAAAAAACCCCCTCCCTTGACCACCAACCTGTGGTCAACAACTGATGCAATCTCGGACCATTATGGGTATGAAGCCGGATGTATTCAATCTCAAACCGCTTCATATGAGGATGTCAAAGCATTGCCGCCGCCTTCTCCGCCACCATGATCGTCGGCGCATTGGTGTTGCCACCGATGAGCGTGGGCATGACAGAGGCGTCCACCACGCGCAGCCCTTGCAACCCATGCACGCGCAGCGCCGGGTCCACCACGGCGGTGTCGTCTTCGCCCATGCGGCAGGTACCCACGGGGTGGTAGATGGTGTCGGCACGGGCGCGGATGAGCCGGTCCCACCCGGCATCGTCGCTGAGCTGCTCGTCGAACAGCGGCTCGTGGCGCCAAGGGGCCAGCGCGGGGGCCAGCAGGATGTCGCGCATCTGCTGGGCACCTCGGCGCAGCAGGGGCAGGTCGCGTTCATCGCTCAGGTAGGCTGGATCGATGAGCGGGGGCGCCAGGGGGTCGGCACTCTGCAGCCCCACGCGGCCGCGTGAATGCGGCCGCAGCACACACACGTGGCAGGAAAAGCCGTAGCCCCAGTGCAGTTTGCGGGCGTGGTCGTCCACGATGGACACGCAGAAATGCAGTTGCAGGTCCGGCCTCGGCTGCTCTGCGCTGGAGCGCAGAAAGGCGCCGCCCTCGGCAATGGGGGTGGTCAGCCGGCCTGTGCCGTCGCGCCGCCACTGGCGCCAGGCTTGCCATTGCTGCCAGGCGGGCCCGAAGCCGATGCCGAACAGGTCGGTCTGCCGGGAGCGGTAGGCCAGAATGAAGTCCAGGTGGTCCTGCAGGTTCTGGCCCACGCCGGGCAACTCGTTCAACACGGGAATGCCGTGGCGTTGCAGCTCAGCCGCTGGCCCCACGCCAGAGAGCATGAGCAACTGGGGCGACTGCAGCGCGCCAGCACACAGCAGCACCTCGCACCGCGCGTGTAGCCTCAGGGTGCGCCTCTGCCGGTGCGCCTCCACGCCCACGGCCCGGCGCCCTTCGAGCAACACCCGGCCAGCCTGGGTGTGGGTGAACACGGTCAGGTTGGGCCGGTCCATCACCGGGTGCAGGTACGCCGCGGCGGCGGAGCAGCGCTGGCCGCGCCGGGCCGCGTCGTGGAACTGCGTGACCTGGTAGAGGAAAGCGCCGTCCTGGGTCGGGCCGTTGTAGTCCGGGTTCGGCGCGATGCCCTGGCTGGCGCAGGCCTGCACGAACGCGACCGAGGCCGGACCGGGGCTGACCTGGTCGGCCACGTGCAAAGGGCCGCCCACGCCCCGCCAGGCATTGGCTCCACGCTGGTTGTGCTCGGCTTTCAGGAAATAAGGCAGCACCTCTTCGTGCGACCAGCCCCGGGCCCCGGCGGCCGCCCAGTCGTCATAGTCGCTGGCATGCCCCCGCACGTAAAGCATGGCGTTGATGGCCGACGAGCCTCCCAGCGCCCTGCCACGCGGCTGATAGCCCTGGCGGCCGTTCAAGCCTGGTTGAGGCGTGGTCTCGAAGGCCCAGTTGTTCACCTTGACCGGGCGGCCCGGCAGCATGGCCACCACCCCAGTGGGCAGGCGCACCAGCAGGCTGCGGCCGTCGCCGCCCGCCTCCAGCAGCGCCACGGTGACGCGAGGGTCTTCGCTGAGCCGTGCGGCCAGCACGCTGCCGGCCGAGCCACCGCCCACGATGAGGTAATCGAATGTGTCGGCGGGGTGGTGGGGTGATGCCATGTAGGGATCTCCTGATTGGCACCCATGCTAGGGCCTTGGGCGGCCATAATCAATCCCGTATCTCCCCGTAGCCACCCTTACCCTCAACAACATGAGCGAGACACCCACCCCCATCGGTCACTTCCTGAACGGCCAGGTGGCCGCCGGCACCAGCGGCCGCGCACAAAACGTGTTCAACCCCGCCACCGGCGCCGTGACCGGTCGCGTCGCCCTGGCCAACCGCTCCGAAGTGGCCGCCGCCGTGGCTGCTGCGCAAGCCGCCTTCCCCGCCTGGGCCGACACCCCACCGCTGCGCCGCGCGCGCATCATGTTCAAGTTCCTGGAACTGCTCAACCAGCACCGCGACGAGCTGGCACGCATGATCACCGCCGAGCATGGCAAGGTGTTCACCGACGCCCAGGGCGAGGTCACGCGCGGCATCGAGATCGTGGAATTCGCCACCGGCATTCCGCAACTGCTCAAGGGCGATTACACCGAGCAGGTCTCCACCGGCATCGACAACTGGACGATGCGCCAGCCGCTGGGCGTGGTGGCCGGCATCACCCCGTTCAACTTCCCGGTGATGGTGCCGATGTGGATGTTCCCACTGGCGATGGCCTGCGGCAACACCTTTGTGCTCAAGCCCAGCCCGATCGACCCCTCGCCCTCGTTGCGCATCGCCGAGCTGCTCCAGCAGGCCGGCCTGCCCGACGGCGTGTTCAACGTGGTGCAGGGCGACAAGGAAGCCGTGGACGCCCTGCTTGACCACCCGGACGTGAAGGCGGTGAGCTTCGTCGGCTCCACGCCCATTGCCAATTACATCTACGAGACGGGTGCGCGCCACGGCAAGCGCGTGCAGGCGCTGGGCGGCGCCAAGAACCACATGGTGGTCATGCCCGATGCCGACGAGAACCAGGTGGTCGATGCACTCATCGGCTCGGCCTATGGCTCAGCGGGCGAGCGCTGCATGGCCATCAGCGTGGCGGTGCTGGTGGGCGACGTGGCCGACCGCATCATGCCCGCGCTGGTGCAGCGCACGCAAACGCTCAAGGTGCTCGATGGCACCAACCTGGCGGCCGAAATGGGGCCCATCGTCACCGAAGCAGCCCGCCAGCGCATCATTGGCTACATCGAGGCCGGGGTGAAGGAAGGCGCGCAGTTGCTGGTGGACGGTCGCCGTTTCGACGGCGCACAAGCCGGCGAAGGATGCAAAAACGGCTTCTGGCTCGGCGGCACGCTGTTCGACCACGTCACGCCCGAGATGAAGATCTACAAGGAAGAAATCTTCGGCCCGGTGCTGTGCTGCGTGCGCGTGCCCGACTTTGCCACGGCGGTGCAGCTCATCAACGACCACGAATTCGGCAACGGCACCAGCTGCTTCACCCGTGACGGCAACGTGGCGCGCGAGTTCGCCCGCCGCATCCAGGCGGGGATGGTGGGCATCAACGTGCCCATTCCCGTGCCCATGGCCTGGCACGGCTTCGGCGGCTGGAAGCGCAGCCTGTTTGGCGACATGCACGCCTACGGCGAAGAAGGTGTACGCTTCTACACCAAGCAAAAAAGCGTGATGCAGCGCTGGCCCGAAAGCATTGCCAAGGGCGCCGAGTTCGTCATGCCCACCTCCAAGTAACCCCGCCGCATGCCCGACAACAGCCCCTACGACCCGAACGAAGGCGACTGGCAGACGCTGGAGAGCTTCTTCAGCCCCACCGAGGCCTATCTGTTGCAAGGCTGCCTGCAGGCCAGCGGCGTCCCGGCCATGGTGACCGACGCCCAGACCGTGCAGACCCACTCCCTGCTGGCCAGCGCCATCCAGGTGCGGGTGCTGGTGCCGGAGCGGCGGCTGGCCCAGGCCGAGGCGGTGCGCGAAGCCTGGCGCCGGGGCGACTTTGCCCTGCCCGACGACGACACCCAATACCAGGAACCCAGATGAGCGACCTGGCCTTTGACTACATCGTCGTGGGGGCGGGCACCGCCGGCTGCCTGCTGGCCAACCGCCTGAGCGCCAACCCGGCGCACCGGGTACTGCTGCTCGAAGCCGGCGGGCCCGACAACTACCACTGGATCCACATTCCGATCGGCTACCTGTACTGCATCGGCAACCCGCGCACCGACTGGCTCTACCAAACCGAACCCAACGCCGGCCTCAACGGCCGGCGCCTGCGCTACCCGCGCGGCAAGACGCTGGGCGGCTGCAGCAGCATCAACGGCATGATCTACATGCGGGGGCAGAGCCGCGATTACGACCAGTGGGCCGAACGCACCGGCGACGACGCCTGGCGCTGGGCCCACTGCCTGCCCGACTTCATGGCCCATGAAGACCACTACCGGCTCGACGCCCAGCAAGCCGGCCTGAGCGACCCGCTGCACGCCACCCTGCACGGCCACGGCAGCCTGAGCAGCACCGGCGAATGGCGCGTGGAAAAACAGCGCCTGCGCTGGGACATCCTCGACGCCTTCTCCGAAGCCGCCCAGCAGGCCGGCATACCCGCGACCGACGATTTCAACCGCGGCAACAACGAAGGGGTGGGCTACTTCGAAGTCAACCAGCGCGCAGGCTGGCGCTGGAATGCTTCCAAGGCGTTTCTGCGGCCGGTGCGCCAGCGGCCCAACCTCACGGTGTGGACCGGCGCCCAGATCAGCCGCCTGACGCTGGAGCGCGGCTACGACGGTGCGCTGCGCTGCACCGGCGCCGAAGTCGTGCATCGCGGCCACACGCTCACCCTGCGAGCCCGCCGTGAGGTGTTGCTCAGCGCCGGGGCCGTGAATTCACCGCAAATCCTCCAGCTCTCGGGCATCGGCCCGGGCGAACTGCTGCAGCGACACGGCATTGACGTGCAGGCCGACCTGCCCGGCGTGGGTGCCAACCTGCAAGACCACCTGCAGATCCGCGCCGTGTTCAAGGTGCAGGGCGTCAAGACGCTCAACACCCTGGCCAGCAGCCTCTGGGGCAAGGCCCTGATCGGACTGGAATACCTGTTGCACCGCAGCGGCCCCATGAGCATGGCCCCGAGTCAGCTGGGCGCCTTCACGCGCAGCTCACCGGCCTACGAATGGCCCAACCTGGAATACCACGTGCAACCGCTCAGCCTGGACGCCTTCGGCGAACCCTTGCACCCCTTCCCGGCCTTCACCGCCAGCGTGTGCAACCTCAACCCCACCAGCCGGGGCACGGTGCAGATCCGCAGCCCCCGCTTCACCGACGCGCCAGTCATCGCCCCCCACTACCTCTCCACCGCCGAGGACCGCCAGGTCGCCGCCGACAGCCTGCGCCTGACCCGGCGCATCGTGGCCCAACCCGCACTCGCCCGCTACCAGCCCGAAGAATACAAACCGGGTACCCAGTACCAGAGCGACGAGGAACTCGCCCGGCTGGCCGGCGACATCGCCACCACCATCTTCCACCCAGTGGGCACCACCGCCATGGGCCGCGACGACGATCCCCTGGCCGTGCTCGACAGCCACTGCCGGGTGCGCGACGGCCGAGGCGGCCGCATCGCCGGCCTGCGCGTGGTGGACGCCGGGGCCATGCCCACCATCACCAGCGGCAACACCAACAGCCCCACGCTGATGATCGCCGAAAAAGTGGCCCGCTGGATCCTGAGCGGCGACACGGCGTCGGCCCAACCGACACGAGGCCCCGGGTAATTCCCTATGCCCCAACTCGGGGCATCTTCCTAGAATACACGTACTCGCTGGATGGGCTTGACCCATACCAACAGCGAGAGGACCGAGGAGACAATCCAACACCAACAACATCTACCAGCGTCCCTGAGAGATGCCTTTGTTCTGCGCCAGCCTTCGAGCTGGCGTTTTTTCTTTCAGGCCCGGGTGTCGAGCAGACGGCCGAGCGTTTCGTCGGCGGCCTTGAGCACCTGCAGATTGGCCTTGAACGCATAGGTGGCGGACTTCTGCTCCACCAGGTCCCGGGTCAGATCGGCGCCGGGCTGGGGCACCTTGTCCAACCGCGCCGCCACCCCTCCACCGGCCTGGGCCTCCTGCTGTACCTGGTCGCGCCGGAAGCCTTCGGTCTGGGCATTGGCCACATTGTTCGCCGCCGCATTCAGGCGCACCTGAGCGGCCTGCATTCCGGACTGGGCAATCGATAGGGTATTCATGGCAGTGGCTCCAGATGGGGCCAGTGTACGCCCAGGCGCATCGACAGCCAAGCGCAGGGTTTTCCACGCGACGTTTGATCTGGCTCAAATGCCAGGGCCCATACATGAATAAAAATTCCCATCGTCACAGTAAGTGGCATTAAATTGCATATCACTCTCCAGGAGACCCGCATGAGCCAGGAAGACACACTGATCGAAACCCCCGAGTCCGTGAGCAACGACCGCTTCGTCGAGGTCAACTACGACGACGCCATCCCCAACAACGTGGACCTGTCTTCGGACCGGCAGCTGCTCAAGGCGCTGGAGAGTTGGCACCCCCGTTACCTGGACTGGTGGAAGGACATGGGGCCCGACGGCTTCCAGGAGGCCGACGTGTACCTGCGCACCGCCGTGGGCGTGGACCCGGCGGGTTGGGCCAAATTCGGCTACGTGAAAATGCCCGAATACCGCTGGGGCATCCTGCTGGCGCCCAAGGTGGAGGGCCGCACCATTCCCTGCGGCCGCCACAAGGGCGAGCCCGTCTGGCAGGAGGTGCCGGGCGAATACCGCTCACTGCTGCGTCGCCTCATCGTCATCCAGGCCGACACGGAGCCCGCCTCCGTGGAGCAGCAACGCTACCTGGGCAAAACCGCGCCCAGCCTGTACGACATGCGCAACCTGTTTCAGGTGAACGTGGAGGAAGGCCGCCACCTGTGGGCCATGGTGTATTTGCTCGTCAAGTACTTCGGCAAGGACGGGCGCGAGGAAGCGCAGGCCCTGCTGGAGCGCCGCAGCGGCCAGCAGGACAACCCGCGCATCCTGGGCGCCTTCAACGAGCGCACGCCCGACTGGTTGAGCTTCTTCATGTTCACCTACTTCACCGACCGCGACGGCAAGATGCAACTGGCCGCGTTGGCCGAGAGCGGCTTCGACCCGTTGAGCCGCAGCTGCCGCTTCATGCTGACGGAAGAGGCGCACCACCTGTTCGTGGGCGAGACCGGCGTAGGCCGCACGGTGGAGGCCACCTGCGCCGCCATGGTCAAGGCCGGCATCACCGACCCATACGACACCGAAGCCATCCGCAAGCTGGGCGTGGTGGACCTGCCGCTGCTGCAGCGCAAGGCCAACTTCCACATGAGCGTGACGCGCGACCTGTTCGGCTCAGAGATTTCGTCCAACGCCGCCGAAGCCTTCAGCGCCGGACTCAAGGGACGTTTCAACGAAGCCAACCTGAAAGACGACCACCAGCTGCAGAACGACACCTACCCCGTGATGCGGGTGGTGGACGGCCGCATCGTGACCGAAGACGTACCCGCGCTGCGCGCCATCAACAGCCGCCTGCTGGACGACTACATCGCCGACTGTCAGGGCGGCATCGACCGCTGGAACAAGACGATCGAGAAGTTCGGCATCGACTTCCGCTTCGTTCAGCCGCACAAGGGGTTCAACCGCCGCATCGGGGAATTCGCCGGCCACCGCATCAGCCCGGACGGCCGCCTGCTGACCGAAGCCGAATGGCAGGCCGGTCAAGGCGAATGGCTGCCGAACGACGCGGACAACGCCTTCATCCACTCGCTGATGCAGCCCTGCCACCGGCCCGGAGAATACGCCAGCTGGATCGCCCCGCCCCGCATGGGCATCAACCAGCAGCCGGTGGACTACGAGTACGTGAAGATCGCCTGATCAGCTGCTGGTCCGGCATCTCCGTGGTGCCGGACCCCCGAAGGGGTCAGTGCCCAGTGTGACGGCAGCGCCTGCAAGACGGCTCGGGCGTCGAGCGAGCGGATGGGTACGGCCTTGTCCATGGGGATGCGGTCATGTGCCTGCAAGGCCATGTACCGCAGGGCGCTCACCCGAAGGAAGGACGCAAAGTTGCCCACCACACCACGCACAGCAACCAGTTCGTCGTACAGCTTCTCGATCAGCTGCACCACGGTCATGCCGTCGCGCTCGCCGATTTCGGCCAGCACATCCCAGTAGAGATTCTCCAGCCGGATGCTGGTGACCACGCCATGCAACCGCACCGAGCGGGTGCGGCTGGCGTAGCTGTCGGGATCGGCACTGATGAAGATTTCACACATGACGACACTCCTGCACGGTGATCCAGTGCGCATTGTGCGCCGTCCGGGCGGTTTTTGGCATCAGTGGCTGATGCGGGTGCCCAGCACCTCCAGGAACTGCGCGATCCACACCGGGTGCGCCGGCCACGCTGGTGCGGTGACGAAAGGCCCGTCGGTGACCGCCTGGTCCACCGCAATGGGCGCGTAGGTGGCACCGGCCAGTTCCACTTCCACCTGGCAGGCCGGATAAGCCGCGATGGTGCGGCCTTTGATATCGCCCGTGGCGGCGAGCAGCTGGGCGCCGTGGCAGATGGCCGCCACGGGTTTGCCGCTGCCCGTGAAGTGCTTGACCATGGCCACCACGCTGGCGTGCATGCGCAGGTATTCGGGGCCGCGCCCGCCGGGGATCACCAGCGCGTCGTAGTTCTCGGGCTTCACGTCGGCGAAGCTGGCGTTGAGCGTGAAGCGGTGACCCGGCTTCTCGCTGTAAGTCTGGGCGCCCTCGAAGTCGTGAATGGCTGTATGAATCCAGTCGCCAGCTTTCTTGTCGGGCGCCACCGCGTGCACCGTGTGGCCAACGGCCTGCAGTGCCTGGAAGGGCACCATGGTTTCGTAGTCTTCGCAGTAGTCGCCGCAAATCATCAACAGCCTCTTGCCCATGGGAGTCTCCTTGGATAACGTGGGTCGGGCCTTGATTGTTGGCGGACGGGTGGCACAAGAGGTAATAGCCGGTTATTGCGGCGCAGCGGGTTTACCCTGACGAGGCTACAACAAAGGCCTGCCGGCCCGGTGGGCGAGCAGGCCTGGGTGTGACGCGCGCCAGATCAGCGCGTACGGTTGAGCAGGGCGTACAGGAGGATGGCGCCGAAGGTGGCCGTCCCGATGCCGCCCAGCTCGAAACCAGCGAACTTCAGGGTGAAATCCCCGGTGCCCAGCACCAGCGTGATGGCGGCCACGATCAGGTTTTTGTTGTCGGAAAAGTCCACCTTGTTGTCGACCCAGATCTTGGCGCCGGCAATGGCGATCAGACCGAACACCACGATCGAGACCCCACCCATCACGGCCAGCGGAATGGCCTGGATCACCGCACCGAACTTGGGGCTGAAGCCGAGCAGAATGGCCATCAGTGCCGCGATCACGAAGACGGCTGTCGAATAGATCTTGGTCGCGGCCATGACGCCGATGTTCTCGGCATAGGTGGTCACGCCCGTACCGCCCACACCGCCAGCCACCATGGTGGCCACGCCATCGCCCATGAAGGCGCGGCCCATGTACACGTCTAGGTTCTTCCCAGTCATGGCGGTCACGGCCTTGATGTGGCCCAGGTTCTCCGCCACCAGGATGACGGCCACCGGTGCGATCAGCAGCATGGCGTTGGCCTCGAACACCGGGGTACTGAAGTTGGGCATACCGATCCAGGCGGCACTGGCCACGCCGCTGAGGTCGATCGGCTGGCCCAGGCCCAGGCCGTTGGTGAGCACGGCGTAGATGACGCTGGCCACGATCAGGCCCATGAGGATGAGCAGGCGCTGCACCATGCCCCGGGTGAACACCGCCACCAGTGCCACGCTCACGAAGGTGATGGCCTGCATCCAGGCATCGAACGCCGTGGGCGACATGTTCTTGATGGGGATGTAGGCCAGGTGCAGGCCGATGACGGCCACCACCGAGCCGGTGACCACCGGTGGCATGAAGCGCTCGATCCAGCCTGTGCCCGCCACATGCACGATGGCCCCGATGATGAAGTAGAGCAAGCCGCAGGCCACGATGCCGCCCAGCGCCACCCCGATATTGACGTTGGGGCCCGGCCCGGCGTAGCCGCTCGCCGCGATCACCACCCCGATGAAGGCAAAGCTGGAGCCGAGGTAGCTCGGCACCTTGCCGCCGGTCATGACAAAGAAAATGAGCGTGCCGATGCCGCTCATCAGCACCGCCACGTTGGGATCGAACCCCATGAGCAGCGGAGCCAGGACCGTGGCGCCGAACATCGCGATCAGGTGCTGCACGCCCATCACCGTGGTCTGACCCCAGGGCAGGCGCTCGTCGGGGCCGATGACGCCGCCGGCCTGCAGGGCCGCCGGGCTTTTCTCCGTCCATTGGAACATGGGAACCTCACTCCTCAATGTGAAATGGCGCGATTGTGCCCGAACGGCAAGTTTCGTGTCAGGATTGACGCCGATGTGATAGGCCCAGCGCCTGCCGCGCTTGCAAAGGGTGTACCCCGGGCAGGAGACTTCAGGCCATAGCGGGGAGCACCGTGCCACGGCATTCGCCAAAGCCGATGCGCGCCGCCCCGGGCCGCTCGCACCAGCCGCGCAGGATGACGCTGTCGCCGTCCTCCAGGAAGGTACGTGTCTCGCCGGTGCTGGAGAGCTCGATGGCACGGGTGCCGCCCAGGCTGAGTTCGACGATGGCCCCCGCTTCGGGCGCCGTCGGGCCCGAAATGGTGCCGGTGCCGAGCAGATCACCGGGTTGCAGGTTGCAGCCGCCCACGGTGTGCTGCGCGAGCATCTGGGCGATGGTCCAGTACTGGTGGCGAAAGCTCGTCGCCGATAGGCGGTGCGGTGCCAGACCGCGCGCGCGGTGGGCGGCCGATTCAAGCCAGACCTCCAGCGCGATGTCGAGCCCGCCGTCGGCGCGCTCGGCCGGATCGTCGAGGTAGCCGAGCGGCTGCGGGTCGCCGGCCGGGCGCTCGAACGGCACGCGGTAGGGGGCGAGCGCATCCAGCGTCACCACCCAGGGCGATACGCTGGTGCAGAAGTTCTTGCCCAGAAACGGGCCGAGCGGCGCCATCTCCCAGAACTGGTGGTCGCGTGCCGACCAGTCGTTGAGCAGACACATGCCAAAGATGTGGTCGCGCGCCTGCGAGATCGGAACGGGCTCGCCCAGCGCGTTGCCAGGCCCGATGTAGAAACCGAGCTCCAGCTCGTAATCGAGCTGCCGGCACGGGCCGTAGAACGGAGCGGAAGCCCCGGGTGCCATTGCCTGCCCCATCGGCCGGCGAAACGGCGTGCCGCTGACGACCACGCTGGAGGCGCGGCCATGGTAGGCGATGGGCATCCACTGGAAGTTGGGTGTGAGCGGGTCGTCGGGCCGGATCACGCGCCCGACGTTGCGTGCGTGGTGGATGGATGTGTAGAAATCGGTGTAGTTGCCGATGCGCGCGGGCAGCGCGTACTCGACGCTGTTCATGGGAACGAGAGCGCCGCGAGCGGCACGCACCGACGTTTCGCTGGCACCTGAGCCGAGCAGGGCGAACAGGGCGTAGCGCAGTGCGCGCCAGGCGGGCGGGCCGAGCGCCATAAGGTCATTGAGGGTATCGCCGGCCGCCGCACCCAATGCCTCGGCGGCGAGGCCATCGAACGGGCGATCGGCCGCCAGCGCCGCCAGGTCAAGCACTTGGTCGCCAATGGCGACGCCGCCGCGAAAGCCCTCGGCGGTGCCGCGGCGACGAAACACCGCGAACGGCAGGTTTTGCACGGGAAAGTCGGTTCCCGGGGAGTTGGCGGTGTCGAGCCAGCTGCGCGCGGCAGGCTCGTGCGTGTGGTCCAGCATGGGGCGTGTTCCTTCAGGCCGAGGCCATGAGCGTTTCGTCAAAGATCGCCACGGCCCGCGTCCAGCCCGCCGAGGCGCCGCGGATCTTGTGCGGGAAGCAGCTGATGTAGAAGCCCGTGGGGGGCAGGGCCTCCAGGTTGTGGAGCTTTTCGAGATGGCAGTAACCGATGTCGCGCCCGGCCTTGTGGCCTTCCCATATCAGGCTGGCGTCGTGGCTTTCCCCGTACTTGCGCGCGGTGTAGACGAAAGGGGCATCCCAGCTCCAGGCGTCGGTGCCGGTGAGCCGAACGCCGCGCTCCAGCAGGTACATCGTGGCTTCGTAACCCATACCGCAACCCGCGGTCACATAGTCGGGCTGGCCGTAGCGTGAACCTGCGCGCGTGTTGACGACGACGATTTCCAGTGGCGACAGCGCGTGCCCGATGCGCCGCAGTTCGGCCTCGACGTCGGCGGCCGTGACCACGTAGCCGTCGTCGAAGTGGCGGAAGTCAAGCTTGACGCCGGGCTGGAAGCACCATTCCAGGGGCACCTCGTCGATCGAGATCGCGCGCTCCTTCTTGCCCAGCGCCTGGTTCATGGTGCTGTGGTAGTGGTAGGGTGCGTCGAGGTGGGTGCCGTTATGGGTGTTGAGCTGTACCAGCTCCACCGCCCAGCCCTCGCCGTCGGGCAAATCCTCTTTCTTCAGGCCGGGGAAGAAGGGCGCGATCTGCTCGAAGCTCTGCTCGTGGTTGATGTACTGGATCTTCGGCGCGAAGGCCGGCGGGTCCGACAGCACGTCGTTTTCGAGGTAGATGGACAAATCGATGAAGCGGCGGGTCATGGGGAACTCCGTTGGGGTTCAGAGCAGCATGAGGCTGAGCTGCGGAAACACCATGAGCAGGAGCAGTACCCCCACCATGATGAGCGTGAAGGGCGCGGTGCCCCGGAAGATGTCGCCCAGCGAGACGCGCGGGTCGTTGAGCGCGCTTTTGACTACATAGGCCGACAGGCCGAACGGTGGCGTGAGCAAGCCGATCTCGACCGCGACGATGGTGACGATGCCGAACCAGATCAGGTTCATGCCGAGCTGCTCGGCAATCGGCAACATCAGCGGCAGTACGATCAGCAGGATGGACGACGAGTCCACCACCGTGCCCAGCGCGATCACGATGGCCACGTACACCAGCAGGAAAGCGAGCGGACCCAAGCCGGCCTGCGCGATGGTTTCCATCAGGAACTGCGGCATGCCCGACATCGCCAGCATGCGTGTGTAGATACTCGCGCAGATGATGAGGAAGCTCACGGCAACGGTGACGTGCCCGGTTTCGGTGAGCACCTCCCACAGGCTGCGCAGCGAGAGCTTGCGCCGCACCAGCGCAATGAGAATAGCCATGGCAGCGCCGACGCCACCGGCCTCGGTGGCGGTGAAGAAGCCAGCGTAGAGGCCGCCGAGCACCGAGCCGATCATCAGCAGGCTGGGCAGCAGCTTGAGCGCCATCGTGCCCCAACCCATGTCGGGCCCGTCCTCGGCGGGGCCGCGGTCGGGGGTGCAGACCCATTCAGGGCGCCATGCCGCCATCAGCACGATGCCCAGCGTGAAGGCGCCGGCCAGCAGCAGCCCGGGCACGATGCCGGCCGTGAACAGGTCGCCCACCGATTGGTTCGACAGGAAGCCGTACAGGATCATGAGCAGGCTCGGCGGGATCAACATGCCCAGCACCGACGAACCCGCAACCACCCCGACGGCGAAACGCGGCTGGTAGCCGAAGCGCAGCATCTGCGGGACGGCCACGCGCGTGAACACGGCGGCCGAGGCAATGGAAATGCCGGTGATGGCCGCGAACACCGCGTTCGAGGCCACGGTAGCGATGCCCAGCCCGCCACGCAGGCGCCGGAACAGCTGGTTGGCGACCTCGAACGCGTCCTTGCCGATGTCGGCCTTGGCCACGAGGAAGCCCGTCAGCACGAACAGCGGCACCACGCCGAAGATGTGGCTCGCGATCGCGTCGCTCGACGCCTGCGCCAGCAGGTTGGCCGCGATGCCCACATCACCACGGATGATCCAGATGCCGACGAAGGACACCAGTCCCAGCACCACCGCCACATGCAGCCCGGCCCAAATCAGGCCCAGCATGCACACCAGCGACAGCAGGGCGACGGCGGTGGGCGTCATGCGTCACCCCCGCCAGCGCGCCGCCCAGCCAGCCACCGGGCCCGTTGCAGGTCGTCAAAGGCCAGCAGCACGAAGGTCAGGGCCGTCACGCTCAGGCCGACAAGCATGATCAGGCGCACCGGCCAAACCGGCGCCATGAAGTCGCCGAGTGCACCCACGTACTCGCGGATGCGCACCGATTCCACCAGTGGTCCCCAGGCGGCCCACAGGATGACCAGCATCAGCGCGCCGCCCGTCAGGTGGAATAGCGCCTGCAGGCGGGCCGCTGCTACCGGGTGCTCGCGCTTGAGCCAGTCGAGCATCACATCGGCGCGCGTGAAACGGCCCGCGCGTAGGGTGTCGGCGAGCTGCAGGAACACGATGCCGACGATGGACAGCGAGACCAGCTCCGTCACCCCGCGCACCGGTGCGTTGAACCCTGTGCGACCGATGATGTCGGCATTGATGAGCAGCATGAGCGCAATGATCCAGAGCGTGCCAAGCGCGTTGAGACCCTGCACCAGCCAATGCAGGCCCCAGGGCAGCGGGCGGTTGTAGGCGTCCGCTGCCCCCACGTGCGCGGCCGAGGGCGGCGTGGTACGGCTGTGGTCGGTCATGGGCGTTCAGCGGACCGACCAGTCGCGTGGCAGGTTGGCGCCGCTCTTCTTCAGGCCGTCCATGTAGGCCTTGAGCACCTCGTGGCCCGGGGCTCCCTTGGACTGCAGGTCGTCGGCCCAGGCCTGCGCAACGTTGGGGATGGTGTCGGCCCAGCGCTTGCGCTCGGACGGCGACAGTTCGGTGATCTTCGCTCCGGCGGCCTCCATCTGTTTGAGCAGCGCGTCGGCGGCCGCGCTTTGGGCGGCGGCGAAGCGCTTCGCGTACTCGACGCCGACGTCGCGGAACACCTGCTGCACCTCGGGCGGCAGGGCGTCGAAGCGGCGCTTGTTGATGACCACGCCGCCAGCGTACATGGCGCCGAAGCTCACCTTGGTGATGTACGGTGCCACCTCGTGCAGCTTGGCACCCCAGGCACCGGTGGCGAAGGTGATGGCGCCATTGGATACGCCGGACTTGATGTCCTCATAATAGGTGGTCAGCGATCCCGCCACCGCCACCGCCCCCGTGTTGCGGATCCAGTTTGCCGATGGGCCGGGCGCGCTGATCTTCTTACCGCGCAGGTCGTCGATCGAGTTGACGGGAAAGTTGGTCCAGAGGTGGTAGTTGTCGAGCGCCGCACCGCCCAGATAGACCAGGCCGTTGCGCACCCAGGCGTCGTTCATGGCGGGAATACGCGCCTGCATCTCGGCCACGGTGTCACTTACCACGGCCAGGTTGTCGCTGCCAAAAGGCGTTACATAGCTTACGTTCTGCATCGGGAAGCGGGGGGCTTCGAATAGCGTGCTCACGAAGCCCATGTCGGCGATGCCATCGGCGATGCCACGCGACTCGCTGCCGAGCTTGATCAGGGTGCCGCCCCAGGCCTTGGTCCACTCGATCTTGTGGCGGTTGCTGGCGGCGGCGAGGCGTCGGTCCACCTCGGGGATGAAGAACTCGTCGAGCAGCTTGACCCACAGGAACACTGGTGGGTGCCCCGCAGCGGCCGTGAGCTTGATGACCTGCTGCGCGTGGGCGGTGGACAGCCCCGCGACGCCAAGCGCGGCGGCGAACACGATGGATTGGAACAGGCGTCTCTTCATGGTTGTCTCCTGGGGTGCTGGGGTACGCTCTGGCGGCGCGGGGACTAACGGGAAGGCAGGACCGCCGCAATGCCGGCGGTGATGAAAGCGAGCAGCCGGTCGGCGGCGGTGGGATCGTCCAGGCGGCAGCGGCCGCCGGACAGTCGCTCGACCCGGTAGTCGCTGATGTGGTGCAGCAGCGCGCCGAGCGCGAACTGGTAGGCCCAGGCTGCGCTGGCACGGTCGTGGCCGGGCCGCACGGCCATCAGCGCGTCGATGAAGCGCTGCGCCAGCGGGTCGAAGTAGTCGGCCAGCACGCGCGTCGTCTCGGGCGTCTGAAAGGCCAGTTCGCGCGCCACGAGCTGGGCGTAGTACTCGCCTTCGGCGCTGGAGCGCTGCGCGAGCACCGGTCGCACGAAGGCCTCGATCACCCGCGCCAGCGTCGGCCGGGCAGGGTCGTCGAGCGCCTGTTGCAGCAGTTCCAGACGCCGTTGCGCCGTGGGCTGCCAGTGTTCGAAGATGGCGTGGAAAAGCTCGTGTTTCTGGCCGAAGTAGTAGCCCACCAGGGCCAGCGGCACGCCCGCTTCCTGCGCGATCTGCCGGATCGAGACCGCGTGGTAGCCGTGGCGTGCGAACAGGCGCTCGGCGGCCAGCAGGATGGCTTGGCGGCGGTCCGGCCGCTCGCGCCCAGCCGCCGCGCGCTGGGCGCGCGACCGGCGTGGCGGGGTGCCGGACAGGGCTGTCTGGGCTGGTTCCATGTGCAAATACTGTACGACTGTCCAAACCGCTTGAACATGCGTGCAAACCCTGATCGGCCACTGACGCGCGGGCGATAGCTGCCGCAGTGCCTATGCGCTACGCTCGAGGACCATGAACGCCAACGACCGCCCCCCGTACATCCCACAGATCCGCCTGTATCAGGACTGGCTGCGCGACCAGCGCGGACTGACGTTCGACAGCTACGACGCGCTGTGGCGCTGGTCCACCACCGACCTGTCTGCCTTCTGGCAAAGCATCTGGGACTACTTCCAGATGCAGTCCCCCACACCGCACACGGCGGTGCTCGAGGGGGGCCCGATGCCCAACGTCCACTGGTTTCCCGGGGCCCAGGTGAACTATGCGCAACAGGTGCTGCGCCATGCGGCCCCGGCCCATGCGGCTGGCCAGCCCGCCATCATCAGCGAGGACGAACGCGGCCGCGTGCGCGTGCTGACTTGGCCACAGCTGCGGCGGCAGATCGCCTCGCTGGCCCTGGCGATGAAGGACATGGGCGTGCAGCGCGGTGACCGCATCGCCGCTTACTTGCCCAACGTCCCGGAAACGGTGGTGGCGTTCCTGGCCTGCGCCAGCATCGGCGCCATCTGGAGCGTGTGCGCCCCGGACATGGGCACGGCGGCCGTGCTCGACCGCTTCCGCCAGATCGAACCCAAGCTGCTGATCGCCGCCGATGGCGTGCACTACGGGGGCAAGCCGCTGGACCGCTCCGCCACCGTGAACGAGCTGCGCGCAGGCCTGCCCAGCGTGCAGCACCTCATCACCCTGCGCACGCCTTATGCCGCCGAACGTGTGGCTGGCGCCACCGACTTCGAGGCCCTGACCGAGCGCGACAACGCGGCCACGGCCGCCTTCGAACCCGAATGGCTGCCCTTCGAGCACCCGCTGTGGGTGGTGTATTCGAGTGGCACCACCGGCCTGCCCAAGCCCATCGTGCACGGTCACGGCGGCATCCTCATGACCATGCTGGCGGCCAAGATCCTGCACAACGACATCGGTCCCAGCTACGCGCCCAACAGCTTCGGCGAACGCTTTCACTGGTACAGCTCCACCGGCTGGGTGATGTGGAACGCGCAGGTGGCCGGGCTGGCCGGCGGCACCACCATCGTTCTGTACGACGGCAGCCCCGGCGGCAGCAAGGAACACCCGGACTGGCACGTGCTCTGGCGTTTCGCGGCCCGGCACCGGGTCACCTTCTTCGGCGCCGGTGCCGCCTACTACGCCAACTGCATGAAGGCCGGCGTGGACTTGCCCAACCTGCAAGCCGCAGGCTTCGATCTCACGCGCATCCGCGCCCTGGGCAGCACCGGTTCGCCGCTGGCCGAAGACGTGCAGCGCTGGGGCTCGGCCCAGTTCGCCGCCCTGGGCACCCCGAATATCTGGTGGTGCAACATCTCCGGCGGCACCGACTTCTGCGGCGCCTTCATCGGTGGCCACCGTGAACTGCCCCAGGTACCGGGCCAGATGCAGTGCCGCCAGCTCGGTTGCGCGGTCGAGGCTTGGGGTGAGGACGGCCAGCCGTTGATCGGCGAAGTGGGCGAACTGGTCTGCACGCAGCCCATCCCCTCCATGCCCCTGTACTTCTGGAACGACCCGGGCCAGCAGCGCTACCTCTCCAGCTACTTCGACATGTACCCCGGCGTCTGGCGCCATGGCGACTGGCTCAAGATCGGTGCCGACGGCGGCTGCGTGATCTACGGCCGGTCGGATGCCACCATCAACCGCCACGGTCTGCGCATGGGCACGAGCGAGATCTACGCGGCCGTGGAGGCCCTGCCCGAGGTGCTCGACAGCCTGGTGGTGGACCTGGAGTACCTGGGCCGTGAAAGCTACATGCCCCTGTTCGTGGTGCTGCGCCCGGGCGTGACGCTGGACGACGCCTTGCGCGAGCGCATTGCCGGGGCCATCCGCAGCGCGCTGTCGCCACGCTTCGTACCTGACGACATCGTGGCGGCGCCCGAAATTCCGCGCACCCTGAGCGGCAAAAAGCAGGAACTGCCAATCAAGAAACTCCTGCTCGGCCAACCGGTCGAGAAGGTGGTGAACCGCGACGCCATGGTCAACCCCGGCTGCCTGGACTGGTATGTGGCCTTTGCCCAGCGCCACCTGGCTCAGGCGGCGGTGCGCGTCTGAGCACCGCCCCCGCATTCCAAGCGTCACCAAGGCGACCACTGTGGAGGAAGGATGCGGGGTTTCCCTCATCGCCGCGCGGGAGGCTCCTTTACCATTTTTGATGCCGCCAGTCATCGGCCCACAACTCTAGGAGACCACCATGACGCACTCCCCCTCCCGCCTCAACCGCCGCCAGGCCCTGCAACTCAGTGCCGCTGCCGGCGCCACGCTGGCCGCCCCCATCTGGCTCTCCAGCACAGCGCAGGCCCAGGCCAAATTCCCGTCACGCCCCATCACACTCATTGCCCCGTGGCCAGCTGGTGGTAGCAGCGACGCGGTGATGCGCGCCTTCGCTGAAAGCGCTGCGCGCGTGCTGGGCGTGCCGGTGATGGTGGAAAACCGCCCTGGCGTGGGCGGCACCCTGGGCGCCAGCGCCATGAAAAACGCCTCCCCCGACGGCTACAACATCACGCAGCTGCCACTGGGCATTTACCGGCTGCCACACATGCAGCCCATGCCTTTCGACCCGGTGAAAGACCTGACCCACATCGTCTGCCTGACCGGCTACACCTTCGGCATCGTCTGCACCGCCGACGCGCCATTCAAGACGATCCAGGAGTTCGTGGCCTACGCCAAGGCCAATCCTGGCCAATTGGAATACGGCCACACCGGCACCGGCACCACGCCGCACCTGGCCGTTGAGGAGTTCGCGGCAAAGGCCGGTATCCAGCTCAACCATATCCCCTTCAAAGGCTCGGCCGAAATCATGAACGCCATCCTGGGCGGGCACATCCGTGTCATGAGCGGCACCACCGAATTTGCGCCCCATGTCCAAAGCGGTAGGCTGCGCCTGCTGGCCACCCTGGGCAGCCAGCGCAACAAGGCCTTCCCCAACGTGCCCACGCTCAAGGAAAGCGGCTGGGACACGATCGTCGAATCACCTTTCGGCATCGGCGGGCCAGCTGGCATGGCGCCGGCGGTCGTTCAGGTGCTACATGACGCCTTCAAACAGACACTGGACGATCCCAAGGTGCTCGAGACCCTGGACAAGTTCTACATGCCTACCATCTACATGAACACCGCCGACTACACCGCCTACGCCGAGCGAACCTTCGCGGCCGAAAAGGCCACCATTGAGCGCCTGGGCCTGGCGCGCAGGAGTTGACGCGCCCTGCCGCTCGGCTGGTCAGCGCTTGCGGCTCACCAACACGATGCCGGCGGCCACGCCCACCAAGGCGAGCAGCAGGGCCAGCGTCAGCGGCTCGCCCAGCAACCCAACCCCGAACAGCAGGGCGAACACCGGGGTGAGGAAGACGAACGACGACATCTGCGTGGCCGGGTAGTGGCGCAGCAGCCACATCCAGGTCAGGTAGCTGGCGAAAGCCCCGATCACGGTTTGCAGAGCGATCGATCCCCAGGCCAGGCCGGAATAGTCCCAACGCCAGGTTTCGCCCAGCGCCAGCGACAGCAGCGGCGCCACCAAGGCCGTGACGGCCACCTGGTAGAACAGGGTTTTCTCGGCGCTGGCCTGGGCCAGCATCGTGGTGCGAATCACGAGCGTGGTCAGCCCCCACAGGATGCCGGCGGCCAGCGCCATGGCGTCGCCCATGAGCTGGGTGCGGGTGGAGTGGGTAAAGCCCTCGCTGAAGGCCACTGCGACCGAGGCAAAGGCCACCAGCAAACCCAGCCATTGCAGCGGACGCAGCTTTTCGCTGGGCACGAACTGCGGCAGCAGCAGCGCCACCACGAACGGCGAGGTGTAGAGAAACACGGTCAAGCGCGAGGCCGTGGTGTACTGCAACCCGATATAGATGAAGGCAAACTCGCCGGCAAACAACAATCCAGCCAGCAGGCCACCCTTGAGGGTGCCGTCGCGCTGGAACAGGGGCACCCCGCGCCACTGACACCAAATCCACAGCAACACCATGGCCCCCGTGAAGCGCAGCGTGGCCTGCCACAGCGGGGGCACTTCGGCCACGGTGGTTTTGATGAGGATTTGCTGGAATCCCCAGAACGCGCAGCACACCAGCAACAGCGTGATGGCGAGGCGGTCGAGATGGTCCTTGCGTATCGGCGCGGCGCTCACAGCGGGTGCTCCGTGTAGAACCGTCCCCCGTGGTAAAGCAGGGGCCGCACGTCTGCGCGGTGCTGGCAGCGTTCGACCTGGCCCACGAAGATCACGTGGTCTCCCTCCTCGTAAAAGCTGCGGTTGAAGCATTCGAACGTGGCAATGGCCCCGTCGAGCAGCGGGGCCCCACAAGCCCCTTCGGAATAGGCCACCCCCTGCCAGCGGTCCACCCCCCGAGCGGCGAAGCGCTGGGCCAGTTCGCGCTGCTGGGCGCTGAGCACGTTGATCGCGTAGTGCGAGCCTTGGCGGAATACAGGCAACGCGCTGGACTGGTTGGACAGGCTCCAGAGCACGAGCGGCGGCGACATCGACACCGAGTTGAAGGAGTTCGCCGTCAGCCCCACCAGCGCTCCGCTGTCGGACCGGGCGGTGACGATGGTCACGCCGGTGGCAAAGCGACCAAGAGCGGCCCGGAAACTGTCGGCGGTGGGGGGAAGCATGGGCGAATTGTGCCTTGTTCGCACAGGCGAAGCGTCACGCAGGAGGCAATGCCCTGGTCAACTGGCCGTGGCGGTGCTGAGTTCGAGCACCGCCACGCGGTCACGCCCCTGGCGTTTGGCCTGGTAGAGCGCCCGGTCGGCCAGCAGGATCAGGGCATTGGCCCCCAAACCAGAGGTGGGGCATTCACACGCCACCCCCGCGCTCACCGTCACCTTGCCGAAGGGGCTGCCCTCATGCGGCAAGTCACGCGCGCGCACCTCGTCCACCACGCGATGGGCCAGCCGGAGGGTGCCGGCCAGGTCGGTGTCGGGCAGCAGCATCGCGATTTCTTCGCCCCCGTAGCGGCACACCACGTCACGCGGGCGCTGCGCCTGCGCCTCGACGATGCTGGCCACCAGGCGCAGGCACTCGTCGCCACGCTGATGACCATAGGTATCGTTGTAGGCTTTGAAGTGATCCACATCGAACAGCACCAGCCCGAGGCTTTGCTGCGATCGCTGGGCGTTGCGCCACTCGCGGTCGAACATGGCATCGAAATGGCGCCGGTTGCCAATGTCGGTCAGGGCGTCCACATGCGCCATGGCGTGCATGCGCTCGGCTTGCAGCTTGAGCAGACGCTCGCGCATGACGGAAGGCGTCACATCCCAGACCTGGATCATCAGGTAGCGTCCACCGGCCTCGCGCGCCTGGGCCGTGCCCATCGGAATGATTTGGATGCTCTGTTTGAGCAGGCGTTGCGGCGAGGTGTCGCCGGCCAGCGCGTAGAGCGGAAACGCCGAGGCATGCAGCGTTTCCGACAGCAGGGCAGGGAAGCCGACGGTACGCGCGCCGAGCAGGCGCCGTTCGAAATGGCTGCCCTTGAGCGACGGGAATACCTCGAAGAACGGGCGGTCGAGCACGTCCTCGGCCTGCAAGCGCGCCCGGCGCAGCAGCCAGGGATTGGCAAAAACCACGGCCAGCGACTCGTCAAGCACCAGCAGTCCGGCCTGGACGCTGCCCAGCGCCCATGCCATCCACGGTGGCGTACCCTGAGCCAGGCTCACGCATCACCCCCCTCGAGCTGCCGGATGAACGCCGCCACCCGCTCTTCGAGCAGACCGGTGGAGCGCATGTCGAGCAGGAAAGCCAGGTAGCCGCGAATGCTGCGGGTCGCGATCTCGAAGCGCACCTGCAGGCTCAGCAGAGGCTCGTCCACGTCCTGCTCGGCGAGGAGCACGTCGGAGACCACGCCGAGTTCGACTTCGGGTAGGGAGCCGTCGAGCGTGAGCTCCAGGCTGTCGGCCAGGCTGGCCACCACCGAATTGAGCAGGATGTTGCCGATTTCGGCCAAGGCCTCCTGCTCCATCTCGCCCAGGTCCTCCAGCGGCACCTGACCGCCCACCATGATCTGCACCAGCTGCAGGCTTTGCTCGGCCGGAAACATGAGGATGGCGTCGGTGACCAGATCCCCATGGAAGCCCTGACGCACGGCGCTCACGCGCTTGTCATCGCCCCGCGTGAGCTGTCGGATCACCTCCGCCTTGGGCAGCAACTGCACCTCCGGGATACTCAGCAGCACGGGCTCGCCGGCCAGTTGGCTCAGGGCGTCGGCGGCATGGCCGACCCCCATGTTGAACAGCTCCGTGAGGGCGTCCAGTTCGAGTGGCGCGAGCTTCATGCGGCGGCCAGGAAGTGGTCCACCGCCTGCTGGATGGCGGCCTCGGTCACGGGCTTGGGGATGAATTTCACGCCCATGGTCTGCGCCTTGTCGCGGCTGTTTTCCTGGATGTTGGCCGTCAGCACCACGATGCGCGCTTGCGGCCACAGGGCAAGCAGGCGTTCGGCGGCCTCGAACCCGTTCATGCCGGGCATGTTCACGTCCATGGTGACGAAATCGGGGCGGATGTCCAGCGCCCGAGCGACAGCGTCGTCGCCCGACGCGGCTTCCAGCACCTCCCAGTCGGGCTGCAGCGACGCCACCTTGCCCTTGATGATCATGCGCGAGACGCGGCTGTCGTCAACAATGAGCAGTCGTTTGGCCAAAGAAACCCCCTGATGTTCGCATGGTGGTGGATGGCTCGCCGGCCTGGCCGGCCGACCCCGCATGAAACGGTTATTCTCGCCGATTTCAGGACCAGCCCCAATGGTTGCCCGACCGTTTCGGTCAGCGGAAGCGAACGATGCGGCCGCTGCGGATGCCGTCCCAGTACTGCTCCAGCTCCCGCTTGACCACGGGCATGAGGAAGTACAGGCCGATGATGTTGGCGATCGCCATGGCGAAGATCATCGCGTCGGAGAAGTCGATGACGGGGCCCAGGGCCATGGTCGAGCCGATCACCACGAAAGCCAGGAACATGAGCTTGTAAGACAGGTCCGCCAGCCTTGCTGTCGCCGAACAGATACGTCCACGCCTGCAAGCCGTAGTAGGACCAGGTGATCATGGTGGAAAAGGCAAACAGCACCACGCACACGGCCAGCACATAGGGGAACCAGGAGATGGTACTGGCGAAGGCGGCGGAGGTCAGCGCCACGCCACGGGCCTCACCGGCCAGCTCGGTCACGCCGGAAGCGGTCACGTGGCCGGTGATGATGATGACCAACGCCGTCATGGTGCAGATCACGACCGTGTCGATGAACGGCTCCAGCAGCGCCGCAAAACCCTGCGAGACGGGCTGGTCGGTGCGAACCGCCGAGTGGGCAATGGCGGCCGAGCCGATACCGGCCTCGTTCGAGAAGGTGGCTCGGCGGAAGCCCTGGATCAGGGCCCCGACCACGCCACCGGCCACGCCCTCGGCGCTGAACGCCCCAGCGATGATTTGGCCGAAGGCCCACAGGATGTGGTCAGCGTGGACCACCAGCACCACCAGGCCGGCACCGAGGTAGAGCAGCGCCATGGCGGGCACCAGTTTGGCCGTGACGGCCGCGATCGACTTGATGCCACCAATGATGACCAGCCCCACCAGCACAGCCAGGATCAGCCCGAACAGCCAGCCTTGGCCAGCCAGCGGACTGCTGGCGCCCCCGGTGACGTTGACCACCTGCTGGAAACTCTGGTTGGCCTGGAACATGTTGCCCCCGCCGATGGAGCCGCCGATGCAGCAGATCGCGAAGAACACGGCGAGAAACTTGCCCAGCCGCGCCCGGCCCTGCTCGGCCAGCCCCTTGGAGAGGTAGCGCATGGGCCCGCCGGCCACCACGCCGTCGGCCTTGCGGATGTCGCGGTACTTGACGCCCAGCGTCACTTCGGTGAACTTGGAGGCCATGCCGAGCAGGCCGGCCAGGATCATCCAGAAGGTGGCGCCGGCGCCTCCGATAGCCACCGCCACCGCCACGCCCGCGATGTTGCCCAGCCCCACGGGGCCCGAAACGGCCGCCGTCAACGCCTGGAACGGACTCACCTCGCCGGGGTGTTTGGGGTCGGCGTAGCGGCCGCGCACGATGTCGATGGCGTGCCTGAAGCCGCGGAACTGGATGAAGCGAAAGTAGAAGGTGAACACGATCGCGGCCACGATCAGCCAGCCGACGATCAGGGGAAACGCGGTGCCGGCCACCGGCACGGAATAGAAAATCAGGCCCGCGACGAAGTCGGACACGGGTTGTACGGCCGAGCTGATGCGCTCGTCCAGGGTCATGGACGGATTCAAAGGGGTCTCCTCGAACGATGTTGTTGTGATCCGCTTGTGGCGGACGACAGGCGCGTCTTCACGCCATGGCGCGTGGCGCTGGCGAGCCGACGAACCGCTGGTACTCCGCCTCGGACTCACCGGCAAAACGCATCGCGATGGCGGGGCGTTCGCCGCTGATGAGCTCGGCCAGGGCACGGCCCGATCCGGCTCCGTGCGTCCAGCCCAGCGTTCCGTGTCCGGCGTTGATCCACAGCCCTGCAATGCGGGTGCGACCGATGAGGGGGATGTTCGTCGGCGTGGCGGGGCGCAGCCCACACCAGAATTGGGGGTCGCCACCCTGCTCGGGCAGGCGTGCGTCCACGGCGCCTGGGAACACCTCCTCGATGCGGCGCACCAGCATCTGGCAGCGCGCCTGGGCCAACGGGGTGTCGAGCGCGAGATCGAACCCTGCGAGTTCGATCGTGCCCGCCACCCGCAACCGGTCACCGAGACGAGAGATGGCTATTTTACGGCCATCGTCGATCAGGCTGACCTGCGGCGTGCGAGCCGGGTCGCGCAGCGGCAACGTGGCGCTGTACCCTTTGCCGGGGTAGATCGGCACACGAATGCCCACGGTACCCAGCAGCGGGGTCGTGTAAGAGCCGCAGGCCACGACGACGGCGTCGGCCTCGAGCACCTTGGTGATGCCAGTCTGCGCATGCTTGATGACCACTCGCCGAATCGCGCCACCTTCGACCGCGAGCTGTTCGATGCGGTGGCTGTACAGCGTCTGCACCCCCTGGTTGTGGCACAACGCCGCCAGCTTCTCGGTGAACACACGGGCATCGCCGTGTTCGTCGGTCTGGGTGTAGGTGCCGCCGACGATGCGGTGGGCGAAGGACTGCAGCGCCGGCTCGATGCGCAGCAGCTCGTCGCGGTCCACCACGCGGCGCTGCACCCCGTGCCGCGCCATCAATTCGGCAGCCTTGCCGGCACCCTCGTAAGCCTGCTGGTCCACGTAGTAGTGGGCAATGCCGCGCTGCGAGCGGTGGTATTCGATGCCGGTTTCGGCCACCATGGCCTTGAGGGTTTCGTGGCTGTAGCGCCCCAGGGCGACGATCTGGGCCAGGTTGCGCTCGAATGCCCGGTCGTTGCACTGGCTCAGGAAGCGCAGCAGCCAGGCCCACTGGGCAGCGTCGAACTGCGGCCGCCAGAGCAACGGCGCCTCGCGGTCAAACATCCATTTCAGCGCCTTCCAGGGCGCCTCCCGGTTCGCCCACGGCTCGCAAAAGCTCACCGAAATCTGGCCCGCATTGGCGTAGCTGGTCTCCCGGGCGGCCTGAGGCTGGCGGTCCACGAGCGTGACCTCGTGCCCGCGCCGCATCAGGTGCCAAGCGGTGCTCGTGCCGATGATGCCGGCCCCCAGAACGATGACGCGCATACCATATCCCTCTGCTCGATCCCCGAGAAAACCGCAGTATGCGCAATCCGTCAAGACCTGTGAAGTCGAATTAAACTAAAGCCATTTCAATAAGTAAAACTGATCAGGAGACGCGCATGAGCACCTTCGATCCGGATGCGCTCGAATGCCTGGCGGCCATCGTGGAGGAAGGCGGTTTCGAGCGCGCCGCCCAGCGGCTGTCGATCACACAGTCGGCGGTGTCGCAGCGGCTGCGGGCGCTGGAAGCCCAGGTCGGCGCGGTGCTGGTGGTGCGCAGCCGCCCGCTCAAAGCCACGGCCGCGGGGCAACTGTTGCTCAAGCACGCCAAGATGATGCGGCTGTTGCGCGCCGATCTGGAGCGCGACCTGCGCGAGCTCGCCCCCAACGCCACCCGCGGCCAGCGCGACGAGGATCGGATCGCCATCGCCGTCAACGCCGACAGCATCGCCACCTGGGTCCTGCCGGCGATCACCCCGCTGATCCGCGATGGCGTGGCCATCGAGATCATTCACGACGATCAGGATTTCACCCACGAATGGCTGCGCAAAGGTCAGGTCATGGGTTGTGTGACCTCTCTGGGTCAGGCCCTGCGCGGCTGCCGCCTGGAGCCGCTCGGGGCCATGCCCTACGTGGCCGTGGCGTCCCCGGGTTTCGCGGCTGCGGCGCTGCAAGGCCAGCTCACGCCCTACAACTTCCACCGCGTGCCTTTTCTGGCTTTCAACCGCAAGGACGATTTGCAGCGTGACTTCGTCTGTCAGGCCTTCGAGCTGGCGCGGGCTTCGCTCAAGCAGGTGTACGTTCCCTCCTCGGAAGGGCAGGTCCGGGCCGCACTCGCCGACTGGGGCATTGCCGTGGTCCCCCGGCTGCTGGTCGATCCGCTACTGGACCGTGGGCAACTGGTCAACCTGGCCCCCAGCCACGATTACCGGGTGCCGCTGTATTGGCATTGCTGGAACCTGACGTCGGACCTGCTCGACGGCCTGAGCCTGGCCTTGCGTCAAGCCGCCCAAGCGACGCTCGACCCCCTGTCGCTGTGAATGGCACGCGCGCCGATGCGCGGCGCGGCCCTGCGCGCGGCGCTCACACCTCGACGAGGCAGGCGGGCTGGAAGGACTGCTGCTCTTCCTTGTCGGCATAGCCGAGCGGATTCGCCACCACCCGGCAGCCGTGGAGCCGGTAATCCTGTGCGCAGTGCAGGTGCCCATGGAGCCAGACATCGGCCATTGTCAGCCAGTCGTCCAGAGCGTTGCAGAAACCGGCCGTGCCGGGATTCACGCCGTAGCGGGGGTCCTGGCTGCGCAGGCTTGGGGCAAAATGGGTGACCACCACCGTCGGACCGTCGTGCGGCTGCTCCAGGGCCGCGCGCAACCACTGCTGGGCGGCCAGCGCCTCGTCACGCATGGCCTGGGCATCGAACAGTCGGCCATAGCGCTGGGTTTGCATTTTGGTCAGGTAATGGTTGGCCGCGCGAAAGGCGCGCTCGCGCAGCTTGAGGGTACGCGCCCAGGGGTCGGCCGGCAGCCCGCGGCCGGCATGGGCCAGCTGGGCCAGGGCGTCGTAGTCGCTCCAGAGCGTGGCACCCACGAAACGCACGCCGTCGATCACGTGCACGGCCCGCTCCAGCCAGACGATGCCCAGCCGCTCGCAGGCCTCGCGCAGACCGCGATGGGCAGCGTCGAAATCCAGCCCATCGTATTCGTGGTTGCCGGGGCAATACAGCACCGGTACCGGCCAGCCAGCGTGCTGCGGCAAAGGCGAGAAGCGGCGCAAGCCCCAGTCGGGCTCGTCCATCACGGTTCCGTCACGCCGAACCTGGTAGGAGCCGATGTCGCCGGCCAGCACCAGCACGTCGGCCCCTGGCGCGGGCTGCGCGACGAAGTCCGGGTTGGCCTCCAGATGCAGATCGCTGAGCAGCTGGATCCTCATGCCTCGGCCTCCAAAGCCACGGCGCGGCAGACGGCATCGCGCAGCCAGCGCTGCGCCCCCGATGACTGGGCTTGCCGGTGCCACAGCATGTCCACGTGCACCGGCGGCATGTCCAGTGGCAGCGGACGATGCACCAGCGCATGCTCCTGGCCGGTCATGCCGACGAAGTGCCTGGGCAGCACGGTGAGCAGGTCTGAGGTCGCGACGACCTGCCCGGCGGTGAAGAACTGGTTCACCGTCAGCACCACGCGACGCCGGCGCGACTTTGCCGCGAGTGCCTCGTCCACGAAGCCCCAGGGACGCCCGGAAAAACTCACCAGCAGGTGGCGTGCGGCGCAGTAATCATCCAGGGTCAATGGGCCTTCGGCCAAGGGGTGCCCTTGGCGCATCACCAACACGTATTCGGTGTCGTACAGACGGCGGGCCTGGTAACGGGGCACGTGTTCCTGCAGGTGGGATGCCCCCAGTTCCGCGAGCACGCCAGGGAAGTAACCGATCGCCAGGTCCACCCCTGCGCTCTCGAGCAGTTCGCGCGGATCGCGGGTGGTCAGGGGCAGCACGCGCAGGGTCACCTGGGGCGCCTCACGGTCGAGCAGGTGCACCAGCCCCGGCATGATCTTGGACGCGGTGGCATCGGCCATGGCGAGCACGAAGTGGCTGGTCGCCGTGCTCGGATCAAAAGCACCGGGCGCCAAGGCTGCGCGCAACTGCTGCAAGGCCTCGCGCACGGTGGGCCACAACGTCATGGCCAGCGGTGTCGGCTCCACGCCATAGCCGCTGCGGCGCACCAGGTCGTCCCCGGTGAGTTCACGCAGGCGTCGCAAGGCATTGCTCACCGCCGGCTGGGTCATCGACAGGTTGTGGGCTGCGCGCGTGAGGTTGCGCTCGGCCATCACCTCGTCGAACACCCGCAGCAGATTCAGGTCGAGGGTCCGAAAGTTCAGATCTTTCATTCTTCTCGTGAATATAAGGCATCATAAAAATAAATTTGCATGACATGCGGGTTTACCCTAGTATTCGATCTCATCGATGCTGCATTGCAGCAAAGGAGCCAGCCATGACCGCACTCGCATCTTCTTCCCATCACACCGCTGCCGGCGGTGCTTCGAATGCCGGCCGCTCTGCCACCACTCGCCGTACCGACCGGCCACTGGCAGCACTGCTGCTCGCCGCCGCCGTAGCCGCCTTGGCCGTGGCCGCCGATCGCCTCATGGCCTCGTGGGCCGACGAACACCTGCTGGCTACGTGGGTGGCTTTGTGGGCCGTGGTGTTTGCCGGCAGTCTGCTGCTGGCCGGTACTGCGCGCCGCACCGCCCAGCGCGTGGTGGCCGGACTCGACCGGTGGGCCCGTGCCCGAGCCCAAGCGCGTGCCGAAGCCCGCTACCTGTTGCTGGCACGCCACGATCCGCGGGTGATGGCCGACCTGCAAGCGGCCCGCGACCGTGCCGACACGGCCGCCCACAGCGAAGCCCTGGCCCCGATCGGTCTGCCCGAACAGGTGGCCATGCCAGCCACCGCCACGGCCCACGAATGGCACTGGAACGATGGCGTCGTCGTCGAACTGGGTGGCCAGCGCCGGGTGGTGCCGTTCTACATCTGATCCGTTTGCATCCCGCCTTATGGCGGGGCGGTACAAACGCCAAGGGCAGCCCAACGGGCTGCCCTTCGTGTCGTCTAGCGACTGCTGCTTCAGCCTCGAGTCAACCGGGCTTCCATCTGGGCCTTGGTATCGACCAGCTCCTGAGGCAGGTGATAGGCCAGTTTTTCGAACAGCTCGGCGTGCATGGCCAGTTCGGCTTTCCAGTGCTCGGGGTTCATGTCGGTCACCGACTCGAACTGTTCACGGCTGAAATCCAGTCCTTCCCAGGTGATCTCTTCATAGGTGGGGCTGATGCCGAACGCGTGGTCTTCTCCCTGCACCTTGCCCTCGATGCGGTCGATCATCCACTTGAGGACGCGCATGTTGTCGCCATAGCCTGGCCAGACGAACTGGCCGTCGGCGCCCTTGCGGAACCAGTTGACACAGAAGATCTTGGGCAGGGTGTGACCGGACTCCTCCAGCTTGTGCTCCATGTCGAGCCAATGCTGGAAGTAGTCGCTCATGTTGTAGCCGCAGAAGGGCAACATGGCGAACGGATCGCGGCGCACCACGCCCTGGGCACCGAAGGCGGCGGCCGTGGTTTCGGACCCCATGGTGGCAGCCATGTAAACGCCTTCCATCCAGGTCCGGGCCTCGGTGACCAGTGGCACGGTGTTGGAGCGCCGCCCCCCGAAAATGAAGGCGTCGATCGGCACCCCGGCCGGATCGTCCCAAGCCGCGTCCAGGGCCGGATTGTTGGTGGCCGACACGGTGAAGCGGGCATTGGGGTGGGCGGCTTTGCGGCCAGCCTTGCCGTCTTCAGGGGTCCAATCCTTGCCCTGCCAGTCGATGGCATGGGCCGGAGCCTCGCCCATGCCTTCCCACCACACGTCACCATCGTCGGTCAGCGCGACGTTGGTGAAGATCACGTCGCGGTTCAGGCTGGCCATGCAGTTCGGGTTGGTCAGCGTGTTGGTGCCGGGCGCCACGCCGAAGTAGCCGGCCTCGGGGTTGATGGCGTAGAGCTTGCCGTCGGCGTGGGGCTTGATCCAGGCGATGTCGTCGCCGATGGTGGTGACCTTCCAACCACCGAGGGCGGCGGGCGGGATCAACATGGCGAAGTTGGTCTTGCCACAGGCGCTGGGGAAGGCAGCGGCCACGTGGTATTTCTTGCCTTCGGGGCTGGTCACACCCAGGATGAGCATGTGTTCGGCCAGCCAGCCCTGGTCACGGCCCATGGTGGAAGCAATGCGCAGGGCCAGACACTTTTTGCCCAGCAGTGCGTTGCCGCCGTAGCCGGAACCATAGGACCAGATTTCGCGGGTTTCGGGGTAGTGGACGATGTATTTGGTGGTGGGGTTGCAGGGCCACGCCACGTCTTTCTGCCCTTCGGCCAGCGGAGCGCCCACGGTGTGCACGCAGGGCACGAACTCACCGTCCACGCCCAGCACGTCGTACACGGCACGGCCCATGCGGGTCATGTGCTTCATGTTCACCACCACGTAGGGGCTGTCGGACAGCTCCACCCCGATGTGGGCGATGTGCGAACCCAGCGGCCCCATGCTGAACGGGATCACGTACATGGTGCGGCCCTTCATGCAGCCGTCGAACAGCGGGTGCAACGTGGCACGCATCTCGGCCGGGGCCATCCAGTTGTTGGTGGGGCCGGCGTCTTCGGGTTTTTCCGAGCAGATGAAGGTGCGGTCTTCCACGCGCGCCACGTCGGAGGGGTCGGACCAGGCCAGATAGGAATTCGGCCGCTTGGCAGGGTTGAGCCTTTTGAGGGTGCCGGCCTGGACCATGAGCTCACACAGGCGGTTGTACTCCTCGTCGCTGCCGTCGCACCATTCGATGCGGTTGGGCTTGCACAGCGCGGCCATGTCGGCCACCCAGGCAATCAGCCTGGCGTTCTTGACGTAATCGGGCACATTCAATTCGAGGCCCTGCATCACCGGTGCGTTCATGAGATCGACTCCAGAAGGTAAGAAAGCGGATGTGGAAAGACCACGCCGCTTCCGGGAGTCAGACGATCTCAGGGTATGGCATCAGGCTTTCCATATCCCTTTCTTGACCGAGGGACTGCTGTCTAACCCGCACCACGGGCAAGAAACATGAATTTTATGAAACACGCATGAAATCGGCAGCGTCAATCGATGCAAAACTTGCATGGATCTATGCCGCGAAGTCACACGCCCTTCAACAACAAAGCCGGCATGTGCCGGCTTTGTCACGAGGGGTACCGAAGAAAGAAGGATCAAGCCATGCTGACGGCGATGAAGGCCAACAGGAAGATCAGCAAAGCGCCGGCCAAGGGCAGCACCCAGGGGATGACGTCCACGATGGCCTCGGCCGGATCGACTTCGGCGGGGTTCTGCTCGTGCTGAGGGGCTTGGCTCATGGGGGCTCCTGAATGCGGTGTGATACGGTGTGATGCTTGATTTTAATCAAATGACCGCCGACTCGAAACCGGCGTCGCGCAAAGCCTGCAAGACCTGCTGCACATGCTCGGGCCCGCGCGTCTGCAACACCAGTTCGATTTCCACGTTCTGCGCCGCCAGCAGGCTGAACGCGCGCTGGTGCCGCACCTCGTTGATGTTGGCACCGGCATCGGCCACGCTGGTGGCGATGCGCGCGAGGTTGCCCGGCACGTCGCGGGCGTTCACGCGGAGGCGCGCCAGCCGGCCGGCGCGCACCAGGCCACGTTCGATGATGGAGGCGAGCAACAGGGGATCGATGTTGCCGCCGCACAAGATGAGGCCGACCCGCTTGCCGCGGAAACGCTGGGGATGCCGCAACAGCGCGGCCAGGCCGGCGGCACCCGCACCTTCGACCAGCGTCTTCTCGATTTCGAGCAGCATCACGATGGCCTGCTCGATGTCGCCTTCGTCCACCAGCAACCAGTCGGCCACATGCTCCCTCACGATGGCCTTGGGCAGCTCGCCGGGCGTGCCGACGGCGATGCCCTCGGCGATCGTGGTCTGCCCTTGCGGCCAGTGGCTGCCGGTCATGGCATTGACCATGGCGGGAAAGCGCTGCACCTGCACGCCGACGATCTCGATGTCCGGCCGGATGGCGTGCGCGGCCAGGGCGACGCCACCGATGAGCCCCCCACCGCCCGTTGCCACGACCAGGGTATCCAGGTCTGGCTGGGCACGCAGCATCTCCAGGCCGACCGTGCCTTGGCCGGCCACGATCGCCGGATCGTCGTAAGGGTGCACAAAGGTCAGGCCCTCACGCTCGGCCAGCTCGCGGGCGTAGGCCCGGGCCTCGTCGAGCGAGTCGCCATGCAGCACCACTTCGGCCCCGAAGCCCCGGGTGCGCTCGATCTTCACCCCGGGTGTGAAACGCGGCATCACGATGACGGCGCGCAGCCCGAGGCGCTGGGCGTGGTAAGCCACCCCTTGCGCATGGTTGCCGGCCGACATGGCCACCACGCCCCGGGCACGCGCGTCGGCATCGAGCTGGCTGAGCTTGTTGCAGGCCCCCCGCTCCTTGAACGAGGCCGTGTACTGCAGGTTCTCGAACTTGAGAAAGACCTGGGCACCGGTGAGCGCCGACAGCGTTCGGGATTCCAGGCAGGGGGTCTCGAGCACCTGCCCCTGGATGCGCCGGGCGGCCGCCTCGATATCGTCGTATGTGATCATGACACCGGATTGTGCGGGTTTGGGGGCAGGCCGTGAAGCCGACCCACGGACCGCACGGGGTTGACGACGCGCAACACCGCTTCACCGTAGGCCTCCAGCTTCTTCTGCCCCAGACCGGGCAGGCCCTGGAGATCCGCCAGCCGCTGGGGCTGGCGTTCGGCGATGGCGCGCAAAGTGGCATCGTGAAAAATGACGTAGGCCGGCAGGTTGTGTTCGCGCGCCACTTCGGCCCGCCAGGCCTTGAGGGCGGCCAGCGTTTCGCGCGCGGCCAGGGTGAGGGTGGCTTCGGCGGCCACCAGCCGCTGGCGTGCGCCGGATCGGCTGCGCGGCGCGCTTGCCGTGGGCACCCGCAGCCGGACCGCGGCTTCTCCCCGCAGCACCTCGCGCGCGCCTTCGGCCAGACGCAGGGTGTTGAAGTGCTCGCCATCCACCCACACGGCGCCGCGCGCGATGAGCTGGCGCAACAGGCTGCGCCATTCGCTTTCGCCCCATTGGGCGCCGATGCCAAAGGTGCTGAGCCGGTCGTGCCCGTGCTGCTGCACCTTCGCCGTCGCCTTGCCGCGCAGGATGTCGATCACATGCCCCGCGCCGAAAGCGGTGCCGCTGGCCTGCTGCACGCGGTAGATGCACGAGAGCAGCTTGCGCGCGGCCTCGGTGGCATCGAGCGTCTGCGGCGGCTGGAGGCAGTTGTCGCAATTTCCACAGGGCTGTGACGATTCGCCGAAATAGCCCAGCAAGCGCACGCGCCGGCAGTCGGTGGCCTCGGCCAGGGCGAGCAGGGCGTCGAGCTTGCCGCGCAGCACCTGCTTGAACGCGTCGGCGGCCGGGCTTTCGTCGATCATGCGGCGCTGGTTGACCACGTCCTGCAGGCCATAGGCCATCCAGGCGTTGGCGGGTTCGCCGTCGCGGCCGGCGCGGCCCGTCTCCTGGTAGTAGCCCTCGATGTTCTTGGGCATGTCCAGATGCGCCACGAAGCGCACGTCGGGCTTGTCGATGCCCATGCCAAAGGCGATGGTGGCCACCATGATGAGGCCCTCCTCGCGCAGGAAGCGGTCCTGGTGGCGCTGGCGCGTGGCCGCATCCAGCCCGGCGTGGTAGGGCAAGGCATTGAGCCCGGCGGCCGCCAGTTGCGCCGCCACGTCTTCCACCTTGCGCCGGGACTGGCAATAGACCACGCCCGCGTCGTGACCGTTGGGGCCCATGTGTTCGTCGCGGATGAAGCGCAACAACTGCTGCAGGCTGTCTTTCTTTTCGACGATCTGGTAGCGGATGTTGGGGCGGTCGAAGCTGCTGACGAAATGCTCGGCCTCTTCCAGCCGCAGGTGATGCACAATGTCGGCCCGGGTGAGGGCGTCGGCCGTGGCGGTCAGCGCCATGCGCGGCACCTCGGGGAAGCGCTCGTGCAGCGCGGCCAGGCCCCGGTATTCGGGCCGGAAGTCGTGACCCCACTGGCTCACGCAGTGCGCCTCGTCGATGGCAAAGAGGCTGAGCAGCCCGCGCTCGTACAGCGATTGCAGCAGCGCCATGAAACGCGGCGTGGTCAAGCGCTCGGGAGCGGCGTAGAGCAGCGTGAGGTCGCCGCGCAACAAGCGCCGCTCCACGTCGGCGGCCTCATCGCTGCTGAGGCTGGAGTTGAGAAAGGCGGCGCTCACCCCTGCCTCCAGCAGAGCGCCCACCTGGTCGTGCATGAGGGCGATCAGTGGCGAGACGACGATCGCGACCCCTCGCCCCGCACGATGCCGCACGATGGCCGGAATCTGGTAGCACAGCGACTTGCCGCCCCCGGTGGGCATGAGCACCAACGCGTCGCCACCGGCGCCGACGTGTTCGACGATGGCCTGTTGCGGACCACGGAAGCGTTCATAGCCGAAAACGTCGCGCAGAACGGCCAAGCAGGCATCCCCCACCCCCGCGTCCGCAGGGGCAGGCGCCGCGTCGTTCCCATGGGTGGGTGAGATGTCAAGCCACAAGCCGGTCGCTCTCTCGGCTCACATCTGCTCCCAGGGCAGACCATCGTGGCGCCAGCCATTGATGGTGGAGCGGTGGAAGTGTTCGTCGAGCTCGCCCTCGAAGCCATGGACCACGTGGGCCACGTCGGTGAACCCGGCGTCTTCCAGCGCCTTGCCAGCGTCGAGCGTGCGCTTGCCACTGCGGCAGATCAGCAGGATGGGGCGGTCCTTGCGGCCCGCTGCCTCCTCTACCTGCCGGGCAAAGCGTTCGGGGTCGGGGGTGAGGTCGGGGTAGTCGTACCAGGCCACATGCACCACGCCAGGGGGGCGGCCCACGTACAGCGACTCGATTTCCATGCGCACATCCACGAACAGCGGCGCTTGCTCGGGCGGGTCGCTGGCATGCGCCTGCAGCCAGGCCCAGGCTTCACGAGGTTGGAGGTGCTTCATGGGCTGTATTGTCGCTCCAGATAACGCTTGCGCCAGAAATAGAGGCCGAGTGCCGCCGCCGTCAGGCCCATGCCGAACAGCGCCAGCCAGAAACCGGAGCGGACATGCAGCAAGGGGATGAACTCGAAATTCATGCCGAAGATGCCAGCGATCAGGTTCAGCGGCAGGAAGATCGCCGTCAGCGCCGTGAGCGTGCGCATGATGTCGTTGGTGCGGTGGCTCTGGGCGGAGAAGTGGATTTGCACCGCGGTCTCGGCGCTTTGCTCCAGCCGACGCACATGGTGGACCACGCGTTCGATGTGCTCCAGCACGTCGCGGCTGCGCACGTGCAGCAGTTCGCGTTCGCGCCGCGCGGCCGGTGTGTCGGGTGCCGGCCAGTCGGCAAGTGCCGCGATCCAGTCGAGCAGGGCGACGCGCTGGTCCTCACTGATTTCGTCCAGCTCGTGCAAGGCCAGCCGGGCATCGAGCAGGCTGCGCCAGTTGTTGAAGCGGCTGCGCGGGTCGAGCAGCTCGGTCTGCCAGTGGTCCAGCTGGCGGGCGAATTCGCGTCGAAGGTCGAGGTAGGCGTCCACCATCTGCCCGGCCAGGCGCAACATGAGGTCGGCCGGACTGCTGGGCATGACGCGCACCGGCGCACTGCGCCCGGGCTCGTGCGTCTCCTGCTGCGGCTGGCTCACGGCGGCCAGCAGGCGGACGGCATAGGCGTCGAGAATGCCGCACGCCGGCGGGTGTACGCTGAGCAGCAGACGATCGAAACGCACCAGGCCCACCGGGCGGGTGTCGATCCGGCGCAAGACCGGCATGCCGCCGCGCGGAACCGGTCGCTGTGCGGTGCTGGCCCGCCCGTTTTGCCGCGACGCCTCGGCCGATGACGCCTGGGCCAGTCGGCGAAACACGAGCATGTCGTACCGCTCGGTACTCTCGAAGGTGGACGGCAGTGACGGGTTCAGCAAATCGGACACATGCAGGTCCACCAGGGTGGTCCCGCACAGGCGCTGCAGCATCGCCTGGACGTCGCGCAGCTGCGCCTCGAATGCCGGCTGCTCCATGGCCACCCAGACGAAACCTTCGTCGGGCAGCGCCTCGAGCCAGCCCGTGTGCTCGCGGACCTGATGCCCCTGAAGAAAAAAGGTGCGCATGGGACGGGGCGAAGCGGCCTCAGCCCTGGCGCAGCAGGCGCGCGGCCTCGCGGGCGAAGTAGGTGAGGATGCCGTCGGCCCCGGCGCGTTTGAAAGCCAGCAGCGACTCCATCATCACGGCGTCGTGGTCGAGCCAGCCGTTGGCTGCGGCGGCCTTGAGCATGGCGTACTCGCCGCTGACCTGGTAGGCAAACGTCGGTACCTTGAACGCGTCCTTGACGCGGCGCACCACGTCCAGGTAGGGCATGCCGGGCTTGACCATCACCATGTCGGCGCCCTCGGCGATGTCGAGCGCCACTTCGCGCAGCGCCTCGTCGGTGTTGCCGGGGTCCATCTGATAGACCTTTTTGTCGGCCTTGCCCAGGTTGGCGGCGCTGCCCACCGCGTCACGGAAGGGGCCATAGAAGGCGCTGGCGTATTTGGCGCTGTAGGCCATGATGCGGGTGTGCACGTGGCCGTTCGCTTCCAGCGCTTGGCGGATGGCACCGATGCGCCCGTCCATCATGTCGCTGGGGGCGACGATATCCACACCCGCGGCGGCCTGGCACAGGGCCTGTTTGACCAACACCTCGACCGTGGGGTCGTTGAGGATGTAGTGGTGCTCGTCGAGCAGGCCGTCCTGCCCGTGGCTGGTGTAGGGGTCCAGCGCCACGTCGGTCATCACGCCCAGGTCGGGCACCTGGGCCTTGAGCTCGGCCACCACGCGGGGAATGAGGCCGTCGGGGTTGTAGGCTTCGCGGCCATCGGGCGTCTTGAGGGACTGGTCGATGACGGGGAACAGCGCCATCACCGGAATGCCCAGCTCCACACACTCCTGGGCCACCGGCAGCAGCAGATCCAGACTCAGGCGTTCGACACCGGGCATGGAAGCCACGGCTTCACGACGGTTGCGGCCATCCAGCACGAACACCGGGTAGATCAGGTCGTGCACCGTGAGGCGGTGCTCACGCACCAGGTTGCGGGTGAACACGTCGCGGCGCAAGCGGCGCGGACGCGACAGCGGGTAGGGGGCGGCGTTCAGGGTCATTCCGCTATTGTGGCAAAGATGGCACAAGCCGGCTCTTCCGCCGCCCCGCCGATTGCGTTACGCTCCCCGCTGATGAATGACGCCACCCCCCAGAATCTGCCGGCCGGCCCCGCCGAGGACGCGGCTTGGCGCATGGCCGAACATTGGCCGGAACTGGTGGCGGCCATCACCGATCAGGCCATCGAATCGGTGGATGCCTTGTTGCGCGGCCTGGAGCTGCTGGTGCAACGGGGCAAGCTCACCCCGGCCGAGTGTCAGGTCCTCACCATGCCCGCACAACGCCTGAAACACTGTGGCATGCATGCCCAGCAAATCATCCGCTTCCAGAGCGGGCGGGTGCGCCAGTCGCATGAGAAGATCGACCTCGCCTTCGTGGTCGAATCCGTGCTCCAGGAACGCCGCGATGAGCTCGCCCTGCAAGGCATCACCGTGCGGCGCAAGTTCCGCCTGGCCGAATTGCTGATCGACCCCACCCTGGGCTACAGCCTGGCGCAAGCCATGCTGGACTGGAGCGTGCGGCTCGGCGGACACATCGACCTGCAACTGGAACGGACCGCCGATCCGCCCCGCGCCCGCCTGCGGATGAAAATCCGCACCGACGCTGCTCCCTCCCAGGCGGACGTGTTCATGGACAACATCCAGTGGTTGCTGTTGCGCCAGATCGCCGCGACCGACGGCGGCATCGAACTGCAACGCGCGGTGGCACCCGATGGGGTCGAGCTGACCGCGTGGTTCAAGCGGGTGCTCACCCCCGAGCCGTCGGCCGACCCGGGCCACGACCGGGCCGATGGTGCGCCCTCGACCGTGTTCAAGACCGTCAGCGGCGCGTACGTGCTGGTGTGTTCCGCCTCACCCGACACACGGCTGCGGGCGCTGGGCATCGTCAAGCAACTGGGTGTGTCCGCCGACGGGGTGGCCAGCGCGGCGCAGACGCTGGCCGCGATGCGCGACCGCTCAGTGCAGCTGTTGATCCTGGACGAGGACAACCCGCCTGCCGACATCGCGCAGCTGCGCCATGACCTGGCCGCGCTGCACCCGGACCTGGCGGTGCTCCGGCTGGTGGTGCCGCGTGCCCGCGCCAGGGATCCGAAGGACGGCGACACCGCCGTGATGGCGGAAAAGATGAAGGTGCCGGTGGATGCGCTGGAACAGTCGCTGGGCTCGGCCGTCATGTTCACGCTGTCGAATGTGATCTGAGACACTACGCTCATGACCTCCTCATCGCCACCGTGGTTCGACCACTTCGAGGCCCACACCCTGCCCTTGGCAGACAGTCATGTGCACTACCGCATCGGGGGGCCCGTTCATGCCCCGGCCCTGGTGCTGCTGCACGGCTTTCCACAAACCCACGTGATGTGGCACCGGGTGGCCCGTGCGCTGGCAGGGCACTACCGTCTCGTCCTGCCGGACCTGCGCGGCTATGGCGATTCCGCCGCCCGGGTGCCCGACGCCCCCGACCATGCTGCGCACAGCAAACGGGCCATGGCCGCCGACGTGGTGGCCTTGCTGGACCACCTCGGCATCGAGCGGGCGTTCCTGTGCGGCCATGACCGGGGTGGACGGGTGGCCCATCGGCTGGCACTGGACCATCCGCAGCGGGTGCGCAAGCTTTGTGTCATCGACATCGCGCCCACGCTGGACATGTACGCACGCACCGACATGGCCTTCGCCCGCGCCTACTACCACTGGTTTCACCTGATCCAGCCCGCGCCCTTGCCCGAAACCATGATCGGCGGCTGCGCCATCGACTACCTGCACGCCAAGCTCGGAGGCTGGGGCGGTCAGGGCCTCGACCATCTGGAGCCCGAGGCGCTGGCCGAATACGAGCGGTGCTTCTGCCGGCCACACGCCATCCACAGTGCCTGTGAGGACTATCGGGCCAGCGCCGGTATCGACCTGGAACACGACACCGCCAGCCGCGCACGTGGTGAACGCATCGCCTGCGACATGCTGGTGCTGTGCGGCGAGCGCGGCGTGGTGCAGCGGCTGTTCCGCCCGCTGGAACTCTGGCAGGCCCAATGCAAGGGCAAGGTGTCAGGCAACACCCTGCCCGCAGGCCATTTCATCCCCGAAGAACTGCCTGCCGAAACCGCCGAGGCGCTGCGCAGGTTCTTTGCCTGACCACAGGCTCGGCATCCCGACCTTGCAGGCGTCGATTCCACAGCCTGCAAGGACGATCGAGTTCAGGCCTGCCCAGCCTTCACCTTGAGGCGCCAGGCGTGCAGCAGCGGCTCGGTGTAGCCGCTGGGCTGCTCCTTGCCTTTGAACACCAGGTCCAGCGCGGCCTGGAAAGCCGCCCCGTTGGGGTTGGCCACCAGGCTCTTGTAGGCCGGATCGCCCGCGTTCTGCGCATCCACCTTGGCGGCCATGCGGGCAAAGGTGTCGCGCACCTGCTGCTCGGTGACGACGCCGTGGTGCAGCCAGTTGGCCACGTGCTGGCTGCTGATGCGCAGCGTGGCGCGGTCTTCCATCAGGCCCACGTCGTTGATGTCGGGCACCTTGGAGCAGCCCACACCTTGGTCCACCCAGCGGACCACGTAGCCCAGAATGCCCTGGATGTTGTTGTCCAGCTCCTGCTGTTTCTCTGCATCGCTCCAGTTCGGTGTGGCGGTCACAGGCACCGTCAACAACCCGGTGAGCAGGTTGTCGCGCTCGGCGTCGGCGTCGATCTTCTCCAGCTCTTGCTGGATGTCAGACACCTTGACCTGGTGGTAGTGCAGCGCGTGCAGCGTGGCCGCCGTGGGGCTGGGCACCCAGGCGGTGTTGGCGCCGGCCTTGGGGTGGCCGATCTTCTGCTCCAGCATGGCGGCCATGAGGTCGGGCATGGCCCACATGCCCTTGCCGATCTGCGCTCGGCCGCGCAGCCCGCACCGCAGGCCCACCAGCACGTTGTTGCGCTCATAAGCCTGAATCCAGGCGCTGGTCTTCATGTCGCCTTTGCGCACCATGGGGCCGGCCAGCATGGCGGTGTGTATTTCGTCGCCGGTGCGGTCCAGGAAGCCGGTGTTGATGAAGGCCACGCGGCTGGCGGCCGCAGCAATGCAGGCCTTGAGGTTCACGCTGGTGCGGCGCTCCTCGTCCATGATCCCGAGCTTCACGGTGTTCTCAGGCAGGCCCAGCAACTGCTCCACGCGACCGAACAATTCGACGGCAAAGGCCACCTCCTTGGGCCCATGCATCTTGGGCTTGACGATGTAGACGCTGCCGGTACGGCTGTTGCGGATCGGCTCACCATTGGGCAGTTTGCCGTGGCCCTTGAGGTCGTGCAGCGCGATGGTGGTGGTGATCACCGCGTCCATGATGCCCTCGGGAATTTCCTTCACCGAGCCGTCGGCGGCGGTGTACAGGATGGCCGGGTTGGTCATCAGGTGGCCCACGTTGCGCACGAACATCAGGCTGCGGCCATGCAGGCGCAGCACGCTGCCATCGGGAGCGGTATAGACGCGGTCGGGGTTGAGGCCGCGGGTCATCGTGCGGCCGCCTTTTTCGAACGATTCGGTCAATGTGCCCTTGAGCATGCCCAGCCAGTTGCGGTAGCCCAGGATCTTGTCCTCGGCATCGACCGCAGCCACGGAGTCCTCCAGGTCGAGGATGGTGGACAACGCCGCTTCCAGCACCACGTCGGCCACACCGGCAGGGTCGGTCTGGCCGATCGGGGTGGTCTTGTCGATGACGATGTCGATGTGGTTGCCGTGGTGCACCAGCAGCACCGACTTGGGCGCCGCCGCATCGCCTCGGTAACCCACCCATTGGGCCGGATCTTTCAAGCCGGTGCTGCCGCCGTTCTTCAGGTTCACTTGCAGGGTTCCGCCCACGATGGCATAGGCCGTGGCGTCGGCGTGCGAACCGCTGGCCAGTGGCGCGGCCTGGTCGAGGAAGTGCCGTGCGAAGGCAATGACCTTGGCGCCGCGCTTTTCGTTGTAGCCCGGCCCTTTTTCACAGCCATCGGCCTCGGGAATCGCGTCGGTGCCATACAGCGCATCGTACAGACTGCCCCAGCGCGCGTTGGCGGCATTGAGCGCGTAGCGGGCGTTCAGAATGGGCACCACCAGCTGCGGGCCGGCTTGCACGGCCAGCTCGGCATCCACGTTGGCGGTACTGGCCTTGACGTCGCTGGGCGCAGGCACCAGGTAGCCGATGGTTTCCAGGAACTGGCGGTAGGCGGCCATGTCGGTGATCGGGCCGGGGTTGGCGCTGTGCCACTTGTCCAGCTCGGCCTGCAGACGGTCGCGCTCGGCCAGCAGGGCGATGTTCTTGGGGGCCAGATCGGCCACGATGGCGTCGAAACCGGCCCAGAACGCGGCCTGGTCTACCCCGGTGCCGGGCAACACCTGCTGGTTGACGAATTCGTACAGGGCGGTGGCCACCTGCAGGCGGCCGACAGGAGTGCGGGATGCGGACATGAAGAACTCCAGAATCAGAAACGGGCGGTCGCAGCGGGCCATGGAGCTGCGCACCATGGTTTCACTGTAAGCGAGTTTCGGCCGCATTTTTGAGGCGTTCGACGCCAATCACTTTTGACTTTTATATGCATAATAGTCAGAGCTGGGAGATCAATATGCGCCTTGAGGCGTTCAATCGTGCCATGCCTCTGAATGGATAAACTCAAAGCCATCGAGACCTTCGTCAACGTGGCCGCGCGCGGCACTTTGACCGCCGCTGCGCGCAGCGAAGGCGTGGCGCCGGCCATCGTCGGGCGACGCCTGGACGCGCTGGAGGCTTACCTGGGTGTCAAGCTGCTGGTCCGCACCACGCGGCGCCTGACCCTTACCCACGAGGGTGCGGCCTTTCTGGAAGACTGCCAGCGGCTGCTCACCGACTTGGCCAACGCCGAGGCGAGCGTGAGCGCAGGCGGCATGAAGGCGACCGGACACCTGCGCCTGACCGCACCGGCGGGCTTCGGCCGGCGTCACGTCGCCCCCTTGGTGCCTTTGTTCCGGGAGCGCCACCCGGACGTGACGATTTCGCTCAACCTCAGTGATCGCGTCATCGATCTGGCGGCCGAAGGCTACGACTGCGCGGTCCGCGTCGGCGACTTGCCGGACTCGTCGTTGGTCAGCGTTCGCCTAGCGGACAACCGGCGCCTGTGCGTGGCCACGCCACGATACCTGAAGCAACACGGCCTGCCGCGGCACCCCAACGATCTGGTGCATTTCGACTGCCTGACCCTGTCGTCGGACGCGTCCCAAACCCGTGGCTGGGCCTTCCAGTTGCCACCGGGTGCCGATGGCAAAGGCGGGGCGCTGATCCACCTGCGCCCCGGCGGCCCGCTCGACTGCTCAGACGGTCAGGTGCTGCACGAATGGTGTCTGGCCGGTTACGGCATTGCTTGGCGCAGCATCTGGGAGGTGGAGTCCGACATCGCTGCCGGGCGGCTGCAGAGCGTACTCGACGATTTCGCCGCGCCCCCCAACGGCATTTACGCCGTGTTCCCCCAGCGCAAACACCTGCCACTGCGCGTGCGGCTGTGGATCGACTTCCTCAAGGCACATTACAGCCAGCGGGATTTTTGGTCGCGAGCGGCATGACGGTCTTTTCGCGGCCGATGTTCAGACACCGAACGGCAGGCCCCTTCAAACGAGCCAATCCGCCACCAGCAACACCGCCTCCCGACCGGCACGCGCCCGCACCTCGCCATGGGGGCCCACCACGGTGCTGAGTCCCCCGTAGCGGGTGGTGCCTTCTGCCCCGCAGGCGTTGGCATAGGCCACCCCCACGCGGCACGCCGCAGCGAGCCGGGGAATGGTGAGCAGCGGCGCGTCGTCGTAGGGCAGCATGTTGGCGGTGGGCACCAGGACCGCCTCGGCACCTTGCCGGGCCAGTTCCCGCACGGCTGCTGGCTGTTCGGCGTCGAAGCAAATGAGCATCCCCAGCCGGCGGCCACCCCAGTCAAAAGGCGCGGCCACCGCGTCCCCGGGGGAGAAGCGCTCGGCGTCCGCCAGCCCGAACAGGTGGACCTTGCGGTGCACGGCCAGGCGCTCCCCCTCCGGCCCGATGGCCTGGGCGGCGTTGTAGGGTTTGCCACCTTGGGGGTGGGTTTCGGGCCAGCCGTAGACGATACCGATGCCCTGCTGCCGCGCGATGCGGGCCACCGCCTGCGCCAGCGCCCCATCGGCGGGTTCGGCGAGTGCATGCAGGCGCGCCGGGTCGATCAGGTAGCCGGTCAGCGCCATTTCGGGGGTGATCAGCCAATCCGCATCCTGGGCGGCGGCATCCGAAGCGGCTTCGGCCAGGGCTTTCAGGGCATGGGCCGTGTCGCCAGCGGGCGGGTGGGGACTCTGCCAAAGGGCAACGCGCATGCGGTTCACTCCGGCAGGGTGATCGGCCCGATTTGCGGGTACAGGTCACCCGGCCCCGGGTTGCCCGGCGCGCTGTGGCCGCCGAGGTGGTGCACGATGCCCCAGACCGCGTTGAGCGCCGTCTGCACCGCCCCTTCCACCCAGGCGGGGGTGAAGGAAATGTCGTCCCCGGCGAGAAAGATGCCGCGCTCGCGCTCGGGCAGGTCGTGCTGCATGAAATGGCCGTACATGCGGTGGTTATAGCGGTAATGGCCGGGCAAGGCGCCTTTGAAGGCGCCGAGGAAGTGCGGGTCCGCTTCCCAGGAGATGGTGATCGGGTCGCCGATGATGTGGCTGGCGATGTCCACGTCGGGGTAGATCTTGCGCAGGGCGTCGAGCGCGAGCTGCACCCGCTTGGGGGTGTCGTAGGGCAGCATCTTGAGCGCGTCGCTCATCCAGGCGTAGGACAGGCAGATGACGCCCGGCTTGTCTGGGCCGTTGTCGAACAGGTAGGTGCCGCGTGTGAGGCGGTCGGTCAGGGTCATGCCCATGACGGGCCAGCCGTTGTCGCGCAGGTCGTTCCAGAAGGGTCGGTCCACCATGACGAAGGTCTTGGACGACTGCATGTAGCGGGTGCGGTCCAGCGCCATCCAGAGCTTTTGCGAGAACAGCGATTCCTCGCAGGCGATCTGGGTGGTCAACAGCCAGCTCTGGCAGGTGACGAGCACGGCGTCGTAGCGCCGGGCGGTGCCCCAGGCGTCGGTGACCTCCAGCTGGCCGTTGGCCGCACGCTGGATGGCCTTGACCGCCGGGCGCGGCGCACCCTGGTGCAAACGGGCCAGCGTGGTGCCCTGCGGCCAGTGGTGCAGGGCGGTGGGCGCGTGCCGCCACAGGCCCATGGGCACCTGCTGCACCCCGCCCACGATGTAGTGCTGGTTCTCGTCGCAGCCCGTGAGCACCACGCGCAGGATTTCGAGCATGGAGTTGGGGAAATCCGAGTCCCAGCCACCGGTGCCGAAGCCGACCTGGCCGAACACCTCGCGGTGGTGGAAGCTCAGCCGCTGGAAGGCGCTCGACTGGGCCACGAAGTCGTAGAAGGTGCGGTCGTCCCAACGCGGCACCAGTTGGTTCCAGAGCGCCTTGACGCGCGCCACGTCGCGCTGGCGTATGGCGGTCTGCAGTTCGGTGAAACCGGCACCCTCCTCCAGGGCGCTGGCCCAGGCATCGGCCACTTCGCGAAACAGCGCGGGCAGGTCGGCCAGCGTGCGTGCCCAGTGGGTCTCGCCCTCCAGGTCCACCACGGTGCATCGGGCGGCGGGCGTGAGCGGGTTGGGAAACGGCCGGCTCTGCAAGCCCAGCGTGTGCACATAGTGGTAGAAGCCGGTGGACGACAGCGGGAAACGCATGCCGCCCAGCTCCGCGATCACGCCCTGCCCCCCTTCAAAGGGTTGCGAACGCAGCCGCCCGCCCATGCGCGAAGCCTCGTACACCACGGGCTTGAGGCCGAGCTTCATCAGCTCGTAGGCGGCCGTGAGCCCCGCCATGCCGGCGCCGACGATGGCGACTTCGGTGCCGTGGCGGCTGGCGGGCAATTGCCCCAGGCCAGCGGGATGGGTCAACCAATCGTCGTAGGCAAAGGGGAAGTCCGGGCCAAAAACGGTGACCGGGGCCCGTTCGGATCGGGTGGGGTGTGTTTGCAAACTCATGGCAATTGCCTTCAATCAATAGGAAGTCAGCGGAACAGGCTGGCGAAGAGCACAGCGGCCACGCCCCACATCATCAAGGCCACCAAGGCATCGAGCACGCGCCAGACCCGCAAGGAATTCAGGCGACGACCCAGCCAGAAGGCGGTGACACCGAGACCGATAAACCACACCACCGAGCCCACTGCGGCGCCCAACCCAAACACCGTGCTGCCCTGGCCATAGGCCAGCGAGGCGGTGCCGATCAGCACGGCCGTGTCCAGCCAGGCATGCGGGTTCAGCCAGGAAAACGCCAGCGCCGACAAGATGGCCTGGCGCGCCGTGACCGGCTCGGCCAGCGGCGCTGCACCGGCCACGGGCAACTCCCCGGCCACCGGCGAGCGAAAGCGCTGGAACGCCTTCCAGCCGTACACCGACAGGAACAGCACCCCGGCGCCCACGAGCGCACCGTGCAACTTGTCGGACAGCCCGCCGAGCCGGGCCAGCCCCAGTACACCCAAGGCGATGAGCACGATGTCGGCCAAGGCGCACACGGCGATGGTCAACCAGAGGTGCTGGCGACGCAGGCCCACGCGCAGCACATGGGCGTTCTGCGGGCCGATCGCCATGATCAGCGAGATGCTCAACACCATGCCAGCGGTGAAGGCGGGGGTGGTCAGGGTCATGGATCACTCCGGCTGTGGTTGGTGGATTGTGGACGGTAGTGTGCAGAAGAAGCGCCAGCAATTAAACTTATTCAATAGTTTTTTTGAGTGGTCAAGATTTATTTAATATGCTGGATGCAAGGCAACTCGAGGCCCTCGCCGCCGTGGTGGAACAAGGCGGCTTCAGCGGCGCCGCCAAGGCTTTGTCGCTCACGGTGGCGGCGGTGTCGCTGCGCATCAAATCGCTGGAAGAAGCCCTGGGCCAGCGGCTGCTCGTGCGGGGCAAGCGGGTACGGGCCACCCCGGCCGGCCAGGCGCTGCTCACGCACGTGCGGCAGGTGCAGCTCATGGAGGCCGATCTGCTCGCCCAGCTGGCCGACCCCGGCAGCGCAGGCACGTCGCGCGTACGCTGGCAAAGTCTGTCGGTCGCCATCAACGCCGACTCGGTGGCGAGCTGGTTTTTGCCGGGCGTCGCGCCCGTTGTGCAGCGGCATCACTTGCTGATCGACATCCTCATCGATGACCAGGACCACACCCACGACGCCCTCAAGAGCGGTGAGGTCACGGGTTGCGTCAGCACGCTCGCCCAGCCCATGCGCGGCTGTGTGGCCGAGCCTTTGGGCATCATGCGTTACCGCTGCGTGGCCACGCCCGCCCTGGCCGAGCTGTGTCGCACGCCCGCAGGCCGGGTCACGCCACACCGGCTACTGAGCCGACCCGCCATCATTTTCAACCGCAAGGATGCCTTGCAAGACGTTTTTTTGCACCGGTATTTCCAGCTGCGCGAGGCCCGCTATCCACGCCACTTCACGCCGGCGATCGACGCGTTCGAGACCGCGATCGAACTGGGCATGGGCTGGGGCATGGTGCCGGAGCTGCATCTGCAGCAGCGCAAGGGGCGCCCACCGCTCGTGGAGGTGCTGCCGGACGCTCCCGTGGACGTGGCCTTGTACTGGCACCACTGGGAACGGGAACCGGCCACCGCCCAGCGGCTCACCCAGGCGGTGAAGGCCGCCGCGGCGGCGGCGCTGCTGCCCCCTGGCCCCAACGCCTGAAGCCCTGTGGGGGCATCGAAGCCCGCATACCATCGGGGCTGATCAAGCACAGAAGCACACACCATGGATTCGCTCACGCAAATCGCCCTGGGCGCCTCGGTCAGCATGGCCGTGATGGGGCGACGCACGGCCGTCTGGAAGGCCGCGCTGTGGGGCGGCATCGTGGGCACACTGCCCGACCTGGACGCGCTGCTGGACCACGGCGATGCCGTGCTCAACATGGTGCTGCACCGTGCCGAAACCCACGCGCTGTTCTATCACCTGCTCGCCGCCTTCCCGCTGGCGTGGCTGGTGGCGCGCCTGCACGGTGAAATGGCCCAGTGGCGCCGTTGGTGGCTCGCCATGTTCCTGGTCCTCACCACCCATGCGTTGCTGGATGCGTTCACCGTTTACGGCACGCAGTTGCTGCTGCCCTTCACCGATACGGCCTATGGCGTCGGCAGCGTGTTCATCATCGACCCGGCCTATACCCTGCCACTGCTGATCGGGGTGGTGCTGGCGCTCACCTGGCGAGCGGGGGGCCTGCGCGCAAACACACTGGCCCTGACCGTCAGCACCCTGTACCTGGGCTGGAGCGTGGCCGCTCAGGGGTGGGTCACCCAGCACGCACGGGCGTCGTTGGCCCAGCACGGCCTGCCGGCGGAGCAGGTACTGGTCACCCCCGCTCCGTTCACCACCCTGCTGTGGCGCGTGGTCGCGGTGGACGAGGAACGCTACCACGAAGGCTATTACGCCCTGCTCGACCGTGGCCGCCCGATCGCCTTCCACAGCCACCCCCGGGGAGCCGAAGCCTTGCGGGCCCATGCCGACCACCCCCATGTGCAACGCGTCGCGCGCTTCAGCGGCGGCTTTTACCGGCTGCGCGTGGTCGATGGCAACCTGTGGCTGGCGGACCTGCGCATGGGCCAGGAGCCGCATTACTACTTTGAGTTCAACCTCGGCCCCCCGCTCGCCGCTGGCGAACCCCCGGCACCGGCTGTGCGCATCGGGCACCGGACGGATCTGGACATCGGCTTGTCCTGGCTGTGGGCCCGGTTGCAAGGCCAGGACTTGCCCCCGCTCAGCGAGGCCCTGGCCCAACGGCCCACGCCCAGGCCAGCGCCCAGCGGAGGCGGCCATCCGATCGAGGCAACGCTGCCCCAGCCCTCGGTGCCCCGGCTGCCCTGATCAAGCCGTCGCCCGCTTTTGGGCGGCCAGCACGCACAGCAGATCGGCGGCCACGTGCGCCGCGGCCAGGGCGGTGATTTCGCTCTGATCGTAGGGCGGCGACACCTCCACCACGTCCATGCCCACGAGGTTCACCGGTGTGAGGCCGCGCACGATCTCCAGCGCCTGCGCGCTGGTCAACCCGCCGGGCACCGGCGTGCCGGTGCCCGGGGCATGCGCCGGGTCCAGGCAATCGATGTCGAAGGTGAGGTAGGCGGGGCGGTCGCCCACGATCTCGAGCACCCGTTGCAGCACGGCCGCGGCACCCAGCCGGTGCACGCTGGGCGCATCGATCACCTGCATGCCCATGAAATCGTCGTTCCAAGTGCGGATGCCGATCTGCACCGACCGCGCCGGGTCGATCAACCCCTCCTTGACGGCCTTGTAGAACATGGTGCCGTGGTTGAGGGAGTCGGGGCTGTCGTCGGGCCAGGTGTCGCAGTGCGCGTCGAAGTGGATGAGCGACAGGGGGCCCCCGTGCTTTTCCACGTGCGCCTGCAGCAGCGGATAGCTGATGTAGTGGTCGCCGCCCAGCGTGAGCATGCGCGCCCCCGAGGCGAGGATGTGCCGCGCGTGCTGGCGGATCGTTTCAGGAATGGTCAGCGGGTGATGGGCATCGAACCAGCAGTCGCCGGCGTCCACCACGGCCAGGGTGTCGAAGGGGTCGAACCCCCAGGGAAAGGGCTTGAGTTCCGCGAGCTGCACGCTGGCCGCGCGCACCGCCGCCGGGCCCAGCCGCGCACCGGGCCGGAAGGTGGTGGCCAGGTCGAGCGGGATGCCCGAGATCACCACGTCGGCACCGGCAAGTTCGCGCGTGTAGTTGCGCCGCATGAAGCTGAGCACGCCCGCATAGGTGTTTTCGGGCCAGCTGCCATAAGGAGTGCAACGGCGGATGGCGCTGTCGCCGGCCTGCGGCGCAGGAACGACGGAAGGGGGGGTGGTTGCGGTCATCGGTACGACGCGACTTGAGAGCAGTCCCATGATGATCTCATATCTTCAGGACCATCACGGCTTCATGACCATCTCGCGGATTGATCTCGCGGATTGACCGCACGACCCCCTAAAATCGTTGCCCATGCTCTCCGTCAAACACGAACTGCTCGCCGCCTTGTCTGCCGAGCTGGAACACCTGTCCCCCGGCGCAGGGGCGAAAGCCGCGTTCGAAACCCCCAAACAGGCCGCGCACGGCGACCTTGCCTGCACCGCCGCCATGCAACTGGCCAAGCCCCTGAAGGCCAACCCGCGGCAGCTGGCGCAACAGCTGATCGACGCCCTGCAGGCCCACGCGGCCTACCAGCGCTGGGTTCAAGCGCTGGAAATCGCCGGCCCCGGCTTCATCAACATCCGCCTCAAGCCCGCCGCCAAACAGGAAGTGGTGCGCGAGGTGTTGGCCGCCGGCCCTGCCTACGGGCAACAGCCCCCCAACGGGCAGCGCGTGCTGGTGGAATTCGTCTCCGCCAACCCGACCGGCCCGTTGCATGTGGGCCACGGCCGCCAGGCCGCACTGGGTGACGCCATCTGCAACCTGTTCGCCACCCAGGGCTGGGCCGTGCACCGAGAGTTCTATTACAACGACGCAGGCGTGCAGATCGACATCCTGGCCAGATCCACCCAGTTGCGTGCGCAGGGCTTCAAACCCGGTGATGCCGAATGGCCCGAGACCGCTTACAACGGCGACTACATCCAGGACATCGCCAACGATTTCCTTGCCCAAAAGACGGTCAAAGCCGATGACCGCGAGTTCACCGCCAGCGGGGACGTCAACGACCTCGATGGCATCCGACAATTCGCCGTGGCCTACCTGCGGCGCGAGCAGGATCTGGATCTGCAAGCCTTTCAGGTCAGATTCGACCAGTACTACCTGGAGTCCAGCCTGTACAGCAGCGGCCGCGTCGAGCAGACGGTGCAAAGGCTGATCGCCGCCGGCAAGACCTACGAGCGCGACGGCGCGCTGTGGCTGCGCACCACCGAATACGGTGACGACAAGGACCGCGTGATGCGCAAGTCCGACGGCACGTACACCTACTTCGTGCCCGACGTGGCCTACCACATCACCAAGTGGGAGCGCGGCTTCACCAAGGTCATCAACATCCAGGGCACCGACCACCACGGCACCATTGCCCGTGTGCGCGCCGGACTGCAGGCCGCCGGCGTCGGCATCCCGCCCGGCTATCCGGACTACGTGCTGCACACCATGGTGCGGGTGGTGCGCGGCGGACAAGAGGTCAAGATCAGCAAGCGCGCCGGCAGCTATGTGACGCTGCGCGACCTGATCGAGTGGACCAGCAAAGATGCGGTGCGCTTTTTCCTGCTCAGCCGCAAGCCCGACACCGAATACACCTTCGATGTGGACCTGGCGATCCAGCAAAACAACGACAACCCGGTGTACTACGTGCAGTACGCCCACGCACGCATCTGCTCGGTGTTGGCCGCCTGGGGAGGAGATCCGGCCAGCCTGAAAGACGCAGACCTGAGCGTCCTGCAAGGCCCCCAGGCCCAGGCTTTGATGTTGCAACTCGCCAAATACCCCGAGATGCTCACCGCCGCCGCGCAGGACTTTGCCCCGCACGATGTGACCTTCTACCTGCGCGAACTGGCCGCCGCTTACCACAGCTACTACGATGCGGAACGTATTTTGGTGGACGACGAGACGGTCAAGCGCGCCCGCCTGGCGCTGGTGGCCGCCACCGCGCAGGTGTTGCACAATGGCTTGGCCGTGCTCGGGGTGAGCGCGCCACAAAAAATGTAGGGAAGGCAGACCCGCCTCATGAAAACACGCAAAACCCCCCCTCAACGGGGCGGCACGATCCTCGGTTTCATCGCCGGTTTGCTGGTAGGCCTGGCGGTGGCCTTGGTCGTGGCCGTGTACGTGACCAAGGTTCCGGTCCCCTTGGTGGATCGCGGCGTACAGCGGCCACCCAGCGCCGACGCCGTCGAAGCCGAACGCAACCGGCAATGGAATCCCAACGCTGCACTCTCCAGCCGACCCTCGGCGCCTGCTGCCGCACCGGCGCCTGCCCCCACACCCACGCCGGCACTGCCCGGCACCCCCTTGCCCCCGGCCAGTGACCAAGACCCCATCGGCCAGTTGATCGAACAGCGGACGGCGGGCAGCCCCGGTGGGGTGGCCAGCGTGGAAGCGCCGCCGCTGGTGGACCCCTTCATCTATTACGTGCAGGTCGGAGCCTTCCGCAACGGCGACGAGGCCGAGGCCCAGCGCGCCCGGCTCGCCATGCTGGGCTTCGAAGCGGGCGTGAGCGAACGGGAGCAGGCCGGCAGGCCGGTATTCCGTGTACGGCTGGGGCCTTTCCAGCGCAAGATCGACGCCGAAGTGATGGAGCAGCGTGTGCAGGGCCAGGGCTTCGAAACCGCCTTGGTGCGGGTACAGCGCTGAGGCGGCTGCGATCGGCAGCGACGGTGAGGAACTTTTCCCGCTCCCGTGCCGCCCAACCACATCGATGACGCGCTGCCCAGTCAGACAGGAGAATCCGCTCATGCAAAGAAGACGTTTTTCCCAAGCCGCTCTCGGCCTCACCGCCCTGACCGCCGCGGGCTCGGTCGTGCCCATGTTCGCCCAGGCACAGGTCACCGGCTTTCGCGAGGGCAGCGATTACCGCCGCCTGAGTCGGCCCGCGCCGGTGGACGCCCCGCCCGGCAAGATCGAGGTGGTCGAGTTCTTTGCCTACAGCTGCGTCCATTGCTACAACTTCGTGCCCGTGTTCAAGGGGTGGCTCAAGACGCTGGGGCCAGACGTGGCCGTGCGGCGCAACCCGGTCGGTTTCAACGCCGCCTTCGAACCGCTGCAACGCCTCTACTACACGCTGGAGGCGATGGACAAACTCGACACCCACCATGAGCTCGTGTTCAAGGCCATCCACGAAGACCGCCAGCGCCTGAACAACGCCGACGCCATCGCCCAGTGGGCCCAGCGCAACGGTCTGGACAAGGCCCAGTTCACACAGGTCTACAGCTCATTTGCCGTCACCGGCAAGGTGCGGCGCGCCACCCAGATGCAGGACGCCTACGAGGTGGAGGGCACCCCCGCACTGGGTATCGCGGGACGCTACTACATCCCCGGCCAGGCCGCCCGGACGGTGCTGGTGGCCAATGCGCTGATCGCCGAAGCCCGCAAAGGCTGACGCCGTTGCCCCGTCGGCACGGGGGTTGGCTACAATGAAAGCCAATCAAATGCAATTTCCGTGCCGACCATGACCTCTGCCCTTCATCGTTCGTCGCGGCCCGCTCGCGCAGTGGCCCATGCCCTCTGGCTATCGCTGGCCCTGGTGGCTGCCCCGGTCTGGGCCGAGCGTGCCGATCGGCTGCAGCCCATGAACATCGAAGCCGACGCGCTGCGCTACGACGATGTCCAGCAGACCAGCGTGTTCACTGGCAACGTCGTGATCACCAAGGGAACCATCGTGATCCGGGGGCAGCGCGTGGACGTGCGGCAGGATCCTGAGGGCCATCAATTCGGCGTGGTCTTGGGCAGCGCCGACAACCGCGCTTTCTTCCGGCAAAAACGCGAAGGACTGGACGAGTACATCGAGGGCGAAGCGTTGCGCATCGAATACGACAGCCGTACCGAAACCGTGCGCTTGATCGGTCACGCGGTGTTGCGCCGCTATCGCGGCACGACGCTCAACGACCAGACGCTGGGCGCCACCATCGTCTACGACGGTGCTCGCGAGACGTTCTCCGTCGATGGCGCAGGCCCTCGCGGCGCCACGCCGGACAACCCCAGTGGTCGCGTGCGCGCCATGCTGACGCCACCGCCACCGGCCGACGCAGCCCCCCCCACCCCATCGCCCGCCGTGCCGCTGCAACCGAGCACCCGGGTGGAGCCGCGCCAGTGACGGCCTCCACCCGCTCCAGCCAGCTCGTGGCACGCGGCTTGCAAAAAGCCTACGGTCGGCGCCCGGTGGTCAAAGACGTGTCGCTGACCGTGCGCAGCGGCGAGGTGGTCGGCCTGCTGGGGCCCAACGGCGCGGGCAAGACCACCTCGTTCTACATGATCGTCGGGCTGATCCGTGCCGACGCCGGCGAGATCTGGCTCGACGACCACCCCATCCACCGCTTGCCCATCCACCGCCGCGCGCTGATGGGTCTGGGTTATCTGCCGCAGGAAGCCTCGATCTTTCGCAAGCTCACGGTGGAGGAAAACGTGCGTGCGGTGCTGGAGCTGCAGCTCGATGCGCAAGGCCACCCCCTCAGCCGTGCCGAGATCGAGAGGCGCCTGACCACGCTGCTGCAAGACCTGCATGTGGAACACCTGCGCCATTCGCCCGCCCCGGCGCTGTCGGGCGGCGAACGCCGGCGCGTCGAGATCGCACGCGCGCTGGCCACCTCACCCCGCTTCATTCTGCTCGACGAACCCTTCGCCGGCATCGACCCGATCGCGGTGATCGAGATCCAGCGCATCATCGGCTTTTTGAAAGATCGCGGCATCGGCGTGCTCATCACCGACCACAACGTGCGCGAAACGCTGGGCATCTGCGACCACGCCTGCATCATCAGCGACGGCCGGGTGCTGGCCCAAGGCACGCCCACCGAGATCGTCGAGAACCCGGACGTGCGCCGGGTCTATCTCGGCGAACACTTCCGCATGTGAGACCCGGCGCATGAAGCAAGGGCTGTCGCTGCGCGTCTCCCAGCACCTGGCGCTGACGCCCCAGTTGCAGCAGTCGATCCGCCTGCTGCAACTGAGCACGCTGGAAATGGCGCAGGAGGTCGAGCAAATGCTCGACGAAAACCCTTTCCTCGAACGCGCCCCAGAGGAGGCCGAACGCGAGGCTTTCGGGCTGGAGCAGGCCGATGCCCCGGTGAGTCTGGGCGATCGGCTGGTCGAATGGTCCGAAGCCGACAACACCGCCGCGGCGATGGAGCCGACCACCGACATCGAGACCGTCGGAGATTTCAGCGCCCTGGAGTCCGGCTGGGAAGGTGATGGCAGCGTCGAGATGCGCCCGGACGATGGCGAGTGGGGGGGCGAGGCCCCGCCCCGCAGCGGCGCGCGCGACGAGGACGACAGCGCCACGGCGGCCGATCTGGCCAGCGAGCCCTTGACCCTGCAAGCCCATCTGCACGAACAAGCCCTGGCGCTGCGCCTCAATGACGACGAGCGCAGTGCCCTGTTTTTCCTGATCGAATCCCTCGACGAGGACGGCTACCTGCCCGAACCCCTGGAAGCCATTGCCCAGGCCCTGCTGACGCAGGAGTTGCAGATCCGTCGCTTGCACCTCGACGCCGAGGCACAGGCCGCGCGCCAAGAGCACTGGCTACAGACCCTGCGCACCGCATTGCACTGGTTGCAGCACATGGAGCCGACGGGCGTGGGGGCGCGCCATCTCGCCGAATGCCTGAAGCTGCAAATCCTGGAATGGCGCAACAGCCCCGAAGCCCAGGCGGCACTGGCCATGTGCGACCAACCGCTGGAACTGCTGGCGCGTCGCGACGCCCGGCGTCTGGCGCAGCTGTGCCACTGCCCCGAAGACACCGCCCGCGCCGCCCTGGCACGGATCGCGCGCCTCGAACCCAAGCCTGGCCGCCGCTTCGCCGACGTGTCGCGGCAGGCCGTGGTGCCGGACGTGATCGTCACGCCCCAGGGCCGGGGCTTCAAGGTCCAGCTCAACCCCGACGTGATGCCCCGCCTGCGGGTGCAAGACATCTATGCCAACGCGCTGCGCGGCAGCCGCGGCGATGCATCCAGTGCCGGCTTGCAGCAACGCCTGCAGGAAGCGCGCTGGTTCATCAAGAACATCCAGCAACGCTTCGACACCATCCTGCGCGTGGCCAGCGCCATCGTCGAGCGGCAGCGCAGCTTTTTCCTGCATGGCGAGCTGGCCATGCGCCCGCTGGTGTTGCGTGAGATTGCCGACGAGCTCGGCCTGCACGAATCCACCATCAGCCGCGTGACCACCGCCAAATACATGGCCACGCCCTTCGGGACTTACGAACTCAAATACTTCTTCGGCTCCGCTCTCGGCACCGAAACCGGCGGCAACGCCTCCAGCACCGCCGTGCGCGCCCTCATCAAACAGCTCGTGGCCAGCGAAGACCCCAGGAAGCCGCTGAGCGACCATCAGATTTCCGACCTGCTCAAGGAGCAGGGCATCGAGTGTGCGCGCCGCACCGTCGCCAAATACCGCGAGGCGCTGAAGATCGCGCCCGCCAATCTGCGCAAGTCGCTCTGAACCCATGACGCCCCTCTCCCTGTTCCTGCCCTGCGCCGCCGGGGTCGAAAGCTATCTGGCCCAGGAGGTCGAACGCCTCACCGGCGTGCCCCAGGCCGCCATGCAGACCTCCCGCGGGGGCGTGGCCCTGGAGGCCAGCTGGCGTGACGCCCTGGCACTGAACCTGCACAGCCGCCTGGCGCAACGGGTGCTGGTGCGGCTGGCCCGCCAGCCCTATCGGGACGAGCACGACATCTACCGCGCCGCACACGAGATCGCCTGGGAAATCTGGTTCACGCCGCGTCAGACCATCAAGGTCGAAATCACGGCCCAGCACAGCCCGCTGAAAAGCCTCAACTTCGCCGCGCTGCGCGTCAAGGACGCCGTGTGCGACCGCCTGCGCGAACGCCGGGGGGAGCGCCCCAGCGTGGACACCGCGCGCCCCGATGTCCGGCTGTTCGCCCACCTCACCACCGACACCGTGCACCTGTACATCGACACCTCGGGCGAGCCCCTGTTCAAGCGGGGCTGGCGCGAGGACAAGGGCGATGCCCCCCTCAAGGAGACCCTGGCCGCCGCCATGATCGCCGCCACGGGCTGGACCGGCTGGGCAGACGACGGCCGCCCGGTCCCCCTGTACGACCCGTGTTGTGGCAGCGGCACGATCCCCATCGAAGCGGCCCAGATGGCGCTGAACATCGCGCCCGGCCTGCAACGCCGCTTCGCCTTCGACAAGCTGCTGCCCTACCAGGCCCATGTCTGGCAGGCCCTGCGCGAGCAGGCGGTGCAGGCACAACGCCCGTGGCCCGCGGGCCAGCCTTTCGTCTTCGGCAGTGACGTGGCGTTCCGCATGGTCGATTTCGCGCGCCGCAACGCCGAGCGGGCCGGCGTGGCCCACGCCATCGAGTTTCGGGGCGGTGACGCCTTGCAGCGCCTGCCGCCCAGCCCGACACCCGGCGTGCTGCTGCTCAACCCGCCCTACGGCGAGCGCATCGCCGCGGCGGGCGTGGCGGGCCAGTCGGCGCACCAGCGCCGCGCCTCGGGCTCGTCCACGTCGGCCGGCGGGCGCGAGGCGGCCCGGCACGCCGACGGCAGCGAAAACAACGCCTTCTTCGACCAGTTGGCCAGCCACTGGAAAAAGCACTACAGCGGCTGGACCGGCTGGCTGCTCACCCCCGATCTGCAACTCCCGAGCAAGATGCGGTTCAAGGCCTCGCGCCGGGTCCCGCTGTGGAACGGCCCGATCGAATGCCGGCTGTTCCGGTTCGACATCATCGCCGGGCGCGCCTCTGGCCCCCACACACCTGCCGATGCCGCATGATCCCGCATCCAGAACGCGAGCACATTTATCACAAAAATATTTTCGACCATCTTGTTGCCATCGGCGCCTGGCTTGTCATATACTTCAGGCGGGCCGTTTAGCGACGGCCCCCCGCTTTTCCTCCCTGAGCGGGTGCCTTTGTGTGTGACAGCAAAAAGGCTTACAACCCGGCTCCTCTAGAGCCGGGTTTTTTTTGTCCGCTGTGCTGCAGATAGTGGTAGTCGGCGAGCAGGGGCCTTTGCTGGTCATGGCGAATCGGTTCGGTGAAACACGCCTCGCCGCGGAACCCATGACGCTGCGCCAGGGCGGCGATGTAATCGGGGGCATGGGTGTAGCGCAGGCTGGGCTGGAGTTCGGCGCCGCTGCCCGGTGTGCCACGCTCGACGGTGAATGCCAGCCACCCCCCGGGCGTCATGCACGCGGCCAACCGCTCGAACACCGATTCGAGCTCCCCCACATAAATGAAGACGTCGGCCGCCAGCACCAGGTCGAAGCGTTGCGGGGTGTCGGCCAGCACCTCGTGCAAGTCGCCTACGATCAACTCGTCGTAGAGGCCACGCTGCCGTGCCTTGGCCACCATCTCGGCAGAGAGGTCCACGCCGGTGAGGTGCGCCGCGCGCTGCCGCACCAGCGGAGCACACAGGCCGGTGCCGCAACCCACATCCAGCACACGCAGCAGCCGGGACGGCACCGCTTCCGGCAGTCTTTGCACCAGCACCCGGTGACCCTGATAGCCGAGGGTGCCCACCAGATGGGCGTCGAAATCGTCGGCGTACTGGTCGAACAGGGTCTGCACATAAGCCCGCGGCGGCCGGGGAACCTGGCCCTCGCGCGTAACGGCGGCGAGCAAATAGCCCGTGAGCGTGGGGTCGGCCCCATGCGTCAGCCCTTGCCGGTAGCAGTCGGCTGCCAGCGCATGCGCCCCCGATTCGCGGTGCAGCTCGCCCAGCTCGACCCAGGCATCGGCCAAAACAGGGGTGATTGCCAGCAGTTCCCGATAGGCTGCGACGGCCTCGGCCACCCGGCCCAGGCGGGCCAGGGCACGGGCACGGCGCAGGCGCAAGTCGTCGTGGGCCAGCCCCAAGGACAGGGCACGCTCCAGCGCCGCAAGGGCTTCGGCCCAGTGCCCGAGCGCGCTGCAGGCCACGCCCAGAGCGGCCCAGCCATCGGCGGCCTGCGGGTTCGCGGCGAGCGCCTCGCGCAAGGGGGCCAGCGCCTCGGTGTAGCGTTGCAGATGGACCCGGGTGAGCCCCAGGTTCAGCAACACCGAAGGGCGGCCGGGGGCAAGCCGCAGGGCCTGGGCAAAAGCCGCCTCGGCACCCGGCGCATCGCCTTGTTCGAAGCGGGCCACCCCGGCCAGAAAAGCCTGCCGGGCTTGCTCGATGGTGTCGGGTTGCATAACTTCCGAGTGTAGCGGGCACCGCCCCCCACCCCGGCCCTACCCGAAATCGCTCAGCGCTCGTCGAAACTCACCACCAGCCGGTCGGTCAGCGCCTTGGCCTGGCAGGTGAGCACGAAGCCCTGCGCCATCTCGTCGGCTTCGAGGGTGAAGTTCTTGTCCATGGCCACCTTGCCCTCCAGCACTTTGCCGCGACAGGTGCAGCACACGCCGGCCTTGCAGGAATAGGGCAGGTCCAGCCCGGCGTCGAGCGCCGCGTCGAGCACGTGTTCGTCGCGGCCCAGCCCCATCTCGTGCTGCTTGCCGTCCAGCACCACGGTCAACTTGATGCCTTTGGCCGCATCCACCTTGTGGGGCTTGGCATCGATGTCGGCCTGCACCTTGGCGGCCATGGCGGCGCCGGTGGTGAAACGCTCGGTATAGATGCGGTTGGCCGGCACGCCTGCCTCGAGAAGGCCCTGCTCGGTGGCTTCGATCATGGCCTCGGGACCACAGATGAAGACCTCGTCCATGCTCTTGGCCGGCAGCAGCGCGGCCACGATATCGAGCACTTTCTGCTTGTCGATACGGCCCTGCAGCAGGTCCACTTCCTGCGCCTGGCGCGAGAGGATGTGGATCATGGTGAAGCGGTCCGGGTAGCGGTCCTTGAGGTCCTGCAACGCCTCGTTGAACATCACGCTGCTCATGCGGCGGTTGCCATAGACCAGGGTGAACTTGGATTCGGGCTGTTCCTCCAGCGTGCTGGCCGCGATCGACAGGATGGGCGTGATGCCCGAGCCGGCGGCAAAGCCCACGCGGTGAATGGCGCGTGCCTTCTTGACGGTGAAACGGCCATCTGGTGGCAGAACGCTGAGGGTGTCACCGACCCGGATGGCCGTGACCGCCCAGTTGGAGAATACCCCCCCTTCGACGGGGCGGATGCCGATCTCCAGCTCGCCGCTGCACAGGTAGCGGCTGCGCGGGCTGCTGATCGAATAATTGCGGCGCAGCTCCTGGCCGTTGACCTGGGCGCGCAGCGTCAGGAATTGGCCGGGCTCGAAGGCAAAGGCGTCACGGTGGGCGGGGGGGACCTCGAAGGTGATGGCCACCGCGCCCGCGGCTTCGGGGTTGACCCGCTTGACGGTGAGTTCGTGGAAACGGGGAGCGGTCATGTCAGTACGGTTTGAAGTAGTCGAAGGGTTCCTGGCAGTCCAGGCATTTGTAGAGCGCCTTGCAGGCGGTGGAGCCGAAATGCGAGGTTTCGACCGTGTGCCGGGAACCGCAATGGGGGCATGGCACCTCTGGCGCGGGCTGGGCCGCAGGGCGCACGAAGCGCAGCACGTGGGCGGATGCCTGGTGGCTCGCGGCGTCGCTGGCACAGCGGCCCTGTGGGGGCGCGATACCGTAGGCTCGCAGCTTCTCCCGGGCGGCGTCGGACATCCAGTCGGTGGTCCAGGCAGGAGAGAGCTGGGTCACCACGCGCGCGCCCACACCCAGGCGCTGCAACGTGGCCCGCACGTCGTCCTCGATCTGCCCCATGGCCGGACACCCGCTGTAGGTGGGCGTGATCACCACCTCGACACCCTCGGGGGTTTCACGCACGTCTCGCAGGATGCCCATCTCCCGCAGGGTGATGACGGGGATTTCTGGATCGCTGAGGCGGTCCAGCTCGGCCCACACGCGCTCGACGATCTGGCTCATGGCTCAGGTGCTCACCACTGGGCGCCCGGGTGGGCACGGGCCAGGCACTGCATCTCGGCCAACAGATAGCTGAGGTGTTCGGAATGCAGGCCGTTCTTGCCCTGGGGCACATAGCCGGTGGCCGGGGAGCGCTTGAGCGTGGCTTCGGCCAGGGCGTCGTCCACGATCGCGTCCCACTGTGGACGCAGGCCCTTCACATCCACCCCCAGGCCGGCTTCGGCAGCGGCGGCCTCCACCGGGCTGTCGGCCCAGAACTCCTGGGTATAGGGCATGAGGTGGTCGAGCGCGGCCTGAGCCCGGGCATGCGATTCGTCGGTGCCGTCGCCCATGCGCACCAGCCAGTCGCGCGAATGGCGCAGGTGGTAGCGCGTTTCCTTGAGCGACTTGGCGGCGATGGCGGCCAGGTCGGCGTCGCTGGAACGCTGCAGCGCCTCCCACACCAGCACCATCAGCGCGCTGTAGAGGAAGTTGCGCACGATGGTGGTGGCGTAGTCCAGATCGGTCTTGGCGTAACCCACGAGGGGGCCGTGGTGGGGTAGCTCCAACAAGGTGTAGTTGCGGAAAGCCGTGTCGTCGCGGAAATAGGCCAGGGTGTCCTCGGTCACGTCACCGCCCAGACGGCTGGCCACCTGTTGGTAGAGCAGGCGGGCCTGTCCGATCAGGTCCAGGCTGATGTTGGCCATGGCCAGGTCTTCCTCGATCACGGGGCCGTGACCGCACCATTCGGCGTTGCGCTGGCCGAGCACCACGGCGTTGTCGGCCAGGTGCAGCAGGTAGGAAATGGCCCCCACGCTTGCGCTCGTTGGCGCTGCGCTGTCCCCCGAGGGGGCGCTCGCCTGCTTGGGGCGGCCCGGCGCTGGCTCGGTCTCGGTCATCTGTACAGTGGTGGTCGCGTTCATCACATGTGCCCCACTTCTTCAGGGATGTCGTAGAAGGTCGGGTGGCGGTAGATCTTGTCGGCCGCCGGCTCGAAGAACTCGCCCTTGTCGTCCGGTGCGCTGGCGGTGATGGCCTTGGACGGCACCACCCAGATGCTCACGCCTTCCTGGCGCCGGGTGTAGACGTCGCGCGCCATCTGCAGGGCGTGCTGGGCGTCGCTGGCGTGCAGGCTGCCGCAGTGCTTGTGCTCCAGGCCTTGCTTGCTGCGAACAAACACTTCCCACAGGGGCCAGTCTTTCAGGGCGGGTGTGGTGGCGGGGGTGGCGGTGTTCATGCGGCCTCCTTCAGGGCACGTTGTTGCTGTTTGCGGGCATGGGCCAGGGCGGCGTCACGCACCCACTGGCCGTCGTTGTGGGCTTTCACCCGGGTGGCCAGGCGCTGCTTGTTCATCGGGCCGTGGCCGTTGACGGTGGCCCAGAACTCGTCCCAGTCGATCTGGCCGTAGTCGTAATGGCCGCGCTCTGCGTTCCACTTCAGCTCCGGGTCGGGCAGGGTCACGCCCAGCACCTCGGCCTGCGGCACGGTGGCGTCGATGAACTTCTGGCGCAGCTCGTCGTTGCTGATGCGCTTGATGCCCCAGCGCATGCCCTGGGCGGTGTGCGGGCTGTCGCTGTCGGGCGGGCCGAACATGGCCAGGCACTTCCACCACCAGCGGTTGACGGCATCCTGCACCATGTCGCGCTGGGCCTGGGTGCCCTTCATCATGACCAACAGGGCTTCGTAACCCTGGCGCTGGTGAAAGCTCTCTTCCTTGCAGATGCGGATCATGGCACGGGCGTAGGGGCCATAGCTGCAGCGGCACAGCGGGATCTGGTTCATGATGGCGGCGCCATCGACCAGCCAGCCGATCACGCCCACGTCGGCCCAGTTGAGCGTGGGGTAGTTGAAGATGGAGCTGTACTTGGCCCTGCCGCTGTGCAGGGCGTCGAGCATCTCGGCGCGGCTGATGCCCAAGGTCTCTGCCGCGCTGTAGAGGTATTGGCCGTGGCCGCCCTCGTCTTGTACCTTGGCGATCAGGATGGCCTTGCGCTTGAGGCTGGGGGCGCGGGAAATCCAGTTGCCTTCGGGCAACATGCCCACGATCTCGCTGTGCGCGTGCTGGCTGATCTGGCGGATCAAGGTCTTGCGGTAGGCCTCGGGCATCCAGTCCTGCGGCTCGATGCGGCCGTCGGCGTCGATGCGCGCCTCGAACCGGGCCAGCATCTCCGGTGGTTCGCTGGCCACCATCGGCTGGACCTGCTTGCCGCTGTCATCCGGCACGCTGAAGGATTGCGTATACATGGCGACTCTCCTGGGGGTTGAACTCAGACTTGCTTGGGGCGGTTGTCCACCACGCGCCGGGCCTTGCCGGTCTGGGTGCGCGGAATGCTGTCGGCGTCCATCACCGTGACGCGGGTGGAGATGCCGATGATGGTCTTGATGCGGTGCTGCAGCTCCTGGGCGATCTGCTGGCGTTCGGCCGCGTCGATGCGGCCCATGAGGTCGCGCCGCAGTTCGCACTGCACCGCCACGTTGTCGAGGTGGCCGTCGCGGCTCAGGTGGATCTGGTAGATGCCGGCCAGCCGCTGGTCACGCAGGATTTGTTCCTCGATCTGCGTCGGGAACACGTTGACGCCGCGGATGATAAGCATGTCGTCGCTGCGGCCGGTGATCTTGCCGAAACGGCGGAACGAGCGCGAGGTGGGGGGCAGCAGACGCGTGAGGTCGCGCGTGCGGTAGCGGATGACGGGCATCGCCTCCTTGGTGAGCGAGGTGAACACCAGTTCGCCATCGGCGCCGTCGGGCAGCACCTCGCCGGTTTCGGGGTCGATGATCTCGGGGTAGAAATGGTCTTCCCAGATCACCGGGCCGTCTTTGGATTCGATGCATTCGTTGGCCACGCCCGGGCCCATGACTTCGGACAGGCCGTAGATGTCCACCGCGTCGAGGCCGAGCTTGCGCTCGATCTCGGCGCGCATGCCCTCACCCCAGGGCTCGGCCCCGAAAATGCCGACCTTCAGCGAGATCTGCTCAGGGGGGATGCCCTGACGCTCGAACTCCTCGGCAATCACCAGCGCGTACGACGGCGTGACCATGATGATGTCGGGCTTGAAGTCCATGATGAGCTGGACCTGCTTTTCGGTCTGGCCGCCCGACATGGGAACAACGGTGCAACCGGCCCGTTCGGCGCCGTAGTGGGCCCCGAGGCCGCCGGTGAACAGGCCATAGCCGTAGGCCACATGCACGATGTCACCCGGACGGCCGCCAGAGGCGCGGATGGAGCGCGCCACCAAATCGGCCCAGCGGTCGATGTCGCCCTGGGTGTAGCCCACCACGGTCGGCTTGCCGGTGGTTCCGGACGAGGCGTGGATGCGCACCACCTGCTCGCGCGGCACGGCGAACATCCCGAAGGGGTAGTTGTCGCGCAGGTCGGCCTTGGTGGTGAAGGGGAATTTGGCCAGATCGGCCAGCGTTTTCAGGTCATCCGGGTGGACGCCGGCCGCATCGAACTTCTGCTTGTAGAGCGGCACGTGGTCGTAGGCGTGCTTCAGCGTCCACTTCAGGCGCTGCAGCTGCAGCGCCGAGATTTCGTCGCGGCTGGCGGTTTCGATGGGCTCCAGGTCACCGGGGCCGGGGCGTTTGACGGGCATGCGTATCTCCTTGCGGGGAATGGTTGAATGCGGTGTTGCGGCTCAGGCGGGGCGTTCGGATGCGGCGGCCAGTCCCGCGATCACCTCGCCCTGGATACGGTAGCTCTTGCCACGGAACAGCGCAACGGTCTTGCCGCCGCGCACCCGCACGGTGATGTCGTACACGCCGGTGCGCCCGCTGGCCGAGCGCTCCACGGCTTCGGCCTCCAGCACGTCGCCCTCGCGGGCGGGGGCCAGGAAGTCGATGTGACAGGCCGACGCCACGGTGTTCTGGTTGGTGCTGTTGCAGGCGTAGGCGAAGGCGCTGTCGGCCAGGGTGAACATGAAGCCGCCGTGGCAGATGGCGTGGCCGTTGACCATGTCGGCACGCACCGGCATGCTCAGGGTGGCGGTGCCGGGGCCGATGGCCTCGATGCGCATGCCCAGGGCTTGAGAGGCGTGGTCACGCGACCACATGGCCTGCGCCACGGCTTCGGCCAGGGCCTGCGGATCGGTGGGAACGGGGATGCTCATCGGGCCACCTTCAGACGTGGTAGCGCCGCTGCACGACGCGGAAACGGTTGGCCACGAAGGCCGAATCGCAGTACGAGGCATTGGCCGCCGGGTTGCCACCGGTGCCGTGGTAGTCGGAGAACGCGGCCGACTGGTTCACGAATACGCCGCCGGTCAGGTTGATGGACAGCGCCACCTGGCCGCGCCAGCTGGCTTCGGTCATGGCGTCGATCACGTCGGACTTCGTGGAGTAGAGGCCGACGGTGAGCGCGCCGTGCGTGCGCACGATGCGCTCCGACAGGGCAATGGCCGCCTGCGCATCCGCCGCCCTGACGAGGAAGCTGATGGGACCGAAACGTTCTTCCATATAGGCCGCTTCGTCGGCGGCGTCCACCGCCAGCAGCACCGGGGTGCGCACGTCGGCGCCCGGGAATTCAGGGTTGGCCAGCTTCTGCGAGGCCAACACCACGCGCCCCAGGGCACCGCTGTTGGCCAGGTCCACACGCTCGGCGGTGGCGCTGCTCTGGATGGCACCCAGCACGGCGCACGCCACTTCCGGCTTGCTCAGGAACTTTTGCACGGCGGCGGCCAGATCGGCACACACCTCGTCGAACGACTTGTGGCCTTCGTCGGTGTCGATGCCGCCGGCCGGCACGATGAGGGCTTGGGTGGTGGTGCACATCTGCCCCGAGTACAGCGACAACGTGAACGCCAGGTTGCCCAGCATGGCCTTGTAGGCGTTCGTGGATTCGACGACGATGTTGTTCACACCCGCCAGCTCGGCGTACACCTGCGCCTGCTTGCAGTGCTCGAGCAGCCACTGGCCGAACGCGTTGCTGCCGGTGAAGTCCACCGATTTGACACCCGGGTGCGTGGCCAGCGCCTGGGTGACGCTGCGCTGTTCGGCCACGCACAGCGTGACCAGGTCGGGGTCGATGCCGTTTTCGGCCAGCACCGCGCGGATGGTGCGCACCGTGATGGCCGCCGGCAAGATGGCGTTGCTGTGCGGCTTGACGATGACCGCGTTGCCCGTGGCCAGCGCCGCGAACAGGCCGGGGTAGGTGTTCCAGGTCGGGAAGGTGCCGCAGCCGATCACCAGACCGACGCCACGGCCCACGATCTCGTAGTGCTTCTTCATGACCAGCGCGGGGTTCTTGCCCTGGGGCTTCTCCCACGTGGAGTGGGCCGGCACGAAGCTCTGTTCGCGCCAGGCGTAGGCCACGGCTTCCAAGCCCCGGTCGAGCGCGTGGGCGGCGCCGGCCTGGAAGGCCATCATCCAGCCCTGACCGGTGGTCATCATGACCGCATGCCCCATCTCGAAGCTCTGGCAGTACAGCCGGTCCAGGATGTCCAGGCAGATGCCGGTGCGGCCGGCGGCGCCCACGGCCTGCCAGCCCTTCATCGCGGCCTGCCCGGCGGCGACCAGTGCATCGGGGTCGCAGACGGGGTAGCGCACGTCCAGCGCCACGCCATAGGGTGACGCCTCGCGCCCGCCCCAACCGCTCTGGCCCGGCTGGTTCAGTTCAAAGTTTTTGCCGAGGTGGGCCTCGAACGCCGCCTTGCCGTCGGCTGCGGCGGTTTCGCCATAGACCTTGGGGCTGGGCATTTCGCTGTAGGGCGACCAGTAGCCGCGGGTGGCAATGGCCTGGAGGGCGCCTTCGAGCGTGGCGCGATGCTTCTCAAACAGTGGATGGGTCATGGTGCGCAAACAAATGCATCGCGGAGGGAAGCGGCTGGAGGACACCAAACCGACCGCCCAATGCGATACAAATTATTGGATTTTTCAAGTCCAATAGTATCAAACGAAAGCGCGCCAGCGTAAATATGGGGTTTTCCCCATATCGATGGATGGCACAGGATGCGCCAGGGAAGGGTCAGACCGGGACGGCGTCCGGGCTCAACAACTGAAAACGCTCCTGCAACAGCGGGGTGGCGGTGGGTACCTCCCCATTTGCCAGGCGCAGGGCGCCGTCCAGAAAACGCTCCGAGGGGTCCAGCAGGCACTGGTACAGGTCGCGGCACAGGGCCCGCGCCTGGTGGCCCGGCCAGTCGGCGGGAAGCAGAACCTCGGGAAGTTCCGGGTCCCGCAGCAGCAGGCGACGGTAGTCGTGGATCAGCAACAACCGCAACTGCCATGCCATGGCGGTGTCGCGGGGCCGCCGCCCGGGCGCCGCCCACTCGTCGAGCAGGGGGCGGTAACACTGCACGAAGCCCTGGTAGCCGGCGGCCAGGTCGTCCAGGTTCCAGGCCCGGCGCACCATGTCGCTGTCCAAGGCCGAAACACCCAGGTGCGGGTTGGCCGCCAGCAAGGGCATGAGTGCGGGCAGCCAGGCCCCCATGCCGTCGGTGGTCAGGGCGTCGAACACCTGCCGCAGGTCGGCGCTGGGGTGAATGAAACAGCCGGCCCGAAGGTCGCCAAACCCCTGCCAGAACAGCGCCCGGCGCAAGCGCTCACGCGCCCGCGCGTCAAGCTCGCCCACCACCAGCACCAGTCGCCAGCGTCGGTCCCAGACCGGGGCTTGAGCGGCATAGATCTGGCGGGCCGCTTCCTCAAAACGGCGGCGGCCGGCTGCGGTGAGGAAATAATCGCTGCGCCGGCCGACGGCTTCGGTCGCCAGCCACTCGTCCTTCACCAGCCGGAACACGGAGGTCCGCACCAGCCGCTCGTTGAGGCCCAGCGGCTCCAGCAACCCGATCAGGCTGCCCAGCCAGATGCGCCCGCCCCGCGGCAGCACCGCATCACCGAACACGGAAATGATGAGCGAGCCCGCCTGCATCCGCCCGAGTTGGCGGAAGGCGTCCAAGCGTTGACGGGTCGCGGACCCCAAAGCAGACCATGGCATGGCCCGCCATGTTAGCGGACCAGAGGCGATTCAGCCGATGGTGTGCCTGTTACCGGGGCGTGGACGCGCACTCAATCCAGCCGCAAGCCGCCGTCGGCCTTGCCTTTACCGGCGCGGGCGGGGGGCTTGCACAGGCCGCACACATAGTGGCGGGGATTCTCGTATTGGTCGGTCACGAAGTGACCACCACAACAGGTGCACTTGGTGCGCACCAGCATGCCGGCGTCCATGAACTTGCTCAGGCGCCAGGCGCGGGTGAAACTCAGCAACGGCTCGATGCCACAAGCGCTCATCTGCTCTTCATAGAGCTTGTAGGCCTTCATCACCACGTCGATCGAATCCAGCGCCACGGTCTTGTTCAGGTATTCGGCGATGTTGGCGTACAGCGAGGCATGGATGTTGGGCTGCCAGCTCAGGAACCAGTCGGTGGAAAACGGCAATTGCCCTTTGCTCGGCGACTTGCCCACCACTTCCTTGTACAGCCGCAGCAGCTTTTCGTACGACAGGCTGGTTTCGCTTTCCAGCACCTGCAAGCGGGCGCCCATGCGGATCAGCGCGACTGCGCGCTCGATGTCCTTGCTTTCGTTGACGATGCTCTTGACGGCGGCCATGGTGAGCTCCTGCGGGTCGGGTAACAGGGGGGGGCGAGATTGATTAGGCGGCGGCTTCGGCCAGGCGGCCGGCCATGAGGATGTTGGCGTGCAGGCGCTGGGTGGTGTCGTTGCCCACGCGGTTCGGGGCGTGGCTGCTGGTCAGCAAGCCCCAGACCATGTCGTCGTCGGCCCGGAAGCGGCACAGCAGCGTGTTGGTGGACGACAGCTTGAACACCTGGGCCGGCGAAAGCGTGGCGATCAGCTCGGCCGACTCTTCGCTGATGCCCAGGCGGTACACGGCCTCGGCCTTGTCGGCGCGGATCAGTTGCTGGGCCAGCATAAGGTAGGTCAGGTTGGCCTCGCGGATCTGGTCCATCAGGGCATCGGCGGCTGGGTTCATTTCACACTCCTGTTTCGGTTCCGACGCCGCCGTGCCCGGAAGGGTTAGCACGGCCGGAAAAGCGTCGATTCGTTGAAAAGGATTGTGAAAGTCGACCTACAAACCTTGAATCGGAAAACGGCTGTTCGGCGCGTCAGGCGCCAGGCACCGGTCTGTCAGGCAAATTCCTACACCACTGGGGGGAGGCCTGATCGCATGGCGGTGGAGAGTCCCGTCTGACCACGGGCCTGCAACGCCTCCACCGCGCCCTGCCGGTCGCGCAGCTCCTTGTTCTGGCTCAGCTTGGCCTTGCCCTCCAGCCGGGTGATCTCGATCTCGATGCCCACGATGGCCCGGAGCATCGCGTCCAGGTAGTCGGACGGAGCGTCGCCCATCTTCCACGGTGACGGTTCGGCGGCTTCGTGGGTCCGGGTCAGGCGCGCCACCACACCGCGCACGAACGTTTCGTCGTCGCGCACCGTGAGCCGCCCGTGGGCATGCACCACCTCGTAGTTCCAGGTCGGCACCTGGCGGTGGGTGTCGTGCTTGCTCGGGTACCAGCTCGGTGAAATGTAGCCCTCCACCCCGCGAAACACGACCAGCACGTCGGCGCCCTCTCTGCACTGCCGCCACACCGGGTTGGCGCGGGCCACGTGGCCGGTGAGTGTGCCGCACCCGCCCCGCTGCGGGTCAAAGACAAAGGGGATGTGGTTGGCGTCCAGGCCTTCAGGGCCGTGCGTCACCAGCATGCCCAACGGGTACGCCTCAAGGATGCGCCTCAGGTCGGACAGATCGGTGAGGGTGAAGTGGGCGGGGTTGTACATGGGCTGGCCTCCAGCAGGGTCAGGCTTCGCCGCGTTGCATGCGCTCGCTTTTCCAGTACACGTCATCCCCGCCGTGCATCCGGTTGAGCACGCGGGCCAGCACGAACATCAGGTCGCTCAGGCGGTTGAGGTACTGGCGCGGCGCGTCGTTGAGGGCCTCTTCCTGGCCCAGGGCCACGACTTGGCGCTCGGCCCGCCGAGCCACGGTGCGGCAGACATGGGCCTGCGCCGCCGCGCGGGTGCCGGCGGGCAGGATGAATTCCTGCAGGCGCGGCAGCTGCTCGTTGTACCGTTGCAGCGCCTCGTCGAGGGCGATCACCGCGTCGGGCTTGAGCAGCTCGAAGCCGGGCACGCTGAGTTCGCCGCCCAGGTTGAAGAGCTGGTGCTGGATCTCCACCAGCAGTGCGCGCACGTCGGGCGGCATGTCCTCGCACAGCAGCAGGCCGATGTGGGAGTTGAGCTCGTCCACGTCGCCCATGGCGTGCACGCGCAGGCTGTTCTTGCTCACGCGCTGGTTGTTGCCCAGGCCGGTGGTGCCCGCATCGCCGGTGCGGGTGGCGATCTGTGTCAAACGGTTACCCATGTCTGCTCCACGAAGGGTTGTAAGGTGATAATCCTTAGATTATCCTGACCCGACCACACGGCGGCCACACGCTCGCACGCCGCGTCCCGACCGGAGACATACATGAGCCGGAGACACGCATGAACGCCCCCCTGCCCACCGATCTATTGCCCGACGTCCGCCTGCGCGAGGTTCCGACGGCCTTCCTCGATGCGCTCAAAGCCCGCTTCGGCGCGCAGTGCTCGACGGCACAGGCGGTGCGTGAACAACACGGGCGCGACGAATCCGCCTTCACCACCGTGCCTCCGCCCGCTGCCGTGGTGTTCGCCGAGTCCACGCAGGACGTGGCCGATGCCGTGCGGCTCTGCGCCGAACACCGGGTGCCCGTGATCCCGTTCGGCGTGGGCTCGTCGCTGGAAGGGCACTTGCTCGCGGTGCAGGGCGGCATCAGCCTGGACGTGAGCCGCATGAACCGCGTGCTCAGCGTCCATGCCGAAGACCTGACCGCAACGGTGCAACCGGGCGTGACCCGCAAGCAGCTCAACGACGCGGTGAAGGATCGGGGCCTGTTCTTCCCGATCGACCCCGGCGCCGATGCCTCCATCGGCGGCATGGCCGCCACCCGCGCCAGCGGCACCAACGCCGTGCGCTACGGCACCATGCGCGAGAACGTGCTGGCGCTGGAGGTGGTCACGGCGCAAGGCGAGGTCATCCGCACCGGCAGCCGGGCCAAGAAGTCCAGCGCCGGTTACGACCTCACCCGCCTGATGGTGGGCAGCGAAGGCACGCTGGGCATCATGACGGAAATCACCGTCAAGCTCTATCCGCTGCCGGAAGCCATTTCCGCCGCCATCTGCTCTTTCCCGAGCATCGAGGCGGCCGTGCGCACCACCATCGCCATCATCCAGATGGGCATTCCCATCGCGCGCTGCGAACTGCTCGATGGCGGCACCGTGAAAATGGTCAACGCCTATGCCAAGCTCGGCCTGCGCGAGGAACCCATGCTGCTGATGGAGTTCCATGGCTCCCCGACCGGCGTGCAGGAGCAGGCCGAACTCGTGCAGGAGATCGCCAGCGAGCACGGCGGTCAGGCCTTCGAATGGGCCACCACCCCCGAGGAGCGCACCCGCCTGTGGACGGCCCGGCACAACGCCTACTTCGCCGCCATCCAGAGCAAGCCGGGCTGCCGCGCCATTTCCACCGACACCTGTGTGCCCATCAGCCGCCTGGCCGACTGTTTGCTCGACTCCGTGGCCGAGGCCGACGCCTCCGGCCTGCCTTACTTCCTCGTCGGCCATGTGGGTGATGGCAACTTCCATTTCGGCTACCTGATCGACCCCGACAACGCACAGGAGCGCGCAACCGCCGAAGCGTTGAACGACCGCCTCGTGCACCGCGCCCTGGCGCTGGAAGGCACCTGCACCGGCGAGCACGGCGTGGGCCTGCACAAGATGGGCTTCCTGCGCGACGAGGCCGGCGAGGGCGCAATCGACATGATGCGCACCCTCAAGCAGGCACTGGACCCGCACCACATCCTCAACCCCGGCAAGATCTTCACCACCTGACGGATCGCCCCGTCTCTCGCTCTGCCCCCATGCGCCCACCCAGCCGCAGGTTCCCGCCGTTCGTGAGCAACCGGGGACGGCACGCCTTGACGGTGGTGCTGCTCTACGCCTGCTTCTCGGCGCTGTGGATCCTGCTGTCTGACCGGGCGGTGGACTGGCTGCTGGCCGACGACCTGCAACACCGCCTGATGGCGCACACGCTCAAGGGCTGGCTGTTCGTGGCCGTCACCTCGATACTGCTGTACTTCGCGCTGCTGCAGCCCTTGTCGTCGCAGCCTGACGGCGAGGTCCTTGCTGGCGTCAGCACCGGCACGCCCCGGCAGCGCCTGGTGCCCTGGCTGGCCATCCTGGCGCTCGGCGGCACCATCGTGGCCCTCAGCTGGATCAACATCACCGAGCGCTACGAGGAAAGACGCACAGTCGCCGGCCACCAGTTGCACGCCATCGGCGCCGCCAAGGCCGAACAGATCGCCGCCTGGCACCAGGAGCGCTGGAACAACGCCCTGGCCGTGCAGATCAGCGTGGAGCTGGCGCAGCAGTGGCTGATGTGGGCACGAGAAGGCTTGCCACAAACCCGGCAAGCCCTGCAGGCGCGGCTGCGCCGAATCGCCCTGGCCGGCCAGTTCAACCGGGTCGAGCTGATCGACGCCGAAGGCCGGGGCATCAACGATCCTCAACACCCCGAACTCTCCAGCGACCCGGCCCTGCTCGACGCGGTGCGCGCCACCCTGGCCGCCGGAACCGTACAGCGCTTCGGCCCGCATCTGGATCACCAGGGCCGGCCCCGCCTCTATTTCCTGGCACCGGTGGCCCTGGGCCACGAGCGCCCCGTGGTCGCCGTGCTGGATTACGACCCGCCCGCCACCTTCCACCCGGCGCTCGCCACCTGGCCCCTGCCCCAGGAAACGGGCGAGGCGGTGCTGTTCCGGCAGGAAGGCGACCGGATCGAGTACCTGAGCGATCTCAAGCGCCTGCCCAACGCCGCCCTGCGGTTCACACTGTCGGTGAACGAGTCGCAACTCCCCACCGCCCGCGTGATGCGGGGCGATGCCGCCCCCGGAACGCTGGTGGAGGGCCTGGACTATGCCGGCGTCCCGGTCTACGCCGTGGTCCTGCCGGTCGGCGACACCGGCTGGTGGCTGCTGGTCAAACAGGACCGCAGCGAACTCATGTTCGACGCCGTGCAAGGCGGCCTCAACATCGCCCTAAGCGGCATACTGGCCCTGTTCGCCCTCGGTGTCGCGGTGTACCTGTATGTGCAGCGCCAGCAGTTGCGCCAGTCCGCCCGTTTCATCGGGGATCTGCAGGCCATCCGGCAGCAGCTATCCGCCAGCGAGTCGCGCTACCGGCAGCTGGCGGAAAACGGCAGCGACGTGGTCTGGCTGCTGGACCTCGCCACCCACCGCTTCGTCTACGTCAGCCCTTCGGTCCAGCAACAGCTTGGCTACTCCCCCGAGGAAATGCACAGCAAGGACCTGGCCGACATCCTGACGCCGGAGTCCCTGGCCCAGGTCCAGTCCACCCTGCCGCCACGCTTGAAAGCCTTTTTGCGGGGCGATATCAACGCCCGCTCACAGATCGACCAGCTCGAACAAATCCACCGCGACGGCCACCGCATCCCGATCGAGGTCGTCACCACCTTCGTCACCGACGCCACCGGCCGCCCGATCCAACTCCAAGGCGTGACCCGCGACATCACCGCCCGCCGGCAGGCCGAAGCGACGATTCTGCAACTCTCGCAAGCCACCGAGCAGAGCCCTGCCGGCGTCATCCTGACCGATGTGCAGGGGCGCATCGAATACGTGAACGCCGCCTTCGAACACATGAGCGGCTACGCGCGGGAAGAGGTGATCGGGCACAACCCTCGCCTGCTGCAGTCCGGCAAAACGCCGCCCGAGGTGTACGCGGCCATGTGGCGGTCGCTGCGGGCCGGTGAAACCTGGCATGGGGAAATCGTCAACCGCCACAAAAACGGGCGGGAATACACCCAGGCCGTCACCATCGCGCCGGTACGCGACCCTTCGGGCACGGTCACGCATTACCTCGCGGCGCAGCTCGACATCACCGCCCAGCGCCACGCGGAGGACATGGCGCATCAGCTCTCCTGGTTCGACCTGCTCACCGGCCTGCCCAACCGGCGCCACCTGCTGCGCGAACTGGCCGAGACCCTGTCCGCCGACCGCCGCGGCCACCGCCTCAGCGCCTTGCTGCTGCTCAACATCGACCGCTTCAAGACGCTGAACGACGCCCTGGGCCACGCCGCCGGCGACCGCCTGCTGCAGCGGCTGGCCGAACGGCTGGCCTCGCTCATGCGTCCCGGCCTGCTGCTGGCCCACCTGGGCGCCGACGAGTTCGCCTTGCTCATACGCGCCAACGACGGCGACGAGGACAAGCTCTCCCAAGAAGCGCTGCACCTGGCCGAGACGGTGCACAAAAGCATGCAGCAACCGTTCGTCCTGCCCGACCAGCGCCAGATCAACATGACCCTGAGCATCGGCGTGACGGTGCTGCCCCACCACTACAGCGACACCCCGAGCGAGGTGCTGCGCCGCGCCGACACCGCCTTGCAGCGGGCCAAGCAGGGCGGTGGCCGCCAGACGGCCTTCTTCGACGCTGCCATGGGCCAGGCGGTGGGCCAGCGCTTTGCAATCGAGCAGGACCTGCGGCGCGGCATCGCCGCCGGCGAGCTGCGGCTGTACCTGCAACCCCAGGCCGAAGCGAGCGGCCGCATCGTCAGTGCCGAGGCTCTGGTGCGCTGGAAACACCCCGACAACGGCCTGGTGCCTCCGGGTGTGTTCATTCCGGTGGCAGAGGAAAGCGGCCTCATCGACCAGATCGGTCTGTGGGTGCTGCGCGAGGTCTGCCAGCACCTGGGGGGCTCTGCGCCGGGAAGGGCTGCGCTTGCCCATCGCCGTCAACATCAGCCCGCGCCAATTTCACCAGCCCCGCTTCGCCGACGAACTGCTGGCGCTGCTGGAATCCACCGGCGCAGCGCCAGAGGACCTGATCCTGGAAATCACCGAGAGCGTGGTGGTGGAGGACATCGATGACGTGATCGAGCGCATGAAGGCGCTGAACCGGCACGGCGTGCGGTTTTCGATCGACGATTTCGGCACCGGCTACTCATCGCTGTCGTACCTGAAAACGCTGCCGATCCACGAGCTCAAGATCGATCGCAGCTTCGTGCAGGATGCCCCGCACGACGCCAGCGACGCGGCGCTGGTGGAGGCCATCCTGTCGGTGGCACGGCACCTGCACCTGCGGGTGGTGGCCGAAGGCGTGGAAACGCCCGAACAGGCAGCGGTGTTCCAACACCATCCCCAGGTGCTGCTGCAGGGCTATCTGTATGGTCGGCCCGAACCGGCCGATGCGATGATCACGCGCTGGCGCTCCAACCCAGGTGGAGGCGCTGAGCCGAATCCATAATGCCCCTTCCCTGATCATGGCCTTTGCTTGCAGACGGCATTTGTCTGTAGCGTAATGCGAAACGAGTTTGAGCCTTTTCAACCCGCCGAAAGGTCTTCCATGCGTACTCCAATGAGTGTTCTTGCCGCCGCGTTGATGGTGGCTGTCGGTGCCCATGCTCAGAGCGCCAGCGATGTCGATGCCACGGTGGAGGCCGTCAAGGCTGCAAACCCAGACATGCGGTCTCTGTGTCAAAAGGGGCCTGACGGCATGCGGGCAGCTGTTGGACAAGCCATTGCCAGCCTGGCATCGCAAGGGAAGCTTCAGAGCAACCCTCAGGATGTCGGCAACGCTGCCGGCCAGCGCCTCGGCCGTGAATGCCGCGGAGGCTGACAGCCATTGGCCTCCAGTTCATGGCCGGCTCATGCCGGCTTTTTTTTGGCCCGATGAAGGTGGTACCGATGTTGAAACGTTTGACCTTGTGCCTGGGGGCGGCGGTGCTGCCCATGCTGGCCGCCCCTGCACTCGCCAGCACCGATGCGGAAGTGCAGCTGGTGTACGACACCATCCGTGCGAAGTACCCGGATTTGAGCGCTTACTGCCAACTGTCAGAGGATGAGCGACGTAAGACCGTCATCGATACCATCACCCCGATGGTTGCGACTCGCAAACTGCAACAACCTTTTGCCAGCGTACCGGCGGCTGGCGCGCTTCTGCGCCAGGATTGCGGAATCGCCGAGGTGTTCGAGCCGGCCAAACTGCGTTGGCTGGCCACGGCCGACCCTCTGAAATTCAGCCCGGAGCGGGGACGCTTTGGCATGTTCACCAGCGTCCAGGCCATGGCCAACAAGGTCTTTGCTCCGGCCGGGGATGGGCCCTTCCCGGCAGTGGTCATCAGCGGAACCAAAGGCCTGTCGGAGCACCTGCGGGTACATGCGCGCTCGCTGCTTGACGCGGGCTTTGCCGTCCTGGTGGTCGACACCTTTGGCCCCCGCGGCTACCGCGCTGGTGTGCGCGAGCCGCTGCCCAGCGAGTTCGCGAAGGATGCCTACGACGCGCTGGCGCACCTGCAGTCGCTGCCATTCATCGACAAGGAGCGCATTTTCCAGACCGGCTATTCGTACGGGGGTTTGGCAGCTGCGCTGCTGGCCAGCCCCGAAGGCGCGCAGGAATTCAAGGCACAGGGACGCTTTCGTGCAACGGTGTCGAACTACGCGTCCTGCAGCATCGCGGGGCCATACACCAGTGCGAGCGGCGGCGCTACAACCCTGCCCATGCTGACAGCGGACAGCGACCGCCCGATCCTGATGCTGATGGCGGAACTCGACATCGAAACCCCGCCTGCCACCTGCTTTCCGCTGCTGGAGGAAATGCGCGCCGCCGGCAAGGACGTTCACTGGCACATCTACCCGCGCACCACGCACGCATGGGACAAGGCCGAAAACAACGGCTACGTCTATCGCACCGTGAGCGGGGAAACCATGACCTATCGCTACGACGCCGCCATCACCAAGGACGCGACGGAGCGCATGATCGCATTCTTCAACCGTTATCGCTGATCACGGGCTCCGGCGGCGGGTGCATACACCCAGACAAGCTTGCCTGCGCGACTTTCCAGTTGGACCACCGGTTCCAGCCCGGGCGCTTCGAACTCCAGGCTGACCAGCCAGGCTCCGGGCCGCAGTTCCCGACGGGCCTTTTCAGCTGCGCGTGGCATGGTTTCGGGTCGCTGGAACAGGTAGACCATGTCGTACGCGGACCAGTCGGAGCGCCACATGTCGCCTCGGAACACCCGTGCCCCTGGGCAGCGCCAACGTGCCAGTTGCACCAGCGGCCAGCTGCGCTCAACCCCTTCGAGGCGGGCGTCCGGGTAAGCCCGCTCCAGCGCCCGCAGACCGTCGCCCATGCCCGCGCCCGCGTCGAGGATGCGCGCCATCGGAGGCAGCGGCACCTGCTCGCGCAAACCCTCCAGTGCATCGGGAGGCGTCGGAAACAGCGGCGCGTCACGCCAAGCGACGGGTGGGTACAGCAGCAGAAACACCCCTGCCGGCAGCAGCCATACCCAGGCCGGCATATCGGCCGCCCCGTGCAGCAGCACCCAGGAAAGTGGAAACCCCAATCCGATCCATACACGCCGCCATCGGCTGTCGCCCCAGAGGCTGGCCAGCATGCCCAGACTCGCTGCGACCGCAAAGGACACGGCCTGGCTCAGCCCGAAAGCCAGCAGACCCGCATACCAGCCCCAAGCACCCAGCCAGACGAACACCGCTGGCAACGGCCAAGCCCAGCGCATCGGTCAGGCCCGCGTGCAATGACCGTTCATTGCACGTCCGACACGGTGGCTGCCCTTGGCGAAGCAAATTCTGGCCTCGCACCCCTTGGGCACACGCTGGGCTGGTGGGATCACGGTTTTCATCTGCTTGATGTCGGTGGCAACGGTTGAAGCGCCGTGCTCGAACATTCCCTGCATCGCCGCCATCCCTTATTCACCAGGGGGTCAGCCCATGCCACGCAGACGCTCGATCAAGCCGTTGAGCTCGTCGAGCGAGCCGAACTGGATGGCCAGCTCGCCCTGCTCCTCCACCCGCCCATGGCGCTTGACACGCTTTTTCACCCGCACCTCCACCGCCGCGGTGAGCAGATCCGACAACTCCTCTTCCACCCGACGGATGTCGCGCGACTTTTCCTTCTTGGGCTTGAGCGGGGTGAGCGCGAACTCGGCCCCGAGCTTCTTGACCAGGCTTTCGGCTTGCCGGACCGACAGCGACTTGGCGCTGATCTGATGCGCCGCCGTGATCTGGGTCGCCTTGTCCAGCGACAGCAAGGCACGCGCGTGGCCCATGTCGATGTCACCGGCCATGAGCATGGTCTGTACCGGCTCGGCCAGATTCAACAAGCGCAGCAGGTTGCTGGCGGCACTGCGGGAACGGCCGACGGCCTGGGCGGCCTGCTCGTGAGTGAGTCCAAACTCACGCACCAGGCGCTGCAAACCCTGGGCTTCTTCGAGCGGGTTCAGGTCTTCGCGCTGGATGTTCTCGATCAGCGCCATGGCGGCGGCGGCCTCGTTGGGCACGTCGCGCACCAGCACCGGCACGCTCTCCAACCCAGCCAGCCGGGCCGCGCGGAAGCGCCGCTCACCGGCGATGATTTCGTACACCGGGCGTGCGCCCCGCGTCACGTTGGGCAACCCTTGGGCGGCACACCATTCGGCGAGTCGGCGCTCGCCCTCACCGTCTTCGAGCCTTCGCACCAGAATGGGCTGCATGATGCCCTGGCTGCGAATGCTTTGCGCCAGTTCGTACAGGGCCCCCTCGTCCATGCGGGTGCGCGGCTGGTAAGCGCCGGGTACCAGATCGGTCAGTGCCAGGGTCGAGGGCACGTCGCGCTGCGCCGGGTCCAGGCTGGTGGCATCGTCGAGCTTGGGGCCCAGCAAAGCCTCCAGGCCACGGCCGAGGCCTTTGGGTTTCTTGGTTACCATGGTCATTCCTCCTCTGCGTTCGTGTGGGCGGGGGTTGCCTGGAGCCAAGGGGCGATCCGTTCCCGCCCTTCGGGCCAGTCGCCGAGCCCGGAATCGGCATTGATGTGGCCCCGCGGCCCCAGATCCACCCAGACACTGCCCCAGTCGCGGGCCATGCCCTGGGCACGCGCCAAGGTGCAGCAGGGATCGTTGCGGCTGCCCACCAGCACCGAAGGAAATGGCAAGCGCTGACGCACGATGGGCCGCCACCCCGGCAGCGGGGGCACCGGACCCCCATCGACCTCTATATCTCCCGGGGCAACCAGCAAGGCACCGCGCACCGGCGCGGTATGACGCGACACACTGGCCCAGGCCGCCACCAGCAAGCAGCCCAAGCTGTGCGCCACCAGCACCACGGGGCGGGTTTGCGCCTGCACCACCTCGTCCAGCCGGGCCATCCAGTCGCCACGGCGGGGCCACTCCCAGTCGTGCTGTTGCACGCGCACATCCCCATGCAGCGCCTCCCAGCGGCTCTGCCAGTGGGCAGGTCCGCTGTTGCGCCAGCCGGGCAGCAGCACCACCACGGGGGTCGTCATGCCATCTGCCCAATACGTGCCACCATCTCGCGCGCGAAGTCCACAAAAGCCTTGCTACCACGCGCCGACGGATCGAACACCACGCCCGGCAGGCCGTAGCTCGGCGCCTCGGCCAGGCGCACGTTGCGCGGAATCACCGTATCGAACACCTTGTCGCCAAAGTGGCCCTTGAGCTGGTCGCTGACCTGCTGTTGCAGGGTGATGCGGGGGTCGAACATCACGCGCAACAGCCCGATGATTTTGAGGTCGCGGTTCAGGTTGGCATGGACCTGCTTGATGGTGTTGACCAGATCCGACAGCCCCTCCAGCGCAAAGTATTCGCACTGCATGGGCACGATCACGCCGTGCGCGGCGCACAGCCCGTTGAGCGTGAGCATGCTCAAAGAGGGCGGGCAGTCGATCAGCACGAAGTCGTAGTCGGCATCCACGAGCGCCAGCGCCTGCTTCAGGCGCCTCTCGCGTTGCTCCAGCTCCACCAATTCCACCTCGGCACCGGCGAGCTCGCGGTTGGCCCCGAGCACATGGAAGCCGCACGCCTCGGCCGGCACCGCCGCTTCGGCCACCTGGGCCGAACCGAGCAGCACGTCGTACACCGTGAGCGCCAGTTCCCGTTTGTTCACACCCGAGCCCATGGTGGCGTTGCCCTGTGGGTCCAGGTCCACCATCAGCACCCGCTGGCCCACCTTGGCCAGCCCGGCCGCGAGGTTGACCGTGGTGGTGGTCTTGCCGACACCGCCTTTCTGGTTGGCGACACAGAAAATGTTTGCCATGGGGCTTGCTCGTTATCGGGAAAGGGCCAGCTTGATGCCAAAGCCGATCAGGAACAGCCCGGCCAGCTTGTTGAACACCTGCCCGATGCGGGGACTGGCATCCATCCGGCGGGCGAGTTGGCGCGTCAACAACACCACGATCAGGCCATACAGAAAGGTCAGCACGGCAATCGTGAAAGCCATGAACGCGAAGGTAATCAGGCCCAGATGCCGCTGCGGATCGACAAACAGCGGGAAGAAGGCCATGTAGAACACGATGGCTTTGGGGTTGAGCAGCGTGATGGTCAACGCTTGGCGGAAATAGTGGCGCGGCTGGATGTGGAGCACCGGCGCATCACCGGGCCGGGCCTTGAGCATGAGCAAGCCCAACCAGGCCAGATAGGCCGCGCCCAGCCACTGCACCGCATGAAAAGCGGCAGGATAGGCCACCAGCAACGCCGCCACCCCCGCCACGGCCAGCCACATGAGCACCTGGTCACCGGCGATCACGCCGAGGGTGGCCGCGAGACCCGCCGGCACGCCGCCTTTGCTGGTGGAGGTGATCAGGGCCAGATTGCCCGGCCCGGGAATGGCGAGGAACACGATGACGGCAACCACAAAGGCGCCATAGTCGGCGACACCGAACATGGTGGGGGTTCTTTCTCTCGTGGGAAACGCCACCCTGCCTTGGCCGGCAGGGCGACAGCGCAGACTCCGAGTTTACGTGCTTTCGCTGGGGTGTTGGTTGCTTGGTTGCGGCTGGCGTGGGCGGTTAAGGCGAGTGCGCCCAGGGGCTGGCACTTCTGCGAGGTGGCCGGTGCTGCGCACCCCCCTGCGATGCTCGATGCCGTGACCACGCGGCGGAACTCGCTTCGTTCGCTTGGCGCTCACTGCGCTCAAACAGCCGCCGCGAGTCAGAGGTGGATGCACGCTGGGCGTGCGGCCACGGCCTCTGCGCTTCTCGGCACCCCGCAAGGCGCGCCAGCCCCTGGGCGCACTCGCCTTGGCAGAGCTACTGTTTGAACACCAACGGCTGCACTCCAACATTCTTGGTGTTTGCGGCAGGCCTGGCCCTGCGGGGGCGATTTCTGTGGCGGCTGTGGCCGCCTGCCTGGGGCTGGGCGCGCGTGAGCGCGCTTCGTGAACTGACTTGCGGCGGCTGTTTGAGCGGAGCGCTGCAAGCGTGCAGCGAGTTCCGTCGCACCGGCCCCAGGCAGGTGGACGCAGCGGAGTCGGCGCCAAGGGCGGCGACCGTCACAGTATGAGCCCCCGCAGGGCCAGGTCTGCCGCAGCGAGCGAGGCACCAACGCGAGGAGCGGTCAAGCTGCCCCAGCCAAACGCCGCATCCACACCAAGCACCGCTCCGCATCCAGCCCCGGCACGGCCAACGGTTCCACGTGAAACACCTCCACGCCAGCGGGCAGCGCGGCCATTTCGTCGTGCGGCACCTTGCCCTTCATGGCCATCCACACACCCTGCTCGGCCAGCGCCCCTTCAGACCATCGCGTGAAGTCGGCCAGCGACGCAAAGGCCCGCGAGGCCACCACGTCATAAGGTTGCGTCAAGGTTTCTACCCGGGCATGCAGGCCAAGCAAATTGGGCAAACGCAAGGCGGCGGCCACCTGCTGGATGAACAACGCCTTTTTGGCCACCGTGTCCACGCAACTCACCTCCAATTCAGGGCAGGCGATCGCCAACACCACGCCCGGCAAACCCGCTCCCGAGCCCACGTCCAGCAAGCGCGTCCGGTCATGGCCCGTCCGATCCCGCAAATACCGCCGCAAAGGCAGAACCACGGCCAGGCTATCCAGCACATGGTGCGTCAACATCTCCTGCGGATCTCGAACAGCGGTTAGGTTGTACACGCGGTTCCACTTGACCATCCAGTCCTGGTAAGCCAGCAGCGTCGCCATCTGCTCAGGCGTCAGATCCAGACCAAGCTCGCCCAGGCCTGCGCGCAGGCCGACCTCTTGCGGATGGCTCATGACGCCACCGCCTCGTTCGCATCGGCCGGGCCAGAGAAGCCCTTGAATTTGCCGCGTTTCAGATGAATGAGCAGCAGAGAGATGGCAGCCGGGGTGATACCGGAAATGCGAGATGCTTGGCCCAGCGTCTCGGGTCGGTGTTTATTCAGCTTTTGCCGCACCTCGATACTCAACGCCGCCACCTGCATGTAATCCAGGTCTGCCGGGAGCTTGAGGTTTTCGTAATGGGCAGCACGCTCCACCTCATCGCGCTGGCGATCGATATAGCCCGCGTACTTGGCGGCAATTTCCACCTGCTCCAGCACCGGCTCATAGAGGCCCCCGAGCGTTTCACGTGAAACGCTCGCAGCATCCGCCTGGAAGCGGCCACCCTCCAGCGTCATCAAATCGGCATAGGTCACACCGGGCCGACGAAGCAGATCGAACAGGCTGTATTCCCGCTCGATGGCTTTGCCCAGCACGCGCTCTGCCTCGGCGGCAGAGAGGATGCGTGGGTTCACCCAGGTGGCCTTCAAACGCTCTGTTTCACGTGAAACCGCGTCGCGTTTGCGGTTGAAGGCGTCCCAACGCGCATCGTCGATCAAGCCCATGCGGCGAGCGGTTTCGGTCAGGCGCATGTCGGCATTGTCCTCTCGCAACTGCAAGCGGAACTCGGCCCGGCTGGTGAACATGCGGTAAGGCTCGGTCACGCCCTTGGTGATCAGGTCATCCACCAGCACACCCAGGTAGGCTTCGTCGCGCTGCGGGCACCAGGGCTCTTCGCCCCGCACCCGCAGTGCCGCGTTGATGCCCGCGAACAAGCCCTGCGCCGCCGCTTCTTCATAACCGGTGGTGCCGTTGATCTGCCCGGCAAAGAACAGGCCGCGGATGGCCTTGGTCTCGAAGCTGCTTTTGAGTTCGCGCGGGTCGAAGTAGTCGTATTCGATGGCGTAGCCCGGACGCAGGATGTGCGCATTCTCCAGCCCGGGAATGCTGCGCACCAGCGCGTATTGGATGTCGAAAGGCAGGCTGGTGGAAATGCCGTTGGGATAGAACTCATGGGTCGTCAAGCCCTCGGGCTCCAGGAAGATCTGGTGGCTCTCCTTGTCAGCGAAGCGATTGATCTTGTCTTCCACGCTGGGGCAATAGCGCGGGCCCACCCCTTCGATTTTGCCCGTGAACATGGGGCTGCGGTCAAAGCCCGAACGGATGATCTCGTGCGTGCGTGCATTGGTGTGGGTGATCCAGCAGGGCAGCTGGCGCGGGTGCATGCTGGCGCGACCCATGAAGCTGAACACCGGCACCGGGCGGTCGGCCGTGTCGGAGCCGGGCATGCCGTCACCCGGCTGCTCGATGCACCGGGAAAAGTCGATGGTGCGGCCATCCAGGCGCGGTGGGGTGCCCGTTTTCAGGCGACCCTGCGGCAGCTTCAATTCCTTCAATCGGGCCGACAGACGGACCGCTGGCGGGTCTCCAGCGCGGCCTCCGGCATGGCTCTCCAAACCGACATGGATTTTGCCATCCAAGAACGTGCCCGCCGTGAGGACCACAGCACGCCCACGAAAGCGGATGCCTATTTGCGTGACCGCCCCGACCACGCGATCACCCTCCACCATCAAATCGTCCACGGCCTGCTGAAACAGCGTCAAATGGGGCTGGTTTTCCAGCCTGCGCCGGATGGCCGCCTTGTAGAGCATGCGATCGGCCTGGGCGCGGGTGGCCCGAACCGCCGGACCCTTGGAGCCGTTGAGAATCCGGAATTGGATGCCCGCCTCGTCCGTGGCCAGAGCCATGGCCCCGCCCAACGCATCCACCTCCTTGACCAGGTGGCCTTTGCCGATGCCGCCGATCGACGGGTTGCAACTCATCTGTCCCAGCGTCTCGATGTTGTGGGTCAGCAGCAAAGTCTCGCAACCCATGCGCGCCGCCGCAAGCGCCGCCTCGGTGCCGGCATGCCCGCCACCGATGACGATCACGTCAAATTCCTGGGGATACCACATTTCCACCATCCGAACGGCCGCAACAGGGCCCCAAAACAAGAAAACCAGCGTCACGGACGCCGGTAACCGCTTGATTTTAATTGGTTTGGCCGAACACCCCCACAACGACTCACGCAACCCTCGCCGTAAAAGGGTTTGGGTGCTGAGCGACAATCACGGCCATGAAACATCCCATCCTCATCTTTGCGGGCAGCACCCGCACCGCATCCTGGAACCGCCTGCTGGCCCGCCGCGCCGCCGAGGCCGCCGAACGCCTTGGCGCGGCTGTCACGTTGCTGGAGTTGGGCGATTTCGACATCCCGCTGTACAACGCCGATCTCGAAGCCCGTGGCACGCCGCCCGATGTGATCCGCCTCAAAGAGGTCTTCCATGCCCATCCGGCCTGGATCATCTGCTCGCCGGAATACAACGGCAGCTACACCGGGCTGCTGAAAAACACCATCGATTGGGTATCGAGCCCGGTGCAGAGCCTCCCCGAATGGTCGGATGGCCTCAAGCCTTTCGCCGGCAAGGTCGTGGGGTTGCTGTCGACATCCCCCGGAGCGCTGGGCGGTCTGCGCAGCCTGAGCCACCTCACACCCTTGCTGATGAACCTGCAATGCTGGGTCAACCCGCGCCAGTTTGCTCTCCCGAAGGCCGCCGAAGCATTCGACGCCCAGGGGCAACTGATCTCCCCCACCGATCGGGACGCCGTGGACGCCGTGGTGCGGGACACCCTGTGGGCGAGCCAGGCTTTCGGCCAGGCGTTGCGGCCATGAACGGCTGATGCCGCCATGCGCGGGTCAAACCGCCAGCACGCCCTGCGCCATCGGACCCGCCTGGAAGCAGGCACCGCCGCCGCAGCCCTCTAACCCTGGGCGGGGAAGGCCTGTTCGAACAGCCGGGCAAAGGCTGCATCCCCCGTCAGCGTGAGGGCGAGGCTGTGCCACCCGTCGCCTTCCTCGGTGACGATCCGCTCATGATCCCAGGCCCCGCCTTCGTCCAGCGGCCCTTCCGGCCCGAGTAAGGTGGTCCGTGCCCACAGAATGACCGCATCGGCCTCCGCTTGCACCTCGGCCAGCCGCTGCGGGCGCACGCTGGCCACCGCGTCGAATGACACCATCCCCAGACCGTCTTCGCTGCGTTCAAAAAACAGATAGCGCAGCGACCGGGGGGCACCAGCCGTCGATGCCGGAGGCTCAGCAGGTTTCACGTGAAACCACCATCAATCGTCATGGTAGACAGGCGGCGCCCCGGCCGGCCGGGTCTTGAAGCGCCGATGCAACCAGTGATACTGCCCTGGCATGGTCAGGATCAGGTGCTCCAATTCGGCGTTCATGCGCCGGGCATCCTGTGCGTCGTCGCCCATGGGGAAGTCCGACCAGACGCCGCCCGCATGGATGCGATAGCCGCCTGGCACCATGCGACAGACCAACGTGGCCACCGGGACGTCTGCGGCACTGGCCAGGCGCGGCAAGGAGGTGACCGTGGCCGCCTGAACGCCGAAAAACGGCACGAAAATCGAGTTGCGGTCGCCGTGGTCCATGTCCGGCAGCAGGCACAGCGATGCCCCGTCGCGCAAGCCCTTCAGCAGCGGGCGCAAACCTTCCCGCCGGGACACCAGGCGGGGGGAACCAAAACGCTGGCGCCCTGCTTTCACCCAGCGGTCCATCGTGGGGTTGCCTTGCGGCGCATAGAAAGTCCACCAACGGCGCGGCACACACAGCGTCAGCCGCGCCCAGCCGGCATCCAGTCCATAGAAATGGGGCACGAAAAACAGCATCGCCCCTTCTCGGTCCAAGACGCCATGCGGGTCGTCAATGCTGACGCGCTGGCGCACCCGCTCCGAGGGGCCATGCCAAATCCACACCCGATCCAGAAACGACTGGGAAAAATACTTGAAGGTCTGCCACGTCCAGTGCCAGCGCCGCCAGGAGGACACCTGGGGAAAACACAGTGCCAGATTGCGCTGCACCACGCGCCGACGCCGGGGGGCCAAGGCCATCAGCCCTGTGCCCATGACCCAGCCCGCCATGCGAAACACCGGCACGGGCAAATGCGCCAGCGCACGCAGCCACCAGGCTGCTGGTTGGGGTGAAACTCGGGGAGACATGTCGCCAAGGATTATGCAGCACCACTTGCCCTATGATCCACAACATGAGCAACTCTGCAATTTTCACACCCCTGCGCGTAGGTGCCTGGACCTTGCCACACCGCGTGGTCATGGCCCCGTTGACGCGAAACCGCGCCTTTGGCCAGGTCCCGACGGCCGCGATGGCCACCTATTACGCCCAGCGTGCCCACCCCCAGCATGGGGCCAGCCTCATCATCAGCGAGGCCACCCCGATCTGCCCTGAGGGGCACGGCTATGCCGACACGCCCGGCCTGCACACGCCGCAGCAGATCGCCGCCTGGAAAACCGTGACCGATGCGGTGCATCGCGTCGGCGGGCGCATCGTGGCACAGTTGTGGCACGTAGGGCGCATTTCCCACACCAGCCTGCAGCCTCATGGTCAGGCGCCAGTGGCGCCATCGGCCGTGCGTGCCCAGGCGAAAACCTATGTGTTCGTGGAACAGGAAAATGGCCAGCGCGCGGGGGCCTTCATCGACACATCCGAACCCCGTGCCCTGCGCCTGGACGAGATCCCCGGCATCGTCAACGCCTACCGGCAGGCCGCACGCCACGCACTGGACGCCGGCTTCGACGGGGTGGAGGTGCATGGGGCCAATGGTTATCTGCTCGACCAGTTCCTGCGCAGCGGCTCGAACCGGCGCACCGACGCCTACGGCGGCCCGATCGAGAACCGTGCCCGCTTGCTGCTCGACGTGATGGGCGCCGTGGTGGACGAGATCGGCGGCGACCGGGTGGGCCTGCGCCTGTCGCCGGTCACCCCCGCCAACGACGCCTTCGACGACCAGCCCCAACCCTTGTTCGAGTACGTGGTACGCCACCTCGCCCCGCTGAACCTGGCCTACCTGCACATCATCGAAGGCCAGACCGGGGGTGCCCGCGATTACCAGCAAGGCCCAACCCCCTTCGACTACACCGCACTGCGTCAGGCTTACCGTGATGCCGGCGGGCAAGGCGCGTGGATGGTCAACAACGGTTACACCCTGGCGCTGGCCCAGCAGGCGCTGGCCGAGGGCGCCGACCTGGTGGCCTTTGGCCGGGCCTTCATCGCCAACCCGGACCTGACCCGGCGGCTGCGCGAAGGCGCCCCGCTCAACACGCCGGATCGCGCCACTTTCTATGGGGGTGACGAACGGGGCTACACCGACTATCCCACGCTGGACTGAGCCGCCGACCCGCCGCTCACAGCGGCGAGTCGATGCGAATCCAGGTGGTCTTGATTTCGGTGTACTTGTCGAGCGCGTGCAGCGACTTGTCGCGGCCCACACCGCTCTGTTTGAAGCCACCGAACGGCACGGTGATGTCGTCCTCGTCGTACTGGTTCACATGCACCGTGCCGGCGCGCAGGGCGCGCGCCACGCCGTGGGCCTTGTTGAGGTCGCGCGTCCAGACCGCCGCCTGCAGGCCGTAGATGTTGGCGTTGGCCTGGCGCACCACGTCGGCCACGTCGGTGAAGCTCAGCACCGAGAGCACCGGGCCGAAGATCTCCTCGCGGGCAATCGTCATGTCGTTCTTCACGCCGTCGAAAATAGTGGGTTGCACATAGAAGCCGCCCTTCACCGGCTCGGCCGCCTCACCGCCGACCAGCAGTTTGGCGCCTTCGCTGCGGCCGCTGTCGATGTAGCGCAGCACGGTGTCCATCTGCACCTTGTCCACGATGGCACCCATCACCGTGGACTTGTCCAGCGGGTTGGCCGGCTGGTAGCGCGGCACCAGCGCCAGTGCCTTGTCGAGGAAGGCGTCCTTGATGGACGCCTCCACGAACAGGCGCGAGGGCGCGTTGCAGCTTTCACCCTGGTTGAAGAAGATGCTGCCCACCGCGGCCTCCACGGCACGGTCCAGATCCGGGCAATCGGCAAAGACGATGTTGGGCGACTTGCCGCCCAGCTCGGTCCAGGCGCGCTTGAGGTTGCTCTGCCCCGCCATCACGTGGATCTGCTTGCCCACACGCGTGCTGCCGGTGAAGGCGATGCAGTCCACGTCCATGTGCAGCGCCAGCGGGCTGCCGGCCTCGGGGCCGAAACCAGGCACCACGTTGAACACACCGGGCGGAATGCCCGCCTCCAGCGCCAGGTCGGCCAGCCGCAGTGCCGTGAGCGGACTCTTTTCCGACGGCTTGAGCACCACCGAGTTGCCCGCGGCCAGCGCTGGAGCGATTTTCCACGCGGCCATGATCATGGGGTAGTTCCAGGGCACGATCACCCCCACCACGCCCACCGGCTCGCGGGTGATGAGCGCCAGCGCCGTCTCGGGGGTGGGGGCGATCTCGTCATAGACCTTGTCCACCGCCTCACCGTACCAGCGGATGCAATTGGCCGTGCTGTTCACGTCCACGCCCTTGGCGTACTTCACCGGTTTGCCCATGTCCAGGGTTTCGGTCAGGGCCAGTTCGTCGCCATGCGCCAGAACGAGTTCGGCAAACTTGATGAGGATGCGCTTGCGCTGTGCCGGGGCCTTGCCGGCCCAGCGTCGGTCCTCGAATGCGGCCCGGGCCGCCTGCACAGCGGCGTCGATGTCGGCTTGAGCGCCGCGCGCCACCTGGGTCAGGACGCGGCCATCCACCGGCGAGATGCAATCAAACACCTCGCCGCTGCGGGCGGCCACCCGCTGACCATCGATGAAGGCACGGCCATCGAACTGGAGGTTGGGCATGGATAGGGTCATGTGCAGGTCTCCTGAAAATGGACCCCATCTTACCGCCGCTCAGACCGTAAACGGGCAGCCATTGCAGACCAACTCCGCGGTGCCAGCGGGGATCAGCCGAGCGCTTTCAACTCCTGTCGCTCGGCCGCCGCGATCTCGCGCGCCCGCTTGCGTGTGGAGCGTGCCACCCACACGGCGTAGCTCACCACGATCACCGTCACCGTGAGGATGAGCAGCGTGGCCGCCGCGTAGATGGTGGGGTTGATGCCGCGCCGCGCATAGCCGTAGATCACCTGGGGCAGGGTGTTGACACCCGGGCCGGAGAGGAATTCGGCGATCACCACGTCGTCGAACGACAGCGTGAACGAGAGCAGGAACGCCGCCAGAATGGCCTGCGAGATGTTGGGCAGCGTGACGAGAAAGAACACCTGGTGCGGCCGCGCGCCCAGGTCCATGGCGGCTTCTTCCAGGCTGCGGTTCATGTCCTGCAATCGGCTCTGGATCACCACCACGGCAAACGCCATGCCCAACAAGGTGTGGCCGATGATGATCGTCATGAGGCCGCGCTGCGGCCAGCCGAACAGGTTCTGCGAGCCCACGAAGAGCAGCAACAGCGACAGGCCGATGATCACCTCGGGCATGACCAGTGGCGCGCTGACCATCCCGGAAAACAGGGTGCGCCCGAAAAACTTGCGGTAGCGCACCAACACGAACGCCGCGAACGTGGCGAGCGTGGCCGACAGCACGCCCACCGTGGTGGCCACCTTGAGCGAGGTCCAGAACCCTTCGATGATGCGGTTGTCGTTGAACAGCGCCTCATACCAGCGCAGCGAAAAGCCGGTGAACCGGGCATCCTGCCGCGTGCTGTTGAACGAGAACACGATCATGAACACCAGCGGCAGGTAGAGAAAGGCGTAGACAATCGTCAGCCAGAACTTGCCCAAGTGCCTTTCGAGAAAGCGCATCATGCCCGCTCTCCTTGCTGCTGCTTGCCGCTGTAGTGGTAGTAAATGGCCAGGGGCACCACGATGAGCAGGATCATGACCACCGCCAGCGCCGTGGCACGCGGCCAGTTGTTGCCCAGGAACATCTCATCCCACACCACACGGCCGATCATCTGGTTTTGCGGTCCGCCCAGCAGGGAGGGAATGACGAATTCGCCCACACAGGGAATGAACACCAGCATGCAGCCGGCGATGATGCCCGCCTTGGACAGCGGCACCGTGATCAACCAGAATGCCTTGAATGGCGTGGTCCCCAGGTCGTACGCGGCCTCCAGCAAACGGGTGTCCATCTTCACCAGATTGGCATACAGCGGCAGGACCATGAACGGCAGGTACACATAGGTCATGCCGACGATCATGGAAACATCGGTATAGACCATGCGGATGGGCTCGCTGGTGAGCCCGATCGCCATGAAGAACTGGTTGATGATGCCGCGGTCGCTCAGCAGGCCGCGCCAGGCATAGACGCGCAGGAGGAAAGCCGTCCAGAAGGGCAGCATCACCATCAGCAGCAGCACCGGCCGGATGCCCTCGGGCGCACGGGCGATGAAATAGGCGAAGGGGTAGCCGATGAGCAGGCACAGCAAGGCGGTGATGGCCGCGTAATACACCGAACGGCCATAGGCCTCGATGTAAATGGTTCGGAACAGCGGCGCACCTTCGTGGGTACGGAAAATCGAGAGGTAATTTTCGTAGCGCAGATGCAGCACGCCCGTGTCAGGGTCCCACAGCGGCAGGAAGGGGTGGATGCTGGTGCCCTGATCGACGAAGCTGATGTAGAGCACGATCAGGAACGGCAACAGGAAGAACGTGAGCAGCCACGCGTAGGGCACCGCGATCACGAAGCGGCGGCCGGGCAGGGTGAATTTCAGAGCCATGGGTGCCCCTGTCGGTTCAGTCGCGCAACGCCACACTGGCGCGGGGCCGCCACCAGAAATACACCTCGTCCTCCCAGGTGATGTCCGAAAGGTCGTGGCGCGAAGTGTTGGCCTCGGTGACCTTGACCTTGCGCCCGTCCGGCGTCTGGACGATGTAGGTGTTGTAGGAGCCAAAGTAGGCGATTTCCTTGACCCGCCCACGGAACAGGTTGCAAGGCACGTCGGTCGGCGCGACCTTGCTGATGGCGATCTTCTCGGGCCGCACGGCCACCACGATCGGCATGTCCAGCGTTCCGCTGACCCCGTGCCCGACATGAATCTCACCAATGGACGTGCTGACGGCGCAGCGGTCGGCCTCGTCCACCGACAGCCGTCCCTCGAACAGGTTGACGTTGCCGATGAAGTCGGCCACGAAACGGTTGCAAGGGTACTCGTACACCTGCTCCGGCGTGCCCACTTGCAGCACCCGTCCCTTGCTCATGACCGCGATGCGGTTGGCCATGGTCATGGCCTCTTCCTGGTCGTGCGTCACCATCACGCAGGTCACGCCCACCTGTTCGATGATGTTGACGAGCTCGAACTGCGTCTGTTCACGCAGCTTCTTGTCGAGCGCGCCCAGGGGCTCGTCGAGCAGGAGCAGCTTGGGCCGCTTGGCCAGGCTGCGCGCCAGGGCCACGCGCTGCTGCTGCCCGCCCGAGAGCTGGTGCGGTTTGCGCTTCGCATAAGGCCCGAGCTGCACCAGATTGAGCATTTCGTTGGTGCGTTTCTGGATTTCGGGCTGGGGCAACCCCTCGCGCTTGAGACCAAAGGCCACGTTTTCCCAGATGCTCAAGTGCGGAAACAGCGCATAGCTCTGGAACATCATGTTGACCGGGCGCACATACGGAGGCATGTTCGCCACGTCCTGCCCACCGAGCAGGATGCGTCCGGACGTGGGCGTTTCGAAACCGGCCAGCATCCGCAGCAGGGTGGACTTGCCGCAACCGGAACTCCCCAGCAGGGCGAAGATCTCGCCCTTGCCGATGGACAGCGACACCTCGTCCACGGCGACCGTGTCATCGAACCGTTTCACCAGTTTGTCGGTGACCAAATACCCTTCGCCCGAAGCGGGGTTTTTTGCAGCCAGAGTCATGAGCGCTCCCTCAACCTTTCATCACCAAGAGCACACCCAGAAAAAAAGGGCTGATAGCTAGCACCAGCCCCCTGCGGAATCCATGATTCCAGACAACCGCGTTCAGCGGCCGCGCTTGAACGCGTTGTAAACCTCGTTGAGCACCCCGCTGATTTCATTGGCGTAACCGCCCGACGGAATCAGACGGGCCATGTTCTCTTCGCTGAGGAAGATGGTCTCGTTGTTCTTGATCTCGTCGTTGATCAGCGGCAGCGCGGCCTTGTTGCCGGTGGGATAGTTCATCTCGTTGGCCATGGCGGCGGCGTTTTCAGGCCGCAGGAAGAAGTTGATGAACAGGTGGGCGTTCTCGACGTTGCGGGCATCGGCCGGAATGGCCATCACGTCCACGAAAAACACCCCGCCGGTGCTCGGCAGCAAGGGCACGATCTCATCCCTGCCGCCTTGCTCCTTGACGCGGTCGGCGGCGATGTTGATGTCACCGGACCAACCCACGAAAGCACAACCGAGGCCGCCGGCGATGTCGTCGATCATGTTGCTGGAAAACAGCCGGATGTCCGGGCGCACCTGGGCCAGCATCTCGCCAGCGGCGCGGATGTCATCCGGGTTGTTGCTGTACGGATCTTTGCCGATGTAGTGCAGGGCGGCCGGCATGATCTCGGTCGGCGAATCCAGGAACAGGATGCCGCAACTGCGCAGCTTGCGCGTGTACTCGGGGTTGAACACCAGCTCCCAGGAATTGGCCGGCAGATCGGACGTGCCCAGCGCCGCTTCCACCTTCTGGCGGTTGATGCCCACGGTGGTGAAACCCCAGGCCCAGGGCACGTAGTGGCGGTTGCCCTCGTCGATCGAGGCCAGCTTCTTCATGAAGGTGGGGTCGAGGTTGGCGAGGTTGGGAATCTTGCTCTTGTCCAGCGGCTGGAACAAGCCGGCTTCGAGCTGCTTCTTAGAAAAGCCAACGGTGGGCACCACGATGTCATAACCCGAGTTGCCGGCGATCAGCTTGGCGTGCAGGGTTTCGTTGTTTTCGAAGGTGTCGTAATTGACCTTGATGCCGAACTCCTGCTCGAAGGCGGCGATCATGCCCTCGGGGATGTAATCGTCCCAGTTGTAGATGTTGAGCACCTTGGTGCCGGTGTCGGCAGGCGCAGCAGCGGTGCTTGCGGGCTCTTCTTTCTTGCCACAGGCCACCAGAAATACGGCGGACAGGGCCACGGCCAGGAGGGATTTTTTCATGCGCTTAGCTCCATGTGTGGGTTCAACGATCCAGCGAAACGGCGGACCTGCCGATTTCAAGCAATATCCGCACCCAGTGCCATTCTAGTCACCGAGCGGGGAATTTTCCCTGAAATTGCAGCTCCTGCAGCGTCAAGTCGAGTGCATGGCGTATCAGAGTCGCCATTTCGTCGATCTGTTCCCGGGTCATGGTCAGCGGCGGCGCGATGATCATGCGATCGCCCACGGCGCGCATGATCAGCCCGTTGCCAAAACAGTGCGCCCGACACATCATGCCCACCGCCCAGTCCTCGGGGAACGGTTGGCGGGCGGCCTTGTCCCGCACCAGCACGAGGCCGCCGACGAAACCACAGGTCTCGGCGTCACCGACCAACGGGTGGTCTTTGAGGGATTCGAAGGTTTGGGCCAGATAGGGGCCGATGTCGTCACGCACCCGGCCGGGCAGATTTTCCCGCTCCATGAGGTCGATGTTGGCCAGCGCCACCGCACAGGCCACGGGGTGGCCGCTGTAGGTGTAGCCGTGGTTGAATTCGCCGCCTTTGTCGATCAAGACCTGGGCCACCCGGTCGCCGACGAGCACGCCGCCCAGCGGCACGTAGCCGCTGGTCACGGCTTTGGCGAACGTGATCAGATCGGGCTTGTAGCCGAATTTCTCGTAGGCGAACCAGTGACCCAGGCGACCGAAGGCACAAATCACCTCGTCCGAAATGAGCAGAATGCCGTACTTGTCCACGATGCGCTGGATTTCAGGCCAGTAGGTCTCGGGCGGGATGATGACGCCGCCTGCGCCCTGCACCGGCTCGGCGATGAAAGCGGCCACCTTGTCCGGACCGATCTCCAGGACCTTCTCTTCCAGCCAGCGCGCAGCCCGCAGGCCGAAGGCCTCTTTGCTCTCGCCGGGCTCGGCCAGTTCATAGAAGTAGGGCTGCTGGATGTGGGTGATGTTGGGAATGGGCAAATCACCCTGCGCATGCATGCCGCTCATGCCGCCCAGCGAGGCCCCTGCCATGGTGGAGCCGTGGTAGGCGTTGTGCCGGCTGATGATGACCTTGCGTTGCGGCTGGCCCATCAGGTCCCAATAGCGGCGCACCATGCGCACATTGGTGTCGTTGCTCTCGGAGCCGCTGGAGCTGAAAAACACGTACTGGAAACGGCGTCCATCCACCGCCGGGGCCAGTTCCGCCAAGCGGGCGGCCAGCCGCACCGCTGGCTCATTGGTGGTCTGGAAAAAGCTGTTGTAGAAGGGCAGCTTCATCATTTGCGCATGGGCGGCATCGGCCAATTCCTGACGGCCGTAGCCGGCGTTGACGCACCACAGGCCGCTCATGGCGTCGAGGATCTTCTGGCCCTCGCTGTCCCAGACATAGATGTCTTTGGCGTGGGTGATGACACGCGCGCCCTTGGCGGCCAGGTCCTTGTGGTCGGTGAAAGGGTGCAGAAAATGGGCACTGTCGAGCGACTGCAGCTCGGCGGTGCTCAGGCTCTTGGTGTCAATGGGGGCATTCATGCGCTTCTCCTTGTTCAGGGCGGGATGCACGGGCGATCAGACGTGGAGCAACAGGTGCTCACGTTCCCACGGCGAGATCACTTTCATGAACTCGGCGAATTCCAACTCTTTGATTTCGGTATAGACGGTGATGAACTCGCGGCCGAGCACTTCGTGCAGGTCGGTGTCGCGGCGCAGCCAGTCCAGCGCCTCGCCCAGGCTGCGCGGCAGGGCATAGGGCGACAGATAGGCGTCGCCTTTCATCTCGGGTTTGGGCTTGATTTTGTTCTTCATGCCCAGGTAGCCGCAGGCCAGGGTCATGGCCATGGCCAGGTAGGGGTTGGCGTCGGCCCCGATCACGCGGTTTTCCACGCGGCGCGCCTCGGGCGACGAAATGGGCGAGCGGATGCCGACCGTGCGGTTGTCATACCCCCATTCGATGTTGATGGGCGCGGCGGTGTAGCGTGAGAGGCGGCGGTAGCTGTTCACATACGGCGCCACCAGCGCCATGGCCGAGGGCACGTGCTTCTGCAGGCCGCCGATGTAATGGAAGAAGGCCTCGGAAGGCGAGCCGTCGGGGTTGCTGAAAATGTTGCGGCCGTCAGCCTTGCTCACCACGCTCTGGTGCATGTGCATGGCACTGCCTGGCTCGCCGGCGATCGGCTTGGCCATGAAGGTGGCGTACATGTCGTGGCGCAGCGCGGCTTCGCGCACGGTGCGCTTGAAGAAAAAGACCTCGTCGGCCAACCCGAGCGGGTGGTCGTGGAAGAAGTTGATCTCCATCTGCCCGGCACCGATTTCGTGGATCAGTGTGTCCACATTCAGGCCCATGACGTGGCAATACTCGTAGATCTCCTCGAACAGCGGGTCGAACTCGTTGACGGCGTCGATGCTGTACGCCTGGCGCGAGGTTTCGGCCCGGCCACTGCGGCCGATCGGTGGGCGCAGGGGGACGTTGGAATCGGTGTTGCGCGCGGTGAGATAGAACTCCAGCTCGGGCGCGATCACCGGGTCCCAGCCTTCGGCGGCGTACAGGTCGCAGATGCGGCGCAGCACGCTGCGTGGGGCGTATGGCACGAGCTTGCCCTTTGAATCGAAACAGTCGTGGATCACCTGCGCCGTCGGGTCGGCTGCCCAGGGCACGATGCGCACCGTCGTGGGGTCGGGGCGGAGCTGCATGTCGCGGTCGGTGGGCTCGATCACGTCGTAATACGGCCCGCTGGGCGGCTGCTCGCCCGTCACGCTCATGGCCACGATGGCATGGGGCAGTCGCATACCCCGGTCTTCCGTGAACTTCTCGCGCGGCAGGATCTTGCCGCGGGCCACGCCGGTGAGGTCGGGCACGAGGCACTCGACCTCGGTGACGCGGCGTTCGTTGAGCCAGTGTTCGAGTTCGTTGAAATTGTGGGGGGTGGTGTGTTGCATGGCGGTAACCGGAACAAGTCAGAGTCGCATCATCGCAGGCGGCCGGCGGCCTGGTACTCAGGGCTTCTCCGGTGTCGCCGCAAACGCGCGGCCTTCTTGCAACCGGGCTTGGCGGCGGCGGCGCACCGCATCGCCAAAGGCCCGGAAGATGGCCGAATAAAACGGGTTTTCCCAGCAACGCCATTCGGGGTGCCACTGGAAAGCATACGCGAAGGCGCGCGCGCCTGCCACCTCGAACGCCTCGATCAAGCCATCAGGTGCCACCGCCAGGGGGCGCAACCCGTCGGCCAGACGCTTGATGCCCTGCCCGTGCAGGGAGTTGACCATGACTTCGGTGCCGCCTGCCCACTCGGCCAGGGCTGAGCCTGGCTCCAGCCGCACCGGATGACTGGGCGCATATTGCTGCTCGATCGGCACCCCGTCGGGCTCACGATGGTCCATCAGGCCAGCCACGGTATGCACCGCTTGGTGCAGGCTGCCCCCCAGGGCCACGTTGATCTCCTGGAACCCGCGGCAGATGCCGAGCAGCGGCACGCCTTGCTCGACACAGGCCCGCACCAGGGCGAGGGTCAGGGAGTCTCGCTCGGGGTCCAGCGGCAGGCTGGGATCGTGGACTTCCTCATGGAAATGGGAGGGGTGGACGTTGGAGGGCGAGCCGGTGAGCATCACGCCATCGACGAGGTCCAGCAGTTGCGGCACCTGCACCGCATCGGCCAGCGGAAACATCACCGGCTGGGCATGGGCGCCGACCTTGACCGCGCGGGCATATTTGTCGCCCAACAGCAGGTAGGGCATGGCGTGACCATGATCGCCGAGCAGCCGATGGTCGGCCGGCAACCAGACCATCGGGGGGTGTGAAAAAACATCGGTGTACATGATTCGATGCATTGTGGGCTCGAAATTGGATGACAATGGGTGCCATTAGGCGCCTTGTGATGGTGCCATTGAGCGCTTCGTTCGGCAAGTCTCGCCCACTCCGAAATGCCCACCATGCTGTCCGAATACCTGCTGGCTGAAATCCACCGCCCCGGCTCGACGGCCGACCTGCCGTTGCACCGGCGTCTGTACGAGGCGCTGCGCCGCGCCATTCTGGAGGGCAAGCTGTCGGCGGGAGACCGGCTGCCTTCCAGCCGCGATCTGGCGCAGGATTTGGGCCTGTCACGCAACACGGTGGTGGCCGCGATGGGGCAACTCACGGTCGAGGGCTATTTGGTCAGCCACGTGGGCAGCGGCACCTTCGTGCACGAGCAGGTGCCGCTGGCACAGGGCGGCCGGATGATGGCCTCGAAAAACCCGGCTCCCCCGACGCGGCTGTCGCAACGAGGCGAGGCGCTGGCGCACCGCTACAGCGCCGCGGACCTCGAAATCCAGCCCTTCACCCCCGGGCCGGCCGATTTCAGCGCGTTTGCGGTCGCGCTGTGGCAGCGGCTGCAAAACAAACACTGGCGCCAAGCCGGGCCGAGCATGCTGGACTACAACGACTCGGGCGGCTACGGCCCGCTGCGCCGCGCCGTGGCCGATTACCTGCGCATCTTGCGCAGCGTGCCGCTGGATGCGGACCAGGTGCTCATCACCAGTGGCACCCAGCAATCGATGGAGCTGTGCGCACACCTGCTGGCCGATCATGGCGAGACGGTCTGGATCGAGGACCCGGCGTACTGGGGCGCGGTCAAGGCTTTCACCGCCGCCGGGCTGCACCTGCACCCGGTGGGGGTGGATGGCGACGGCATGGCCCCCAGCCCGCAGGACGAACGTGTGCCGCCGCGAATGATCTACATCACGCCGTCGCACCAATACCCCACGGGCGCGGTGATGTCATTGGCCCGTCGCCAGCAACTGCTGGCCATGGCGGCGCACCACCAGGCGTGGATCCTGGAGGACGATTACGACAGCGAGTTTCGCTTCACCGGCCCGCCCATTTCGTCGCTGTGTGGGCTGGACACGGCGGCGCGGGTGCTGTATCTGGGCACTTTTTCCAAGGTGCTCTACCCAGGGCTGAAGCTGGGCTATCTGGTGGTGCCCAAGGGGCTGATCGGCGCGTTCCGGCGCGCCCATTACGACCTCAACCGGCCCGGCCAGATGCCGCTGCAGTCGGCACTGGCCGAGTTCATCGAGATGGGGCATTTCGCCTCGTCGCTGCGGCGCGCGCGCCAGACCTACGCCGAGCGGCGCCAGGTGCTGCTGGACCACCTGGCGCCGCTGTTGCGCGACGGTCAGGCCCGCATCGGCGGCGCGGCGCAAGGCCTGCATCTGTGCCTGCACCTGCCGCGCCACCTCGACGACCGGGCTCTTGCCCAGACCCTGGCACGCGACGGGCTGACCGTGCGCCCGCTGTCGGCCTACTGCCTGCAACGCAACGACCTGCGCGGTCTCGTCATCGGCTATGGCTACGCCTCGCTGTCCGCCATCCGCCGGCATGGCGCGGTGCTTTGCCAACGCATCGCCGAAGCCCTGGAGCAGCGGCCAGTCTGACGGCGCGGTCAGGCCAGCGCGTCGCGCAGCCGGTACCACAGCATGCCCAGCGCCAGCAACGGAGTACGCAGCCACGGCCCACCGGGAAAGGGGCGGTGCCGCAGGCGAGCGAACACGTCAAAGCGGCTGGCCTGACCGGCAATCGCCTCCGCCACCACCCGCCCGGCCAGCCCGGTAAGCGCCACCCCGTGACCGCTGAAGCCCTGCAGGTAATACACCTGTGGCGACAGGCGCCCGAAATCCGGAGCGCGGTTCATGCTGATGTCCACGAAGCCGCCCCACACGTATTCGACCGGCACCTCGGCCAAGTCGGGAAAGATGTCCACCATGCGGCGCCGCATCACCGTCTGCAGCCGGGGCGGTGTCATGGTGGTGTAGCTCACCCGCCCGCCGAACAGCATGCGCCGGTCGGCGCTGAAACGGAAATAGTCGAGCACGAAGTTGTTGTCGCAGACCGCGGCGCGGCCGGGAATGAGGCGCTGGCACAGGGCTTCATCCACCGGTGCGGTGCCGATGATATAGGTGCCCACGGGCATGATGCGATCGCGGATCGGCGCGGCGAGCCGGGGGGCATACTCCGGCAACATGCAGTTGCCCGCCAGCACCGCGTAACGGGCCTGCACCGAGCCTTGCGGGGTGGTCAGCAAAACCCCCTCGGCGTTGTCGGTCAAGCCCTGGGCCACCGTGCCTTCATACACCCGCACGCCGAGCGAGCGCGCCGCGCGCATCAAACCCAGGGCGTACTTGAGCGGATGCAAATGACCGGAGGTGTTCTCGTAGCCCACGGCGTGGTAGCGCTCGCTGCCGATGTAGCGCTGCACGTCGGCACCCGTGGCGATCTCGCAGGCCAGGCCGTAATCCCGTTCCTGAGCCGCGAGGTCTTCCAGCAGCCGTCGCGCCTTGCGCGGGGAGTCTGCCGCATAGAGGTAGCCTCGAACCCAATCGCACTCGATGCCGAAACGCTCGATGCGCTGGCCGATAAGCTCGATGCCTTCCAGCGACATGGCCCAGGCGCGTTGTGCATCTTCCCGGCCCAGCTGTTGCTCGAACGGCTCCTGTCCGCAGGCATATCCCACGATGGCCTGCCCCCCATTGCGGCCGCTGGCACCGAAACCCACACGCTCGGCCTCCAGCAGCACCACCTGCAAGCCCCGGTCGGCGAGTTCGATGGCCGCGCTGAGGCCGGCAAATCCACCACCCACCACCACCACATCGGCCCGCACCGAACCCTGCAACGGCGGCTGAGGTGCCTCGCGCACGGCACTGACTTCGTAATAGCTGCGCTGGTTGAGCAGGGTATCGGAACGCAACAAAGACGGCTGGAACATGACGCGCTTTCCCCACGACGAATGGCCGTTAGCGTAACCCCGAACAGGGGGTTTCAGGGGTCCAATCGCCGGTCATCCGGCCTGACCACCGCTGCCTTGCAGCGGCCGCTGCCGCCAGGCCAGCGCACTGCCCAGCCACAGCGCCAGCGCGGAAAACAGCAACCCGCGCTCCAGGCCTCCGGGCCCGTCCGCGATCCAGCCCACCACGGTCGGTCCGACGATCTGGCCCACCGCGAACACGATGGTGAAAGCACTGATGCCGGTGGCCCATTGGGTGACCGGCAGGTTGTGCCGCACCAGCGCCGTGGTGGACGCCACCACCGACAGGAACACCGCCCCGAACAGCAGCCCGGAAGCCAGCAGTGCCCCCCATGCCGAGGTAAGCGCCGGCATCACCGTGGCCACGCCCAGCAGCCCGTTGAGACGTGCCAACGCCTGCCCTCCTCGGAAACGGTCCAGCCAGCCAGCCCACAGGCGTGACGAACCCACCACCGCCACGCCCAACAGGGTGTAGAACACCGTGATGGCGCCGTCTGCATGCCCTTGCTCGCGCAACAGCGCGATCACGAACGTCATGTAGCCGATGTAGCCCACTCCGAACAGCGCATAGCCTCCAAGCGCCCAACCCAGTTGCCTCAACGCCGGGTGGCTCGCCGGTGCAGCCGACGAAGCGGTCGCCGCGGAGCCTCCATCGACTTCCAGCCCCAGACGCCGCAATGCCTGCACCAGCCCGGCCAACACCGCAGTGGACATGGCGCAGACCAGCGCCAGCAACCACCACGCCCAAGTCCAGCCATGCGCCAGCGGCGCCGCCCAGGCCAAGGTGGGCGGCACGCCGAGCGCCGACACCACAATGCCCCAACCCGTCCCGCCGTAGTAGAGACCAAGAATCCAGCCACTGCGCTGCGGCCAGAAACCGCCCAGCCGAGCCGCCAGCAGACCGCCCGCCACGAACACCCAGGCACTCGCCACACCAGCCAGCAAACGCTGGGCAAGCAAAGGGGTGGCGGCGGTGAAAAACCCGCTGCCGGCCATGAACACGCTGGCCAGCGCCGCTCCTGCGACCAGCACCGGCCCCGCCCCCCAGCGCCGCATGAGCCACGGCACCGACAGCGCACCGAGCAGATACCCGACCGCATTGAAGGTGTTCATCGCACCGGCCAGCGCATAACTCCAGCCCAGGTCGTCGCGCATCGGCGGCAGCAGCAGCCCGTAGGCGAAACGTGTCACCCCCAGCGAGACCGCCGCCCCGAGCGACAGCAGCACGGCCAGCATCACCCCCTGCCACAGCGGCATGGCATGCAAAGCGGATCTGGTGTCGGGAACGGACATGGCTCTGCATCCTACCGCCGCTGTGGCGTAAGCTCATGCGACATGAGCGACACCCCCATGAACCGCGCCTCAACCCTGGACACGCTGCTGGCGCAGGAACGCACCCGATTCGTCCACACCCACCCTCGATCGATGGCCCTGGCTCAGGCCGCCGAAGCGCACTTCCTGTTCGGCGTGCCCCTGCACTGGATGCGCGACTGGCCCAGCCCCGCCACCCTGTTCGTGCAACAGGCGCAAGGCACGGCCCTGACCTGTGCCGACGGTTTGACCTACCGCGACTTCTGCCTCGGCGACACCGGTGCCATGTTCGGGCATAGCCCGGCCCCCGTGGCCCAGGCCATCGCCCAGCAGGCGGCTCAGGGCCTGACCTGCATGCTTCCCAGCACCCTGGCGCCACGGGTGGGGCGGTTGTTGCAGGAACGCTTCGGCCTGCCGCTGTGGCAAATGACCCTGACCGCCAGCGACGCCAACCGCTTCGTGCTGCGCTGGGCCCGGGCCATCACCCGGCGACCCCAACTGCTCGTTTTTGACGGCTGCTACCACGGCGCGGTGGACGACACCCTGGTCGACCTGGACCCGGCCAGCGGCCGCACGCTGCCCCGGCCCTCGGTATTGGGACAGGTGCACAACCACGACGCCTTCACCCGCGTGGTTCCATTCAACGACTTGAGCGCCCTGGAAGCGGCCCTGGCCCCTGGCGACGTGGCGCTGCTGCTCGCCGAACCCGCGCTCACCAACTTCGGCCTGGTGCCGCCACAGCCCGGTTTCTGGGAAGCCGCGCAGGCCCTGTGCCGGCGCCATGGCACCCTGCTGGTGCTCGACGAAACCCACACCCTCTCCAGCGGGGTCGGCGGCTATACCCGGGCCCATGGGCTGCGACCCGACCTGTGGGTGGCGGGCAAGGCCGTGGCCGGTGGCCTGCCCTGCGCGGTGTACGGCTTCACCGAAGAAGTCGGCCAGCGCATGCGCGAGGCCAAGACCGCTGCCCCCGAAGGCCACAGCGGCATCGGCACCACGCTGAGCGCCAACGCCCTGACCCTGGCGGCCCTGCATGCCGCGCTGGAACACCTGCACACGCCGGCCACCTATGTGCACATGCTGGACACCGCCCAGACCTTGGAGGCGGGATTGATGCAACGCATCCATGCCGCTGGCCGCCCCTGGACCGTCACCCGTCTGGGCGCCCGCATGGAACTGCAATTCATGCCGCAGACCCCGCGCCATGCGCAGGACGTGCGCGACTTCGGCCAGCCGGCGCTGGAAGCCTTCACCCACCTGTTCATGCTCAACCGCGGGGTGCTGCTCACGCCGTTCCACAGCATGATGCTGTGCTCGCCCGCCACCTCGGCACAGGACGTGCAAGCCCTGCTGGATGCCTTCGACGAACTGCTGGACGTGCTGCCTCGCTGACGGCAGGCCCGGTCAGGCCCCCAGACCCACGGGCGCGGGGGCCTCGCGCAGGATGCGCTGGAACAGGTGTTCGTACTCGGGCGTGGCTGGGTACTTGCCGGTCAGCGGATCCTGGTTCGCGGCAAAGGCCTCGTCCAGCTCGCACCAGTCGTCTTGTGAAAGGCAACGCTGCGCCACCGGCAGGATCTCGGTCTCCTCCAGCCGCATGTGCTCGAGGTAAAACGCCATGTAGTCGGAAAACGCATGCACGAATGCGGCCCGTCGTCCCTCCCCCAGCAGTTCCCAGGCCAATAGCAAGTGTTGCAGAGCCCGTACCGCGGGTTCGCCGCGCAGGTGCTCCTGTTCCAGCCGCTGCACCACGGCCATGGTTTGCGGCGCCAGCCGCACCACGCGCGGAAACAGCAAATCGGACTCCTTGGGGTGGTGCAAGCGCTCGGGAAATTCGTCGATGTAGAACAACATCGCCCGCAAGGTGTCGAAAAAGCCGCGCCGGTCCTCGCCTGGGCCCTGGCGGATCAACAGGTTGAGCGATTGCAACATGGCCGACAGGGCCATGTGCTCGTCGTGGATCACACGCAGGGTGTCGGGGGTGTTCATTCGGGTCTCCTGGCTGGGCCGCTACCAATGGGCAGCTTCGCCGCTTCCTCAGCCGGGTGCCTTGATCGGGGTCAAAACCTGTTCAGATTTCGCCACCGCAGAGGCCATCGGCCGCCAGCGCCGCAGCATCAGCGCGTTGCTGACCACGCTCACCGAGCTCAGCGCCATCGCGGCTGCGGCCACCACCGGGCTCAGGTAGCCGAGGGCAGCCAGCGGGATACCAGCGGTGTTGTAGATGAAAGCCCAAAACAGGTTCTGGCGGATCTTGCCCACGGTACGGCGCGAGATGTCCAGCGCCGCCGCCACCAGCAGCGGGTCGCCCCGCATCAGCGTGATGCCGGCCGCATGCATGGCCACGTCCGATCCGCCTTGCGCATGGCTCATGGCCATGCCCACGTCGGCACAGGCCAGGGCAGGGGCGTCGTTGACGCCATCGCCCACCATCGCCACCACACGACCACCGGCCTTGAGCCGCTGCACCTGCTGCGCCTTGTCCCCCGGCAGGACGTCGGCCAACACCTCCCCGGCTTCGGGCCGCAACCCGATCCGGCGCGCCATGGCCTCGGCGGCGGCACGGTTGTCGCCCGAGATCATGACCAGCTTCAGACCCCGGGCACGCAGATCGGCCAAGGCTGCGGCCGCATGGGGTTTGGGTTCGTCAGCGAACGCCAGCAAGGCCATGGGTACGGGACTGCACGAATGCCCGCTGGGGTGAGCCGCCAATTGAGCCGCCAACATCGACACCGTGGCTCCCTGTCGGTTCAGGCGGGCGATGGCATCATCCCAGCCTTCCAGCGACACGCCGAGGGCACGCATCCACGACAGGCTGCCCAGGTACAGGCGGGTGGTCTGTATCCGGCCCTGGGTGCCGTAACCGGGCACCGCCTGCACCTCTTCGGCTGCGGGCCATTCATCCGCACGGTCCGGCACCGCATCCATCACCGCCCGTGCCAGGGGGTGTTCGCTCGCCTGCTGTAGCGCGGCGGCTGTTTGCAACACCGCGGCCTCGTCCACGCCAGCAGCGGGCACCACCGCCACCAGACGGGGATGGCCCACCGTCAGCGTGCCCGTTTTGTCGAAGGCCACCGTGTCCACGCGGTGTGCCCGCTCCAGCGCCTCGGCGTCCTTGATCAGAATGCCGTGCCGTGCCGCCACCCCGGTGCCTGCCATGATGGCCGCCGGCGTGGCCAGGCCCAGCGCACAGGGACAAGCGATCACCAGCACCGCCACCGCATGCAACACCGCCTCTTCGAGCGGCACCTGTTGCCAACCCCACCACAAGCCGAAGGTGAGCAGCGCCACCAACAAGACCACCGGCACGAACACCGCCGCGACCCGGTCCACCAACCGCTGAACGGGAGCCTTGACGGCCTGGGCGTCCTCGACCATGGCAATGATGCGCTGTAACACGGTGCGCGTGCCCACGGCCGTCACCCGCACCTCGATGGCGCCATCGCCGTTGAGGCTGCCCCCGGTCACCAGGTCACCCACGCCACGTGTCACCGGCAAGGGTTCGCCAGTCAACATCGATTCGTCCACCTGGGTCAAGCCGCGGACCACCTGCCCGTCCGCAGGGATGCGTTCGCCCGGCTTGATCAGCACCACATCACCCGGCAACAGCTCGGCGACCGGCACGTCCTGGAGGGTTTCTCGGCGCACGCCGTCGGGCAGCAGATGGGCCCGGTCGGGTCGAAGGGCATGCAAGGCGCGGATGGCTTCGGTGGTCTGATGCTTGGCCCGTGCCTCCAGCCACTTGCCCAGCAACACCAGCGTGATCACCATGGCCGACGCCTCGTAATACAGATGCACCGGCTCACCCGGTTCGGCACGCCACCACAACCAGGTGCTCATGCCCCAGGCAGCCGTGGTGCCCATGGCCACCAGCAGCTCCATGTTGCCCGTCCGAGCCTTGAGCGCGTGCCAGCCGACGCGGTAGAAACGGGCCCCCAGCAAAAACTGCACCGGCGTGGCGAGCACGAACTGCCAGGCGGCCGGCAGCATCCAGTGTTCGCCGAACAGATCTCCCACCATGGGCCCGGCCAGTGGCAAGGTCAGCAACACGGCGCAGACCACTGGCCACAGATCCCTGGGCAAACCGGCGAACCGATCCACCTTTGCACTGCCGGCCTGTTCGACCAGACGGGGTTCATAGCCGGCATCGCGCACCGCGCGCTGAACCCGTGCGCGCCAGGCGGCCAGGTCCTCGCCCGGTTCCGGTTGGCCATACACGCGGGCGGATTCGGTGGCCAGATTCACCGTGGCGTCCTGCACCCCAGGTACCTTGCGCAACGCCCGTTCCACCCGGGACACACAGGAGGCGCAGGTCATACCGCCGATGCCCAGGTCCCAGGCAGGCGAATCGGTCGAGGAGGTTGGCGTGTTCATGGCCACAGTATGAACCCTGACATCAGGTCAGGGTCAAGCCCTCGTTCAGGCTTGACATCGAGGCCGTGGGAAGATTCATACTGAACAGACCGTATCGAACAAGGAGTTTCCATGGAACACGTATTCACCGTGCAAGGCATGACCTGTGGCCATTGCGAAAAAGCCGTCACGCAGGCGTTGCGGGGCGTGGACCCGCAGGCCGAGGTGCGCATCGATCGCCAAGCCCAGCGGGTCCAGGTGCGCAGCGACCTGCCCCGCGACACCCTGGCACACGCCATCGCCGAAGAAGGGTATCAGGTCGCATGAACGCGGCGCGTGCCTCCAGCCCCGACTGACGAGCTCCAACACCGCCCGTTCACTCTTTACACAAGCGTCACACATGGCACACACAGCGTACAAGACGCGATCACACACTGGAGGCCTTCCCTCTCACAAGCGAAAGGACGCATCCATGAAAACCCGACTCCGACACCTGGCGCTGGCCTGCGCCGCCGTGACCGCCCTGACCACCGCCGGTTTGGCCTCAGCCAGCCCCGCCATGAAAGCCTCGGAATGCCATGCCCAAGAAGGCCGACACGATCACAGCGCACGAGCCGAGCGCATGCAGCAACGCATGGCACAACACCACGCGCAGCTCAAGGAAGCCTTGCAGCTCACCCCAGCCCAGGAAAACGCTTGGCAGGCCTACACCGCAGCCATGACGCCCACGCGTCCTGACCACCCCCCTGCCAGCGACAACCTGACCACGCCCGAGCGCATGGAACGCCAGCTGCAATACATGCAGGCGCGCCATGAACAGATGAATCAACGGCTGCAGGCCATGCGCCAACTCTACGACACCCTCAGCCCCGAACAGCGGCAAATCTTCGACCGCCATCACCAACCCCGCGGACGCCACCAGCCGACGAACGGTTGAGCCGCACAACCCTGTGGACAGTTTCGGAACAACCCGAAACTTATCCACAGGTTGGTGCCATCGGGCACACTTATCCCTCTTCGGCACGTTCCGAGTCCCGCCTTCATCCACATCCTGCGGATAGATGCAAGTCATTGACCAGATGGCCGATTCCGTCTTGTCCCCAGACGGAACCGCTGCCTACTACTACGACTATCCTTTTTCATTCATGAACAGAAAGATTAGTGGACAACACACACCGGCATCGCGGCGACTCCGATCGGAGACCCGTCCGGAACGGGTCCGAAAAACCCAGTCTGGGCTGGTAAGATTCGGCTTTCCCCGAGACCTTTGCTCATGCCGTCTGCATCCGCAGCCCCCACCATTGCCAGTTTCGACATCAAGAGCGCCCAATGGCCTGTGGTTGCCCTGGCATTGCGCACCGCCGATCTGCGCCGGCTGCAACACGACTGGGCGCAGCGGTTTGGCGCCCAGAGTGATTTCTTCGATCACGATCCCCTTCTGATCGATTTCACCGCCTTGCCCGAGGACACGGACCTCGAGGTTGCAGCGCTTCTGCAACTGCTGCGCGACCACCGTCTGTGCCCCATGGCTTACAAAGGCGGCTCCTCTGCATTGCGCGAGGCGGCCAGTCAGGCAGGGTTGGCCTGTGCTGACGATGCCTTGGCGACCGAACGCCAGCCCGAGCCAGTTGTTGCCGCGACGCCTTCGGCATCCGTTTCGCCCCCAGGGGCATTGGTCGTGGATCGGCCCTTGCGTTCCGGGCAGCAGGTCTATGCGCGGGGACGGGATCTCATCGTCACCGCCATGGTGAACCCGGGAGCCGAGGTGGTGGCCGACGGCCACATCCACGTGTATGCACCGCTGCGGGGCAAGGCCATCGCCGGGGCACGCGGGGACGCCACGGCCCGCATCTTCGCGCGTGAACTGGAGGCCGAACTGGTGTCCATTGCCGGGGTGTACCGCACCAGCGAAGTGCCTCTGCCCGACAACGTGCGTGGCAAGGCGGCACAGATCCGGCTCGACAGCAACGAACAGGGTGATCGCTTGCTCATCGAACCCCTGGCCTGATGACGGGCCTTTTTCCAGGAAAGAAGAAAGCCATCCATGACCAAAATCGTTGTAGTCACATCCGGCAAGGGCGGGGTGGGCAAGACCACCACCAGCGCCAGCTTTGCCGCCGGCCTGGCGCTCAAGGGTTTCAAGACCGTGGTCATCGACTTCGACGTGGGTCTGCGCAACCTCGACCTGATCATGGGCTGCGAGCGCCGCGTGGTGTACGACTTCATCAACGTCATTCACAACGAAGCCAACCTGAACCAAGCGCTGATCCGCGACAAGCAGTGCGACAACCTCTACGTGCTGGCCGCCAGCCAGACGCGCGACAAGGACGCCCTGACCCAGGAAGGCGTGGAGCGGGTGCTCAACGACCTGGCCGGCATGGGCTTCGACTACATCGTTTGCGATTCACCCGCTGGCATCGAAACCGGCGCCCTGATGGCCATGCACTTTGCCGACGAGGCGCTGGTGGTGACCAACCCCGAAGTCTCCAGCGTGCGCGATTCCGACCGCATCTTGGGCATGTTGGGCAGCAAGACGAAGCGGGCCATCGAAGGCAAGGAACCCATCAAGGAACACCTGCTCATCACCCGTTACAACCCGAACCGGGTGCAGGACGGGCAGATGCTGTCGCTGGAAGACATCCAGGACATCCTGCGCATCAAGCTCATCGGAGTCATCCCCGAGAGCGAAAGCGTGCTGCAGGCCTCCAACCAGGGTGTGCCGGCGGTGCACCTGCAAGGCACCGATGTGTCGGAAGCCTACAAGGACGTGATCGAACGCTTCCTCGGCAACGAGCGCCCGCTGCGCTTCATCGATGCCCAGAAACCCGGCCTGCTCAAGCGGCTCTTCGGGAGGTGAGCGGCATGTCGTTTCTCTCCTTCCTGCTGGGCGAAAAAAAGAAAACGGCCAGCGTGGCCAAAGAGCGCCTGCAAATCATCCTGGCGCATGAGCGTTCGGGCCGCAACGCCGCCGAACCCGATTACCTGCCCGATCTGCAACGCGAGCTGGTGGCCGTGATCGGCAAGTACGTGCGCATCAACCCCGACGACATCAAGGTCCATCTGGAACGCCAGGACAACCTGGAAGTGCTGGAAGTCAAGATCGAACTGCCGGAAACCCGTTGACGGGCATCTTTTGGTCCCATCCCAATCGAAATCACCTGGGTTTAAGTCATACTGACAGGGATGATCCATCCCAGCCATCAGACTGAATGGCGCCAGGCCAGTTACTGGCTGGCGGGCCTGCTTGCCGGTCTGGGTTTGTTTCGCTTGTTGCCGGCACCGGATGAGGCGCGTGGATTGGCCGGTTATCTGCCTTTGCACACGGCCATGGAAGTGGTGGCGATCGCCGTGGCCATCCTGGTGTTTGGAATCTCCTGGGCCACCCAGCAGTATCGGCGCGATGGGAAGGTCATGCTCATCGGGGTGGCTTTTCTCGGTGTGGCCATCCTGGATCTTTCGCATGCGCTTTCGTATAAGGGCATGCCCGACTTCATCACCCCCAGTGGTGTTGAAAAGGCCATCAATTTCTGGCTCGCAGCCCGCTTGCTGGCAGCACTGGCGCTGCTCTGCATCGCGCTGTGGCCACCGCGCTGGGCCGACTGGCTGAACCAGCGTTCACGCCACGCTGCGCTGGTCTGGGTGCTGGTGCTCGTCGCAGTGGCGCATTATGTGTTTCTCTTCCATCCGGATCTGGTGCCGCGAACCTTTGTGGACGGTGAGGGGCTCACGCGTTTCAAGGTGCGCTTCGAATACCTGCTGATCGGCCTCTACACCGTGGCCGGCCTGGGTTTCTTGTGGCAGACACGTCAACCCCGCTCACTCGGGGTGTCGCGACTGGCTCTGGCTTCCTTCACGATGGCGATGAGCGAGTTTTACTTCACGCTCTATGCCAACGTGACCGACATCTACAACGTGCTCGGGCACGTTTATAAAGTGATTGCCTACGGGTTTCTGTACCGGGCGCTGTTCGTGGAAACGGTTCAGCGTCCGTATCAGGATTTGCGTCAGGCCGAGGTCCGCCAGCGCGCCACCCTGGAGACCTTGCCCGATCTGCTGTTCGAGGTGAGCCGGCAAGGGGTCTATCTGTCTGCCTATGCCAAGGAAACCGACAAACTGTCCGCGCCGGCCGACCGACTGATTGGCCATACGGTATCGGAAATGCTGCCCCCAGCGGCTGCCCAGACCTACTTTCAGGTCATAGAACAGGCGGAACGCCAAGGCAGCACCCGGGGTCAACGCATCACCATCGAACTGCCGCAGGGGGTTCGACATTTCGAACTGTCGGCGGCGCGCAAACCCGCTCCGGAAGGCGGTGAGGCGACATATCTCGTGCTTTCGCGCGACATCACCAGCACGGTCGAACACGAGCAGCGCATGTCGTTTGAAGCCCGCCTCAATGCGGCCTTGCTGGATTTGCAGCAGAACCAGCCCTTCCGTCAGGAAGAAGAACTCCTGCAACGCGCGGTCCAGCACGCAGAACGGCTTACCGACAGCCCGATGGCCTTCATCCGGTTCATCCATGAGGACCAGAAAACGGTCGGGGGATGGGTGTGGTCGCCCGGGGCATGGGTCAACCTGTCCATCGACGCGAGAGCAGCCTGGGAACAATGGGGGCTGTGGAAACGGGTGGTCAGCGAACGCCATGCCCTGGTGTTCAATGACGCTGCCGGCATTCGCCAAGTGACAGGGTCTGAGCCGGGTCATGCGGAACCGCTTCGTCTGGTTTGTCTGCCCGTGCTGGACGGGTCATCGGTGCGGCTGCTGATGGGCGTGGCCAACAAGTCTCGGCCTTACGACCAACACGATATCGAGGCCTTGCAGACCTTGGCCGAGGCCACCTGGAAACAGGTCAAGGATCGGCGCCAGGAGGCCACCATACACCGGTTGTCAGAGGCCCTGGATCAGAGCCCGTACCCTGTGATCATCACCGATGCCAAGGCCGACATCATTTACGTCAACCGGGCTTTCACCACGGTCAGTGGTTATTCCGAAGCCGAGGTGCTGGGAAAGAATCCCCGTTTTCTGCAGTCAGGCCAGACGCCGAAATCCACTTACCGGAACATGTGGGATCGGCTGACGCGGGGCCTGCCTTGGCAGGGCGAGTTCATCAACCGCCACAAGGCAGGACATATCTATATCGAGCATGCCTCGCTCTACCCTGTCACCGATGCAGCGGGTCAGTTGACCCACTACGTAGCCCACAAGGAAGACATCACCCAGCGGCGTGAGGCCGAAGCCCGCTTGCGGGCCCTCTCTGATTTCGATGCGCTCACGGGCTTGCTGAACAAGAAGTCCTTCGATGAACATCTGGCACAAGCCATCCATCAGGCCCGAATACAGCAGGAGCGACTGACCCTGGTCTGGATTGACCTCGACAACTTCAAGTCGGTGAACGACACCCTGGGCCACGTGGCGGGAGACGAACTGCTGGTGGAGATGGCCAACCGTCTGCGAGAGGGATTTGGACCTCCATTTGAAGTGGCCCGTCATTCGGGTGACGCCTTCGTGGCCATTCTGCCTCGGGTGGATCAGGCCACCGCCGCCATCATGGTCAAGGACGCGCTGACGGCGTTACAGGAACCGCTCACGATCCAGGACAACTTCGTGTCGGTGGGGGCCTCTGCGGGGATTGCGGTGTTTCCCGACGATGCCCAGACCGCTGGTGCACTGGCCTCTGCCGCCGAGGTGGCCATGTACCGGGTCAAGGAGGAAGGTCGAAACGGGCTGCGCTTCTATTCGCCCGACATGCAGGCCACCACCCAGCGGTCACTGGAACTCGCGGCCGGGCTCAAGACCGCTGTCGAGCGAGGCGAGCTGTTTCTGGTGTACCAACCCCAGCGCTGCCTGCACACGGGCGAACTGCTCGGTGCCGAGGCCCTGTTGCGGTGGAAACACCCGAAGTGGGGCGTCGTGTCTCCCGGCGAGTTCATACCCATTGCCGAGCAGACCGGCCTGATCGTGCCGATCGGTGCCTGGACCGTGGGACAGGTGGCCCGCCAGTTGCGGCTCTGGGACGAAGCCGGTCTGCCGCCGTTGACGGTGTCGGTGAACGTGTCGGCGGTGCAGTTCGTCAGGCCGCATCTGGTGGAGGAGTTGCTGGAGCTGGTGAGGCAGGCCGGTATGGCACCTCAGCGCATGGAACTCGAATTGACCGAGGCCGTGGCCCTGAAAGCACCGGAGCAGGCTGCCGTCACGATGCAACGCCTGCACCAGGCGGGTTTCAAGGTGGCGCTGGACGATTTTGGGACCGGGTATTCGTCCATGAGTTACCTCAAGCGTTATGCCATCGACAAGCTCAAGATCGACCAGTCCTTCGTGAGGGATCTGGCCGACAATCGCAGCGACCAGGCCATCGTGCGCGCGATCGTGCAGCTGGCGCATACCCTGGGCATACGCACCATCGCCGAAGGGGTCGAAACCCCCGAACAGGCGGAGCAGCTGATGCGCTGCGGTTGTGATGATGTGCAGGGCTATTGGTTCAGCCGGCCTTTGGAAGCACAGGCATTCGAAGAGTTCGTGAGGAACAATACGGCTGCGGTCTGACGACTTGGCAGTTTCGCAGCCGGCGTACACGCTGGCACCTGCCGGGTGTTGCATGAACTCGCGGCCGCAACCCCAGCCCAGCCTCGAGCGGAGCGGATTCAGGCCTGTTGTTCGATCCGGAATGCTGGAGCCTTGCCCTTCTTGGGCTCACCTGCATAAACGGTCAGGTGCGGGAAGGGGATTTCGATGCCCTCGGCGTCGAACGCTTTCTTGAGGCGGCGCAGGAACTCGCGTCGCACGCCGAACTGCTCCTGCGCCTGGCAGCGGATGCGGGCACGGATCATCACGGCAGACTGGGCCCAGTCGTTCACGCCGGCCATTTCCAGGTCTTGCAGGATGCGCGGGCCGAACTCCGGGTCTTCGCGCAGTTCGGCAGCCACGCGCTGCATCACGGCCATGACCTCGTCCACGTCCTCGCGGTAGGCCACGCCCACCTCGATCACCGCGTTGCCAAAGCCGCGCGACATGTTCACCACCGTGCTGATCTGGCCGTTGGGGATGAAGTACACATTGCCGGCGTAGTCACGCAGCTGCACGTAGCGCAGCGTCACTTCCTCCACCGTGCCGGTCTGCCCGGCCAGGGTCACCACGTCGCCCTGCCGGACCTGGTTTTCCAGCAGCAGGAAGAAGCCTGAAAAATAGTCGCGCACCAGGCTCTGGGCGCCGAAACCCACGGCCAGGCCCACCACACCGGCGGCCCCGAGGATGGGGGCGAGCGAGATGCCCACTTCGGACAGCACCAGCATGGTGCCGACGAGCGTGACCACCACGCTGACCAGGTAGCGGATGACACGGCCCAGGGTTTCGGCGCGTTTGATGGCCTCACGGTCGTCAAAGCCCTTGGTCAGGTGGTGACGCAAACCACCCACCGCCTTGTGCAGCACGCGTTTGATGAGCCAGGCAGCCAAGATGATGACGCCGATGCGCAGGCTGGTCATGGCCAGCTGGCCGAAGCTGCCGCCCCATTGCTGCAGGGCATCGTTGAAGGGTTGGATCCAGTCGGTATTCATGCGTGGAGGTGTAACACAGATCGATCACCCGACCGATCAACTGCGGTGTACGGGTTCAGGCCGCTGCCCGTTGCAGCCGGTCGCGCACGCCGTCCCAGGCGGGGTCGTCGGGCGGGGTTTCGACCCAGATCAGCCGCGTGGCGGGGGTGTCCAGCGCGCGCAGCACGGCGAACAGCTCGTGCGCACAGGCGCCGGGTTGCTCGGGCATGCGCTCCAGCCGCACGTGGTGGCTGCGGCTGCCCATGGGGGTGCGGCTGTACACCGCGATGTGCCGGGCGTCGGCACCCAGCACGTCCAACGCAGCCTGGATCTCGGCAGCCGTCATCAGGCGCACCCGGGCCCGCGGCGCGTAGTGCGAGGCCAGGGTACCGGAGGCACGGGGGGCGTTGGCATCGCGCGCGCCCAGCGGTTGGCCCGCCACCCGTTCCAGCTCGCTCAGCGGCAGCATGCCCGGGCGCAGCAGCACCGGGCGCTCGCGCGTGCAGTCCACGATGGTGGACTCGATGCCCACCGCGCAGGCACCGCCGTCGAGGATGAACAGGTCTTGCGGGCTCAGTAGCCCTTGGAATTCGTCCACCACATGGGCCGCCGTGGTGGGGCTGACGCGGCCAAAGCGGTTGGCGCTCGGGGCGGCCAGGCCGTGGATGCCGGCCTCGGCGCAGGCGGTAAGCAGCGCCTGCGCCACCGGGTGGGCCGGGCAGCGCAGGCCGATCGAATCCTGCCCCCCCGCAGAGGCCTGACCGATGCCCGGCTGCCTGGGCAGGATGACCGTGAGCGGCCCTGGCCAGAAGGCCTGCATCAGCCGTTGGGCAAAGGCCGGTATGTGGCGCGCGTAATGCATCACGGCCAGCGGGGCGGTGCCGGCTTGGGCCGATGGCGCCACATGCACAATGAGAGGGTGGTCGCTGGGGCGGCCCTTGGCCGCAAAAATGCGTGCCACGGCCTCGGGCGCGTCGGCGTCGGCCGCCAGGCCATAGACGGTTTCGGTGGGCATGGCCACCAGGGCGCCGCGCCGCAAGGTGGCCACGGCTTGGGCCAGGGCCTGTGGGTCGGCCGGGTGCGGTATCAGGGTCATGCCCACGGAGCGATGCCCAGCAGGGCAGCCGCCTGCCGTGCCGTGGCACGGACCTGCTCCACGGTGGCGGCGGTGATGTTGAGGTGGCCCATCTTGCGCCCGGCGCGCGCGTCGAGCTTGCCGTACAGGTGCAGGTGGGTGCCGGGCAGCGCCAGCACCGCAGCCCAGTCGGGGGTGCGTGCTTTTCCCTCTGCATCGAACCACAGGTCCCCCAGCAGGTTGAGCATGATGGCCGGGCTGTGTTGGCGCGGCTGCACCAGCGGCAGGCCAGCCATGGCACGCACCTGCAGTTCGAATTGCGACACGTCGCAGGCGTTGAGCGTGTAATGGCCGCTGTTGTGCGGGCGGGGCGCCATTTCGTTGACCACCAGCGCGCCTTCGGCGCTGCCGTCGTCCACAATGAAATACTCCACGCACAGCACGCCCACGTACTGCAACTGCTCGGCAATGGCGCGGGTGCTGGCCACGGCCTGTTGCGCGAGCGCAGCGGGCAGGTTGCCTTCGAACACCTCGGTCACGGCCAGAATGCCGTCACGGTGCAGGTTGCGCTGGGGCGGGAAATGCACGATCTGGCCGTCGGCGCCGCGCGCCACGATCACCGACAGCTCGTCCTTGAGCGGCAGCCGTTTTTCCAGCACGCAAGGCACACGGCCCATTTGCTCCCAGGCGGCGGCCAGCGCCGCGCGGTCCTGCACACGAATTTGGCCCTTGCCGTCGTAGCCCAGGCGTGCGGTTTTCAGGATGCCGGGCAGCAGATCGGCGGGCACGGCCTTGAGCAGCGCCTCGCTGTCGATGGCGGCATAGGGCGCGGGACCCACGCCGCCGGCCTGAGCGCAGGCCACGAAGTGGGCTTTTTCGGCGATGCGGTCCTGTGCCACGGCCACCGCCTGGGCAGCGGGGGCCACCGGCCGGTGCGCGCCCAGCGTCATCAGGGCCGGGGCGGGCACGTTCTCGAATTCGGTGGTGATGGCTTCGCAGCGCTGCATCAGCTGCGCCAGGCCTTGCTCGTCTTCGTAGGGCGTCTGGATGTGGTAGTGGCTCACCAGGCCGGCGGGGCTGGCCGGGTCGGCGTCGAGCACGGCCGTGAAGTAGCCCATTTCCTGGGCCGCCTGCACGAACATGCGGCCCAGCTGGCCGCCGCCCATCACGCCCAGCGTGGCCAGTTGGCCGCTGGCCATCACCTGCCCGGGCAGCACCGGCTTGCGGCTCATGCGCCCTCCTTCGGCGGCACCACCATGGCGCGGGCCGCTTCGGTTTGCGCGGAGCGGAAGGCCTGCAGCTTCTTCAACAGCTCGGGGTTTTCGTTGGCCAGCATGGCCACCACGAACAGCGCCGCGTTGGCCGCGCCTGCCGGACCAATGGCGAAAGTGGCCACCGGCACCCCCTTGGGCATTTGCACGATGCTGTGCAGCGAATCCACGCCCGACAGCGCCTGGGTCTGCACCGGCACGCCCAGCACCGGCACCACGGTCTTGGACGCGAGCATGCCCGGCAGGTGGGCCGCGCCACCGGCCCCGGCCACGATGGCCTTGAGCCCGCGTGGGCCGGCGGACTCGGCATAGGCGAACATGTCGTCGGGCATGCGGTGCGCCGAGACCACGCGCGCCTCGTGCGCCACCCCAAACTGTTGGAAAATTTGCACCGCATGCTGCATGGTGCCCCAGTCGCTGCTGGACCCCATGACCACGCCCACCTGGATGTTTGCGCTCATCACCGCTCCATGAAAGTTGCGATTTTACGGTTCGCCCCCCATTTGCAGCGACAATCGTCCCTACCCCGGCGGTTCTGTCGGGGGTCGCCCTCACCCATTGATTCCCTGACACCATGATCGACGTTACCCTCGCCAACTTTGAAACCGAAGTCATCGAGGCTTCCCACACCGTACCCGTGCTGGTCGATTTCTGGGCACCGTGGTGCGGTCCCTGCCGCTCCCTGGGCCCGGTGCTGGAAAAAGTAGAGGCGGCCTACGCCGGGCGTTTCAAGCTGGTCAAGATCAATTCCGACGAAGAGCAGCAGCTCGCGGCCGCGTTCGGCATCCGCAGCATTCCCACTTGCGTGCTGCTGGTGGGCGGCCAACCGGTGGATGGCTTCATGGGTGCATTGCCCGAAGGGCAGGTCAGGGCCTTCCTCGACAAGCACCTCCCGCCCGCGGCCGCCCAAGCCGTGCCGGACGAAGCCGCCCTGACCGACGACACCTCCGATGGCGCCACCACCTTGCTCGACAAACTGGCCAACCGGCTGGCGAAAGACCCGTCCAACGACGACGTGCGCTTCGAATACGTGAAACACCTCATCGCTGAAGGCCGTTTCGAGGAAGCCGAGGTGGCCCTGGCTCCCGCCATGGCGCAAATTCCGCTGCAATTGCGTTTCGAAGGCTTGTCTCACTGGCTCAACGCGCTGCTGTTCACCGCCAACGACCCGCGCGGCCAATGGAGCCTGCAGCAGTTCGACGAAGCCATTGCCAAGAACAAGCGCGATTTCGACACCCGTTTGGCCAAAAGCCGGGTTCTCATTGCCACCGGCGACTGGCCGGCCGCATTGGACGAGCTGCTCGAAATCATCATGCGCGACAAGCACTGGGCCGACGAGGTTCCGCGCAAGACCTACATTGGCCTGCTGGAGCTGATGACGCCTGCGGCTCCGAAGCCAGAAACCGCAAGCCCGGCGGCGGCCAGTGGAATCCAGATCGCGGGCAGCACCGCCGTGCAAGAAGACCCCCAGCGCGAACTGGTCTCGCGCTACCGGCGCAAGCTCAGCATGGCATTGAACTGAGGGTTGACGGGCCGGCTTCAGCCGCCCATCACCGCCTCGATCTCGTCGGCCTTCACCGGCACGCCGCGGGTGATCAGTTCGCAGCCCGTCTCGGTCACCACCGCATCGTCTTCGATGCGGATGCCGATGTTCCAGAAATGCTCGGGTACGCCTTCGGCCGGGCTCACGTACAGGCCGGGTTCGATGGTCAGCACCATGCCGGGGCGCAGGATGCGGCTGGGCCGGTCCTTGATGATTTCACCGCTCAACGGGTCGCGGCGCTCGCTCAACTGACCCACCTCGCTGGGCTCTACATAGCTGCCCACGTCATGCACGTCCAGCCCCAGCCAGTGTCCGGTGCGGTGCATGTAGAAGCGGAAGTAATGCCGCTTTTCGATCACGTCGTCCAGGTGGCCGACGTCGTTCTTGTTCAGCAGCCCCAGGTCCAGCATGCCCTGGGCCAGCACCTTCACGCAAGCGTCGTGCGGGTCCACGAAGCGGTTGCCGGGTTGGGTGGCGGCCACGGCCGCGTCCTGGCTGGCCAGTACCAGGTCGTACAGGTCGCGTTGCGGGCCGGTGAACCGGCCGTTGGCGGGGAAGGTGCGGGTGATGTCGCTGGCGTAGCCGTCCAGTTCGCAGCCGGCGTCGATCAGCACCAAATCGCCGTCACGCACGGGGGCCGCGTCGGCGCGGTAGTGCAGCACGCAGGCGTTGGCACCGGCGGCCACGATGCTGCCGTAAGCCGGGTACTGCGAGCCGTGCTGGCGAAATTCGTGCAGCAGCTCGGCGTCCAGATGGTATTCGCGCAGATCCTGTCCGGCGCGCAGGGTGGCGGCGCTGCGGCGCATGGCGCGGATGTGGGCTTGGGCGCTGATCTGCGCGGCGCGTTTCATCACGCCGATTTCGTGCGCGTCTTTGATCAGGCGCATCTCGTCGAGCAGGCTGCACAGGTCGCGCAGCGCGTCGGGGCACAGCGCGCCGTAGCGCACCCGGGCACGCACTTTCTGTAGCCAGCCGTCCACGCGGGTTTCCAGCCCGGCATGCACCGCGAACGGGTACCACACGGTGGCGCGGTTTTCCAGCAACTTGGGCAGGCGGGCGTCCAGCTCGTCCACCGAATAGGCCTCATCCACGCCCAGCGCGCCCGGTGCAGCCTGGGGGCCCAGGCGAATGCCGTCCCAGATCTCGCGCTCCAGGTCCTTGGGCTGGCAGAACAGCGTGGCGTGGCCTTCAGCGGTGAGGATCAACCAGGCGCGCGGCTCGGTGAAGCCGGTGAGGTAGTAGAAATAGCTGTCGAAGCGGAACAGGTATTCGCTGTCGCGGTTGCGGGTGCGTTCCGGCGCGGTGGGGACGATGGCGATGCCCCCGGGCCCCAGCTGGGCGGCGAGGCGGGCACGGCGGGCTGCGTAAATGGCCTGGTGGGGGATGGCAGTCATGATCGGGATGATACGTAAAGCAAGGGATGTCAGTGCAGCGCCGCGCCGGTCGGCCCTGCGGCGTTGAGGGCGGCCAGCCGCTCGGGCGTGCCGACGTCCACCCAGCGGTCGGGGTAGACCGACGCACCCACCAGCCCCGCGTCGATGGCGGCACGCAGCATGGGCGCCAGCGGGGCGCAAACCCCTTGCGGGTTGCCCGGCGGTATGGCGCACCAAGGTTGTGCAAAGAACGCTTTCTTGTACAGGCCTATGGTGGAGTAAGTGTGCCGTGGCACATCGGCGCCGTTGTGGGCCATCAGGCGGCCCCCGGGGAGCACGGCGACGCCAAAGTCCCCCTTGGGGTTGTGCTCAGGGTTGGGCACCAGCCAGATGTGCGCCAACAAGGAACTGCGCGCAAACGCGGCCCGCACCGCGTCAGAGAACACGAATTCGGGCGCAAACACATCGCCCGCCAGCAGCCAGAACACCTCGTCCAGCAGGGGCAATGCACGCACCATGCCGCCAGCGGTTTCCAGCGCGCGGCCAAAGTCCTGCCCTTCCATGGAGTATTGCAGGGCCAGGGTGGGCGCCTGGCCGGAGCCGTCCCACGCGGTTGCATCGGGGGTGAAGGCGGGGCCAAAGCGTTCGGCAATCTGCTCGCCCAGCCACGCGGTGTTGATGCACACGCTGCGCACCCCGCCACGGGCCAGGGCTTCCAGGTGCCACTGCATGAGCGGCTTGCCCTGCACGGCCAGCAGGGGTTTGGGGGTGGTGTCGGTGAGCGGGCGCATGCGCTCGCCACGGCCTGCGGCCAGCAGCAGGGCTTGGGCGGGGGAGCTCTTCACAAGGCGTCCAATGGGCTGGCCACACCTTTGCCGCCCTGGTTGAGCACGTGGGTGTAGATCATGGTGGTGGCCACGTCGGCGTGGCCCAGCAGTTCTTGAATGGTTCGAATGTCGTAACCGCTTTGCAGCAAATGGGTGGCAAAGCTGTGGCGCAGCGTGTGCGGGGTGGCGGGCTTGGCAATGTTGGCCGCCTGCACCGCTTTCTTCATGGCACGTTGGAGGGCTTTTTCGTCTGTGTGGTGGCGCCGCAGGGCGCCGCTGCGCGGGTCCAGCGAATAGCTTTCTGCCACAAACACATACTGCCAGCCCCATGCATATGGGGCGTTGGGGTATTTGCACTCCAAGGCGTCAGGCAAATACACGCCCGCCATGCCTTGGGCAGTGTCGTCTTCAAATAGGCGGCGGCGCCAAACCAAATGCTCTTGCAGCGGTGCCGCCAGCTTTCGCGGCAGCATGGTCACGCGGTCTTTAGCGCCCTTGCCATCACGCACCACAATTTCCAGGCGTTCAAAATCCACATCCTTTACGCGCAGGCGCACCACCTCCATCAGGCGCATGCCAGTTCCGTAGAGCAGCCGCGCCATCAGCCCATGCAGACCCGTCATGCGCTCCAGTACGGCGGCCACCTCTGCCTGCGTCAAAACCACGGGCAAACGGACTGAACGCTTGGCGCGCACCACGTCCTGCATCCATGGCAAATCCAACCCCAGAACCTCGCGGTACAGAAACAGCAGCGCCGACAAGGCCTGATTTTGCGTGGAAGAGGACACATTGCCCTCCACGGCCAGATGTGTTAGAAATGACTCCACTTCAGGCGCCCCCATGTCCGCAGGGTGGCGCTTGCCGTGGAAAAGCACGAAACGCCGAACCCAGTGAACATATTGCCGCTCGGTGGACAGGCTGTAGTGCTTGAGCCGTATCTTTTCGCGCAACTGAACGAGCAGCTTTGGCGGCGGGGCGGTTGCCTGCATATATCAAAACAATGGTGCGATAAATGCATAAGCTAGAGGTAGAAAGGTGTATTATACACCAATCTTTTAAATGAGTATACGCCGTTTGCGGCGTATACTGGACGTTGGGCGTCGAACTTCAGAGCTTAGGAAATACGAATGCAGCAATGGATCTTTCTTTCAGTCGCTATCATCAGCGAGGTGGTTGGGACTTCTGCTCTAAAGGCATCGGACGGATTTTCTCGATTGTGGCCATCGCTGATCGTTGTCGCCGGATACGGAGCAGCCTTTTTCTTTCTATCGCTCACGCTCAGGACTATTCCTGTTGGTGTGGCTTATGCAATTTGGGCAGGTGCAGGTATTGCGCTGATAGCCTTGGTTGGATGGCTCATCTTCGGACAAACGCTGGATATTCCCGCAATCATCGGCTTACTGCTTATCGTGGCTGGAGTTGTTGTTATTAATGTATTCTCCAAGTCTGTTTCCCATTAACAAAACGCCCAACACGGCGCTCCAGCCGATGTCAGGCCGCGATGCGGCCTTCCCCGGCTGAGCTTGGTCGTTAGGCCCCTCGGGCACAAGCAATGCAACAGATCGAATGGAACGACTTCGCAAAGGTTGAACTCCGCGTTGGCCGAGTCATTGCTGCCGACCCATTTCCCGAAGCACGTAAGCCTGCCTACAGGTTGCAGATCGACTTCGGGCCAGAGATCGGAGTACGCAAGTCAAGCGCGCAAATCACAGCGCTGTACCAACCTGAGTCTCTGGTCGGCAAACTCGTCGTCGCTGTGGTGAACTTCCCCCCCAAACAAATCGGCCCCATCATGTCCGAGTGTCTGGTCACGGGCTTTCACAACATCAATGGCGAAGTCACCCTCTGCATCCCTGAACATGAAGTGCCGCTAGGTACGCGTTTACTATGAATCATCGGCTTAACGGCATCCGGCGCCTAACTGGTCGGTCAAGCGGACGCCAACACAGGCCATGCCTTCGGCATTCTCATGGCCTGTGTTGGTGCCCTACGCACCTTCGGTGCTCCGGCGCCGCTTACCTTGGGCGTTAGGTGCCATGGACATACCACCGGAGCCGAAAGAATTCCAAAAGCTATGCGGGCGAATCGGCTTAGCAATCATGCTAGGCCAGAAAGTTCAATATGCACTGGCAGGCTACTTGGCAACATACTCTCGCGTGCATGCTGGCGACTCGGTGGAAGCGGCCAATGCGCAGCTCAATTTGCACATTTCAAAGCCGATGGGTGTTGTCATATCAGCGATCGAGCGTACCGCGCCACTTCCAAAAGACCTATGGGAAAAGGTCAAATTTTTTCAAGCTGAGCGCAACTGGCTTGTACATGATTTCGATCAAGAAGCCACGCCTCATCTTGTGCGTAATGAGCAAATTCCGGAGTACATTGCGAGAATGGAGTCGATTGCAGGCCTAGCCAGCTACCTAATGCAAGCACTCAACGACTTAGGTGAGGCTCTTGTATCGGCTGGCACCTAACAATTCATTCAAGCCGACGCCGCTGCGCAACGCGGCTTAATTCAGGCGTTAGACCTTTCAATCCATGCCGAAACGTACCAACGCCTTTCAGCGCCTAGTCACCCTCCTGACGGCTACGCTCGCTGGGCGTGCGCAGGTGACGGAGTCCGCAATGCTCGCGGATCGCGTGAACGGTGAACTGCGCGAAGTGGACGTCTTGGTCGTAGCGATAGCTGGGGGCTACAGTGTACAGCTTGGAGTTGAGGTGATCTCTTGGGCACGACCGGCTGACACCCCGTGGGTCGAGAAGATGCGTGCGAAGCATGAGAATCTGCCAACCGACAAGTTAATCCTCGTATCAGAAAACGGCTTTTACGAGCCCGCACGACGAAAGGCCGACTTCTATGGGATAGAGGTTCTTACCCTAGAAGAAGCCACTGAAGCGGATTGGCCGCTTATCGCAGCACTGGAGACATCGGGCGTTTTTGAAGTGATGACTATCGACTTTAATGTCTCCGGCGTTCTGCAACTGGACAACGGAGATCGTGAGCAGATTCCGATACCTCGGTCAGCTACTTTCCCTGCCGTGAATGGGCCGATGACAATCGATCAGTTCGTCCGTTCAATTCTGGACAGACAAGACGTGCGAGACGTTCTGCGAAAGAATATTGCGTCCGATCAACAACACGACTTTTGGTTTAGCTATTCGCATCCGAACGGACTCTGGCGTTTTAAGGACGCGGGAAAGTCTGGCCAATTTTCCGAGTTGCGCGTGGGCTTGAGGGGCTATCTGAATTTTTGTGTTCAAGGCTCCGTGTAAGCCCGGTCCATTGAACTGGGCTCAGGCCGCATATTACGCGGCAGGTCGTGTGAAACGTTCCCCGTAGGCAATGGCGAACTGGTTCATTGCCTCCTTCCATTCTCTTGCCGCACGGCCCCAATCGGCGGTGATGTTGCGCAGTGCCAGCCACAGCAGCTTGGTCGCCGCCTCATCGCTGGGGAAGTGCCCTCGCGTCTTGATGATCTTGCGTAGCCGGCTGTGCAGGCTCTCAATGGCGTTGGTGGTGTAGATCACGCGGCGCACCGCCAGACTGAAGGCAAAGAACGGAATCACGCGGTCCCAGGCCCGGCGCCAGGTCGCTACAACGGTGGGGAACTTCTGCCCCCAGGGGCCTGCCTCCAGGGCATCGAGCTCGGCCGCTGCCGCTTCTGCACTGGGTGCCGTGTAGATCGGCTTCAAGGCCGCTGCCAGCGCCTTGCGATCCTTCCAGCTCGCATAGTCCAAGCTGTTGCGGATCAGATGCACGATGCAGGTCTGCAGCGTGGTGGCCGGGAACACCGCCGCCAGCGCCTCGGGAATGCCCTTGAGGCCGTCGGTGACGGCGATCAGGATGTCGGCCACGCCACGCGTCTTGAGGTCATTGAAGACCTTCATTCAGAACTTGGCCCCCTCGGTGTTCTCGATCCACAGGCCCAGGATGTCGCGCGTGCCGTCCGGCAGCACGCCCAGCGCCAGGTAGATGGCCTTGTTGCGCACCACCGCGTCCTCGCGTATCTTCACTCGCAGCGCGTCGAAGAACACCACCGGATACATCGGCTCCAGCGGCCGCCCCTGCCAGGCGGTGACCTCGGCCATCACGGCGTCAGTAACCGAGTTGATGAACTCGGGGCTGACCTCGGTGCCGTACTGCTCGGCCAGAAAGCCCTGGATCTCGCGCACGGTCATACCGCGCGCGTACATGGCCACGATCTTGTCGTCAAAGCCGGTGAAGCGCCGCTCGTGCTTGGGGATCAGGATGGGCTCGAAGGAGCCTGCACGGTCGCGTGGCACCTCGATGCGCAGCGGCCCGTCTTCGGTCAGCACCGTCTTGGCGGACTTGCCGTTGCGCTGGTTGGCGGCTTCTTGCGGGCGGGCACTGCCGGGTGCATAGCCCAGGTGGTGAGACAGCTCCGCGCCCAGCGCGCGTTCGATCAGCGCTTTCTTCAGCGCCATGGTCGTGGCGTTGATCTGCTCTGCCGTCATCGGCGTGACGCCGCCGGTCAATTGCTCAATGAGTTCTTGGGGAATTGACGGCAACTCCGTCGTGCCGGCAGCCGCCGGCTTCTTCTTGCTTGGCATAGATGCTCCTTGTCGTCAGGTTATGCCTCAAACACAAAATTCCTGACAGGCTCGGGCTTGAAGGTGGTCAACTCAGCATCCCCTGTACGCTTCGCATCAGGAAAGTTCCGCGCGGTACCCTTCGTCTCTGGCACTTCAACATCGAACAGACCCATGCACCCGAGTTCGACACTTACCCC
>NZ_JACCDB010000007.1 GCF_013432195.1 Tepidicella baoligensis | reverse complement strand
GCTCTTCAGTACGGTTCGGCGTTTCTGGTTCATGAGGTTCTCCTATTTGGATAAGAGGGTCGGAAAAAACCGCCCAAGATCATTTGGCGGGAGCGCCCGCGAGGATCCAGGCGGCCAGCGTCTTGGCGTCTTCGTCTTTCAGGTTGGCCTGGGCGGGCATGGGCACGGGGCCCCATTTGCCGGAACCGCCGGCCTTGATGGAAGCGGCCAGTTTGTCCACCTCCATGCCCTTGTACTTGGCAGCGACGTCTTTGTATGACGGCCCCACCATTTTGCGATCGNACGGGGCCCCATTTGCCGGAACCGCCGGCCTTGATGGAAGCGGCCAGTTTGTCCACCTCCATGCCCTTGTACTTGGCAGCGACGTCTTTGTATGACGGCCCCACCATTTTGCGATCGACGGCATGGCAGGCCATGCAGGCGCTCTTTTGCGCCAGAGCAGTGGCAGCGGCGCCATCGACGCTGGCCTGGGCTGTACCAGCGGCCAACAGGCTCAAGCCAGCAACGAGAGTGAACAGGGTTTTGTTCGATGTCATGGGGTAACAACTCCTGATGGGAAAAAAACTCACTTGGCACCGGCAACGATCCAGTCGGCGATCGCCTTCGCATCCGCGTCGCTGACCTGGGGTTGGGCCGGCATGGGAATGGCACCATACACGCCCGAGCCGCCGTTCTTGATCTTGTCGATCAAATAGGCCACAGCGTTGGCGCGGTCTTTGTTCTTGGCTGCGATGTCGTTGAAGCCGGGACCGACGATTTTATGGTTGATGCCATGGCAGGCGGTGCACGAGTTCGTGTTCAGCAGCGCTTTGGGGTCGTTGGCCGCCGGACTGGCCTGAGCCACGACCACGGCCTCCACCGTGATGCGCTGCGTCAGGGGCTCGCTGGGCGGCGGCTTGGTGGTGTCCGCCCCGCGGACGGGCCCGATGATGCGGTTCTGCTCACGGATGTTGCCATGGGCGTCGCGGGCAAACTCTGGCAGTGAGGAGCGGATCGACACCTCGACCGGGCAGTCCTTCATGCATGCGACGTTTTGCACGTCGCCCTTGCCGTCGACACGCCACAGCGGCTCGTAGAACACCATGCCGTTGCGATTGGGCATGCGCTTTTGCACCTCGGCGATGTTCTGGTCGCTGAGCACGAAGTCGCCGGGCACCACGTCGGCCAAGTGGAGGATGTAGGCAAGGACGCCATAGACCTCTTCCACCTTCAGGCTCTTCGGTGCATTCCAAGGCATGGCCCGGTTGATGTAGTCCCACAAGGTGGACACCGTGGCGACCTTCATCATCGTGGTCCTTTGCGGATAGGTGGAGCCCTCCTCCAGGTTCTTCACGCGGCCACGCTGGATGTCTTCCTTGGTGGTGCCACCGACGATGGGGGTGAACACCTCGTTGGATTCACCGAACACGCCGTGGCAGGACGCACACTGCGCTTCCCACACCTGCTCGCCCAGCGACACGGAGCCAGAGCCCTTGGGCAGACCCTTGAAGTCCGGACGCACATCGATGTCCCAGGCCTTGATCTCGGCTGGCTTGGCCTCGCGCCCGATGTCGTGCCAAGGCTTTTGTGCCTGGGCATGGGCCAACCCAGACCCAAATCCGGCCAGCACGGCCATCAGGGCCAGCACCTGTAGGGTTTTCTGGAACTTGTTTTTCATCAGTACACCTGCACGTTGGAGACTTCGCCGTTTTCCGATACCAGCCAGCTCTGGATCGCGTTCTGGTGATAGATGGAACGGGTGCCACGCACCGCGCGAAGCTGATTGATCTTGGGCTGGACATAGCCGGTGCTGTCGATGGCACGGCTTTGCAGAATGGCGGGTTTGCCGTCCCACACCCAGTCGATGTTGAAGCGCGTCAGCGCCTTGGGCAGAATGGGGCCCTCCAGACGCGCGGTGCGCCAGTTGCGGCCCCCATCTACGCTGACATCGACGCGCTTGATGGTGCCGCGGCCCGACCAGGCCAGGCCAGTGACGTTGTAATAGCCGCGGTCCAGCAGCATCTGCCCGCCCGAAGGCGTGGTGATGACCGACTTGCACTCCTGGATGCCGGTGTATTGGCGGTGCGTGCCATCAGGCATGAGGTCGATGTAGTGGATGGCCTCATCCTTGGTGGCCCACTTCATGTCACCCACCTTGATACGGCGCAGGTACTTGACCCAACTCACCCCCTGGACACCCGGCACGACCAGACGCAGCGGATAACCGTTTTCCGGCCGCAACATCTCCCCGTTCATGCCCCAGGCCACGATGACATCGTCCATGGCCTGTTCGATGGAAATCGTGCGCGTCATGGAGGAGCCGTCGGCGCCTTCGGCCAGGACGTACTTCGCCTTCTTGCGGTCGATGCCGCACATCTCCAACAAGGTGGACAGCAGCACCCCGGTGAACTCGGAACAGCTCAGCATGCCGTGGGTGTACTGCACGGAGGGCAGCGCCACGTTGCCCCATTCCGGAGCGGAGTTGGCACCGCATTCGATGAAATGGATGCGCGAGACGCTGGGCAAGCGCATCAGGTCGTCCATGGTGAACACGCGCGGGCGCTTGATCATGCCCTCCTCGCCGTGAACCATGAGCCGGTGCTTGGAGGGGTCGATGTCCCACCAGCCCTGATGGTGGCGCTCGAAGTGCAGGCCACTGGGTGTGATGATGCCAAACAAGCCCTGCAACGGGGTGAAGCTCACCGACGCCTGCGACACCCGGGTCAGGCCCGGGCTCTCACGGCGTTGCAGGTTCGCCTCCCACTTGCTCGGCTGGCCATAACCAAGGGCAGCCACCGGCTGACCCAGCCCGGTGGTGTGCTCGGGCAGGTTGAGGATCGCATCCTCGCCCTCCGCTGCCAGCGCACGGCTGGCCGTGGCGGTTGCCGCCATGGCACCGGCGCCCATGGCCAGGGCCTTGCCCATGAAGCTGCGGCGCGCCTTGCGCGCCTGCTCGAGCCGCTCTGGGCTCAAGTGGTTCTCGGGCGCTGGCAATACGCGCCCGATGACTTCGCTCAGGTCTCTAGACACTTGCTGGTTCCTTTTGTGGCCGTTCAATCCTGGCCGACGGGTCCGGCCAGGCCCATCGGGGAAAAATCGGTTGCGCGGCTACGGGCGCGGGTCAGTTCGTCCATGCCCGACACCACCTGCACCAGAACGCTGCGACACAGCTCCACCAACACGTGGTCGGCGACGCGATAGAACACCTGCGTGCCCTCACGCCGCCGCAACAGCATGCCTGCTTGGTACATCAACCCCAGATGCCGCGAGACGTTGGCCTGCGCCATGCCCGTGGCTTTGATGATGTCGTTGACGCACTTCTCTTCCTGGCAGAGCACATGCAGGATGCGCAGCCGGGTCGGCTCGGCCAAAACCCCGAAATGTCGCGCCACGACCTCAAACACCTGCTGCAAGGCGTTCGTGTGATCGGGGTCATCCAGGGGTCGGGCCGTCATTCCTAAACTATATGATTGATTGCTAATATATTGATTAGTGTAAACCCTGAATCCCACGCTTTCCTGACGAGTGCAAGCCAACGGCTCCTCTGGCTGCGCCCCGTGCGGGCGAGCACCGCGGGGTCAAGTCGGGTTCAGGCAGCCGTCGCGCATGTGCAACACCCGGTCGCAGCGAGTGGCGAGTTCGGCATCGTGGGTCACGACCACGAACGCTGTGCCCTGCTCCCGCGCCAACGCGAGCATGAGGGCAAACACGGTCTCGGCCGAGGCACGATCGAGGTTGCCGGTGGGCTCGTCGGCCAGCACGCAGGCGGGTCGAGTCACCAAGGCACGGGCGATGGCCACGCGCTGGCGCTCACCCCCGGAAAGCTCGGCCGGACGGTGGTGCAGTCGCTCGGCCAGGCCCACCTTGCCCAGCCATTCGGCGGCCTGCACAGCGGCCTGATCGCGCGGCGCCCGCCGGATCCACAACGGCATGGCCACGTTGTCGCGGGCGCTAAATTCCGGCAGCAGATGGTGGAACTGATAGACGAAACCCAGGTGCCGGTTGCGCAACACGCCCTGCCGGGCAGCACCCAACCCATCCCATGGGGTGCCACACAGCTCCACACGACCGCTGGTCGGCGCATCCAGCCCCCCAAGCAGATGCAACAGCGTGCTCTTGCCCGACCCCGACGCCCCGACGATGGCCAGCGTCTCGCCCGCTTGCACGCACAAGTCCACCCCGCGCAGCACGGTCACATCCAGCCGCCCTTCCTGAAAACGCTTGACCAGCCCGGTCGCGCGCAGCACCGCCTCGCCTGGCCGCAACGGCTCATTCATAGCGCAGGGCCTCCGCGGGGTTGACGCGGCTGGCGCGCCAGCTCGGGTACAGGGTGGCAACGAAGGCCAGGGCCAGGGAGATCAGCCCGATGGGGACGATGTCGGCGCGCTGGGGGTCGCTGGGCATGCGGCTGATGAGGTAGATGTCCTGCGGCAGGAAGCTGGCGCCGAGCAGGCTTTCCAGCGCAGGTACCAAGGTGTCGATATGGAAAGCCACCCCCAGGCCCAGCAACAGGCCGACCCCGGTGCCGATCACGCCCACCATCGCTCCCTGCACCACGAACACGGCCATGATGCTGCCAGGGCTGGCCCCCAGCGTGCGCAGAATGGCGATGTCGGCCCGCTTGTCGGTCACCGTCATCACCAGTGTGGAGACGAGGTTGAACGCCGCCACCGCCACGATGAGGGTGAGGATGATGAACATCATGCGCTTTTCGAGTTGAACGGCCGCAAACCAGGTGCGGTTCTGGCGCGTCCAGTCGCGGATGAGCAGGTCGCCGCTCAACGTGGCGGCGAGCTGCAGAGCCACCTCGCGCGCCTGATGCAGATCGCGGATTTTCAGGCGCACGCCGCTCGGCCCTTCGAGCCGGAAGATGCGCGCCGCGTCGTCCAGATGCACGAAGGCGAGCGCGGAGTCGTATTCGTAATGGCCGGAGTCGAACAGGCCCACGACCGTCATCTGGCGCAGGCGCGGCACCACCCCTGCCGGGGTGAGCTGCCCGCTCGGGGCGATCAGCGTGACGGCATCGCCCGTGGTCACGCCCAGGCTGCGGGCCAGCGCCGCGCCCAGCACCACGCCGTACTGCCCGGGTGCCAGCCGGGCCAGCGCCGCCTGGGCCTGGTCTGCGGCGAGGTCGGTCACCTCGGGCTCCAAAGCGGGGTCGATGCCCCGGATCAGCGCGCCCTTCATGTCCTCGCCGCGCGCCAGCAGCCCTTGCGCCGCGATGAACGGTGCCACACCTCGCACCTCGGGGTGGGCGCGCACTTCACGTAAAGTCCGGTCCACATCGGGGATGGCCTCGCCGCCCGGCGCCAACACCTCGATGTGCGACAGCACCCCCAACATGCGGTCACGCACCTCCTTCTGGAAGCCGTTCATCACGCTCAGCACGATGATGAGCGCGGCCACTCCCAGCGCAATGCCCAGCATGGACACGCCGCTGATGAAGGAGATGAAGCCGTTGCGCCGGGTGCCCCGGCCGCCGCGCGTGTAGCGCCAGCCCAGGAGGATCTCGTAGGGAATCTGCATGGTTCTTCGCATTCGCCAGCGTGAATTGTGGCATCCCCGACAATCATGGTTTGGCTTCGACCGCAACAGCCCCTCATGCCCGACCGTTCCAGCCCCGACCACCTGCTCGTGCCATTTGCCGCCGCCGACGACGCCTGCCGTGCCGCACCGGACACGCTGGAGCTGCCCGCACTGGGCGCGGTGCTGCAACGGTGGTACACCACCGGCCCGGTACGAGGCGACATCCACCGATACAACACCCCACACGAGCAGGCGCTCGCCTCTGCCTTGGGCTGGGCACCCCGGCGCGATGGCACCCTGCCCCTGGCGGCCTGGCATGCGGGCGTCGTGAACCGCCCATGCGCCTGGTTCCACCTGTGCCACTGGACGGTGGGCATGGAACAGGTGAGCCTGCAACCCGTACCCCCGAGCACCCTCACCGAGGAAGAAGCCTGCCGCTTGTGGGATGCCCTGCGTCCACTGGCCGAGGAAGACGGCCTGACCCTGGTGCCCGAACAGCCCACCCGCTGGCGCGCCGAAGGCGAGGTGTTCCGCGACCTGCCCTGGCCCAGCCTGGACCGGGTCGCCCACCGACGGCTCGACGGCTGGCTGCCGAACGCCACCGTCACGCCTGCCGTTCGCCCCTTGCTGCGCCTGCTCAACGAAGCGCAGATGCTGTTCTACACCCACCCGGTCAATGACGCGCGCGCGGCTCGCGGCCTGCCCGCAGTCAATGGCCTGTGGATCAGCGGCAGCGGCTGGCTCAGCGACCGGGAAGCCGCCACGGCCCCTCCACCGCCACGGGTGAACGACACCCTGCGGGAAGCCGTCCTGCAAGGAGACTGGGGCGCCTGGGCCGCGGCGTGGCGCGCCCTGGACCGCGACGTGATTGCCCCTTGGCTGGAGCCAGCCATGCCGGCCACCCCGCGCTCCCTGACCCTCTGCGGCGAGCGCCACTACCAAACCTGGCACACCCAGCCACCATCAGACAACGCCTCCAGCCGCGGTGGCTGGCGGCAGGCCCTACGCCGGATCCTGCCACGCCGCCCGCCCCGTGCTTCGGTGCGTGACATCCTCGCTTCACTGTGAACCCATGAAAATCATCCATCGAGATGCCCCACCGCGCATCGTCTGGGCGCTGGAACAAGCGGGCATACATCCCCTGCTGGCTCGCCTGTATGCCGCCCGGGGCGTGCGCAGCGCCGACGAACTCGACGACAACCTGGCACGCCTGCAGCCCCCCGAACACATGCTCGGGGCCACATCTGCCGCCCGACTGCTGGCCGACGCCCTGCAGGCAGGACAGCGCATCTGCATCGTGGCCGACTACGACTGCGACGGCGCCACCGCCTGCGCCACCGGCCTGCGCGGTCTGCGCCTACTCGGTGCGCCGCTCGGCTGGGCCGCCGTGGACTACCTGGTGCCCGACCGCGTGACCGACGGCTACGGCCTCACGCCAGCCATTGCCGAGCGCGTGAAGGCGCGCGGGGCCGATGTGCTGGTCACGGTGGACAACGGCATCGCGAGCGTGGACGGCGTGGCCCATGCCCGCTCGCTCGGCCTGCAGGTGCTCGTGACCGACCACCACCTGCCTGCCGTGGTCAATGGAGAGGTCACGCTGCCGCAAGACTGCGTCATCGTCAACCCCAATCAGCCCGGCTGCGCTTTCGAAAGCAAATCCATTGCGGGCGTGGGTGTGATGTTCTACGTGCTGCTGGCGCTGCGGGCGGAACTGCGCGCCCGGGGCGTGTTCACGGCCCAGACCCAGCCGCGCATCGACACCCTGCTGCCCCTGGTGGCACTCGGCACGGTGGCCGACGTGGTCAAGCTCGACACCCACAACCGCCGCCTGGTGGCGCAGGGCCTCAGGCGCATCCGCAGCGGTCAAATGCCCCCGGGCATGACCGCCCTGTTCCAGGTGGCCGGCCGCCACCCGCTGCAGGCCAGCAGCTTCGACCTCGGCTTTGCGCTCGGGCCGCGGCTCAACGCCGCCGGGCGCCTGCGCGACATGACCCTGGGCATCGAATGCCTGAGCACCGACGACCCGGTGCGCGCCGCCGAACTGGCCCAGCAGCTCGACACCATCAACCGCGAACGCAAAACGCTGGAAGGCGACATGCGCGAGCAAGCGATGCAACTGGCCGAAGCCCTGTGGGACGAGGCCGACACCCCACCCACCGCGCTGTGCCTGTTCGACCCCGACTTCCACGAAGGCGTCATCGGCATCGTGGCCGCGCGGCTCAAGGACAAGCTCTACCGCCCCACCTTCGTGTTTGCCGCGAGCCAGGCCCCGGGCAAGGAACACGAACTCAAGGGCTCCGGGCGCTCCATCCCCGGCTTTCACCTGCGCGACGCGCTGGACCTGATCGCCAAGCGCCACCCCGGCGTGTTGCTGCGCTTCGGCGGCCATGCGGCGGCGGCCGGCTGCACCATTGCCGAAGAACACCTCGACACCTTCGATCAGGCCTTCCAGCAGATCGCCGCCGAGTGGCTCGACGACGCCACGCTGCAGCGCCGCCTGGAAGCCGACGGCGCGCTCGACCCGCAATACCGCCGCGTGGACCTGATCGACACCCTGCACCAGCAGGTCTGGGGGCAAGGTTTCGCGCCGCCCGTGTTCTGTGAGGAGCTGGACATCGTCTCCCAGCGACTGGTGGGGCAGAAACACCTGCAACTGAAAGTGCGCCACGGCGGTGAGGTGGTCGATGGCATCTGGTTCGGCCACACCGATCCGCTGCCGAACCGGGTGAAACTCGCCTTCCGGCTCGACGCCGACGAGTGGCAGGGCCAGCGCCGCGTGCGGTTTCTGGTGGAGGGAGCCGAGTGGTGAATGCGCCATCCACGCCGATCCAGCCACCGGCTGCCGACGTGACCGTCCTGTATGCCGACGACGCCTTGCTGGTGCTCGACAAGCCCGCCGGTCTGCTTTCGGTACCCGGACGCGGCCCCGAAAACGCCGATTGCCTGAGCACCCGGGTACAACGGCTGTACCCGGAGGCACGGATCGTGCATCGCCTGGACATGGGCACCTCCGGCCTGGTGGTGATGGCTCGCGGAGCCGAAATGCAGGCCGCCTTGAACCAACGGTTTGCGCAACGCACGGTCCACAAAACCTACGAGGCGCTGGTGGCAGGCATTCCTGCCACCAGCCCAACCAAGAAATGGGCCTCGATTCGGCTCCCCTTGCGGGTGGATTGGCCGAATCGCCCCCGCAGCCACGTGACGTTCCAAGGCGGCAAACCCAGCCACACCTTGTGGACCACGATCGAGGTGCTGGACAGGGGGGCGGCCAATGCCCCGACCGTTTGCAGCCGCCTGCGATTGCGGCCCATCACCGGCCGCTCTCACCAATTGCGCGTTCATTTGATGGCCATCGGCCATCCGATCCTGGGCGATGAGCTGTACGCCCCACACACCATCGCACAGGCCAGTCCACGGCTGATGCTGCACGCCTGCCAACTGGCGTTTGCGCATCCCGTCAACGGCAAGGCCATGGATTTTCATCTGCCCGCTCCATTCTGAAACCATTTTGCTGGTTGCAATCGCTTGGTTCGTACTACGAATGAGCGGGTGCATGGCACCGCTACGCAACGAGAGCAAACGCCGTTCTACAACCGCAGGCGCAGGCATTCCACACTCGGCTACGCTTCCTTCGCCACACCAATTTCTGAGTGACTGGATCAGGCGTCAGGCTGGACAAGAACTGGCGGCATAATGCCGATAGGTTGGAAGACGAAAAATAGAGGGTAGCTCATGGCCAAGGGCAAAGGCAAGAACAACCGCGGCAACCCCAACCCACAACTGGGCTTCGAAGCCGAACTCTTCAAGGCCGCCGACAAGCTGCGCGGCAACATGGAGCCCAGCGACTACAAGCACGTCGCCCTGGGCCTGATCTTCCTCAAATACATCTCCGACGCCTTCGAGGCCCGCCATGCCGAACTGCTGGCCGAGGACCCGCAAGCCGCCGAGGACCGGGACGAATACCTGGCCGACAACGTGTTCTGGGTGCCGAAGGACGCGCGCTGGTCGCACCTGAAGGCCAACGCCAAGCGCCCCGAGATCGGCACCCTGATCGACGACGCCATGCGCGCCATCGAAAAGGACAACGAATCCCTCAAGGGCGTGCTGCCCAAGGACTACGCCCGCCCCGCGCTCAACAAGGTGATGCTGGGCGAGCTGATCGACCTGATCTCCGGCATCGCCCTGAACGAGGGCGGCGACACGTCCAGGGACGTGCTCGGCCGGGTCTACGAATACTTCTTGAGCCAGTTCGCCGGTGCCGAAGGCAAGCGCGGCGGCGAGTTCTACACCCCGCGCTCGGTGGTGCGGGTGCTGGTGGAAATGCTCGAGCCCTACTCCGGCCGCGTCTACGACCCCTGCTGCGGCAGCGGCGGCATGTTCGTGCAGAGCGAGAAGTTCGTGCTCGAACACGGCGGCCGCCTCGGCGACATCGCCATCTACGGCCAGGAAAGCAACTACACCACCTGGCGCCTGGCCAAGATGAACCTCGCCGTGCGCGGCATCGACGCCGACATCCGCTGGAACAACGAAGGCAGCTTCCACAAGGACGAACTGCGCGACCTGCGCTTCGACTTCATCCTCGCCAACCCGCCCTTCAACATCTCCGACTGGGGCGGCGAGCGCCTGCGCGAGGACCCGCGCTGGCAGTTCGGCGTGCCGCCGGTGGGCAACGCCAACTACGCCTGGCTGCAGCATATCTACTGGCACCTCGCGCCCTTCGGCACCGCCGGCGTGGTGCTGGCCAACGGCTCCATGAGCTCCAACCAGAGCGGCGAAGGCGACATCCGCCGCGCCATGGTCGAGGCCGACGCCGTGGACTGCATGGTCGCCCTGCCCGGCCAGCTGTTCTACTCCACCCAGATCCCCGCCTGCCTGTGGTTCCTGGCCCGCGACAAGTCCAATGGCCACGCCGGCAAGGCACACCTGCGCGACCGGCGCGGCGAAGTGCTGTTCATCGACGCCCGCAACCTGGGCACCCTGGTGGACCGCACCCGGCGCGAACTCACGGACGCCGACATCCAGAAGATCGCCAATACCTACCATGCGTGGCGGGGCGAGAAAGCAGCCGGCCAGTACGAAGACATCCCCGGCTTCTGCAAGGCCGCCACGCTGGAGGAAATCCGCAGGCACGGCCATGTGCTCACCCCCGGCCGCTACGTCGGCGCCGAAGCCGCCGAGGATGACGGCGAGCCGTTCGAGGAGAAGATGCAACGGCTCAGCGCGCAGTGGCGCGAGCAGCAGCGGGAAGCGGCGCGGCTGGATGCGGTGATCGAGGCCAACTTGAGGGGGCTTGGGTATGGTGGGTGAGTGGACAATCAGCGATCTCGGTGAGCTGACGACCAACTTCGATGGCAGGCGGAAGCCCGTTAAGGAGTCGGATCGTCGTACCGGCCCATATCCGTACTACGGCGCATCGGGCGTCGTCGACCATGTTGATGGCTATTTGTTCGACGGCGAATACCTGCTGATTGCAGAGGATGGAGAAAATCTCCGAACGAGACAGACACCCATTGCTTTCATGGCAAAAGGGAAATTCTGGGTCAACAACCACGCCCATGTCGTTACGGGGAACGATAAGGCTGACACACGATTCCTCATGTACGCGCTACAGAACACGGACATAAGCGGGTATCTGACCGGCGCTGTGATGCCAAAGTTGACGCAAGGCAATCTCAATCGAATCGAGCTGTTGCATCCCTGCCTGCCCGAACAACGCGCCATTGCCCACATCCTCGGCACGCTGGACGACAAGATCGAACTCAACCGCCGCCGCAACCAGACCCTGGAGGCCATGGCCCGCGCCCTGTTCAAGGACTGGTTCGTCGACTTCGGCCCCGTCCGCGCCAAGATGGAAGGCCAAGAACCCTACCTCCCCGCCGACCTCTGGCAGCTCTTCCCCGACCGCCTCGACGACGAGGGCAAGCCGGAGGGGTGGAGTGAACGGCCGCTCGATGAGATCGCAGACTTTCTCAATGGCCTTGCCCTGCAAAAATTCCCGGCGACCGATCCTGACGACAGCCTCCCAGTGATCAAGATCGCCGAACTTCGCAATGGCGTCAGCGCCAAGAGTGATCGCGCGTCGCGTGAGGTGCCGGCCAAATACATAATCAAGGATGGCGATTTCCTGTTTTCCTGGTCCGGTAGCCTGCTGGCAAAGTTCTGGACCGAAGGAGAAGGAGCGCTCAACCAGCACCTGTTCAAGGTCACTTCCGAGCACTACCCCATGTGGTTTGTTAGCCATTGGGTACATCACCACCTCGAAGAATTTCAAGCCATCGCCGCATCAAAGGCCACGACCATGGGACACATCCAGCGCGGCCACCTGAAGGCCGCGATGACAATTTGTCCCCCAGATGATGTCGTGGGAAGAATGGGCATAGTGATGGCGCCCCTTGTCGAGCAGACAATTCAAAACGAACTCGAATCCCGAAACCTCGCCCAACTCCGCGACACCCTGCTACCCAAACTGATCTCCGGCGAGCTGCGCATCGCGGAAGCGGAGAAGTACATGGAGCGCGCAGAGGCCCAAGCGGTAAGTCAACTAGAGAGGCTGTCATGATGTCGAACACCGCCGGTATCCCGGCCTGGAACAGCGCAGGGGTGTTGCCGCCGATTCGGCCCAATATGCCTGGGAGCACCCCGGATCGTTCGCCCTACGTGGTTGATCTGGCCGTGCTGTTTGATCGCTTTGCCACGTCGCCGGAACGCATGGCCATACTCGACGGCCTGCTGCGGTTTCGCGCCGATCTGCATGTGGCCGGCATCACGTCCGGCTTTCAGTGGCTGGACGGCAGCTTCCTCGAGCAGGTCGAAGCACTCGAAGGGCGGCCGCCGCGCGATATGGACGTCGTGACGTTCTATGAACTGCCTTCCGGCCTTGACCAACGCGCGCTACTCCAGAAGCATGCCGACAAGTTCAACCATCCACGTATCAAGACCAGCTACAACATTGATGCCTATTTCATGATGCTTGGCGACCCACTCAATGCCGCGTTCGTTCAAGAAATTTCTTATTGGTACAGCATGTGGTCTCATCGGCGGGAAGGATTGTGGAAGGGATTTGTTCAGGTGGATCTCGATCCATCACAAGATGACGATGCCCGAGCCGTCTTGACCCTGTCCGGAGGAGCGTCCCATGCATGACAAATACCTTTCTCTTGCCTCCGAAGCTCACGAAATCGAACGGTTGCTGGCAGGCATGTCCGAGGATCGTGTCATTGATCGCATGAGCTTGGAAACGCGCTTGGTTTCGGTCAAGGCCGCTTTGGCAGGTTTGCCCCAGCAGGTCGCGCCGAAAGCACGGCTGACCTTTCGCGGCAAGCCGGTGTTTGGCAGCCATGGCATCGCTGCCGATTTTGGCGGCAAGGCCGCTGGTGCCTTTTCCGATGCCTTCGCCGCCATCGCAGCGGGGTTGAGCGAGGGGCTGCGCTACATGGGCCCGATACCGAACCGGGACAAAAACCAGTTGCTGATCACGGGTACCGCCATCGGTTCGTTCGGCTTTGAATTTGAGCTGCCCGCAGCGGAGCCCTCACTCTTCCCCGAAGTGGAAAAGGCACAACAGGCGATGGCCAAGATCGAAGCGCTGTTCAGGCTAACGGCCGAAGGCAGTGACGACGAGGTGGCGGAAGTGGTCGAAGAGGTGCACCCGCGTGCTGTCAAGAAGGTACGTGACTTCCTCGAGTTGCTAGTGCAACAGCAGGCATGGTGCGGACTTGAGTTTGGTGACCGGTTCTTCCGCTACGCCGACTTTGAGCAGATCAAGGCATCATGCGAACGACTTAAGGACGAGAACATTCAGGAGACGCAAGAAACCTATCGCGGCGAATTTCAGGGCGTTCTGCCTGCGGCCAGGACCTTCGAGTTTCGGCTTGCAGATCAGGCGGAGCTGATCCGGGGCAAGATTGATCTGGCGATTGATGATCCAGACGTACTCAACCGGGAATGGCTGCATAAGCCGGTTACCGTCAAACTCAACGTCATACAGGTAGGCCAGGGGCGGCCGCGATTCACCCTGATGACCTTAGATGACCTGCACTTGGATGACCTGCATGAGAGGAGTTCATGACCCGCATCCCCGTCAACCCCGAGCTGCTGACCTGGGCGCGCGAGCGCGCCGGGCTGGATACGCTCGCGCTGGCGGGGCGCTTTCCCAAACTCGGCGAGTGGGAGGCCGGAGAACGGCAACCCACCCTCCGCCAACTGGAAGATTTCGCCCGTGCGGTGCATGTGGCGGTGGGCTACCTCTTCCTGCCTGCGCCGCCAGATGAACCGCTGCCGATTCCCGATTTCCGCACCCTGGCGGATCGCAACCTCAGCCGCCCCAGCTCCAGTCTGCTCGACACCCTCTACCTGTGCCAGCAACGGCAGGACTGGTTTCGCGACTACGCTCGCGTGCACGCGTTGCCTACTTTGGATTTCATCGGTACCGCGAGTGTCCAGGACTCGCCTCAGGAGGTCGCCGAAGCGATGCGGCAAACTCTGGCGCACAACATGGCCGAGCAGCAGCAAAGCCCCACCTGGACCGCTGCCCTGCACCAGCTGATCGGCAAGGCCGAGGATGCGGGCGTGCTGGTGATGGCCAGCGGTGTGGTCGGCAGCAACAGCCACCGCAAGCTGGATGTGGAGGAGTTTCGCGGTTTTGCGCTCGCGGACGATCTGGCACCGCTGGTATTCATCAACGGCGCCGACAGCAAGGCGGCGCAGATGTTCACCCTGGCCCATGAGCTGGCGCACCTGTGGCTGGGCGAGAGCGGTATTTCCGACCCCGAGGCGGGGCGGCTGGCCGAAGCGGGCATCGAACGCTGGTGCAACGCCGTGGCGGCGGAGTTTCTGATGCCGCTGGCCCTGCTGCGACAGGACTATCAGGGCGGTATGTCTGTCGCGGATGAAATCCAGCGGCTGGCTCGTAGTTTCAAGGTCAGCACGCTGGTCGCCCTGCGCCGCCTGTTCGATGCGGGTTTCATCGACGAACCTACCTTGTGGCGGCACTACCGCGAAGAGCTGGCACGCATCCGCAGGCTGGATCGGGAAGGCAGCGGTGGCGGCGACTTCTACCACACCTTGGGCGCGCGCACCGGCAAGCGCTTTGCCCGCGCCGTGCTGGCGAGCACGCTGGAGGGCCAGACCCTGTTTCAGGATGCCTTCCGCATGCTGGGCGTGCGCAAGACCGCCACCCTTTATGAAGCAGCGCGCGAGCTGGGGGTGATGCTGTGACCTACCTGCTCGATGCCAACGTGTTCATCCAGGCCAAGAACCTGCACTACGGGCTGGATTTCTGCCCGGCCTTCTGGCAATGGCTGCTCGACAACAACGCCGCAGGTCGTGTGTTCAGCATCGACAAAGTGGCCGATGAAATCGCCGCAGGCGGGGACGAGCTGACCGACTGGATGCGTGACCACGGCAACGGCCTGTTCGTGAAGACCGGTGCGGCGGTGGCCGCGCAGTTCGGTGCGGTGAGCACCTGGGCCACGCAACAGCAGTATGAACCGGCAGCCATCAACACTTTCCTGCAGGTGGCCGACGACTACCTGATCGCTCACGCCCTGGCAAACGGCCACGTGGTGGTCGCCCACGAAGTGCCCGCCAACTCGGTCAAGCGCATCAAGATTCCGAATGCTTGCATCGGCCTGAATCTGCGCTTCATGACCCCTTACGAAATACTGCGCCGGGAGCGCGCGCGGTTTGTTTTAGGAAAAAAACCATGAGCGATATGAAAACCTGTTTCAAGCGTGTCGACTACAACTTGTCCGACCTGCTGCATTACCTCGACATCGGTGACATCGGCCTGCCGGACATCCAGCGCCCCTTCGTCTGGTCCAACGCCAAGGTGCGTGACCTGTTCGATTCGATGTATCGGGGTTTTCCGGTCGGTTATTTCCTGTTTTGGGAAAACGCACAGATCAACGGCGTCAAGCAGATCGGCGTGGGTGACAAGGTGCACAGTGCGCCGTTGCGGCTGATCGTGGACGGTCAGCAGCGGCTGACTTCGCTGTACGCGGTGTTCCGCGGCAAGCGGGTGCTGGACGAGGACTACCGCGAGCGCAGGATCGAGATCGCCTTCTGTCCGCGCACCGGCGCCTTTGAGGTGGCGGACGCCGCGATCCGCCGCGACCCCGAGTGGATTCCCAACATCTCGGAGCTGTGGGCCTCCGGCGCTTCCAGCTTCAAGATGGTCAAGGGCTTCTTGAAGACGCTGAGCGCCAAGATCGAGCTGACCGAAGAGGAGGAAGAGCAGATCAGCCACAACCTCGACCGGCTGTTCGATCTGCAGAAGTACCCCTTCACGGCATTGGAAATCGCCGCGACGGTGGATGAGGAGCAGGTGGCCGACATCTTCGTGCGCATCAACAGCGAAGGCGTGAAGCTCAATCAGGCCGACTTCCTGCTGACCCTGCTGTCGGTGTTCTGGGATGCCGGCCGCGCTGAGCTGGAACGGTTCTGCCGCAGCTCGCGCCAGCCGCCGGCGCCCGGCGGCCCGGCGTCGCCATTCAACCACTTCATTGAACCCGATCCTGACCAGATGCTACGGGTTTCCGTCGCGTTGGGCTTCTCCCGGGGCCGACTGAAAAGCGTCTATCAGGTCTTACGGGGCAAAGACCTGGACACGGGCGAATTCTCGCCGGATCGACGAGATGCCCAATTTGAGATATTGCGTCAGGCCCAGGCAAAGGTGCTGGATCTGACGAGCTGGCACCAGTTTCTGAGCGCACTGGTGGGAGCGGGCTTTCGCAGTGGCGAGATGATCTCGTCGAAAAACGCACTGCTTTATGCGTATGCGTTTTATTTGATTGGCAGGACCCAGTGCAAGGTGCCGGAACACCAATTGCAAAAGGTGATCGGCCGGTGGTTCTTTTTCGCAAGCCTGACAGGACGCTATACGAGTTCGCCGGAATCGGTGATGGATGGTGACCTCAATCGCCTGCGCGGTGTGAGCGAGGCGACGCAGTTCATAGCCATCCTCGATGATCTGATGGCGAACCAGCTCACTGGCGATTTCTGGGCCACGACATTGCCAGCGGCACTGAACAGTTCCTCGGCGCGCAATCCGGAATTGTTTGCCTATGTAGCCGCGCAAAACCGTCTGAATGCACCGGTTCTGTTTTCGCACAAGAAGGTGAGCGACCTTCTGGACCCGGCACTGAAGACCAAGAAGAAGGCATTGGAGCGCCACCATCTTTTCCCGCGTGCCTGGCTGCAGAAGCAGGGCGAGCAGGACATCAAAGTCATCAACCAGATGGCTAACTATGCACTACTCGAATGGCCGGACAACATCGACATCAGCGATGATCCTCCTGCCGATTACGTGCCGCAGATCAGAAGTCGGCTCAGTGCCGACGAGTGGCAGCGCATGCATGAGTTGCACGCCTTGCCTGATGGCTGGGAGCTTATGCCGTATTCCGATTTTCTGGTTGCACGCCGCAAGCTGATGGCCGAGATCGTGCGGCGTGGGTTCGAGACACTGAGGTGAGTGAATGCCCCCCATCCCCGTCAACCCCGAGCTGCTCACCTGGGCGCGCGAGCGTGCCAGATTGGACACGCTCGCGCTGGTAGGGCGGGTCCAATCCAATGCACGCATGTTCCAGGGAGGGAATCCGTGAATAACCTCGTGATTTTCGAATCCGGCGACCAGCCGGTACAGGTACGGTTGGAGGGCGAGACCGTCTGGCTGACGCAGGCGCAGATGGCGGAACTGTTCGACACCTCAACCGACAACATCAGCCTTCATCTGAAAAATATCTATGCGGACAAGGAATTGCAGGAGCCAGCAACTACCGAGGATTTCTCGGTAGTTCGTCAGGAAGGCGCCCGACAGGTCAAGCGTCAGCTAAAACACTACAACCTCGACGCCATCATCTCGGTCGGCTACCGGGTCAATTCCAGCCGCGCCACTCGCTTTCGCCAATGGGCCACCCGTGTGCTGCGCCAGCATCTGGTAGAAGGCTATACCCTCAATCAGCAACGTCTGCAAGAGCGTGGCATCGAGTTCGAGCAGGCGCTGGATCTGCTGTCGCGCACGCTGGCTAACCAGCAACTGGTGAGCGCCCAGGGCGAGGCGGTGTTGCAGGTAATCGCGAAATACGCCCGCAGCTGGAGTTTGCTACAGGGCTACGATGAGCAAAGCCTGACAGGGCAGACGGCCAAACAAGGCGGCATGCAGGCGATACAGCTGGACGATGCGCTTCGCGCTATTGCTCAGCTCAAGGCGGAGTTGATCGCCAAGGGCGAAGCCACCGAGCTGTTCGGGCAACTGCGCGGCGATGGGCTAGCGTCTGCCATTGCCACCATCGAACAGGGTTTTGGTGACGAGTTGTTCTACCCCAATGTCGCCAGCCGGGCAGCGCATCTGTTGTATTTCGTGATCAAAAATCACCCCCTGGCCGACGGTAACAAGCGTACCGGCGCCTTCCTGTTTCTGTGGTATTTGCGCTTGAACCAACACCTGCTGGCGCAGCCGGTGGAGCGGCTGGTCAACGACAACACCTTGGTGGCGCTGGCGTTGCTGGTGGCCGAGAGCAAGCCTGATCAGAAGGAACTGATGGTGAAGCTGGTGGAGCATTTTGTGTTGCTGAAAGAAAACCAACCGTAAGGAATCGCCATGGCCTTCCTCTCCGAAGCCCAACTGGAAACCGCGCTGCTGGAGCAGTTGGCTTCGCTGGGCTACGCCTGCGCCTCGGACGAGCTCATCGGCCCCGACGGCAAGCAACCGGAGCGGGAGGCCTACGACGAGGTGGTGCTCAAGGCGCGACTGACCGCCGCCGTGGCGCGCCTGAACCCGGCGCTGCCGCCCGAGGCGCAGGCCGACGCCATTCGCCGCCTGACACAATCGGAATTGCCCCACCTGTTGGAGGAAAACCGCCGCATCCACCGCCTGCTGACCGAAGGCGCGGACGTGGAGTACATGCTGCATGAAGGCGGCGCCGGGGACGGCACGCTGACGGCGGGCAAGGTGCGGCTGATCGACTTCGACCACCCCGCCAACAACGACTGGCTGGCGGTGCAGCAGTTCACCGTGGTCGCGGGCCAGGCCCGGCGGCGGCCGGATGTGGTGGTGTTCGTCAACGGCCTGCCGCTGGCGGTGATCGAGCTCAAGGCCCCCGGCGGCGAGGGCGCGACGCTGGCCGGCGCCTTCAATCAGCTGCAAACCTACAAGCAGCAGATCCCGGCGCTGTTTCGCAGCAATGCGCTGTTGGTGACGTCCGACGGCTTGCAGGCCCGGGTCGGCTCGCTGTCGGCGGATTTCGAGCGCTTCATGCCTTGGCGCACCACCGATGGCACCCGGATCGAGCCCAAGGGCACGCCGGAGATGGCCACGCTGATCGAGGGCGTATTCGAGCCGGGGCGCTTCCTCGACCTGTTGCGGCACTTCACTGTGTTCGGCGAGACCAGTGGCGGGCTGATCAAGATCATCGCCGGCTACCACCAGTTCCACGCGGTCAAGAAGGCGGTGATCTCGACGCTACGGGCGAGCCAGCGTGCGGTGGCCGAGGACCCGGCCGTCTACGGACTGCCCAGCGTCAAGGATCAACCGCCCGGCGACCGCAAGGCCGGGGTGATCTGGCACACCCAGGGGTCGGGCAAGAGCCTGTTGATGGCCTTTTACGCCGGCCTGCTGGTGGCCGAGCCGCGCATGGCCAATCCGACGCTGGTGGTGCTCACCGACCGCAACGACCTGGACGACCAGCTCTTTGCGACCTTCGCCATGTGCCGCGACCTGCTGCGGCAGACGCCGGTGCAGGCGCGGGACCGCGAGCATCTGCGCAGCCTGCTCAACCGCGCCTCCGGCGGCGTGATCTTCACCACGCTGCAGAAGTTCTCACCGGCGGCGGACGAGACCGATTTCCCCATGCTTACGGATCGCGCCAACGTCGTGGTCATCGCCGACGAGGCGCACCGCAGCCAGTACGGCTTCAAGGTCAGAGTCGCAAGCCAAACCGGCGCGATCACCTACGGCTTTGCCAAGTACCTGCGCGACGCGCTGCCCAATGCCTCCTTCATCGGCTTCACCGGCACGCCCATCGAGGCCACCGACGTCAACACCCCGGCGGTGTTCGGCCACTACATCGACATCTACGACATCAGCCGCGCGGTGGAAGACGGCGCCACGGTGCCGATCTACTACGAATCGCGGCTGGCCCGCATCGAACTGGACGAGGACGAGAAGCCGCGCATCGATGCCGAGATCGAGGCGCTGCTGGAGGACGAGGACGAGCCCAGCGCCGAGCGCACCAAGCAGAAGTGGTCCACGGTGGAAGCGCTGGTGGGCAGTGACAAGCGCCTGGCGCTGGTGGCCGCCGATCTGGTGCAGCACTTCGAAGACCGCGTCGCTGCCCTGCAAGGCAAGGCGATGGTGGTGTGCATGAGCCGGCGCATCTGCGTGGCGCTCTTTGATGCGATCATCAAGTTGCGCCCCGACTGGCACAGCGATGACGACAACGCCGGCAGCCTCAAGATCGTGATGACCGGCGCGGCGTCTGATCCGGCGGAATGGCAACAGCACATCGGCAACAAGGCGCGCCGCGATCTGCTTGCCAAGCGCGCCCGTGACCCGCAGGACCCGCTCAAGCTGGTGATCGTGCGTGACATGTGGCTGACCGGCTTCGACGCGCCCAGCATGCACACGATGTACATCGACAAGCCGATGCGCGGCCACGGCCTGATGCAGGCCATCGCCCGCGTCAACCGCGTGTTCCGCGACAAGCCGGCGGGTTTGATCGTGGACTACATCGGCATCGCCCAGAACCTGAAATCCGCGCTGGCGCAGTACTCCAAGCCCGACCAGGACAAAACCGGCATCGACGAAGCCGAAGCCGTGGCGGTACTCCTGGAGAAGTACGAGATCGTGCGCGACATGTTCCACGGCTTCGACTACCGCACGGGCCTGGGCGGCACGCCCGGCCAACGGCTGGCGATGATGGCCGGCGCCATCGAATGGATACTCGACAAGCAGCAGCAATGGGCCGCGGCGGAAACCACGCCCGAGGGTAAGAAGCAGGCGCAACGGCGCTTTGCCGATGGCGTGCTGGCGCTGTCGAAAGCCTTCGCACTGGCCGCAAGTTCGGATGAGGCGCGTGGCATCCGCGAGGAGGTCGGCTTCTTCCAGGCCATCCGCGCCGCGCTGGTCAAGACGGCGGGCGGCTCAGGCACGGCCCGGCAGGATCGCGAGCTGGCCATCCAGCAGATCGTCAGCCGCGCCGTGGTCTCCACTGAGATTGTCGATATCCTGGCCGCTGCCGGCATCCAGACGCCGGACATCTCCATTCTGTCCGACGAGTTCCTGCTCGAAGTGCAGCAGATGGAGAAGAAGCACCTGGGTCTGGAAGCGCTGCGCAAGCTGCTGGGTGACAGCATCCGTTCCCGCACCCGCACCAACGTGGTGGAGACCCGCGCCTTCACCGAGCGGTTGGAAGATGCCATCGCGCGCTACCACGCCAACGCCATCACCACCGCCGAGGTGCTGCAGGAGTTGATCAGGCTGGCGCAGGACATCCGCGCCGCGCGCAGTCGCGGTGAAGACCAGGGTCTGTCCGACGAGGAGATCGCCTTCTACGACGCGCTGGCGGAGAACGAATCTGCCCTGCAGGTGATGGGCGACGCCAAGCTGCGCGTGATTGCCCACGAACTGCTGGTGTCCTTGCGCGAGAACGTCACCGTCGATTGGGCCCATCGCGAATCGGCCCGCGCCCGGCTGCGGGTGCTGGTCAAGCGCGTCCTGCGCAAGTACGGGTATCCGCCGGATTTGCAGGATTCGGCGGTACAGACCGTGCTGCAGCAGGCCGAGGCACTGTCCGCCTCATGGCAGCCGGCGCTTGCCCGTGCATGAGGGGCATCAGGTGTTCGACGTGCTCGAGTGAAGGCCACCGATCCCACACACGACTGCCCTTCCATGCGCCAGCGCTGAACAACAGCCGCGCTGCACCATCTACAGCTACCAGCATTACATCGAGCTGTTCGGATCGGGACCTGCCGACCGACCGGTCCCGATGAGCGCCTCAGAGCAACGGCACGCCGGTCTTGCTCTGGATGAACTCGCGCGTCACGCCCGGCGCCAGCTCGACCAGCTTGAGCCCTTCGGGCGTGACGTCCATCACGCCCAGATCGGTGATGATGCGGTCCACCACCCCCTTGCCGGTCAGCGGCAGGGTGCACTCGGGCAGGATCTTCAGGTCCTCGGTGCCGTCCTTCTTGCGCGCCACGTGCTCCATCAGCACGATCACGCGCTTGACGCCGGCCACCAGGTCCATTGCCCCGCCCATGCCCTTGACCATCTTGCCTGGGATCATCCAGTTGGCCAGGTCCCCCTTGTGCGTGACCTGCATCGCGCCCAGGATGGACAGGTTGATCTTGCCGCCGCGGATCATGGCAAAAGACTGGTCGGAGCTGAAGATGGACGAACCCTTGATGGTCGTTACCGTCTGTTTACCGGCATTGATCAGGTCGGGGTCCACCTCGTCCTCATAGGGGAAGGGGCCAATGCCCAGCATGCCGTTTTCGCTCTGCAGCCAGACTTCGATGTGGTCGGGCACGTGGTTGGCCACCAGCGTCGGGATGCCGATCCCGAGGTTCACATAAAAGCCGTCCTGCAGCTCTTGGGCCGCACGCGCGGCCATTTGGTCTTGGGTCCAGGGCATGTTCGGTACTCCTCAAACTTTGCGGTCGCGGGTGGTGCGCTTTTCGATGCGCTTCTCGGGTGTGGGGTTGTGCACGATGCGGTGCACGTAAATGCCAGGCAGGTGCACGTCATCCGGATCGATGGCCCCGGTGGGCACCACGCGCTCAACCTCGACGATGCAAACCCTGCCCGCGGTGGCTGCAGGCGGGTTGAAGTTGCGCGCCGTGCGGCGAAAGCGCAGGTTGCCGGACAGATCGGCCACATCCGCCTTGATCAGCGCCACGTCCGGGAACAGCGCTTGTTCCATGATGTAGGTCTCGCCGTGGAACTCGCGGTGCTCCTTGCCCTCGGCGACGATGGTGCCCACGCCGGTCTTGGTGAAGAAGGCCGGAATGCCCGCACCCCCGGCGCGCAGCTTCTCGGCCAGCGTGCCCTGCGGGGTGAACTCCAGCTCCAGTTCGCCGGCCAGGTACTGGCGCTCGAACTCCTTGTTCTCGCCCACGTAGCTGGAAATCATCTTTTTGATCTGGCGCGTCTCCAGCAACTTGCCCAGGCCAAAGCCATCCACGCCCGCGTTGTTGGAAATCACCGTCAGGTTCTTGACACCGCTGTCGCGCAGTGCGTCGATCAGCGCCTCGGGGATGCCGCACAGGCCGAAGCCGCCCACGGCGATGAGTTGCCCGTCGGCCACCACGCCCTTGAGGGCTTCGGCCGCGCTGGGATACACCTTGTTCATGCTCGCACGCTCCTGTCCAAAAGTGAAGGAAAACCATACGATACTACGTAACGGCGTACGTAGTATTGCCTAAAGGCCAACCCCTAGCCCCCTTGAAAACCGCTGCCACCCCCGACATCGACTATCGCCTCGCCTTCGATCTGGCCCCGGTGGGGCTGGTGCTGTCGCGCCACCGCACGATGGTGGACTGCAATCAGGCGGTTTGCGAGATGTTCGGCGTCACGCGCGACGAACTCATCGGCCAAAGCTTCCAGCTGCTCTACCCCAGTGCCGACGAGTTCGAACGCATCGGCGAACGCATCGCGCCCATCCTCAATGCCCGGGGCCACTATTCCGACGAGCGGGTGATGAAGCGCGTCGGCGGCCGTTTGGCCGGGCAGACCTTCTGGTGTCACGTCACCGGCCGGGCACTGGACCGCGCCGACCCGCACGCCGCCGGCATCTGGAGCTTCGAAGACTTGTCGTCCCGCCGCCCGGTCAAGGCCGAGCTGACCGCGCGCGAGCGCGAAGTCGCCGCCTTGGTGATGAAAGGCCTGACGGCCAAGGAAATCGGCAAAACCCTGGGTATCAGCCCGCGCACGGTGGAAATTTACCGGGCCCGACTGATGCGCAAGTATCAGGCCAGCAGTTCGGTCGATCTGGTGCAACGGCTGCTGACCGGCTGACCCCATCAACGGAGAAAACCCCATGCCCCCTTCGATCGAAGAACTCCTGGCCCGCATCCAGTCCCTGCAGGAGCAGGTGGAACAGGAATACGCCCGGCTGCGGGCCGAGTTCGAACAGCAACGCCGGGCCCTCGCTGGCCGCTTGGTGGAACTGCAGCGACAACAGCGGGTAAGCCTGTGGCGCTACCTGCGCGGGACGCGGCTCTCGGTGGTGCTCACGGCGCCCGTGATTTATGCCGGCTGGCCGGTGTTTGCGCTACTGGACCTCTTCGTCACGGTCTACCAGGCGGTGTGCTTCCCGGTATACCGCATCCCCAAGGTGCGGCGGGCCGACTACCTGGTGTTTGACCGCGCCGATCTGCCTTACCTGAACGCCATCGAAAAGTTCAACTGCTTCTATTGCTCCTACGGCAACGGGGTCATTGCCTACGCCCGGGAGATCGCCGCCCGCACCGAGCAATACTGGTGCCCGATCAAGCACGCACGGCGGCTCTACGGCGCACACGACCGCTATCCCACCTTCTTCGAGCATGGCGATGCCGAAGCCTTCCGGCAGGGGCTGGAACGGCTGCGTCGGCAGTTCGACGACATCCGCACCGCGCCACCTCCCGAGGGCGCCCCTCCGCCACCTCCCGGGCCCTGAGGTCTCGTCAGCCTTGCGGGCCGTCCACCACCTCGGCAGCCGAGCGGAACGCCTCCACCGCCGCCGGCAGCCCGCAGTAGATGCTGGCGTGCAGCAGCACCTCCTGGATCTCCTGCGCCGTGGCGCCGTTGTTCAGGGCGCCGCGCACATGCCCCTTGAGTTCATGCTGCTTGCCCAAGGCCGTGAGCATGGCCACGGTGACGAGGCTGCGCGTTTTCAGGTCCAGCCCTGGGCGCTGCCACACGTCGCCCCAGGCGTTGCGGGTGATGTATTGCTGCAGCGGCGCGGTGAAATCGGTGAGCCCGCTGAAAGCGCGGGCCACGAAGTCTTCCCCCATCACGCGCTTGCGCATGGCGAGGCCCCGGTCGAAATCCTTGTGGTCGGAGGTGTCCATCGTGATTGTTCCTGCGGTCGTCTGACCGGCTCCAAGCATACCTGGGTTTGTCCACATCGGCTGTGGCCGAAGCTGTGGACAAACCCGTGGACAATCGCTACAGGCCGCGCCGATATTGGGTTGGCGGCCGCTGCTCAACGTTTCAGTATCCCCGCCCTCGCCCCATGAGACGCATCGCTCACCTCGACATGGACGCCTTCTACGCGTCGGTGGAACTGCTGCGCTACCCGCAACTGAAAGGCCTGCCCCTGGTGATCGGGGGTGGCCGCCGCAACGCCGACCATGCCCTGGGCCGAACCTACGCCGATGTGCCCGAAGCCGAGATCCCGCCAGCAGCCTTCCCTCGGCTGCGCGACTATGCCGGGCGCGGCGTCGTCACCACGGCCACCTATGCGGCGCGGCAGTTTGGCGTGGGATCGGCCATGGGACTGATGAAGGCCGCCCGGCTCTGCCCGGATGCCATCCTGCTGCCGGTGGACTTCGACGCCTATCGGCGCTACTCGCACGCGTTCAAAGCCGTCATCACCGAGATCGCCCCAGTCATGGAGGACCGGGGTATCGATGAGGTCTATATCGATTTCACCGACGTTCCCGGGGGCCAGCGCGAAGGAGGACGGGTGCTGGCCAGACTGATTCAGAAAGGCATATTCGAGGCCACCGGCCTGACCTGCTCCATCGGCGTGGCGCCCAACAAGCTGCTGGCCAAGATGGCCAGCGAATTCCACAAACCCAACGGCATTGCCATCGTCCACGAACACGACCTGCAAACGCTGATCTGGCCCCTGCCGTGCCGCAAGATCAACGGCATAGGCCCCAAAACCGAGCAGAAGCTCGAAACACTGGGCATCCACACGATAGGCGATCTGGCGTCGCAGCCACTCGATACCTTGCAGGAGCACTTCGGCCCGACCCAGGGGCTGTGGCTGCACGAAGCGGCCTGGGGCCGTGACGACCGCCCGGTACAGACCCGCAGCGAACCCGTGAGCATGAGCCGGGAAACCACCTTTGAACGCAACCTGCACCCCCGGCGTGACCGCGCGGCACTGGGTGCCGTGTTCACGCGGCTGTGCGAGCAGGTAGCGGCCGATCTGCAACGCAAGGGCTACCGGGCCGGCGGGGTGGCGGTTAAGCTCAAGTACGACGACTTCCAGACCGTGACACGCCACCAGCGCCTGGCCGCACCGACCGACGAGGCCACCGTGCTGCGCCGCGGTGCCGGTCTGGCCCTGAAACGGGCACCCCTGGACCGCCCGTTGCGCCTGCTCGGCGTTCGAGCCGATGCACTGATGCGTCTCGCCGACACGGCCCCCACGTCCCCCATCGCCCCCCGCGACGCACCGTCGCCACAGGCTGACCTCTTCTGATCCTGAGTTCGCCCGGTCGAGGCATGTCCGGTCCAGGCACGGCCATTGCGTAGAATCCCCATTCACCCGAACGCATGGCCGACCGGACCAGGCACAGGAGACAGCGATGAGAATGAACCTGCCCGTCACGCAGCAGGAGTACGACTACCCCGACACCGAGATGCTGGTGTCCGTCACCGACACCAAGGGCTACATCACCCACGCCAACCAGGCCTTCATCAAGGTCAGCGGCTACACGCAGGACGAACTGATCGGGCAGAACCACAACCTGATCCGCCATCCCGACATGCCCGCCGAGGGCTTCAAGGACCTGTGGGCCACCATCGGCCGAGGCCGCCCCTGGACCGGTTTGGTGAAAAACCGCCGCAAGAACGGCGACCACTACTGGGTCGTGGCCAACGTGACCCCGATCCTGCAAGACGGCAAGCCCGTCGGCTACCTCTCGGTCCGCGTCAAACCCACGCGCGAGCAAATCCGCGCGGCCGAAACCCTCTACGCCCAGCTGGCCCGCGAACGCGAGTCCGGCCGTCCCACGATCAAGCTCAAGGAAGGGCGGGTGCTGCGGGTCGGCTGGCGCGGCTGGTTGGAGTCGCACCGTCACCTCACCCTGGGCGAGCGGCTGGCCGGTGCCCTGATCGGACTGGCCGTCGTGGGCACGCTGCCGGCGGCACTGCGCTGGTGGCGCCCCGAACTGCTCGGCGACGGCAGCGCGCTGGCGTTGCAGGCGGGCCTGCTGGCCATCGGTGCAGCGGCCGTGTATGCCTGGTTCCGCCAGGGATTCCAGCGTGCGCTCGAAGAAGCCGACCGCCTCGCCCGCGACCTGGCCAGCTGCAACCTGACCTCCCGTGCCAACGACCATTTCCCCGAGCCCATGGGCTCTCTGATCCGCAAGCTGATGCAGGTACAGGTGAACCTGCGCGCGGTCATCGGCGACGTGCGCACCGAAATCGCCGGCTTCAGCCGTTCGGCCGAGGAAATAGCCACCGGCAGCCAAAACCTCGCAACCCGAACGGAATCACAGGCCACCAGCCTGGAGGAAACCGCCGCGTCGATGGAACAGCTCTCCGGCACGGTGAAACAGACCGCCGACACCGCGAACCAGGTCGCGCAGCAGACGCGCCACAGCACGCAAACGGCCAACGAGGGGCAGGAGGCCATCCGTGCCGTACGCCAGTCCATGGACGCGATCGAACAATCGTCGCGCAAAATGAGCGACATCATCGGTGTGATCGAAAGCATCGCCTTCCAGACCAATATCCTGGCGCTCAACGCCGCCGTGGAAGCCGCCCGGGCCGGCGAGCAGGGACGCGGCTTCGCCGTGGTCGCTTCCGAGGTGCGGGCCCTGGCCCAGCGCAGCGCCAATGCGGCCCGTGAAATCCGTGAACTGATCGGTCACTCGGTCGAGCAGGTCAGCCAGGGTTCCGGGAAAATGCACCATGCGGCCGAGACCATCGACCGGGTGGTACAGGAAGTTCAGCGCATGTCGGAGCTGGTGCTGCAAATCACCCACGCCACGCAGGAGCAGTCGCTCGGCATTGCCCAGGTCAATGAAGCGGTGGCCCAGCTCGACTCGGTGACGCAGCAAAACGCCACACTGGTCCAGGAATCCACCTCAGCCGCGCAACGCCTGAACCAAGGCACCCTCAGCCTGCAACGGGCCGTGCAGGTGTTCCGCCTGCCCTGAAGCAGACCGCCACCTCTCATTGCCGCGCGGTACGCTGGTTCACTGGCGGCTGCTGGGGGTGGCTGGTGCGCCAGGGGTTGATGTCCAGCCCGCCGCGGCGCGTGTACCGTGCATACACGCTCAGGCGCGTCGGGCGGCAGCGGGTCCAGATGTCCATGAACACCCGCTCGACGCACTGCTCATGAAATTCGTGGTGCTGGCGAAAGCTCACCAGGTAGCGCAGCAGCCCGGCCTGGTCGATGGGCGCACCGGTGTAGGCAATGCGCACACTGCCCCAGTCGGGCTGGCCGGTCACCAGGCAGTTGCTCTTGAGCAGATCGCTCACCAGCACCTCGGCCACCGGCGGCTGGTCAGGGTCGGCGCTCAAATGCCAGGGGGCTGGCGTGTAATCGGTGCATTCCACATCCAGTCGGTCCAAGCTCAGCCCCTCCAGGGGCTGGATCAGCTCAGCCCCGAAAGCCTGTGGCCCCACCAGGCGCACGCCCACGCTCCCCCTCATCGAGTGGCCCCGCCAGACGGCTTCGCTCAAGTCCTCGCGCAAGCGTTGTTGCACCGCTTCGATGCTCTCGAAAACGGTTTGGTTGAAGCTGTTGAGGTACAGCTTGAACGATTTGCTCTCGATGATGTGGGTTGTCTCGCAGGGCACGGTGATGTGTGCCAGCGCCACCTGCGGCTTGCCGCGCGGATTGAGCCAACTCAGCTCGTAAGCGGTCCAGAGGTCTGCCCCTGTGAAAGGGGTTGTAGCCCCAATACCGATCTCGTCCCGCTTGGGCTGGCGCGGGATCGGGAACAGCAGCGACGGATCGTAGCGCTCCACGTAGGCCGATGTCTTGCCCAGTGGACTGGAGGCCAATGCCGTCATGTGAACTCCCGCTCGCGCAGCCACTTGGTGGCGACCCACTTCTCGCCCTCGATCACGGGCGCCCCACCATGCAGCGTGCGCGTGGCCGGGTGCGGGCGGTCGTAGGCAAAGAACACCGCTTGTCCGCGCTTGGGCGCGACTTCCAGACCCACATCAGGAAACGTGGTGCCACCGCCACGCAAAGGCTCGTTGAGGTAGATCACCAGCGTGGCCACACGCTGCCCTCCGCGCCGCACGATGTTCGCCGTACCCGGCTCCTTGGGATCGAAATAATCGTAATGCGGCTTGTATTCGGCCCCTGGCCGGTAGTGGAGGATCTGCAGTCCCTCGCCGTTTTCCACTGGCCACTGCAACAAGCGGGCAATGCGGGCTTCCACCCGGGCCACGACCTCGTTTTCTCCGCGCCGAAAGAACATGCCGTCGCTGGTGCGGTCCGGGTTCAGTTCCTCGCCACCGGTGGTCGTCTGAACCGTCAGGGAACGCGACATCCGGGGACGCGCCGCTTCGATCAGGGCCTCGCACTCGTGCGCCGACAGCAGGTTGCCGAACACCACCAACTCCGGCTGACGCATCGATACGACCACCTCCACCTGCCGGTCTCCAACGTCGATCGTTCGGGGCGCGCCGGTCAGGTCCGGCCGGGGTAGCGGGGTCGTCGCCAAACCCGCCAGATGGGCCTCCATCGTCTGCTCCAGTGCGGCAGTGGCCACCGATGCCTCCCACCCCACATCGATCATGGCCTTGAGCACGGCATCCGGGGCGAATCCCGCCGTGGCTTGTTCGATGATCCATTGCCGCAGCTCCGGTGTCACCGTCTGGGTCATCTGGTTCTCCTGCCGCATGGGTCCATCAAGGCCGTGCATCGCGCCGGAACACGAGGCGGTCAGGCCGGGAAGCCGCCGGCACGAAAGCGTACCCCTCCAGGTCAAAACCCTTGAGGTCATCCACCGTCGATACCTTGTGCTGCACGGCATAACGCATCATCAAACCCCGGGCCCGCTTGGCCATGAAGCTGATGACTTTGTACCGCCCGGCCTTGAGTTCCTCGAACACACAGCTCACCACCTGCGGCTTGAGCACCTTGAGGTCCACCGATTTGAAATACTCCTCGCTGGCGAGGTTGATGATCACCGACACCCGCTGGGCGGCCGCGCGCTGGTTCAGGTAGTCGGCAATCTGCGTGCCCCAGAACTGGTAGAGGTTCTTGCCCTTGGGCGTGACCAGCCGGGTGCCCATCTCCAGCCGGTAAGGCTGCATCAGATCGAGCGGGCGCAACACCCCGTACAGGCCGCTCAGGATGCACAAGTGCTCCTGCAACCAGGCGAGCTGCGATGCGTCGAGGCTGCGGGCGTCCAGCCCTTCATAGACATCACCATTGAAAGCCAATACGGCCTGCTTCGAGTTGGCCGTGGTGAAAGTCGGCTCCCAAGCTTGGTAGCGTGCGACGTTCAGGCCCGCGAGCGAGTCGCTCAGGTTCATCAGCGACGCGATTTCCTGGGGCGTTTTTTCGCGCAACACGGCGATCAGTTCTTGCGCCTGCGGCACGAACAGCGGCTGGGTGTGCAGGTCCACGTGGGGGGGCGTTTCATAGTCGAGCGCCTTGGCCGGAGACAATAAAAACAACATGTTCAATATCCTCTACCCAGGCGATTATCTGGCAAGCGTGAACAAGCCCACACCCTAGGCCCGCTCAGCCACGCTCTCGCGCCGTCGCAGTGGCCTCGCCGCCGGTGGGCCGACCTGGGCTATTTCAGATCCCCGGCCAAACTGGCCAGCGTTTCCGGTGCAATCTGCACATGGGCGGGGTAATGCGTATGGTCACACCCGAGCTTGACGCCCGCCCCTGCCTTTACCGCGGCGCGCATGGCGGGCGTCAGCTCGAAGCGCAGGAAATGGACCGCCGAGGTCTTTTCCGGTGTTTCCCGATCCAGGTCCTCGTCGGCGATTGCATACACGCGCTCGTGCCCCTCGACCTCCACGAACATGTGGTCTTCTACCCCGATCAGCTTGGCCAGTTCGCGCCGACGCTCGTGGATATCGGGGTATTCGAGCATCATGGTGGCCTTCCAGTTGGTGCCATCGGGCACGAGGGGGGCATAGGCATCGATTTCGTCCTGTATGCCTTCTTCCTCGAAGATTTTTTCGATGCGCAGCATCTCCTGGATCTGGTAGCGCATGCTCAGCTCGCTTTCGAACTGCACGCTGATGTGTTCGCCCAAATGCACGGTACGCAGCTTTCGATGCGCCATGATGTCGGGCTTGTGGACCTTGCGCCATTTGGCGTAGGCCTCCAGGGTCATCAGGCTGTCGGGGGTGATCTTTCCGGTCAGTTGCATGGCATGGTTCCCCTTTATTTCAGACCGTAGGCGATGCGCACCAGCGTCAAGGGGTGCGCCAGTGTGGGCTCTCCCAGCTGGTTGACTTCAAACCCCTGGGCGATATGGTGGCCGCCCAGCGGGCAATCGGAGCTGATGTAGTCGGGCTTGGCGCCGTCCTTCATCTGCGACATGGCCTTGAACACCGGTTTGCCGATCTTCATCGCCATCTCATGGCTGCCTTTTTTCACGCCGTAGGTGCCGGCGTGGCCGGAACAGCGCTCGATGGTTTGCACCGTGGTGCCGGGCACCAGCTTGAGCAATTCCTCCGTCTTCTTGCCGATGTTCTGCACCCGGCTGTGACAAGGCACCTGGTAGCTCACGTTGCCCAGTTTCTGAGGGAATTCGGTCTTCAGCAAACCATCGCGCTTGCGGGCGACGAGGTATTCGAACGGGTCCCACATGGCCTCCTTCACCAGCTGTGTGTCGGGGCAGTCGGGGAACATCAGCGGGATTTCCTGCTTGAACATCAGGGTACAGCTCGGCACCGCACTCAAGATGGCGAAGCCGTCCTTGGCGTATTTCGCCAGTACCGGGATGTTGGCCTCCTTGCTGGCGGCCACCGCGTCCAGATCGCCCAGTTCCAGCTTGGGCATGCCACAGCACTTTTCCTTCTCGACCAGCACGTAGGGAATGGCGTTATGGTCGAGGATCTTCAACAGGTCATGACCGATGCCGGGCTCGTTGTAGTTCACGTAGCACGTGGAAAAGATGACCACTTTGCCGGGGGTGCGCTCGCCGTTCTTCACTTCCGTGGCTTGGGCTTCGGGTGCCGACGAGCGGAATTTCCGCGTGGCCAGCGACGGCAACCAGGCCCGCTTGTCCACCCCCAGCGCGCTCTCCATCACGCTGCGGGCCACCTGGGTCTTGTTCACGGCGTTGACCGCTTGCACCACCACCGGTATGCCGGCCAGCGAACCGTGCACATCGGTCGAGGCCAGCAGCTTTTCACTGAACTTGACACCGCCTTTCTTGAACTTGATGGCTTTGGCGCGCAGCATGGTGTGCGGGAAGTCCAGGTTCCACTCGTGGGGCGGGGTGTACGGGCACTTGGTCATGTAACACAGGTCGCACATGTAACACTGGTCCACCACTTTCCAGTAGTCTTCTTTTTTCACGCCATCCACTTCCATGGTCGGACTTTCGTCCACCAGGTCGAACAGCGTGGGAAAGGCCCCGCACAGGCTCACACAGCGGCGACAACCGTGGCAGATGTCGAAAATGCGTTCCAGCTCCTCGAAGCACTTGTCTTCGTTGTAGAAATCCGGGTTTTTCCAGTCCAGGGGGTGCCGGGTGGGGGCTTCCAGATTGCCTTCTCTCGACATGGTTGCTCCTTTTCGTTGTTATGGGGTGCCGCTTGATGGCATGCAGCTGTGACACATTCAGAAAAGGGCGCTGGCCCTGAGGCCAACGCCCGACGCTCAATGTGCCGACTCAGTCCACCAGCTCGGCCAGGGCCTTGCTGTAGCGATTGGCATGTGAGCGCTCGGCCTTGGCCAGGGTCTCAAACCAATCGGCAATCTCGTCGAAACCTTCTTCGCGGGCCGTCTTGGCCATGCCAGGGTACATGTCGGTGTATTCGTGGGTTTCCCCAGCAATGGCCGACTCCAGATTCTGGCGGGTGCTGCCGATGGGCAAGCCGGTGGCTGGATCACCTGCGGCTTCCAGGAACTCCAGGTGGCCATGGGCATGACCAGTCTCGCCCTCGGCGGTGGAGCGGAACAGGGCCGCCACGTCGTTCTGGCCTTCCACATCGGCCTTGTTTGCGAAGTAGAGGTAACGCCGGTTGGCTTGGGATTCGCCAGCAAAGGCGTCCTTCAGGCATTGCTCGGTTTTAGAGCCTTTGAGTTGAGGCATGTTCATCTCCTTCTGGGTGGTTGAAGTTGCCGCTGGGCACCGTCGGATCCGACCATGCCCTACCGACCTTATTAACCATAACGCCATTTGGGTCAGATGTCTAATTGGCCGCGCCTATGTACAGGATAAACATTGTCTATCAGCCAAACACATCAATATAATGATTCCTATTTACCAGAACCCCCATCCATGCATCCACACCACCGCTGCGGTGGAAAGGCCCTCGTAAAATCCTTGGATTTCTCTGCCTGTACCCAACGAACCCTCATGTCAGACGCCATTGCCCAACCCGGCCTGCAAGCCCTGTCCAAATCATTCGAGCCTGCCGCACTGGAGGCCCATTGGGGCCCGGAATGGGAGCGTCGGGGCTACGGCCGAGCCGGCTTCCGGGGCACCGCTCAACCCAATGCCGAGGCAGCTGCCGCTGGCCGCAACTTTGCCATCCAATTGCCGCCGCCCAACGTGACCGGCACGCTGCACATGGGGCACGCCTTCAACCAAACCATCATGGACAGCCTGACCCGCTACCACCGCATGATGGGCTTCAACACGGTGTGGATTCCCGGCACGGATCACGCCGGTATCGCCACGCAGATCGTGGTTGAACGCCAGTTGCAAAGTCAGGGCATCAGCCGCCACGAGATGGGCCCCACCCCGGAAATCGCCCGCAAGAACTTCGTGGCCAAGGTGTGGGAGTGGAAGGAACAGTCGGGCAATACCATCACCCAGCAGATGCGCCGCATGGGCGACAGCGTGGACTGGAGCCGCGAGTATTTCACCATGGACGACAAACTGTCCCGCGTGGTGACCGAGACCTTTGTGCGGCTGTATGAGCAAGGCCTGATCTACCGTGGCAAACGCCTCGTCAACTGGGACCCGGTGCTGATGAGCGCGGTGTCCGACCTGGAGGTCGAAAGCGAGGAGGAAGACGGCTTCCTCTGGCACATCGCCTACCCGCTGGTGAGCGGCGAAGGCCAAATGGTGGTGGCCACCACCCGCCCCGAGACCCTGCTGGGCGACGTGGCCGTGATGGTGCACCCCGAAGACGAACGCTACGCCCACCTGGTGGGCCAGTATGTGAAGTTGCCGCTGTGCGACCGCGAAATCCCTGTGATTGCCGACGAGTACGTCGACCGCGCATTCGGCACCGGCGTGGTGAAAGTGACCCCGGCACATGACGCCAACGACTATGCCGTGGGCCAGCGCCACCAGCTGCCGACGATCGGCGTACTGACGCTGGATGCCAAGATCAACGACCACGGGCCGGCGAAATACCGTGGGCTGGACCGCTTCGTGGCCCGCCAGCAGATCGTGGCCGACCTGGAGGCCGCAGGCTTGTTGGTGGAGGTGAAGAAACACAGGCTCATGGTGCCGCGCTGTGCCCGCACCGGCCAGGTGGTCGAGCCGATGCTGACCGACCAATGGTTCGTCGCCATGAACAAGGCCCCCACACCCTCCCCTGCGTATGGTTCGCCGCCCCCCGGGGGGGCTGGCCCCGACCAGGACACTCGCTCCATCGCGCAAAAGGCCATCGACGCCGTACAAAGCGGCCAGGTGACCTTCGTGCCCGAAAACTGGGTCAACACTTACAACCAGTGGATGAACAACATTCAGGACTGGTGCATTTCCCGCCAGTTGTGGTGGGGTCATCAAATCCCCGCCTGGTACGACGTGGAAGGCAACGTCTATGTGGCCCGCGACGAAGCCGAGGCCCAGGCCCAGTTGCAGGCCTACGCCGCGAACCTGAGCGACACCCAACGCGCCGCCTTGCTGGCCGGCGGACTGAAGCGCGACCCCGACGTACTGGACACCTGGTACTCCAGTGCCCTGGTGCCCTTCAGCACGCTGGGTTGGCCTGAAGCCGCTGCCCACCAGGAAGCCGCTGGCAGCGCCGGACGCGAGCCGGGCGATTTCCCGGCCGCAGGACGGATGAGCCAGAGCGTGCCCGGCACGGCCAGCGGCGCAGCGGTCAGCACCACCGACTACGACCTCTACCTGCCCTCCAGCGTCCTCGTCACTGGCTACGACATCATTTTCTTCTGGGTTGCCCGGATGATCATGATGACCACCCACTTCACCGGCCGCGTGCCATTCAAGCACGTCTACATCCATGGCCTGGTGCGCGACGCCCAGGGCCAGAAAATGAGCAAGTCCGAAGGCAACGTGCTGGACCCGGTGGACCTGATCGATGGCATCAGCCTGCCCGAGCTGCTGGAGAAACGCACCACCGGGCTGCGCAAGCCCGAAACCGCACCCAAGGTGCGCAAGCAGACCGAAAAGGAATTCCCCGACGGCATCCCTGCCTATGGCGCCGACGCGCTGCGCTTCACCTTTGCCGCGCTGGCCTCGCTGGGCCGCAGCATCAATTTCGACAGCAAGCGGTGTGAGGGCTACCGCAATTTCTGCAACAAGCTCTGGAACGCCGCCCGCTTCGTGCTGATGAACTGCGAAGGCCACGACTGCGGTCTGAGCGACCACACCGCCGACCAGTGCGTACCCGGCGGCGGTGGTACAAGCCCCCACGCTTCGCTGCCCCCCGAGGGGGCTGTAACCGCCTTGGGGCGGCCCGGCGGCGGTTACCTGCACTTCAGCCAGGCCGACCGCTGGATCGTTTCGCGCCTGCAGCGGGTGGAAGCCGACGTTGCCAAAGGCTTTGCCGACTACCGGCTCGACCATGTGGCCAACGCGATCTACGACTTCGTCTGGAACGAGTTCTGCGACTGGTATCTGGAAATCGCCAAAGTGCAGATCCAGACCGGCAACGCCGAACAACAGCGCGGCACCCGTCGCACCCTGATTCGCACGCTGGAGACCATCCTGCGCTTGGCGCACCCCATCATTCCCTTCATCACCGAAGAGCTGTGGCAGAAGGTGGCTCCCGTGGCCGGCCGTTCGGGTCCGTCGGTCAGCATCGCAGCCTACCCGGTGAGCCAACCGGAACGCATCGACGAGCAGGCCGAAGCCCATGTGGCCCAGCTCAAGGCGCTGGTGGATGCCTGCCGCAACTTGCGTGGCGAAATGGGCGTGTCACCCGCCCAGCGCCTGCCGCTGTACGCCGTGGCCGGCAGCCCGGCCGGCGCAGCTTTTTTGCACGACGTCGCCCCCGTGCTGCAGGCCCTGGCCAAGCTCAGCGAGGTGAAGGTATTCGACGACGAAGCCAGCTGGGCGGCAGCCGCTCAGACAGCACCCGTGGCTGTGGTGAGCCTGGGCGCGGCCGATGTGGCCCGGCTGTGTCTGTTCATGGAAATCGATGTGGCGGCGGAAAAGGCCAGACTCGGCAAGGAAGTGAATCGGCTCCAAGGCGAGATCGCCAAGGCCAAGGCCAAGCTTGGCAACGAGGCCTTCGTGGCCAAGGCTCCAGCAGCCGTGATCGAGCAGGAAAAGAAACGTGTGGCCGACTTCGGTGCTGCGTTGGCCCGGCTGCAGGAGCAGTTGCAGCGTCTGGGTGCGTGATGCCTCTGATGCTCAGCGGCGGCGCAGGACCGACACATAGTCGGGGCCTGCCGTCTCCTGCTGCAGCAACTCGTTGCCGGTCTGCTTGGCAAACGCCTGGAAGTCGCGGATCGAGCCGGAATCGGTAGCGATCACCTTCAGCACCTGGCCGCTGCTCATGTCGGCCAGCGCCTTCTTGGCTTTCAAAATCGGCAACGGGCAGTTCAGGCCGCGCGCGTCGAGTTCTCGGTCGATATTCATGCCATTCATCCTCGGGATAGTGGCCGAATTCTAAGCAATTGCACCGGTCGCATGGCGGTGCAAGGGCTTCCTCACCCGCCCGGGCGACTTGAAAACCCCCAGGGGTTCCGTCAGGTCTGCGTCGCCCTCGGGCCTGGCGCTGAGCGAGCTTGCAACAGCCTGCGCAACACCGACCACAACCGCTCGTCTTCAGCGAATGCCACGTTGAAGCGCATCCACGGGCTGGGTTGGAGATCGGTGGTGAACAGGTGTCCGGGGCCGAGCAGGATGTCATGCTCCGTGGCCTGGTAGGCGAGTTCGGTGGCATTGTCCACACGCGGGTGTCGCGCCCACAGGAACATGCCGGCCTTGGGTTCGTTGAACAGTTCGAAACCGTGGGCCTCCAGCTTTTCCGCCACCGCCTGGTGCGCGCGCGCCAGCCGGTCGCGCAGGCCACGCAGGTGTTTGCGCCAGCGCCCGTCGATGAGCGCGCCGTAGGTGAGCCGCTCGGCGAACTCCGAAGACGTGAGCCCTGAAATCATCTTGAGCTGGGCCAGGTCTTCGAGCACGTCCGGGTGCGCCGCCACATAGCCCACGCGCAGGTTGGGCGACACCGTCTTGGAAAAGCTGCTGATGTACACCACCCGCTGCAACTGGTCCAGGCTGGCCAGCGAAGGGCGCGGCTCCGGGTCCAAGTCGGCATAGATGTCGTTTTCCACCACCGTGAACTGGTGGCGTTCGGCCAGCTGCACCACGCGGTGCAGATGCGCCAGGCTGGCCACCGAAGCGGTGGGGCTTTGCAAACGCGGCTGGGTGAAGAACACCTTGGGCTCGTGCACGCGAACCAGGTCTTCCAGTGCCGCCAGATCGTAGCCGTTGGGGGTACGCGGCACCCCGATCAGCCGAGCGCCCAGGAAGCGCAACGAAAACAGCAGGTTCGGGTAACCGGGCTCGTCCACCAGCACCGCGTCGCCGGGCTGCACCAGACGCCGGGCCACCATGTCCATGGCCTGGCTGGAACCGTTGGTCAGCAACACCTGCTCGGCCGTCAGGGCGATTTCCTGTTCGGCCAGCATGTCGCGCACCAGCTGGCGCACCGGCAGGAACCCCTTGGGCTCGCCGTAGCCCCCCAGGTCCACCGGGTTGGACGCCAGGCTGCGCAGGCTGCGGCGCAGCCCTTCCTCGAACAGCCATTCGCCGGGCAGCCAGCCGCAACCGGGTTTCAGGTCCAGGTTGCGGTTCTCGAACACACTGCGCAGGTACCACATCGAGTCGAAGTGGTAGTTGGCTCCCGACCGCCCGGCCACGCTGACACTCACCTCGCGGCGGCGCACGAAAAAACCGGAATGCGGACGCGAGACGAAATAACCCAGCGCCACCAGCCGGTCGTAGGCGTCCACCACCGTATACACGCTCACCCCATGCGCGTGCGCGAACTGGCGGATCGACGGGGCCTTGGCCCCCGGCCGCAGCGCACCGGACTCGATCAGGCCCCGGAACCCTTCCACGATCTGGGTGACGAGCGGGGTGGCATCTTGCGGATCGAGCGTGAACATGTAAGGATCAGGGTTGGACTGTATTGGTCGGTGGGGCTGCACAGTGTGTCGGCCTCGACCGCCTGTCTGTATATGTTAACGAGGTGGTCTCGGCCCCTACAGTGCAGGCATGACCCCTGCGTGCTGTCGCAAGGGCACGCCACCCTCCAGGAGCCCATCATGCACCGCGACCCCAAGCTCACCGAAGCCAAGACCAACGCCCACCTCATGGCGCGCCGCCGCGCCGCCCTCCCCGCCGGCCTGGGCCAGACCTACGAGGTTTTTGCCGAGCGCGCCGAGAACGCCGAACTCTGGGACGTGGAAGGCCGCCGCTACATCGACTTCGCCGGCGGCATTGCCGTGCTCAACACCGGCCACCGCCACCCCAGGATCGTGGAAGCCGTGAAGGCCCAGCTCGACCACTACCACCACACCTGCTTTCAGGTGGTGGCCTACGAACCCTACGTGGAACTGGCCGAGCGCCTCATTGCCAAGGCGCCGGGCAACTTCCCCAAAAAGGCCTACTTTCTCTCCACCGGCGCCGAGGCGGTGGAAAACGCCGTCAAGATCGCGCGCATCGCCACGAAGCGCCAGGCCGTCATTGCTTTCGGCGGCGGCTTCCACGGTCGCACGTTGCTGGGCATGGCGCTCACCGGCAAGGTGGCCCCGTACAAAGCGGGCTTCGGCCCCTTCCCGGCCGAGATTTACCACGCCGAATTCCCCAACCCGCTGCACGGCGTGAGCGTGGCCGACGCCTTGCGTTCGGTGGAGCACATTTTCAAGTACGACGTGGAGCCCGAGCGTGTGGCCGCCATCATTCTGGAACCGGTGCAGGGGGAAGGCGGCTTCTACGTCGCCCCGCCCGAGTTCGCGCGGGCCCTGCGCGCCCTGTGCGACCAGCACGGCATTGTGCTGATTGCCGACGAGGTGCAGACCGGTGCCGGCCGTACCGGCACCTGGCTGGCCTGCGAGCAGTGGGGCGTGGCGCCCGACCTGATCACCATGGCCAAGAGCATGGCGGGCGGCTTCCCGCTCTCGGCCGTGATCGGCAAGGCCGAGCTGATGGACAAACCCCTGCCCGGCGGCCTGGGCGGCACCTACGCCGGCAGCCCCCTGGCCTGCGCCGCCGCACTGGCCGTGCTGGACGTGTTCGAGGAAGAAAAACTGCTGGAGCGTTCCAACGCCGTGGGTGAGCGCCTGAAAGCCAGCCTGCGCACGCTGGCGCAACAGCACCCGGAAATCCAGGACGTGCGCGGCCTGGGCTCCATGGTGGCCATCGAACTGTTCGAAGGCGGCGACCGCAGCAAGCCAGCGGCTGAACTCACCAAGCGCATGTGCGCCGAAGCGCTCCAGCGCGGGCTGGTGCTGCTGTCGTGCGGGGTGTACGCCAACGTCATCCGCATTCTGGTTCCGATCACCGCCAGCGATGAACTGCTGGACGAGGGGCTGGCCATCATGGCCGAGGCGCTGAAGGCCGCCAAGGGCTGAACGGCAGACCCCAGCAGCTCATCCTGCCACGCGACGCGCCCATCTCATGCATGCCTGCATGCACTTGGTTCGACCCCGGAGCCAGCGCTCATTTTGGGTGATGCCAGTATCGCCGCACGGCGTGGCGGTGGCACCTGACTTCAACGGGCCATAGGCTGCTGCCCATGGCGGCGCCGCAGTCGGGGCTGGCGACCCAGCGTATACCTCTGGCATCCAGGCGTCGAATCACTTCCGCTGCCGGATGCCCGTAGGGATTGCGGTAACCAGACTGAATCACCACCCATTCGGGACGCAAGGTGTTGAGCCACACGGGCCCGGTAGACGTCTTGCTGCCATGATGTGCAGCCAGCAGCACCCGTGTCCGCAGCTCCGGATGCGCGAGGGCCAGACGCGTTTCCTCCGACACGGTGATGTCTCCGGTCAGCAACAGGCTGGCATCGCCCTCGCCGACCAGGAGCACGCATGACATCGCGTTGGAGGACAGGCGCCGCGGGTCGTCCTCGGGCCAGGGATGAAGGAAGCGGAAAGGCACACCGTCCCATTCCCAGCCCATGGGGGCCTCGCAGCGTCGGCTGTCCATGCCCCAGCGCTCGGAGGTGTCGAACGAGGTCCACCATGCCGTGCGGGGATAGGCCTTCGCGAGCGTCCCCATGCCACCGGCATGGTCGCTGTCGGCATGGCTCACCACCACCGCGTCGGGTGCGTCGCCGTGGCGCCGCAACAGGGGCAACAACACCCGTTGGGCCGCGTCCGCCTGCGGACCCATGGGCGGTCCGGTGTCGTAAACGAGGGTGTGGCGGTGGGTGCGCACAATGACCGCCGTGCCCTGGCCCACATCGGCAGCGATCCATTCGAAATGACCAGGCGGGGGGCGGGGCGGCGTGTACGCCAGTGCAGGCCAGAGCAGCAACATGCCCCAAACCCGCCAGGCGAACGGCAAGCCGCTGACCAGTATGACCCCGCCCAGGACGGCGATCAGGGCGAGTACCCCAGGCACGGCCGGTCGGCTCACGGCCGCCCAGGGCCAAGCCGCCATGACGCCCAGCACCCCCACCAACCCTTCCACCGCCCAGGCCCCGATCTGCCAGAGCGGGGCCAAGACAATGCCGGCCAGTGCCAGCGGCGTCACCACCAGCGTCACCCAGGGAATGGCCACCAGGTTGGCCAGCCAGCCGGCCATGGAAAACTCGCCGAACCACAGCAGGGTCAACGGAGCCAGTGCCACCGTGACCCAGCCCTGGGTACGGATCAGCCGCCACACCTGGCCCCGCCAGCGCTGGCCGGTTTCGGGCAACGGACTGCCTGCGGCGAACAACACCGCCACCGCGACGAAGCTCAACCAGAAGCCAGCCCGCAACAGCGCCCAAGGGTCCAGCCACACCACCACGGTCATCACAGCCAGCCACATCAGCGGCCAGGGCCACCGCCGGCCACTGAGCTGCAGCAGGACCACGGCCGTCAACATCCCTATCGCACGTTGCGCCGGCACGCCCCAGCCCGAAAACACGGCGTAACCCCACCCCAGCAGCAAGCCGCCCATGGCAGCCGCCACCGGCAAGGGAAGGGTCTCCAGCAGGGCTGGCCGGGCCCTGCCAGCCAAGCGCCAAACCCAACCCACACCGGCCACCGCCAACCAGGCAAACATCGTGATGTGCATGCCGGAGACGACCACCAGGTGGGTGACGCCCGTCACGCGGAAGGTGTCCCACAGCGCACGCGGAATCGCCCCTTGGTCTCCGGTGGCCAGGGCCGCGAGCACGCCGGCCGCCTCGGGTGAGGAGACGCGGTCGATCACCCGGTCCCGTATCCACTGCCTGGCCTGTTGGATCGGGTAGCGCCCAGTGTCCTGCAGCCAGACCGGCGCGTCCACACCACGCCCCTGGCGCACGTAACCCGTCGCCTGCAGGCCCTGCTCCCACATCCACAGCTCGGCATCGAAACCGTGTGGGTTGGACAGCCCATGCGGGCGTTTGAGCCGGGCCACGAGCCGCCATCGCTGTCCGACACGCAATCCGTTTGCAGGCAGGGCGTCTGGGCCCAGCGCCAAGGGTTCTGAAACCGCGCGCGCACCACGACTGGACCGATCCGCCCAGCTCAGGCGCAGGCGAGGCGGCAGTTGCACCTCCTGCCCCGCCAACCAGGCGCGTTCAGGCACGAACTCGAACTGCCAGCCGGCCTCGCCGCGTCTGGGCATTTCCGCCACCCAGCCTTCCAGCAGCAGGTCACGCCCTTCGAGGGCTGGATCCAATCCGCTACCTTGGTGGTGCAACGCACGCCAGCCCGTGAAGGCGAAGATCGACAACGCCCCCACCAGGGCCCACAGCAGGGCCTGGACATTGTCACGCACCCTGAGCCGCCAGGCCAGCCCCAACAGCAGCCACGCTGCACTGGCCGGCATGGCATAGGCCTGCACCGGCCACAGTTGCGTTTGCTGCAACTGGGCCAGGGCGCCGAGCACGCTGCCCAGCATGAACGCCAGCAGACGAACCATCTTCTGCCGTCAGCCGTGGCAGGCCACATTCACCCAAACTGGCTCAATCCTTGCTAGGATGGCTTTGCACAGGCGCGGCAAAACGCGTCCGAGTACTCGCATGGCTTCCTCCCTTTTTTCTGAAAACACCCATGGCCATCCATGTTGCGCTGAATCATATTACGCACTACCACTACGACCGGCTGGTCAACCTGGCCCCTCACGTGGTACGCCTGCGGCCAGCCCCTCACAGCCGTACCAAGGTGCTGTCGTACTCGCAGCGCATCGAGCCGACAGAACACTTCATCAACTGGCAACAAGACCCGTTTGCCAACTACCAGGCCCGGCTGGTGTTCCCGAAGCCGATGCGCGAATTCAAGGTCACGGTGGACCTGGTGGTCGAAATGGCGGTCTACAACCCGTTCGACTTCTTTCTGGAGCCCTACGCTGAAAAAGTGCCTTTCGCCTACCCTGATGCCCTCAAAAACGATCTGACTCCTTACTTGGTTTTGGGTGAACTCACGCCCAGGCTGAACGCCTATCTGGACCGTGCCCGCACCCTGCTCGCCAAAGGTGACGTGCGCACTATCGATTTTCTGGTGTCGCTCAACCAGCAGCTGCAGCAGGACATTGCCTACACCATCCGGCTCGAACCGGGCGTACAGACGCCCGAGGAAACGCTCATCAAGGCCAGCGGCTCTTGCCGCGACACGGGCTGGCTGCTGGTGCACATGCTGCGTCATCTGGGGCTGGCGGCCCGTTTCGTCTCGGGTTACCTGATCCAGCTCACGCCCGATGTGAAGGCGGTGGACGGCCCGAGCGGCCCCGAGGCCGACTTCACCGACCTGCACGCCTGGTGCGAGGTGTTTCTGCCGGGGGCCGGCTGGATCGGGCTGGACCCCACCTCTGGCCTGCTGGCCGGTGAAGGCCATATCCCACTGGCCTGTACCCCGCAGCCCTCGAGCGCCGCGCCCATCGACGGCGCACTGGACGAATGCGAGGTGACGTTCGAGCACCAGATGCAGGTCACCCGCATCTATGAATCGCCGCGCGTGACCAAGCCCTACACCGACGAGCAATGGACCGCCATCAACGCCCTGGGTGAGCAAGTCGATGCCGATCTGGTACAAGGCGACGTGCGCCTGACCATGGGGGGCGAGCCGACCTTCGTGGCCACCCGAGACCGCGATGCCGCCGAATGGAACACCGACGCCCTGGGCCCCACCAAACGCAACTACGCCACCGAACTGCTGCACCGCTTGCGCCAGCAGTACGGCGCCGGCGGCTTCATCCACCTGGGCCAGGGCAAGTGGTACCCTGGTGAACAGTTGCCGCGCTGGGCACTCTCGCTGTACTGGCGGGCCGACGGCCAGACCATCTGGCACCACCCGGCCCTGTTGGCCGACGAGCGCGACCCCGCGCAATACACCGACGCCGACGCCCAGCGCTTCATCCAGACGCTGGCACGCAAGCTGGGTCTGAGCACCCAGTACATCACCCCCGGCTACGAAGACACCTGGTACTACCTGTGGCGCGAGCGCAAGCTGCCCGTCAACGTGGACCCGTTCGACGCCAAGCTCAGCGACGAACTGGAGCGCGTGCGCCTGCGCCGTGTCTTCGACCAAGGTTTGGACAGCGTCGTCGGTTATGTGCTTCCCTTACAGGCCCATGCCGTGCCGAACGGCCAGCCCAAGGGGGTACGTAGCGGTGCCGCCTCCACACGGTGGGCCACCGGCCCCTGGTTCTTCCGCGACGAACGCATGTACCTCATCCCCGGCGATTCCCCCATGGGCTACCGCCTGCCGCTGAACTCCCTGCCCTGGGTGGCCGCGAGCGACTACCCCTACCACATCGAGCAGGACCCGTCGGCCCCGCGCGATGCCCTGCCTGAAGGCACCGCCTTCCGCCATCAGTACGCCCCGCATCAGGTGGGGGGCGGTTTTGCCGAAGGCGGCGTGGTGTCCATGCAGGGCAGCGAGTACGGCTGGCACCTCGACGCCAATGGCAACCCGGAAAGCGACACGCCGGTCTGGCAAGGCGACCCCGCCGGCCTGGGCGTGGCCGGTGCCGCCCCCGCGCAGCCCATGAGTGCCCGCTACCCCCAGCGTGGCGAATCGGCGGCCTGGCTCACCCGCACCGCCCTCTGCGTGGAGGCCCGCGACCCGCAACGCGCCAACGGCCCCAAGGCGGAATCGACCCTCGGTGGCCAAAGCCGCCACCTCTATGTGTTCATGCCGCCGCTGCAGCGGCTGGAAGACTACCTGGACCTGCTCGCCGCCATCGAGGCAACAGCGGAGAAACTGGGCGTGAAGATCGTGCTGGAAGGCTACCCGCCGCCGCGCGACCCGCGCCTGAAAATGCTCCAGGTCACCCCCGACCCGGGCGTGATCGAGGTCAACATCCACCCCGCCCACAACTGGGGCGAACTGGTCGAGCACACCGAATTCCTGTACGACGCGGCCCACCACACCCACCTGTGCGCCGACAAGTTCATGACCGACGGCCGCCACACCGGCACCGGCGGCGGCAACCACTTTGTGCTCGGTGGCGCCACCCCGGCCGACTCGCCCTTCCTGCGCAAGCCGGAACTGCTGGCCAGCCTCATCGCCTACTGGCACAACCACCCGTCCTTGAGCTACCTGTTCAGCGGCCTGTTCATCGGGCCCACCAGCCAGGCTCCACGGGTGGACGAAGCCCGCAACGACCAGCTCTACGAACTCGAAATCGCGCTGAACCAGATCGAGAAAAACCGCCAGGTCTACGGCCAGGACATGCCGCCCTGGCTGGTGGACCGCACCCTGCGCAACATCCTGGTGGACGTGACCGGCAACACCCACCGCAGCGAGTTCTGCATCGACAAGCTGTTCAGCCCCGATGGCCCCACCGGCCGCCTGGGCCTGCTGGAGTTGCGCGCGTTCGAAATGCCGCCCCACGCCCGCATGAGCGTGGCCCAGCAACTGCTGCTGCGTGCGCTGGTGGCCCGCTTCTGGAATGAGCCGTGGCACGGCAAGCTCACCCGCTGGGGCACCGAGCTGCACGACCGCTTCCTGCTGCCCACCTTCGTGCGCATGGACTTCGACGATGTGCTCGACGACCTGGCCCGATACGGCTACCGGTTCGAAAAAAGCTGGTTCGACCCGCACTTCGAGTTCCGCTTCCCGCTCATCGGTCAGGTCACGGCGAAAGGCATCGAGCTGACGTTGCGCAATGCGCTGGAGCCTTGGCACGTCATGGGTGAAGAAGGGGCTGTGGGCGGCACGGTGCGCTTCGTGGATTCTTCCCTGGAGCGACTGGAGGTCCACGTGAGCGGCTACAACGACAGCCGCTATGTGGTCACCGTCAACGGCCGCGCCCTGCCCCTGCAAAACACCGGCACCGTGGGCGACTACGTGGCCGGTGTCCGGTACAAGGCCTGGAACCCGCCGTCGAGCCTGCACCCCAGCATCGGGGTGCACGCGCCGCTGACCTTTGACATCGTGGACACCTGGATGAAACGCTCCCTGGGCGGCTGCCAGTACCACGTCGCGCACCCGGGCGGGCGCAACTACGACACCTTCCCCATCAACGCCTACGAAGCCGAAAGCCGTCGCCTGGCCCGCTTCTTCCAGATGGGCCATACGCCCGGCACCATGCAGGCCGAGCCAGCCCGCCCAAGCCAGGAGTTCCCCTTCACCCTCGATCTGCGCCGCAATTGAACGATCAACCGCCGCCATCCGCCGTTTGCGGCATACTGCCAGTCCGTGACCCCCCAAGCCCCGACGCCCTTGTCCAACGACGCTCCCGGCACCACCAGCGTCTCCGCGCTGGCTGCCGCAGTCGCCATGCCTGCGCCCGTGGGGCACTACGACGAGCTGCGATTGCAAGGCCAAAGCAAGCACGTGCTGGCACCCCACTGGGCACAGTTTTTCGAGCACCTGGGCTTCGACGGCTTTGGCGATCTGAACCGGCGCCAGCAGAACCTGGAGCAGCAACTGCGTGACAACGGCGTCACCTACAACGTCTATGCCGACGAGGACAGCCAGCAACGCCCCTGGTCACTCGACCTCTTCCCCATGATCCTTCCCCCCGAGGACTGGGCCACCATCGAAGCCGGCGTGCTGCAACGCACCCGGTTGCTGGACCGTATCCTCGCCGACATCTATGGCCCAGGAGATCTGCTGCGGCACTCGCTGCTGCCCCCGGCCCTGGTCCAGGGCCACCCTGGCTATCTGCGTCCCATGATCGGTGTCACCCCGCCGGGAGATACCTGGTTGCACATCGCCGCTTTCGACCTGGCCCGCGGACCTGATGGGCGGTGGTGGGTGGTGTCGCAAAGAACCCAGGCCCCCTCCGGGCTGGGCTACCTGCTGGAAAACCGGATCGTCATCTCGCGCCTGTTCCCCAAAGCCTTCGGCGAGATGCACGTGCAGCGGCTGGCCGCCAGTTACAAGGCGCTCATGCAAGGGCTGTCCAGCCTGTCGCCCAAGGGCCGAGACGCCCGCATCGCCCTGCTCACGCCAGGCCCCTACAACGAAACCTACTTCGAACACGCTTACCTCGCGCGCTACCTGGGCCTGAACCTCGTCGAGGGCAGCGACCTGATGGTGCGCGACCGCCGTGTCTTCCTCAAGACCCTGGACGGCCTGGAGCCGGTGGACGTGCTCATCAAACGGCTCGACGACCAATGGCTCGACCCGCTGGAGCTGCGCAGCGACTCAGCCCTGGGCGTGCCGGGCCTGATGCAGGCCGTGCGGGCCGGCAACGTGCTGCTGGCCAACGCTCCCGGCTCCGCACCGCTGGAGTCCAGCGCCCTGCTGGGTTTCCTGCCCGCCATCAGCGAACATCTGCTGGGCGAACCGCTGGCCCTGCCTTCGCTGGCCACCTGGTGGTGCGGCGAAGCCGCCAGCCTGCAAAGCGGCCTGCCGCTCATCAAGCAGAGCGTGATCAAGAGCACCTGGCCCACCCATGGCAGCGAAGCCGTGATCGGCCCCAGCCTCACCTCGTCGGAGGTGGAACAGCTCACCGGCCGCATCGTGCGCCGGCCCGATGAATACACCCTCCAGGCCTATCTGCCCCTGTCGCATCAACCCACCTGGCGCGCAGGAGACATCGCGCCCCGCGCGGCCATGCTGCGCGTCTTTGCACTGGCCGACGGTCCTCGCTCCTGGCGCGTGCTGCCTGGCGGCATGGTTCGGCTGGCTCCACACGGTCAACAGATCGCCTCCATGCAGCGCGGCGGCAGCAGCGCCGACTGCTGGGTGCTTACCCACGGCGAGGTGGACCGCACCAGCCTCTTGCACAGCGCCCCCAGCACGCTCAGCATGGCGCTGCAAAAGCGTGTGGTCACCAGCCGCTCGGCCGAAAACCTGTACTGGCTGGGCCGCTACACCGAACGCTCGGAAAACGCCCTGCGCCTGGCCCGCACCGCCCTTCGCTGCCTGCAGGGCGAAGACGAGAGCACGCCCGAGCTGATGGCATGGCTGTCGGTCTGCGCCAAGCACAACGGGCTGGTGCTCCCTGCCGTGCCCGACGCCGCACAAGCCCCCCGCGTGTTCGAGCGTTCCCTGGTGGCGATGCTCAGCCCCGATTCAGAAGCCCACAGCGTCGGTTACAACCTGCGCGCCCTGCGCCGGGCCGCCAGCCACGTGCGCGAACGGTTGTCACAGGAACAGCGCAACCTCATCGAACGGCTGGACAGCGAATTCACTGCGCGGATGCAGGGCCTCGGCGAAGACGGCGACTTCGCCTCCCAGCAGGCACTGGAAGCCCTGGAGGAAGCGAGCGAACTGCTGTCGGCCATCACCGGCGCCCAAACCGACCGCATGATGCGCGACGACGGCTGGCGCATGCTCAGCATCGGCCGCCACATCGAGCGGCTGGCCACGCTGTCGCATGCGCTGGCCGAGGCGCTGCAAACCGGTGCAGCGTTCGAGAACAGCGGCTTCGAAGCCCTGCTCGCCTTCTTCGACAGCACCATCACCTTCCACGCCCACTACCAGCAGCGGCGGGACCTCGTGGCCCTGCTGGACATGCTGGTCACGCAGCGCGACAACCCCCGCTCGCTCGCCTGGGTACTCTCCACGCTGCGTTCGCGCCTGAAAAAGCTCCCCAGCGCCCACATCGGCGGTCCCGAGCCGCTACTGGAAGGTCTGCCAAACCCCGATAGCTGGGACCTGATTGCCCTCAGTGGCGCCATGGCCGGCCCGGCCGGCCAGCAAAATGCCTATCTGGCGCTGATCGAACTGCTGCAATCGTGCACCCAAGCCGCCTACGACCTGTCGGATCGGATCGGGCACCTCTACTTCAGCCATGCGGACCGCGTCAACCGCAGCTTCCTGCTCTGACCCCCATGCTGCTGCGCATCTTGCATCACACCCGCTACACTTACCAGACCCCGGTCGTGGTGGCGCAACATCTGGCCCACCTGCGCCCGCTCGAAGCCCCCGGGCAAACGGTGCTCAGCCACACACTCACCATAGAGCCAGAGCCTGTGCTGCGGGAAGAAACACGCGACGCCTTCGGTAACTGGCGCACCTTCTTTGCCCTGGAGAACCCCCACGACACGCTGGATGTGACCGCCTCCAGCCTGGTCGATACCCAGGCCGGCCTGGAACTGGAAGACAGCCCGCCGTGGGAGGCCGTGCGGGATCGACTCCAATACCGCGCCCAAGCCCCCTATGAAGCCAGCGCCGAATTCGTCTTTCCCTCACCCTACGTGCCGCGCCACGACGATTTCGCCGACTTCGCACGCCCGGTGTTCGCCCCCCACCGACCGTTTCTGGATGCCTGCCACGACCTGATGGTGCGCATCCACACCGAACTCGAATACCAGACTGCCAGCACCGAAATCAACACCCCGGCGCGGGACGCCCTGGCACAACGCAAGGGCGTGTGTCAGGATTTCGCCCACATCATGATCGCCTGCCTGCGCAGCCTGGGTCTGCCCGCGCGTTACGTGAGCGGCTACCTGCTCACGCAGCCGCCTCCTGGCCAGCCACGGCTCATCGGGGCCGACGCCTCCCACGCCTGGGTATCGGTGCCCCATGCCACCGGCTGGGCCGACTTCGACCCCACCAACAAGCGCTGCGGCTTGCAACGCCCCGGCGAAGACTATGTCATCCTGGCCACAGGCCGGGACTTTGGCGACGTCTCACCGCTGCGCGGCGTGATTCAGGGCGGTGGATCGCACCAGCTGGACGTGGCGGTGACGGTGGCCCCGGACGCGGAGTTCAGTCGCCTCACGGCAGCATGAATTCAACTGATGACACCGCGGCACGCTCCTGTCTCTGCCTAGAATCGGTTTCCTTGCCGATCCGACACACCCTACGGAGAAACCGCATGAGCGTCTATGACACCCTCAAATCCCTCCACATCCAACTGCCCGAAGTCGCCACACCGGCTGCCGCTTATGTACCGTTCGTGCAAACGGGCAAGCTGGTGCTGCTCAGTGGCCACATTGCCAAGCGGGACGGCAAACCCTGGGTCGGCCAACTCGGCCTGACCACCACCACCGAAGAAGGCCAGGCCGCCGCGCGTGCCGTGGCGATCGACCTGCTGGGCACGCTGCACGCGGCCTGCGTGGCTGCCGGCACCGACCTCGACGGCGTCAAGCGCATCGTCAAGGTGCTCAGCCTGGTCAACTCCACCAACACCTACACCGAACAGCACCTGGTCACCAATGGCTGCTCCGAACTGCTGGGGCAGGTGTTTGGCCCGCAAGTGGGGGCCCATGCCCGCAGTGCCTTTGGCGTGGCACAACTGCCGTTTGGCGTGTGCGTGGAAATCGAGTTGATGGCCGAACTGGCCTGATCGGACAGCGTAAGCCGCTGCCCGCCCGGCTCAAACCAGCCTGAACACGCGCATCGGCTTGAAGCCGAAGCTCGCATCCCGCCCCTTGCGGCCCCGGGCGGCGCGAGCGTTGTTCAGACTGCGGATTTCCAGCGTCTCGTCGCGCAGCTTGCCGCCACGGCCCACGCCTTCGATGCGCACGCTGCGCGTGTACGCCGCCGCGCCGGCCAGCGTGTCCTGGCCGTCCAGGCTGAGCAGCATCAGGCCTCGGCCGCCTTTGGGTTGCCGCTTCAACTCGCTCAGTTCAAAGGTCAGGATCCGGCCTGCGGTGGAGACGCAGCACACGTGTGTGGCCTGCGCCATGGCACTCGCCGCCTCGCCGCCCTCGGGGGCCGTGGGCGGGGCGATCACGCTGCCCCCCTGCCCGGCCAGGCGCACCACCATGCCACCGCTGGCCAGAGACGGGGGGCACAGGGCTTCGCCCTCGTTCAAGCTCACAAAGGCCTTGCCCGCCTTCTGGCGGCTCACCATGTCGTCCACCGTGGCCAGGAAGCCGTAGCCGCCCGAGCCGCTGAGCAGCAGCGTGGTGCCGGCCGCGCCCGCAAAGTAGTGCACCGGCTGCGTACCCACTTCCAGGTCGATCAGCGTGGTGATGGGCTGGCCGTCGCCGCGCGCGCCCGGCAGGCTGGCCACCGGCACGCTGTACACCCGGCCATTGCTGCCAAACACAATCAGCGTGTCCACGGTGCGGCATTCAAAGGTGCCGTACAGGCCGTCGCCCGCCTTGAAGGCAAAGCTCCCCGCGTCGTGCCCGTGGCCGGTGCGCGCACGCACCCAGCCCTTGGCCGACACCACCACCGTCACCGGCTCGTCCACCACCTTGATCTCGGCCACCGCCTTCTTCTCGGCCTGAATCAGCGTGCGACGCTCGTCGCCAAAGGCCTTGGCGTCGGCCTCGATCTCTTTCACCATCAGGCGGCGCAGGCTGCTGGGGTTGGCCAGAATGTCTTCCAGCTTGCCCTGTTCTTCGCGCAGCTCCTTGAGTTCCTGCTCGATCTTGATGGCCTCCAGCCGCGCCAACTGGCGCAAGCGGATTTCCAGAATGTCCTCGGCTTGCCGGTCGCTCAAGTTGAAGCGTGCCATCAGCGCGGCCTTGGGCTCGTCGCTGGCGCGGATGATGGCAATCACCTCGTCGATGTTGAGCAGCACGATCTGCCGCCCTTCCAGGATGTGGATGCGGTCCAGCACCTTGCCCAGCCGGTGCTGCGAACGGCGGGTGATGGTCGTCTGGCGGAAGGCGATCCATTCCTCCAGCATCTGGCGCAGGCTCTTGGGCACGGGTTTGCCGTCCAGGCCTACCATGGTCAGGTTGATGGGGGCAGACGTTTCCAGGCTGGTGTGCGCCAGCAGCGCGGTGATGAGTTCCTGCTGACCGATGCGGCTGCTCTTGGGCTCGAACACCAGGCGCACCGGCGCGTCTTTGCTGGACTCGTCGCGCACGCCGTCCAGCACCGCCAAAATGCTGGCCTTGAGCAGCGTCTGCTCTTGCGTCAGCGCCTTCTTGCCCGCCTTCACCTTGGGGTTGGTCAGCTCCTCGATCTCTTCCAGCACCTTCTGGCTGCTCACCCCGGGTGGCAGCTCCGTCACCACCAGTTGCCACTGGCCGCGCGCCAGCTCTTCGATCTTCCAGCGGGCGCGCACCTTCAGGCTGCCGCGCCCGGTGCGGTAGGCGTCGTGAATGTCGCCCGGCGGGCTGATGATCTGGCCGCCGCCGGGATAGTCCGGCCCCGGCAGCAAGGCAAACAGCTCCTCGTCGGTCAGCTTCGGGGTTTTGACCAAGGCCACGCAGGCGTCGGCCACCTCGCGCAGGTTGTGGCTGGGAATCTCGGTGGCCATGCCCACCGCAATGCCGCTGGCGCCGTTGAGCAGCACAAAGGGCAGGCGCGCGGGCAACTGCTTGGGCTCTTCGGTGGAACCGTCGTAGTTGGGAATGAAGTCCACCGTGCCTTGGTCGATTTCGTCCAACAGCAGCGTGCTGATCTTGGCCAGCCGCGCCTCGGTGTAGCGCATGGCGGCGGCGCCGTCACCGTCGCGGCTGCCAAAGTTGCCCTGCCCGTCGATGAGCGGGTAGCGCTGCGCAAAGTCCTGCGCCATGCGCACCAGCGCGTCGTAGGCGGCCTGGTCGCCGTGGGGGTGAAAGCGGCCCAGCACGTCGCCCACCACACGGGCGCTCTTCACCGGCTTGGCGGGCGTGTTGCTGTTGGGCCCGCCATAGCCCAGGCCCATGCGCTGCATGGCGTACAGAATGCGCCGCTGCACGGGCTTCTGGCCGTCGCACACATCGGGCAGCGCGCGGCCCTTGACCACGCTCAAGGCATATTCCAGGTAGGCCCGCTGGGCGTAAGCAGCCAGGCTGTCGGGGTCGCCCATCGGTTCGGTGGGCCGCGTATCGGATGGAGGCATTGAATCGAAGCTCATGCTTTATTGTCGCCAGGAAGGATCGGCCGGTGATCCACACTCCCGAACCACCCATTCCCTGAACACCGCCAACGCCGGTCTTTCGCCCACTTGCGGCTGGACCAGGTAATAGGCCCGTTGCGCTTTCAAGGGGCGGGCGCACGCCACCACCAGCGCGCCGCTGGCCAGCTCGTCCTGAACCAGCAGGGTGGGCATCAGCGCCACACCCAGACCGCTCATGGCGGCAGCCGCCTGCATGGAAAACAGCTCATACCTGGGCCCCGCCATGGCGCGAGGGGCGTCCACGCCTTGTGCGTCGAACCACTGGCGCCAGGCTTCGGGCCGGGTGGCTTGTTGCAGCAAGGGCATCTGGGCCAGGACATGGGGCTCCACCTCCTGTCCGCCCGTCAAGAGGCGCGGGCTGCACACGGGCAGCACGTCTTCGTCCATGAGGTGCGTGGCCTGGGTGCCGGCCCATTGCTGCAATTGCTGCGCCGTGCCGGCCCAGATGGCGGCGTCTATACCCGTGTCGGTGAACAGAAAGGGGCGCGTGCGGGTTTCAAAGTGCACCAGCAGATCAGGCTGCTCGGCGGCCAGGCGGTGCAAGCGGGGGATCAACCAGCGGGTGGCGAAGGTGGGCACGGCGGCCAGGGTGAGGCTGTCGCCCTGCCCGCGCCGGCCCATGAGTTCCACCGCGTCGCGCTCCAGCGCATCCAGCCGCTGGCTCACGTGGCGCGCATAGTCGGCCCCGGCGGGGGTGAGCACCATGCCGTGCTGGGTACGGCGGAACAGGGGTACGCCCAGAAAGTCCTCCAGCACCGCCACCTGGCGCGACACGGCGCCTTGCGTCAGGTTCAACTCCTGGGCGGCGCGGGTGAAGCTCTGGTGACGGGCGGCAGCTTCAAAGCAGTTCAGGGCCTGGGTGGAGGGCAGTTTGCGTCTCATCTTCAGCGCACACTATCACATCATTCAATACAAAAGCTCATATCTGAAGGAAAAATTTTCGCTTGCCAGTGGGCTGATGTGCTCTTAGCATGGGTCCATCTGCAACCTTCAACATGTGAGACAAACCCATGGCCTCTAACGCACGCTTCTCCTGGTCCGACCCTTTTCTGCTGGACGACCAGCTCACCGACGACGAGCGCCAGGTCCGCGACGCGGCCCACGCCTATTGCCAGGAACGTTTGCTGCCCCGCGTGCAAGACGCCTTCCGCCACGAGAAGACGGACCGCGCCATTTTCAACGAGATGGGTGAGCTGGGCCTGCTGGGCCCGACCATTCCCGAACAGTACGGCGGCGCTGGCCTGAACTACGTGTGCTATGGCTTGGTGGCGCGCGAAGTGGAGCGCGTGGACAGCGGCTACCGCAGCATGATGAGCGTGCAGAGCTCGCTGGTGATGGTGCCCATTTACGAATTCGGCACCGAGGCACAGAAGCAAAAGTATCTGCCCAAGCTGGCCACCGGCGAATGGGTGGGCTGCTTTGGGCTGACCGAGCCCAACCACGGCTCCGACCCCGGCAGCATGATCACCCGCGCCAAGAAGGTGCCGGATGGCTACAGCCTGAGCGGCGCCAAGATGTGGATCACCAACTCCCCCATCGCCGACGTGTTCGTGGTATGGGCGAAGGACGACGAGGGCCAGATTCGCGGCTTCATTCTGGAAAAGGGCTGGAAAGGACTGAGCGCCCCAGCCGTGCACGGCAAGGTGGGCCTGCGCGCCAGCATCACCGGCGAAATCGTGATGGATGAGGTGTTCTGCCCCGAAGAAAACGCCTTTCCCGAGGTTCGCGGCCTCAAGGGCCCCTTCACCTGCCTGAACAGCGCGCGTTACGGCATTGCCTGGGGCGCGCTGGGCGCCGCCGAGGACTGCTTCCACCGCGCCCGCCAGTACGTGCTGGACCGCCAGCAGTTCGGCCGACCGCTGGCCGCCAACCAGCTCATCCAGAAGAAGCTGGCCGACATGCTGACCGAAATCAGCTTGGGCCTGCAAGGCTGCCTGCGCCTGGGCCGCATGAAGGACGAAGGCACCGCCGCGGTAGAGATCACCAGCATCCTCAAACGCAACAGCTGCGGCAAGGCACTCGACATTGCCCGCATGGCGCGCGACATGATGGGCGGCAATGGCATCAGCGACGAATACGGCGTGGCCCGTCACCTGGTGAACCTGGAGGTGGTGAACACCTACGAAGGCACGCACGACATCCACGCCCTCATCCTGGGCCGCGCCATCACCGGCATTGCCGCGTTCTCCAACTGAGCCGCACAGCCCCCTGCCCATGGCCTTACCCGACTTTCGCCCCCCTGCCCCACCCCCGCGCCCGCTCGAAGGCTTGAAGGTGCTGGACCTTTCGCGCGTGCTGGCCGGCCCCTGGGCTGGGCAGATCCTGGCCGACTACGGCGCCGACGTGCTGAAGGTGGAACGCCCCGGCACGGGTGACGACACCCGCGCCTGGGGCCCGCCCTGGTGGGGCGAAGGGCCAGACCGCGTGGCGGCCTACTTCCTGTGCGCCAACCGGGGCAAGCGCTCGGTGGCCATCGACATCGCCAGCCCCGAAGGCGTCCAGCAGGTGCGCGAGCTGGCCCGCGAGGCCGACGTGCTGATCGAGAACTACAAGGTCGGCCAGCTCGCCAAGTACGGGCTGGACGCCCCCAGCCTGCAGGCGCTCAACCCAGGGCTGATCTACTGCTCCATCACCGGCTACGGGCAGACCGGGCCGCTCTCGCACAAGGCGGGTTACGACTTAGCCATCCAGGCCGAAGGCGGGTTGATGAGCATCACCGGCAACAAGGACGAGGAGCCCCAGAAGGTGGGCGTGGCCGTAACCGACCTGATGACCGGCGTGTACGCGGCCACCGCCATTCTGGCCGCGCTGCACGAGCGCCAGCGCACCGGCAAGGGCCGGGTGATCGACGCCGCCCTGTTCGATGTGCAGGTGGCCATGCTGGCCAACCAGGCCAGCAACCAGCTCGTAGGCCAGACGCGGCCCACCCGCATGGGCAACGCCCACCCCAACATCGTGCCCTATCAGGTGTTCCCCACCCGCGACGGGCACATGGTGCTGGCCGTGGGCAACGACGGGCAGTTCACCCGCTTCTGCGAAGCCGCTGGCCACGCCGCCGTGGCACGCGACGCCCGCTTCGCCACCAACCCGGCCCGCGTGGCGAACCGCCAGACGCTGGTCCCCCTGATCACCGATTGGACGCTGAAGCGCGATACTGCCGAATGGGTACGCGTGCTCGACCAGGCCGGCGTGCCCTGCGCCCCCATTCTGGACGTGGCCCAGGTGATGGAACACCCCCACGTGGCCGCACGCGGCATGACGCTGCCGGCACAAGGTGGCCGCCCTCCCATGGTGGCCCACCCCATCCTGTTCGACGGCCAACGCCCCACCGCCGAGTTACCGCCCCCCGCGCTTGGCCAAGCCGAAGCCCAGTGGTTGGCCAGTTAGACCTCTGTCGATCTGTATAGGCCCTGACAGCTACACAGTGCGCAGGAACTGAAAGCGTGCTGTACATGCAGGGCATGGTGGTTTCGGTTTACGCTACGGATTTGTCGTAGCCCACACACCTCAAGAGAGACAACCATGGACATGAAGGCCTCCCCCCTCGCGCAACTGAAAGACCCCACCCTGCTCAAGACGGACGCGCTGATCGACGGCCGGTGGGTGGCAGGTGACAGCCGCTTCGCCGTATACGACCCGGCCACCGGCCAGCACCTGGCCGACGTGGCCAACCTCGGCCCGGCCGAGGCCGAAGCCGCCATCGCCGCCGCCAACGCCGCCTGGGGCGGCTGGAAGAACAAGACCGCCAAGGAACGCAGCAACATCCTGCGCAAGTGGTACGACCTGCTCATGGCCCACCAGGACGACCTGGGCCGGCTGATGACCGCCGAACAGGGCAAACCCCTGCCCGAAGCCAAGGGCGAAGTGGCCTATGGCGCCAGCTTCGTGGAGTGGTTTGCTGAAGAAGCCAAGCGCGTCAACGGCGAAACCCTTCCCCAGTTCGACAACAACCGCCGCCTGCTCGTGCTCAAGCAGCCCATCGGCGTGTGTGCGGCCATCACCCCGTGGAACTTTCCGCTGGCCATGATCACCCGCAAGGTGGCCCCCGCACTCGCCGCAGGCTGCCCGGTCGTCATCAAGCCCGCCGAACTCACGCCACTCACCGCCTTGGCCGCCGCCGAGCTGGCCATGCGCGCAGGCATCCCGGCGGGCGTGCTCAACGTCATCACCGCCGACAGCGCCAACTCCATTGCCATGGGCAAGGTGCTGTGCGCCAGCGACGTGGTGCGCCACCTCAGCTTCACCGGCTCCACCGAGGTGGGCCGCATCCTCATGGCGCAGTGCGCGCCCACCGTCAAGAAGCTGTCGCTGGAGCTGGGTGGCAACGCCCCCTTCATCGTCTTCGACGACGCCGACATCGACTCCGCCGTCGAAGGCGCCTTCGCCAGCAAATACCGCAATGCAGGGCAGACCTGCGTGTGCTCCAACCGCATCTACGTGCAAGAGAGTGTGTACGACGAGTTCGTGACCAAGTTCGCCGCCAAGGTCAAAACCGCCAAAGTGGGCAACGGTTTCGAAGAAGGCGTCAACCAGGGCCCGCTGATCGAGGAAGCCGCGCTGGAAAAAGTGCAGCGCCATGTGGACGACGCCGTGGCCAAAGGCGGCCGCCTGCTGGTGGGCGGCAAACGCCTGCAGGGCCAGTTCTTCGAACCCACGGTGGTGGCCGACGCCACGGCCGACATGCTCTGCGCCCGCGAGGAAACTTTCGGCCCCTTCGCGCCGATCTTCAAGTTCAAGACCGAGCAGGAAGCCATCGATGCCGCCAATAACACCGAGTTCGGCCTGGCCAGCTACTTCTACAGCCGCGACGTGGGCCGCATCTTCCGCGTGAGCGAGGCGCTGGAATACGGCATGGTCGGCATCAACGTGGGCATTCTGGCGACCGAACACGTGCCTTTCGGCGGCGTCAAGCAGTCCGGACTGGGCCGCGAAGGCTCGCATTACGGCATGGACGACTATGTCGAAATCAAGTACCTCTGCGTGGGCGACATCCTGAAGTGACCACGACTTGAATTTTCCCGTCCAGCCCTAAAAATCGTGTGGCAAACGCCCATCGGGCTGTATGGCAAGCCATATGAAAGGAGTGCATCATGGATTTCGACTTCAAGAAACTGGCTCCGTGGAACTGGTTCAAGAAAGAGCAGGAAACCCAGCAAGCGTCCTCCCAGCTTCCCATCAGCAAATCCACGGTACCCGCTGCGGCTCCAGCCACCACGCTGGACCCATTGCTCCAACTCCACCGCGAAGTGGATCGGCTGTTCGATGATGCCTTTCGCGGCTTCGGCCTGTCCTGGCCACGGCTGACGTCACCGGGCCTGGCCGCCTCACCCTGGCCGACGATGCTGCGCCCCTCGCTGGATATTGAGGAAACCGAGAAGCAGTACCGCATCACAGTCGAAGTTCCCGGGGTGGACGAGAAAGACATTCAGTTGACGCTGGAGGATGATATTCTGTGGATCCGGGGTGAAAAACGCCACGAATCAGCGCATCAGGATGGTCACTACCATCGGGTCGAGCGCAGCTACGGCAGTTTTCAGCGTGCACTGAATTTGCCCGCGAATGCCCAGCAAGACAGCATCAAGGCAACGTTTAAAAATGGCGTACTCACCATCACGGTGGACAAACGAGAGATGGAAACCACCCCGAAAGGTCGCACGATTTCGATCCAGACTTGACTCTCGCGCATACCCAGCGCGTTCCGTCCCTAACTGGTGCTTGCACTGGGCCATCGCCCTAGGGGTGTGGAGTGGCCTGGCTCCGGCCACTGCCCTTGCTGAGCCCCGCCCCCAGATCGCGCTCGTCCTGTCGGGCGGTGGGGCACGGGGCTTTGCCCATGTGGGCATCCTCAAAGCCTTGGAAGAGGCCCGTGTGCCGGTGGACATGGTGGTCGGCACCTCCATGGGCGCGATCATCGGCGGCCTGTACGCCAGCGGCATGACGCCAGCCGAATTGGAACGCGAGATCCTCGCGGTGGACTGGAACAGCCTGTTCGCGTCACGTGTCCCCAGGCGCTCGCTCTCGCAACGCCAAAAAGAAGAGGACTTCACCTTCTCCCCCGTATTGCAGCTGGGGTTTCGGGACGGCCAGTTCGTTCTGCCCAGCGGCGCCGTTTCCAGCCGCTCTCTAGAGCTGCTGCTGCGGCGCTACACCCTGCATACACGCGAATTGACCGATTTCGACGAATTGCCCATCCCGTTCCGGGCCGTGGCCACCGACATGGTCAGCGGCGAGGCCGTCTTGCTGCGGCAAGGCGATCTGGCAGCGGCGTTGCGGGCCAGCATGTCGGTCCCAGGCGTGTTCTCGCCGCTGGAGTGGGAGGGCCGATTGCTGGGCGACGGAGGACTGGTCAACAACCTCCCGGTGGACGTGGCGCGGCGCATGGGTGCCGATCGGGTGATCGCCGTCAACATTGGCACCCCACTGGCCAGCCGTGAGAGCCTCGACAGCGTGATTGGCGTCACGCTGCAAATGATCAACATCCTCACAGAGCAGAACGTGCAGCGCTCCACCGCCCTGCTGGCGCTCGACGACCTGCTGCTGCAACCCCAGTTAGGCGACTTGACATCGGCCAGTTTCGACCGGGCCGATGAACTGATACGACTCGGTCTGCAATATGGCGCCAGTGTGGCCGCTTCTCTGGAGCGCTTCGCCCTGCCTGCGCAGGACTACCTTGCTTGGCAGGAGCAACGGCGGCAACGCCACGCCATGCTGATGGACAGCCTGCCCGAGACGCTGGCCTTCGTTCGCCTGCAGGGTGCCGATGAACAGCAAGCCTCCAGGCTGCTGCGTCAGCTCGACGTCCAACCCGGCGACGCCTTGCAATCCGCCGCGGTGGAAGCTGACTTGCTGCGCTTGATCGCGCTCGACAGCACCCGCCGGATCGACTACCGGCTGGAACGCGATCCCGACACTGGGCAGGAGGGACTCACCTACATCCTGGGAGACGATTCAAACGCGGTACACCAATTCCGCGTAGGTCTGGATCTGAGGACCGATTTTCAAGGAATCGGCGATTTCAGCCTGCGCCTCAGCCATACCCGCCGCGACCTGCCGACGCTCGGCACCCAGTGGCGCAGCCATCTGGAACTGGGGGCCACCATAGGTGCCGGGACGGAGCTGTACCATCCTCTGGGGCGAAACCGTCAGGGATTCATCAGCAGCTACCTCGACCACGAGCTGCGCAAAATCGAATGGTTCGACCCGCAGGGCAACCCGTATGCACTGTTCCGGCGCCGCACCAGCCGCATCGGCCTCGATCTGGGCTGGCACCTCGGCCGCACACAGGAAGCGGGCGATCTGCGCCTTGGCCTTCTGGGCGCCAGGCGCCAGTCCACGCCCGACTACGTGAACGCCCCGGAAACGCAAACCATCACCGCCATTGCGTGGACCGAGGCCGCCTGGCGACTGGCCTGGGTAACGGACCAACTCGACCGCGCCCACTTTCCCACGAGCGGCTACCGCTACACGCTGGACACCCAGCAGGGACGCTACCGTGTGCTTGGCCAGCGAACCGATTTCACGCGCTGGAACCTCACTGCCCAACACGCCCTCAGCGACGGCCCACACACCTGGAATGCCTACCTGCGTGTGGCAAGCTCCAGCACGGTAGCACCCGGTGCCGTGGACGAATATGCCCTGGGCGGCTTCCACAACCTTTCGGGTTACCGGCTGGGACAGCTGGCAGGCAACCGCCTGGCCCTGTTGCGCCTGGGCTATTACCAGCGGCTGCCCTACCAGCCTGGCCTCGTCCGCAGCCTGTACGTGGGCAGCACCTTGGAAACCGGCGCCGCCTGGACGAATGGCCCGCTGGCCCCACCGGGCTCTGAGCAGCGGCGCTGGCGCCTGGGCTCCAGCCTTTACATCGGGGCGGACACGGGCATCGGCCCGCTGTACCTGGGGCTGGTGCATGCGCCACAGGGCTACACCGGGGTGTACTTCGTGCTGGGCCGACCTTGAGCCGCGTCAAGGACTGGCTGCGATTGCGGTAAACTCGCTGGTCATGCGGCTGTCGTTCAATGGTAGGACCTGAGCTTCCCAAGCTCAAGACGTGGGTTCGATTCCCATCAGCCGCTCCATCATCTTGTAGGCGTTCCAAGCGGCCTCGACTTGACTTATGCGGCCGCTGTCTCGTCAGGAACGCCAAAACCCCCACCCCCCGGCGTGTGGATTTCAAACACATCGCCCGGCAGCATCTCGGCCTGGCCGATGTGCGCCAGCGTTTCCACAGAACCATCGGCTCGCACCACCCGGTTGATGCCTGGCGCACCGGGCTGCCCCCCGGCCATGCCGAACGCCGGGTGCACCCGACCGTTGGATAGGATGCTGGCGGTCATCGGCTCCAGGAAGCGCACGCGCCTCACACCACCGTCGCCGCCTCTCCAGCGACCGGCACCACCCGATCCCTTGCGGATCTCGTAGCTCTCCAGCCGCACCGGGAAGCGGAATTCCAGCACCTCGGGGTCGGTCAGGCGCGAGTTGGTCATGTGGGTCTGCACGACGCTGGTGCCGTCGAAGCCGCCCACGAGCCGGCCTTGATCGTCGAACTCGCCACCGGCGCCGCTACCGCCCGAAATGGTTTCGTAGTACTGGTGTTGCGCGTTGCCGAAGGTGAAATTGTTCATGGTCGGCTGGGCGCCGGCCATGACGCCCAGCGCGCCGAACAGCGCGTTGGTGATGCAGCTCGACGTTTCGACATTCCCCGCCACCACCGAAGCAGGGGGGTTCGGGTTGAGCATGCAGCCTTCAGGAATGACGACCCGCAACGGCTTGAGGCAACCCGCATTGAGCGGGATGTCATCGTCCACCAAGGTGCGGAACACATACAGCACCGCTGCCATGCACACGGCCTTGGGCGCGTTGAAGTTGTTGCTCTGCTGGGGACTGGTGCCGGTGAAGTCGATCACGGCACTGCGGCTGGCCGCATCGATGCGCACCGCCACGCGGATTTGTGCGCCGTTGTCCAGCGGCAGGGTGAAATGGCCGTCCTTCAGTCGTCTGGACAGGCGGTCGATGGCGCGGCGCACGGCCTCCTCGGCATTGTCCTGCACGTGGTGCATGTAGGCCTGCACCACGTCCAGCCCGAACTGTTCCACCATTTTGCGCAATTCCTGCACGCCTTTTTCGTTGGCGGCAATCTGCGCCTTCAGGTCGGCCAGGTTTTGCTGCGGATTGCGACTCGGATAGGGGCCGCTGCCCAGCAGCGCCAGCAATTCGGCCTCGCGCAGCGTGCCGCCGCCCTGCCCGTCCCCTTGCACGAGCAGGAAGTTGTCGATCTGCACGCCCTCTTCCTCGATGCGGGTGGAAAACGGCGGCATGGAGCCCGGGGTGGTGCCGCCGATGTCGGCGTGGTGGCCGCGCGAGCCCACGTAGAAGGTGGGCTCTGCCGCATCACCCACGTACACGGGGGTGATCACGGTCACGTCCGGCAGGTGGGTACCGCCGTGGTAGGGGTCGTTGAGCACGTACACGTCGCCAGGCTTCATGCGGCCACGGTTCTCGCGGATCACGGTCTGGATGCTTTCGCCCATGCTGCCCAGGTGTACCGGCATGTGGGGGGCATTGGCGATCAGGTGGCCTTCGGCGTCGAACAGGGCGCAGGAAAAGTCCAGCCGTTCCTTGATGTTGACCGAGTAGGCCGTGTTTTGCAGCTGCAGGCCCATCTGCTCGGCGATGTTCATGAACAGGTTGTTGAACACCTCCAGCAGCACCGGGTCCACCTGGGTGCCGGCGGCAAAGCGCTGCGCGCGCGGCATGGTGCGCACCAGTTCGAGGTGGTCGAGCGCGGTGAGCGTGGCCTGCCAGCCGGGCTCCACGACGGTGGTGGCGTTTTTCTCGGCGATGATGGCCGGACCGGGAATCACGTCGCCGGGGCGCAGGTCTTCACGCACCACCAGGGCGGCGTCGTGCCAGGCGTCGGCACCGTCCACCCCTTCGGTATAGACGCGCACGGTGGCCCGGCGTGGCGCCTCTCGCGCCGGGGCGAGTGGCTGCGCCTGCTCGGTCGGCGCCTCACCACCGATCACCGCCTCGACCGATACCGCTTCCACCACCAAGGGCTTGCCCTTCATGACGAAGGCAAAGCGCTGGCGATAGGCCTGCTCGAAACCCGACACAATGGTGGCCAGGTCGCCAAAGGGCACCACCAGCGCCGAGTCGCTGCCGGCGTAGCGCACATGCACCCGGCGGTGCACCACCACCTGCCCTCGCCCCACTTGCTGGCGCTGCAATTCATCGGTGGCGGCTGCCGCCAGCGCATCGAGTTGGGCGGCGATGCCGGCGAGCGCCCCCGCCTCCAGCGGGACTTCCACCGCCTGCTCGCGCATCACGCTCTGGTCGGCCAGGCCCATGCCGTAGGCGCTGAGCACGCCTGCCAGCGGATGCACGAACACCTTCGTCATGCCCAGCGCGTCGGCCACCAGGCAGGCGTGCTGACCACCGGCACCGCCAAAGCATTGCAGGGTGTAGCGCGTCACGTCATAACCGCGCGCCACCGAGATTTTCTTGATGGCGTTGGCCATTTGCTGCACAGCGATGCGGATGAAACCCTGGGCGCAGGCTTCGGGGCTCAGTCCGGTCTGCGCCCCCAGTTCGGCAAAGCGCCGGCGCACCACGTCGGCATCCAAAGGCTGGTCGGCCTGGGGGCCGAAGGTGCGCGGGAAGTGATCGGGCTGCAGCTTGCCCACCATCACATTGGCATCGGTCACGGCCAGCGGACCGCCACGGCGGTAGCAGGCCGGGCCGGGGTTGGCGCCTGCGCTCTCGGGTCCCACACGGAAACGGGCGCCATCGAACTGCAGCAGCGAGCCCCCGCCGGCCGCCACGGTGTGGATGCTCATCATGGGCGCACGCATGCGCACACCGGCCACCTGGGTTTCGAACTCGCGTTCGAAAGCACCCGCGTAGTGGCTCACGTCGGTGGAGGTGCCCCCCATGTCGAAGCCGATGACCTTGCCATGCCCGGCCAGGCTGGCGGTACGCGCCATGCCCACGATGCCCCCTGCCGGGCCGGAGAGGATGGCGTCCTTGCCCTGGAAGGCGTGGGCATCGGTCAACCCACCGGAGGACTGCATGAAAAACAGACGCACACCCGGCATCTCGGCCGCCACCTGGTCCACATAACGGCGCAGGATGGGCGAGAGGTAGGCGTCCACCACCGTCGTGTCCCCCCGGCTGACGAATTTCATCATCGGGCTGGTGCCGTGGCTGGTGCTGATCTGCGTGAAGCCCACTTCGCGCGCCAGTTCGGCGGCACGGGCCTCGTGCGCGGTGTAGCGGTAGCCGTGCATGAACACGATGGCCACGCTGCGCAGGCCGGCGTCGTAGGCGGCCCACAGGCGTTCGCGCAGGTGGAGCTCGTCCAGCGGCTCGATGACCTCGCCTTGGGCGCTCATGCGCTCCTGCGCCTCGATCACGCGCTCGTACAACAGCTCGGGCAGCACGATGTGGCGGTCGAACAGGCGCGGCCGGTTCTGATACGCGATGCGCAGCGCATCGCGAAAGCCCCGGGTGGTCACCAGCAGCGTGGGTTCGCCCTTGCGCTCCAGCAGCGCGTTGGTGGCCACGGTGGTGCCCATTTTGACGCACTCCACCTGCTCGGGCGTGATGGGTTCGCCAGGTCGAAGGCCCAGCAGGTGGCGAATGCCGGCCACCGCCGCATCGCGGTACTGCTCGGGGTTCTCGCTCAGCAGCTTGTGCGTGATCAGGCTGCCGTCGGGCCGGCGTGCCACGATGTCGGTGAAGGTGCCGCCGCGGTCGATCCAGAACTGCCAGCGAGCGTGAGGGGTCTGCGTGGATGTGGTTGGCATGATGGACTTGAAAAGAGTTACATGGAGGCCGCCGCCCGGGCCGCCTGGTCATACACGCCGGAGAGCACGCGCAGCAGCCGTGCCAGTTCACCGATGTCACGGTTGAGCGCATCATCCGCCTTGAGCGCGTTGATGAGGCAGGCCTCGCGGATCGCCCGGTAACGTTCCACATAGGCCTTGCCGGTGTCGGTGGCGGCATAGGTGACTTCCTTGCCGTTCTTGCTCGACGCCACCACCCCCAACCCTTGCAGCTTCTTGAGCGAGTAGTTGATGAGGTGGGTGTCCTCCACGTTCATGATGAAGCAAATATCGGCCAGCCGCTTGTCGCGGGCCCGATGCGTCACATGGTGCAACACCAGCACGTCCAGCGGCGTGAGGTCTTTCAAGCCAGCCGCACTCATGCAATGGACGATCCAGCGGTGGAACGCATTGCCAGCGACGATCAGGCCGAACTCGAACTCGCTCATCTCGGCGCTCTGCGGCGAGACCAGGTGGGCCGAAGAGACGATGCGCGGCTGCTCGGAGCCGGAGGCGTTCCCCTGGCGGGGACCGGTACGCGTACGGGGCATGGGCAATTCTCCTGTGCAGGATCACGACCCGGTAGTCTAAGAATTTTTCCAACAAAATGCCAACAATTTATCGACATTTAGGGAAAACACGTATGACACCTGAAACATCTCCCGCCACAATGGTGACGCCTCGCGCTGCGCTCTGACCCCTGGGCGCCCGCGGCCAGACGGCGGGCCTGGCCCGCCCTTTGCTACGTGTTCCCGATCTCAACCCACATGCACCGATTGGAGTCGTCATGAAGCGTCGCCTGTTCACCCTCACCCTGGCCGCCAGTGCACTGGCCTTTGGCAGCCATGCCCAGGCCCAGACCCGCTGGGACCTGCCCTCCGCCTACCCGGCCTCCAACTTCCACACCGCCAACCTGAACCAGTTTGCGGCCGACATCGACCAGGCCACCGGCGGCAAGCTCAAGATCACGGTGCACGCCAACGCCTCGCTGTTCCGAGCCCCCGAAATCAAGCGCGCCGTGCAAGGCGGCCAGGCCCAGATCGGTGAAATCCTGCTGGCGGCCTACCAGAACGAATGGGAAATCTTCGGCGCCGATGGCATCCCGTTCCTGGCCACCAGCTACGACGAATCGTTCAAGCTCTACCAGGCCCAGAAACCCTTTCTGGAGAAGAAGCTCGACGAGCAAGGCATGATGCTGCTGTATGCCGTGGCCTGGCCGCCCCAGGGCATCTACAGCAAAAAGCCGCTGAACAGCGCCGCCGACCTGCGCGGCAGCAAGTGGCGCGCCTACAGCCCGTCCACCACCCGCATCGCCCAACTGGTGGGCGCACAGCCGGTCACTGTCCAGGCCGCCGAACTGTCGCAGGCCCTGGCCACCGGCGTGGTCGAGGCCAACATGACCTCCGGCGCCACCGGCGTGGACAGCAAGCTCTACGAACACCTCAAGTACTACTACGACGTGCAGGCCTGGTTGCCCAAGAACGCGGTGATCGCGAACAAGCGCGCCTTCAATGCCCTCGACAAGGCGACCCAGGACGCCGTGCTCAAGGCCGCTACCGATGCCGAAAAGCGCGGCTGGGAAGCCTCGCGCAAGGTCAACGCCGACACCCTGGCCACGCTCAAGGCCAACGGCATGGAGGTGCTGCCCCCATCGGCCCAGCTCAAGGCCGACATGGAAAAAGTCGGTGAAACCATGCTGAAGGAATGGCTGGAGAAAGCCGGCCCCGAAGGTCAAGCCCTGCTCGCCGCCTTCCGCAAGTAAGCCACCATGCGCCGCCTGCTCGACGCCCTCTACATGAGCGCCGCCTGGCTGGCGGCGCTTTTCATGATCGGCGTGCTGCTGATGGTTCTGCTGTCCATCGTCAGCCGCCTGTTTCACTTCTACGTGCCCGGCACCGACGCCTACGCGGGCTACGCCACGGCCGGGGCGGGTTTCCTGGCGCTGGCGCATACCCTCAAGCGGGGGGAGCACATCCGCGTCACGCTCATCATCGGCCGGCTGCAGGGCTCCGCGCGGCGGGCCCTGGAATTGTGGTCGCTCTCCATTGCCGTGCTGCTGGCCGGCCTGTTTGCCTTCTACGCCGCCCGGCTGGCCTGGCAGTCGCATCTGTTCAACGACATCTCCACCTCCAGCGACGCCACGCCCCTGTGGATTCCCCAGATCAGCATGGTGATCGGCACATTGGTGCTGCTCATCGCCCTCATCGACGAATGGGTGCTCGAATGGCGCGGCCTGCGCCGCCCCGCCGCTGCCCAAGCCGGAGACGCTCCCCATGAATGAGGCCGTCCTCACTTTGGCCCTGATCGTCGCGCTGTTTGCCCTGCTGGGCAGCGGCGTGTGGATCGGCCTCACGCTGGCGGGCGTGGCCTGGATCGGCATGGAGCTGTTTTCCTCCCGGCCGGCGGGCGACGCCATGGCCATCACCATCTGGGGGGCCTCCAGCAGCTGGACGCTCACGGCCTTGCCGCTGTTCATCTGGATGGGGGAAATCCTGTTTCGCACCAAACTCTCGGAAAGCATGTTCAAGGGGCTGGCCCCGTGGGTGAACCCGCTGCCCGGGCGCCTGCTGCACACCAATGTGGTGGGCTGCACCATCTTTGCCGCCGTCTCGGGCTCTTCGGCCGCCACCTGCGCCACCGTCGGCAAGATGAGCATCCCCGAGCTCACCCAGCGCAACTACCCGCCCGACAAGATCATCGGCTCCCTGGGCGGCGCCAGCACGCTGGGCCTGTTGATCCCGCCGTCCATCATCATGATCGTCTATGGCGTGGCGGCCGAGGTGTCGATTGCCAAGCTGTTCATGGCCGGGGTGCTGCCGGGCTTGCTGTTGGGCGCGCTGTTCAGTGGCTATCTCATGGTCTGGGCCTTGCTCAACCCCGACCAGGTGCCCCGCGCCGAGGCCGCCACCAGCCTGGGCCGCAAGTTGTGGGAGTCGCGCCACCTGCTGCCGGTGATCCTGCTCATCGGCGGTGTCATCGGCTCCATCTACAGCGGGGTGGCCACGGCCACCGAAGCCGCAGCCGTCGGCGTGGTGGGGGCTCTCATCCTGTCGGCCAGCCAGGGGTCGCTGAACTGGCGCACCTTTCGCGATTCGCTGCTGGGCGCCACCCGCCTGTACTGCATGATCGCGCTCATCCTGGCCGGGGCCGCCTTCCTCACCCTCTCGATGGGCTTCATCGGCCTGCCGCGCCAGCTGGCCGAGTTCGTGACCGGGCTGGGCCTGTCCACCGGCGTGCTCATTCTGGCCATTGCGCTGTTCTACATCCTGCTGGGCTGCTTTCTCGACGGTATTTCCATGATCGTGCTGACCATGGGCGTCATCCTGCCCACCATCGGCGGTGCCGGCATCGACCTCATCTGGTTCGGCATCTTCGTGGTGATCGTGGTGGAGATGGCGCAGATCACGCCTCCCGTGGGCTTCAACCTGTTCGTGCTGCAGGGCATGACGGGGCGCGAGATCACCTACATCGCCAAGGTCACCGCGCCCTACTTCGCGCTCATGGCGCTGGCCCTGCTGCTGCTGTGGTGGTTCCCCGGCATCGCCACCTGGCTGCCCTCGCGCATGTGAGGCATGTGAGGGCTCCCCAGGTGCGCCCCCACCTGAAGCTGCCCGGCATCCACTAAGATGCCGGACTCACAACGACCACAAGGGAACCCGTGTTCAAGCATGTGATGATCTACCGCATCGGTGCCGGCTGGTCGGCTCCGGTGGAAACCATGGAAGCAGCGCTGGCGGCCATGCCGTTTGCTCCGTGCAGCGCCACACAGGAGAAATCGGTGGGCTGGGTGCCACCGCGAGGCCAGGCCCACGGCGCCTTGGTGGAACTGGTCGGCGGCCACCGCATCATGCGCTTCCAGATCGAGACCAAGGCCGTGCCGGGTGCGGTCGTCAAGCGCCACTTCGACGAGCGCGTGGCGCAGATCGAGGCCAAGGAGGGCCGCAAACCCGGCCGCAAGGAAAGCCGCGACCTGCGCGACGACATCGTGCAGGACCTGCTGCCCATGGCCTTTGCCAAGACGGCCAGCGTCATGGTGTGGATGGACCTGCAGGCCGGCCGCCTGGTTCTGGACACCAGCAGCCAGGCCCGTGCCGATGAAGTCATCACCGCGCTGGTCAAAGGGCTGGATGGCCTGCAACTGAGCCCCTTCAACACCCAGATGTCACCCCAGGCCGCCATGACCGCCTGGCTGACCGGCAGCGCCGATGACTGGCCCGCCCACTTCGCGCCCGGCCGGGAAGTCGAACTGAAGTCGGCCGACGAGCTGAAGTCCGTGGTCAAGTTCACCCGCCACCACCTCGACGACGAGCAGATGCGCTTGCACATCGGCCAGGGCAAGCTGCCCACCAAGCTGGCGCTGGACTGGGACGGCCGGGTCAGTTTCGTGCTCACCGAAAGCACCGTGCTCAGCAAGATCGCTTTCCTGGACGGGGTGTTCGAAGACAGCGCCACCACCGAAGATGAAGGCGGCTTCGACGCCGACGTGGCCATCGCGACGGGCGAGCTGGGCGCCCTCATCGACGACCTCACCGAAGCCCTGGGCGGCGAACTGCTCTGAGCCTCGCCCCCGCCGCGTTAAACTGCCGCCATGCTCACCATTGCCGCGATCTGCGCAGGCGCCTGCATCGGCGCCTTGAGCCGGTGGCAGCTCAGCGTCTGGCTCAACCCGGGACAACTGCTGCCCTGGGGTACGCTCGCCGCCAACTGGATCGGTGCCTATGCCGTGGGGGTGGCGGTGGTGTTCTTCCAGCATCACAGCGGGTTGGACCCGGCGTGGCGGCTGGCCATCGTGACCGGCCTGCTGGGCGCACTGACCACCTTCTCCACCTTTTCGGTCGAAACGGTGACCATGCTGCAGAGTGGCCGCGTTGGGCTGGCGGTGCTCAATGCCGGCCTGCACCTGATCGGTTCGCTGTTGCTCACCTGGGGTGGACTGCTCAGCGCCCAGACCTGGTGGCACGTTCGGCCATAAACGGTTAAAATCTAGGGGTTGCGGCTTGCTCGTCGTCGCAACCTCTGTCGTATGACACGCCTGGCCCTCCGCGGGCCTGTAGCCACCTTGAAGCGCCTTGCGGTCCTTCCGAGGCGTCAACTTCAATGTTCGTGGCGGGCGCACCCTTGCGTAGGACTCCGCCTCCGGGTCGACTCCGGATGGACCATGCTCCAGACATGCGGAGGCCTTGAATCAACCCATCACGTTGCCCAGGCACCGGCTTGGCAACGACAACCGTTCCAAGGAAAAACCATTGGCTAAAGAAGACCTTATTGAAATGCAGGGCAAGGTGGACGAAGTCCTGCCCGATTCGCGCTACCGCGTCACGCTCGACAACGGCCACACCCTGGTCGCCTACTCCGCGGGCAAGATGAAAAAGCACCACATCCGCATTCTGGCGGGTGACAAGGTGTCGCTCGAACTCTCGCCCTACGACCTCACCAAAGGCCGGATCACTTTCCGCCACATCGAGCAGCGTTCCGGCAGCCCGGCCCCGGCCCGGCGCAGCTACCGCTGATCCACCCTTTGGGTGAGCGCAACCTTCGCTTGCCCTTCGAGGCTCTTTGACAAAAATCAAACTCGGGCAGTCGGGCACCTCGTACCATAAACTCCCTAGAGTATAAATGTCAGGAGACCTCACATGAGCCTCACCAATCTCCAGCGCCGCCGGCTTCTCGGCGGCTTGGTGGCTGCGCCGCTGGCCACCTCCCTGGCAACGGCCAGTCCGCCCGCCCAAGCCCGCGTCAAGACGAATGCACACATCGTCATTGCGGGCAGCGGCCTCGCCGGTATCGCGGTGGCCAATCGTTTGAGCAAAGGGCTCGACGGGGCCCGCATCACCATCGTGGATGGGCGCGAACCCCACTACTACCAACCCGGATGGACGCTGGTGGCCAGCGGCGTTTGGCCGGTCAGCAAAGTGATCGACCACAACGCCCGCTATCACCCGCCGGGAGTGGATTGGGTCAAAGACTTCGTCGCTGAATTCGATCCGACTGCCAACGTCATCGTGACGCGCGGCGGCCAGCGCCTGTCATACGACTACTTGGTGGTGGCCACGGGCGTACAACTCAACTACAGCGCCATCGAAGGCATGGACGTGGCGGCCATCGGTCAGAATGGCCTCGCTTCGGTCTATGCCAGCCCGGATGCGGCTGTCGCCACCTGGTCGGCGATGGATGCCTTCCGTGGAACAGGAGGGCGGGCAGTGATGACCCTGCCTGCCACGCCACTGAAATGCGCCGGCGCCCCGATCAAGATGACGTTCATGCTGGCCGACCGGCTGCGCCAGACCGGCCGGCTGACGGACTCCGAAATCACGTTCTATTCCGGCATTGGCAGCGTGTTTGGGGTCAAGGCCGTCAACGACAGCATTCTCGAGCGGTGGGCCGGCTTGGGCATCGACGTGGAGTACAACCAGCGCCTCAGCGCCATCGACATCGGCAGCCGGCGTGCCACCTTCCACTCGCCGGAAGGGGAAGCCACCACCGTGGACTACGACTTCATCCACGTGGTGCCCCCTATGAGCGCACCCGACGTGGTACGCCAGAGCGATCTCGCTTGGAAAGAGGGCCCATTCGCGGCCGGAGGCTGGCTGGAGGTGGACGAGCAAACCCTGCGCCACCGCCGCTACCCCAACGTGTTCGGTCTGGGCGATGTCAATGGCACCCGACGCGGCAAAACCGCTGCCACGGTGAAAAAGAGCGCTCCCATGGTCGCCACCAACCTGATCGACGTGATCAGCGGACGCGAACCGAGCCAGCGCTTCGATGGCTACACCTCCTGTCCGCTGATTCTGCGCGAAGGCTCGGCCATGCTGATCGAATTCGATTACGAAGGCCGCCTCACCCCCACCCTGCCATTCATCGACCCGATGCAGGAAAGCTACTTCGCGTGGGTGATGAAGCACCGCATGCTCAAGCCCGCCTACATCGCCGTGCTCAAGGGCCACGCCTGAGGAAGGAGGCACATCATGTACGAAATCTGGCTCGGACTCAACATCATCTACGAAACCGTGCGCCCTGCGCTCGGTTGGCTACTGGTTGTGGCACTGCTCTGGCTCGCGCTGCTGTTTGCGGTGGTGCGGTCATCCCGGGCAGACTGGCGCAAGGCTCTGCCCGCCACCCTCATTCTCGGGGCGTTCGCTGCAGTCGCCACCTTCGTACTGGGCCCGGTGTTCACCGCCTCCAGCCTGAGCGAGCTCAGGTACTGGGTGGACTGGGCTTTCCTGGGCGGCAGCGCACTCGCCGCGGGGACGGGTGCCGCCCTCGCCGCCTGGCCGCTGCTGGCCTGGCTGGCCCGTCGCAGCTGAATCGGTCTGGACTGGTGGCGGGGGAGTGCCCTCACCCCCCGCCGCGTTGCAACACGAGATCGAAATGCCTCATGAAGTGCAGCCGCTCCTCGGCCGGCACCCCGACGAAGCGAAACCGCACCGCCAGACGGGGCATGCGCATCAGGGCAATGACTCGGTCCGGCAGCGGCGACCAGCTCAGCTCCAGCCACCCACCCGGTAGCCGGACCTGAACCGCTGCTGCCGCCACACGTTCCCACGGCACCTTCCCGATGGCCGATGGCAAGCGAGACTCCCATTCCGCCAACGAGCAGGCCATGTCGCGCTCGAAGGCCTCGGGGTAATGGGACTGCACGGCTCAACCGCCAGCAATAGGTGGCCAGATGGCCAGAACGTCCCCCTCGTTCAGCGCACGGGTGGCGCGTTCCTCGGGCGGCACGAAATGACCATTGACCAGCACCAAATGCACCAGCTTGGGTGGCAGGCTGTAACGGTCGATCAGCGCCTGCACGGTGGTACCGTGGTCCAGATCGAGCTCGATCTGGTTGAAGCGGGCGCCCGGAGGCAGGTAGTCGCCCAAGGTGGCGAACAGTTTCAGCGTCACTCGCATCGGCATCAACGGCGGCGGGTGTCGTTGGCGCCGCTCCACTGTCCCTGCCCTTGCGCCGTGGCGAGGTAGGCTTTCATGAGCTGCGTCGGGTCCTGCAACAGGTGGTCTTTCCACTCACCCAGCCGCACCCGCCCTTCCACCAGGCCGCGCATGACCCCAATATGATCGGTCCAGCCCACGCTGTTGCATCCCACCATCACGTCACCATCGAACTGGAGGCTGAGGACCCGGTGGCGCTCGGGGTCGTGCCGTTCGACCGATTCGCCACCCGGCACCCCCTCCCAATTCCCGAAGCTCGCCGAAATCAGCCCCAGGGTATCGAGCACGTTGATCTGCGTCACGCCCTTGAGCTCGACCGGTTTGCCTGCCATGTTCATGGCCGCCACATAAGCCTGGTCGGCTGCATTGGGCTGAATGGCGCTGACGATGGCCTTGCCGCTGACCTTGTCGAAGGCTTCGGCACAATCACCGGCAGCGTAGATACCGGGCACGTTGGTCTGCATGTGCTCGTCGGTGAGCACGCCCAGCAGACAGGTGACGCCCGACCCCTCCAGAAAACCGATGGCCGGACGCACGCCCGTGGCACTGATCACCAAATCGACCTCCAACGCCTCGCCGTTGGACAGGCGCACCCGCAAAGCCTGGCCATCGGCCTGCTCGATCGCCTCCACCTTGGTACTGGTGAACACGCGAACGCCTTTCGACTCGCACCAAGCGCGTATCATGCCGCCGGCCGCCGGCCCCATCATCCGAGGCACCATGCGGTCACCCATCTCGACCACGGTCAGGGCCACCCCACGCTGCTTCAGCGCCTCCATGATGATGCAGCCGATGAAGCCCGCCCCCATTTGCAGCACCCGGGCTCCGGGACGGGCCAACCGCATGATGGCGCGCGCATCCTCCAACGTCCAGCAAGGGTGTACCCCCGGCAGGTCCATGCCAGGAATGGGCGGACGCACCGGGTGCGAGCCGGTGGCGATGAGCAGGCGGTCAAACCCGAGCGTCTGGCCGTGGTCCAGCGTCACGGTGCGGGCCGCGGTGTCGAGCCGGGTGACCCGCCCACGGACCACGTCGATGCGCTGTCGCGCGAAGTGGTCGGGCGATTTGCGCAGATAAGTGCCCCGTTCGTCGATATCGCCGATGAGCAAATAGGGAATGGCCATGCGGGAGTATGGCGGCTCCGGCTCATCACCAACCAGAGTGATGCGATCGGCCGGGGCGTGCTTGCGCAGGGTTTCCGCCGCGATCACGCCAGCCGGCCCCGCGCCTAGGATCAGGTGGTGTGCCATGCGCTCACAGACCCAGGCGTTCCTTGGTGGCCGCGGTGGGGCGTCCCTCGGCGTCCCAACCCCGGACTTCGTAGTACTTGGGCAGCATTTCCGGCAGCTTGCTGACCGAGCCCTTGCCCGGACCGGTCTTGGCCGGTTCCGTGAGCAGGCGCTTGGGCAGACTGTCGTCCTTGGACGTGAAGCCGGCGGCGTTGTTGAATTCGCGCTCCATGTTCCAGATGCGCTCCCCGATCAGGTTCAGGTGCTCCATGGTGAATTCCTCACCACAGGCGGCCTGGATCTGCGGGGCCACGTCGGCCAGCGTCCAGGCAAAGCTGGTGAAAATACAGATACCGGCCGAATCGAAGGCAGCGGTCGCATCCTGGAAGGCCTTGACCAGTTCAGGCTTGCCCTCGGAGGCCGTGGGTTCCGTCTTGACCGGAATGCCCAACACCTCGGAAGCGATGGTGTACCCACGCAGGTGGCAGGCCCCACGGTTGCTGGTGGCATAGGCCAAGCCGATGCCCTGGGCCACGCGCCCGTCGTAAGCGGGGAACTCCTGCCCCTTCACGCTCATGGACAGGTCGGGGTGCCCGTACTTGGCCGTCAGCCGCTTGGAGCCCAGACCGATCTCTTTGCCAAAACCGACCCCATTGGCGGTCATGTCGGCCAGTTCGCACAGAGCCTTGGCGGATCCGAAAGGCGCCTCGATGCCAATCTGCTCCTTCGTGAGCACACCCATCTCGTACAACTCCATCACGGCACCCACGGTGGCACCGAAGCTGATCGGGTCCATCCCCTGCTCGTTGCAGATCAGGTTGGCGTATTGCAGCGCTTCCAGATCGTTGACGCCGTTGGCGGCCCCCAGTGCCCAGGCCGCTTCGTACTCCAACCCCCCGCTGGCCCCCCAATATTGGGGCTTGTTCTGCACGCTGAAGTGAGTTTCGTCGATCTTGCTGATGCGCCCGCAGGCGATGGTGCATCCAAAGCAGGCCTGGTTGGTCACCAGATGCTTCTTGCCATCGGTGGCACGCGGCGTGACCATGGCCTCGGCAGAGATGTCCTTGGCACCTTCGAACTGCACATCACGGTGGTTGCGGGTGGGCAGCAGGCCGACTTCATTGATCACGTTCATGAGCACCTGGGTACCGTAGGTCGGCAGGCCCTGGCCGGTCACGGCGTTGTCGGCCAGCACTTTCTTGGCCGCCTTGGTGGCGGCCATGAAGGCCTTGGGATCGCGGACATTGCCCACGCCCTTGGTGCCACGCACCGCAATCGCCTTGAGGTTTTTGCTGCCCATGACGGTACCCACGCCCGAGCGGCCAGCCGCACGGTGCAGATCGTTCACCACTGCAGCGTACAGCACACCGTTCTCACCCGCCTTGCCGATGCTGGAAATGCGCAGCAGCGGATCCTGCAGACTGGTTTTGAGCATCTCCTCGGTTTTCCAGACGCTCTGCCCCCACAGATGGGAGGCGTCACGCAGCTCGGCCACGTCGTCGTTGACGTACAGGTACACCGGCTTGGGAGACTTGCCCTCGAAAATGATCATGTCCCAGCCGGCCATCTTCAGTTCGGCGCCCCAGTAGCCGCCGGAGTTGGAACAGGCGATGGCGCCGGTCAGCGGGCCCTTGGTGACCACGGTGTAGCGGCCGCCGGTGGAGGCCATGGTGCCCGTCAGCGGGCCGGTGGCCCAGATGATCTTGTTGTCGGGCGACAGCGGATCGACCTTGGGGTCGATCTCGCTGATGAGGTATTTGGACGCCAGACCCCGAGAGCCCAGATAGGCCTTGGCCCATTCCATGTTCAGGGGTTCGGGGGTGACGGTACCAGCCGTCAGGTTGACGCGGAGGATTTTTCCAGCCCAAGACATGTCAGTGCTCCTTGCGTGATCAGGCGGCAGCCGCCTGGTTACCGAGTTTGTCGGCCCATTGCTTCATCTTGTCGAGGCCGGTCCAGTTGGCATCGATGAACGTGATGGCCCCGGTCGGGCAGGCGTCAGCGCAAGCAGGCTCGCCGCCACAGAGGTCGCACTTCTGGACCTTGCCGGTTTCCTGCACGTAATTGATGGTGCCAAAGGGACAGGCGATGGTGCACACCTTGCAGCCTACACAGGTGGTTTCGCTCACCACCTTGGCGCCGGTCAGCTTGTCCACGGTGATGGCCTCCACCGGGCAGGCATGCAGACACCAAGCCTCGTCGCACTGCGTGCAGGTGTAAGGCACCTTTTTGCCGGTGTGATGGAAGTCGAACACCTTGATGCGCGACTTGGAAGTGGCATAGGTGCCATAGTTCTCGAACGAGCAGGCCATTTCGCACTGCAAGCAGCCGGTGCATTTGTCCGGGTTGATGTGCAGGACTTTCTGCATGTGGTTCTCCTGTGGGTATTGACGCGAACGCGCCTTGCCTATGAATGCCGTTGCCTATGCATTGTTGAATCCGCCCCTTGCCTTTGAACCTAGGGAAAACCCCAATCAACCATTGAAGCCCATACTTATTCTCAAAATGAAACACTGGTGTAATGGCGTCATGTCGCAGAAACCGATGCACACCGCAGAGCGCCGAATCTGGCAGATCGAACGGGCACGCCAGACCCTGCTGATGGATCAGGCCCCACTCGAGCCCGGCTGCATTGCGGCCTGGGTAGAGCGTTCATGGCGCCGCTGTCTGGCCCGCGGCCAGAACCCGCGCCAGCGCGTGGTGTTCGAGACCGTCTCGGCTGCCGCCATGCGGCGGGCAATCGAAACCAGCCAGCCGCTGCTGCAGGCCGCCGGCCCGGTGATCCGCTCCCTGGCGCGGGCCATGGCACACACCCGCTACTTCGCCATCCTCACGAACGCCGATGGCATCGTCATCGACGTCAACGGCCCCATAGACCGGCACGATCCCCGCGCCACCTCCATCGCCCGGGTTGGCGTGGACCTCTCGGAAGCCGCCGTCGGTACCACGGCCATCGGCGCCAGCCTGACCGACATCCAGCCAGTGTGGTTGCACCGTGGCGAGCATTTCTTCGACGACACCGCCATTTACAGCTGCGCCGGGGCGCCGGTCATCGGCCCCGATGGCCGCTGCATCGGCATGCTGGACCTCACCGGCATCGACGTGCCCGAGCGCCCCGCCCTCAAGCACCTGGTCACCCAGTCGGTGCGCAGCATCGAAAACGCCCTCACCCTCGCCCAGCCGCATCACCTGCTGCTGCGGCTGCAATGGCCGGGCCACCTGATCGGTGAGGATGGCGACGGTCTGCTCGCCGTCGATGCCGATGGCCTGATCACCGGGGCCAACCGCAACGCGGTGGACATGCTGACCCTGCCTACCGGCGCTGGGTGGCCCCATTGCAGCGACGTGTTTGCCGTGCCCACGAACAGCCTGTTCGATGCCGCCCGGCAACGACGGGGCGTGCTGGAACTGCCGCTGTGGTCCGGTTTGCGGATACTGGTGATGCCGCTGCTCCACGCCGACCACCCGATCTCGGCCGGCCATGGCGTGCCGCACGGCCATGCCGTGCCCCTGCGGGACGTGGAAACCGCCATGATCCGCAAGGCGGTGGAAGACGCCGGTGGCAACGTGGCAGAGGCCGCGCGTGCCTTGGGCATCAGCCGCGCCACGGTTTACCGCAAACTGGAACGGCGTTAAGGCTGAGGCTCGGGCTCAGTCCCACTCGCTGACCGTCCAGGGGCTGAATCGGCGCAGGAAAGCCCCCATGTCGTCCGCCGGCAGGGGCCGGCTGACGAGATACCCCTGGATCGCATCGCACTGCAAGCGCCGCAACTCGCGCGCCTGCTCGTCGGTTTCGACCCCTTCGGCCACGATGCCCAGCCCCAGGCTGTGCCCCATGGCGATCACGGCGCGCACGATGGAGGCTTTGCCGGGGTTATCGGTCATGTCCTGCACGAACGACATGTCCACCTTGAGCTTGTCCACCTCCAGTTGTTGCAGATAGGCCAGCGAGGAATAGCCGGTGCCGAAGTCGTCGATCGTCAACCGCACGCCCAGCGCCTTGAGCTCGGCCAGCGAGCGCAGCGAACGCTCCCGGTCGCGCATGATGAAGCTTTCCGTGATCTCCAGCTCCAGCTGGTCGGGGCGGAGCCGGTTGGCGCACAGTGCCTGCTCCGCATACCCGGCCATCGTCCCCCGGCTGAGTTGGACCGCCGACACATTGACCGACACCGGAGGTGGATCGATGCCCTCGTCGAGCCAGATGCGCATTTGGCGGGTGGCCTCCTCCAGCACCCATTTGCCGAGCCGCACCACCAGGCTGCTTTCCTCGGCAAATGCGATGAATTCGCCAGGGGGCACCATGCCGCGCGCCGGATGCTGCCAGCGCACCAAGGCCTCCATGCCGATGATGCGCCCACTGTGCAGGTCGATCTGCGGCTGGTAGTGCAGGCGCAGTTCGTCCCCACTGATCGCGCGACGCAATTCGGAGTCCAGGGTGAGCCGCGAACGGGCCTGGTTCGAGAGTTCAGGCGCGAAGAATTGCAGCATGCCCCGGCCCTGGGCCTTGGCCCTGTGCAACGCGGCATCGGCGTGGCGCTGCAGGGTATCGGCATCGGCCGCATCGTTCGGGTAGAGCGCAATGCCAATGCACGCTCCCACATACACCGGCTCACCGTCGAAGACGAAAGGCGTGGCGAGGGCCTCGATCATGCGCTGCGCCAGCAGATCGACCCAAGGCATGTCCTCCTGGCGCTCGACGATCACCGCGAACTCGTCACCCCCCAGCCGCGCCATGGCATCGCTTTCGGGCAACAACTTCTGCAACCGGCGCGCCACCTCCGCCAGCAGTTGGTCGCCCCGGCGGTGACCCAGGCTCTCATTGATGGTCTTGAAGTTGTCCAGGTCCAGCGACAGCAGAGCGAAAGGCGTGCCGGTGCGCTGCGCCTGCTGGACCGCATGGGTGAGCAATTCGGCGAACAGGGCCCGGTTGGGCAGTCCCGTGACCGGATCGCGCTGGGCGAGGATGCGGTACCTCTCCTCACTGACTTGCAGCATGGCGGTGCGCTGGGCGACCATGTCCTCCAGCAAGCGCCGCAGTCGGGCCAGCTCCAGGTGGGTGCGCACCCGGGCATGGACCTCATCGACATCGAAGGGCTTGGTGATGTAATCCGACGCCCCCAGCTCGAAACCCTTGACGATCTGCCGGACCGCATCCAGCACGGTCACGAAAATCACCGGAATCCGATGGCCGGCCGGCATGGCCTTGATCCGGCGGCAGACCTCGAAGCCGTCGATACCGGGCATCTTCACGTCGAGCAGCACCAGATCCGGCGGGTTCGGACCGGCCACGATCTCCAGCGCCCGCTCCCCCGTGTTGGCCACCTGGATGCGGTAACGTTCCTTGAGCGCTTCGAGCAGCTCGTGGATGTTGTCGGGTATGTCGTCCACCACGAGCAGGGTCTGGTCCCGCTCTGGCTGGGCGTGCGCCAGCACATCGAAGGTCACGCAGTGGCGCCGATGACGGCGCAGCTCCAGCTGGGTACGAACGCGGGCCCGCAGAAGGTCGGGATTGAAGGGTTTGGTGATGTAATCCGCCACGCCCATGTTCAACCCCTGCGCCTCGTCGGCAGCGTCGGCCAATGCCGTGACAAAGATGACCGGGATGTCGGCGGTCTGCGGGTCGATCTTGAGCTGTGACAAGACCGCATAGCCGTCCATGCCCGGCATTTTGATGTCGAGCAAAATCAGGTCAGGCGGGGGCTGGCGCCGCGCGAGCTCCAGCGCCTTCTCGCCACTCGTCGCCGCGACGATGGCATACTCGTCGCGCAGGATCTGCATGAGCCCGTGCAGGTTCTCGTGCACGTCATCCACGATGAGTATGCGGTCGCGTTGCACCATGGAAACGTGGTCTTGGGTGTTCACGCAGGGGCCTCAGACTTGGTTGGACAGCGCGCGCAGGCGCTCCTGGGCGGCGTCGATCTCGAACACATCGACCAACGCTGTGATCGAGGCGACCGGCTCCTCCAGCGGGGTACCGGCCACCCCCGCCTGCAACTCGGCCAGCAGGGGTTCCACGGCCCCTAAATCGTACTCCAATGCTCGAGACAGGCGATCCAGATGGGCACGCAGGGCCGCACCTTCGAGCCGGGTGGTCTGTACGGGCGGTGGGGCTGGGCGTTGCAGACTGTCGATGTCGGCCAACAGCGCTTCGATGGCCGCCTGCAACGACGCCAGCGCCGCATCGGTCGGCACTTGGGCAGCCTTGAGAGGTTGATCAATCGCATCCAGCGCCAGAAAGACCCTGGTGGCCCCCAGATTGCCGGTCACGCCTTTGAGCGCATGGCAGTACGCCTCGGCCGCCTGCAGGTCCCCGGCAGCGATCTTCTGGCGCAGGATATCGACCGCCTCGTGGTGGTTCTCCCGGAAACGTCGCAGCTGTTTGAGATAGGCATCCACCCTTCCGCCGATGCGCCGCACCCCGCCGTGCACGTCCAGGCTGGTGAGGCCGGTCAGACTCTGCATCAGCGGCTCGGGGGCCGTGGAAGGCGCTGCCGCCAGCCGGTCAGGCCCTTCATCAGACACCACCGGCATCTGGACCGCCCGCAACAGGGCGGCAAACAAGTGACCGGGTTCGATCGGCTTGGTCACGTGATCGTTCATCCCGGCGGCGCGGGCGCGTTCGGCATCACTGGCCATGGCAAGCGCGGTCATGGCGATGATGGGCAGCCGGGCGTACCGCTCGCCCCCTTCTTGCGCCGACAGGGCTCGGATGCGGCGGGTGGCTTCCAGACCGTCCATGACCGGCATCTGGATGTCCATCAACACCGCGTCATAGTCGTGCTGTTGCACCTTTTCCAGCGCCTGCTGGCCGTTGACCGCCTCCTCCACCACCAAGCCTTCACTGTGCAGGAGCTCGACGGCGAATTCCCGGTTGATGTCGTTGTCCTCGACTAACAACACCCGAGCGCCGGCCAACCGGCCACCGGCGTGCATGTCCGGCACCTGGGCCGCGGAGCTGCGCCGCTCGAAGATGCGCCCCCGCCCCAGCACCGACAAAACGGTGTCCAGCAGCGTGGACGGAGACACCGGCTTGATGAGGATGCCGTCCACCCCCACCTGCTCGAGCTGACGGATCACCTCCTCGCGCCCGTAGGCCGTGACCATGACGATGCGGGGCTGTGTGCGGATCGCAGCATCCTGGTGGATACGTTGCGCCACTTCATCGCCGTTCATGCCGGGCATGCGCCAGTCCATGAGCACCAGGTCATAGGGTGGACAGGCCACCCGCAGCAAGTCGATCGCTGGCGGCCCACCGGGCACCCCGGCCACATCCACGTGGAAAAAGCGCAGCATCTCGGTCAGGATCTCGCGCGAGACCTGGTTGTCGTCCACCACCAGCACGCGCACGCCCCGCAACAAGGGGCCCACCTGTTCCCGCAACGCCATCTGGTGCTCGCGCGACGCCTTGGGCACCTGCAACCGGACAGTAAAGCACATGGTGGTGCCCTGCCCGGTACGGGAATCCTCCACCCAAATCCGGCCACCCATGAGTTCGACCAGATGGCGCGAAATCGCCAACCCCAAGCCGGTGCCACCGAAACGCCGCGTGGTGGATTGATCGGCCTGGGTGAATTTCTCGAACAGGCGGCGTTGCACGTCCGGTGTCATGCCAATGCCCGAATCGCGCACACACACCTGTACCTGGATGCCAGCCTCCCCGCTGTCGATTTGCTGGAAAGCGAGTTCCACCTCGCCTTCATCGGTGAACTTGACCGCATTGCCACACAGGTTGAGCAGCACCTGGCCCAGCCGCAAGGGGTCGCCAATGAGCCGATGGGGAATGGCGGGGTCGTAACGGATGAGGAACTCGATCCCCTTCTGCTCGGCCTGGTAGCCGATGGCATCGGTCAGCTGCTCCAGCACCGAATCCAGGCCGAACTCGACCTGCTCGATCTCCAGCTTGCCGGCCTCGATCTTGGAGATGTCCAGGATGTCGTTGATGATGCCCAGCAGGGAACGCGCCGCGCCTTGCGCCTTGGTCAACTGATCACGCAGGGAAGCATCCAGATCTCGCTTGAGCGCAAGATAGAGCATACCCAGAATGGCATTCATCGGGGTGCGGATCTCGTGACTCATCACGGCCAGAAAGTCGCTCTTGGCGCGGGAAAGCGCCTCCGCTTCTTCCTTGGCTGCGCGCAGTTGCGCCGTCCGCTCGGCCACCACCTGCTCCAGATTGGCCCGCTCCTGGCGCAGGATCTCCAGCGTTTCCACGAGCCGACGGGTGCGCCGCTGAACCTTGCTGCGCAGCATCAGGGTCGCCCCCCCGAGGAACAGCAGCACACCCAGGAGTGTGGTCAGCGACCAGCCCACCCAGTCCGGCGTGGAGGTAGCCGTGGGCGATGCCATGGTACGGCGCATCGCGTCGTAGTAGATCGAATTCGCGTCACTGCGCCAGGCACTGATGTGGCGGTCGATCGCCGCGAGGAGGTCGGCATGGCGGCCTTTCGGGGCCGCGACATACAGGGAAGACGGCAGGAACACGATGGGGGTCTCGCCGAGCCGGTACATCTGGCCATTGCGTATGGCAAAAAAGCTGTTGGTGACCACGGCGTCGGCCCGCCCGTCCCGCACCGCCCGATAGCCTTCATCCAGCGAACCCACGGGAACCGCTTGATAGGGAATGCCGCTGGCGGTCAACAACTGTCCCAGGAAATGCTGCTGGATACCCCCTTCCAACACCGCAATGCGGCGCGCCGTCAGGTCGGAGAGGGTCTGCACGCGCAGGTCGGGATGCGCATAGACCTGTGACCAGCTGTTGGCCACCGAGACTTGATGAAAATCGAACCGCTGCGCCCGCTCGGCCGAGAAGGCGACGTCGGGCATGAGATCGATGGTGCCCTCTTCCAACTGGCGCAGGCAGTCGGCCCATTCGCAAGGCACGTAATGGAGGCGCCAGCGCTCGCGCTGGGCGATGGCGTCGAGGAGCTCCGGAAACAGGCCTGCCGGCTTGCCCTGTTCGTCCGAATAGACCTTGGGAGCATTCTGGTACAAGCCCACGCGCACCACGCGCTGGTTGGTGGCGGCATCGAAGGCACCGCAACCGGCCAGCCACAGCGCACCGGCCAGCCCCCACCAGGCCAGGCAACGGGCCATGTCAGGCCTCCGGCGGCGCGCCCCCGTGCTCCACGGGGGGCATGGGCATCCACTGAAAACGACTGGATTGAAATGGCTCCGCAGCGGGCCGACGATCGGTGTGCATGTGGGTCCCCCTCGATGCATCCCCCCGCCATCGCCGGGTGGAAAGACATCGTGGATGTCACCTTATCACAAGCTGCGGCGGCACAAAAGCAAGCCGTGCGGGCAACCCCAGGCTCAGCGGGCGTTTGGGAAGAACAGCGGCTCACCGCCCACCTTGTAGGAGGCAATGGCAGCCTGGCCTTCAGGACCGATCACCCAGTCCACGAATGTCTGGCCATCGGCCGTCTTCACATGGGGATGCTTGGCCGCGTTCACCAGCATCACCCCGTACTGGTTGAAGAGGCGCTGGTCACCTTCGACCAGCACGGTCAGGTCGCCCCGGTTCCTGAAGCTCAGCCAGGTGCCGCGGTCGGTCAGCACATAGGCGTTGGATGAGGACGCCATGTTCAGCGCCGGACCCATGCCGCAGCCACACTCCCTGTAGCCACTGCCCTTGTTGGCTTCATCGGGCGTCATTTTCCAGAAGCGCAGTTCGGCGGCATGCGTGCCACTCTTGTCGCCGCGAGAGACGAAAGGTGCGTTGGCTGCGGCCAGCTTTTGAAAGGCCACCACGATGTCATTGCCCTTGACCCCCGCCGGATCGGCCTTGGGGCCCACGAGCACGAAGTCGTTGTACATCACGTCAAACCGCTTGACACCGAAACCCTCGGCGACGAACTTCTCTTCGGCGGCCTTGTCGTGCACGAACAGCACATCGGCATCGCCTCGGCGCGCCATGTCGATAGCCTGGCCGGTGCCCAGCGCCACCACCTTCACGTCGATGCCTGTGGCCTGTTTGAACCGAGGCAGGATGTGACCAAACAACCCCGACTGTTCGGTGGATGTGGTGGAAGCCACCACGATCGATTGCGCCTGCACCTGGACGGCCACAGCCACCAGCAGCGTACCCAAAACCCATGACAATTTCTTGAGCATCACACTTCTCCTTTGATGAAAGCCAGCGCCTGCGGACTGACCGCCTGCAGCACCGACTCGTTGAAAAACCGTTCGACCGGTAGATCGGCCAGCAGTTGACCGCTTTCCAAATACAGCACCCGCTGGGCCAGCCGCTTCACCTGTCCGAGGTTGTGGCTGCTGAACACCATGGTCGCCCCCGGCTCCTGCGCGAAGGAGGCCATCAGTTGCTCCACGTCGCGCTTGGCGTGTGGATCCAGACTGGCGGTGGGCTCGTCCAGCAGCCATACCTGTGGCTTGAGGGCCCAGGCCCGCGCCAGCGCCAGCCGTTGTTGCTGCCCACCGGACAGCGCCCGGCCATTGCGGTCCGCCACGTCGGCCAGCCCCACCCGCTCCAGGGCCTCCCAAGCGGGAGCCCGCGTCTGCCTCCAGGTGTGGTTCCCGGCCAGCCACAGCCCCAGCCGGATGTTGTGCAGCGCACTGAGCCGCAACAGAAACGGTCGCTGGAACAGCATGGCCTGCCGGACCGCGTGGGGCCCGGTTCGCGGCTGTGCCATTGCCTGCCCCGCCGATACCCGAACCAGACCGTGCAGGGCCCGCAGCAGCGTGCTCTTGCCACTGCCGTTGGGACCGATCACCGCCACCCGCTCGCCCGGTGCAATCCGCAACGACACGTTCCTGAGCGCGTGCACCTGGCCATTGCCGCCCAGTCGCACATCCACGCCCCGCCACTCGAACAGCGCCGTCATGCCAGCACCGCCTGCCCGGCCTGTGCCGCCTGGGCACCACTGTCGGCACGCTCGCGCCAGCGCCGTATGCCGGCCACCAGCGCATTGAGCAGCAGCACCACCGCGAGCAGCACCAGCCCGAGCCCGAGGGCCATGGGCAGATCGCCCTTGCTGGTTTCCAGGGCAATGGCCGTGGTCATCACCCGGGTAAAGCCGTCGATGTTGCCGCCTACGATCATCACCGCGCCCACTTCGGCGATGGCGCGGCCAAACGCCGCCAGCAGCACCGTCAGCAGGGCATAACGCTCGTCCCAGGCGAGCAACAGGGCCCGAGTCCCCGTTCCTGCGCCCAGAGAGGCCAACTGTTCACCGTGCTGGCGCTCCGCGTCCTCGATCACCTGACGGGTCAAAGCCATGGCAATCGGCAACACCAGCAACGTCTGCGCCAGCACCATGGCCTGGAAGCTGAACAGCCAGCCCAGAAACCCGAGCGGCCCCGAGCGCGACAACAGCAGATACACCACCAGCCCCACCACCACGGCCGGCACCGCCAGCGCCGTGTTGAGCAAGATGACCACCGCGCCCCGGCCACGAAACCGGGCCACGCCCAGCCAGGCACCGGCGAACATGCCGACCGCGCAGGCCAGCAGTGTGGCCAATCCGCTGACCGCCAACGACCGGCGCACCACGGCCCACAGCCCGGGGTCGAAGGAGCCGATCAACATCAGCGCGGTTTGAAAGCTTTCGGTGAAGGTGTTCATGCGCAGTGGCATCCTAGGGGCAAAGGCGGCCTTGCGCACTGCGGACTGTCGAGTTATGCATGCGCATGCATACGCCATTCCGCTCGATCCGAGCCTTGCGGCACACTCACGCCATGCGCAAGATCCACCTGAGCTACCGCCTGCAGTCTGAACGTCCGGCCGAGGCCCGGATCCACAACGACCTCATCGCCTTGCTGCTGGCGGTACGGACCCGGGGCTCCATTTCCGCCGCGGCGCGGGAGCTGGGGCTGTCCTACCGGCACGTCTGGGGGGAACTCAAAAACTGGGAGGCGACGCTGGGTCAGCCGCTCATCGTGTGGGAGCGGGGACAGGCCGCCCGGCTCACCCCCTTCGCCGACAAGCTGTTGTGGACCGAGCAGCTGGCGCAGGCACGCCTGGCACCACAGATCGAAACCTTGCGTGCCGAACTGGAACGCACGCTGGCCCTGGCCTTCGACCCCGAGGCCCACGTGCTCAGCCTGCACGCCAGCCACGACGACGCGCTACCCCTCCTGCAGACCTACGCCTCGGCCCACGCAAGGCTGCACCTGGACATCCGCTTCTGCGGCAGCGTGGACGCGATCCGTGCCCTCAATGAAGGGCGCTGTGTTCTGGCGGGGTTTCACACCCGCGAGCGCCCGGCCCCCGGCAGCCTCACCGCGCGCACCTACCAACCCCTGCTGCAGCCGGGCTTGCACAAGCTGATCGGCTTCGCCCGGCGCACCCAAGGCCTGATGCTGGCCCCGGGCAACCCGAGGCGCATCGACGGTCTGAAACGGCTCGCTGCCTGGAAGCTGCGCTTCGTCAACCGCGCCCCCGGTGCGGGCACCCGGGTGCTGCTGGACGAGTTGCTGGCTGAGCAAGGGCTGCGGCCAGCACAAATCCACGGCTACGACCGCTGCGAGCCTTCGCACAGCGCGGTTGCCCTGGCCGTGGCCAGCGGCCATGCCGATGCCGGGCTGGGCACCGAAGCCGCAGCAAGGGCACATGGACTGGACTTCCTGCCGCTGGTCACCGAAAGCTACCACCTGGCCTGCCTGAAGTCGGCCATCGACCAACCTGCCGTGCTGGCCTTGCGGCAGGTGCTGGCCCGTGCGGCCTGGCAGAGCCAGCTCGCCAAACTGCCGGGCTATACCCCCGAAGCGAGTGGCCAAGTGCGTGCGATGCGTGCAGTGCTGCCCTGGTGGACTTTTGAGCGCCGGCGTGCAACAGCAGCAGCGAGCTGATCAGAACGCGACCTTTTCCGCTTCCAGATAGGCCAGACTCACGTACTTGCCGATATTGCTCTCAAAACCCAGCATGGTGGGCGCGCGCTTGGCGACGCGCGGGTCCTTCAGCACGTTGGCGCGTGCCACCTCCACGCCGTGGCCGTCCTCCACGGCCTTGAGGGCGGGCTCGTAGATGCCGGCCATGAATTCGCCATAGTCTTTCAGCAGTGTGCGGCTCGGGCGGCCGTGGCCCGGCAACCAGAGCTGATCACCCGCGGCCTGGGTGAGTGCCTCGTAATACTTGAAGGTGCCCACGTAGGAGCCATCGTCCATGTTGGCGATGCGGTTATCCATGGCCACGTCGCCCACATAGGTCACGCGGTCGGGCAGCACCTCCACACTCAGGTCCGACGGCGTGTGGGCCGTGCCGTAATGGTGCATGTTCAGCGTCACGTTGCCGAATCGGAAGCTCTGCCCGTGTTCCACCTCCCGGTTCGGAGCCACCACTTTCGTGCCCAGCGTGGCCTGGTTGGTCCAGCGTTCCATGAGGCTGCGCCACAGGTTGCCTTGTACCCCTTGGATTTGCTCGATGTTGTGCGCCAGCGAGTAGATGGGCAGATCCGACCCATAAACGTTCGCGAAAGCGTGGTTGCCCAGCCAGTGATCGCCGTGGTAGTGGCTGTTGAAGACGGCCACCACCGGCTGCGGCGTGACCTGGCGAATCATGCGGATCGCCATCTCGCCGATCTGCAGCGAGCCGCCGCTGTCCAGCACCACCACCCCGGCATCCGTGACCACGAACACCACATTGGCCATCATGCCCTGGTTTTCCGGGGTGGGGAAACCGTCCTTGGCGTAGATCATCCACACATGCTCGGACAGGCGCTGCGGCTGGATGTCCGGCACCGGCGGGCCCTCGATGAAATCCTGCACCTGCTGGGCAAACAGCCGCACCTCGGGCATGGCCGCCAAGCCACCTGCCACGACAGCCGTGCCCGTGGCGGCCATGAGCCAGCGACGCCGACTCCAGCCCTTGAGCGACGGCGACCTCGGCGAGGCGGATGTGGAATTTCTCAGTCCAAACATTCGTACATCATTGAAAAATGATGTTCATTGTGGCCTTCCGCTCCGGAAAAGTCAAAACCGGCGGCAGGCCCTGTCGATCAGGCCCGGGCGTCGCCCCAGCGCAGCGGAAATCGGTCGTCGCCCACGTAGGTGGCGTTGCCCAGGCGATCCACGCAATAACTGGGCGAGACGATCATGTCCTGGAAAAGCATGCCCGCCCCGATGCGGGTGTACTCGAACAGCACACTGCGCTCCACCCGGGAGCCGGCCCGTACGTGGCAGCCGTGTCCGATCCATGCCGGCCCGATGATGGCAGACCCCGGCTCCAGCCGCACACTGGAGCCCAGATACACCGGGCCCTGAATGTGCACCGTATTCCAATCCACCCGGGTGTTCAGCCCCACCCACACCCCGGGCCTGACCTCGGTGCCCGGCATGCGCATCTGGTCGATTTCGCCCTTGAGCACCCGTTGCAGAACCGACCAGTAATCGCTTACCCGGCCGATGTCGATCCAGTGAAACGGGCGACTCTGGGCATAGAAAGGCAGATCCTTCTCCACCAGCAGGGGAAAGAGCTGGCTGCCGATGTCGAACACCTGCCCGGAAGGAATGAGGTCCAGGGCCGACGGCTCGAAAATATAGATGCCTGTGCTGGCCAGCGTGGACCGCGCCGCTTCGGGACTGGGTTTTTCCTGGAACGAGCGTACCTTGCCCTGCTCGTCGGCCACCACGATGCCGTAGTTGCTCACCTGGTCGCGCGGCACGTCCAGCGTGACCACACTCGCCAGCGCGCCCTTGGCCCGGTGTTCCTCCAGCGCTGCGCCAATGTCCAAGTCGATCAGCGCATCGCCGCAGAGGACCATCGTGGTGTCGTCGAAAAAGCCGCTGTTGTCCTGAATGTGGCGCATGCCACCGGCCGAACCCAGGGGACGCGGCAGGATGTCGCCATGGTCGTACACGCCTTCGTAGGAATAGCCGATCTCCACCCCCCAGCGACGCCCATCACGAAAATACTCCTCGATTTTGCGGTGGTTGTAGGCCACGTTCACCATGATCTGGGTGATGCCGTGCCGCGCCAGATGCTCGATCAGGTATTCCATCACCGGCTTGCCCAGGATGGGCACCATCGGTTTGGGCAGGTCTTTGGTAAGCGGTCGCACGCGGGTGCCCTGTCCCGCGGCCAGAATCATGCCTTTGGCCATTGGTCGTCGTGGGCATTGCGCCCATAGGAAAGTATGCAATCGTCGCCACTGTACCCGATCGGCATGCCGATTCGGTGACCGCCCTCACGCAGGCTGGCCAGACACCATGCCATGGCGGTGCGCGAGCGCGTAGAGCTCCATGCGGTTGCTCACCCCGAGCTTGCTGTAGATCGACGTGAGGTGGTTGCGCAGGGTGTTTTCGCTGATGTGCAGCCGCTGGGCCAGCACCTTGCCCGGGGCGGCGGCATCGGTGGCAATCGCCACCACCATCTGCATCTCGCGCGGGGTGAGCAGCTCGAGGCGGTCCCGCTCAGGATTCTTCACCGCGGCATGCTTCTGCCGGGCCAGTTCCATGAAGATGCGTCCGGTGGCCTGGCGGTCTATCCAAAGCTCTCCGCGGTGGACTTTGGCAATCGCCTTCAAGAGGCTGTCCGGGTCATCGGCCTTCAGCACCACCCCCCGGGCACCGGCCAGCACCGCCGCATCGTGTACCGCCTCACGGCGGGAACTGGTCAAGGCCAACAACCGAGCCGCCGTGTGCGCGTGGAGAGAAACCAGAACGTCAGGGTCGTCCTCCCCGTCCAGGTCCACCACGATCACGTCGGGCTGCAGCCGGTCGAGCGCCGGCAGGGCAGCCGCCACCGAAGGCACCGCACCGATGCACAACACCTGCTCCAGGTCCGCCAACAACAGGCGCTCCAGCCCCCACGCCGTCAGCGGCAAGGCCACCAGCATCACACGCGCAGGCCAGGTTTCTTTTCCTTCAGCGGCCAAGCCACCCTCCATGGATTATTTGGGACGATCATTCTTTTCGATCATCATAGCAGTACCTCTGTACCAGGACAAACCTCCTATCCAACCCTATCTTTTTCTGGGAGCCGAACCACAGGAAAACCACAGACAGGGCCCATGGAGAACATCCGCCTGCTGGTCATACTGGCGACCATGTTTTCAGACAACCGCAGCAGCATCCGCGAAACCGTCGAGCTCCCCGCTCGACTGGCAGACGGCCGCGAAGGTTGGACGAAAAACATCAGCGCCACAGGCGTGCTGTTGGAGCTGGATGGCAACTCCCCCCTGGACAGCGAGGTGAGCTTCGAAATCCACCTGGAAACGTCCGTCGGGCCGTTGAAGCTGGTGGCGCGCGGCCAGGTCGTACGCGTGCAGCCCAATGGCAACCGCAAGGGAATCGCCGTGCAGCTCGTGACGTCGCGGCTGGAGCCTGCCGAGTGATCACTTAACCACACCACAGGGGGCGGAGCGCCTTCGACAACCACAGGAGTTCGAGAAATGGCAACCTACACATGGTCTTTTGGCGCCGCGGGATCGGGCCTGCACTTCACCATCGTTTACGACACCGGGAACCAACAGTTCACGGTCAACAGCCTCGAGGGCAGTTTCGACCTGAACGCCCTGTGGTTCTCCGACGGCAACGCCACGTCCGACGGCTTCAGCCTGGCCAAGAGCGACAACAGCCTGAACATGAACGGTGACAACACCGTGTGGGACGACGATGGCAACGCCACCACGGCGAAGATCGTGTGGGACAGCTACTTGAAACTCTCCAGCACCGGCCTGGGCAAGGAAGGCACCAACAAATCCTCTTTCATTTCGGAAGGTGAAAGCTATTCCTTTGATGCACCACAAGGCTTTGACCCCGAAGGCATCACGCTTGGTGTGCGCGCCACCAGCGTGAACGGCAGCGGCAGCATCAAGTGGGTGGACACGGCAGCCGAATACGATGATGGCTATACCCCTCCCTGGGGAGACAACCCCTTTGTGGTGGCCGGCGAAGCGAACATCGAAGGCGAAGACGGCGTGGCAGGCGCTGATGGAGCACCGGGCGAAAACGGTGCCCATGGTACGGACGGCACCGATGGGGCGAACGGTTCGAACGGCGTAACTGGCGCCACTGGCCCCGCAGCCCAGAATCAACAATCCGTTGCCGGGGCGGGCGGCACGGGCTCAGCGGGGACTGCTGGTGCCAATGGCACTGACGGGACCGATGGCTCACCCGGGAAAGCAGGCGAAGCGGGCGGCAATGGTGGAGATGGATCCCCGGCCTTGGTCATCGACCCCGACGCCGGCCACACCGCCATCTTGATCGACGCCACTGAAGGCGATGTCACGATTCTGGGCGGCAACGGCGGTGCCGGCGGTTCAGGTGGGGATGGAGGCACCGGTGGCAATGGCGGTGACGGCGGTGACGGCGGTGACGGCGGCACTGGCGGTGCCGGCGGCACCGGCGGTTCGGGCATCAACTCCAACGCCGACGGAGGTATCTACCGCCAAGGTGGGGCCGGAGGCACCGGTGGCGAGGGTGGCGCGGCCGGTGACGGCGGCAATGGTGGCGCGGCCGGTGATGGAGGCCATGGCGGCGACGGCGGCGATGGCGGTGACGGCGCCTACGCCATCGTCAATGGCGATGTTCAGAAGGTCTTCATCATTGGCGGTCACGACGTGACCATCCTGGGTGGGCAAGGCGGCGAAGGCGGCCAGGGCGGCGCAGGCGCTGACGCTGGCACTCCCGGCAGTGGCGGTGAAGCCGGTGCTCCCGGTGCTGGCGGAGCCGGCGGCACGGGTGGCGCCCCCGGGAATCAAGGCACGGCCGGCGCTCCTGGTGCCACCGGGGCCACAGGCGCCACTGGGTCGGACGGTGCAGACGGCTCGGCCGGGACCGCTGGCACCAGCGGCGCTACAGGACAAAACGGAAGCGACGCGCCCGCCTTCTCCGATGCCGTGATCGTGGACGCCACCGCCCACACCGGCTACCTGACCATTTCTGGCTCCAACGATGCGGACGTGATGTCGATTGGCTCCGGCGGCTCGACCATCTACGCCACCCATGGCAGCGACGTGTATCACTTTGGCGCTGGCGCAGACGTACTGGTGTTCACCTCCACCAGCCAGTCCGATGGGAGCACTTTCACGGACCGTATCTATGGATTTACCCAGGGGCAGGACGCCATCGACCTGAGAGCGCTGATCGCCGACCCCACCGCTTTCAGCTTCGAGCAAACTGGGGACACCGTGAACATCGATCTGGATGGCGACACCAGCACCTGGGAAATGAGCCTCGAACTGATCGGCGTTACCGTGAACGCAGACGACTTCATCATCGCCTGAGTCACCGATTCATGCTGTCACGCCCCCTGCCCCGCAGGGGGCTTTTTTACGCTTGGCCTTCATCACACCAAGCCGAACGATCGAATACAGTCGGGTCATGGTCAAGCCACCACAGACAGCCCAGGGACTGAATGAACATCTGGCGGCCTTCCGGTCGTTGTTCATCACGGTCGCTGCCTTCAGCTTCGTGATCAACCTGCTCATGCTCACACCAGCGGTGTACATGCTGCAGATTTACGACCGGGTGCTGGCCAGCCGCAACACCACCACGTTGCTCATGCTCACGGTCATCATGCTCGGCTTGCTGGCCCTGGAAGCCCTGCTGGAATGGGTACGCGGTCAGGCGGTGGTGCGCGGCAGTGCCGCCATGGACATACGGCTCGGTTCGCGCGTGTTCGAAGCCGCGTTCGGACGCACCCTCCATGGGCGCAACGCGAGTGCCGCCCAATCGCTCGGGGATTTGACGCATATCCGTCAGTTCCTGACCGGCCGAGGGCTTTTCGCTTTTTTCGATGCTCCCTGGACACCGCTGTACCTGCTGGTGATCTTCCTGCTGCACCCCTGGCTGGGAGCCTTGGGTCTGGTGGCGGCCTGTGTGCTGCTGGCGCTGGCGTACCTGAACGAAAAGCTGACCGCCAATCCGTTGCAGGAAGCCAGTCGGGAAGCCCAGCGGGCCACTCAGTACGCCCAGGGCAGCCTGCGCAATGCCGAAGTGGTTGCTGCACTTGGAATGCTCGGCACGCTGCGCCAGGGGTGGCAACGGCGCCAGCAACGCATGCTGGCTCTGCAGGCACAAGCCAGCGATCGGGCAGCTGCCGTCTCGGGGGTCACGCGCTTCACCCGCATGGGTTTCCAGTCCGGCGTGCTGGGCTTGGGTGCCTTACTGGTCATCGACAACCAGTTGACGCCAGGCGGCATGATCGCTGCGTCCATTCTCCTGGGGCGGGCTCTGGCCCCGGTGGACGGGGTGATCGGCCAATGGCGGAATCTGGTTCAGGCTCGGGGTGCGTATGACCGACTGAACGATCTGCTACAGGCACACCCCGAGCCCGAACACCGAACTGCGCTCCCCCGTCCCGAGGGCGTGGTATCCGTGGAAAACCTCGTCGCCGGCCCACCCGGCGGGCGAGTGCCGGTGCTCAAGGGGCTGCGGTTTGGCGCCACCCCGGGCATGCTGGTCGCTGTCATCGGTCCCAGCGCGTCGGGCAAGTCCACGCTGGCACGGGCGCTGGTGGGCGTCTGGCCGCCCATGAGCGGGACCGTGCGGCTGGACGGGGCCGACGTGTCGCAATGGAACAAGGAAGAGCTGGGACCTTGGCTGGGCTATCTGCCGCAGGACGTGGAATTGTTCGAGGGCACGGTGGCGGAAAACATCGCCCGCTTCGGCACGCCGGATGCAGCCCGCACCGTCGCGGCTGCCCAACGCGCCGGCGTGCACGACATGATCCTGCGCCTGCCCCAGGGCTACGACACCCCCATCGGCGAAGGCGGCATGGCCCTCTCGGGCGGGCAGCGCCAGCGCATCGGCCTGGCGCGCGCCATGTACGGCGACCCGGCCCTGGTGGTGCTGGACGAGCCCAACGCCAACCTGGACGAAGCCGGCGACGCGGCACTGATAGGCGCCCTGCGCGTGATGAAAGAAGAAAAGCGCACGGTCTTCGTGATCACCCACCGCATGAACCTGCTGGCCGAAGCCGATGCCATTCTGGTGCTCGCCAACGGCACCATCCAGGCCTATGGCCCGCGCGATGCCGTCATGAAAACCTTGCGCCCGCTGCACAAACCCGCCATGGCCACCGCGTCACCGGACGCGCAGTTGCCCAATGAGGCTCAAACATGAGTGCCGACGCCCCCACCCCTGCCCTGCAAAGCGCCCATGTCGTGGCTCCCGCCACCTCGCTCACGCTGGACGCGGAACCACTGCCCCACGAGACACCAGTCCTGCCCGACACCGACTACCAGCGCATCCTGCGCCGGGGGCTGTGGATCCTGCTGCTCGGCTTCGGCGGCTTTCTGGCCTGGGCCACCCTGGCCCCGCTGGATGAGGGCATCCCAACCTCCGGCATGGTAGTGGTAGAAAGCAGCCGCAAGACCATCGATCACCTGCAAGGCGGCATCGTGGAGCAGATCCTGGTACGTGAGGGCCAACGCGTCAAGGCGGGTGACGCGTTGCTCGTGCTCAACGAGACACAAAGCCGCTCGGCCCTGAATGCCACGCAAACCCAGTGGCTGACGGCCATCGCCACGCTGGCACGACTGCGAGCGGAGCGCGACGACACGCCGACCATTGCCTTCCCTCCTGAACTGCAGGCCGCCGCCATCAACGACCCGGAGGTGGCCGCGCTGATCCGCACCCAAGAAAGCCTGTTCCGTTCCAGGCGCCAGGCGCTGTGGGGGGAGCTGCGCATCATCCGCGAATCGGTACGCGGGCTGGAAATGCAGCTCGCCAGCCTGGCCCAATTGCGCCAGGGACGGGAAACCCAGATCGCACTGTTCAACGAGCAGCTCGTCTCCTTTCGGGATTTGCACAATCAGGGGTTTGTCTCGCGCAACAGCCTGCTCGAGTTAGAGCGCCAGCTCGCCGAGGTACAGAGCAAGCTCAGTGAAGACATGTCCAATATCGCGGGCATCAACGCCCGGCTGGCCGAGTTCCGGATGCGTGGCGCGCAGCGCGAAACCGAGTACCGGCGCGAAGTGGAAAGCCTGCTCACCGAGATCCAGCGCGAGGTGGCCACCTTGGGTGAACGCCTGAATGCGCAGCAGGATACCGTCAACCGCCTGGTGCTGCGTGCCCCGGTGGACGGTATCGTGGTGGACCTGACGACGCATACCGTGGGCGGCGTGGTCAGGCCCGGCGATCGGGTCATGGACATCGTGCCCGATGACGACAACCTGATCATCGAGGCGAGGCTGGCGCCTCAGTACATCGACCGGGTGCACCCCGGCCTGTCGGCCGACGTGCACTTCGACGCCTACTCGGCACGGGTAGAGCGCCCCGTGATCACCGGCGAAGTAACCATGGTGTCGGCCGACGTGCTGACGGACCCGCTCAGTGGCCATCCCTATTTCGCCTTGCGCATCCACGTCAGCCCTGAGGAAGCGGACAAGCTGCGCGGCCTGCGGCTGCAACCGGGCATGCCGACGACGGTCATGGTCAAGACCGGGGAACGCTCCCTCATGGTTTATTTGGCCCAACCGCTGCTGCGCCGCTTCACCACCGCCCTCACGGAAAGTTGACAATAACAAGATGAACCCGTTGCGCATCCCTGCCCATCTTCGCCTCACGCTCCTCGGCCTCGCGGCTCTGCTGGGTGCCTGCGCCAGCCCGCCACCCGCCCGCCAGGAAGCGCCCACCACCCCGTCGACCCAGGTGTTTCGTTACACGGGTGGGCTGCTCACAGTCAAGACGCAGGGCACCACCTGCCTGCTGGAGCTCAAAGGGGAAATCCAGGCGGCCACCGTCCGGCAGATGACCGCGCCGTTGCAGGCCATCGAGCAGGCCGGATGCACGCACAAGACACTGGCGCTGGACGCCACCCAGGGGGTACTGGGCGATGCGATCACGCTCGGCTCCATGATCCGCAACCGCGGTTACAACACCCAGGTGGCACCGGGGGCCACCTGCAACACCCCCTGCATGATGGTGTTTGCCGCCGGTACCGAGCGCTGGCTGCCTGCAGAACCCGTGCCGGCGCGCATCGCCTTCTCGCAGATCCCGCCCGACGCCGATTTCGGCCGCCATGTGTGCGAAACCGAACTGAGCCGAGGCCAGCAACTCACGCTGTTGCGCTATTTGCGGGCCATGCTGCCGCCGCCGACGGCACTGGCCGTGTACCAGAAACTGGAAGCGGCGAATTGCCGCAGCCCCGACGTGTACGGCCCCCAGGAAGCCCTGGCCATGGGGCTGGCCACGGCCGTTCGCTGAAGGCGCTGCGGCTGCGGGCCTGACACGTCAGAACAGCTCGATGTCGCCGGCCGGTGGCAGCGCCGGCGTGGAACGCAGGGCCGGCTCGGTATCGAAGCACACCACCCGGTTACGCCCACCTTTTTTCGCCAGATAGACCGCCTGGTCGGCACGGTCGAAGGCAGCAGCCGGGCTGTCCTTGGAGCGGATCTGGGTATAGCCCAGGCTCACGGTGATGCGACCGACCTGCGGGAAGTCGTGCGTCTCCACGGTGCGGCGCAGGCGCTGAAACAGCGAGTCGGCGATGGCCGCATCGGTCGAAGGCAGCAGCACCACGAACTCCTCGCCCCCAAACCGGTAGAAGCGGTCTTGGCGGCGGAACACCTGTCGCATCAGCCGCGCCAGCAGGATCAGCACCTCGTCGCCAATGAGGTGCCCGTGCTCGTCGTTGACGCGCTTGAAATGGTCCACATCCAGCACGCCGAGCCAGTAACCGGGAGGGCCGTCCTCATGCCGGCGCTCCGGCCGCCCTGACATCGGGGCTCCCGAGTCGGCGTGCTGAGGGGACTCCCAACTGTTCATGCTGAGGCGCCAGAAGGTTTCGTCGAACGACTTGCGGTTGAACAGCCCTGTCATCGGATCACGCTCGGCTCCGTCCAGCAGGCGCAGGACGTGCTGATACGCCTGCACCAGATACCCGATGAACTCCAGGGTGTCGCTGTCATGCGGCGGCGACCAGACGCACAACAAAGTCAGCTCACCAAACTCGGAACGCATTTCCCAACACTGGCAAGCGCCGCGGTCTGGCATGGGGGTGTTGTCGAGCAGTTCCGCTTGCTCGACCAGCTCTGCGCGCTCCACGGTGGGCCAGGACAAAACACCCTGCCGCAATAATTGCCCGAGCTCGCGCCGATCGCGAGCCCCGATCAGCCGGGTCACCCACGCCAGCGCCGACGACTCGACTTGTCGGGAGGAGCTGGACGGTAGGGGAGCTGCGACAAACATGGCACCTGATTATGTCAGGCCGCACGTTTCGGTGCACATCTGGCGTTTTCCATGAGAAGCATGCTGCATGCGGGCCGCCAAACGCTGCAGGGTCAGTGGGCCTGCTCCCAGTTGGCGCCCACACCCACCTCGGCGAGCAGTGGAACCTGCAACCGGGCCACCCCGGCCATCAAGCGCGGCACCTCGGTCTTGAGCCAGTTCACCTCGGCTTCGGGCACCTCGAACACCAGCTCGTCGTGCACCTGCATGATCATCTTCGTGCCCTTGCCTTGCGCGTCCAGCGCCTGCTGCACCGCCACCATGCTCATCTTGATGAGGTCGGCCGCGGTGCCCTGCATCGGCGCGTTGATGGCGGCGCGCTCGGCGGCGGCGCGGCGCGGGCCATTGGGGCTGTTGATCTCGGGCAGGTAGAGGCGGCGGCCGAACACCGTTTCCACGTAGCCGCGCGCCTTGGCCTGGGCCTTGGTGTCGTCCATGTAGCGGCGCACCCCCGCGAAGCGCTGGAAGTAGCGCTCGATGTAGTTTTTCGCCGCCGTGTTGTCGATGCCCAGCGCCTTGGCCAGGCCATAGCTGCTCATGCCGTAGATGAGCCCGAAGTTGATGACCTTGGCGTAGCGGCGCTGCTCGCTGCTGACCTGCTCCGGCGCCAGGCCGAACACTTCGGCCGCCGTGGCGCGGTGCACGTCCATGCCCTCGGCAAAGGCCTTGAGCAGGGCCTCGTCGTTGCTCAGGTGGGCCATGATGCGCAGCTCGATTTGCGAATAGTCGGCACTGGCGATCACGTGCCCCGGCGGCGCGACGAAGGCTTCGCGCACACGCCGTCCCTCGGGCGTGCGGATCGGGATGTTCTGCAGGTTCGGGTCGTTGCTGGACAAGCGCCCGGTCACGGCGACGGCCTGCGCGTAATGGGTGTGGACGCGGCCGGTGCGCGGGTGCGCCATGCTGGCCAGTTTGTCGGTGTAGGTGCCCTTGAGCTTGGTGAGTGAGCGGTGTTCGAGGATCTTGGCGGGCAGCGGGTAGTCCTCGGCCAGCTTTTCCAGCACTTCTTCGTCCGTGCTGCGCGCGCCGGTGGCGGTCTTCTTCACCACCGGCAGGCCCAGCTTGTCGAAGAAGATTTCACCCAGCTGCTTGGGACTGCTGAGATTGAAGGGCTGACCGGCGATGGCGTAGGCCTCCTGTTCCAGCTGCAGGATACGCTGGCCCAGTTCGTGACTCTGCCGCGCCAGGGTATCGGCGTCGATCAGCACCCCGTGGCGCTCCATGCGGTAGAGCACCTCGCTGCTGGCGATTTCCAGCTCGTAAATGGCCTTGAGCTTGTCATCGGCCTGCAGGCGCGGCCACAGGGCCAGATGCACATCGAGCGTCAGGTCACTGTCTTCGCAGGCGTATTCAGCGGCCTTGTCGATGGCCACCTGGGCAAAGGGCATCTGATGCGCACCTTTGCCACACAACTCTTCATAGCTGATGCCGCTACGCCCCAGATGGCGTTCGGCCAGGCTGCCCAAATTGTGCGGCTTGTGAACCTCCAGTACATAGCTTTGCAGCATGGTGTCGTGCGCATAGCCCCGCACCTCAATGCCGTGATTGGCAAACACATGTCGGTCGTATTTGACGTGCTGGCCCAGCTTGGCCGCGGCGGGGTTCTCCAGCCAGGGCTGCAGGCGTGCCAGCACCTCGTCACGCGGCAACTGGGCGGGCACGCCCGGGTAGTCGTGCGCCAGGGGCACGTACGCGGCCTCACCGGGCTTCACGCTGAAGGAGATGCCCACGATTTCGGCGTACATTTCGTCGAGTGAGGTGGTTTCGGTATCGACCGCCACCAGCTCTGCCGCCTCGATGCGAGCCAGCCAGGCATCGAACGCCTCCCAGGTCAGCACGGTATCGTAGCGCCGAGGGGGCACGGCGGAGGCGCTGCGGGGTGCAGTGGCGAACAGCTCACCGCTCATACCGGCAGAAGGGCTGGCGGCTGTTGGCCCTGCGCCTGGCGCCCGTCCGGCATGGTTTGGGGGCTGCGTCAGCGAACGCGCCAGGCTCTTGAAGCCATAGCGCTCGTAAAAGTCGCGCAGGGCGGCGTCTTGACGCTCACGCAGCGCCAGACTGTCCAGCGCGGGCAGACCGGGCACAAAACCGTTGAGGTCGCAGTCGGTCTTGATCGTCACCAGTTGCCGCCCAGTGGGCAGCCAGTCCCGCGCCTTGCGCAGGTTCTCCCCGGCCACGCCCTTGATCTGCTCTGCATGGGCCAGCACCCCGTCGAGAGAGCCGTATTCCAGCAGCCACTTGGCCGCGGTCTTGGGGCCCACCTTGTCCACGCCGGGCACGTTGTCCACCGCATCACCCACCAGGGTCTGGTAGTCCACCATCAAGCGAGGGGGCACGCCGAACTCGGCGGTCACGCCCGCCACATCGCGCACCTTGCCGCTCATGGAGTCCTTGATGGTGATGTGTTCGTTGACGAGCTGGCTCAGGTCCTTGTCGCCGCTGGAGACGATCACGCGCACCCCCTGCGCGGCCGCCGTGGCCGCGAGCGTGCCGATCACGTCGTCGGCCTCCACGCCGGGCACATCCAGCACGGTCCAACCCAGCAGGCGCACCACCTCCTGAATGGGCGCGATCTGGGCACGCAAGTCATCGGGCATGGGGCTGCGGTGGGCCTTGTATTCAGGGTACAGGGCATCGCGGAAGGTAGGGCCGGAGGCATCGAACACGCAAGCCGCATAGTCGGCTGGGTGCTCTTTCTGCAACGCCTGCAGCATGTTGATCATGCCGCGGATGGCACCGGTGGCAGGGCTGCTGGGGTCGCCCGGCACGGCGCGCAGATCGGGCATCGCATGGTAGGCACGGTAGAGGTAACTGGAACCGTCCACCAGCACCAGGGTTTTCTGGGGTTCGCTCATGTCAAGATTGTGCCGGCAAACCAACGGGGGCATTGCCTACAATGGAGGCATGGACCGCTTTTCCCACCGCCGCCCGACATCGCGCGCGCGCCTCGCGCGCTGGATTTCTCCTGCCTTCCTCGCTGCCCTGCTCACGGTTGGCCAGGCTCATGCCGAAACCACCTCGGGCGAAGCGCTGGAGCGCGAGCCGGTGCGCACGCTGGAGCAGAAAACCGAGCGCATCGTACACCACGACGCGGGCAGCCGGATCGAAGAACTGCGCGTGGGCGGTCAGACCCGCAGCATCGAGGTGCAGACCAACAGCCGCGTGCCAGGCTATCAGGTGCAGCCCATCGACCCCGCCCGCAGCCCGGACGACAAGGGGCCGGCAGGCAAAAGCAGCTGGCGCGTGCTGAAATTCTGATCATGGCCGTCTTCACCGAAGTCTCACGCGATGAGGCCGCGGCGTTGCTGCGCCGGCTCGGCCTGGGGGAACTGACCGACATGGCAGGAATCACCGGGGGCATCGAGAACACCAACTATTTCGTCTCCACCGAGCGCGAGGGGCAGCGGCATGACTACGTGCTCACGCTGTTCGAGCGCCTGACCTTCGAGCAGTTGCCGTTCTACCTGCACCTGATGAAGCACCTGGCCGCCAAAGGCATTCCCGTGCCGGCTCCGGCCTGCGATGCCCAGGGCGAGATCGTGCACCGGGTTCAGGGCAAGCCCGCGGCCGTGGTGAACCGCCTGCGCGGCCGCAGTGAACTCGCTCCAGGCACGACGCACTGCACCCAGGTGGGAGCGATGCTGGCGCGCATGCATCTGGCCGGGCAGGACTACGATCGCGAACAACCCAATCTGCGGGGTCTGCCCTGGTGGAATGAGACTGTTCCCGTGGTGCTACCCTATGTGAGCGCCGAGCAGGCGAACCTGCTGCGCAGCGAGCTGGCCTACCAGAACCACTTGGCCGAAACCCCGGCCTACGCATCGTTGCCGCGCGGCCCTATCCACGCCGATCTGTTTCGCGACAACGTCATGTTCGACCATGGCCAGCTCAGCGGGCTCTTCGACTTCTACTTCGCCGGCTGCGACACTTGGCTGTTCGACTTGGCGGTGTGCCTCAACGACTGGTGTATCGACCTGGAAACCGGTTGCGCCGACCCGACACGCGAGCAGGCCATGGTGGAGGCCTATGAGCGGGTGCGCCCGCTCACAGGGGCCGAACGCCAGTTGCTCCCTGCCATGAAACGGGCTGGGGCATTGCGATTCTGGATTTCGCGTCTGTGGGACTGGTACCTGCCGCGCGAGGCGTCTATGCTCAAGCCCCACGATCCCACCCATTTCGAACGCGTCCTGCGCGCACGGATACACGCCTTATGAAGCTGCACAAAGTCCCCGCCAGCACTGGCATCCTATGGGTCAAGCTGGGCATACGCACCTTCTTCCGCCAGCCGCTGGCCTTGGCCGGCCTGTTCTTCATGTTCATGTTGGTGGTGTCGGTGCTGTCCATCATCCCCCTGCTCGGGCATGCCCTGGCTTTGGCGCTGCTGCCGGCCGCCACGCTCGGGCTGATGGCGGCCACCCGGGAGGCCGCGGCCGGGCAATTCCCCATGCCCACCGTGCTGGCCAGCGCTTTCCAGGCGGGCAAGGACCGCATGCGCGCCATGCTGGTGCTGGGCGCGATCTATGCGGTGGGCTCCTTCGTGATCATGGGTTTGACGGCGCTGATCGCAGGCAGTGGCCCGGTGGGCTTCGACCCGGAAAACGTCGAGTCGGCCGGCGAGCTGCTGCGCCAGCCCGGCGTGATGCGCGGCATCATCGTGAGCCTGGTGCTGTACGTGCCACTTGGCCTGCTGTTCTGGCACGCGCCTGCACTGGTGCACTGGCACGGGGTATCGCCCGCCAAGAGCCTTTTCTTCAGCGCCTTGGCCTGCTGGACCAACAAGGCCGCGCTGGTCGTCTATTTCCTCGGCTGGACCGGCGTGTTCTTCGGCGTCTCGCTGGTGCTGGTGCTGTTCGCCACGGCCTTCGGCGGACCGCAGTTGTTGAGCCTGCTCCTCTTCCCCGTGGCCATGCTGATGAGCGCGATGTTCTTCTCGTCGCTGTACTTCACCTTCCGCGACAGTTTCACCACCGACGAAGGCAACACACCGGCCTGAGCCATGATGGCCCCGTCTAGATCGGCGTGAGCTTGGCCACGCTGAGCGCCAGCCATTTGGTGCCGTGGCGGCTGAAGCTGACCTGGGCACGGGCATCGTCACCCTGCCCCTCGACGGTGAGGACACGCCCTTCACCAAACTTGTTGTGGAACACCTGCATGCCGGCCCGGATGCCGTGGGGGGACTCGCTGCTTCGAGGCACAGGTGTGGCGGGTGCCGACGAGACGGGAGCACGGGCATCCCCCATCAACCCGCTGCGCCCCCAGGCAGGCTGCCCTGCGACCCCGCCCTGCCCATGGTTCGCCCACATTCCCTGCTGGGGCGTGAGCCATTTCAGGCTGGTTTCGGGCAGCTCATCGACAAACCGACTGCGCAGGTGGTAGCGTGTCTGCCCGTGCAGCATGCGCGTCTGGGCGTGGGTCAGGTACAGCCGCTTGCGTGCGCGGGTGATGGCCACATACATGAGGCGGCGCTCTTCCTCCAGGCCCTCCAGGCTGCTGAGGCTGTTCTCGTGCGGGAACAGCCCTTCTTCCAGCCCGGTGATGAACACCGCATCGAACTCCAGCCCCTTGGCGGCGTGCACGGTCATGAGCTGCACGGCGTCTTCGCCGGCCTGGGCCTGGTTGTCGCCCGACTCGAGCGCGGCGTGGGTCAAGAAGGCCACCAACGGGCTGAGCGTCTCACCCGTGTCGGGCAACGCCTCGGGCAGGGGAAGATCCAGCATGGGCGATGACGCATCCAGCCCCTGGCTGGCAGGCGACTGGCTGAGCCCTGCCCCGCCGGTCGGCGCGGTTTCGTCCAGCGGCAAGGCCACCGCATCGCGGCCAAAGCCCTCCTGCATCACGAAGCTTTCGGCGGCATTGACCAGTTCTTCCAGGTTCTCCACCCGGTCGGCACCGTCGCGGTCGGCGCGGTAGTGCTCCAGCAGCCCACTGTGCTGCAACACCAGCTCGATGATCTCGCGCAGGGTGGCCCCTTCGGTCTGCTCGCGCATCACGTCCACCTTGGCCACGAAGGCCGAGAGGTTGGCACCGGCCTTGCCGCTGAGCCTGCTGACCGCGTCGTGCAGCGAGCAGCCGGCGGCTTTCGCGGCGTCCTGCAAAGCTTCGATCGAACGGGCCCCGATGCCCCGTGGCGGAAAGTTGACCACGCGCAGGAAGCTGGTGTCGTCGTGGGGATTGTCGAGCAGGCGCAGGTAGGCCAGCGCATGTTTGATCTCGGCGCGCTCGAAAAAACGCAACCCGCCGTACACCCGGTATGGCATGCCAGCGTTGAACAACGCACTTTCGATGACGCGGCTTTGCGCGTTGCTGCGGTAGAGCACCGCCACCTCGTGGCGCGGGTAGCCGTCGTTGCGGATGAGCTGCTTCATCTCGTCCACGATCCACTGCGCCTCGGCAAAGTCGGTGGGCGCCTCATAGACGCGCACCGGCTCGCCGGCGCCCTGGTCGGTGCGCAAGTTCTTGCCCAGGCGACCTCGGTTGTGTTCGATGAGCTGGTTGGCTGCCTCCAGGATGTGCGCGTGGCTGCGGTAGTTCTGCTCCAGCTTGATCTGGTGTCGAACGTTGAATTCGCGCACGAAGTCGGCCATGTTGCCCACGCGCGCACCACGGAAGGCGTAGATGCTCTGGTCGTCGTCCCCCACCGCGAGCACGGCGTTGCCACCGGGCACGAAACGGCCGTCCACCTCGTGCCCGGCCAGCTGCTTGAGCCAGGCGTACTGCAGGCGGTTGGTGTCTTGAAACTCGTCCACCAGGATGTGGCGAAAACGCCGGTGGTAGTGCTCGCGCAGCGGATCGTTGTCACGCAGCAACTCAAAGCTGCGCAGCATCAACTCGCCAAAATCCACCACGCCTTCGCGCTGGCACTGGTCTTCGTAGAGCTGGTAGATCTCGATCTTTTTTCGGGTGTCCTCGTCACGCGCCACCACCTGAAAAGGGCGCAGACCGTCTTCCTTGCAGCCGGCGATGAACCACTGCAGCTCCTTGGGCTTGAACCGCTCTTCGTCGATGCCGTACTGCTTGACCAGCCGCTTGATGGCGCTGAGCTGGTCCTGTGTGTCCAGGATCTGGAAGGTTTGTGGCAAATTGGCCAGCTTCCAGTGGGCCCGCAACATGCGGTGGCAAAGCCCATGAAAGGTGCCGATCCACATGCCCCGCACGTTGATCGGCAGCAGGGCCGACAGACGGGTGAGCATTTCCTTGGCTGCCTTATTGGTGAAAGTCACGGCCAGAATACCGCCCGGCGTGACCTGCCCGGTGCTCAGCAGCCAGGCGATGCGGGTGGTGAGCACCCGCGTCTTGCCCGAACCCGCTCCCGCCAGGATGAGGGCATGCTCGGGGGGCAGCGTCACAGCGGCGAGCTGCTCCTCGTTGAGGGATTGCAACAGGGCAGAGGCCGAAGCCGATTCGGGCGAAACAGAAGCGAACATACACCGATTGTAGGAACTGCCACCTGCGCCCGACGGCGGATGTGCGCCCGACGGCGGGTCAGCGTTGTGGGTCGGGCGCTTCCATCACGATTTCCACGCGCCGGTTCTGGCTGCGCCCCTGCGGCGTGGCGTTGGACGCGATGGGCCGGGTCTCGGCCAGACCGGCCGCCCGCAGGCGGGTCGGGTTCAGACCCCGGGTTTCGAGGTGCCGCACCACCGCTGCGGCCCGCGCAGCCGACAGCTCCCAGTTCGACGGAAAACGCGGTGTGTTGATGGGTATGTTGTCGGAATGGCCTTCGACGACGATGGTGTGGTCCGGGGCCTGGTTGAAGGCCGGCAACAGTCGGTCGATCACCTCGCGGCCAGCCGGCGTCAGCGAGGCATCGCCAGAGGCGAACAACACCTCGCTGCTGATGCGGAAACGCATCACGCCCTGCCCCGATGTGACCTCGATGCCCTGCCCCAGATCGCCCAGCTCGATGGAGGGACGCACCGGGGCTTCACGCACATCCACCGGATCGCCTTCGACCCGCTGAGCAGCCGTGGTTGGATGCGGCAGCGGGATCGGTGGCACGATGGTCGTGCCGGCATCGGAGGCCGTCTGGGCGACGGGGGATTGCCGATCCAGCGCGATTTCACGCTTTTCACCCCGAAACGACTCGCTCACCGGCTCGGAAAACGCCAGCATCACCACCATCATGGCGAGCAACAGCGTCATCACATCCAGGTAGGCGATCAGCCAGGCCTCTTCTTCCTGGGGAGGAACGGGTTCGGTGTGCCAGCGCTCGAAGCGGCCACTGCGCAGGGCGCTGATGGCCCGGTTGGGGCCGGCACCGCCAGCTGCCTGGGCTGCGGGAGCCGAGGCTGGGGCCTGCATCTCGCTCAGCATCTTCTCCAGCAGGGTAGCTCCACCACTCATGGCCGGGGGCCCGCTCCGGCGGCGGGCTTCTTGGCTGCGGGTGCCCGGCGCAACAGGCCCGGACGGCGCCCGTTGTCTTGAGGACCGTCAAAAATCTCGTCTTCGTAGTGCGCCACGAAGGACTTGAGCGTCTCGCGCATCAGCGAGGGGCTGCGCTTGGCCGTCATCATGGCAATCCCCTGCATCACCATGTTCATGAGCACCACGCGCTGCTCGGTGCGGCGTTCGAGCTTCACGGCCACCGGCTTGAAGACCAGATTGGCCAGCAGGATGCCGTAGAAGGTGGTCATCAGGGCCACGGCCAGGTGCCCTCCGATCACCACCATGTCGCCGGTGCCGAGGATGTCCATCATGTTGACCAGCCCAACCAGCGTGCCGATCATCCCGAACGCGGGCGCGTAGCTGGCCATCACGCGAAACAGTTGCGCCTCGGCCGCTTCCTTGGCCCGCAGCCGCGCGATGCGCCATTGCAGCAGGTCCAGAATGTCCTCTTCGGGCGTGCGCTCGATCACCAGTTGCACGCCCGTGCGCAGGAACGGGTTGGTCACGCGCTGCAACGCCTTCTCGACCGCCACCGGGTCATCCCGTATCCACAGGCGCGAGACGTCCACCAGCTCCTCGATGTCCTTCTGGGTGTAGAGCTGTTCGTTGCGAATCACCGTCTTGATCAGCTTGAACACGCGCAACACCTCCTTGAGCGGGTAGCTCATGAAGGTGGCGGCCATCGTCCCCACCAGCACGATACCGAGGCCCGGCAGATCGATGAACAGCAGCGGATCCTCAGCCGCGAATATCATGACGACGACCAGCAGCAAGACGCTGGCCACCATCCCGATCAGGGTGGATGGGTTCATCCGGGGGACTCCTCACGGCGGCACGTCAACACCATAGACTGTCATTGTGCCGCATCACAGGCAGCCACCGGGGTTTTCTAAAGCCCGAAAAGCAGGCCAGTGGCTCGCCTGTTCCGGCGAATCGCCGCGCGCCGGCCAGGGCAACCCCTTCCGGGCGCGGAAGCCCCCATCCGTCAAACTGTATACAATCAGTCACCGGGCCCAAGATTCTGGCGTCCGGTTTTTTGTTGCCGGATTCAGGCCAAGCGCTCACTTTTTTGTTTTGGACTGGGAGCCTGGCTCATGGAAATTTTCGACTACGACAACATCCTGCTGCTGCCGCGCAAATGCCGCGTGGTAAGCCGCTCGGAATGCGATACCTCGGTGCAACTCGGCCCCCGGCGCTTCAAGCTGCCGGTGGTGCCGGCCAACATGAAAACCGTGATCGACGAGAAGATCGCCGAATGGCTGGCCGCCCACGGCTACTTTTACGTGATGCATCGCTTCGATCTGGACAACGTGGCCTTCGCGCGGCGCATGCACGGCCTCGGCTTGTTCGCCTCGATCTCGCTGGGCGTGAAAGCGGCCGACTACGCCACCGCCGACCGCCTGGCCGCTGAAGGCCTGGTGCCGGCCTACATCACCATCGACATCGCGCACGGCCATGCCGACAGCGTGCAACGCATGATCGCGCACCTGAAAGAAAAGCTGCCGCAGAGCTTCATCATCGCGGGCAACGTGGGCACACCCGAGGCGGTGATCGACCTGGAGAACTGGGGCGCCGACGCCACCAAGGTGGGCATCGGCCCGGGCAAGGTGTGCATCACCAAGCTCAAGACCGGCTTTGGCACGGGTGGCTGGCAACTGTCGGCGTTGAAGTGGTGCGCGCGCGTGGCCACCAAACCCATCATCGCCGACGGCGGCATCCGCGAGCACGGCGACATCGCCAAGTCCATCCGCTTCGGCGCCACCATGGTGATGATTGGCTCGCTGCTGGCGGGGCACGAGGAGTCCCCCGGCCAGACGGTGGAGGTGGACGGCAAGCTCTACAAGGAATACTACGGCTCCGCCAGCGACTTCAACAAGGGGGAGTACAAGCACGTGGAAGGCAAGCGCATCCTGGAGCCGATCAAGGGCCAACTGGCCGATACGCTGCGTGAAATGCAGGAAGACCTGCAAAGCTCCATCAGCTACGCCGGCGGCAAGCAGTTGATGGACATCCGCAAAGTGAACTACGTCGTCCTGGGGGGTGACAACGCAGGCGAGCACCTGCTGATGTGATTCGGCGGCTCAGCCCGCCAACAGCTCCTGGGCCAGCCGGTGCAGCCGGTGACCGGGCTCGACCAGTGCCTCCAGCACGCTGAAGTGGTTCAGGCCCGGGAGCAGCTCGCACACCGGCACACGCTTGCGCCCCCAGGCCTGGCGGATCAGCCGGTTCTGCTGCTGGAACGCCTCGCTCTCATCCCCACCCGCCACCGCGTACAGCCGCCCTTTCTCGGGCCGGGGCAGAAGAGCGGGGCTGACCCGGCGAACCTGCGCTGGCGTGAGCCGCAGGTCGGGCTGGAGAAAAGAGGTCTTGCGCAAGGGGGCCAAGTCGTACAGGCCGGAAATCGACAGCGCCCGCCGCACCAGATGCTCGGGCAAGTCGCCACCCACCTCCTGCCAACGGCACAGCAGCAACATGGCGGCCAGATGCCCCCCGGCCGAATGCCCGACCACGCTGATACGCGACGGATCGCCGCCATGGGCTGCGATGTGCCGATGCGTCCAGGCCAGCGCCCGGACCATCTGCAGCGCGATCTCGGGAATCGTGACGGCCGGGCACAAGGCGTAGTTGGGCACCACCACGCACACCCCCTGCCGGGTGAACACCGGCGCCACGAAGGAGTGGTCGGACTTGTCGAGCGAGCGCCAGTAGCCTCCGTGGATGAACACCATCACCGGCGCCGACGATGCACCCCCAGTCACGGGGAACACATCCAGCGTCTCGTTCGGCCCCGGACCGTAGGGCACATCCAGCACCACCGGCTGACTGGCGCGTGCCCGCTCGGAATCGGCTTGCCAGCGCTGAAAATGAGCCGCGAAATCGGGCACGAGCGCGCGGTTGTTGTATTGGTGATCCAGCTCTTTCACACGGCGGCTTGACATCGGACTCTCCTGTAAGATTCGCCCAGACCAGTGACCGCGAAGACGGACACGGTCGATGGATATTACACATCTGGCGTCGTTGACCATGCTGAACTTTGCGCTTTCGCCTCCGCCGGCATCTCGGTTGCATTTTCCGGGAACCAGGTCACTCACATGACCGCAGCCTTGCGCGCACTCGCGCGCCGTCATGGCTGGATCGCGCTGACCGTGTTCCTGATCAGCAGCGTGGTGCTGGGCGGGCTCACCTGGCTGCTCGAAGCGCGGCGTATCGAAGCCCACCGCGCCACCGTGCTGGTACTCGCAGGTGACAACGCCCAAGCCCTGGAGAGCCGTATGGAACGGCTGATGTCGGCCACCTACCTGCTGTCGGCGTACGTTCGTGCCAACCAGGGCGAGGTGATCCAGTTCGAGCAGCTCGCCACCGAAATGCTGCCTTTCTACCCCGGCGTCTCTTCTCTGGGGCTGGCCCCCGGTGGCATCGTCCGCTACGCCGTTCCCCTGGAGCCCAACCGCGCCTCCATCGGCTTCAATCAGTTGGCGGACCCCGTACAGAGTCCAGAGGCATTTCTGGCCCGCGACAACGGCCGTCTGACGCTGGCCGGCCCGTTGGACCTGGTCCAGGGCGGTCTGGGTGCGGTGGGCCGCCTGCCCATTTTCCTGCCCCATCCGCATCGGCGAGGCACCGAGTTCTGGGGCTTTGCCTTCGTGACGGTGCGCTTCCCCGACGCCTTCCAGGGCACCGGGCTCGACGGCCTCACGGAACTGGGATACCGCTATGAGCTCTGGCGCGAACACCCGCAGACGCATGTCAAGCAAGTCATCGCGGCCTCTGCCGACGTACGCGCCGGCGCCACCTTGCGACAGCCGGTGGACCGGTCGGTCAAGGTCCCCAATGGAGAATGGACACTGCAGGTCGAGCCGCGCCACGGCTGGCTACAGCCCGGCCTCATCCTGATCCAGGGGCTCGCGGCTGTCGCTTTCAGCGCCATGCTCGCTGTGCTGGTCCGCCTGTTTCTGGCGCGGGGCACACAGAAGATCGCGCTGGAACACGAGGTCGTGCAACGCACCCAGGAAATCGAAGAGGCACGCAACCAGCTCCAAGCCACCCTCAACGCTGTGCCAGACATCCTGTTCGACCTCGATGCCGACGGCACCCTGCACGCTGTGCATTCCCACGAGCACCCCCTGCGCATCTACTCCACTCAAGAGATACTGGGCCGCAACATCGCCGACTTCCTGCCCTTGGAGGCGCTACAGGCCTTCCGCGACGCCATGGCAGAAGCCTCGCACGAGGGCCGATCCAGCGGCCGGCAGTACCCGATCGACGGGCCGCGCTCCCGGCAATGGTTCGAGTTGTCGATCGCCGCCAAGGGCCGTGTGCCATCTTCAAGCGACGCAGAGTCGCCGCGCTTCATCGCGCTGGCCCGTGACATCACCGCGCGCAAGGAAGCGGAGTTGAAATACCAACTCGCCGCACAGTTCTTCGCCGGCAGCAGCGAGGGCTTCGTCATCACCGACGCCGAGCAACGCATCATCCAGGTCAACCCTGCTTTCACGGCCATCACCGGCTATGCCGAGGCAGAGGTGATCGGGCAGACGCCCCGCATCCTGTCCTCGGGCCGGCACGATCCGGCGTTCTACGACGCCATGTGGCGCGAAATCGACCTCAAGGGACACTGGGAAGGCGAGGTCCGCAACCGGCGCCACAACGGGGAGGAATACCCGCAATGGCTGTCGATCAGCCGCCTCCAGGACACCGACGGTCACGCCACGCATTACATCGCCATTTTCAGCGACATCAGCCGGCGCCTGGAGCAGGAGGCCCGTATTCGGGACCTGGCCTACTACGACGGGCTCACCGGTCTGGCCAACCGATCCCTGCTGCGCGAGCGCGTGGAACACGATCTGAGCATGGCCCGCCGCCATGACACCCCACTGAGCCTGCTGTTCATCGATCTGGACCACTTCAAGCACGTCAACGATTCACTCGGCCACCAGGTAGGCGATCAGTTGCTGATCGAGGTGGCCCACCGCATCAGCGGGCTGGTGCGCGAACAGGACACCGTGGCTCGTCTGGGTGGTGACGAATTCGTGGCGGTGTTGCCCGAAACGGACACCAGCGGTGCCGCCCACGCCGCGATGGTCATCCTCAAAGCCCTCTCCCAACCTTACGTTCTGGGGCCCCATGAATTGACCGTCACACCGTCTATCGGAATCGCCGTCTTCCCCGACGATGGTGCGGACTTCGAGACCCTCTACCGCTGCGCCGACACCGCCATGTACCGCGCCAAGCAGGAAGGACGCAACCGCCACGCCTTTTTCACGCGGGAGATGCAGGCCTTGGCCATGCGCCGACTGCAGCTGGAAAACGCCCTGCGCCGGGCCATCGATCGACGGGAGCTGAGCCTGCATTACCAGCCTCAGATCGCCCTTGAGGACGGCTCGCTCGTGGGGGCCGAAGCACTGTTGCGCTGGACACATCCGGAACTCGGCAGCATTTCACCCGCGGAATTCATCCCGATCGCCGAACACACCGGACAGATCATCGCCCTCGGTGAGTGGGTGCTGCGCGAAGCCTGTGGCCAGATGCAGCAATGGCGCGATGCAGGCTTGCCGCCGCTGGTGGTGGCGGTCAACCTGTCGGCAACCCAGTTCCTACAGCCAGACCTCGTGCACCAGGTCGAACAGGTGCTGACCACTTTCGCCCTGCCGGCTCATCAGCTGGAATTGGAATTGACCGAAAGCACCGCCATGCACGATCCACAAGCGGCGATCGCCACCGTGGATGCGCTCAGGGCTCTGGGTGTCCACCTGTCGCTCGACGACTTCGGTACCGGCTACTCGTCGCTCAACCATCTCAAGCGGTTCCGGATCGGCAAGCTCAAGATCGACCAGTCTTTCATCCGCGATCTGCCCAGCGATACGGAGGACGCCGGCATCGTCGAGACCATCATCCAGATGGCGCGCAGCCTCGGCCTGAAGACCATCGCCGAAGGCGTGGAAACCGAGGCGCAGCGCGACTTTCTGCAGCGCCGCGGCTGCGACCAGATGCAGGGTTACTTGCTGGCGCGCCCCTTGCCCGCAAAGGACTTCGAGTCCTGGTGGCGGGCACGCTTGTCGCCCAAGGCCTGACGGCCCGGACCGCCACTGCCGGTCGGCTTGGAGAACCCGACACGGGCTGCCTCTGCGGCCCCGCGGGCGTGATGAGGCGCAGCCCGGAAACCGCCTTCGCTGCGCAAGCCCCCTTCGTTGCGACCTGCGCCATGACGGCCGTGGCGTCCACCGCGACCGCCACGGCGATCGTCGTTGAACTCATAGACCGGCTTGCGCGGCTCCAGACCGGGAATGGTCTGCGTCTCGATGCGCTGCTGGCTGAAGGCCTCGATCTCGCCGATCTTGCGGCGGTCGCGGAACTCGGCCATGGTCACGGCCAGGCCCTGACGACCCGCACGGCCGGTGCGGCCGATGCGGTGGGTGTAGTCCTCGGCCTTCATGGGCAGACCGTAGTTGAACACGTGGGTGATGGTGGGCACATCGATGCCACGGGCCGCCACGTCGGTGGCCACCAAAATCTGGACCTGCCCGTTGCGCAGCGCCATCAGGCGGCGGTTGCGCAGTCCCTGGCTGAGCGCCCCATGCAGGGCCACTGCGGCAAAACCGGCCTGCTGCAAGTCACCGGCCAAAGCGTCGCACTCGATCTGGGTGCTGGCGAACACGATGGCCTGGTCGATCGAGGCATCGCGCAGCCAGTGGTCGAGCAGCTTGCGCTTGTGCTCGGGGCTGTCGCACCAGTAGAGGCGCTGCTCGATGTTGACATGGCGGTCCTGGGGGGTGTCGATCTGGACCTTTTGCGGCTCGCGCATCACGCGGGTCGCCAGCGTCTGGATGCGGGGCGCAAAGGTGGCGCTGAACATCATGGTCTGGCGGCGGCGGGCCGTCAGGCGGTTGATGTCGGCCAGGTCATCGGCAAAGCCGAGGTCCAGCATGCGGTCGGCCTCGTCCACCACCAGGAACTGGACCTGGTCGAGCTGGATCTGGCCGCTGCGCTGCAAGTCCAGCAAGCGCCCCGGCGTGGCCACCACGAGGTTGGCGTTCTGCAGTTTGGCGATCTGCATCTGGTAAGGCATGCCCCCCACCACGTTGGCGATGCGCAGGCCACGACAATGCTTGACCAGATCGATGGCGTCATGGGCCACCTGCTGGGCCAGTTCACGCGTGGGACAGAGCACCAGCGCGCCCGGCACGGCGGGCTTGAAATGGCGCGCCAGCAACGGGTTGTTGCGCTTCGGGCGCTTCGGTGCCGGCTTGCCAGCAGCCTCGGCCTCGGCCACCTGGCGATCCCAGTCGGCGCGCTCCTGCGCATCGCGGGCTGCTTGTTGCTCGATCAAGGTGTGAAGCACAGGCAGCAAAAAAGCCGCCGTCTTGCCGCTGCCGGTCTGGCTCGACACCATCAGATCGGTGTATGCGTGGCCTTCGGTATCCACCTGCATGGCCTTCGGGATCGCTGCCTGCTGAACAAGGGTGGGCTGGGTGAAGCCGAGATCGGCGACTGCCTGGAGCAGCGGCTGTGCTAAGCCGAGCGCGGCAAACGCCTCGGGGATGGCCGGTGTGGCAGCGGGAAGTTGGAAATTCAGGTTTTCTGTCATGTCGTCGGTCCATGCGCCATGAGGCGCAACAGAACTCCACGAGCACAGGCAGATATCAGCGCCTCGGTGTGCCCGATCGGTTCGTGGTGGAAAGAAACATCGACCACAAACAAATCGGCGGCACAGCGCCGCCCTCAGACGGCCCAGCGACGCATGGGATTGTGGGCGCAGGTCATGGGTAAACCCGATATTCGGCTCAAGCCGATCGCCCATCCCGCAGAGCGTGAGGCAGATGCAAGAATTCACCCCCAATTCAGGGATGAGCTTCTCATTATGCCATAGATTGAGGGTTTTCCCCCAACCCCCCATGTCTCACGCAGACAGCATGTCCACCAACAAGTGGTACAGAAGCGCAGCCAACACCGCTGTGGCCGGCACGGTCACGATCCAGGCCGCGACGATGCGCATCACCACGGAGCGCTTGACCAGCTCCTTCTTGTAGGCCTTCTTGAAGGCCTTGCGCTCCTTCTTGTCGAACGGCGCCGGTACGCTTTGCTGCACAGGCTCCAGGAGCGCCGTTTTGTGCTTGAACGCATCCGCGCGCCGCTTCATCTCCGCCAGCATGCGCTTTTTCTCGTCCACGGGCGCGGCCTCGAACCGGACCAGGTAGGCCTCCACGGCCTCTCGGTCCTCGCCCTGATGCCCGGCACGCACCACCGCCTCCATCTTGGCGTAATTGACCTTGAGCAACTCCCGCAGGAAACCCACACCGAACACCGCCCCGATCGTCACGTGGGTGGTGGACACCGGCATGCCCAGTTGCGCGGCCACGATCACCGTGATGGTGGCCGCCATGGCAATCGAGTAGGCCCGCATGCGGTCGAGCTCCGTGATCTCCTTGCCCACCGTGAGAATGAGACGTCGACCATAGAGCGCCAGCCCCACCGACAGCCCGATCGCCCCCAGGATCATGATCCACATCGGCGTCACTGCACGAGCAGCCACCGCGCCACTGGCCACGGCCTCATAGATCGCAGCAAGCGGACCGATCGCGTTGGCCACGTCGTTCGCCCCGTGGGCAAAGCTCAGCAGGGCTGCCGCGAACACCAGCGGCCAGGTGAACAGGGCGTTGACGCTGTCCTTGCTGCTGGGCAGACGCCGCGCAGCGAGGCTGATCGGCTGGCGCAGCAGCAGGTAAGCCGCCACCGCCATGGCCAGCCCTCCGATCAGCGCCACCTGAAAGCTCACCTTCATGATTTGGGAGACGCCCTTGAGCAACATGAATGTGCCGAAGGCCCAGACCATGAGAGCAACCAGCAGCGGCACCATCCGGGCCGCCGCCTGCGACATGTCGCCCTGGTAGGTGATCGTGCGCTTGATCACATAGAGAAACCCGGCCGCGATCACGCCACCCATGAGCGGCGAAATCACCCAGCTGGCCACGATGGAGCCGATGGTGCCCCAGTTGACCAGGCCCCACCCGCCGGCGGCAATACCCGCCCCCATCACCGCACCGATGATGGAGTGGGTGGTGGAGACCGGCGCCCCCAGCATGGTGGCCAGGTTCAACCAGAGCGCGCCCGCCAGCAGGGCCGCCAGCATCAGCCAGGTGAAGCGCTCAGGGTCATCGAAGGCACGGGTGTCGATGATTCCCCCCTTGATGGTGCCGACGACCTCCCCGCCTGCGACGATCGCCCCCAGGGCCTCGAACACAGCGGCGATCAAGATCGCCCAGCCCAGGGTGATGGCGCCGGAACCGACCGCCGGCCCCATGTTGTTGGCCACGTCGTTGGCGCCGATGTTCATGGCCATGTAGCCACCCACGGCCGCGGCCACGACCAGGAACCACAGTGCCTGCGTGCTCAGGCCGGGCAGGCGGGTGACATGGAAGGCCGCGTAAAGCCCGACGGCCACCAGAAACGCCACCGCAGCCGCCAACCGCAGCATCTGGCGCAGGTGTTCTTCGCCCGCTCGGGTGGCAGGCTTGAGAGGGATGTTCATGTGGTTTCGAAGTATCTGGGCCGCCGTCGCTCTGAGGGCAGGCGATCGACCATTGCGGGAAAGGATGGGGGCAGATTCAGCGCAGGAAATGTTGCCGGTAGTGCTCCAGTTCGTCAATCGACTCGTGCACATCGGCCAGCGCCGTGTGCCGTTGCTGCTTCTTGAAGGCCGCATACACCTCGGGGCGCCAGCGCTTGGCCAGCTCCTTGAGGGTGCTCACGTCCAGGTTGCGGTAATGGAAGTACCCCTCCAGCTTCGGCATGTACTTGACCAGAAAACGCCGGTCTTGGCCGATGGTGTTGCCACACATGGGGGAACCATTTTTGGGCACATAGCGCCGGATGAAGTCCAGCAATTGCTCCTCGGCGTCGGCCTCCGACAAGGTGCTGGCACGCACCTTGTCGATCAGGCCGCTCTTGCCGTGTGTCCCTTTGTTCCAGTTGTCCATGGCGTCGAGAACGGCATCGCTCTGATGGATCACCAGCACAGGCCCATCGATACGCGGTGTCAGTTGTGGGCCGGTGATGACCACCGCCACCTCGAGCAGCCGCTCTTTGTCCGGATCCAGCCCGCTCATCTCGCAATCAATCCAGACCAGATTCTGGTCGCTCTTGGTGAGTTCGGGCGGCCGCCCCGCAGCCTCAGAGGCATTGATGTGTGCATCCATGGGGCGAGATTTTCGCCGATCCCGAACGCGCCCCCATCAACTTGGCTAGACTTGTGGCCATGAATGTTGTTTCCATCTCAGCAGAGCTGCTCTGGACGGCCACTTTTTGCGTGGTCTTGCTGGCCAGCCTGCTCACCCGTCTGTGGCTGGCCAGCCGTCAGATGCGGCATGTGGCGGCCCACCGCCATGAGGTTCCCGCCCCTTTCGACCGAACGGTGGACTTGGCAGCCCATCAAAAGGCAGCCCGCTACACCCTGGCCAAGACACGGCTGGGCATGCTGGAAATGGCTCTGGGGTCCGCCATCCTGGTCGGCTGGACGCTGCTGGGTGGGCTCCAAGCCCTGCAGCAGACGTTGCTCGCCTGGATGGGCGCGGGCCTGCATCAGCAGGTCGCGCTGGTCGCCGCATTCGTGCTGATCGGTGCACTGATCGACCTGCCGCTGGCGTGGTACCGCACATTCCGACTCGAAGAACGGTTCGGCTTCAACCGCATGACTTGGCGCCTGTGGTTGGCCGATGGCATCAAGGGACTGCTGCTCGGTGCCGTCATCGGCCTGCCCATCGTGGCGCTGGTGCTGTGGCTGATGGACAGTGCCGGCCCGCTCTGGTGGCTCTTGGCCTGGATGGCATGGATGGGTTTCAACCTGCTTCTGCTGGTGCTCTACCCCAGCGTGATCGCTCCCTTGTTCAACCGCTTCGAGCCGCTGGAGGACACCACGCTGCGCCAGCGCGTCGAAGCCCTGATGGCGCGCTGCGGCTTCAGCGCCAAGGGCCTCTACGTCATGGACGGCAGCAAGCGCAGCGCCCATGCCAACGCTTACTTCACCGGCTTCGGTCCAGCCAAGCGCGTGGTGTTCTTCGACACCCTGCTGCAACAACTCACCCCCTCGGAGATCGATGCGGTCCTGGCCCACGAACTCGGGCATTTCAAACACCGTCACATCGTCCAGCGCATCGTGTTGTCGTTCGGTGTCAGCCTGTTCGGCTTCGCCCTGCTCGGTTGGGCCGCCCAACAGCCCTGGTTCTACACCGGCCTGGGGGTCACGCCCAGCCTCACCCACGGCAACAGCGCCTTGGCCCTGATCCTGTTCATGAGTGTGGTGCCGTTGTTCACCTTCTTCGTGACCCCCCTGACCAGCGCCCTGTCGCGGCGGCACGAATTCGAGGCAGATGCTTACGCTACCCAGCACGCAGACGGCCACGCCCTGGCCAGCGCGTTGCTGAAGCTGCACAAGGACAACGCCAGCACCCTCACCCCCGACCCGGTGTTCGTGCGTTTCTACTACTCTCACCCGCCGGCTGGTGAACGGCTGGCACGACTGCCCGGACCCGTAGTACCCGCATGAGTACCCACACATGAAGCCTGGCTGGAAACGAGGAACGGTGGTGGCGACCCACGGCCGCCACTGCTGGGTCGAGACCGAAACCGGAGAGCGGCGCCTGTGCCACCCGCGTGGCAAGCGCCAGACCCCCGTCGTGGGCGATCGGGTCTGGTGGCAGGCCAGCCAGGACGAAGGCACCATCGAGCAGATCGAGGAACGGCGCAACCTCCTCTATCGGCAGGACGAACTGCGGACCAAATCCTTCGCAGCCAATCTGGACCAAGTGCTCATCCTGCTGGCAGCAGAGCCGGTGTTTTCCGAGAGCCAGTTGAACCGGGCACTGATCGCTGCCCGTGCCGAACGGCTGCCGGCACTGATCGTGCTGAACAAACGCGACCTGACCGAGCCCTTCGAGCGCGCCTGGACCCGGCTGCAGCCCTACCGCGACATGGGCCAGACCGTCCTGCCCCTGTGTCTGCTCAGCGGCGAGGGGCTGGACACTTTACAGGCGCGGCTCCTGGGGCAGACCACCCTGGTGCTCGGCCCTTCAGGCACCGGCAAAAGCACTTTGGTCAACCGGCTGGTCCCGCATGCCCAGGCCGCCACCGGCGAGATCTCGAAGGCCCTGCACTCCGGCCGGCACACCACCACGAGCACCACCTGGTACTGGCTCGATCCGGATCGCCGCTCCGCGCTGATCGATTCCCCCGGCTTTCAGGAATTCGGTCTGCACCACATCCCGGTGGAGCGACTGGCGTCGCTCATGCCCGACTTCGAGCCCTATCTGGGACAGTGCCGGTTCCACAACTGCAGCCACCGCCACGAACCCGGATGCGCCGTGCTGGCCGCGATCGGCCACGGCATCCATGAACAACGCCACCGACTCTACACCGACCTGTACGAGGAATTGGCGGCCGCCCGACGCTATTGAACCGCCAAGCCGAGCGCACCACCTACCAAAATCTGGCCAACATCCCCAAGGCCAACAGCAACAACCAGAGCAGGACCGAGCGCCACACCAAACCCACCACACTGGCAAGATGCGCCAACTGGGGCGCTCGGCTGGAAGCCCCCTCCCAGCCGGCATCATCGGCCGATCCGGCCCCGGCGAGTTGACCACCCAAACGAACGTTGATCGCTCCGGCTGTGGCGGCGAGCAACACCGCATCGTTGCCCGCAGAGGCTGGACGCTCCTGGCGCCAGTTCGCGATGGCTTCCTCGAAGTTCCCCACCACCGCAAAAGCCAGCGCGGTCACACGTACCGGCAGGAAATCGATCCAGTGCCAGCCCGTGAGGGCGGCTTGCCTGGACGCGTCACTGTCCCCCGCCATCGGCGCCGTCTGCTGCCAGCGCCGGGACACGTGTTCAGCCATGCGATAGAGCACCGCACCGGCTGGCCCGAGCCCGAAAGCCGCCAACACCACGAAACACACCAGCACCCCGAACACATGCCGATGGGCGGCCACGACAGCGTGCTCGATCGCCTGCCGAAGCAATTCCTCACGCGGCAGCTCGGCCACCTCCCCGCCCTTCCAACGAGCCAGCGCGGCCCGCGCACCCGCCTCGTCGCCCGACTCCAGGGCCACGCGAATGGCCGTGAAATGGTGGCTGAATTGCCGAAACCCCAACGTGAGATAAAGCGTGAACGTCAACCAAACAAAGGCCAACAGCCCATGAATCGCCCACAACACCCCATACACCACAGCCGCGGCCAACGCAGGCCCCAGCACGGCCAGCGCCCAGGTGAGCCAGCCATGATGCGACTGTCCGGCATCGAGCGTCTGGCGCGTCCAGCGCGCCCACGAGCGCATGCCCTCGTGAATCGGGTTGTGGCGCCCCAGCGGCTTGGCCTGATCGAGCATGAGCGCCAGCAGAATCGCGAAAAAACTCATGCCGGCATCATAGCGATCGAATGGCAAGCCGCACGCGGGTGCGCCTCGGGATAACCCGAAATCATGCGCTCAGCAGGCGGTATAAATTGCGCACCATGCCCGCCGTCGCCCCCCAGATGAAACGCTCTTGACGCCCATCGTAATAGGGCATGGAAAACCATTGCCGCAGATGGCCTTCCCACAGCACCTCGTGCCGGCGATGGTGTGCTGGGTTCATCAGGTAGGCCAGCGGCACCTCGAAGGCATCGGCCACCTCATGGGGATTGGGCTGCAACGTGTGCGCCGGATCGACCAAGGCCACCACCGGCGTCACGACGAACGCCGTGCCGGTGACATATTCTGGCAAAGTCCCCAGCACCTCCACGGCATCTGGCCACAGACCCACCTCCTCCCGGGCTTCACGCAGTGCGGCAGCCACGGCATCGCTGTCGCCGGCATCGATTTTCCCGCCTGGAAAGGCGACTTGCCCAGCGTGCGTGGGCAAATGTGCCGTGCGTTGCGTCAACAGCACCGTGGGCTGCACCCGCATCACCAAGGGAATGAGCACGGCCGCGTGCATGACGGGCCGGTCGGTGAAGCGGGGCTCTTGGCGCACCTCGGGCGCCCAAGGCGGCGGCGCGCGGAACCGCTCGCGCAAGGCTTCGGGCTGGCAACGCTGGGGGCTGACCGGCGGCAGGTGATGGTCCACCCCCACGACAGGGATGGTTCGAGGATCTATCATGGCAGGACTCGACAGCAATGCACCTCATTGTGCAATGACAACACGTCAGGGAGAATTCATGAACACGTTCAAGTGTCGCCTGGGCTTCAGGCTGCTCGTCTTGGCCTTGCTGACCCAGATCGGCCTGGCCTGGTCGGCCGTGGAAGCCAACCAAGCCCCCCCTCAGGATCTCGTGGCCATCAAGGGCATCGGGCCGGCCACGAGCCAGCGCATCGTCGAGGCCCGTCGCGAGCAGCCCTTCCGCGATTGGGACGATTTCATCCGCCGAGTACGCGGCATCGGGCCCACCACCGCAGGCAAACTGTCGGCCAATGGCCTGACGGTGAACGGCACACGCTACCCCGCCGCGGCCGAGGGATCGCCGGAAGTGCTCTGGCAACCCATGGTGCCCCGCCCCTTGGAATCACCACGCTGATCCTCATGCAAGGAATGCATGAGGGCATCACCACGCGGCCTTGGACAAGTCTGCAAGCTCCTCGTAAGCTGATGGCTTGTTCACCACCACTTTGAGGTCATGAGCCTGAAACCCGAATCTGCGCACGCCCTGCCTTCTTATCTGGACCCGAGCCACCTCGGGCCGTGGGGCGATTTTCTCCAACAAGTAGACCGCGTCACCCCTTACCTGGGCAAACTCGGACGCTGGGTGGAAACCCTCAAGCGCCCCAAGCGCATCCTGATCGTGGACGTCCCCGTCCACCTGGACGATGGCCGTGTGGCCCACTACGAAGGCTACCGGGTTCAACACAACACGTCGCGAGGTCCGGGCAAAGGCGGCGTGCGCTTCCACCAAGACGTGACCCTCTCCGAGGTCATGGCGCTGGCGGCGTGGATGTCGATCAAGAACGCCGCCGTGAACGTACCCTACGGAGGCGCCAAAGGCGGTATCCGGGTGGACCCGAAGGAATTGACGGCCGCCGAGCTCGAACGCGTCACCCGCCGCTACACCAGCGAGATTGGCATCATCATCGGCCCGACCAAGGACATTCCCGCACCCGACGTCAACACCAACGAAGCCGTCATGGCCTGGATGATGGACACCTACTCGATGAACGTGGGTGAAACGGCCACCGGCGTCGTCACCGGCAAACCGATCGACCTTGGCGGCTCGCTGGGACGACGCGAAGCCACGGGCCGCGGCGTTTTCATCATCGGTCAGGAAGCGGCCCGGCGCATCGGACTGGACATTCAAGGAGCCCGTGTGACCATTCAGGGCTTCGGCAATGTGGGGGGCGTCACCGGCAAACTGTTTGCCGAAGCCGGCGCACGCATCGTCGCGGTGCAGGACCATGCCGGCACGGTGTACCACCCGGGCGGCATCGACATCCCGGCCCTGACACAGCACGTGGCCAGCACCGGCAGCGTCGCTGGCTTTCCCCATGCCGAGGCCCTGCCCACCGATCAGTTCTGGGACGTCGATTGCGACATCCTCGTCCCGGCGGCCCTGGAACGGCAGATCACCGAGGCGAATGCCGGCCGCATCCGGGCACGCATGATCATCGAAGGCGCGAACGGCCCCACCACGCCGCTGGCCGACGACATCCTCAAAGAACGCAACGTGCTCGTCATCCCCGACGTGATCGCCAACGCCGGCGGTGTGACCGTGAGTTACTTCGAATGGGTACAGGATTTCTCCAGCTTCTTCTGGAGCGAGGAGGAAATCAACGACCGCTTGGCCAGAATCATGCGCGGTGCGTTCGCAGCCATCTGGCAGGTGGCAGAGGACCATGGCGTCAGCCTGCGCACGGCCACCTTCATCGTGGCCTGCCAACGCATCCTGCATGCACGCGACCTCAGGGGTCTGTACCCCTGAGCACAGGGCTCACTGCAGGGTTTTCTTGAGCAAGGGAAGGTCGGGCAAGGGAACGATCTCGATACCTTCCTCCACCAGCTCAGCGGCCTCGCGCACCGAGGCCTGCCCCCGGATGCCACGTGCGGGTATCTCACCATGGTGCATCCGGCGGGCTTCCTCGGCAAAGCGCTCACCTACGTCTTCCGTGTGGGTAACGACATGCCGCAAGGCCTGAACAAAGGCCGCTTGAACGTCTCGTGGCCATGCCAGCTGCTCACGCGCCCCGGCAGCCGCTTCAGGATGATCGGCATGCGGGGCTGCTGCAGCGCTTGGTTGGCCCTTGCCCAAATTGAGCCGGGGCGCGGTCAGCCGCTTTTCCACATGCACCGAACCGCACACCGGGCATTCCAGCAAGCCACGGCTGCGCTGGGCGGCGTAATCGTCTTCCGACGCAAACCACCCCTCAAACACATGCCCGTGGTCACAGGCCAGATCCAGCACCTTCATAGGCCCGATTATCGTGGCTCTGCCGCCCCTTCAGCGTCGGCGCACCAGATACCGGTAAACGAAACCAGGGAATGCGAAGGTGAGGAACATCGCGGCCGTGATGGCATAGAACTCCCACCCCTGTGGGTAGATTTGCCCTTCGTGATGCTCCAAGGCCAGCCCCACGGCACCGACCACGAAATACAGCAGCAGCAATTCCAGCAGACGCACCCACAGCGGTTTACGTCCGATCTTCAAAGGCACCAGCGCCAGCACCCGGTCATTGAGGAAAGGCAAGTTGGCACAAAACAGCGCCAAACCTATGACCAACCACACGGAAAACGTCGATGTCATGACACCGCTGCTTCACTCAAGCCATCATGGCAGCGATGGCCTGAACGCACAATGCCATGAGGCCCCCCGGAACGATCCCCAGCAGCAGCACCAGCGCACCGTTCACCGACAGCACTGCCCGCACATCCAGGGGCGCCTCGATGGTGGCGGTCTGGCTCGGAGCGTCGAAATACATGACCTTGATCACGCGCAGGTAGTAAAACGCCCCGACCAGCGACATCAGCACGGCAAAGATGGCCAGCCAGAGGTGAGCGCTGCCGCCTGCTTCCAACAGGGCCTGCAACACCGACAGCTTGGCATAGAAACCCACCAGCGGCGGCACGCCCGCGAGCGAGAACATACACGCCGCCAGCACACCGGCATAGAGCGGGCTGCGCTGGTTCAGGCCCGCCAGATCGGCGATCTCCTCCGACTCGAAGCCTTGTCGGGTCAGCAGCAGCACGACACCGAAGGTGGCCAACGTGGTGAGCACGTAAGTCACCACATAGAACATGGCCGCGCTGTAGGCATTGGTCATGTTGCTGCCATCACCGCCCGCCCCGACGCCGGCCACCAGGGCCAGCAGCATGAAGCCCATCTGCGCGATGGTGGAGAAGGCGAGCATGCGCTTGAAGTTGGTCTGCGCCACGGCAGCCAGGTTGCCCACCAGCAACGACACCACCGCCAGAACCGCCAGCATCTGCTGCCAATCGAAAGCCAGGGGAACCAGCCCTTCCACCAGCAGGCGCATCACGATGGCAAAGGCCGCCAGTTTGGGCGCCCCCCCGATGAGGAGGGTGACGGCGGTCGGCGCGCCATGGTACACGTCGGGCACCCACATGTGGAAGGGAACCACACCCAACTTGAAGGCCAGACCGGCCACCACGAACACCAGGCCGAGCACCAGCACCTGGGGTTGATCGACACCCGCAGCGATGACCTGTGTCACGGTCGGGATATCGAGCGATCCGGTGGTGCCATATACCAGCGAAAGACCATACAGCAGGAAGCCGCTGGCCAGCGCACCGAGCACGAAATACTTCATCGCCGCCTCGGTGGCTTGCAAATCGTCGCGCCGCAGAGCCACCAAGGCATAGCTGGACAGGGTCAACAGCTCCAGACCGAGATAGATCACCAGGAAGTTGTGCCCGGAGATCATCACGAACATGCCCAGCAACGCCAGCATGGCCAGCGTGAACAGTTCGCCGCCCCGCAGCATGTCGCGTGCGCCGGCGTAGGAACGCCCATAGACCAGCGTCACCAGCATGGCAATGGCCGCGAAACATTTGAGCCAGTTGCCCATCGGGTCGCTCACGACCATGCCGCCGAAACCGCTCAGGGTTTCCCCGCTGGAAGCCATATAGCCGGTGAGCACGGCTACCACGGCCAGGGTCAGGAGCGTGAGGCGGTGGGTAGAACCGCGCAGGGGCGACTTGACGAACAAGTCATAGATCGCGATCACACAGGCCGCGCCCAATAGCAGCAGTTCGGGATAGACCGTGGCCCAGCTGAGACTGTCAATCATTGTGGTGCTCTTTCAAAACCAGTGGATGCGACTCAAGGCAACTTGGAAACCGCCACGTGCTGCAGCAGCTCGGTCACGGACGGCATCATCACATCGGTGAACGGCTTGGGATAGACCCCCATGTACAACACCATGATGGCCAGCAACACCATGACGAAGAACTCGCGCTTGTTGATGTCCAGCAGCGCTTTGACGTTGTCGTTGGCCACCGCGCCCAGGTAGACGCGCTTGAACATCCACAGCGAATACGAAGCGCCGAGGATGAGCGCGGTCGCAGCCCCCAAACCGACCCAGAAATTGACCTGGACCGCGCCCAAAATCACCATCCATTCGCCCACGAAACCGGCCGTACCCGGCAGGCCCGCGTTGGCCATGGTGAACAGCAGCGCAAAAGCGGCGAACTTGGGCATGGTGTTGATGACCCCGCCGTAGTCGGCGATTTCACGCGAATGCACGCGGTCGTAGAGCACGCCGATGCCCAGGAACATGGCGGCCGAGACGAAGCCGTGCGCGATCATCTGGACGATGGCTCCGGCCAAGGCCAGGTCGTTGAACAGGAAGAAGCCCAGCGACACAAAGCCCATGTGCGCCACCGACGAGTAGGCCACCAGCTTCTTCATGTCCTGCTGGACCATCGCCACCAGGCCGACGTAGATCACGGCCACCAGCGACAGGCCAATCATCAGCCCGGCCCACTCCTGGGAGGCATCGGGCAGGATGGGCAGCGAGAAACGCAGAAAACCATAGGCCCCCAACTTCAGCATGATGGCGGCCAGCACGGCGGACCCCCCGGTCGGCGCTTCCACGTGCACGTCGGGCAACCAGGTGTGCACCGGCCACATGGGAACCTTGACCGCAAAGGCCGCGAAGAAGGCAAAGAACAGCAGCGTTTGCTCGGCGCTGCTCAAAGGCAGTTGGTACCAGATGGCCAGATCGAAGGTACCCCCCGAGACGTTGTAGAGATAGATCAGCGCGATCAACAACAGCAACGAGCCGAGCAGCGTGTAGAGGAAGAACTTGAAAGCCGCGTAAATCTTGTTCGGTCCTCCCCAGATGCCGATGATGAGGTACATCGGGATCAGCGTGGCTTCGAAGAAGATGTAGAACAGCATCGCGTCGGCCGCCGCGAACACGCCGATCATCAAACCCGAGAGGATCAGGAACGCGCCCATGTACTGGTTCACGCGCTCGGTGATGGACTCCCAGCTCGCGATCACCACGATCACCGTGATGAACGCGGTCAGCAGCACCAGCCACAGCGAGATGCCGTCCACCGCCAGGTGGTAGTGAACGTTGAAGCGCTCGATCCAGACCGCCTTTTCGACGAACTGCATGGCAGCGGACCCGACCTCGAAGCCGGTGTACAGCGGAATGGTCACGGCCAGTCCGAGCAACGCACCGATAAGTGCGATCCAGCGCACCATGCCGGCGTGCTCGTCTCGACCGATCGCGAGCAGGACGACACCGAAAAGGATCGGCGTCCAGATCGCAAGGCTCAGCAAACCCATGTTCTTGTTCTCCTTATTTGGCGAGCCAGACGAAGTAGGTCATGAACGCCAGCACCCCGACGATCATCACGAAAGCGTAGTGGTAGAGGTAGCCGGTCTGCACGCGGCGCACGATACCCGCCACGAAACCGACGATCTTCCAGCTCAGGTTGACCACTGCACCTTCGATGATGCCGCGGTCTCCCCCCTTCCACAGGCCGATGCCGATGCCACGGGCGGCCTTGGCGATGATGTTTTCGTTGATCCAATCCATGTAGTACTTGTTTTCCAGGATGACCACGATCGGACGCAGCTTGCGCGCGATGGCTGCCGGCAGCGCCGGGTTGACCATGTACATGTACCAGGCCGTCAGCGCCCCGGCGGCCGCCAGATACAGCGGCGGGGTGAAGAAAGCGTGCGCGACCATGCCCAGGGGGCTGGTGAACATCGCGGCAAACTCAGCCATGGCCGGGTGTGCTTCGGTGTTCACCGTGATGGCATCGGCCAGGAAGTCGCCGAACAGCATCGGGCCGATGGTCATGTAGCCGATCACCACCGACGGGATGGCCAGCAGCAGCAGCGGCACGGTCACCACCCAGGGCGACTCGTGTGGCTTGCCGTCGCCATGGTCATCATGGTGGTGGTCGTCGTGGTGCGCGTCCGGGTTCTGGTCGTAACGCTCCTGCCCGTGGAAGACGAGGAAATAGAGACGGAACGAGTAAAACGCCGTCACGAACACGCCCGCCAGCACAGCGAAGTAGGCAAAACCCGAGGCCGGCAGGTTGCTGAAGTGCACCGCCTCGATGATGCTGTCTTTGGAATAGAAGCCCGAGAACAGCGGCGTGCCGATCAGCGCCAGCGTGCCCAGCAAGAAGGTGATCCAGGTGATGGGCATGTACTTGCGCAGCCCGCCCATCCAGCGGATATCCTGATTGTGGTGCATACCGATGATGACTGAGCCGGCCGCGAGGAACAGCAGTGCCTTGAAGAAGGCGTGGGTCATCAGGTGGAACACCGCCACCGAGTAGGCGGAGGCACCGAGCGCCACCGTCATGTAGCCGAGCTGCGAGAGGGTGGAATAGGCCACCACGCGCTTGATGTCGTTCTGGATGATGCCCATGAAGCCCATGAACAGCGCTGTGATGGCGCCGATCACCAGGATGAAGTTGAGCGCCGCATCCGACAGTTCATAGATGGGCGACATGCGCGCCACCATGAAGATGCCGGCCGTCACCATGGTGGCGGCGTGGATCAGGGCCGAGATGGGCGTCGGACCTTCCATGGAATCCGGCAGCCAGACGTGCAGCGGAAACTGTGCCGACTTGCCCATGGCGCCGATGAACAGGCAGATACCGATCACCGTCATCAGCATGGCGTCCTGACCGAGGATGTACCAAGGGAACTCGACTTGGGCAAGCTCGGGGAGCTTCTCGAAAATCTCGGTGTAATTGAGCGAGCCGGTGTAGGCCGCGATCAGGCCGATGCCCAAGATGAAGCCAAAGTCGCCCACCCGGTTGACCAAAAAAGCCTTCATGTTGGCAAAAATGGCCGTGGGCTTGTTGTACCAGAAGCCGATCAGCAGGTACGACACCAGCCCCACCGCCTCCCAGCCGAAGAACAGTTGCAGCAGGTTGTTGCTCATGACCAGCATGAGCATGGAGAAGGTGAACAGCGAGATGTAGGCGAAGAAGCGGTTGTAGCCTGCGTCCTCTTCCATGTAGCCAATGGTGTAGATGTGCACCATCAGCGACACGAAGGTCACCACGCACATCATCATGGCCGTGAGGCCATCGACCAGAAAGCCGATCTCCATCTTCAGGCCGCCGATGACCATCCATTCGTAAATGGTCTCGTTGAAGCGGGCGCCGTCCATGGCCACGGCCTTGAGCGTCATGGCCGAGAGGATGAACGACACCAGCACACCCAAAATGGTGAGGGAATGGCAGAGGCGGCGACCGAACCAGTTGCCGCCCAGCTTGGTGCCCAGGATGCCGGCCAATGCCGACCCCACCAGCGGCGCCAGGGGAACCGCCAGCAGCGTGCTTGCAGAAAGGCTTGTACTCATGCTTGTGAAGTCGTTGGGCCCCGAGCCTTAGCCCTTGAGCGTGTTGAGTTCGTCCACATTGATGGACGACTTGTTGCGGAACAGCAGGACGAGAATCGCCAGACCGATGGCCGACTCGGCGGCCGCGACGGTCAGGATGAAGAACACGAACACCTGGCCGTGCAGATCGCCCAGGTAGTGGGAGAACGCCACGAAGTTCATGTTCACCGCCAGCAGCATCAGCTCGATGGCCATCAGCAGCACGATCAGGTTCTTGCGGTTCAGGAAGATCCCGACCACCGACAGCGCAAACAGAATCGCGCCCAGCGACAGGAAATGCCCCAGTGTCAACGTGCTCATGCCTTGCCCTCCTCGCTGGCCGCCACTGCGGTGTCGGCGGCCTTGGGTGTGGCGGCCATCGGGACCACCACCAGCCGGTCGGCGGCCTTCACCCGCACCTGATCCCCAGGGTCGATGGCTTTGCTGTCCTTGCGCTGACGCAGCGTCAGGGCGATGGCCGCGATCATCGCAACCAGCAGGATGACGGCCGCCACCTGAATGGGCATGAGGTACTCGGAGTACAACAGCACCCCCAGTTCATAGGTGTTGGAGTGATCCGGTGCATGCATGGCGGACGTGGCGGCGAGCTCGTTGACCGTCAGGGTCGGGAACCCGACCCACAGCACGGCGATCAGTTGTGCACTGACGATGCCGCCCAAGACGGCAGCGAGTGGAAAGTGCCGCCAGAAGCCCTGACGCATGGCATCGACGTTGATGTCGAGCATCATGACCACGAACAGGAACAGCACCATCACGGCGCCCAGATAGACCAGCACCAGCGTGATGCCGAGGAACTCGGCCTTGAGCAGCAGCCACACCGCGGCGGCCTGCGAGAAGGCCAGCATCAGGTACAGCACGGCATGCACCGGATTGCGCGCCGTGATGACCTTGAACGCCGCGAACAGCAGCACGGCCGAAAAGACGTAAAAAAAGCCCGCTTGGTAATCCATGTTGTTCTGCCTGGTTTTTCAGCGGTATTTGGCGTCCGCCGCTTTGGCTGCGGCGATCTCTTTTTCGTAGCGATCGCCCACGGCCAGCAGCATGTCCTTGGTGAAATACAGGTCGCCCCGCTTTTCCCCGTGGTATTCGAGGATGTGGGTTTCCACGATGGCATCGACCGGGCAGGCCTCCTCGCAGAAGCCGCAGAAGATGCACTTGGTCAGGTCGATGTCGTAACGGGTCGTGCGGCGGGTCCCATCCTCACGCTCCGCCGACTCGATGGTGATCGCCAAGGCCGGGCACACGGCCTCACACAACTTGCAGGCGATGCAACGCTCTTCGCCATTTTCGTAACGGCGCTGGGCGTGCAGACCACGAAAGCGCGGCGACAACGGCGTCTTTTCCTCGGGAAACTGGACCGTGACCTTGCGACGCAGCGCATAACGGCCCGTCAGGGCCATACCCTTGATGAGTTCGACCAGCAAAAAGCTCTTGAAGAAATCCTTGATCGAAAAAGGCGCGACAACGGTAGCAGACATGCCGAATGCCTCCCTCAGTTCCAGATGTTCCAGGAGGTCTGCATCCAGGCCCCCACGACCAGCAACCACACCAGGGTCACCGGAATGAAGATCTTCCAGCCCAGACGCATGATCTGGTCATAGCGGAAGCGCGGGAAGGTGGCCCGGATCCAGATGAACATGGAGACGACCACAAAGGTCTTGATGCCCAGCCAGATCCAGCCGGGAATGAAATCCAGCGCGGCGACCGGCGCGTCCCAACCACCCAGGAACATCAGCACCGCGAGAATGGACACCAGCCACATGCTGGCGTATTCCGCCAGGAAGAAGATCGCAAAGCCCATGCCCGAATACTCGACCATGTGACCGGCCACGATTTCGGCCTCCCCCTCCACCACGTCGAACGGATGGCGGTTGGTTTCGGCCACGCCGGAAATCAGATAGACGATGAAAATGGGCAACAGCGGCAACCAGTTCCAGGACAGGAAGTTCAGGCCCATGTCCGCGAACATGCCGCTTTGCTGCGAGGACACGATTTCGCCCAGGTGCAGGCTGCCGGCCGTCATGACCACCACCAGGAAACAGAACCCGATGGCGATCTCGTAGCTGACCATCTGAGCCGAGGCACGCAAGGCCCCCAGGAAGGCATACTTGGAGTTCGAGGCCCAGCCCGCGATGATCACCCCATAGACCTCGATCGAGGTGATGGCCAGGATGACGAGCAAACCGGCATTGACATTGGCCAGGATGGCTTCGGGGCCGAAGGGCACGGCCACCCAGGCAGCCAAGGCCGGCATGATGGCCATGATCGGGCCCAGGCGGAACAACCCTTTGGAGGCGGCCGTCGGGCTGATCAGTTCCTTGCTCAGCAGTTTGACCGCGTCGGCGATCGGTTGCAGCAGGCCAAAGGGGCCCACCCGGTTGGGGCCCAGGCGCACCTGCATGAAGCCCAGCAGCCTGCGCTCCCATAGCGTGAGGTAAGCCACCGCGCCCATAAGCGGCGCAAGCACCGCCACGATCTTGATCAGGTTCCAGATGACGGGCCAAGCCGCCGTCTGCCACCACGGGTCGGACAGCAGGTTCAGGCCACCGTAGTACATCGCGTCGATCATGCGCACACTCCCTCTTCAGCACGCCGGGCGGCCCGGCCATCGGCGGTCAGTTGCAGCGACGGAGCACGCCGCACCAGTCCGTCGAGCTGGTAGATCGCGGCCACGCAGGGCGTGCCGGAAGTGACCTGGGTGTCGAGGGGGGCGGTGGTGCGGTTGTCGAGTCGGGTGGCATCGACGACAGCGCCATGGTCCACGCCCGGCAGGGCCTGGGCCAGCACGGCCTGCGAGGTATCGGCATCGAAACCAGGCAGGCCCAGCAGGTTGCCCAACACGCGCAACACCTTCCAAGCCGGCCGGGTTTCACCCAACGGTTTGACCACTGCGTAGAAACTTTGCAGACGCCCTTCGGCGTTGACGAAAGAGCCTGATGTTTCGGTGAACGGTGAGATCGGCAACAGCACGTCGCTCACGTCCAGATTGGTCTTGAAGGGGCTGAGGGTGACGACCATGTCGGTCTGCTTCAGACCCTGGCTGCACACGGCCGTGTCCAGCCCCGGTTCCACGTTCAACAGCAGCACGGCCTTCAGCCCACCGGTCAGCATCTGGGTGGCGTTCAGCCCCCCCTCGCCCGGCAGGGCACGCACGAGCTGCGCGCCCACGGTGTTGGCGGCTTCGGTCAGGTAACCGACACGAGCGCCGGTTTGCTCACCGATCCACTGCGCCCACGCGAGCAGGCTGGAGGCCTGCTCGTGGTGAGCAGCGGCATTGCCGAGCAAAATGGCCTTGCGTTCACCCGACAGCAAGGAACCCGCCACGGCACGGGCGTCGGCGGTGATCTCCACGTTCGCCGGTGCCGGTACGCGGTTGGCTTCGGCCACGGCGGCGGCGATACCGGCCAGCGCAAGCGCCCAGTAGCCCGGATCGGCCTGCACGGCGTTGGCCACCGGCAGCGCCCAGTCCTGGGGGGCCGCCCAGAGCGCATTCACCTGTGCCCCCTTGCGGGCAGCCTGGCGGATGCGCTGAGCAAACAAGGGGTGGTCCTTGCGGAGGTTCGAGCCCACCACCAGCACGCGGTCCAACGTTGACAGTTCGGCAATCGGCAGGCCGAGCCAGCGGGCCGAGCCGGCCGGTGCGGCATTTCCATAGTCGGCTGCGCGCAGTCGGGTATCGATGTTCTGGCTGCCCAGAGCACGCACCAGGGCACCGGCCAGGTGCAGTTCCTCGACCGTGCTGTGCGGGCTGGCCACCACGCCGATGGCCGATGCGCCCTGCTCCGACTGCACCTGCTTGAGGCCGTTGGCCACGTATTCCAGCGCGGTCTGCCAGTCGACCTCCTTCCATACGCCGCCCTGCTTGAGCATGGGCTGGGTCAAGCGGTCATCGCCATGGAGGGCCTCGTAGCTGAAGCGGTCGCGGTCGGCGATCCAGCATTCGTTGACGGCCTCGTTTTCCAGAGGCACCACACGCATGACGCGGTGATTTTTCACCTGCACGATCAGATTGGCTCCGGTGGAGTCGTGCGGGCTCACGCTCTTGCGGCGCGAGAGTTCCCAGGTGCGGGCCTGGTAACGGAAGGGTTTGCTGGTCAGCGCGCCGACCGGGCAGATGTCGATCATGTTGCCCGACAGTTCGGAGTCCACGCTCTGGCCGACGAAGGTTTCGATCTCGGAGTGCTCGCCGCGGTGCGACATGCCGAGCTCCATGACGCCAGCGATCTCCTGGCCGAATCGCACGCAGCGGGTACAGTGGATGCAGCGGCTCATCTCCTCCATGGCGATCAGCGGCCCCACGTCCTTGCGGAACACGACGCGCTTTTCTTCTTCGTAGCGGGAGGTGCCACCGCCATAGCCCACGGCCAGATCCTGGAGCTGGCATTCCCCGCCCTGGTCACAGATGGGGCAATCCAGTGGGTGGTTGATCAGCAGAAACTCCATGACCGACTGCTGCGCCTTGATCGCCTTGTCGCTCTTGGTGCGCACGATCATGCCCTGCGTGACCGGTGTGGCACAGGCCGGCATGGGTTTGGGGGCTTTTTCCACGTCCACCAGGCACATGCGGCAGTTGGCTGCGATGGACAGCTTCTTGTGGTAACAGAAGTGGGGGATGTAGGTCCCCGCCTTCTCGGCCGCATGCATCACCATGCTGCCGGGCGGAACCTCCACCTTTTTGCCGTCGAGTTCGATTTCAACCATGTTAAGCCTTTCGCTGGGCCGCCCCAAGAAAGGCGGGCGCCCCCTCGGGGGGCAGCGAACGATGAGTGAGCGTGGGGGCCATATCGATGTTTGCCTCAGACGTAGGCCGGGACCATGCAGGTCTTGTGTTCGATGTGGTGCTCGAACTCGTGGCGGAAATGCTTGATCATGCCGCGCACCGGCATGGCCGCCGCATCACCGAGGGCGCAGATGGTGCGGCCCATGATGTTCTCGGCCACGTTGTCGAGCAAGGCCAGATCGCTGGGCTTGCCTTCGCCGCGTTCGATACGATCGACCATGCGCCAGAGCCAGCCCGTGCCTTCACGGCACGGCGTGCACTGGCCGCAGGATTCGTGCATGTAGAAATAGCTCAGGCGCTGCAACGACTTGACCATGCAGCGCGAGTCGTCCATCACGATGACCGCGCCGGAACCCAGCATGGAGCCCGCCTTGCTGATGGAGTCGTAGTCCATCGTGCAGTCCATCATGATGTGGGCGGGCAGCACCGGAGCGGACGACCCACCCGGAATCACAGCCTTCAGCTGACGGCCGGTGCGCACACCACCGGCGAGTTCCAGCAGCTTGCTGAACGGCGTGCCGAGCGGAATCTCGTAGTTGCCGGGGCGCTCCACGTCACCGCTGACAGAGAAGATCTTGGTGCCACCGTTGTTGGGTTTGCCGCATTCGAGGTAGGCCTGACCACCGTGACGGATGATCCAGGGCACGGCCGCGAAGGTCTCGGTGTTGTTGATGGTGGTGGGTTTGCCATACAGGCCGAAGCTGGCCGGGAACGGCGGCTTAAAGCGCGGCTGGCCCTTCTTGCCTTCCAGCGATTCGAGCAACGCGGTTTCCTCGCCGCAGATGTAGGCACCGAAACCGTGGTGTGCATGGAGCTGGAACGAGAAGTTCGAGCCCATGATGCGTTCACCCAGATAACCCGCTGCACGCGCTTCTTCCAGCGCGGCCTCGAAGCGCTCATAGACCTGGAAGATTTCGCCGTGGATGTAGTTGTAGCCCACGGAAATGCCCATGGCATACGCCGCAATCGCCATGCCTTCGATGACGATGTGCGGGTTGTACATGAGGATGTCGCGATCCTTGCAGGTGCCGGGCTCCCCCTCGTCGGAATTGCAGACCAGGTATTTCTGGCCCGGGAACTGGCGCGGCATGAAGCTCCACTTCAAGCCGGTGGGAAAGCCCGCACCGCCACGACCGCGCAGGGCGGACTCCTTGACCGTGGCAATGACCTGGTCTTGCGTCAGGCCCTCGCCACCGTCCTGGCCGAGGATCTTACGCAGAGCTTGGTAGCCACCGCGCGCCTCGTAGTCCTTGAGCGACCAGTTGTTGCCGTTCAACCCGGCATAGATCTGGGGGTTGATGTGGCGATCGTGAAAACAGGTTTCCACGCCGCGGGCCTGGAACTGTGCAAGCACTTGTTGGGCGTTCATACCTTGCCCTCCGCAGCCTTGAGACCGTCGATGAGCTGATCGAGTTTGTCGTGGCTCATGAAGCTGCACATGTGACGATCATTGACCAGCATCACCGGCGAGTCGGCACAGGCACCCAGGCACTCGCTCTGTTGCAGGGTGAACAGGCCGTCAGCGGTGGTCTCTCCCATGTGGATACCGAGCTTCTGTTCCAGGTACTGCAGCGCCTTGCCACCGTCGCGCAGCGTACAGGGCAGATTGGTACATACGTTGAGCTTGAACTTGCCCACCGGCTTTTGGTTGTACATGTTGTAGAAGGTGGTGACCTCGTGCACGGCGATGGGCGGCATGCCCAGATAGTCGGCCACCCCTTTTTCGGCCTCGGGGCTCACCCAGCCCTGCTCCTGCTGGACGATGGCCAGACACGCCATGACGGCGGATTGCTTCTGCTCGGCCGGGTACTTGGCCACTTCGCGGGCGAAGCGGGCCAGCGTCGCTTCCGAAAACGCCTGGGCCTGCACGGTCTGATGCGTTGCGCTCATCGGTCGATCTCTCCAAACACGATGTCCATGGTGCCGATGATGGCCACCGCGTCGGCCAGCATGTGGCCCTTGGCCATCTCGTTCATGCAGGACAGGTGGGCGAAACCCGGGGCACGGATCTTGAGACGGTAGGGCTTGTTGGCCCCGTCACTGACCAAATAGATGCCGAACTCGCCTTTCGGATGCTCCACCGCGGCGTAGGCCTCCCCTTCGGGCACATGGAAACCCTCGGTGAACAGCTTGAAATGGTGGATCAGCTCTTCCATGTTGGACTTCATGGCCTCGCGCGGAGGCGGCGCCACCTTGTGGTTGTCGGTGATGACCGGCCCGGGGTTGGCCCGCAACCAGTCCACGCATTGCTTGATGATGCGGTTGGACTGGTTCATCTCTTCCATGCGGACGAGGTAGCGGTCGTAGGTGTCGCCGGTCTTGCCCACGGGAATATCGAAGTCCAGACGGTCGTACACGTCATAGGGCTGTTTTTTGCGCAGGTCCCAGGCAATACCCGATCCACGCAGCATCGGGCCGGTCATGCCCATGTTGAGCGCACGCTCGGGGCTGACCACGCCAATGCCCACCGTGCGCTGCTTCCAGATGCGGTTATCGGTCAGCAGGGTGTGGTATTCGGCCAAATAGGTGGGGAAACGCTGGGTGAAGTCGTCGATGAAATCGAGCAACGAACCCTGGCGGTTCTTGTTCAGTTCCTCCAGCGCCTTGGCATTGCGGATCTTGCTGTGCTTGTATTGCGGCATGCTGTCCGGCAGGTCACGATAGACGCCACCCGGACGGAAGTACGCCGCGTGCATGCGGGCCCCCGAGACGGCTTCGTACATGTCGAACAGGTCCTCGCGCTCGCGGAAGCAGTAGATCAGGATGGTCGAGCTGCCGCAGTCGTTGCCGTGCGAGCCCAGCCACATGAGGTGGTTGAGCAGGCGGGTGATCTCCGCAAACATCACACGGATGTACTGCGCACGGATCGGCACCTCGATGCCGAGCAGCTTCTCGATCGCCAGGCAATAGGCGTGCTCGTTGCACATCATGGACACGTAGTCCAAACGGTCCATGTAGGGCAGCGACTGGATGAAGGTCTTGTGCTCGGCCAGCTTTTCTGTGGCGCGGTGCAACAGCCCGATGTGCGGGTCGGCCCGCTGCACGACCTCGCCGTCGAGCTCCAACACCAGGCGCAACACGCCGTGTGCGGCCGGATGCTGCGGACCGAAGTTCAGGGTGTAGTTCTTGATTTCAGCCATGATCAGTGCAGCCCGCCGTAGTTGTCTTCACGGATGATGCGCGGCGTGATTTCGCGCGGCTCGATGGTGACCGGCTCATAGATCACACGGCGACGCTCGGGGTCGTAGCGCATCTCGACGTGACCGGACAGCGGGAAGTCCTTGCGGAAGGGGTGCCCGATGAAGCCGTAGTCGGTCAGGATGCGGCGCAGGTCTTCGTGACCCTCGAACACAATGCCATACAGGTCAAAAGCCTCGCGCTCATACCAGTTTGCCGAAGACCAGATCGACGTGACGGAATCGACGACCGGAAAATCGTCATCGGGGCAAAACACGCGCACGCGCACCCGTTGATTCAGGCTCACCGACAACAGGTGCACCACCACGGCAAAGCGGGAACCCTCCCAGGCACCGTCACGGTACTCGGCGTAATCGATGCCACAGAGATCGACCAACTGCTCGAACTGGCAACCGGGCGCATCGCGCAGGATCTGCATCGACTCGGTGTACCGGGCCGCCGGGACCTCCAGCGTGACTTCACCACGCGCCACCTCCGCGCGAGCGATCCGGTCCCCCAGGGTCTGCACGAGGGTATCCCTTAACGCTTGCGGTGGCACGGCAGACCACACCCCCACATGAACCGCACCCTTGACTGCGTCTGTCATCGAATGAGCCTCCCCGCCTCTTTAGGCGCGTGCAATGGTGTTGGTACGACGAATCTTCTGCTGCAACTGGATGATGCCGTAGATCAGCGCCTCGGCCGTGGGCGGACAGCCCGGCACGTAGACATCCACCGGCACGATGCGGTCGCAGCCACGCACCACGGAGTAACTGTAGTGGTAATAGCCGCCACCGTTGGCACAGGAGCCCATGGAAATGACCCAACGTGGTTCGGCCATCTGATCGTAGACTTTGCGCAGGGCCGGCGCCATCTTGTTGCACAGCGTGCCCGCCACGATCATCAGATCGGACTGACGCGGACTGGCTCGAAAAACCTCGGCACCGAATCGCGCCAGATCGTAGCGCGCCGTGGCGGCGTGCATCATCTCGACGGCACAACAGGCCAGACCAAAAGTCATGGGCCACAGTGAGCCCGTCTTGGCCCAGTTCACCACCGAGTCGTAGCTGGTGGTGATGAAGCCTTCCTTGAAGACACCCTCAATCATTCAAGACTCCTTGCCGGTTCGACGACGTCATTCCCAGTCCAGGGCGCCTTTTTTCCACTCGTAGATGAAGCCCACGACCAGAATGGCAAGGAACATCACCCCAGCCCAGAAGCCCACCACCCCAATGTCGGAAAACGCAACCGCCCAGGGGATGAGGAATGCGATTTCGAGATCGAACAGGATAAACAGAATGGCAACAAGGTAGTAGCGCACATCGAACTTCATGCGCGCGTCCTCGAAGGCCTCGAAACCACACTCGTAAGGGGAGTTTTTTTCCGGGTCCGGCCGATTGGGCCCCAGAATGTAGCCCAACACCTGGGGGAGTACCCCAACTGCAAGACCCACCAGAATAAACAAAAGAACTGGAAGGTATTGCTCTAGGTTCATTTGGCTATCCTGCGGACGCGCCAGGCGCGCCTTGTTGAATTGGTGCCGACGGCGAGACTCGAACTCGCACAGCTTTCGCCACTACCCCCTCAAGATAGCGTGTCTACCAATTTCACCACGTCGGCAAGGGAATTCATCGGTGGCAGGCTCTTGCTGTACCTCACCTGCCACACGACAGACCATGATTCTACCTTGAAAAATCAGGGTTTTTTCGGATGCCCGACTCACTGCCCGGGAATCTGGGCGGCACCAGCCGGAGCGGGCACGGCATCGGGGATTTGCGCAGGGGCGGCAGGCACCGTTTCCACCGGCAGGTTTTCCAGGACGCTGCCGCTGCTGGCGACCGGGCGTTGATGACCGAAATAGGCCAAGCCCAAGGTGCAGGCCAGAAACACCGTGGCCAGCACGGCGGTGCTGCGCGACAGGAAGTTGGCCCCGCCACTGGCGCCGAAGAGAGTCGCCGAGCCAGCCCCGCCTCCACCGAAAGCGGCGCCGGCGTCCGCCCCTTTGCCGTGCTGGACGAGGATGAGGCCGATCATGGCCAGTGCCGACAGCAATTGGACCGCGAGAAGAATGGTCAACAGGACGTTCATACAAGACTCCGAATAATCACTGGGCCACCCATGGACAGGCGGCCACGATAGACAGGAACTGGCCCGCATCCAGGGAGGCGCTTCCAATCAGGCCCCCATCGACGTCGGGCTGGGCCAGCAGAGCGGCCGCATTGGCCGGGTTCATGCTGCCGCCATACAGGATGCGATTGCGATCCGCATGGGCCGTGGCCGCACGCAGCTGGGCCCTCAGCACGGCATGCACCGCCTGAGCCTGTTCAGGCGTGGCGGTCTGGCCGGTGCCGATGGCCCAGACCGGCTCGTAAGCCACGACGATTTCGCTGGTGCAATGGCCGACGGTGTGGATGACGGCGGACAACTGACGTTTAACCACGAACTCGGTCCGCCCGGCTTCGCGGTCACGCCAGGTCTCACCCACACACACGATGGGGGTGATGCCGGCCGACAGCGCACGCTGCGCCTTGGCCGCCACCACGTCGTCGCTCTCACCGTGGTACTGGCGACGCTCCGAATGGCCGACGATGACATAACGACAGGCGAAATCACGTAGCATCTCGGCGCTGACCTCGCCGGTGTAGGCACCGGGTTCGTGAGCCGAAACATCCTGCGCCCCCCAGTCGATACCGGAGCCTGCCAGCAACGATTGCAGTTGCGCCAGGTAAGGCGCGCTGGCACACACCGCGAGTTCGGCGCGGGCGGGATCGTAGCCGTTGCGCAGTTGCTCGAGCAACGCGGCATTGGCTTGCAAGCTCCCGTTCATCTTCCAGTTGCCGACAATGAGTTTTTTCCTCATTTCGCCCCCTTCAGCCGATACGGCCCCAGTCGATCAGGAGCTTGCCTATGTGCCGATTGGACTCCATCAGCGCGTGCGCCTGGGCAGCTTCGGCCGGTGCGAACACGCCATATACGACGGGGCGGATACGCCCGGACTCCAGCAGCGGCCAGATGTGCTCACGCAACTGGCGCGCGATGGCAGCCTTGAAGGCCACCGGACGCGGGCGCAGTGTGGAACCGGTGATGGTGAGGCGCCGGCGCAACACCTTGCCGGCGTGAATCTCGGCGTTCACACCGCCCTGCACCGCGATGATGACCAGGCGCCCGTCTTCGGCCAGGCAGTCGAGTTCGCGAGCCACATAGGGGCCGGCCACCATGTCGAGGATGACGTCCACGCCACGGCCAGCGGTGAAATCGGCCACCTCGCGCACGAAATCCTGCGTCTTGTAGAGAATGGCGTGGTCGGCGCCGAGCGCAAGGCAGGCCTGCGCCTTGTCTTCGCTGCCCACAGTCACGATGACGGTCGCCCCCATGGCCTTGGCCATCTGGATGGCGGTGACACCGATGCCACTGGAACCTCCCTGTACCAGCAGGGTTTCACCGGCCTGCAAGCGCCCACGGTCGAAGACGTTGCTCCACACCGTGAAGAAGGTTTCCGGCAGCCCAGAGGCCTCCAGATCAGACCAGCCACGGGGCACCGGCAGGCACTGCCCCACCGGAGCCACACAGTATTCGGCGTAGCCGCCACCGGCCACCAGTGCGCAGACGTGGTCCCCCACGGCCAGCCCGACCTCGGCCAGTGCAGCCGCATCACCGTCCTCGATCACGCCCGCGACCTCCAGGCCGGGAATGTCGGATGCCCCAGGCGGCACCGGGTAGTTGCCGGTGCGTTGCAGCACGTCGGGCCGGTTGACACCTGAAGCCGCGACCCGGATCAGGCACTCCCCTGCGCCAGGCACCGGACGCTCGCGCTCGGCCAGGCGCAACACCTCGGGTGCACCATAGGCCGAAATCTCCACCACTCGCATGGTCTGCGTCATGACGGTCCGATCACTGCTGCTGTTGTTGCTGTTGGGCGGCCGCTTCCTCGCGGTCGATCAGCGCCTTCATGGACAGCTTGATACGACCCTTGTCGTCGGTTTCCAACACCTTCACCTTGACGATCTGACCTTCCTTGAGGAAGTCGGTGACTTTCTCGACGCGCTGGTGCGCGATCTGGCTGATGTGCAACAGACCGTCCTTGCCGGGCAACAGGTTGACCAAGGCACCAAAATCGAGAATTTTGGTGACCGGGCCTTCATACACCTTGCCGATCTCGACTTCAGCGGTGATTTCGGCGATGCGGCGCTTGGCCTCTTCCGCCTTGGCGCCATCGGCCGACGCGATGGTGATGGTGCCATCCTCGGCGATGTCGATCTGGGTGCCGGTCTCTTCGGTCAGCGCGCGGATGGTGGCCCCACCCTTGCCGATCACGTCACGGATCTTCTCGGGGTTGATCTTCATGGTATAGAGGCGCGGCGCGAAATCGGAAATGTCGGCCTTGGCCTCGCCCATGGCCTCCTGCATCTTGCCCAGGATGTGCAGGCGCGCTTCCTTGGCCTGCGCCAAGGCCACCTGCATGATTTCCTTGGTGATGCCCTGGATCTTGATGTCCATCTGCAGGGCGGTCACACCCTGGGTGGTACCGGCCACCTTGAAGTCCATGTCGCCGAGGTGGTCTTCATCGCCCAGAATGTCGGTGAGCACGGCGAACTTGTTGCCCTCTTTGATGAGGCCCATGGCAATGCCGGCCACATGGGCCTTCATGGGCACACCGGCATCCATCAGCGCCAGACAGCCGCCGCAGACGGACGCCATGGACGACGAGCCGTTGGATTCGGTGATTTCGGACACCACACGCAGGGTGTAGGGAAATTCTTCCTTGCTGGGCAGGGCTGCGACCAGGGCACGCTTGGCCAAACGGCCGTGACCGATCTCGCGGCGCTTGGGCGAACCGACACGGCCGGTTTCGCCGGTGGCGAAGGGCGGCATGTTGTAGTGCAGCATGAAGCGGTCTTCGAAGTCGCCCGACAGCGCGTCGATGCGCTGCGCGTCGCGATCGGTGCCCAGCGTCGCGATGACCAAAGCCTGGGTTTCGCCACGGGTGAACAAGGCCGATCCATGGGTGCGCGGCAGCACACCCGTGCGGATTTCGATCGGGCGCACCGTGCGCGTGTCACGGCCGTCGATGCGGGGCTCACCGGCCAGGATCTGGCCGCGAACGATCGAAGCCTCGATGTTGAACAGCAGATCCTGAACCTTGACTGCGTCGAACTCCACACCGTCGGCCTTCAGGCCATCCATGACGGCGGCATAGGCCTCGCGACAAGCCTGGGTGCGTGCCTGCTTGTTGCGAATCTGATAGGCGGCAACCAGTTTGTCACGACCCAGAGCCTCGACCTTGGCGATCAGCGTCTCGTCCTTGGCGGGCGGCTGCCAATCCCATTCGGGCTTGCCGGCTTCGCGCACCAGATCGTTGATGGCAGCAATGGCGATGTTGCCCTGCTCATGACCAAACACCACGGCCCCCAGCATCACCTCTTCAGACAGTTGCTGGGCCTCGGACTCGACCATCAGCACCGCGGCTTCGGTGCCCGCCACGACCAGATCCATCTGGCTGTTGGCGCGCTCGGTCTGCCCAGGGTTGAGCACGTACTGTCCATTGATGTAGCCGACACGGGCCGCCCCGATGGGACCGTTGAAGGGAATACCGGAGATGGCCAGCGCAGCGCTGGTGGCAATCATCGCGGGGATGTCGGCATCCACCTCGGGGTTGAGCGACAGGGTGTGGATGACGACCTGCACTTCGTTGAAAAAACCCTCGGGAAACAGCGGGCGGATCGGGCGGTCGATCAGGCGGCTGGTGAGGGTTTCGTATTCGCTCGGGCGACCTTCACGTTTGAAGAAGCTGCCGGGGATCTTGCCGGCGGCGTAGGATTTTTCGATGTAATCCACCGTCAGGGGGAAAAAATCCTGGCCAGCCTTGGCGTCCTGCTTGGCCACGACGGTGGCCAGCACCACGGTGCCCTCCATGTCGAGCAGCACGGCGCCCGTGGCCTGACGGGCGATTTCGCCGGTCTCCATGCGGACCGTGTGCTGGCCCCACTGGAAGGTTTTGGTGACTTTGTTGAAGAGGCTCATGTTGTGCTCCTGTGAGTGTTGTGCGTATCAGGCCACGCACCCTGCCTGGAGACACGCCTTCAGAACACGATGCCATTCCAGCGAACCGGCACACGGGCCGCCCCGTTGGAATGACACAGCTTCGATCTGAACAGCGAACTCCGGTGATTGAAGCGAAAAACGCCTGGGGCGGCTGAGCAACCCAGGCGTCTTGTGTGGTTCAGCGAGACACCAAACCGGATTACTTGCGCAGACCCAGCTTCTGGATCAGGGCCACATAGCGGTCGGAGTCCTTGGACTTGAGGTAGTCCAGAAGCTTGCGGCGGCGGCTCACCATCTTGAGCAGGCCGCGGCGACCGTGATGGTCCTTGTGGTGAGTCTTGAAATGGGGGGTCAGCTCGTTGATGCGGGCAGTCAGGATGGCGACCTGCACTTCGGGGCTGCCGGTGTCGTTGGCGGCACGCGCGTGGGCGGCGATGACTTCGGCCTTGACGGATTGCTTGATCATGAAACGTTACCTTTGAAGAGACATGCGACCTGCCGCAGGTGGCCCGACCGGGATTGACCCGAGGGGTTTGCCGCAGCAGACGTGTTGCCCGGCCCATGCCGGACAGCCGATCATTATAACCCCAGTCGAAAAAAGGCACGACCTTTGTTTGAAACCTCTCAGGGACGTGACATCTGGCAGGTGTGTGGCATCTCGGAGGCGCTGGCGGGCAATTGGCGAATGACGCGGAAGCCGTACCCGGAGCCCTCCACGTCGAACGGCACACCGGCACTGCCCTGGCGCTCCATGACGGCAGCGACCAGAGGCTGCTGGGCCTGGTGATCGGCCGCGCGCATGGTGAGGCGCTGGCCAGCCAGCGTCACGTCGGCGCGCTCCAGTTCCCGGGCAATGGCCAGGGCATCGGGCACCTGTCCGGGGGCCAGCGTGGCCCCCGCGCGTTCGATGGCCTGGGCCAGCGCTTCCACCATCAGCTGCATGCGCATGTGCACGTAGTCGTCCTGCGGGCGCGGGAAGCGCTGGCGGAACGCCTCATAGAAGGCTCGCGACTCGGCCGTGGGCACATTGGGGAACCAGTCGGCCACGGCGATCACACGTCCGATGCCGGCATCCCCCATGGCGGCAGGCGCCCCCAGCGCGTTGCCATAGAAGGTGTAGAACTTGCCGTTGAAGCCGGCCTCGCGCGCCGCCTTGACGAGCAGGGTCAGGTCATTGCCCCAATTGCCGGTGATCACCGCATCGGCGCCGCTGGCACGGATCTTGGCGATGTAGGGCAGAAAATCCTTGATGCGGGCGAGCGGGTGCAGCTCGTCACCGACGATGCGGATGTCGGGCCGGTGGACGGCGAGCTGGCGACGAGCCTCGCGCAGCACGGCATGGCCGAAGCTGTAGTCCTGGCCCAGCAGGTAGACGCTGCGAACCTCCTGGTCGCCCTTGAGCACCTCCATGAGTGCGGACATGCGCATGTCGGCATGGGCATCGAAACGGAAATGCCAGAAACTGCACCGCTCGTTGGTCAGGATGGGGTCCACGGCGGCGTAGTTCAGGAACACCACGCGGCGTGCTGGATCGCGCTCGTTGTGACGCTGGATGGCTTCGATCAGGCCGGCCGCAACAGCCGAGGAGTTGCCCTGCATCACGATGGAGATCCGGGCGTCGATCGCGGAGCGCAGCGCGGACAGGGCCTCTTCGGTCTGGCCCTTGCTGTCGAAGCGGTCGATCTGCAAAGGACGCGCGCCCCCTGGCAGCGGCACGCCACCGCGGGCGTTGACACGTTCCACCGCCCAGACCAGGTTGCGGAATACGGCCTCGCCCGTGTTGGCCATGGGACCGGACAAGCCCTCGATCAAGGCGATGCGTATGGGTGCAGGCTGGGCGCTGCGTCCACCGTTGCCGGCAGCCGGCTGTGCCATCACGGCCACCGCAGCGGCCGTGAGCACGCCCACGGCAAGCACCCGACCGCATACCCCCCACCAGAAACGACGCGCCAGACGAGCCGAGGAAGACGCACGAAAAAACAAGATCATGCAAGAACTCAACGAAACACAAAAAGACCACCCCCTTGGCGGGCATGGGGGCGCCAGTTTACTGCAGTGCAGCATCGACACCCGAAAGGGGTATCCGCCGGGAGGTGGAGGTGTCAGCTCACCAGCTCGGCCAGCGGCCAGCGGGGCCGGACGTCGAAAGCGTAAGGGTTGCGGCTCGGGTCGTCCGACGGACCGATGGACGCCAACCCTGCCTGCAGACGCATACCCGCGGCAAGGGCGATCATGGCGCCGTTGTCGGTGCACAGGTGCAGCTCCGGGTAATGGACTCTCACGCCCCCGGCAGTACAAGCCGCGTCGAGCTCCTGGCGCAGCAGTGCGTTGGCCCCGACGCCACCGGCCACGACCAGCCGGCGCAGGCCGGTTTGCTTCAAGGCCATCGAGGATTTCCGGACCAGCACCTCCACGATGGCTGCTTGCGTCGAGGCCGCCAGATCGGCCTTGCGGGATTCAAGCGCATCGCCCAGCTTGCGGGCCTGGGTGAGTACCGCCGTCTTGAGTCCGGCAAAAGAAAAGTCCAGATCGCCGCTGTGCAGCAGCGGGCGCGGCAGCTTGAACGCCCCGGCATCGCCCTGTTGCGCCAGCCGGGACAGCGCCGGCCCACCCGGATAACCCAGCCCCAGGAGCTTGGCCGACTTGTCGAACGCCTCACCGGCGGCGTCGTCGATGGTTTCCCCCAGCAGCTCGTAGCGACCGACGCCATCCACGCGCATGAGTTGGGTGTGCCCCCCCGACACCAGCAAGGCGACGAAGGGAAACTCAGGCGGATCCGAACTGAGGAACGGCGACAGCAAATGCCCTTCGAGGTGGTGGATGCCCAGGGTGGGCTTGTCGAGCGCAGCGGCCATGGCACACGCCACCCCGGCCCCGACCAGCAGCGCACCCGCCAGACCGGGGCCCCGCGTGTAGGCGATCCAATCGACGTCAGCAAGCGCCCTGCCCGCCTGCCACAACACCGACTCGGTCAGCGGCAGCACACGGCGGATGTGGTCACGGCTGGCCAGCTCGGGGACCACGCCTCCATAAGCCCGATGCATGTCGATCTGGCTGTGCAGGTCATGCGCCAGCAGACGGGGCACCGCCCCGGCACCGGTCTCGACCAGGGCCACACCGGTTTCGTCGCAAGAGGATTCGATTCCCAAGATCAGCATGCCCGGGAGTGTACGCGGCCCGCAAGTCCCCTGCGGCATGCCTGGGGTCGATCTTTTCATATAACCCGAAATCATCAAGGAAAGCTCACAATTGGCCAATGAGCATGTCGACTTGCTTCGAGGCCATCGACTCGCCCCCTTCTTCCCTTCTGCAGGAAACACCCCATGAACGCCACCGCTTTTCCCCCATCTCGTGGATCCGTCACCCTCGTCGGCGCCGGCCCAGGGGACCCGGAACTCCTCACCCTCAAGGCAGTGAAGGCGATTGCTTCGGCCACGGTGCTGCTGGTGGACGACCTCGTCAACGACGCGGTGCTGGCCCATGCCCGTCCAGAGGCCCGTATCATCCATGTCGGCAAACGGGGCGGATGCGCCTCCACGCCCCAAGCCTTCATCGAAAAACTCATGGTGCAGCAGGCGCTGACCGGTGAGACCGTGGTGCGGCTCAAGGGGGGCGATCCGTTCATCTTCGGCCGGGGGGGCGAAGAGGTGGAACACCTGCGCGCGGCCGGTGTGGCGGTGCAGGTGGTCAACGGCATCACGGCCGGCCTGGCCGCCGTCACCTCCCTGCAGGTGCCGCTGACCCACCGCGAACACGCCCACGGGGTGGTGTTCGTGACCGGGCACGCCAAACCCGGCGATCCAGGCACCGACTGGGCGGCGCTGGCGCAATGCGCCCACCAGGCCCGGCTGACGCTGGTGATCTACATGGGCATATCCAGTGCGGCGGACATCCAGCAGGGCCTGCTGCAGGGCCTGCCAGCCCACACGCCGGTGGCCATCGTCCAGCACGCCAGCCTGCCCCAGCAACGGCATGCCCAGGCCACCCTCGGCGAGTTGTGCGACACGCTGAGCGTCCACCGGCTGGGCAGCCCGTCGATCATCGTGGTGGGGGATGTGCTCCAGGGGCTGGCCGCAGCGCAGAGCGCCTCCATGGCTGCCGAACCCGACGCCTGGCCTGTGGCCGCCTGAAAGCAAAAAGCCGTTGCACTCGAGAAGGCAACGGCTTGCAATGGTTGGCGGAGTGGACGGGGCTCGAACCCGCGACCCCCGGCGTGACAGGCCGGTATTCTGACCAACTGAACTACCACTCCTGGCAGATGTGCGTGGTTGGCGACCCTACGGGGATTC
>NZ_JACCDB010000006.1 GCF_013432195.1 Tepidicella baoligensis | reverse complement strand
ATTTTTTTCAACGGCCTGTTAAGCTGTCCGAGCTGGCCGGCATCGTCGGGCCGCGCAAACAGCCCGTGATGCGCGACCTCTACTTTCAACCCACGCACACGCTGTCGGAATACACGCGCCTGGCCGAGCGCGACGGCGCCATCCCGGACTGAACACGGCCCACTGTGACTTTTTCAGTCTGGCGTCATACCGGACAGGTCTTAATCGGGATTCTTGCGGCGAAGCCGCACCAGTCTGATCCAAACAGACACGATGCACGGTGCGGGCTGCGGCAAGCTGGCCTGTACGGCGCCCCACATCGGGGCGCTGCCGTCGCAGCATTGAGACGAATATCGCAACGCATCGGAGCCAATCGGTCTTGACAGCCTCAACTATCTTCTTACCCCATGACGTTCTGATGATGGCGATGTAGTGCGTAGCCCTGCCGTGGCGGCCAGTCCTGTTTGCAGGGAGGTGGCGTCATGGCCGATCGCAGCGCCGAGCACTGGTATCCCACTGCCGCGTACCTGTACGTGCTGCATCTGGATGGCCTCGCGCTCGCTTGGGAGTACCTACGCCGGCATCCCGACTACCGGATCGACTGGCTGCGCCATCATCGCCGGCCCAAAGCCGCACAGCAGGCAGCGCAACGCTGGGGCCTGCGCCTGCTGGAAGACCCGGCACTGGATGCGCGCGAGGCGCATCCGACCTGGCTTCCTGGTTCCGATGCCGTGGTGCAGCTCTATCCCGATGCCGATCCGCCACCGGATGCCGCCGCGTTCGCGTTCTGGCGCATTCCCGGCCACAAGCAACTGACTCACGATGGCAAGGTTCTGGCGCTGATCGCGCGCAGTCCTGGCCGCTGTCTGCGCTTCGCACTGACGCCTGGCCTGGAGGACGGCATGGCCGTGGCCTATGCCCGCCGCGGCGGCGCTGCCGCGCCTGCGCGCGACCATGCGCCCAGCGCGGCCCTGGTCGCCATCAAGCCCCGGCCAACACTTGCTGCGCTGCTGGAACTGCACACCTTGCAGGCACTTGACGCGATCCTCGCGGGCGCTACGTCGCGCGAGTTGGCCGAAGGCTTGTTCGGCGTGGACGCCGCGGCCGATTGGTACAGCGATGGCGGCTTGCGCTCGAAAGTGCGCCGCCTGGTTCGGCGCGGCGATGCGTTGATGCGCGGCGGCTATCGCCAACTAGCACAGCTCCCACCGATTGAGAAGGGTCGTTTCGATGGGGACGCAAAACGACCCTGAGCGGGAGAGCTTGGTTTTCTGAGACTGCCTCCATCCGGTCGCGCTGTGTGGCCGGGCGTTTTCAACCGATGGAGGTTCACACCATGCGTCCCGCTCCTTTGCGGCCTGCCGCCACTGTCTCGACCGCTGCTGCGCAGCCCCAACGCTATCTGACCAACGATGAGGCCGCCGAGTACCTGCGCCTTTCGCCGCGCACGCTGGAAAAGCAGCGCGTGATCGGCGGTGGCCCGCGCTTTCGCAAGTTCGGCCGGCGCGTCATGTACGCCGTGGCCGACCTCGATGCCTGGGCCGCCGACCGCAGCTTCGAGACGACTTCCGATCCCGAGTACGCCGAGCACCACTCGGCCGACAGCCGTGCGCGCTGATCGGCGGCGCGCGGCAGGCCATCGCCATGTCCAGCACCGCGCTGCCGTCCCGGCAGCGGCCGATGCAGGAGCGCGAGCAGCTCGACCTGTTCCGCGCCTTGCCCGGCGACATGGCGCCGCGCGACAGCCAGGACTTGATGGCCTATCCGTTCTTTTCGCTCGGCAAGTCCAAGCGGGTCAAGCCCATCGACTTCCGTGCGGGCAACGTGACGATTCGTGTGGAAGGCACGCAGGAGCACGGCATCGCCACGATTTGGGATGCGGACGTGCTGATATGGGCGGCCTCGCAGATCGTGGAGGCGAAGGACGCGGGTTTGCGCCCGTCGCGGCTGATGCGCGCGACGCCCTACGAGATCCTGCGCTTCATCGGGCGCGGCAAGTCGCTGCGCGACTACCAGCGCCTCAAGGCCGCGCTCGACCGGCTGCAATCGACCACGGTGGCCACGTCCATCCGCGAGACGACCGGGCGGCGCCTGCACCGCTTCTCGTGGATCAACGAATGGAAGGAACTGGCCGATGCCAGCGGCACGCCGCTGGGCATCGAGCTGATCCTGCCGGACTGGTTCTATGCGGGCGTGCTCGACGCCGCCCTGGTGCTGACCATCGACCCGGCGTATTTCCGGCTCACGGGCGGCATCGAGCGATGGCTGTACCGCCTGGTGCGCAAGCACGGCGGCAAGCAGGCATACGGCTGGCAATTCGATTTCCGCTACCTGCACCAGAAGTCCGGCAGCACCGCCAAGCCCTACGACTTCGCCTGCGACCTGCGCGCGCTCGTCGCGCGGCAGTCGCTGCCCGGCTACGTCCTGGGCATCGAGCGGATGCCGGACAACGGCATGGAGCTGTTGACGTTCCGACCCGTGCCGCAGACGGCACGGGGATAACTTCGGGAAAGCCTGTGGATGGTGTCGTGCTATCAGGCGTGCGGGGTATCGTGCTATCAGGCGTGGGACTATCGTGCTATCAGGCGTGCCGATCGGCCGCAAACCCGCGCCAGCACTGGGTTTGCGCGTCCTCTAACTTCCCTAACTTAATTTCTCTAACTTTTAGTAGGGAAGCGCCGCTGCGGTGGACAACCACCACGCGGCCACAAGCGCAGCAGCAAAAGCCCGGCTTTCCAGCATGGAGGGCCAGGCCATGATTGTCGCTTTGCTCAACCAGAAAGGCGGCGTGGGCAAGACCACGCTCGCCACCCACATCGCCGGCGAGCTGGCGATGCGCGGCCAGCACGTCGTGCTGCTGGACGCCGACCCGCAGGGTTCATCGCTGGACTGGACACAGCGCCGAAGCCAGCAAGGCTTGCCACGGCTGTTCAGCGCCGTGGGCCTCGCACGCGAAACGCTGCATCAAGAGGCGCCAGAACTCGCCAGGTGGGCTGATCACGTCATCATCGACGGCCCGCCACGCATCGCGGCACTGGCGCGCTCCGCGCTGCTGGCGGCCGAGCGCGTGCTGATCCCCGTGCAGCCCAGCCCCTACGACCTGTGGGCCAGCGCCGAGATGGTGGCGCTGATCCGCGAAGCGCAAGTGTTTCGGCCTGCGCTGCGCGCGGCCTTCGTCATCAATCGGCGCGTCAGTACCACCGTGATCGGGCGCGAAGCGCGCCAGGCGCTGGCCGACCAACCGCTTCCTGCGCTGCGCGCGGAAGTGCATCAGCGCATCGTGTTCGCCGACAGCGTGGCCGCTGGCCGGCTTGCACGCGAGACGGCGCCGGACAGCGCCGCCGCACGCGAAATCACCGCCCTGGTAGACGAACTGCTGCGGTGGCCGACATGACAGCGAAGCCACCAATACGCGCAAAGCGCGTCGGCATCGGCGCGCGTCCGCCCGCGAATCCGCACGCCGAGGCGTGGATTCGGCAGGGCGACGCCGATGCGATCAACAAGGGCGACCTCTACACGGCCCGCCTGACCCTCGACGTGACGCCCGCGCTGCGCGCTCGCATCAAGATCGCCGCCTTCGGCCAAGGCGTGACCGTGGCCGATCTGCTGCGCGGACTGCTGGAGCGCGAGTTTCCAGAACACCGCAGGGAGAACACGCCATGACTGCATCCGCTTCGCCTGCCGCTGGCGCAGCCACGGCTGCGCTCGCAGCACCTTCCGGCCAGCCTGCCAGCGCGCCGCTGACGCGCGTGGCGCTGGCCTACATCGAACCGCGCTTCAAGCTCTACCTGCGCTTCGGCGAACCCGCGCGCACGCTCCAGCTCGACCGCTGGCGGCGCTGCGCGGTGTTCCTGCCGGGCGCCATGTTGTGCCGTATCCGCTGGCAGGCCAACGACTACGGCACCGTGCGTTGGCAGCTTATGGTGATGCAGGCTTGCACGCTGCTCGATGCGGCACAGCGCATCCCCGGCGTACAGCCGGGCGCGCGCCTGCTGCTGCACGCCGAGGGCGAGAACCAGGTGCGCGCCGTGCTGGAGCGCATCGACGCCATTGAGGCGCAGGGCATCGCGCCTGTCGCCGCTTCGCCCGCGTACTGGCGCACGCTCGCCAACCGGCTCGCTGCGCGCCTGCCACTGCCCGAATACACCGCCGAGCGGCACGCCGCCTGGCTGACCGGGAGGGCGCTGCCATGACTACCATTTCCACTGCTGGCACCGCGCCGCGTCCTCGCTCACGCCTGCGCTCTCGCCTCGTACTGGCGGGCCTGTCCGCCTGCGGCCTCGCTGCGCTCGCCTGGGCGTCCTTCGTGCAACCGATGCCGCGCCTGATCTACAACCCGTCCGACAGCGTGGCGGTCGGCTGGTATCGCGTCGATCCGCTGGGCCACGGCACCGGCTCGCTGCCACGTCCTTTGTCCGTGGGCAGCATCGTCCTGACCACGCTGCCGCCAGACGCCGCCGCGCTGGCCGCGCAGCGCGGCTACCTGCCGGCGCACGTGCCGCTGCTCAAGCGCGTGGGCGCCATCGCGCCGCAGGAGGTGTGCATCACTGGCCGCGTCGTCCGCATCGACGGCTTGCCTTCGGCCGCCGTGCTGCCTGCTGACCGCTGGGGCCGGCTGCTGCCATCCTGGCAGCAATGCCGCCGCCTCGAACCCGCCGAACTGTTCCTCTTGAGTGTGACCAACCCGGCGTCGTTCGACAGCCGGTATTTCGGGCCGGTCAGCACATCCGCCGTGATCGGCGTCGCGCATCCGGTCTGGCTGGAATCCCGCCCATGAAGGCCGTCGATTCGCTGCACGTCGCCGTGCATCTCATCGTGCCATCGGGCGTGTCGTTCTGCTGCTCGTCGCCGTGTCGTCGCGCGTGCAGTGCGGGTGCATTCGCACCGCACTTCGCGCTGCCTTCGGCGCAGCCGTCCAACGTGCAGGCGTCTTGCCTCGAACGCGCCCGGCCTGCGGCCGTGTCCGCGTTCGCCGGCGCGCTGGCTGCTCACGCAGCAGCGCCGCCGGGCTGCCGGGCTGCCGCTGCCCGGAGCGTCAGCGAGGGGCAAAGGCGGAAGGCAAGACAAAAGGACGCGGCACCGGGCCGCGTCGAAAACCAGCCTGCACATGGGGGTTGCGCGGCACGGAGCGGCTTCGCCGCCGTGCCGCTTGTGGCGCGAAGCCCGCGCCGATGCGGGCATTTCTGCGTGCTTCGCACGACCGGACACGCCAGAGCTTGCAAGGAACGTGGCCATGACCGACCGCCGCGATGACGATTTCCGCATCCGCCCCAGCGCCCCGAAGAACCGGGGCCAGGGCTTCGTCTCCAAGGTGCTCAAGCAGGCAGGCAAGGCCAGCAGCGGCAAGTCGTCGGTGCGTCGTCCCGGCGTTGCCAGCGGCTCCGGGAGGGGCACGGGCCAGCGGCCCGGCGCGCGCCTGGGTCGCGGCCACACGGCGGCGCGCTTCGCCGGGGCGAAGCTGACGCCCATGTCGCGGCGCGTGACCATCAAGACGCTACTGGTCAACCAGCGCCAAGCCAGCCCGCAGTCGCTCGCCAAGCACCTGCGCTACATCGAGCGCGATGGCGTAGGCCGCGATGGCGAGCCGGGTCAAGCCTACGGATCGCAGACCGATGCCGCCGACCTCGACGCCTTCAAGGAACGCTGTGCCGACGACCGGCACCATTTCCGCTTCATCCTCTCGCCCGAGAACGGCGCCGAGCTGGAAGACCTGCGCACCTACACGCGGCACCTGATGGGCCGCATGGAAGCCGACCTGGGCACGGGCCTCGATTGGGTAGCCGTCAACCACTGGAACACCGACAACCCGCACACGCACATCGTCGTGCGCGGGCGCGACGACACCGGCAAAGACCTCATCATCGCGGGCGACTACATCGCTGATGGCTTCCGCCATCGCGCCGCCGAACTGGCGACCGAATGGCTGGGGCCGCGCACCGAGCTGGAGATCCAGCAGACCTGGCAACGCGAGGTGGAGCAGGAGCGGTGGACGAGCCTCGACCGTACCTTGCAACGAGAGGCCGGCGAGGATGGTCGGGTGCAGATCGAACGGTTCAACGAATCCCGCCTGCAACGCCAGCGCCTGCTGCTGATCGGCCGGCTGCAACGCTTGCAGCGCCTGGGTCTGGCCGACGAGATGCAGCCGGGCACCTGGGCCGTCCATGCCGACGCGGAAAAGACCCTGCGCGCCCTGGGCGAGCGTGGCGACATCATCCGCACCATGCAGCGGGCCATGCGCGGCGAGCCGCGCGAATTGGCAGTGTTCGAGCCGGGCCAGGATGCCGATGGAAGTGGCCGAACCATCCTCGGGCGCGTGGCCGCGAAAGGGCTGGCTGACGAGCTGCGCGACCGGGGCTATCTGGTCATCGACGGGGTGGACGGCAAGGCCCACTACGTCGCGCTCAACGCCCGCGACGAGCTGGCGAACTATCCGACCGGTGCCGTGGTGGAGGTGAAGGGATCGGCCGACGTGCGCGCGGCCGACAGGAACATCGCTGCGCTGGCGAGCGATGGCCTGTACCGCACCGACCATCACCTGGCGATCGAGCAGGGCCGGGCCAAGCCTGGACGCGACCCGCAGGAAGTCGTCGCTGCCCACGTCCGCCGGCTGGAGGCCCTGCGCCGGGCCGGCATCGTGGAGCGCGTGGCGGAAGGGCTATGGAAGGTGCCGGACGACCTGGCCGAGCGTGGCCGCCAGTACGACGCGCAGCGCCTCGGCGGCGTGGCCGTGGAGCTGAAATCGCACCTGCCCATCGAGCGGCAGGCCCGCGTGATCGGGGCCACGTGGCTCGACCAGCAGTTGATCGGCGGCGGCTCCGGCCTGGGCGACCTGGGCTTTGGTGGCCAAGCCAAGCAGGCGATGCAGCAGCGCGCAGACTTTCTGGCCGAGCAGGGGCTGGCCGAGCGGCGCGGGCAGCGCGTGATACTTGCGCGCAACCTGCTGGGCACGCTGCGCAACCGGGAGCTGGTGCAGGCCGCGAAGGACATAGCCGCCGAAACGGGCCTGGGGCATCGCCCGGTGGCTGACGGGCAGCGCGTGGCAGGCATCTATCGGCGCTCCGTCATGCTCACCAGCGGGCGCTACGCGATGCTCGATGACGGCATGGGCTTCGCTCTGGTGCCGTGGAAGCCGGTGATCGAGCAGCGGCTGGGGCAGCAGCTCGCGGCCACGGTGCGCGGCGGCGGGGCGTCTTGGGAGATGGGGCGTACGCGCGGGCCTGCGGTCAGTTGAGGCGGTGAACAAAACGCTTTTTGCAACACGATACGGACGGCTTGCGCACGTTCCGATCAAGAAAGCATCGCGCGCACGGAGCTCATCCACTCGTTCTGCGTTTGAATAAATTATTTGATTAAAAATATAGTTCGTTCGTACGAACTGGTTTAGAATCTGACATGACCAAGACTTCGAGGAACTCATGAATCGCTTGACTACCTATGCGCTCGGCCGCCATAGCCCCGTACCGTCGGTCTGGGAGGCTGGCACGCAGAGCGCAGGCAGGGGCACGCAGGCGTGCATGGCGGCTGTGCTGTCCCTCTGCGTATTTCTGCTCGCCGCCTGCACGGATGGCTCAAGCTCGCCTCGATCCGCATCCACGCCGATGCCTGCGGAAGTTGTCGTGGTACGGCAGGCACGATGGCCTGTTACCAACGACGTGACTGGCAGCGTCGTCTCTGATGGACGCATCGACGTGGCTTCGCGCGTGACCGGATTCATTCGCCAGCTCGATGTTCGCGAGGGCCAGGCGGTCAGGCGCGGCGACCTGCTGTTGCGCATCGACGCCTCTGACATCGACGCGGCCATCGCGCAGGCACGCGCCGGCGTGCAGGCCGCCCAGGCGGCTTGGCGGGATGCGCAGCACGACGCGAACCAGAACGCGCAACTGGCGCCGGCAGGCGCGATCTCGGCTGACGCGCTGCGCAAGTCCAGGGTGCGGGAGGAAACCACCCGCGCGGCGCTGGAGCAAGCGCAATCGGCGCTGGCGGCGGCACAGGCGCAACGCAACTACGTGGCCATCACCAGTCCGGTGGATGGCGTGGTCGTCTCGGTGGCCCGGCGCAGCGGCGAGATGGCTACTCCCGGCGCGCCGCTGATGACGGTGGAGTCGCGCGAGGTCTTGCTGTTCAAGGCGTTCGTACCTGAGCGCAGCCTGGCGGCAATCAAGTCCGGTGACTTGATTCCCGTGCGCATCGACGCGCTGGGCGATGAGCGCTTCAAGGGACGGGTCCGGGGCGTGGTGCCATCGGGCGATGGCGTGACCCGCCGCTACGAGGTGGACATCGTGCTGCCGCGGGACGCGCGCCTGCTGCCGGGAATGTTCGGCCGTCTCGAAATCCTGCTGGACGAGAAACAGGCCGTCACGGTGCCGCGTGCGGCCCTTGTGCGACGCGGTGGCTTGGACGGCGTGTTCGTGCTCCAGGACGGCGTGGCGCGTTTTCGATGGCTGCGCACCGGTCAGCGCCTGGGCGATGTGGTGGAGGTGACCGCCGGCCTGTCGGACGGAGAAACCATCCTCGCCAGCGTCGCCGACACCGTCCATGACGGCATGCCGATCCAGGTCGTCGGGGGCGCGCGATGACGTCGCGGCGCCTGAACTTCGCGGGTTTTCTCGCGAAGCACTTCATCACCTCCAAGCTCACGCTGGTCTTCATCATCGCCGTGGCGTTGATGGGTGTCGTGGCGGTGCTGCAGACCCCGCGCGAGGAGAACCCGCAGATCATCGTGCCCGCCGCCGCCGTGGTGGTCGGCCTGCCCGGTGCCTCGGCCGCGGAGGTCGAATCGCTGGTGGTTACTCCGCTCGAAGGCATCCTGAGCGAACTGCCCGGCGTTGATCACATCGAGAGCACTTCCCGCAACTCACAGGGAATCGTTCAGGTGCAATTCAAGGTCGGCGAATCGAAGGAGCAGTCACTGGTCAAGCTTTATGACCGCGTGATGGCCAGCCGCGCGTGGCTGCCCGCCGACGCCGTCGGCCCGCTGGTGCAGAGCATCGACGCCGACGACGTGCCGATCGTCACCTTCACCCTGGCCTCGTCGACCTACGACGCTTATGCGCTCAACCGCATGGCCGAGCGCATGGCCGAGCGCCTGCGCAGCACCGAGAACGTCTCGGTGGTGTCGCTGCGCGGCGGGCAGCACCGCGAAATCACCATCGAACTGGAGCCCGATCGCCTGCAGGCCTATGGCGTGACCCTGGGCCAGGCCCGCGCGGCGATCGCCGCCAGCAACCTGAACGTGCCGCTGACGCCCACCGTGCAGGACGGCCAGGTACAAGCCATCAAGCTGGATGCGGCCTATACCTCAGCCGAGGATGTGCGTAACCAGCTCATCGCCGTGCGCGATAAGCGGCCGGTTTACGTGCGCGACGTGGCCACCGTCACCGACGGCCCGCCGCCGGAGCCGGCCACGGCCAGCCGCTTCTCCTTCGGTCCCGGCGATCCACGCTTTGGCACGGCCGATGCCACAGACCTGCCCGCCGTCACCATCGCTGTGGCCAAAAAGAAGGGCGCCAATGCCGTGGTGGTCGCCAATGCAGTGATCGACCGCATGCAGCGCATGCAGGCCACCTTCGTGCCCCAGGACATTCAGGTCGTGGTGACGCGCAACGACGGCCAGAAAGCCGACGACGCGGTCAACCTGCTGCTGGAACACCTGGCGATCGCCCTCGTCACCGTGGGCCTGGTGCTGATCCTCTTCCTGGGCTGGCGCGAGGCGTTGATCGTGATGATCACGGTGCCGTTGATCATGGGTATCACGCTGACGGCCAACCTGCTGGGCGGCGTCACTATCAACCGCGTCACGCTGTTCGCCCTGATCCTGGCACTGGGGCTGCTGGTGGATGCCGCCATCGTGGTCATCGAGAACATCCACCGCCACTACGCCAGCCGCAAACCGAAGGCAGACAAGGAAGCGGAAACCGTGCTGGCGACCAACGAGATCGGCAACGCCACCAACCTGGCCACCTTCGCGGTGATGCTGGTCTTCATCACCCTGCTGCTGGCCCTGACCGGCATGCCGCGCCAGTATTTTTTCCCGATAGCGGTCACCGTGCCGGTCGCCATGGTCGCCTCCATCGTGGTGGCCTACATCGTCGTGCCATGGGCGTCCAATCGCTGGCTTCATCGCCACGACATCCGGCAGGAAGAATCAGCGCACGGGCAACAGTCCCATGGTCATGGCGCACCGGGGCGGATCGAGCGCCTCTACCTGCGCCTGTTCAGCCCCTTACAGCAATACAGAAACGTGCGCATCGGCTTCGCTCTGGCGGTGCTGCTGCTGATGGCGGTTTCGCTGATGCAAGGCGCCTGGCAGTTCGTCCGTCCGGCGGGCGTGGGCGGGGCCGTGTCCGCGCTGGGCGTGCCGATCGGCTTTCTGCCCAAGGACGACCAGAACACCTTCAACGTGGTGGTTTCGATGCCGGAAACCACGCCGGTGGAAGACACCGATCGCCTGGTACGCCAGATCACCACGGTGCTGGCACAGGAACCGCACGTGCTCAACTACCAGACTTGGGTCGGCCAGGCAGGTGTGGCCGACTTCAGCGGTCTGTTCAAGGGTACCGCCGCGCGTGCCGGCAGCCACGTCGCGGAAATCCGCGTCAACCTCACCGACAAGCGTCACCGCAAGGAAAGCTCCATCGACATCGTGCGCAAACTGCGTCCCAAAGTGGAGACCATTCGCGCTGCCTGGCCCGGTGCCGAGGTGGCGCTGGTGGAGCAGCCGCCGGGTCCGCCGCTGCGCTCGACCGTTTTGGCGGAAATCTACGGCCCCGACGCCGAGGGGCTGCGCGCACTGTCGGCCCAGGTGCGCGAGGCCTTCGCGCAGACCTACGACATCGTCGACATCACCGACAGTGAGCCAGTGGACGTGCTGGAGCACCGCATCGTGCCGGACAAGGACAAGGCCGCGCTCTCCGGCGTCTCGACTGCGCAGATTGCCGAGGCGCTGGCGCTGGTCTATGGAGGCACCACGCTCGGCCGCGCCCACCTGCCGGACGAGAAACTGCCGGTGCCAGTCAGGGCCTTCGTGCCGCGCCGCTTCGAGGTCGATCCCGCCCGGCTCGACCGGGTGTTCGTGGACAACGCCGCCGGCCGACCCGTGCCGCTGGCGGAGTTGGTCAAAGTGGTCCCCGCATCGGTCGATCGCCCCATCCTGCACCGCGACAACGAGAAGGTTACCTTCGTCGGCGCGGAGCTGTCGGACTCGGTGCCGCTGTACGCAGTGCTCGACCTGCAGCGGCGCCTGCATGGCATCACCGCGCCGGACGGACGCCCGCTGCGCACCGGCAACCTGCGCTTCAAGGAGGACGTGCCCGACACCATCGACGGCTACCAGTTGCTGTGGGGCGGCGAGATGCGCATGACGCTGGACGTGTACCGGGATCTCTCCCTCTCCCTCGGCGGCGCCTTGCTCATCATCTATTTCGCGCTGGTCGCCTACTACCGCTCGTTCATCGTTCCGCTGGTGGCCATGTCGGCCGTGCCGCTCGGCATCATCGGCATTTTTCCGGGGCATTGGCTGATGGGCGTGGATTTCTCCGCCACATCCATGGTCGGCATCATCGCCCTGGCAGGCGTGGTGATCCGCAACTCGCTGCTGATCATCGACTTCATCCAGGACAATATCCGGCGCGGCATGCCGCTGAGAGAGGCCGTGCGCCAGGCCGGCGCGGTGCGTCTGCGGCCCATCCTGCTGACCATGCTGGCGATCATCTTCGGCTCCGCCGTCATGGTGACCGACCCGGTCTTCGGGGGGCTGGCCGTCTCGCTGATCTTCGGCACGCTGGTCTCGACCGCGCTGACCGTGTTCGTCGTGCCGCTGCTCTATGAGCTGCATGCGAAGCGCCATACAGCCCCGGCGGCCACAGGAGCAGACCATGCATGAGAATGACCGCGGCACATCGTCCCCCCGCCGCCGCCAAGCCCGCGCAGGCCATGAGACCGGCCCATCGGCCCGCCATCGGCTCGTCGGCACGCTGGCGGTGCTGGCGGTGCTGAGCGGCTGCGCCTCGCTGGCGCCCGCGCTCGATCCCATCGCGCTCCCCGTCGCATCGAACTGGCGGACGCAGCCCGACACGCCGGGCGTTGCGGCCGCGGCTGACCTGGCGTGGCGCGAGTACTTCACCGACCCGGCCTTGCAGGCGCTGATCGAGACCGCGCTGGAAAACAACCGCGATCTGCGCGTGGCGCTGCTGCGCACCGAGGAGGCGCGCGCCGCCTTCCGCATCCAGCGTGCGCAGCAGGCGCCAATGGTTGGCGTGGGGGCGCAGCAGATCCGCGCCGGCCTGCCCGATGGGCTACAGCCGCTGGCGGGCCGCTCGGTCCTGGAGGTCAACGCGGCCACGGTAGGGATCAGCAGCTGGGAGCTGGACCTGTGGGGCCGCGTACGCAGCATGAAGACCGCCGCATTCGAGCAATGGCTGGCCACCGGGCAGGGCCACCGCGCCGTGGAATTGGCGCTGGTCGCCCAGGTCGCCGATGCCTACCTGGGCCTGCGCGAACTCGACGAGCGCATCGCGCTGGCAAGGCGCACGGTGGAAAACCAGCAGTCGCTGGCGCAAATCTTCCAGAAACGCTTTGAGCTGGGCCATGGCTCCCGGCTGGAGCTGACCCAGGTGCGCACCCTGCTCAGCCAGGGCAAAGCCCTGCAGGTGCAGCTCGAATTGCAGCGCGAACAGCAGCGCAATGCCCTGGCGCTGCTGCTCGGCAGCGACCCCCGATTGCCGCCGCCATCGGCCCCGATGGATGAAGCCCTGGTCATGCCCGAACTGAGGCCCGGGCTGCCCTCGGACCTGCTGGCGAGCCGCCCGGACATCCTGGCCGCCGAGCATGCGCTGCGGGCGCGCCAGGCCAACATCGGTGCGGCGCGCGCCGCATTCTTCCCGCGCATCGCACTGACCGGCGCCGCCGGCACGGTCAGCACCAGCCTGAGCGACCTGTTCTCGTCGGGCACCCGGGCATGGCTGTTCCAGCCGACGATCGAACTGCCGATCTTCGATGCCGGCATGCGACAGGCCAATCTCGACGTCAGCGTCGTGCGGCGCGACATCGCCATTGCCGAATACGAGCGCGCCATCCAGGCAGCGTTTCGCGACGTTTCCGACGCCCTGGCCGCAAGGCAGAAGCTCGCCGAGCAACTCGCCGTGGCGCGCCAGGCCCACGCCGCGCAGAGCGAGCGTTTGAAACTGGCGCGGATGCTGTTCGATGCCGGTTCGGCGGCGCACCTGGAGGTGCTGGACGCCGAGCGCGACCTGCTTGCCGTCGAGCAGCAACTGGTGCAGGTGCGCAGGGCGGCATTGTCAAGCCAAGTCGGGCTGTACGCGGCGCTGGGCGGTGGCACCAACCAGCCCCCGAAAAAATGAGGAAACGCAATGCTCTGGCAGGCACTGACCGCGATGCGTGATCTACGGCGTTTGCATGAAATCGCCTCGATCCTGATCCGCTATGGGTTTGGCGACATGGTGCGCCGGATGGGGCTGTCCAACGCCTTGGAGCGGGCGGGGACGGCACTGCACTGGAACGAAGCGACAGACTTCGCCCACATGACGCCCCCTGAACGAGTGCGGCGGGCGCTGGAGGAGATGGGGCCGACTTTCGTCAAACTCGGCCAGGTGCTCGCTACCCGGGTCGATCTACTCGAACCCGAGTGGACCGCCGAATTCGGGAAATTACAGGACAGCGCGCCGCCCGCTCCCTGGGCAGCCGTACATCAGCAGCTCACCGAAGACCTCGGCGCGCCGCCCGAGGAAATCTTCGCGGCCTTCGATCCCGAGCCCTTGGCGGCCGCTTCCATTGCGCAGGTGCATCGGGCGCGTCTCGACGATGGCAGCGAAGTCGTGGTCAAGGTGCGCAGGCCCGGCATTCGGCCCATTCTGGAAGCCGATCTGCGCTGGCTTGCGCGCTTGGCCGAACTCGCTGAGACGGAGAGCGCGGAATGGCGCGTCCTGCATCCGCGCGAGATGGTGCGCCAGTTCGGCCAGTCGCTGCGCAATGAACTCGATTTCGCCGGCGAATGCCGCAATGCCGAACGCATCGCCGAGAACTTCACCGGCTATACCGATCAGGACTCTCCTCCTGTCGTCCCGGGCGAGGAGAAGCCGGACGCGGATGGCGCACCTCCCATCATCGTCATTCCCCGCGTGTATTGGCAGTGGACCGGCGAGCGGGTCTGCGTACAGGAATTCATTGGCGGTATTTCCGGGCGCAGGCTTCAGGCCGTGGACCAGGCTGGCCTGGACCGCAAGGTGCTCGCACGGCGTGGCGCCAATGCGGTACTGAAGATGATCGTCGAGGACGGGGTGTTTCATGCTGATCCCCATCCGGGCAATGTGTTCTATTTGCCGGGCAATCGAATCGCCTTCATCGACTTTGGCATGGTTGGCAGGCTGGAGGAGGAACGCCGCGACCAGTTGATCCGCCTGCTGCTGGGGCTGGTGAGGAACGACGCCCGCAGCGTCGTCGACGTCATGCTCGAATGGACGAGCGACGGTGTGGCAAATGAGCAGGATCTGTTGTCGGAAGTCCGGTCTTTCATCGATCGCTACCACGGCGTGCCGCTGAAGCAATTGCGGTTGAGCGCCATGTTGTCCGACCTCGTGGCGATCCCGCGCCAGCATCACCTCGTCCTGCCCAACGATCTGTCCCTGCTGATCAAAGCCTTCGTCACACTGGAAGGCTTGGGTCGTGAACTCGATCCCGGCTTCGACATGGCCAACCAGGCACTGCCGCTGCTGGAGCGTGCCATGCACGCGCGCTACTCCCCGGCAGCGCTGCTCAGACGGGGGCGGCGGGCGGCCGGTGACATCTTCTCGTTGCTGGCAGGCTTGCCCCAGGACCTCTCCCGGCTGCTGCGAGCCGCCCGCCGCGGCCGGCTGGAAGTGCACATCGACGTCACCCATCTGAGGCGGGTCGGCGATCAGCTAGATCGCGCCGTCAGCCGCCTGGCGATAAGCATCGTCACCGCCGCTCTGATCGTCGGGTCGGCCATCGTTATGAGCGTCGTGCGCGAACCCTCCCTGCCGGGCCTGCCCTCTTTCGGACTGCTCGGTTTCATCGCTGCCGTCATTGGTGGCATCTGGGTGCTGGTCTCCATCTGGCGTGGTGGCAAGGGCGGAAGATGATGCAGTTCGCTGATGGCAAAGCTTCAAACGGGTTCGCACCAAAAATTGGTTTGGCGCTGGGCAGCGGCTCCGCGCGGGGGCTCGCGCACATCGGCGTGCTGCGGGCCGTCGAGGAAGCCGGCATCGAGATCGACTTCATCGCCGGCACCAGCATGGGCGCGCTGGTTGGCGCTGTTTACGCCGCTGGCAAGCTGGATGAACTCGAAGCGGTATTTCAGTCCTTCGACTGGAAGAAAACAGTTGCCTTTTTCGATGTTGTGCTGCCCAAGTCCGGGCTGCTGGACGGTGCCAAGGTCAGCGATCTGGTGCGTGAGTACGTGCAATCCGCGCGCATAGAGGAGCTGCCAAAACGGTTTGCTGCCGTGGCCACCGACATTGTTAGCGGCGAGGAACTCACCATGGCCAGCGGCGATGTCATTGATGCCGTGCGCGCCAGCATTTCCGTACCCGGTGTCTTCACGCCAATACGAAGTAACGGCCGGATCCTGGTTGATGGGGGCCTTGTCAACCCGGTGCCGGTTAGCGTGGCGCGCGCTATGGGAGCCGACGTTGTCATCGCGGTTGATCTCAACCATGAGATCGTTTCCGGGAAGAACTTCAAGCCCGTACTGCCGCCAGGCCGACTGACGGAAATGGGCGACTGGGTTGAGGGTTATCGGCAGGCTATTCAGTGGATCAAGGAGCGCATGCTTGCTCATGAAATTCCGGGTTCTGCCCAATTGGCCCGCTGGGCTTCGGTCGAAGAGCCGGCCCCCAACATCTTCGAAGTGCTGCTCGCATCGATCAATGTGATGGAGACCCGCATCACGCAGGCCCGTCTCGAACTGGAAAAACCCGACATCCTCATCCAGCCGCCCCTGGGTCACATCCGCTTCCTCCAATTCGCCCGCGCCGAGGAAATCGTCGAGATCGGCTATCGCTGCGCAGCCGAGCAGTTGGCTCGCTGGGCAGAAACGTCAACCCATGGCTGACTCTCATCTCATGAGCTTTACCGAGACTGTAATGACCGGCGTCCGCGCCGCCGTGGCGGGTACCCTGACCTGTGAGGCCGCGCCCGTGCAGCTTGCCGTGCGCCTGTTGCTGTCGGACCAGCAGATACCGATCCGGGCACTGGTGACTTGCAGCATCCATTCCGGGCAGCAGGGCATCAACGCCGGTACCGCGCTGGACCTGATCTACATCAGCTTGCAGCAATTGCATGCCCACGTCGATGCGGCGCGCGGCTCATCTGCGCTGCTCGGCAATGCGGCCACCGTGCTGGCGGGGGACTACCTGACCACAGGTGCCTTCCGCTTGCTGGTGCGTTGCGATGACCTTCAAGTCCTGGCCCTGGTTGCCGATGCGGTCAACCGGGCGGCTGAGTTGGAGGCCACCAACCTGAAGCATGTGCAGATCACAGGCGACGATCCAGCACAATGGTTGCGGACTCGTCAAAGATTGGCCGTGCCGCTGGGTGAGGCGGCTGGCGCCACAGGGGCCACTCTCGCAGGCTACTCTGATTCTCTAGCCAAAGTAGCGCGGCGCTACGGAGAAACCCTCGTTCCAAGTTGCGTGTTGTTGCAGGAAGCCGATGTCATGGACGACTTCGTGGCGCGCACGACCGTCCAACGTTCAGCACTCGACCTGTGCCGCCAAGCAATGCAGGGAGCACGGACCATCGCGACGGCCACAGGGAACGGCCATCCACTCGAACTCGCTGAACTGATCGCGGCAAGAATCAATGCGACGGGGCACCCCCCCGGGAACCACATGCCGGCATCCTGACCAATACCAAGTGAAACAAGAGAGTCCCATTTCATGAGAAAAGATCCCATTCACATGCTTGGCACCGCCGGTGCTGTCCATGTCCTTATCTGCTCACGGGCTACATGATCGGCAGCATATGGCTTCTGCTTTCCATTCTGCGCAGCGGGAGAGGACGATGAGCACCACCGGGAAGGTCGTCATCTTCTATTCTTCCATCGGATACGGACACATCAGTGCCGCGCAATCCATTCAGGACGAGATACGGCGGCGATCTCCGGCGACCCGGGTGCTGATGCAGGACATCCGCACGTTCATGCATCCGGTGTGGCGACGGGTTGACGAGCGCCTGTACTGGTTCGTCGCCAACCATCTGCCGGAGTGCTTCGAGAGTCTGTTCCGTACGATGCAGGCGCGCGGCAGCCGTGTGGCCTCGCTGTCGATGCTGCCCAATGACTATCCGGAAGAACGCGTATTGGCCTACTTGGCCGCGCAGCGACCGGATGCTGTTCTCGCCACCCATTACGGGGCGGCCCAGGTGTTGGGAACCTTGCGGGAAAAAGGACTGCTGTCCGACACGAGAATCGGCTGGCTGCATACGGACTTCTTCGAGGGTTATTTCCCACGCATCTCCAAGCGGATCGACCGTACCTTTCTTGCCCACCCGGAACTGGAAACGCGCTGGCTGGCCGCAGGCGTTCCGGCCGACAAAGTCGTTACCAGCGGCATGCCGGTGCGGATTCCCGCGGCATCCGCCGACGCCCGCCGTGCCACGCTCCAGGGCCTTGGGCTGTCGGTGGACGTGCCGACACTGCTGCTGACCGGCGGCAAGGAAGGGGCGGGCGACTATCTGGGGGTCGTCGAAAGCATCGTTCGCCGCTGCCCGGGCCGCCTGCAGATCATCGCGGTGTGCGGCACGAATACGCGGCAATACGAGGCGCTTGCCGATCTGCGCGAAAGGCTGCCGGACACGGTGACGTTGAAGCCGCTGGGGCTGCTGCCGCGCAGCGAGATGGCGTCGTGCATGGCAGCCACCGACATCCTGGTCACCAAGGCCGGCGGGATGACGCCCGCAGAGGCTTTTGCCCTCGGGGTGCCGACCGTGCTGCTCGACGTGATCAGCGGGCATGAACGCGAAAACGCCGCGCTGTTCCTGCGCCAGGGCCTGGCCCGGTTCGCGGCCAGCGCCGACGATGCGGGCAGATCCGTGATGGAACTGCTGGGCGACCCTGCCGAGCGCGAGGCCATGCTGCGAGCCCAGCAGGAGTTCCGGCAAAGCATCGACATCGCGAGCATCGTCCGATTTGCGCTGGACGATGGCTTCAGGCCGGCCCGGCCCTTGCCCGACTACGGCGTCGAAAACGGAGCCCCCGTCCAGGGCATCGATCAGGCGCTGGCGCAACTGGATTCCGAAGCACCGGCAGAGGTCGAGCTGCTGTTGTCCTACGCCACGTCCAAAACGCCGCAACGGGTCGTTCTCGAAAACCCGTTCGGGCATCTTGCCGTGCGCATCGGCGACACCGTCTACAGCGCGAACTACATCGCGGACCCGTCCGTCGACCCGAACTTCCTGCAGCACGTGAGCCTGGCGGACTACCTGTACGGCATCCATCGTCCGTCCCGTTCGCAGGTCCATACCAACACCTACGGCATGGCCTATGGCCGTGAGACGCTCGGGTTGCGGGTCCAAGGCATTCCCGCCGAGCGTCGTGCGGCCATGGTGGCCGAGGCCCACCGCATCGAGAACGGATTCCGGGACGGAAGCCTGCGCTGGAACAGGAGCGATCTCAATTGCGCCGACGTGGTTGCGCGAATTCTCGCCGCCGGTGGCTACGGCGACCGTTCCCTGTACGACTGGGCGGGCTTACCGAGCATGCCGTTGGACCTGTTCGAGCGGATGCGGGCGCACTTCGAGGCCGATACTTCCTTGCGGGAAGAACTGGTGGCCTACCGATTGCTGCCTGGAACGCAGGCAAGCTACCGCTTCTCCCGTTTTCCGCTGTCGGTCGGGCAGCCATTGCGCTCGATGGCGCGCGTCCTGAGCGATGCACCGCGGGATGCGCTTGAGCAGGCAGTGACCCGGCAGGTCACCGGTTACTTCGGCGACCGGCGGCTCTACGTGGAGAACCTGCGGGCATGCTGGCCAGCTTCGGAATCTGCGCACTCCTCCTTGACCAGCCGTCCTCATTTGGCGCTGGAGCAGGCCATCCTCGCCGATCTGCGGCGCCTGCTCGCGGTATACGCGAAACTGCCGCTCAAGCGGATCGAGCGCTTGGGGAGGTCCCCCGCCGCACAGGCATACCACCGCCTCGTCGACCGCGGGCTCGAACTCGCCCGACTGGCCACCGAGCATGCCGAGGATGATCTGCGTCATCGCGCCGACCGCCTGCGCACGTTGTTCACCCAACTCGTGGAGAACTATGGGCGGATCGACCCGCAGCGCCTGGAGTCGCGCCACGTGCGGGCATACCTTGCGCGGCTTCGGGCGTTCGAGTCGGCGCTGGAGCGTGAACGCGTGCCCGCCCGTACTGCGTGGGCGCTGCTGCACGCGTGGTGGCACAGCATGGTGGCGCCCGCTCGCGCCAGCGCGCGGGCGCATCCTCGCGGCAAGGGGTCAAGTGGGTTCAGCGGCATGCGGGTTGATCCGGGCGAAGTCAAGCCTACCGGCGATGCGAAAGAGCACGGTGCGCATCCCCTCGAAGCTGGTCCAGCCACGCGCTCGGCGCTCGGCCACCTGGAAGCGCCCATTCAGGACTTCCAGGAGGCCATTGGTCTTGCGGGGCTGGGTCCAGGTGACGATGCCCTCAAAGTAAATTCGGATCAACCAGGCGACGTCCGTCATCGGCTTGAGACCTCCATGACAGTTGCCAAACCCTGCAAATGAGTACACCCGATTTCTCGCCGTTCCATTACCATTGCAAAGATCGTTCGTATGAACTATATTTTTACCGGAACAGCCGGAGGATGTATGCGCAATCATGCAGAGACAACCAGCGGCCACGAGGCGCGCAGTGCCAAGACCCGATCGCAGTTGATCGAAGCAACGATTGACGTTGTCGCTGCCGTTGGCTACGAGGGGGCAACCACACGCGCCTTGGCCCAGGCGGCCAAAACCACGCTGTCGGCCATTCCCTACCATTTTGGCAGCAAGAAGGAACTCTATCTGGCCGCAGCGGACATGATCGCCGAATATGCGGCCAATCGCTTCGTGGAAGCCGCAGCCTTGCTTGACGATACGTCGAACGTCGAGCTTTCCGCTCGCTTCGAACGCGCACTGATCCAACTGCTCCACACCATGCTGGAGGAAGCCGAGCCCCATGCCTGGACGGCATTCGTGGCCCGCTGCGCTTACGACAACGACGACGCCTTCGCCCTGATTCACGGACGCGCGATCGCGCCGCTGCAGGAGCGTCTAGTGCATGCCGCCAGCCAGTTCAGCGGCCGATCTTCCGATGACGAGGCACTGCGGCTGCGCGTCATCGCAATTCTGACGGCAATTTTCAGTTTCAGGTTTCTGCGCGGCGTGATGCTCCGTGGCATGGACTGGCAAAGCATTCAGAACGAAGCCGTCAGGCAGATCACGGACATGGTCCGCGATCTCTGCCGAAGCGGCTTTCTTGCTGTTCGGCCGGCTGATGACAGCGCGAACCGAAAAACAGGCCCCACTTGATTCCATCAATCCCTCTCAACTGAAAGGAAATGCATCATGACTCTCCAATCCTACGTACACCAGACCATCGCATGGGCGAAGCAGCGTCTCGATGAGACCGATGCCATTCTCTCCGAGGTCGAGAAATCGGCCGCCAGTATCAAGGAGGATGCCCGCAAGCAAGCCGATGCAGCTCGCGCACGCCTCGCGGCATCTCGCGCGAAGCTGCAGCAGTACTACGACGATCTGCGCGCCCAAGCGGATACCGCGAAGCAGGAAGCGGGCGAAATTCAGGACAAGCTCGAAGCCGAATGGATCGAGGTCGAGTCTGCCCTCCAGCAATTTGTCGCCACGACCGGCGATCAGGTGAAGACCGTGCGCAGCATCGTCGTCGTCCGTGCGCGCGCACAGCGGCAAGCGTGGCAAAACTACCTAAAGGATTTGCATGACCAGGCGGCCGATGCCGTCGAGAAGGCCCGCGGTGAACTCGATACCGCGTTCGATCAACTGTCTATCGAGGCCGAAAAGTTCCAGGCGCGTATCGGTGAGGTCAAGGATGCTGGCGATGAATCCTGGCGTGCCGTCAAGCAGGGGTTCGCTGATGCCAAGGCCGCTCACGCCATCACGGTCCAGAAAATCAAGGATGCCTTTTCCAAGGTTCTCTGAACCTAGGCGCCACGTTGCTTTTGTTTTGGCTCATCAGGAGAAATCACCATGAAACTTCGCCTTTACACGATCGCCTTGGCGCTGATTGCTCAGGCAGCGTTGCTGTCGGCTCCTCCCGCCTTGGCACAGAATGCAGAAGCACAGGCCGATTCAGCCGCCACACAGAAGGAGCCCTCAAGGGTTCACCAAGCACTGGCGTGGTCGCAGGACCGGCTGGCCCAGCTTGATGCCAACATTACTGCCCTGGAAAAAGACGCCAGCAGGCTCCGGGGCGAGGCGCGCACCAAGGCCGATGCGGCGTTGGCGGACCTGCGCAAGCAGCGGGACGCTTATCGCCGCCGGGCTCAAGATGCCGCAGCCAACGCAAAGAACTGGAGCGATGCCCAGGTCGCCGAAGCACGTCAGGCACTTGACAATGATTGGGCCGCCTTCCAGGCCGCCCGAGACAAGTATCTTGAAGAAAGCAAGGCCAGCATCGCTACGCAGCGTGCCGTACTGGAGGCGGAACTGAATGCGCAGCAGAAAGCGCTTGCTGGATTGCGTGCCGACGCGGCCAAGCTCGCCGGGGATCAGCGCACAGCCATTGAAGCGCGTATTGCCGCACTGAATGCAGATGTGGAGAAAACCAAGGCCCGGGTCTCGAAAGCCTCGGCCGAGGTATGGGAGACCACGAAAAAGAGCTATGGGGAAGCCCAACGGCTTTTCTCCGAGACCTATGCGTCTATCCGCCAGTCCATCGACGAGGCCAAGAAGTAATTTCCCTAAGGATGGCCTGCACAATCCTCGCGAGTCGGTGGTAGTGCGGACCGGGAGGGGCCACAAAGCGTCTTTTTGCGGCCAATAGCTCGGCTATTGGCAAGAAAGGAAAGGCAGTGGACCGCCCGAGGCCGCGCCATCACGGGCCGCAGGGAGTTATGCAGGCCATCCCCAACGCCGGAGACGCAGACGAATGTCCCCTGCGCATTCGCATTCTAGGAGCCCTCGATTACCTGGACTCACCCGCCGGCTCTTGCACTCTTGTAGTCCAATCCGACGGCGCCATACCTTCCCAGCGCCGGAATGCGCGCCTGAAACTGGCGATGTCCGCATAGCCCAAGAAATAGGTCACTTCTTTGATGGAAGACCCTTTTCTGAGCAGTTTCAACGCCATGCGATGCCTGATTGATTCCACTATTTCACGGTAAGAGGTTCCTTCTTCGATCAAGCGCCGATGAAGTGTCCGTGGCGTCGTGCTCAGCAGCCGTGCACATACGGTGAGATGAGGAATTGGCGGAAGCCGTTCCAGAACAATTTTCTCCAATTTCGAGCCCGCGCTCCTGTTATCTCCTGTTTCATTTAACTCTTCGATGCAGAAACGCACGGCCTCTGTCAGAACCAATGGATCGTATTTCTGGGTGAGTTCTTCGGCAGCAGAAATATCAAAAGATAAACCTGACCATTTCTGATTGTATCGAACTGCGCAGCCGAAAACGTCGCGTGCCAGTGCCGCATGAGGCGGCTCAGGGAATTGAAAGTAAACCATATTGCAGGCATTGCGACTCAGAAGTAAGTCGTCGGCGATATTTTTGACTGCAACCATCGCTATTTCCGTCACCGTGTTGCTTGCAGAACCCAGACCGATCGCTGGTTCAAACCAGACCTCCAGACTTCCATCTACCTCGCGGGTATGAATACTGATAGCCTCCGTTCGGATGCGGACAAAACGCTCGACGATATGCATGGCTTCGCGGATGCTGCGGCTTGCCGCAGCCGCCATGCCGAGAACGCCATGAGTGGCTGTAAGCAAGCGACGCCCAGCCAACACCCCGAAGCCCGTCTCGCCTGACAGATTGACGGCGCTGGCGATCAGCTCTCCAAATTTTTCGACGGCAACTACAGCCGACGCATTGGCAAGGTCATCTTGCTTGAGGCCGGAAATGGCCAGCCACGCCACGGTATCCACGCCAAGTTCAGCCGCTTGATCTGCAATTTGCCGCAGGTAGGTGACTCGAACAGTTTTTGGGTTCACGGTTGTCTCGCTCCATGTTCTTGTGCCGGCCGGTGGCCGCCCTGAGGAGTCCGACAGGCTCCTCAGCCTTCTTCCTCTGATGACTATCAAAACGATCCTACACGTAGCCGCAGGTGCTTGGCAAGAAATGCACCATGTTTGTCAGTTTATGCGCTTGCGGCAGAAGGTGGTGGCGAAGTCTAATAAAAAAGCAAAAAACATTCATTAGGAGACAATTGCGATGAATTTTCTTCACGGAAGAAGCTTGCACCAGGCGGAGATAAACGGGCAGACCATCACTGTCCAGCCCGATGAGACTTTGCTGGAGGCAGCGCAACGCCAGAACATCAACATTCCCTCCATCTGTCGCGTCGGCGGCTGCGGGACTTGCAAGTGCAAGCTCAAGAGCGGCAAGGTTGACGAGCTGACCGAGACGGCGTACCTGCTGACGGAGAAGGAAATCTCCGACGGGTTCATACTGGCCTGCCAGAGCCGCCTGCGCAGCGATGTGAAAATCGAGCTGGATCGGGAGGGCGCGATCGATGGCCCTTCGGTCAAGGGCGTGATCGTCGGCAAGCAAATGCTGACTCACGACATCGCGAGAATCGACATTCAACTGGACACGCCAATCCGCTATCGCGCCGGCCAGTTTGCAGAGGTCACGCTGTCGTCGATGGCGGATGCCCCTCGCAGCTATTCGTTCTCGACCGCGCCTGGCAATGATCGCCAAGTGAGTTTCACGGTGCGCCGTGTGCCGGGGGGGCGGGTGTCCGGGCATCTCGTGGACCAGGCGCAGGTGGGCGAGTCGGTCACCGTGCGCGGTCCCGGCGGTCACTTCTACATGCGCCCGGGCCAGGAGCCAGTCCTCATGGTGGCCGGTGGCAGCGGTTTGGCACCTATCCTCGCGATGCTTCAAGACATGAAGCGCTCGGGCGACATACGGCCGGTGACGGTACTGTTTGGCGCTCGGAGCCAGAAGGATCTGTACGCGCTCGATGAGATGGCAGCCTACGAAAAGGATTGGCCGAACTTCCGGTTCGTGCCGGTTCTGTCCGAGGCCGACCCTTCATCGCCCTGGGACGGGCGCACCGGCTTGGTGACGGAGCACATCCCAGAACTGCTTGGCAACGCCACGTCGGCTTATCTGTGCGGCCCGCCGGCCATGATCGACTCGGCCATCGCCGTCCTGCGCCAGCGTGGTATTGCAGACACGAATTTGCACGCGGACCGTTTCGTCGATCAGGCGCCCAAGCTCCACACCGGCTTCTACGGCGCTGTCGGCTTGCCCACCGTTGAGCGTGTGCCAGCCAATATCTTGGACTATTTGAAGTTCTTTCTTTTGCATGGGGTCGGGATCGGTGCTTTGGTCTCCATTCTGGCGGGCGGCGTCTACACCAGTTTAGGGCTGCTCGGCTTTCTCATCTTCTACATTGGCGGCGATGCGCTGTTGGGCCAAGACACCCGAACGCCAAAATACAAATCACCGTGGATTCTGACGGTGCAACTGTGGTTCATCCTGCCCCTGGTGGCGCTGATCGTATTCGCCTATATCTGGACGCTTTCTTCCGGTGATCCGTTGGGATTCGGCGCATGGGTAGCCCATCTCACCCACTATGACGTACTGGCCGCCCGGGAGGCGACGGGCTTTTGGCACCACCTCACTGGAGGCATATTGACTGGCTTCGTGATTGGTGTGCTGGGAACGATCACGGCGCACGAGTTGACGCATCGCACTTGGGAGCCGGTCTCGATGTTCATTGGTCGTTGGTTGTTGTCTTTCAGCTACGACGTGGGATTTGCCATCGAGCATGTCTACGGGCATCACCGCTATGTATCCACCGAGCATGACCCGGCCACGGCCCCGCGAGGACGCAATGTGTATCAGCACATCGTGATCTCCACCATTCGCGGCAACGTCAGCGCCTGGCGCATCGAAGCTGAACGCCTCAAGCGCAAGCATCTTCCGGTGATCTCCATCCACAACGCCTATATCCGCGGCTTGCTCATGAGTGCGGTGCTCGTGGCCATCGCCTACTGGATGGCGGGATGGATCGGCGTGCTTGGATTTACCGGCAGCGCGCTGTGGGGAAAATCCCTGCTGGAAATCGTGAACTACATGGAGCACTACGGCTTGGTGCGCGCGCCTGATCAAGCCGTACAACCAAGGCATTCATGGAATACCAATGCCAGAATGAGTTCCTGGGCCATGTTCAATCTCAGCCGGCATTCGCACCATCATGCCCAAGGCGAGGTGCCTTACCAGGACTTGATGCCCTTGCCGGAGGCCCCGACGATGGCCGCTGGCTACCTTACCACGATACTGCTGACGATGATTCCGCCGCTTTGGCAGCGAATGATGATCCCCAAGCTCATGGAGTGGGATCGGCACTACGCCACGCCAGAGGAGAGGGAGTTGGCGCTGCGTGCAAACCAGAAAAGTGGCATGAAGGCATTGCGTTTCTACGACCCACGCCAATGGAACAAGGAATTGGCGGCTGGCTGAACACGCTCGCTGCTCCCTCCACTCCCTTCTTTCAATTCGGAGCCATCGGCTCCTTCGTGGGCTCTTATGAATTTCGATTACATCATCGTAGGCGGCGGCTCTGCCGGCGCCACCCTGGCCTCGCGGCTGAGTGAAGATTCCAGCGTCAGTGTTTGCCTGCTTGAAGCGGGCGGACAAGGCGACTCCTTGGTCGTCCGCATGCCTGCTGGAACGGTGGCCATGATGCCGGGCAGGGGCAAGATCAACAACTGGGCATTGAACACGGTACCTCAGCCGAACCTCAATGGTCGGCGGGGCTATCAACCGCGGGGCCGCGCCCTTGGCGGATCTTCGGCCATCAACGCCATGCTCTACGTCCGGGGCCAGCGTCAGGACTACGATCACTGGGCCGACCTGGGGTGTCAAGGGTGGGACTGGGACTCGGTGCTGCCGTATTTCCTGAAGGCAGAGAACAACGAGCGTGGAGCGAGCAAGCTCCATGGCGGGAATGGACCTTTGCATGTGTCCGAGCAGCGTAGCCCCAGGCCGATCACGCTTGCGTTCATTGAGGCAGCCAAGCAGCGCGGCATTCCGTTTCGTGCCGATTTCAATGATGGAGACAACGAAGGCGTTGGCTTGTATCAGGTCACGCAATTCCACGATGCTGCCCGCCGAGGCGAGCGTTGCTCCGCTGCAGCCGCATACTTGCATCCTCTGCGGGGGCAACGGCCGAATCTCACGATCAAGACGAATACCCGCGCCAGCCGGATCATCTTCGAGGGCAAGCGCGCCGTGGGCGTGGCCTACCATGCCGGCGGTGCCGAACACGAGGTCAGGGCCAAGCGGGAGGTCATTCTGGCTGCCGGCGCCTTTGGTTCACCGCAGATTCTTCAGCTGTCCGGCGTCGGGCGCCCGGAAGACATTACCCATCACGGGATCCGCATGGTGCATGAGTTACCCGGTGTTGGCCAGAACTTGCAGGACCACCTGGATTTCATTCTGGCCTACACCACCCGGGACGCGGACAACTTCGGCATCGGACTCAGAGGGTCAGTGAACATGCTGGGCCACATCGCCAGTTGGCGCAAGGATGGCAGCGGTATGCTTGCCACCCCATTTGCCGAGGGCGGCGCATTCTTCAAGAGCGCCCCTGACGTGGATCGGCCGGATTTGCAACTGCACTTCGTGATCTCGATCGTGGACGACCACGCGCGCAAACTGCATGTTGGGTATGGTTACTCGTGCCACGTCTGCAATCTGCGCCCTTACTCGCGTGGCGAGGTGTTCTTGCAATCACCCAACCCGCTGGACGACCCAGGAATCGATCCGCGCTTCCTGTCTGACGAGCGTGACGTGAAGCTCCTGGTCCAAGGGGCCAAGGCCACACGAGAGATCATGCTGGCATCCCCCTTGGCCAAGTACCGTGGGCGCGAACTATTCGGCGTTACCGATGGCATGAGTGATGCGCAATGGGTCCAGCTCATTCGAGATCGATCCGACACCATTTACCACCCGGTCGGCACCTGCAAGATGGGTGTGGACCCAATGGCCGTGGTCGATGCGGAGCTGAAGGTACATGGTCTGCAAGGTTTGCGAGTCGTCGATGCCTCCATCATGCCGACTTTGATCAGCGGCAACACCAACGCGCCAACGATCATGATCGCCGAGAGGGCGGCGGACCTCATTAAACGAGCACATGGACACCCAGCCCAGATTTCCCGAAAAACGAACGCCAAGCATACGAGAGCGCACTCCTCAGGTAAATCTGCATACCAATAGAAAAACCTCTTAAAGGCCGCTGGCACGTTGCCTGCGCTTGGTGGACCGTCTACTTCAGTCTCCAGTCGCCTCAATCCTCTGGTTGTCCACGCCGGCCTCAAATACCAATTCTGAAAGAAAGTAGAAAAATGCTCGGAAAAATGATGCGCGAGCCTTTGCTCGTCTCCAGTCTCATCACCCATGCAGCGCGTTACCACGCCGATACGCCAGTCGTCTCCGTCAACACCACGGGCGGGACCGAACACACGACTTGGGGTCAAGTCGAGATCAATGCGCGACGCCTGTCGTCGGCGTTGGCCAAACTGGGCGTGCAATCGGGCGACCGCTGTGCGACTATCGCCTGGAACAATCGGCGCCACTTGGAAATCTACTATGGCGTTTCCGGCGCGGGCATGGTGTGCCACACGGTCAATCCGCGCCTGTCCGCCGAAACCCTGATCTACATCGTCAACCATGCCGATGATCAGGTGTTGTTCATCGACCGGACCTTTCTACCCATCGTGGCCAAGCTTCGGTCGGCATTGAGTACCGTCAAACACGTCATCCTCATGGGGCCGCGCGATGAGAAGGCATCGGACATGTTGGATGGCTTGCAGTTCTACGATGAGGTGGTCGCCTCGGGCGACACCAACTATCAGTGGCCGAGTATTGACGAGGAACTAGCTTCGTCGCTGTGTTACACCTCCGGCACCACGGGACATCCGAAGGGTGTGCTCTACAGCCACCGCTCCACGGTGCTGCATGCATTGGCGGGCAACAGCCCGGATGGCATTGGCATTTCGGCCCGCGATGCTGTCATGCCGGTTGTTCCCATGTTTCACGTCAACGCCTGGGGAGTGCCCTACATTGCGGCGGCGCAGGGAGCGAAACTGGTATTGCCTGGCCCGAACCTTGACGGCCCAAGTCTCGCCACCCTGATCGACGACGAGGAAGTCGGTCTGGCACTTGGCGTTCCCACGATCTGGATGGGACTGCTGGCGGCGTTGAGGGCGCGCGGCACCAAGCCCAAAAGCTTGAAACGCACCATCGTTGGCGGCGCGGCACTGCCGCCGTCGATGTTCGCCGCGTTCCGGGACGAGTTCGGTGTCGAACTGATCCATGCCTGGGGCATGACCGAAACGAGCCCGCTGGGCACCCTGAATCAACCACTGGCTCGCCACATCCATCTTGATCCTCAGCGGCAGAGCGAAGTGCGACTGGGGCAGGGACGACCACCCTACGGCGTTCAGCTGCGCGTGGTCGATGACGGCGGCGCAGTCTTGCCGAACGACGGCAAATCCCCGGGCAAACTACAGATCAGGGGGCACTGGATCGTCAGCAGCTACTTCGGCGCCGAATCCAGTGCGCTGACCAGTGATGGCTGGTTCGACACCGGTGATATAGCAACGCTTGATGTCAACGGCTATATGGTCATCCGCGACCGCGCCAAGGACATCATCAAGTCTGGTGGAGAGTGGATTTCATCGGTCGAGATCGAGAACATCGCTATCGGACATCCTGCCATCGCCAATGCGGCGGCCATCGGCGTGCCCCACCCGAAGTGGGACGAACGACCGGTTCTGGTCGCCGTGAAAAAGGAAGGCGCGAATGTGTCCGAAGCGGACCTTCTGGCCTTCTTCAAAGGACGTTTGCCGGACTGGCAGATCCCCGACAAAGCCGTCTTCATTGACGCGTTGCCACTCAGTGGCACGGGGAAGGTGCTCAAGAACAGGCTCCGCGAAGCCTACGGCAGCCTCCTGACCGGCAATACCACGGAGAGCACGCAGTGATGGGGGCCGCTCTCCCAAATTTCGATATTCAGGCCCTGTTGGATCAGGACTTGCAGGCACTGGATGGGGCCAAGCACCACTGGGCAAAAACCTCGGTCGCCGATCGGATTGCTATTCTCGGCCGCATCAAGCCAGCGCTGATGCAGGTTGCGCAGGGGTGGGCGGAGACAGCTGCCCGGAAGAAGCGCATTCCGCATGCATCGCCGCTGGCCGGGGAGGAATGGCTCTCCGGCCCCTACGCCCTCATGGGCGCCTGCAACGGGTTGATGCAGACACTCGGTGCCATTGATAGAAAGGAATATCTTGAGCACTTGCCCTTGGGCCACCTCAAGAATGGGCAATTGGCGGTTAGAGTTCTGCCCCATTCGATCTGGGATCGGTTGCTCCTATCCGGGGTCTCAGCTGAAGTCTGGATGCAAAAGGGAATCTCCGAGGCCAGTCTCGCTCAACATGCGGCGGTCGCCTATGACATCCCTCCCGAACAGCGGCGCGGTAAGGTGGCCCTAGTCTTGGGGGCAGGCAACATCGCGGCCATCTCGCCTCTCGATGCATTTCAGAAGCTGTTTATCGAAAACCAGGTGGTTCTGCTGAAGATGAATCCGGTCAACGACTACCTGACCGACTATCTCAAGGCAGCCCTGCGGCCCCTGATCGAATGCGACGCGCTACGCATCATTCGCGGCGATGGCGCCGTGGGTGCCTACCTGTGCGAGCATCCGCTGGTAGAGGAAATCCACATCACCGGCGCAAAGGCCACCCACGATGCCATCGTCTGGGGCATCGGAGAAGAAGGCGCACGCAACAAGGCCGCGAATACACCGAAGAACCATCGAAAGATCACGTCCGAACTGGGCGCAGTCTGCCCCACCATTGTGGTGCCCGGGCCGTGGTCGAACGCGGACATCCGCTTTCAGGCCGAACAGATAGCAACGCACAAGTTGCACAACTCCGGCTTTAACTGCGTGGCGTGCCAAACCTTGATCGTGCCTCGTGGCTGGCGACACACGGACAAACTTTTGGCTGCTGTGTCCAATGTCATGTCGCGCTTCGGGCAGCGGGAGGCCTACTACCCTGGCAACGAGCAGCGCATCGAAGAGTTTGCCGCCCACGCCGGAGGTTCGGATGCGATCGACCGTGGTCTGCTTGCGCCTGCGTGCATTCTTGCGAACATGGATCGGGGCGATGAGCCATGGCTGGCGCAGCACGAAGTCTTCGGCACGGCGTTAGCAATAAAGTCCTTCGAATATAAAGATGCGGGGTCGTACCTTGAATCAGCCATTGCGTACGCTAATGACCGTTTGTACGGCACCCTGGGGGCAAATATTCTGATTCACCCCAAGACTGTGCGAGAGATCGGTCGTCAACGCTTCGAAGAACTGCTTCAAAAGCTGCGCTACGGCACCATCGCCGTGAATGCTTGGACCGGATTGGGATTTCTGCTTGCACCCTGCCCCTGGGGAGGATTTCCCGGAGGGTCGTCGCGCGATCCGCAATCTGGTATTGGGACGGTACATAACTCGTTCATGCTTGAAGGAACGGAGCGTACCGTCATATCCGCCCCATGGCGACCATTCCCTCGCAGTCTGCTCTCACTGCATCCAACGCTCCTTCCTCGGCCACCTTGGTTCATCACGAACCGGCGGCAAGATGTGATTGGCCGTCTCTTGACCGACTTCCAGTTCAAACCCAGCTGGACCAAGCTGCCGAGGATTTTCGTCAACGCCCTGCGTGGGTGACGGCGAGAAATTCATACCAATTTGAAAGGATTTTCAGTTTACCCAAGCAAGTCTGGAGGTGAATCAAGGGCTCTTTCGCTACAGACTCTTTCCGACTTTGCGTGGGTTAAGCAGTTGCGGGCCTATCTGAACGAAGTTGTGCTTGCCTGTGCTCAGGAAGAATACGGTTCACCTGGTGGCGAAGCGGGTAGACGCGCGCCTTGCGCTTAGCCGCATGGAAGAAGCCGTTGGTCTGACGGACTTGCGTCTAGGCAACGATGTCCTCGAAATGTTTGCGGATCAGACAAGCGCCCCTCCTCGGCTCAACCCCGGAGCGCATGAAGGTCGTGTACCACTGGGTGCGCATCTCGCACGCAACGATGGTCTGCTTCCGAACGGGGAACTCGTGCAGCCGCTTTCGGTAAAGGCTCGCGCGCCGTGCGCTTGGTCGCAACTTGGGTGATGAGGCTGCTCAGATCGGCCCGTAGGAAGGCGGGCTGGCGGATGCGGTCTCTGATCAACGCCCAGCATGAGCCCTCGAGATCCGGTTCGATCTTCTGTCCAAGGTGAGGCGTCTAGTCAACATCGCTTGTGGCGTGGGCAACGAAGTAGAACTTATCGAAGGCAATGCGCGCGTTGGGGCAGGTCACTCGGCCATGCATCACCACAAGGCTTTGCCAGTCACCTAGTGAGGAACGGGATATGGAACTTCGTCATTTGCGCTGCTTTCTGGCTGTGGCCGAAGAACTCCACTTCGCCCGCGCCGCCGAGCGATTGTATATCGAGCAGTCGCCGCTATCGCGCGCCATCAAGGAACTGGAAGAAGAACTAGGCGTGATTTTGTTTGCTCGCACCACACGCAGCACGCGGCTAACCCGAGCCGGGAATCTGTTCCTTGAGCACGTGCGTCGCGTGTTTGCTGCCTTGGAACAAGCGCGTGACAGCGTGAAAGCGGCAGCCAATGGCTTTCACAGGCAACTGCGCGTGGCTCTGTCCGACGGTATCACGCTGTCGCGCCTATCCGCTTTGCTTGTACTTTGTCGCCAAGAAGAACCTGAGGTCGAGATTCGCCTCTTCGAGGTGCCGCTGTCGCAGCAGATCAAAGGGCTACATGACGATCTCTATGACGTAGGGTTCGCCCAGTCCAACGAAGTTGGCAATGGCATCGTTTCCGTGCCCGCTTGGAGCGATGCGCTGATAGTGGCAGTGCCCGCTCGGCACCCCCTACTGGCACATAAGCGCATTCCTTTAGACGAACTTTTGCGCTATCCGTTGGTCTTGTGCGATCCACAGGCATGTGAAGGCCATGCCAAGCACGTTGAGCGGGTGCTACGCCGCGCGGATATGGAGCCACTGATTGCAGAGCGGGTGGCATCCACTGACCTGATGATGGCCCTGGTATCAGCCGGCTTCGCGCTGGGACTGGTCGGCGCCGCACGCATTGCTGCCAATCGCGAGCCTGGCGTCGTGGCCCGGCCGTTGGCATCGCGCGTGCCGCCTTTGACAACTTACCTGCTGCGTCTCGAAGGCAACTCGTCCGATGTGCTGGCGCGGTTCATTGAGCGCGTGCAGGCCGTCGAGTCACCGGAGTCGCCCGGGCCCATACCGGACCTCCATCCCGATCCACCGGAGGAACCGAGGCCGTGAAGAAGATCATCCCCTTCCTGTTCGTGGCAGCCCTGACAGCCTGCGGCCAGTCCGAGACGCCTCAAAAGGCCGCCGTCTCAGAGGTCAGCATTCCAACGGTGGAAGAACTGGCAGCCAACCCCGAACGGCTCAAGGAGCTGCGGCGGCAATGCAAAGCCGGCCGCCCCAAGTTGGGTGACCTTCTGTGCAACCGGGTCGCCGAAGCCACGCGCAAGCGGTTCTATGGCGACGGCGAAACCCCGTACGCGCCACCGAAAGAATCGCCGAAGTTCTGACTGTTGGCGGTTAGGGAAGGTCTGAACAGGGCAAGAACGCGATGGCATTGAGCCGTGCGAACTGGTTCGGCCCGGAAGAGTGCCGGCGCTTCGAGGATTTTGGGCGCATCGCGCCGCGTTGTTCGTGCGTCATGCCATCTGCAGGCGGACGACTCCCACCATCGCCATCAACTTCTTGCGCGCCATCCACAGGTTCGACAGCGCGAAGAGGGTGACCACGTGGGCCGTGTTCTTCGCCAACCCCCGGAACCTGACCTTCACCAGCCCGAACTGCCACNCGCCATCAACTTCTTGCGCGCCATCCACAGGTTCGACAGCGCGAAGAGGGTGACCACGTGGGCCGTGTTCTTCGCCAACCCCCGGAACCTGACCTTCACCAGCCCGAACTGCCACTTGATGACCCGAAACGGGTGCTCGACCTTTGCGCGCACGCTGGCCTTGCGGTACTCCTGCTTCCTGAGCCTCTGCTTCGCACGCCCCTCGGGCAGCTTGGCCATGTCGCTGGGCCGGCCGGCGATGTGCCAGTGCCGATCATCTCGGGTCACTCGGCGCTGCGCGCCCCGGTAGCCCGAGTCGGCCCACACGTCTTGTTCCTTGCCATGCAGCAGATCGCCGATCTGTTCGACGTCGGACTCGTTGGCCGCCGTGGTGGTGACCGTGTGAACCAGACCACTGTCGGCATCCACCGCGATGTGCGCCTTCATGCCGAAGTGCCACTGCTTGCCCTTGCGGGTCTGGTGCATCTCGGGGTCGCGCCCACCCTCGGCGTTCTTGGTCGAACTCGGCGCGGCGATGATCGTGGCGTCCACGATGCTGCCGCGCTTGAGCAGCAGGCCTTTGCGGGCCAGGTGCGCGTTGACCGTCTTGAGGATGTCCTCGGCCAGGTCGTTGGCCTCCAGCAGGTGGCGGAAGTTTAGGATCGTCGTCTCGTCAGGGATCGCCGCCAGATCCAGCTCGGCAAACGTGCGCAGCGAGGCGATCTCGTACAGCGCCTCTTCCATCGCCGGATCGCTCAGCGCGAACCAGTTCTGCATCAGGTGCACTCGCAGCATCGCCTCCAGCGGATACGGCCTGCGGCCCCGACCCGCCACCGGGTAGTGCGGCTCGATCACCTTGAGCAGCGCCTTCCACGGCACCACCACTTCCATCTCGCCGAGGAAGACTTCGCGCCGCGTCTTCTTCCTCTTGCCCGCTTGCTCCGCGTCCGAGAAACTGATCTGGCTCATCGATGTGGCTCCGCTGCGTGACCCTGTGCCTCATGCAAGAAACATGCACTTGTTCAGACCTTCCTTAGCCGCATCACCTCATTATTTTTGCCTCTCTTGAATTCCGAGTGGGTAATCTTGGGCCTTGGTGGGCATAGAAGCGGGGGGCAGTGATGACGGCCAAGCTGTTTGAGGTGGCGCTGGGGATTGCCCAGCCCTGGGTGGTGGACACGGTGGAGTTCGACGAAGCGGCCAAGGTGCTGACGGTGCTGATCGACTTCAAGCCGGGCACGCGCTTCACGATCTCCGGACACGAAGGTGCGCACCCGGTGCACGACACCGTGACCAAGACCTATCGGCACCTGAACTTCTTCCAGCACGAATGCCACCTGCAGGTGCGCACGCCTCGTGTCAAGCTGCCCAACGGCTCGGTGCGCCTGGTCGAGCCGGACTTTGCCGGGCGCCTGTCGGGCTTCACGCGTAACCGTCCGGCCAACCCACCTTGAATTGCCGCAGCCGGCCCTGGATGCTTGTGTCCACGAACAAATGCGTGGACACATGGACACTTCCCAACCCGATCCCGGTGTGGCGCGGCCACCCAAGCGGAGCTGGCGGCGGCACTGCGATGAGTTCAAGTCGCATGTCATCGCGATGGCCCGCCAAGGCCATGGCTCGGTCGCCGCAGTGGCGCTTGCCAACGGCCTGAACGCGAACATGCTGCGACGCTGGGTGCGCGAGTCGGAGATGGCCGACGATGCATCCGCGGCGACGCGCACCCAGGCCGCCATGAGCCCACCCGCATTCGTGCCGGTGACGCTGGCCGACTTCGGTGATCGAACACCTGCCGCGCCCGAGCCGAGCGCTGCCCCCTCGGCATCCGAACGCGTCACGGTGGAGATCCGCCGCGGCACCACCAGTGTCAGCGCCAGCCTGCCGATGGACGCGCGCAGCGCCGCCTGGCTGCGCGACGTACTGGCTTGAGACGCGCATGATCAAGGTCGATGCTGTGTGGCTGGCCGTACAGCCCCTGGACATGCGCCTGGGCACCGAGGCCGCACTCGCCCGCGTGGTCGGCGTCTTCGGCGCTGCGCACCCGAACCATGCCTACCTCTTCGCCAATCGGCGCGCCAACCGCATGAAGGTGCTGGTGCACGACGGCATCGGCGTGTGGCTGGCCGCTCGCAGGCTCAACGCCGGCAAGTTCGTCTGGCCCGCCGACGCCAGCGCCACGCTGCAGCTGACGCGGCCGCAGTTCGATGCCCTGGTGCTGGGCCTGCCCTGGCAGCGGCTGGGCGATGCGGGGATCATCCGTGTGATCTGAACCACCCTTGCAATTGCCGGATGTGCCGATGCGCAGGGCGCTTCGGCGCGGCAGGATCACGTCCATGATCAGCGCCGAGCAACTGGACACCCTGCAGCCGCAGATGCGCCAGGCCGTGCAGTCGCTGCTGGCGCAGATCCAGCAGCGCGACGCCGAGATCGCCTTCAAGCAGGCGTTCATCGACAAGCTCACGCACGAGATGGCCGTGCTCAAGCGGATGAAGTTCGCCGCCACCAGCGAACGCTTCGCTGCCAGCCTGGCACCCGAGCAAAGGAGTCTGCTGGAGGAGACGCTGGACGCCGACCTGGCCGAACTCGAACGGGAGATCGAACGCGAGCAGGGCCAGGCCGACGACAAGGCCAAGGACAAGACCGAGAAGAAGACGCCCAAGCGCACCCCGTTGCCAGCGCATCTGCCGCGCCGCGACGTGCTGCACGAGCCGGTGGACACCACCTGCAATTGCGGGCAGCCCCTGCAGCGCTTCGGCGAGGACGTGGCCGAGCGGCTGGACTACCAGCCCGGCGTGTTCAGCGTCGAGCGCCATGTGCGTGGCAAGTGGGCATGCCGCTGCTGCGAGCGGATTGTTCAGGCGCCGGTGCCGGCACACGTCATCGACAAGGGCATCCCGAGCGCCGGCCTGCTGGCGCACCTGCTGGTTGCCAAGTTCCTGGATCACCTGCCGCTGTACCGCCAGGAAGCCATCTTCGAGCGCGCCGGCCACCTGATCGCCCGCTCGACGCTGGCGCAGTGGGTCGGCGAGTGCGGGGCGCAATTGCAGCCGCTGGTCAACGCGCTGGCCGACGAGTTGCGCCGCCATGCGGTGCTGCACGCCGACGAGACGCCGGTGGCCATGCTCAAGCCCAAGCACCTGAGCGACGGCAAGACGCACAAGGCCTACATCTGGTCGTACTGCACCACGAGCTTGAACGCGACGAAGGCCGTGGTCTTCCAGTTCACCGAGGGCCGCAGCGGCGAGAACGTTCAGCAGTTCCTCAAGCTCGACACCCCGCGAGCCTGGCAGGGAACGCTGGTTTCCGACGGCTTTGGCGGCTACACCGCCACGACGACCAAGGGCGTGACATCGGCGCAATGCATGGCGCACGCGCGCAGGAAATTCAACGACCTGTGGGCCAACCACGCCAGCGCGGTCGGCCACCAAGCGCTGCGCTACTTCCAGGTGCTGTTCAGGATCGAGCGCGAGATCGAGGAACTGCCTGGCGATGAGCGAAGGAAGATACGGCAGCGCAAGTCACGTCGGGTGCTAGCGGTCTTGCATCGCTGGTTGCTCAGACAGCGGCAGTTGGTGCCGCCGGGCTCGGCCACGATGAAGGCCATCGACTACAGCTTCAAGCGCTGGACGCAACTCACGCGCTTCGTGCAGGACGGCGATGTGCCGATCTCCAACAACTGGGTGGAGAACCAGATCCGGCCCATCGCCATCGGCCGCTCGAATTGGCTGTTCGCCGGCAGCCTGCGCGCAGGCCAGCGGGCGGCGGCCATCATGAGCCTGCTGCACTCGGCGCGCATCAACGGGCATGAGCCCTACGCCTACATCAAGAACGTGTTGGAGCGCCTGCCCACGCACCCGGCCAGCCGCATTGATGAGTTGCTGCCGCATCGCTGGAAGCTTGCGGCAGCCCCGTAGCAGCGCGCCAGATCAAAGGAATGCAAATCCGTCCAGGTGAGTTGGCCGGACGGATACCTTCACGCTGCTGTTCGAGGCGCTGATCCTGATGCTGGCGCAGCAGATGCCGTTTGCCGCCGTGGCGCGCATCGTGGGCGAGTCGGCCCACCGGGTGATGGCCGTGTGCGAGCGCTACGTTGAGATCGCCCTGGGCCTGGCCGACTTCAGCCAGGTCACGGCTCTGGCCATCGACGAGACCTCGCGTGCCCGAGGCCACGACTACGCCACTTTGGCTGCCGACGCCGCCGCACGCCGGGTGCTGTTCGTCACCGAGGGCCGTGACGCCAAGACGCTCCAAGCGCTGGCAGCGGACCTTGCTGCGCACGGCTGCCCGGCCGAGCAGATCACCTCGGTGAGCATCGACATGTCACCCGCCTTCATCAAGGGCTGCACTGAGTTCCTGCCCAACGCCCGCATCACCTTCGACAAGTTCCACGTTGTCTGGCATGCCAGTGCGGCGGTGGACAAGATGCGCCGCATCGAGCAGCGCAGCGACAAGTCGCTCAAGGGTCTGCGCTGGTCGCTGCTGAAGGATCGCAGCCGCCTCAGGCCCGAGGCCGCCGCCGATCTGGACGCCTTGATCGCCAGAATGACCACGGTGCGCACGGCCCGCGCCTGGGTCTACAAGGAGCAGCTGCGAGAGATCCTCGAGCGCAAGCAGATCAACGTCGTGCGCACCATGCTCCAGCACTGGTGCACTTGCGTCATGCACTCCAAGGTTGAACCGATGAAGGAGGTGGCCGCGCTCGTGCGTCGCCACCTGGAGGGCATCGTCGCCTGGGCGCAGACCCGCCAGACCAACGGCTTCTTGGAGGCCATCAACGGCCTGTTCCAGGCCGCCAAGCGCCGCGCCCGTGGCTTCGTGCGCCTGGCCACCATCAGAACCGTCATCTTCCTGATCGCCGGCAAGCTCGACTTCCAGGCCATCAATCCTCATGCCCCGCAACCCACTTGAAATTCAACAGAGCCTTATTTTTCTCAACACGCCGCAATGCGCCAGTTCTTGTGGCGTTTTTCTTTGACTCGCCGCTTCACGAATTCTTTCCTTTTGCTCGATCTTTCTGCCTGAAACGGTCTTTGACCGGCACTGACCTGACACCGATCCTGACGCCTGCGGCACGCCCTTGTGCCGCTTTTCCCATGAGGAATCAGCGCAGGAGAAATCGGAGGCAAGGTCATGCAAGGGACGAACGTACTGTTCGGTCAGATCGCCGTGGTATTCGGCATCGTGATCGCTGGCGTCTGGAGCGCCACGCAATGGACAGCCGCCGCTCTGGGCTATCAGCTACGCCTTGGCTCGCCCTGGTTTGATTTCCTGGGTACGCCGATCTACCACCCGTGGCGGTTGTTCGAGTGGTGGTTCTTCTTCGACGCCTACGCGCCCCGTGTTTTCGACATCGGCGGTGCGTTTGCCGGCGGCAGCGGCCTTGTCGCTGTGCTGGTCGCCATCGGCATGTCGATCTGGCGCTCGCGCCAATCACGCCTCGTCACCACCTACGGCTCGGCCCGCTGGGCCAACGCGGAGGACATTCGCAAGGCGGGCCTCACGCAGCCGGCCGGCGTGTTCCTCGGCCAGCACGACCGCCAGTACCTGCGCCACGAAGGCCCGGAACACGTCCTGACCTTCGCGCCGACGCGCAGCGGCAAGGGTGTCGGCCTGGTGGTGCCAACGCTGCTTTCCTGGCCCGCGTCCGCCGTCGTCCATGACATCAAGGGCGAGAACTGGCAGATCACCGCCGGCTGGCGCTCGCGCTTCTCGCATTGCCTGCTGTTCAACCCCACGGATGCGAAGTCGGCGGCCTACAACCCGCTGCTGGAGGTGCGGCGCGGCGCGCATGAGGTGCGCGACGTGCAGAACATCGCGGACATTCTGGTCGATCCCGAAGGCGCGCTGGAGAAGCGCAACCATTGGGAGAAGACTTCGCACGCGCTGCTGGTGGGCGCCATCCTGCATGTTCTGTATGCGGGCGAAGACAAGACGCTGCGCGGCGTCGCCAACTTCCTCTCCGATCCGGCCAGTCCCTTCGAGCTGACCCTGCACCGGATGATGACCACGCCCCACCTGATGAACGGGAACGGTGGAAGCCCGCATCCGGTGGTGGCCTCTGCGGCGCGCGAAGTGCTCAACAAGAGCGACAACGAGCGCTCGGGCGTGCTGTCCACCGCCATGTCGTTCCTCGGCCTGTACCGAGACCCTACGGTGGCCGAAGTCACGTCGCGCTGCGACTGGCGCATTGCAGACCTCATTTCCGCCGAGCACCCGGTATCGCTGTACCTCGTAGTGCCGCCTTCGGACATTTCGCGCACGAAGCCGCTGATCCGCTTGATCCTCAACCAGATCGGGCGGCGCCTCACCGAATCGCTCGATGGCTCCGATGGCATCGCGCGCCGCCACAAGCTGCTGCTGATGCTCGATGAGTTCCCTGCGCTGGGGCGCCTGGACTTCTTCGAGACGGCGCTGGCCTTCATGGCGGGCTACGGCATCCGCAGCTTCCTCATCGCGCAGTCGCTCAACCAGATCGACAAGGCGTATGGGCAAAACCACTCCATCCTCGACAACTGCCATGTGCGCGTGACGTTCGCCACAAACGACGAGCGCACCGCCAAACGGATCTCCGAGACGCTGGGCACGGCCACCGAGCTGCGCGCCCAGCGCAACTACGCGGGCCATCGGCTCGCGCCGTGGCTGGGCCACCTGATGGTGTCGCGCCAGGAAACCGCGCGCCCGCTGCTGACGCCGGGCGAAGTGATGCAGCTTCCGCCCGACGAGGCGGTGGTGATGGTGTCCAGCGTCGCGCCAATCAAGGCGAAGAAGCTGCGCTACTACGCGGACGGCAATTTCAAGCGTCGCGTGCTGTCGCCGCCCGTACTGGCGGGCGGGCAGTACGCAGACGCGCCGCCATCGCGGCCCGACGACTGGAGCGGGTTGGCGGTTCCCGCCGTGCCCGCCGCACCGGGCACGGCATCCGCCGATGGCCTGGGTTCCACGGATGACGGCGGCCCGCGCCGCCAACCCGAACTCTCCGAAACCGTCACTTACGCCCCCGAGCTGGCCGTGCCGACTGCCGACCTCGCGCTGCTCGATGACGACGACGACCTGCCGCTTCCCCTTCCTCGCCAGCTTGACCCGGCCATGCAGCGCACGGCGCGGCTGGCTTCCCTCGACCCCAACGACGGAATCGAGCTATGAGCCACTACCGCCTCAACCTATTCATCCAGCCAGAGCACGCCAAGCGCCTGGACGAGCTGGCCGCCATGAAAGGCGTGTCCAAGTCGTCCATCGTCGCCGCTGCCTTGGCGTCCTGGCTGTCGCCCGATGCCGCCGACCAGCGCGAGGCGGCCCTCGCCAAGCGGTTGGATCGCCTGTCGCGCCAAACCGAACGCCTGGAGCGCGACCAGAACATCCAGATCGAGACACTGGCGCTGTTCATTCGCTACTACCTCACGGTCAGCACGCCAGTCCCCGAGGCGCACCAAGAGGCCGCCCGCGCCCAAGGCAAAGCGCGCTTCGAGCAGTTCGTTGAACAGTTGGGCCGGCACCTGCTGCGCGGGCGCAGCCTGGTGCGCGACGTGGTGGAAGAACTGCATCCCGACCCGATGCGGATGGAAGACGCGGCGGCAGCCGCGCAAGCGCAGGAGCGTGCGTCATGAGCGCCGTTCCGCAGTCCATGAGCGCCACGTCGCTCGACCGCCGCATCCAGATGCTGCGCACGGCGATGGGGCCGCTGATCGCCGCGGCACTCGAAGACCCGGACGTGGTGGAGGTGATGCTGAATCCCGATCGCACCCTCTGGGTGGATCGGCTTTCCAGTGGTCGGGCGCCGATGGGCGTGGAACTGTCCGAAGCGGACGGTGAGCGAATCATCCGCCTCGTGGCAGCCCATGTCGGAGCGGAGGTGCATCGCGGCCAACCGCTGCTGTCGGCCGAGTTGCCGGAAACGGGAGAACGCTTCGAGGGCATCTTGCCGCCTGCCGCGCCAGGGCCAGCCTTCGCGCTGCGCAAGCGCGCCATCGGCGTCATTCCGCTGGAGCGGTACGTCATCGACGGGATGATGACCAGCGCGCAAGCGGGCTTTCTCGTTCGCGCCGTGCGCGAGCGGCAGAACGTCTTGATCGCCGGCGCTACCAGCAGCGGCAAGACGACCCTGGCCAATGCGCTGCTGGCCGAGATTGCCGCCACGGGCGACCGCGTGCTGGTGCTCGAAGACACGGTGGAGCTGCAATGCGCGGCCCGTGACCACGTTCCCCTGCGCACGCGCGCAGGCGTGGTGTCGATGACCGAGCTGGTTCGCTCGTCCATGCGCCTGCGGCCTGATCGCGTCGTCGTTGGCGAAGTGCGCGGCGCCGAGGCGCTGGATCTCATCAAGGTATGGGGCACGGGCCACCCCGGCGGCATCGCCACGATCCATGCCGGCTCCGCGCTCGGCGCGCTGCTGCGCCTGGAGCAACTGATTCTCGAAGTGGCGGTGAATCCGCCCCGTGCGCTGATCGCCGAGGCGGTCAACGTGGTGATCCACATCGCCGGACGCGGGCGCAAGCGCCGCATCGAGAGCATCGCCCGTGTCGTCAGCTTCGACGGAGTGGGCTACCAACTGGCGGACGCGCTGGAAACGCCGTTTCCCGAGCTTCAGCCACTTCCCGATGCCGCACCTGCTGCGGCGACTTCCCCATCCCCTGACTCACTTGGAGAACTGCCATGACGCAGATGACCATTCCTGCTTTCCGTTTTTCTGCAAATCCGGCTTTGCGTCTTGCGCGGCTGCGCTGCCTGGCCCGTCCTGCGGGACAAGGGCTGCTGCTGGCCGCGCTGCTGTTGTTCCTGGCCGGAACCGCGCAGGCCGCCGGTTCCTCGATGCCGTGGGAAGGCCCGCTGCAATCCATCCTCGAATCCATCCAGGGGCCGGTGGCGCGCATCGTGGCCGTCATCATCATCATCGCCACGGGCCTCGCGCTCGCCTTCGGCGATACGTCGGGCGGATTCCGCAAGCTGATCCAGATCGTCTTCGGCCTGTCCATCGCGTTCGCCGCTTCTAGCTTCTTCCTGTCGTTCTTCAGCTTCTCCGGCGGGGCCGTCGTATGAGTGCCCCGGACACCTTCGCCGCCGGCTTCGAGGTGCCGCTGCATCGCTCGCTGACCGAGCCGATTCTGCTGGGCGGTGCGCCGCGCACCGTGGCGATCGCCAACGGCACGCTGGCCGCCGCTGTCGGGCTGGGCCTGCAATTGTGGATACCGGGCGTGGTGCTCTGGATCGTCGGCCATTCGCTGGCGGTCTGGGGCGCGCACCTTGATCCGCAGTTCATGGCCGTGTTCGCCCGCCACATCAAACACAAGCCGCTGCTGGATGTTTGAGGGGAGGACGCCGCGATGCTGAATCTCGCCGAATACCGCCAGCGCCCGGCCTTGCTGGCCGACTGGCTGCCCTGGGCCGGACTGGTCGCGCCGGGCGTCGTCTTGAACAAGGACGGCAGTTTCCAGCGCACGGCCCGGTTTCGCGGGCCTGACCTCGACAGCGCGACGCAAGGCGAACTGATCGCCACGTCGGCGCGACTGAACAACGCGCTGCGCCGCATGGGATCGGGCTGGGCGCTATTCATCGAAGCCGAGCGCCATGCGGCCGCCGACTATCCGCGCTCGGAGTTTCCCGAGCCGCTTTCGTGGCTGGTGGAGGAAGAACGCCGGGCCGCGTTTGAGGAATCCGGCCATCACTTCGAGAGCGGCTATCACCTGACGCTGGTGTACCTGCCGCCGGAGGAATCCCGCGCTCGTGCAGCCAAGATGCTCTACGAGAACACGCCGACAAATGGCGTGGACTGGCGCGAGCGGCTGCAAGCCTTCGTCGCGGAAACGGATCGCGTCTTTGACCTGCTCGACGGCGTGATGCCGGAAATTGACTGGCTCGATGACGCGCAGACGCTGACCTACCTGCACGCGACCATCTCGACGCGGCGCTATCGCGTGGGCGTGCCCGAAGTGCCGTTCCACATCGACGCGCTGCTCACCGATTCCGCACTGATCGGCGGCCTGGCGCCCATGCTAGGCGATCAGCACCTGCGGGTGGTGTCGGTGCGGGGCTTCCCGACCTCGACCTGGCCGGGGATTCTGGACGACCTCAACCGCCTCGGTTTTGCGTACCGCTGGAGTACGCGCTTTCTCTGCCTCGACAAAGCCGAGGCGGAAAAAGAACTTTCCCGCCTGCGCCGCCAGTGGTTCGCCAAGCGCAAGAACGTCATCGCGCTGCTACGCGAAACGATCTTCCAGCAGGAAAGCCCGCTGGTCGATACCGACGCCAACAACAAGGCCGCCGATGCCGACGCCGCCTTGCAGGAGTTGGGCAGCGATCAAGTCGCCTTCGGCTATCTGACGGCGACCGTCACCGTCATGGACGAGGACGCCGCCGTCGCAGACGAGAAGCTGCGCATGGTGGAGCGCGTCATCCAGGGTCGGGGCTTCGTCACCATCCCTGAAACGCTCAATGCCGTGGATGCCTGGCTGTCCTCGCTCCCCGGCAATGCTTACGCCAACGTGCGCCAGCCCATCGTCTCGACGCTGAATCTGGCGCACATGATGCCGGTGTCGGCGGTATGGGCCGGGCCGGAGAAGAACGAACACCTCGACGGCCCCCCGCTGATCGTGACACGCACCGACGGCGCCACGCCGTTCCGGCTGGTGACGCACATCGGCGACGTGGGCCACACGCTGGTCGCGGGGCCGACCGGCATGGGCAAGTCGGTCTTGCTCGCCACGCTGGCGATGCAATTTCGCCGCTATCGCGGCTCGCGCATCTTCGCCTTCGACATGGGCCGCTCCATGCGGGCCGCCATCCTCGGCCTGGGCGGCGAACACTACGACCTGGGCACGGATGGCGAAATCGCCTTCCAGCCACTCGCGCGCATCGACCGTGAGGGCTACCGCACCTGGGCCGCCGAATGGATCGAAGGCCGCTTGCTGCACGAAGGCGTGGCGATCGGCCCCGACGAGAAGGCGGCTATCTGGTCGGCGCTGGGAAGTCTCGCCGGTGCGCCGGCGGAGCAGCGCACGATGACGGGACTTTCCGTGCTGCTGCAATCGAACACGCTGCGACAAGCGCTGTCGCCCTATGTGCTGGGTGGCGCCCACGGCAAGCTGCTGGACGCCGACCACGACCGGCTGGGCATGGCCGACGTGCAGTGCTTCGAGATGGAGGAGCTGATGCACAGCAAGGCCGCCGTCATGGCCGTGCTGCATTACCTCTTTGCGCGTTTCGATGAACGCTTCGACGGGGCGCCCACGCTGCTGATCCTCGATGAAGCGTGGCTGTTCCTCGATGACCCGGTGTTTGCCGCGCGTATCCGCCAGTGGCTCAAGACACTGCGCAAGAAGAACGTCAGCGTCATCTTCGCCACGCAGAGCCTCGCCGACATCAAGGATTCGAGCATCGCGCCCGCGATCATCGAGAGCTGCGCGAGTCGGATTTTCTTGCCCAACCCGCAGGCGACCGAGCCGCAGATTCGCACGATCTACGAGGGCTTCGGCCTCAACAGGCGGCAGATCGAAATCGTCGCCACCGCGCAGCCCAAGCGCGACTACTACTACCAATCCCGCCTCGGCAACCGCCTGTTCGACCTCGACCTGGGGCCGGCGGCTCTGGCGTTTGCGGGCGCTTCCACGCCGCAAGACCAGCGCGACATAGACCGCGTGCTGCTGGACGCCGGCGTGCCCGGCTTCGCGGGCGCCTGGCTGCGCCATCGCGGCCTCGATTGGGCGGCCGACCTGCTGCCCTCGTTCCCCGGCCTCGCGCCGGGCTCCCTCGCTGACCAACCCCTGGAGAACCTGTCATGAAAAAGCGCCTTATCGCCGCCGCCATCGCGGCCATGCTTTGCACCGCCACCGCCCATGCGCAATGGGTCGTGGTCGATCCGACGAACCTCGTGCAGAACACGCTAACCGCGATCCGCACGCTGGAGCAGATCAACAACCAGATCCAGCAGCTTCAGAACGAAGCACAGATGCTGATGAACCAGGCGCGCAACCTCGCCAGCCTGCCGTCCAGCGTGGTGAACCAGTTGCGCGCCAATCTGGCAACGACCGAGCGGCTGATCGCCCAGGCCAGGGGCTTGGCCTACGACGTGACGAATCTGGATCGGGAGTTCGCGCGCCTGTATCCCGAGCAGTACGCCGCCACCGTCAGCGGCGACCAGATGTACCGCGACGCGCAGGAGCGTTGGCGGAACACGCTCAACGGCTTGCAGACCACCATGCAGATGCAGGCGCAGGTGTCGCAGAACCTGGGCGAAGACGAAAGCGTGCTGGCCGATCTTGTGGGCAAGAGTCAGTCGGCCGAAGGTGCGTTGCAGGCGATGCAGGCCATGAATCAATTGCTGGCCTTGCAGGCCAAGCAGTCGATCCAGTCGCAGCGGCTCCAGATCACGCAAGACCGGGCGGCGTCGCTGGAGCTGGCGCGGCAGGCGGCAGCCACGGAGCGCGCCCGCGAGGTGCGGCGGCGCTTCCTCGGCGACGGCACGCCGTACACGCCGCAGTCCGTGAACTTCTACGGCAACTGACGGGAGGCCGCCATGCGATGCGTCCTCGTCCTGTGTGTCGCGCTGCTGGCCGCTTGCGGCGAGCAGCCGGCCGACCACCTTGCCGATGCCCTGGCCGCCGATCCCGTGCGGCTGAAGGCATTGCGCGCGCAATGCGCGGCCGACCGGCAGGCCACGGGCGAGGACGCTTGCCGTGCCGCCGCCGAAGCCTTCCGGCGGCGCTTCTTCTCCGGCCAGGCCGGGCCGGATGAATACCAGACGCTGGCCGACCTGCCGCCGATCCCGCCGAGCTTCGAGGAACCGGCCGATGGCATGGCGCCGGCCGTTCCCGCCGAACCGGAGGACACGCCATGAATGACGTGACCATCATCGACCAATTCCTCAACACCTTTGCCGCTTATATCGACTCGGGTTTCGGGCTGCTGCGGGGCGAAGTGGCGTTCCTCACGGCCACGCTGATCGTCATCGACATGACGATCGCCGGCCTGTATTGGGCCATGAGCCATGCCACCGGCCAGGGCGAGGACGTGATCGCCAAGCTGCTGCGCAAGGTGCTCTACGTCGGTGCCTTCGCCTACATCATCAATAACTTCAACTGGCTGGCCAGCATCGTGTTCCGCTCGTTTGCGGGATTGGGCATCACCGCCACCGGCTCGGCCATCACGATGGAGAACTTCTTGCAGCCGGGCCGGCTGGCGAAAACCGGCATCGACGCCGGGGCGCCGATTCTGGAGCAGATCGGCGAGATGGCGGGCTTTCCCGAAGTGTTCGTGAACCTCGACCCCATCGTGGTGATGTTCCTCGCGTGGCTGGTCGTGGTCTTGTGCTTCTTCGTGCTGGCGATCCAACTGTTCATCACGCTGATCGAGTTCAAGCTGACCACGCTCGCCGGATTCGTGCTGGTGCCATTCGCGCTCTGGAACAAGACCGCGTTCCTCGCCGAAAAGGTCTTGGGCAACGTGGTGGCCTCCGGCGTCAAGGTTCTGGTGCTGGCCGTGATCGTCGGTATCGGCTCGGGCTTGTTCGCTCAGTTCCAAGTCCATCCCGCCGAGCCGTCTATTGACCACGCGCTGGTCATCATGCTGGCCTCGCTCACCTTGCTGGCGCTAGGGATCTTCGGCCCCGGCATCGCCACGGGCCTCGTCTCCGGTGCGCCGCAGCTCGGCGCGGGCGCAATGGCCGGTGCTGCTGTCGGCGCTGCCGGCACGGCCGTCGCCATCGGCGCCGCCGCGACGGGCGTGGGTGGCGCCGTGGCTGCTGGTGCGCGCATGGCCCCGGCTGCCGCCAAGCTGGCCGGTAGCGGTGCGCGCGCCGCCACGTCGGCGCCCAGCAGTGCGAAGTCGGCGTTCCAGGCCGGTTCCGCCGCCGCTGGCGGCGGCGCAAAGGGCGCGATGGTGGGCCTGGGCAACGTCGCCAAGACCGGCGCGCAGGCAGCCGGGCGAGGCGCTGCATCCCGCGCTTCCGCTGCCGGGCAACGCATGGCCGCTCCCTTCCGCGCTGGCTGGAATGGCTCTGCTGCCGATGGCGGCGCGGGTGCGGCATCCGGTCAGGGTGCCGCAGGCGAGGCCGCATCCGGCGCCGCTACGGCGCAGACACAGGAACAGCCCGCTTGGGCCAAGCGGCTGCATCGCCGCCAGCAACTCACCCACGCCGCGACCACCACCGCCCACGCGCTGCGCGGTGGCGATGGCGGCGGCTCCGGCCAGGGGCCGAGCCTGCGCGATTCCGATTCATAAGGAGAACTGACCATGCGATTCAAGAAACCGCAGGTGCGCTATGCCGACACGCCGCAGCCTGCCACGCCGTACCAAGCTGCCGGCCAAGTGTGGGACGACCGTATCGGCTCGCCGCGCGTGCAGGCGAAGAACTGGCGCCTGATGGCCTTCGGCTGCCTGACGCTCGCGCTGTTGATGGCCGGCGGCCTGGTGTGGCGCTCGGCGCAGTCCTTCGTGACGCCCTACGTCGTGGAGGTGGACAACGCGGGCCAGGTGCGCGCCGTGGGCGAGGCCGCCACGCCGTACCGGCCCAACGATGCGCAGACCGCGCACCACATCGCGCGCTTCGTGACGCTGGTGCGTTCGCTGTCCATCGACCCCATCGTCGTCCGCCAGAACTGGCTCGACGCCTACGACTACACGACCGACAAGGGCGCGGCCGTGCTCAACGACTACGCACGGGTCAACGACCCGTTCGCGCGCATCGGCAAGGAGTCGGTGACGGTGCAGATCACCAGCGTCGTGCGCGCCAGCGACACGTCTTTCAACGTGCGCTGGACGGAGCGCCGCTACGTCAACGGCGCCGCGGCGGGCCTGGAGAGGTGGACGGCCGTGGTGTCCATCGTGCTCCAGCCGCCGCGCATCGAAGAACGCCTGCGCAAGAACCCCCTGGGCATCTACGTCAACGGCCTGTCGTGGAGCCGCGAACTGGATTCTTCCGAAGGAGCCAAGCCATGAATGATCTTTTCCGTAAATCCGCCTTGCCGGTGATCTTGCTTGCCCTGGCGGGCTGCGCCACGCAGGGCAAGCCACCGCCGACCATCTCGCTCGATGAGCCGGTGCAGGCCCAGCCGCTACCCGAGCCACCCGCGCCGGTGGAGGTGGTGGCGGTGCCCGAGGTGCTGCCGATGCCGGCGCAGTTGAAGCCATTGCCCGAAGCCGAGGACGCCAAGCCCACGCCGGAGCCAGCCGACGAGAAGGTGCGCGTCTCGCGCGCCAATGCAGAGGCCCGCGTCGCGCCCACGCGCGAGGGCTACGTCAACGCAATTCAGGTGTGGCCATTCACCGATGGCGCGCTCTATCAGGTCTATGCGGCCGTGGGCCGCGTGACCGTGATTTCGCTCCAGCCGGGCGAGGAGCTGGTGACGGTGGCCGCTGGTGATACCGTGCGCTGGATCGTGGGCGATACGTCGAGCGGCAGCGGTGCTGACCTGCGCGTCAATGTGCTGGTCAAGCCGATCCGCTCAGGCCTCAAGACCAATCTCGTCATTACCACCAACCGCAGGACGTACCTGCTGGAGTTGGCTTCGACGGAAAAGACGTGGATGGCGTCGGCTTCTTGGGAGTATCCGCGTGACCGGATGCTGGCCTTACAGCGCCAGGCGCAGGCGGCCAGCGCCGCCGCGCCGGTGGACTCCGGCTTGTCGCTGGAAAACCTGCGCTTCCGCTACGCGGTCAGCGGTAGCAACCCGCCGTGGAAGCCGCTGCGCGCCTTCGACGACGGGCAGAAGGTCTATATCCAGTTCCCCGCCGGCATCGCGCAAGGCGAGCTGCCGCCGCTGTTCGTGATCGGGCCGGAAGGCGACGGGCAACTGGTCAACTACCGCTTCCGCTCGCCGTACTACATCGTGGATCGGCTGTTCGGTGCCGCCGAACTGCGCCTGGGCGGGGACAAGGGCGACGTGGTGCGAATTGAGCGCACGGACGGCGTTGCGCGGAGGAACTGACCATGAGCCAAGACGACACCCCCGACCTCGCCACGCCGCAGGCAGGCAAGGTCGCGCCGGAAGCGGTGGCGCTGCGCGCCCAGCCGCGTCCGGTCACTCGCCTGAACCGGCGCACGCTTGCCATCCTCGTCGGCGGCCTGTCGGTCGCCGTCCTTGGGGCCACGATCTGGTCGCTGCAACCGCAGCGGCGCGGTACGGGCGAGCAAACCGAGCTTTACAACGTCGATCGCGTCTCGAAGTCCGAAGGGCTGGATGCGCTGCCGACGGACTACTCGAAGCTGCCACCAGCCTTACCGCCCGATGTGCCCGAGCTGGGGCCGCCGTTGCCCGGCGACCTTGGCCCGGCCATCGTCGCTTCGCAGCAGCCGGTGACGCCGGGCTATTCGCCGCCAGGCCATGATCCCGAAGATGCCTTACGCAAGGAGGCGGACGCGGCGGCGGCCTCGTCGGTGTTCTTCCGCTCGGGCGGCCAAGGGCAGACCGCCGCCACGGTCGCGCAGGCAGCGCCGGGGGCTTCAAGTACGCTTGCGGCCTTCGATCCGCTCGCTGCTGGGCCTGCCTCGACGGCGGCCCAGCCCGCCGACCCGACCGCCGTGCAGAACCGGCAAGACCAGAAAGAGTCGTTCCTGAAAGCCGGTTCTACGGAAACCCGCAATTCCGGCAATCTGGCGCTGCCCGCGTCGCCGTATCAGGTGATGGCCGGAACGGTGATCGCCGGTGCGCTGGTGACAGGCATCAAGTCGGACTTGCCGGGCGACGTAATCGGCACTGTGACGGAGCCGGTCTATGACACAGCCACCGGCAAGTTCCTGCTGATCCCGCAGGGGTCGCGCATCCTCGGGCGCTACAACAGCCAGGTCAGCTACGGACAGAGCCGCGTGCAGGTGGTGTGGAACCGGATCATCCTGCCCGACACGTCCTCGCTGACGCTCGACAACCTTGTCGGCACCGACCCGGCCGGCTACGCGGGCTTGGAGGATGACGTGGACTGGCACTGGAACCGCATCTTTGCCGGTGCGGTGCTGACGACGCTGCTGGGCGTCGGCGCAGAGCTGGCCGCGCCAGAGAACCGCCAGGACGGCAACCGCATCGTCATTGCCGGGCGTGACAGCGCCCAGGACAGCATCAATCAGGTCGGCCAGGAGATCACCCGACGCAACATGAACATCCAGCCGACGCTGACCGAGCGGCCTGGTCTGCCCGTGCGAATCATCGTCAACCGGGATCTGGTGCTGCGGCCGTACCAGCCGCTGTTCTTCAATCGGGGAGCTTCGCAATGAGCACTACCAAGAAGCTGCGGCTCGGGCCGCTGCCCAAGACCGAAAGCGTCAAACTGACCTTTGCCTGCCCGGCCAGCTTGAAAGCCGACCTCGACCGCTACGCCGCGCTGCACGCGCAGGCGTATGGCGAGGCGGTCGATGCCGTGACGCTGATCCCGCACATGCTGGAGGCGTTCATGGTGGGGGATCGGGGATTCAAGCGCACACAGCCCAAGAACGGAAAAGCCGCCCCTGCGTGAACAGGGGCGGCTCTGGATTGGTGCCCGAGGCCGGAATCGAACCGGCACGCCTTTCGGCGAGGGATTTTCTTACCACTTCGACTTTCGCCGCCGCCCTGCTCAACGCAGGGCGTTCGTGGTCTGGAGCACGCCTTCACCATAGCCTTGCGGCCGTAGGTGCCCGCCGTCTGCTCTCTACACCTTCCCAAGCTGTAGCTTGGGCTTGGCTCGGCGTTGGCTCGGATGCAAAAGCATCCAGGGCGTTCGCCGACTTTGACGGGCTTCACTTCGGGCGTTTCCCCCCGAAGGCTCAAATTGTTCAAGTCCCTTGTGTCTACCGATTTCACCACTCGGGCGTAGTGCTCAACACACTGAAAACACCTACCTCCATCTACTGGCGCCTAGCTGGCCCCTGGCCGTCAAGCCTAGCTGCAAAGCTACAGCTCGGATGCCCGCAAACCGTTGTCACTATTGACCTTCTGGCTCGGCAGTTCTAGCAGGAAGGACTTGACAAAACAGATTTTAAGTCCGCTGTGTCTACCAATTTCACCATCGGGGCGCGGTCACGGGACCAAGCAAGCATTCTAGCGAGCCGCAGCCAGCTCAACCCTGACCGGACACCCATCGGCCATAGGCCGATCGGGTGGCTTCGGATACCGCGTCGAGCACCTGTTCGTAGGTGGTGCGGTGGCGGGCCAGCAGCCGCGCGGAGGCCACGGTCTTGGACTTGCAGAACCAGTGACAGGTGTGCTGCATCAACAGCATTTCGGCCATCAATCGATACGCTCGGGCCTTGGGACTGAGGGCATCGGCATTGTCCACGGCCGCCTGTAAGCCGCGGGCATGGATGTCGAGAGCCGCGCGCAGATCGAAGGTCGATTGCGGCCACCACGTCTCTACACCGGGCAGAGCCCACCGACAGATGCGCACGTCCTGCGCGGGCAGCCGGGCCATATCGGCGCTGAAACGGCTGAACTGCTGCGCCAATTGCTTTTCGGCACCTTCCAGGCTGGACCAGAGCTGCGCCCGCCGTTCGGCATCGTCTTCGTCCAGCGCACGCTGGTAACCGAGCGTGATCTGCTCCATCAACCGCTCGATCGGGTAGGGGCGCAGATGCGTCGCCAGCAAGACGATGCGGCGGCGCTCCTGTCGCCACTTGAGCGTGAACAACCCCAGGCCGAGGAGGAAGGCAAGAAGAAAGGTATCCATGGCAATAGCCGACAGTGTACCGAGCCCCGTCGGCTCACAGCCCCACGCCGTGCGCGGCCAACCAGCTCAGGCCGGCCTCGGTGCCATGGGGGCCGGCATCGGCAGGGCGGTACTCGCAGCCGACCCAGCCGTCGTAGCCGAGATGGTCGAGCCATTCCAGCAGAAAACGGTAGCGGATTTCGCCGGTACCCGGCTCGTGGCGGCCGGGGTTGTCGGCAAGCTGGATGTGCCCGATGCGCGGCAGCAGACGCTGCAGCGTCGCGGCCAGCTCGCCCTCCATGCGCTGGGCATGGTAAATGTCGTACTGTAGCCGCACGTTGTGGGCTCCGACCACGTCCATCAGCTCCACCACCTGGTCGCTGCGGTGCAGCAAAAAGCCCGGGATGTCGAAGGTGTTGATCGGCTCCAACAGGAGGACGAGGCCGGCACGGGCCAGCCGATCGGCGGCGTGGCGCACATTGTCCGTCAAGGTCTGCCAGGCCGCGGCCGCCGATACACCGGCAGGCGGTACACCCGCCAGGCAGTTCAGCCGGGGCACCCCCAGCGCCTGCGCGTAAGTGACGGCGCGTTCCACCCCGTCACGAAACTCCTGCACCCGATCGGGATGGCAGGCAATGCCCCGCTCGCCAGCAGCCCAGTCGCCCGCCGGCAGGTTGTGCAGCACCGCCTGCAGACGGTGTTCATGCAGCGCCCGCACCAGATCCTCGACCGGCCAGTGGTACGGGAACTGGAACTCCACGGCCCGGAATCCGGCACGGGCGGCCGCCTCGAAACGGTCCAGGAAAGGGCGGTCCGCAAACAGCATGGACAGGTTGGCAGCGAGTTTCGGCATCGGGCATCCTCGGGATATCGCGACAGTCACGGCGCGGTGGCGGGCTGCACCCGTGTAAAAGGCGGCAATCCGGCCAACAGCCGCTGCCCGTAGCTGGTCTGGGCCAGCCGACGGTCGTAGCACACCACATGGGCCTCATCCTCCTCGGAGCGGATGGCTCGCCCCACCCATTGGGCGAGCCGGATCGCCGTGGCCGGCACCACCAGCTCCATGAAGGGGTCGCGCCCGGCTTCGCGCAGCCACTCGGCACGCGCCTCGCCCACCGGGTCATCGGGGGGCATGAAGGGCAGCTTGGTGATGAACAAATCCTCGCACAGGCGGCCGGGCAAATCCAAACCTTCGCCGAACGACTGCATGCCGAAAATGATGGAAGGCAGCCCGTCGGCCACCCGCTGCGCATGGCGCTGGAGCAGGCGCTGGCGGGGGATGTCGTTCTGGACCAACACCCGCTCGCGCAGATCGGCCGGCAGGGCCTCGGTGGCCTGCCGCATCTGCTCGCGCGAGGTGAACAGCACCAGCGCGCCGTGGCGTACATCACGCAAATCCTGGATGAGGGCCTCGACCATTTCGCGTGTGAAGGCGGCCGCATCCCGAGGGTCGGCCCGGGTCGAGGCCAGCACCAGCCGGCCCTGGCGTTGGAAATCGAAGGGGCTGGGCACCTCCAGGGTGACCACATCGGGGTCGTCCGCCAGCCCGATTTCCCGCAGCAGGAAATCGAAACGGCCGCAGCTCGTCAGCGTGGCGGAAGTGAGCACGGCCGCGCGCACCACGCTCCAGAGGTGATGGCGCAAGGCCCCGCCCGGCAGCGTGGGGCTGGCATGGGCGTGCAACGCCGCCATGCCCTCCCCCGCCCCCTGCAGGGTAAACCACTTGGCCACGGGCGAGGCGCCTTCTTGCGGGGTCTGCATCAACCAGCGCGTGGTGGCATGCACCGCTTCCAGGCGTGGAGCCAGCGTGCCGAGCTGGGCGTACTGTGTGGCCAGCCGCCGGGCCTCCAGCGGCTGATCGCGCATCTCTGCCCGCAAAGCCTTGCTGATGGCACGCAGCGCATCCACATACACTTGTGTGCTGTGGGCGAGCTGAGCCAGCGGGCCATTCATGGGTTCGGGCAGGCGGCCACCGGCCACCCGCGCCCGGCCGAACGGCTCGCCCGAGCGCCCCGTCGCCGACCAGCCTTGCATCGGTACACGCAACTGTTCCCCGTACTGGTGCATCACCAGCCGAGCCAGGTCTTGCATGGCCTGGCGGATCAGCGCTGCGTGCTTCGGAATGTCGGCCACCTCCTCCACACCGAGCTGGCTCCCCGCTTTCAAGGCCCGACTCGTCAGTCGGTCCAGCCACGTCAGGCGGCTCAGGTCCATGTGGCTGGCGAACTGGTCCAGCGCCGTGGCCGGCAAATGGTGTGCCTCGTCGATCACCAACAGACAGTTGTCGAGTTCGGGCAGGGCGCGTGAGCCGAGCGAACTGAGCAGCAGGTCGTGGTTGACCACGATGACCTGAGCCCCCACCAGCGCCCTGCGCTGTTCGAAGTAGCTGCACTGACCGTACACCGGACAGTGACGGGCCGAGCAAGAACTCACATCGGCGGCCACCGCCTGCCAGATGAGGGGGTCGGGCGCCACGCTCAGGGTGTCGCGGTCGCCGTCCCAGCGGCCACTGGCCAGATCCGCGGCCATGCTGGCAAACGCCGCCTGTCTGCGGGCGCGCTCGTCCAGACTTGCCGGTCCCGGCGTCCACGCAGAAAACAGATCTTCTTCCTCGGACGTGTCCTCTTCGCTGTCGTGCCCGCCTTGCTCGTGCTGTGTCAGGCGCTCCAGTTTGAGCCTGCACACATAGCGCCCGCGGCCCTTGGCCAGGGCGAACCGGAAAGGCTGTGGCATGAGCGCGGCCAAGGCCGGCAGGTCTTTGTGCACGAGCTGCTCCTGCAGGGCCACCGTGGCGGTCGAAATCAGGACGCGCGTGTTGCGCTCCAGCGCCAGCGCAATGGCCGGCACGCCATACGCCAGCGATTTGCCCACACCGGTCCCCGCCTGCACGACGGCTATCGAGCGGGCCGGTGCGCCTTCGTCCTCCGCGGCGGCCGCGTCCGGCAGCCGGCCGAGATCGGCAGCGGCAAAGGTGGCGGCCACCTGTTCGGCCATCAGCCGCTGGCCGGCACGTGGCCGCAGCCCGGCCGCACGGCTGACGAGCCGGTCAAAGGCGGCCAATGCCTCCCGCGCCATGTCTGTCTTGTTCATGGCACGCAAGTGTGGCACAAACGATACAGGCATCGCTGGCAAGCCGCATAATGGCGGCTATTCAAAATCACAGGGAGCGATCACCATTCAGGGCAACACACCCCCCATGATCCCTAGCTCCACCCCCACGCCACCGGTCTGGGTGCGCGCCAACAACAGCTTGGACCGTCTGTTGCAGGGGCTTTCCGTGTTTTGGATTCCGGGGCTGGTTGGGCTGCTGTCCGCGCTGGCCCTGCTGGTCTGGGCCAACCAGTATGCGACCGGTCCTGGTACCCCCGTGTTTTTCAAGGTCGTCCAGGACGACCAGCGTCAATGGACGCCTCAGGAAGCGCTGACTCAGCTCTATCAGCCCGGAAACACCCCCGTCTCGTGGTACGAGACACGGCTGTCCGAAGCGCCCGTATGGTTGTTGTTCGACGTGCCTTCCCCCCCGATCGGCCAACCCGGCACTTGGATCGAATTCCCCTCCCGCCACGCCCAACGCATGACGTGCTGGAACGCCTTGGGACTGCAGCCGATCGGGGAAGCCACGCGCTCCAGTACCCAGGGTGCCGCGCGGCCTTCGCGGGCCGGTTTCGCGTTCGACCCGTCGGGCGCCTCGCGGGTGCTGTGCCGCGGTGAGTTCATCGGCCCGGCACGGCTGGCCGTGCAGTCTTGGGACGAGACCGCCCTCACCATCAAGGAACGGGAGTTCCATCGCCACTCCGGGCTGCTGGACGGCGGCATCCTCACGTTGGCGCTATTCACCCTCATCGCAGGGCTGATCAACCGCAACCGCACCTACCTGCTGTTCGCCGCCTGGCTGGTCGTCAACCTGCGCATGGCAGCCCTCTCCATGGGGTGGGACCATCAATGGCTGGGTTACACCATCCCCGAAGCGTATCTGCCCCGCATGCGGCTCGTCACGCTGGCGTTGTACTACCTGGTCACCCTCACCCTGTTCACCAACCTGTTCCAGCACGAGCTCGAGCAGGTCGGTCATCGGTGGATGATCACAGCGGCCAAGTGGTCGTGCCTGCCGTTGCTGGCACTGTCCTTCGTGCTGTCCTTTCCGCAATTCCTGCCCATCTTCTGGGCCGCCACCGGGCTGGGAGCGGGGGCGCTGATCTTTCTGCTGGTGCGCATCCTCATCGTGTGCAACTCGCGTGTGGCCGGATGGTATGCAGCCTCGATCGGGGTGGCCCTGTTCGCCAGTCTGTACGAGGTCGCGGCGGCAGCGCTGGGGCTCAAGGGACTGATCGGGGCGTTCAACAGCGTCACGGCCGCTCTGGCCTCCAGCTTGCTGGCCTCCATGGCCATCGCGGAGCAGATGCGGCAGGCCCACCAGCAGCGGCTGGCTGCCCAGGCGGAACTGCAGCACACTTACGAGGTGGCCCCCATCGGCCTGTTCGCGCTGGACCTGCAGGGCCGTTTCACCAGCGCCAACCCCGCGCTGCTGGCGATGCTGGAAACCGACGAGCCCACCCTGATCCGGCAGACCTGGCAGCAGCGTTTCACCGCCCAGGACTGGGAAGCCCTGATCGAACGCACGCGGCGCGACGGCACGGCGGAGCTCGACCTGGCGGTGCCACAGGATGGGCGACCCGAGCGGCGTTTTCTGGTCAAGGCCGCCCTGGCCAGCGACAAGATCGAAGGCACCCTGCAGGACATCACCGAAAAAGCCCAGGCCACCGAGCACCTGCGCTTTCTCGCCCACCACGACACGCTCACCAAGGTGTTGAACCGGCGCGGCATCGAACGCATCCTCGACATCGGGCTCGCCCAGCTCGGACGGGGCAAGCCACTGTCGGTCGCCTACCTGGACCTGGACCGCTTCAAACTCATCAACGACCTCTACGGCCACGCTGCCGGCGATGCGGTGCTGCAGGCCGTCTGCCAACGCGCCCAGGCCCCCTTGAGCCCCCAGATGCACCTGGGCCGCGTAGGCGGCGACGAATTCCTCATCGTGATGATGCAGACCCCGCTGGCCCAAGCCCAGGCGGTGTGCCACGAAATCCTCACCAACCTGTCGGCCAGCCCCTGCCAAGTGGGCGACCGGGCGTTCCAGGTGCGCGGCTCCATCGGACTGATCGAGGTCTCGCCCGGCACCCACGCCAAGGAAATCCTCTCCACCGCCGACCACGCCTGCCGCCTGGCCAAGAAGGGACAGGGCAACGGGCTGGTGGTGTTTGATCAGGGTTCGAAGATTTTCACCGAACACGAGGCCGAGCTGCACCTGATCGAACAACTCGCCACCCACCAGTCCATCGATGGGTTGTATCTGGAAATGCAGCCCATCATGTCGCTGCGCTCGCCTTACGGCTCCCTGAACTTCGAGGTGCTGCTGCGGATGCAGGACGAGCATGGCCAACGCATCCCGACCGAGCGGCTCATCCACGCCGCCGAAAACGCCGGGCGCATGAGCGTGATCGACCGCTGGGTGCTGTCCGCCACGCTGGACTGGCTCAGCCGCCACCAAGACCTACTCAGCCACAACCAGTTCGTCTGCATGAACCTCAGTGGCGCGTCGCTCAACGACGAGCGATTCATCGACGACGTCTTCGTCATGCTGGAACGCCACCGGGACGTGACGCCCCGCATCTGCCTGGAAATCACCGAAAGCGTGGCCCTGCACGACACCAACAACACCCGCCGCTTCATCGACCGGGTGCGCGACGTCGGCGCCAAGGTCGCGCTCGACGACTTCGGGGCCGGCTACACCTCCTTCTCTTACCTCAAGGACCTGCCCGCCGACCTCCTCAAAATCGATGGCAGCTTCATCGTCAACATGAAGCGCCATCCCGCCAACGAGGCCATCGTGGAAGCGATTGTCAGCCTGGCACAGAACCTGGGCATGAAGACGATCGCCGAGTGGGCCGAAGACTGCGAAACCGTCGAGTCCCTGGCCGAAATCGGGGTGGATTACGTCCAGGGCTTCGTGATCGCGCGGCCGCAAAAACCCGAAGTGCTGCTGACCGCCCGATCCAGTGCCGACTTCATCGACAACGAGCGCCTGAAACAATACCTCAGCACCCTCTCGCGCAGCGAACTCGACCATGTGGACCTGGTGCTGGGCGAGGAGCTGCCCTCGCCCTCCAGCCATCGCTCTTGAACGCCGCTGGGCAGCTTACGCCCGACCGGGCTCGCCGATCTGCAGATCCGGGTGGTTGGTGTAGCACATGAAGTCGAGCATGGGGTGGCTCGCCGCCTCCCATTGCTCGCGCACCCGCTTCACATCCAGGTAAAGGACCCGATGCGGCAGGTTGAAGGCATAACTCAGCGGAATCCCGCCCATGCCCGGATACACGTCCTGAAACAGCAAACGCACATACTGCCGGTCCACCGGGCTGCGCGCCGCGATCACCATGAAATCCACATCCCGGTCCAGACACAAGGCGTAAAACGCCTTGAACAGCGCCGCCTTCACCAGCCGGCCGGTCATCGCGTTGGTCACCCCCAGCCGGGTCGCTTCGGCCAGTCGCTTGCCCTGCATCCAGGCCGGCAATTCGATCGCGCTTTGCAGCATCAGCGGTGCGGCGGCATTGGTCTGGATGCGCATGGTCCCCAAAGGCGACCCGTCCAGCTTGGACTCGGCCAGCAGCAGGTAGCAGCCCGGCGCCGTATCCGAGGCCTCCGGCCGTCGGAATGCCGCGCACATCGGTTCCGGCAGATGCCGTGCATACGCCGAATGCCGGATCTCGATCACCTTGGCCAAGTCGGCCTGCGTGCGCGCGATGCGCAGCGAAAACGGCCAGCGTTCGGTGCGTAGCCCGCAACCTGCACCGGCATCGATGCCCGACCACGGTAGCGTTTGAGGATTCGACACCTGCTCCCCAACCCCTGTCACAGCCTGCATATGCATTCCGTCTCTCCTCCGGCACATGGTGCCACGATGAACTAGGACTGCGTTCCACTTTACGCAGGTGCGGCGTGCGCTAGAGTCGGAAAACGGCTGTTTCGGTTGTCGGATTTTTTCCTACACGGGATTCCCACACGGGATTCCCACCGAGGCGTCGCTTACAATCGGGCTCCCATACAGGAAGGGTGGCAGAGTGGTCGATTGCACCGGTCTTGAAAACCGGCAACGGGCAACCGTTCGTGGGTTCGAATCCCACCCCTTCCGCCAACCGGAACCCCTATGCAAAACGGCCCTTGAAGGGCCGTTGTTGCTTTCATGCAGGGCGATCGCCTCAGGCGAAGTTGGCCTCGGCAAACGACCAGTTCACCAGCTTGTCCAGGAAGGTTTCCACGAACTTCTGGCGCAGGTTGCGGTAGTCGATGTAGTAGGCATGTTCCCACACGTCCACGGTCAGCAGAGGCTTGTCACCGGTGGTCAGTGGGGTGCCGGCAGCACCCATGTTGACGATGTCCACCGAACCGTCGGCCTTCTTCACCAGCCAGGTCCAGCCGGAGCCGAAGTTGCCCACCGCGCTTTTGACGAAGGCTTCCTTGAAGGCGGCGTAGCTGCCCCACTTGGCGTTGATGGCAGCGGCCAGGGCGCCGGTCGGCTCGCCGCCGCCGTTGGGCTTCATGCAGTTCCAGAAGAAGGTGTGGTTCCAGATCTGGGCGGCGTTGTTGTAGATGCCTCCGCTGGACTTCTTGACGATGGACTCCAGATCCATGTTTTCGAACTCGGTGCCTTTTTGCAGGTTGTTCAGGTTGACCACATAGGCGTTGTGGTGCTTGCCGTGGTGGTACTCCAGGGTTTCCTTGGAATAGTAGGGCTCCAGGGCATCGATCGCATAGGGCAGTGCGGGCAAAGTATGTTCCATGTGCGGCTTCCTCATCGTGTGGTTGAAAACACCATAGATTGTAGGGAAGGCATCAGCTTCCTGGAGTCTTTACGGTCATCTCCACGGCACCATCGGCCAATTGCGCAGTCAGATCTTGCCCTGGCCGGACCTTGTGCACCGATGTGATGGCGTGGCCAGAGGCATCGGTGAGCAGCGCATAGCCCCGAAGCAGCACCAGCTTCGGGTCCAGCAGTTTGAGCTGGGCCTCCAAGTGATCCAGGCGCCAACGGCGACGTTGCAGATCCCGCGCCAGCGCAGCCGACCAGCTCTGTGGCCAGCGCTCCAGCCGGGCCGTGTCGCGGTCCAGCCAGCGCCGCACGGACTGACGCAGCCGCAGCGCCACCCCCAGCACTCGCTGGCGTTCCTGGCTCAGCCGGGCCGACGGCCGTCCGAGCCGCTGCGCCAATCGGTCGGTACGCTGGGCCTGGGCATCGAGCCAGCGCCAAAGGCCCTGTCGCAAGCGGGTTTGCAGCCCTTCCAAGGCCTTCAGCAGGGTATCGCGGGCCGGCGCACACAGCTCCGCAGCGGCGGTGGGCGTCGGGGCGCGCACGTCGGCCACGAAGTCGGCGAGAGTGAAGTCCGTCTCGTGCCCCACACCACAAATCACGGGCATGGGAGCCTCGGCCAGCTTGCGCACCAGCGCCGGGCTGTTGAAGGCCCACAAATCTTCCAGGGAACCGCCCCCACGAACCAGCAGCAGCACCTCACATGCCCCCGTGGCCCGATGGTGCGCATAGGCCCGCTCCAACGCGGCGCACAACGCCTCGGGCGCCGCATCGCCCTGCACCGGGGAAGGAAATACCCATACCGGCAAGTAGGGAGCGCGCCGCTGCAGCGTGGTGGCCACGTCGCGCAGCGCGGCAGCATCCAGTGAAGTGACCACTCCCACGCTACGTGGCAGGGCCGGCAAGGGGCGCTTGCGCTCGGACGCGAACAAGCCTTCGGCCTCCAGGGTGGCCTTCAAACGCAGGAATTGCTCGTACAGATTGCCCTGCCCCGCCAGCCGCGCGTCCTCGACGATGAGTTGCAGATCGCCGCGCGGACCATACACGTCCAGCCGCCCTTGCACCTCGACCAACTGGCCATCCCGCCAATCCAGCCGGGTGGCGGCAGCCGAGCGGCGAAACATCGCACACCGCAGCTGGCCCTGTTCATCCTTGAGGGTGAAGTAGCCATGCCCGCTGGCGGCGCGCGCGAAACCGGACACCTCGCCCCGAACACACACCGGATTGAAGCGGGCCTGCAGGGCATCGGAGAGGGCCCGCAACAAAGCCCCGACCGCCCATACGGGGGGCCCGACATCGGCAGAGGCGGCATCGCGGGACATCAGCACCACGGCGCCCGAAGGTCCATCTGTCCACACCTGTGTCCATCGACGGCAGGAGCCCTCGCGGCGCTGAGCGCGACAGATGGGTATTGACAAGTCCTTGATTTGCAGAACATTTTCACGATCATTGCTCGTGCTCAGAAGCGCATACAGGGGCAAAGCCCGATCTTTCCATCGGAAATCGACGATTTACACACAAAGTTATCCACAGTCCACGCATCGCCGTGCCCGGCGCGGCTGCGCCATAATGAGCTTTGCGAAATGTCACGTTCTGAGCGAGGAGTCCTGCATTGTTTTCGATCATACAAGCCGCCGGCTGGCCGATCTGGCCCTTGATCGCCTGCTCGGTCATCGGACTAGCGCTGATCATTGAACGGTTCATGAGCCTCAAGTCGGACCGGGTCGCCCCGCCGCAGCTGGTGGAGGAAGCCATCATGGCTTCACGCCACGGTGTTCCACCGCCTCAGGTGGTGCAACAGCTCGCAGAAAACTCGATTCTGGGCGAACTGCTGGCTTCGGGCTTGCGCCACCTGCAAAACCACCCCAATGCCACCGAAGACGAGCTGCGCTCCGGCCTGGAATCGGCTGGACGTCTGGCGGCCGCCAAACTCCAGAAATACCTCGGCGCCATTGCCACCATCGCCTCTGCCGCCCCACTCATCGGCCTGCTGGGCACCGTCATCGGTATGATCGAGATCTTCGGCTCCCAGGCGGGAGCTGGCGGCCTCACCCCCGGTGGGGGCAACCCGGAGCAACTGGCTCATGGCATCTCCATCGCGCTCTACAACACCGCCTTCGGTCTCATGGTGGCCATCCCGGCGCTGATTTTCTGGCGCTACTTCCGCGCCCGGGTGGACAATTACCTGCTCCAGATGGAAGTGGGTGCCGAGCGCTTCGCCCACCATCTGCTCACCCTGCGCCGCTGAACACCCTACGAGCCATGGCCATCCAGTTTCGCAGCGGCAGCCGGGAAGAGCCCGAAATCAACCTCATCCCGTTTATCGACATCCTGCTGGTCGTGCTCATTTTCCTGATGCTGACCACCACCTACAGCAAGTACACCGAACTGCAGGTCAACCTGCCGGTGGCCGATGCGGAGCAGCCGCGTGAAAACCCCCGGGAAATCGTCGTCGCGGTCGGCCAGGACGGGCGCTACGCCGTCGCCGGCCAGGTGTTGGATGGCGCCACGGTGGACATGCTGGTCCGCGCCTTGCAACAGGCCAGACAAGGCAGCCGCGAACCCGTGTTGATCATCAGCGCCGATGCCGCCGCCACCCACCAGGCGGTGGTCAACGTGATGGATGCCGCCCGCCGCTCCGGGCTGAGCCAGATCACCTTCGCCACCCAGCAAGCGCGTGGCCGCTGAAACGCCCCCACCCACGCCTGGTCTGAACCGCTGGAGCCAAGCGCTGCAACGGGCCTGGCTGCAACGCGGGCCGCTGGCCCGGCTGCTCTGGCCCGTGGCTTGGCTGTACGGCCGCCTGTGGGCCCTGCGGGCCGCACTCTACCGCCGGGGTGTGCTGCACTCCACCCGGCTGCCCTTACCGGTGCTGGTCGTGGGCAATGTGGTGGTGGGCGGCGCGGGCAAAACCCCCACCGTCATCGGGCTGGTGAAGCACCTGCAACAGCGGGGCTGGCATCCCGGGGTGATTTCCCGGGGCCACGGAGGCCGGCACCGCACGCCCACCCAGGTCACGGACAGGAGCTCGCCCGCCGAGGTTGGCGACGAACCCACTCTCATCGCCCGCGCCACGGGCGCACCGGTCATGGTCGGGCGCCACCGCGTGGCCGCTGCCCAGGCGCTGATGGCGCAATGGCCGCAGGTGGACATCATCGTCAGTGACGACGGCATGCAGCACTGGGCCCTGCATCGCGACGTCACCCTCGTGGTCTTCGACACGCGCGGCATTGGCAACGGCTGGCTGCTGCCCGCTGGCCTGCTGCGCGAGCCCTGGCCGGCACCGGCCTGGGGCCACGGGCCGCTGTTCGTACTTCAGACCGGCGGGCCAATGGCAGGCGATCTACCACCCCATGCTGGTGCGGCGCCTATCTACACCGCAACGCGGCGGCTGGCAGCCCATGCCCTGAACGCCCGGGGTGAATCCCGTGCACTGGTGGATTTTTTACACTCGCCCCGGCTCGGCGCTCTGGCCGGCATCGCCCAGCCACACGCGTTTTTCCGCATGCTGCAAGCACAGGGCCTACGGCTGGACCACACCCTTGCTCTGCCCGACCATGCCGATGCCACCGTCTTGATGCAAACGATCGCAGGCTTTGACCCCCACGTGGTCTGGCTCTGCACCGAAAAAGACGCCGTCAAACTCTTCCCTGCCCTTTCCCCGCAGACGCCATACCAGGTATGGGCAGTGCCGCTGGAGCAGACCCTGGACCCCGCCCTGCTCGATGCGATAGACGATGCGCTCGCCCCCCTGCACGGGCTATCATCCCGCCATGGACACCAAACTTCTTGAACTGCTCGTCTGCCCGGTGACGAAGGGGCCACTGGTCTACCAGCGCGAAACCCAAGAGCTGATCTCGCGCAGCGCCCGGCTCGCCTACCCGATCCGCGATGGCATACCCATCATGCTGGAAAACGAGGCCCGCGAGATCACCGAGGAAGAGGCCGCCCGCCCGCCCGCAGCCCGCCCCGTTGCCTGAGTCCTGGCATGGGCGCGCCTCCCTTTCACGTGCTCATTCCGGCGCGGCTGGCTTCGACCCGGCTCCCCCGCAAGCCACTGGCCGACATCGCCGGCCTGCCCATGGTCGTTCATGTCGCGCGCCGGGCCCTGGCCAGCAACGCCCTGTCGGTCACCGTCGCCGCCGATGACGCCGCCATCCTCAACGCCTGCAAGAGCGCCGGCATTGCCGCCGTCCTGACCCGGCCTGACCACCCCAGCGGCAGCGACCGGCTGGCCGAGGCTTGCGACCTGATCGGTCTGGCTGACGAAGCCGTCGTCGTCAACGTCCAGGGCGACGAGCCGCTGATGAACCCGCACCTGATCGATGCCGTGGCCCGGCAGTTGCACGAGCGAGCCGACTGCGTCATGAGCACGGCAGCCCACGCCCTGCACGATGCGACCGACTTCGCCAACACCAACGTCGTCAAGGTGGTGCTGGACCGCCAGGACACCGCGCTCTATTTCAGCCGCGCCCCCATTCCCCTGTGGCGCGACGGTGCCGCCGGCCCGGCGTCGGGCCCGGCCCTGCCCATCCAGCCCCCCGCCCTGCGCCACATCGGCATCTACGGCTACCGGGTGGGGTTTTTGCGGCGCTTCCCCCGGCTCGAACCGGCGCCCATCGAGCAGTGCGAATCGCTGGAGCAACTGCGCGTGCTGTGGCATGGCGAACGCATCGCGGTCCACGTCACCCACGAGGCCCCGGGCCCGGGGGTGGACACCCCTCAGGACCTGGAGCGCGTGCGCGCCCTGCTCGGGGCAACGGCATACCCGTCACTGTAAGCCTGTGTCGGGGACGCGCATGCTATCCTCCGGCGGTTATTTCCCATGCGGGATCGCGGCGCCTTGGAGACGGGCGTCCGCACAGATTTGAAACTGTGAAGCAAAAAGGAAAGTCATGAGACTGATTCTGTTGGGCGCCCCCGGCGCCGGCAAAGGCACGCAAGCCACCTTTATCTGCCAGAAATACGGCATCCCACAGATCTCCACGGGCGACATGCTGCGCGCCGCCGTCAAGGCTGGCACCCCTCTGGGCCTCGAAGCCAAGAAGATCATGGACGCTGGCGGCCTGGTCTCTGACGAGCTCATCATCAACCTCGTGAAGGACCGCATCGCCCAGCCCGACTGCGCCAACGGCTTCCTGTTCGACGGCTTCCCCCGCACCATCCCCCAGGCCGAGGCCATGAAGGCCGCTGGCGTCAAGCTCGACTACGTGCTGGAAATCGACGTGCCGTTCGACGCCATCATTGAACGCATGAGCGGCCGGCGCTCGCACCCCGCCTCGGGCCGCACCTACCACGTCAAGTTCAACCCGCCCAAGGTGGACGGCGTGGACGACGTGACCGGCGAACCCCTGGTGCAGCGCGACGACGACAAGGAAGAAACCGTGCGCAAGCGCCTGGAGGTCTACAATGCCCAGACCCGCCCGCTCGTGGACTACTACAGGAACTGGGCCAAGATCGACCCGGCTGCTGCGCCCAAATACCGTGTCATCAGCGGCATGGGCACGGTGGAGGAAATCACCGCCCGCGCGTTCGCGGCCCTCGAGAGCTGAGCCTCAGAGCAAACGCAGCATCAACTCCAACCGCGCCTTCGCCGGGGGCAAGGGTGTGGCGGGAATGGGGCAGTCAGCCCCTTCGATCACCCGGCCGTTGGCACACCGCGTCGTGCGCCACACCTCCACCCCCGAAGCCTTCGCTTCCAGCAGCGCTGCCAGCAGATCGGCGTGCAAGGTACCGTTGCCCGTGCCCGCCACCACCAATCCGCGCAACGGGCGGTTTTCTGTGGCGGCCTGGTTTTGCAGCAACAAGGCCCTGACCACCGCCCCGCTCTGGCCACCGTGGCTGGTGATCCATTCCACGCGGGGCCAGGCTGCAGCGGCCAGCAACCGGTCCAGCAAGCCGGGCTGAAAGTTTTCTGGGGTTTGCGGCCATGGACGCCACAGCGTCAACTGGCCTTCCTCCAGCGCCGCCACCGGCCCTGCGTCTCCCGAGTCGAACGCATCGAACCGGTGGTTGTGCACCTTGCGCACATCCAGCGCCGAGTGCACTCGGCCGGCGCACACCGCCACCACTCCACACGCACCTGGCGTGGCCGCCAGTCGCAACCCGTCGGCCAGGTTCTGCGGGCCATCTCGAAGGGTGGCCGTGGCTGGGCGCATCGCACTCACCAGCACCACAGGCTTGGCGGGGTTGAGCACCCGCTGCAACAAATAGGCGGTTTCTTCCAGCGTATCGGTGCCATGGGTCACGACCAGGCCGTGCACATCGGGCCGCACCAGGTGGCGCTGCGTGACCTGCAGCAAGCGGCGCCACACGTCGTCGCTCATGTCCTTGCTGTCGATCTGGGCCACCTGCACGGCTTCCACGGCAAAGCCTGCAGGCACAGGCACATCGCCCAGCAGTTCCGAAACCGGTATCTCCCCCGCCTGGTAGCCGATGTTGTCGGCGGCTGAAGCGGCTCGCCCTGCAATGGTGCCGCCGGTGCCCAGTACGACGATTTTTTCTTCTTTCATGCATACACCTCGGCGTCCGCGAAACAGGTCGCTTCAGCGTCTTTCTTGGCCAGCAGGGGAGCGCCTTGCAAAGGCCAGTCGATGGCCAGCTGCGGATCGCTCCACAACACGCTGCGCTCGTGTTCTGGAAACCAATAGTCGGTGGTTTTGTAGAGGAATTCGGCGGTTTCGCTCAGCACCAGAAAGCCGTGCGCAAAACCGGGGGGCAGCCAGAGCTGTTTCTTGTTCTCGGCGCTCAATACCTCGGCCACCCAACAGCCGAAGGTGGGTGAGCCGCGGCGCATGTCCACGGCCACGTCGAACACCTCGCCCTGCACCACCCGCACCAGCTTGCCCTGCGGGTGCTGTATCTGGTAATGCAGGCCCCGCAGCACGCCCTGGGCGGATTTGCTGTGGTTGTCCTGCACGAACGGCACGCCCTGCAGGCCCGTGGCCTGCTCGAAGTCGCGCTGGTTGAAGCTCTCGTAAAAGAAACCGCGTCCGTCGGCGAACACCCGGGGTTCGAGCACCAGGACGTCTGGTATGGCAGTGGGGGTGACGGTATAGGGCATGTTTGTGCGCCGGTCAGCAGACCCATGACGACGCCAACGAATGGCGATGTCCCAGTGGCCGCATTATTTCAGAAGCCCGAGCAAATACTGCCCGTAGCCATTCTTGATCAGGGGCTGCGCCAGCCGCTCGAGTTGCTCGCCATTGATCCATCCATTGCGCCAGGCGATTTCTTCCGGGCAGGCCACCTTCAGCCCCTGGCGGCGCTCCAGCGTTGCAATGAACTGGCTGGCATCGAGCAGGCTGTCGTGGGTGCCGGTGTCCAGCCAGGCATAGCCTCGGCCCATGGTCTGCACGTTGAGCTGGCCTTGCTGTAGATAGGTCTGGTTCACGGTGGTGATTTCCAGCTCGCCCCGGGCACTGGGCTTGACCGCCTTGGCAATGTCCACCACCTGCTGGTCGTAGAAATACAGGCCCGTGACGGCGTAGTGGCTCTTGGGCTGCTTGGGCTTTTCTTCGATGCTGACGACACGGCCCGCACGGTCGAATTCCACCACACCGTAGCGTTCGGGGTCGTGCACATGGTAGGCAAAAACGGTGGCTCCGTTGATTTGCGCGTCGGCGGCTTTGAGCAGGGGCTGGAAGTCGTGCCCGTAATAAATGTTGTCGCCCAGCACCAAGGCACTGGGGGTGTTGCCAATGAAATGCTCCCCGATGATGAAGGCCTGCGCCAGCCCGTCGGGGCTGGGCTGCACGGCGTATTGCAGGTTCATGCCCCACTGCGAGCCGTCACCCAACAATTGCTGGAAACGCGGTGTGTCCTGCGGGGTGCTGATGACCAGCACATCGCGCATACCCGCCAGCATCAACGTGCTCAGCGGGTAGTAGATCATGGGTTTGTCGTACACCGGCAGCAGCTGCTTGCTGATGGCCAGCGTGGCCGGATGCAACCGGGTGCCAGAGCCACCGGCGAGAATAAGACCTTTGCGTTGCATGAGTACCCCCCATCCATGAAACCAGCCGAGATGTTAAGCGGATTCCCAGTGCGGTCTGCCCAGCCTCGCACCCAGTGCCAGCGCCCGCACGGAGCGTTGCAATGAGCCAGCGGGTCACTGGACTGCCAACGGGGCACTGGATCTACCGGCTGGCTGCCTGCGCCGTGGCCCTGCCGGCACTGATCTGGCTCTGGTTTCGCGGCCTCAAAGAACCAGGCTACCGCCAGGGCCTGGCGGAACGTCTGGGCTTTGTGCGTCCGAATCCGTCGGTGCTGGGGGGGCTGTGGATCCATGTCGCCTCGGTGGGCGAAGCCAAGGCCGGCCTCACCCTGCTGAAGGACTTGCAAGCCAACTGGGGAGCCGAGTCGGTGCTCTGGACCACTCAGACCCCCGCCGCCAAGCGCTTGCTGGCGCAGCAGTTGCCACCGGACATGCCGGTTTTTTTTGCCCCGCTGGATACACACGGCGCCGTGAAACGCTTCTTGAGCCGCGCCCAACCGCGCACCTTGCTGCTGCTGGAAAGGGAGTTGTGGCCAGAATGGCTGTGGCAATGCGAGCAGCGCGCGGTGGAGGTGGCGGTGATCAACGCCCGGCTGCGCTCCGCCAGCGCCCGGCGCTGGCCTTACCGTTCACGGTGGATGCGTCAGCGCCTCCACAGCCTGCATCTGGTGTTGTGCGCAGACCCGGGCAGCGCCGACCACTTCCTTGAATTGGGACTGCCACGAGAGCGCATACATCGTTTGGGCAATCTGAAATTCGATCAGCTCCCGCCTGTGGCCTCATCAGGTGATCTGGTCTCCGCCCTGGCCGGTCGCCTGGTGATCGTGGCTGCAAGCACGCACCAGGGCGATGAAGACGCCCTGCTTCCAGGCTGGCGACGTTTTCTGCAGGCTTGGCAAGCCCACTCGTTGCCCGACGCACCCCAGCCCCTTCTGGTGCTGGCGCCCAGGCATCCGCAGCGGTTTGGCGATGTGGCCCATCGCCTTCAGCACGGCATGGGGCTGCAGCCGGGTGAAGCGCTGGCGATCCGCAGCCAAGGCCACCCCGTAGGGGAGCGGACACAAATCTGGCTGCTGGATTCGATAGGCGAGCTGGCCCAACTGTATGCATCGGCCCGACTTTGCTTGATGGGGGGCACCTGGGCCCCTGTGGGCGGTCACAATGCCTTGGAACCCCTGGCGGCGGGCTGCCCAGTGATTTTCGGCCCCCACACCCATCAATTCCCCGAACTCTATGCTCAGATCCGTGAATCGCAATGCGGCGTCTGCGTTGCACCGCCGGACATCTGGGAGGCGGTGCTGGAGCTGAGCAGCAACCCCGCCCAACACAGCGCCATGCAATCGGCTGGGCGCCAGTTCATGGCCAGACAGCAAGGCAGCGCTCACCGGACCATCGAGGCCCTCCGCACCCTGCCGTCGTGGCCGCACCACCCCATGCCAGCCATCCGGGTACTGGGCACTGCCGCCGACACCTGGTGGACCACCCTGCCTGCTTCGGAAACCCTGCCTCTGCAAATGTTGACCCCTGACCATCGGGGCCAGACTGCCCAGAACCTGGCCACGGGCAGCGGCCGGGGCCAAGCTTACCGGGTCGAGCACCAAGGCCGGTATTGGGTGCTCCGGCATTACCGCCGAGGCGGCTGGATGGCTCGATTCATCCACGACACCTATCCACCAGCCCAAGTGGCGCAAACCCGTGCCATGCAAGAGTTGGTGCTGCTCCGCGCGATGCGCAGCATGGGCTTGCCCGTGCCTACCCCAGTGGCGGCCCACTACCGCAGAACACAGCCGCATTGGGGGCGGTACAGCCGATACCGAGCCGACATTGCGATCGAGTGGCTACCTGCAACGCAAAACCTGGTCCAGCTTCTGCGCACCCGGCGCATGACGGCGCCAGAATGGGCAGCGGTGGGACGGGCCATTGCGGCCCTGCACCGACACCAGATCTTCCACGCCGACCTCAACGCCCACAACCTCTTGCTGAATGCCGGCGGCGAAGCGTTTGTGGTGGACTTTGACAAGTGCGAGCGACGCCCGGGAGCCGTTTGGAAAACAGCAAACCTCGCCCGGCTCAAACGCTCACTGCAAAAAGAACTGGGTCGGCATGCCTTGCACTGGATTGAAGCCGACGATTGGCCCGCGCTGCTGTCTGGCTACGAGGCCAGCCCCTGATACCAGTCCAGAACGGCAACCGCACATTGGCCCATGTCCATAGCGCCCATGTCATCCGGTTGGTCACTTCGGGCATCCGGGCTGAAAGCCAGCGTCCGGCCCGGTCCATTGCACGGCCGCCACCGCAAGGATGTAGCCGATCGCTTGGCCGGAAAGAAACCCACCGTGGGCACGTCCAACGCGCCCGCCACGTGCAGCGGCCCGGTAGAACCCGCTATGAACAACTGCGCTGCCGACAGACTGAGCGCGAAAGCCGACAAACCCTCGGTCGAGCGGTAAACCACACCCTGCGCTTGTGCACAGCGCAGCTGGAGCTCTTCCGCCTTGGCCTCTTCCCCTGGCCCACAGGTGAACACCCAATGAACCGGTCGAAAACGCGCCGCGCAGCGTTGGTGGATGGCACTCACCAACGCGGCATACTGCGCGACAGACAAATTGTTCGCAGACCCGCCCGAACCACAGTGCACGAAAAACCACGGTTTGTCGGGATCCAAGCCCAGCTTTTGGGCGAGCAACGTTCGCTGTCGGCTCACCTGCTCAGCCGGCAACGGCCAGTACGGGGCGCCATGCTCCAGAGGCTCTGCGCCCAGCCGCTGCAAAAGCGCCTGCGCCAATTCGAGGTTGTAAACATATTCCGGCTTCTCGGAACGGGAGCGGCGTTGTACCACCCGATGGTTGTAAAAAAACTGCGCCAGCTTGGTGGCCGGCGCCATGCGCAAGGGGATGCGGCCCTTGAACACCTGCCAGCCTATGCGGGAGGTCGAAAACAGCGTCAACACCGCATCGAAATGTTCACGGCTCACCTGATCCAAATCGTCGGGATCGGTCAACACGGCATCCACCCAGGGGCAGATGACGGCGAGCTCTCGCGTGTAGCGCGGCACCAACACACTGAGGGTTGCTTGTGGCAAAGACCGCTTGAGCAAAGCCAACGCCGGCCAGGCCAGCATGAAATCGCCCAGCTTGTCGTTGCGGATGACGAGAATGCGTGGCGCGTTCATGACTGGGGTGGTTGATCGATCTGGTGACGCTGGGTTTGCCCCCGCAACCAGAGGTCCGCGTATTTCACATAGGTGGAGTGGCTGGAGAGCAAGGCCAGCAGCAGTCCACGCCGGCCATCCAGAAAGCCGGCTTTGAGCAGGTACATGCGAACGAAGCAGCCCAAACCGTGCAGAAACGCTGTGGTCAGACTGCACGTTCGACCTTGCGCATGCCTTGCCTGCGCCCACAACTCAGCGTATTGGGCCGACTTGACCAGGTAATGGCGCATGCTGTCGTAGGTGAAATGAAGCAAGTCACCCTGCAGCGTCTGGACGGGCAAACCATGCGGGTTCTGTAGCTTTTCATGGACCAGATCGGCGTTGTAATGCGCCGCCTCCCGAGGGTAGAGGCGATCGACAGGATCGGGGTACCAGCCCGCATGGCGTATGAATCCCCCGAAGCACCAACTCAGGCGGGCCATGCGCCCGATGATGGGCTTGCCTCGAATGGCGCGCTGGATGGACTGCCGCAACTCGGGTGTGACACGCTCATCGGCATCGACCATCAACACCCACTGGCAAGTGGCCAAGGCCTGGGCACGTTGGCGCTGAACCCCAAACCCCTGCCAGTCGCACGCCTGTTCCACACGGGCACCATGGCGCACGGCAATGTCGAGCGTGGCATCTGTGCTGCCCGAATCCAGTACGATGATTTCATCGGCCCACTGCAAGGTTTGCAAGCACTGCGCCAGATGCGCCTCCTCGTTTTTGGTGATGATGATGGCGGAGAGGGTGGTCATGTCTGGATATATTTACGAAACGAAGAACCATCAAATAGCATCGATTGACTCGAGGCCAATAACCAGCCTATTTCGCTCTTCTTGCGAAATTTCCTCAACGCCAATTTCTATGAATTCACAAAAAGCCAATGGATTATTCGGATGCCAGCTTTTGAAATTATCGGAATCAGCACTTCCAGCTGTATATATAGCCAATGTCGGCTTGCGAAGACCAGAGGCGATATGAACAACGGAAGTATCGACAGATATCAACGCAACACATCGAGCGACCTGCTCACACAATTCAATAATTTCATTCGTTGGTCTGAATAACAGACGGTCTGACCAAAATCTTCCCGCGAGTTGATGCTGAAGCGGCTGAACTTGTGAAGGTTGAACGATCAACAACAACCATTGGTCGTTTTTCGCCAATACCTGCTCAGCGAAGAAAACGATCTGGTTGACAGACAATTGGCGGCTTTTGCTCGCGCCAAAAGGGCAAAATCCAATCATCCTGCCTTCAGGCCAACCCTGTGCCAGCCTGGCCTGTGCATGGGCATCCCGGGGTACCCAGTACTGGCGTTGAGTGGTGTCCATGCCCAGCTGCTCCAGCCACGGTAGTAGTCGTTCAGAAAAATGCCATCCTTGCGTGACCCTCCCCAACTTGACATTGATGACTTCCAATTCGTCGTCCAGCCCCACCACGTATTGCGGCAACACCTGTCGCACAAAACGCAAGTCACGTGGGCGCCAAATTTCACTCATATGAACCACATAACGAGAATGTTTGAGCGTCTGAGCGATCTGTGGCAGTTGGCTCCAGCCGTGTTTTTTGCTGGCCAGAAAAACAGAATCAATTCCAAAACCTTCACGGAACAGCCGTTCCAACTCGGGGCCGGTAATCACTGTGATCTCCAGGTCGGGACGCTGGCGCTTTAGCTCGCGCATGACCCAAGAGAGCACAATCGCGTCGCCCAGCTTGGCATCCCAACGGATGAACACCACCCTGTCGACAAACGAACCGGTTGACGGCAGGGGACCATCCCACCGCCACATGGCCATTCGACGACGGAGCAAGTCGCGCTTCAGGCGGACCTGATCAAGCAGTTTTCTGAGCATGGTGCAATCGTCACAGCTGATAAATTTTCTTGAGACGAGACACGTGCTGAGTCAGATTGAATGTGGTTTTCACCTTTTCCAGTGCTCGCAAGCCGATGCTGCGCCGCAGATCTGGCGACGATGCCAGTCTTGCAAAGGCGGCTGCAAAAGAGCGCGGGTCGTCCGGCTGGGCCAGCAGTCCACATTCGCCATTTTCCCCCAGAATTTCAGGGATGGCCCCGCTGTTGGACCCCACCACCGGCAACCCCAGGGCCATGGCCTCAACCACGGCCAAACCAAACGCTTCCTGGGCAGACGGTATGCAGACCATGTCCATGGCTTGCAACAGGCGCTGCAACTCAGCGCAGTACCCCGTGAACGTAAACAGAGGCTCCACCCCTAGCTGGCGAATGTGGGCGCGCAGAGCCACGACGAGCGCCTCGTCGGCTCCTTCGTCGGCCTTCAACCCTCCTACGACAAACGCATGAACCCGACCCGGGCCTGCATGCTGATGCGCCCACTCCACCACCGCATCCACGAACACCGCGTGTCCCTTGCCGGGCGAAATACGCCCAGGCAAGCAGCATGCCACATCATCAGGCCGCAAGCCCAGAGAGGCCCGTAAAATTTCGCGTTCACCCGACGACAAACTGGGGCGAAAAACCTTTAGATCGATGCCAGCATACAAACGCTCGATCTGCCCTGCAGCCACCGGAAGCGCTCGCAAGTTATTGGCCAACGTATAGTCACTGATCGCGATGACACGATACAGTCGCTGGTACACCCAGCGGTGGTAGAAGGAGTGCTTGGGCTTTTTGGCGTTCATATGCTCGGTGAAGACGAGACGGACGCCAGGGAACAGCCAGGTGAACAGGGGAACCAAGCGCAGGTCGCTGGACTTGTGGAAGTGAACGACCTGGATATGATGCTCACGAACCCACCGCTGCAGCGTGCGCCAGCGTAACCAGACCGAAGTACGACTCGAAAAAATCATCATGGGCACATTCATTGAACGTGCTTTCTGTGCGAAACGACTGTCCGCAAGGGCGCAGTAACATACAGGGACCCCCTGTTCTTTGAGTTCAGAGGCCAACGACAAAGGGTACTGCTCAAGCCCCCCCCAGCCTTTGGACAGACAAACGTGCAAAACCGAAGAATTCATTCCTGGATCATAGCGCAAAGCAGTATTATTTTCAAGTACATGAAAAATTATTTACAATACCTAAAAATATGCCCCAACCGAAAAATCAAATCAGAAGCCCCAACACATTGCCGGACGATTAAATAAAATGAGTTACACAGCAACAAACCTTGCAGCGACAAAAAAAGCTCAAACGGCTTTAATTTTCCTGCTCGGCATGTCGATATTCATTTCCAAGCCCTTAATCTATATAAGCATACTGCTACTGATGGCAGTCATCTTGGCGCAAATCGCCATGGATCGAGAATACAGAATTGAAATTTTTAATAACCGCCTATTCTGGACAAGCACAGGTGTATTTCTATTTGGACTGATTTCTACAGTCATTGGCTCCGGAAATGCCGAAGACATTGGATGGATGTTCAACAAAACCATGTTGCTTCCAGTGGCGGTTCCGCTCTTGTTTGCTTTCAGACAAGAAACCAATCGATCAGCAGCCATTGCCGGTGTCGTATTGGGTTTCTGGATTGCATTTTTCCTGACTGCCCGCATGCACAATTGGAGCTGGACTGGCGAGCGTTATGAGGGCGCAACTTGGCTGATCGACGCCTGGGCAGTTATATGTGCCCTGCTGATTGCCTTGCTGACCCCGCTGGTATTCATTGCCACATCCAACAACCTCTGGAGAACAGTGCTGATAGCCACGCTCTTAGGCGCAGTGGTCATGCTTGTAACCACCGGCGCACGAGGTCCATGGCTGGGTGCGGCTGCTGGCGTGTTCGTCTATTTGATCATGAGGCAGCGTAGCGCCTTATTGTCGTTGAGCGTATTGACTATAGCGTCTATTTTGGCTGCCCAATTATTTTGGCCAACTCAATTTGAGAAATTTGAACAAAGAGTTTACTCTATTACAGACACCCAAACTGACGCATCCAACTATCTGCGTTTAGCCATGTGGGAAACTGGATACGCCCTCATCAAAAAGCAAATGCTTAGCGGAGAAAAAGGTTTTTGGTTTGGCTACAAAAAGAAAGGCAGAGGAGACCTTGCCAATGAATTCTACTATAATGAATTCATTGATCAAGCCAAAATCAAGCCCGGAATCTTGAAAGAATACAATTGGAAAATAACCGATTTTCACAACTCTTACCTCGAATCCATTTTCCGAAATGGGATCTTATGGACCCTTGGTAGCCTATTTATATTGGGCTGGTTTGCCATTGGTCCAATTGAAAAAGAAAAATCCATGACTCAATCATGGTCTGCAGCTCCGTTACTGCTCTGCTTTTTGGTTACCGGCATAACCTACACCCTTCTACCTCATTTTGCTTTTTTGTTTTTGATCTTTTTTATAGCACTGGCTCGCGGATTTTCTCGATGAAAAAAGCATCAATCATCATCGCTTTCTATAACGACTTACCCCTCTTGCAAAAAGTACTGGATGCACTTCAAAAACAATACACTGGACAATTCGAAGTCTTGATTGCTGACGATGGATCAAAAACAGCAATCACGGCCAAGCTTAAATTCATATTAACCCAATACACCTTTAGCAGTCAACACCTATGGCACCCTGACAATGGCTTCCGCAAACCAGTCATCATGAATCGGGCAGTACTGGCCGCCCAGTACGATTACTTGATTTTCATGGATGCAGACTGTGTACCGCAGCAGCATTTTGTGAATGATCATTTGCGCAACATCGAACCAGGTTTGTGCCAAGCAGGTCGTCGCGTTGATGCATTTCACGAGGGGCTCGCCCTACTTGATGATACCCCACCATGCCTGCTGTTCAGAAAACACTGGGCTCGATTTTTGATATGGGCTGCGCAGGGAAAGGCGCGTAATGTGGAAAAAGGGATAAGGCTCCCCTACACCATAGCCAAAATGCTTCCTAGAGGCCGACCCTGGTCGTTGGTAGGTTGTAACTTTTCAGTCTGCAAGCAGGATTTATTGGCGATAAATGGTTTTGACGAGCGCGCAGATGTGCAATGGGGCGCAGAAGACTCTGACATTGATCGTCGGCTAAGAAAGGCAGGGGTAGGTATAGTTAACCTGCGCTACCAGGCAAGCATGATTCACTTCGACTCGTCATACTTCAAGCGCGAAAAAATGAAGACATCGAACAGCAATGGCCTGGGAATATTTCAGCACGCACAAGCTGAAAACCGGACTTGGACTCGTCACGGCATCATCAAAGAAGACCGACCCGATCCGGTGCTATATCACCAGGCTTAATGCCTCGCAGACACTCCAAATGCCCCAATGGGCAGGTGCGTTTGAAACAAGGACTGCAAGGGAGCCCCAGATAATGCACCACCTTGTTCTCAGTCAACGGCGGGGTAAACTCGGGCGAAGATGATCCATAGATCGCATGTACGCGCGTACCCACGGCCGCAGCCACATGCATCAACCCTGAGTCGTTGGTCACAGCGTGCTGGGCACAAGCCAGCAAGTCTACGGTGTCCGCCAATTGGGTTCGACCGCACAGGTTCATCACGCCGCCTGCTTGCCCTTGTGCGATATATTGGCCTGCTGGCTGGTCTTTGGTACTCCCCAGCACCCAGACTTGATAACCCCGCTGGGCCAGCTGTGTGGCCAATGTTCTAAACGAATCGAGCGGCCACTGTTTGGCAGGGCCGTATTCGGCACCAGGCATCATCGCCACCACAGGGCGTGAGGTATTCAAGCCCAGACCTGCCAGCAAACGCTGCTGGTTGAGCACATCAACCCGTAGCAGGGGCTGGGGCAATTCACGCTCATGCAACCAAGTGGCTTGCTGTCCCTTGGGCAGACCCAAGGCCGCAAAACGCTTCACGGTCTGGTTGAGTACCTGTTTGTTGAGCGAGCGCCTGTCATTCAGCAAAAAGTATCGCTGCTCCCCGAGGTAGCCCGTGCGCTGCGGAATGCCTGCGGCAAAGGGCACCAGCGCCGACTTCCACGAACGTGGCAACACGATCGCCTGTGTGTACCCCGATTGGGCCAAGCTCTTACCCAGTTGCCAGCGGGTTTTGAGACCCAACTCCCCATGACCCAATGGCAATTCAAGGGCCTTGCTGACTTCGGGCATACGCTCCAATATCGGGTGAGACCAGGCTGGAGCCAATACGTCGATGGTACAACTGGGTCGGCCTTGCTTCAGCAATTTGAAGAGGCTTTGCGCCATCACCATGTCGCCCACCCAGGAGGGGCCGACCACCAAAATCCTAGCCATCGTGGCTGGCGCCATTGAGTATGTGCATGTACTGTGCCGTTCCTTGCGCCACGGTCAAAAACGGTTGGCTGTAACCGGCTGCACGCAGGGCGGATATGTCGGCACAGGTGTAGCTCTGGTAATGACCTTTGAGCGATTCAGGGAAATCGATGTATTCGATTTCACCTTGACCATGAAAGGCAATGACGGCCTCCGCCACTGCCTTGAACGGCTCGGCACGGCCTGTGCCCAGGTTGAAAATGCCACTCACCTGGGGATTGGCCAAGAACCAAAGGTTGACGGAGACAACATCGCCTACGTACACGAAATCCCGGCTCTGCATCCCGGCTGCGTAACCGTCGAAAGCGCCAAAGAGTCGCGGGTTCTGGCCAGCCAGAATCTGCGTGTTCAGATGGAAGGCGACGCTGGCCATCTTCCCCTTGTGTTGCTCCCTAGGCCCGTACACATTGAAGTAACGCAACCCCACCACCTGGGCGCTGAAACCATGCACCTTCTGGTGGCGCCGCACATACTGGTCGAACAGCAATTTGGAGTAGCCATAGACGTTCAGCGGCTTTTCGTGAGCAGGATCCTCCACAAACATCTGGCTGCCGCCGTACACCGCAGCCGAGGAGGCATAGATGAAGGGGATGCGATGCTTCTGGCAAAAGTGCAACAGCGTTTTGGAATGCTCGAAGTTGTTGTCGAGCATGAAGCGGCCGTTCCACTCGGTCGTGTCGGAGCAAGCCCCTTCGTGGAACACAGCAGAAATCGTGTCGCCCAGCGTGCCAGCGCGCACCCGCTCGATGAACAGGTCTTTGTCGAGATAGTCCGCAATCTGGCAGTCGGCAATATTGATGTACTTGGAGCCGTCTGTCAGGTCGTCCACCACGAGGATGTCGGTGTGCCCCTGGCGGTTGAGGGCCTTGACTATGTTGCTGCCAATGAAACCAGCCCCCCCGGTCACCACGATCATCATCTGCTCCACATCATCATCGATCCTGGAATTCTAGCGCCGCAGGTCGATCGCGAGCCCTTCCGAAGCCACCGCGGAGGAGTCTGTCATGTTTTTTTGATGAGGTCTTCGGGATTCTGATGCACCCATTTGCCTCGAGGCTTGTCAAGGTACTGAAAATGCTCGTTGGTGAAAGCCCCCTGAATACAGACCAGCGTGCGATAACGGCACTCGATTGATTGACCGGCCAGAACCTCGTTAAAAACGACAGGGCCAGTGGTGCCATAGACCCCTCGCTTGGGGTCATAGTGGTTGATCTGGTGCACGATCTGCTGCATCACCTGAAAGAAGTGCGGGTTATTTGGCACAGTGGCCAGAAAGTAGTTGGTGATTTCATCATTTTTTTGGGCTTTGATGTACAGCGCAGGGGCCACACCCCTCAGCAACCGTCGCAGTGGCCAGACCAAAGTGGCATCAATGTCCAGGTAAATGCCCCCTTGTTGATAGAGGTTGGTGACCCGCCACAGGTCGGCTTGAGCGGCCCCATCTGTCAATTTGCAATACGCATGATAGACATCGGCAGGTGCATGATTGCGCAAATAGTCCTCGCGGGCCTCGGTGCTCACGTATCGGTAATCGCAGTCCAGCGAGAGCAGGCGATTGAACAAATAGTTCAGGTAGATCGGCAATGTGCACCGATTGGAGTAATTGGTCTGCCAGATGACCCGGGGAATGGGGCTGGTGGCCGCTCGCCTGATCTTGGCGGGGGAATACTCTGGAATCGTAAAGCGGAGCCGAGGAAATACCCAGTGGAACGGATAGGCCAGTAGCTTGAGCAGGTTGCCGACCAGTCGAATGAGTTTACTGGCCAGGTGGATGGGCAAGGTGTGCATGGAGAACCTCAAGCGGGCTTGCGATGGTGACTGGAGGTTTCAGGCCCTCTACTCGACGGCGGGAAGGCGCGAGCAAAAGCATACAGGCTGGGCCAAACCGCGTGGCTGGTTCGGGCCTCTTCGGCGGTGAAGGCTTGGCCTGACTGCACCAGGATTCTCAGACCCACCCCTGCCGAGGCGGCTGCCCGCATATCGTCAGCCTTGTCACCCACCATGATGCTTTGCGCAGGGTCGATGCCATGCTCCGCGATTGCTTGCAGCAGCAGGCCCGGGGCAGGCTTGCGGCAAGTACACCGTTGCACATAGGGTGCAACGCCTTGGGAGGGGTGATGCGGGCAATGATAGACGCCATCGATCTGCACGCCGTGGATGGCAAATTGCTCGCACATCCAGGCCGTGAGTCGGTGAAACTGCGCTTCGGTGTAGTAACCCCGCGCGATCCCCGACTGGTTGGTCACGACAATGAGTCGGTAGCCGAGTTGCTGAAATGTCAGGCAGGCGTCAAACACGCCTTCGATGAATTCAAACTGCTCGGGCTGGAAGACGTATCCGTGATCGACATTGATGACGCCGTCGCGGTCCAGAAACAGGGCTTTGTTCATGGGTGTGGTGGCGAACCTGCATCGCCCGTATCCAAACCAAGGTCCAGGAGCACACGGTCAAACATCGACACCACGGCATCCACCGAAATACTCTCCATGACGCGCGCTCCCTTCACCCGCGTCCCCCATTTGATCTGTGCCGCCGTTTTGCCGGTCTGAGCCAGCAAGTGCTGGTGATAGACCTCGACCACATAGGGGCTGCCGTACGGGCCGGTACGGGCCGGATTGTGTATGCCGTACAGACCGATGACCGGCGTCCCTACCGCCACGGCCATGTGGGCCGGCCCGGTATCCGGGGCCAGCACGATGGTGGCCTGCTGTATCAGCGCCAGCAACTGCTTCAGGTGGGTCTGCCCCACCAAATTGAACAATTGCGTCTTGTCGGTGTGGCTGCATTCCACCACGGCTTGGGCCAAGGCTTTTTCGGCCGGGTGGGGCCCACCGACCAACCAGATGGCGAAGCCTTTGCTGGCCGCATGGTCCGCCACCGCCGCATACCGTTCGGGCAACCAGTTCTTGTGAGGCAAAGACGCACTGGGGCACAAGACCAGATGGCGACTGAACCCGCTGTTGTCCAACAGCAACCGAGCCCAATCCTGGTGTTCCGGCGCGATGGGCATGGACCACTGCGGTGACTGCATGGGCACACCGATCGCGCGCGCAAATTCCCTGAAGCCTTCCAGCACATGCATACCCTGCACAGGGGCCACCCGCTCGCGCATGAACAGCGCGTGCAGCTCCTTCGCGGTGCGCCAGTCGAAACCAATCTTGCGTTTTGCGCGTATGCACAATGAGGCCAGGTTGGCGCGGAACGCGACCTGCATGTGCAACAGGGCGTCGAAACGCTGCCCGCGCAGATCGCGCCAGAGCGTCCAGTAGGCCTTCCAGCCTTGCCGTTTGTCGAACACCACCAGGCGTACCCCTGGCAAGCCTTGGAGCAGTTCTGCCTCTACCTTGCCGATCACCCAGGTGATGGCCGCTTGCGGATAGTGCCGCTGTATCGCCTGCACCACGGCTACCGCGTTGCACACATCGCCAATGGCCGACAGCCGCAAGACGCAGATGGATTGCACTTACAAGGCACCCTGTATCCGGGAGATCATGCGGCTGGTGGAGCGCCCTTCCACGAAGTCCAGCACCTGGACTTCGCCCCCCATCGATAGGACGTAGTCGGCCCCCACGATCTGATCCAGCGTGTAGTCGCCCCCCTTGACCAACACATCCGGGTTGACCTGTTGAATCAGCCTCAAAGGCGTGTCCGCTTCCTCGGGGTCATCGCCGAAAGGCAACACCCAGTCCACACTTTGCAGGGCAGAGAGCACCGTGGCCCGGTCAGCCCAGCCATTGACCGGGCGCCCCTGGCCTTTCAAGCGCCGCACAGAAGCATCGCTGTTCAAGCCCACCACCAGCCGATCACCCAGCGAGCGGGCTTGCGCGAGGTAACGCACATGGCCGGCATGCAGCAGGTCGAAACAGCCGTTGGTGAACACGATGCGCTCGCCCGCTTTGCGGGCCTGCTGGATCTGTTGCAGCGCCTGGGCGACCGGCTCCCAACCCGCCGAGAACCCGAAACGGGCCAGCGCATGCGACAGCTCATGCGGCGTGACCGTCGCTGCGCCCAGTTTGCCCACCACCAGACCGGCGGCTGTGTTCGCCACCAGACAGGCTCCTTCGGGATCCAGGCCGGCCGCCACGAAGCTCGCCAGGGTGGCCAGCACCGTATCGCCTGCACCGGTGACATCCGTCACCTCCCTCACCTGGGCCGGATAGTGATGGTGATGATCCGGCGTGATCCAGGTCATGCCCTGCTCGCTGCGCGTGAGCAGGATGGCGCCGATACCGTGGGCTGCCAACAGGTGTCGCGCAGAAGCCAGCATGTCGGCCTCGGTCTGCGTGCGGCCGCCGGCTGCCTTGAATTCCGACAGGTTGGGGGTGATGATGTCGGCCCCCCGGTAAAAAGCAAAATCGGTATTTTTCGGGTCCACCAGGACGGGCTTGCCCGCCGCACGCGCGGCCTGGATCATGCTGGGCAACTGCTGCAAGGTGCCTTTGCTGTAGTCGCTGAACACCACCATGTCGTACTGCCCAAGCACCTGCACAAACCGTTCGGCCACCTGCTGGCCCGCAGCGGCAGAAAACAGCATCTCATGATCCAGGCGAACCACCTGTTGATGGCGTGAGAGCACACGCGTCTTGGTGATGGTGGGCTGGTTCTGCAACGCGATCAGGTGGGTCTGGATGTGATCATCCGCCAGAAGGTCTTGCAGGTGTTGCGCGTGTGCGTCTTGCCCGACCAGGCCCAGCAAACCCACCTGGGAGCCCAGATGGGCGATGTTGCGCGCCACGTTGGCGGCGCCACCGGCTTTGTCTTCCACCTGCGTGATCTTGACCACCGGCACCGGTGCTTCGGGCGATATGCGGGAGGTATCGCCCGAGAAGTAGCGGTCGAGCATGACATCCCCGACCACCAGAATGCGCCCCAAGGGCAGACGTTCGAAGACGCTGGGGTCAATGTTCATTCGGAAGGCACCGGTTGAGCGTTCAGCAGATCCAGCGCTTCGCAAAGCCAATGGCCCAGGAACATGTGGACCTCTTGGATGCGAGCGGTTTCATCGCTGCGAACGATGATCGGTAACTGGGCGATGCTGGCCACTTTGCCGCCGTCGCGTCCCGTCAGCGCCACTGTGTAAGCCCCCATGGCGTTGGCTGCCTGAAGCCCCAGGTTGACGTTGGCGCTGTTGCCCGACGTGGTCAGGCCAATGACGACGTCTTGGGGCTTCACGATACCCTGCACCTGCCGTTCGAAGACGGTGGAAAAATCGTAGTCGTTGGCGTGCGCCGTGAGGATGGAGGTGTCGGTGGTCAGGGCCATGGAGGCCAACGGAGCACGCTCCCGTTTGTAGCGGACCATGAATTCGGCAGCCAGGTGTTGGGCATCGGCTGCACTGCCCCCGTTGCCCATCCATACGACCTTGCCACCGGCAGCCAGACAGGCTTGCACTTTTTCGAGCAGCAGCAGGGCCTGGTCCTGGTACTGCTCCACGGTGGCAAAAGCCGCTCGGTGGCGTTCCAGCGATTGAAGGTAACTGGCTTTGAGTACGTTCATGTGAACCTCGGAATGACGGAACGTGAGCAGGTCGGTCAATGCGCCGACTGCCCCCAGGTAGCCCCAGGCTTGACCCGGCGCAACAACGCCAGCATCTCGGTTTGAATGCGCTGCAGCGCCTGCGGCGTCTGCCCTTCGAAACGCAGCACCAGCACGGGGGTGGTGTTGGACGCGCGGATCAGGCCGAAGCCATCCGGCCAGTCCACGCGCAGGCCGTCGATGGTGTTGACCTCGGCAGGCGCCTCGAAGCGGGCGATCGCCTGCAACTCGGCCACCAGGCGGTGCGGCTCCCCTTCGGCGCAGGCCACGTTCAGTTCGGGGGTGGAATGGCTGGTGGGCAAGGCCTCGAGCACGCCTGCAGGGTCGGCATGGCGGCTCAGAATCTCCAGCAGGCGCGCGCCGGCATAGGTGCCGTCGTCGAAGCCGAACCAGCGTTCCTTGAAAAAGATGTGGCCGCTCATCTCACCACCCAGCGGGGATTGCACCTCTTTCATTTGGGCCTTGATGAGCGAATGCCCCGTCTTGTGCATCAGGGGCACGCCGCCTGCGGCGCGGATCGCCGGGGCCAGGCGCTGGCTGCATTTGACGTCGAACACGATGGTGCCGCCGGGCACGCGAGTGAGCACGTCCTGGGCAAAGAGCAGCAATTGGCGATCCGGGTAGATGGTCTGCCCGCTCGGCGTGACGATGCCGAGCCGGTCGCCGTCGCCATCGAAGGCCAAGCCCAGGTCGGCGCCGCTGGCCTGCAGGGTCCGGACCAGATCCTGCACATTCTCGGGCTTGGAGGGATCGGGGTGGTGGTTGGGGAAGTGACCATCCACCTCGCTGAACAGCTCGATGACTTCGCAACCCAAGGCGCGAAAGAGCTGAGGGGCTGAGGCACCGGCCACCCCGTTGCCGCTGTCCACCACGATGCGCAGCGGCCGTTGCAGCTTCACGTCGCCCACGATGCGGGCGGTGTAGTCGGCGAGCACATCCAGCCGGCGGACCTGCCCCTGACGTGCGGCGGGAGCAGGTCCGGCCTCCATGTCGCGCCGCAGGGCCTGGATGTCTTCGCCATAAATGGCCTTGCCGGCCAGCACCATCTTGAAGCCGTTGTGGTGCTTCGGATTGTGGCTGCCGGTGACCTGAATGCCGCTGCGGCACAGCGTGTGGGCCGCGAAGTAGAGCATGGGGGTGGTCACCATGCCCACGTCGATCACATCGACCCCCGATTGGGCCAAGCCTTCGATCAAGGCGGCCGAAAGTTCAGGACTGCTGAGCCGACCGTCACGCCCCACGGCCACGGTGGATTCGCCCAAGGCGAGCGCCCGGGCGCCGAAAGCGCCCCCCAGGGCATGGGCAAATGCCGGGTTGAGGACATCGGGTACCACACCCCGTATGTCGTAGGCTTTGAAGGCGCTGGCTGGAAACGTGACGGCTTCGGTCATAGGGTTCACAATGTGCGATGGGCCACATTGTAGGAGCTCCGATCATGACGTTCGCCTCTGACGATCCGATCCAGACCACCGAATGGGACAGCCCGCTGGGGCGCTTGCTGCTCACACGTCAGGGCCACGATTTGTTGGGGGTGTGGTTCAGCGATCAGGCAAACATCCCGACGTGGGCTTCGGATGCCCCCCGAGTACCGGCCGATGGCGTGCTGGCCGAGGCGGTGCGCCAACTGGGGCGCTATTTCGCCGGGCGACAGACATCTTTTGACCTGCCGTTGCGCTTGCATGGTGGCACACCTTTTCAGCGATCCGTCTGGCGGGCCCTGCTGGCCATCCCATACGGCCAGACCACCAGCTATGCGGCCGTTGCACAATCCATCGGAAGGCCAGGGGCGATGCGCGCCACCGGAAGCGCGATCGGACGCAACCCGCTGGGCATCGTCATCCCCTGTCACCGGGTGGTTGGCCGCCAGGGGGCACTCACCGGTTACACCGGGGGGCTGGCGCGCAAGCGGGCCCTGCTGGCCCTGGAGGCGAGGCACGCTTGAGCCCCACCGGAGGCGGCGGCTGGCCCAAAGGCGTCAGGGCTCCTCAGGGCCAAGCATGGAGCCGCCAGCCTGAACCGCTTCCTTCAGCTTCGGGCTGGCATGGAAGGTCACCACCCGGCGGGCCTCGATGGCCACCGGCTCGCCGGTGCGCGGGTTGCGCCCAGGCCGCGGCGCCTTGGTACGAATGTGAAAGTTGCCAAAGCCCGACAGTTTCACATCTTCGCCTCGGATCAGGCTCTGGCTGATGACCTCGAAAAACGCATCGACGATGTCTTTGGATTCGCGCTTGTTGAAGCCGATTTGCTCATAAAGCATTTCCGCGAGCTGCGCCTTGGTCAAAGCGCCGCTCTCCAGATCTACCGGGGTGCCGCTGGCGGTTGTGAGTCGATCGCTCATGCTCGAATCTCCTGCTGGCGTAGATTAACGCAATCGCGCCTGCACGCGCTCGGCCAGGGAGGCCAGCACCGCCTTGACGACGCCGTCGATCTCTTCGTCGGTGAGGTTGGCGTCGCCGCGCTCCAGCGTGAGGCGCACGGCCAGGCTCTTTTCATCCGCGGCCAGACCGGCCGATTCCGCACCCTTCTTGGGGCGATAGACATCGAACAACGTCGCCTGCTTGAGCCAGCCATGGGTGGCGGCGGCATGCACGGCGGCCATCAGGGCCGCGTGGGTCACGCCCTCTTTCACCACCACCGCAATGTCACGCTCCACCGGCTGGTGGCGCGTCACCGGTCGCGCCACGGGCACCGGCCGCTCCAGCACGGCGGGCAAATCCAACTCGAACATCACCGGGGCCTGCTGCCAGCCTTCCAGTTGGCGCCAACGGGGGTGGAGTTCTCCCACGAAACCGATGGGTTCGCCGTCCAGCCACACGCGGGCGCAACGACCGGGATGCATCGCGGGGTGAGCGGCGGACTCGAAAGTCGGTACCCGCGGGGCCAGCAGGGCCTCCACGTCGCCTTTCACATCATAGAAGTCCACCGCTCGCGCAGGCAGCCCCCACTGCAGGCTGGCATCGTCGCCATAAGCCAGGCCAGCCACGCGCATGGGTTGCGCAAAACCGGCCACGGTGGTGTCGCTGTCGGCCACCGTAGCGTCTTTGATGAACACCCGGCCCAGCTCGAACACGCGCACCCGGTGCGCCTTGCGGTCGGTGTTGAACTTGAGCACGGCCAGCAGGCTGCCCAACAGCGACGAACGCATCACGTTCATCTGGCTGGCGATGGGGTTGAGCAGACGGATCGGGTCGGCATTGCCCGCGTAATCGCGCTCCCAACGCTCTTCCACGAAGCTGTAGTTGATGGTCTCCTGGTAGCCGAGTTGCGCCAGCTGGCGGCGCAGCTGGAACGGCGCGCGGCGGCTCTCGGGGCGGATCTTGGCCGTCACCGGCGCCAGCGGTGGGGTGTGCGGCAGGTGGTCATAGCCGATGACGCGCGCCACCTCTTCGATCAGGTCCTCCTCGATCTGCAGGTCGAAACGGAAAGACGGCGGCGTGACGGTGACTGTGCCATCGCCTTCGCTCACGGGCAGGCTGAGGCGACGCAGCGCGTCGGCACACTGCTGCTGCGTGACCGGCATGCCGATGACCTTGGCCGCACGCGCCACCCGCAGCGTCACCGGTTTGGACTCGGGCATGTGGACGATGTGATCGTCGATGGGGCCAGCCTGGCCGCCGCAGATTTGCAGGATGAGGTCGGTGATGCGCTCGACGTGTTCGACGGTGAGCTGCGGATCGACACCACGTTCGAAACGGTGGCCCGCGTCGGTGCTGAAGTTGTAGCGGCGCGAACGGCCTGCAATCGCCTTGGGCCACCAGAACGCCGCTTCCACGAAGACGTTGCGCGTCTCGTCGCCCACGGACGTGGCGTCACCACCCATGATGCCGGCGAGCGATTCGACCGCTTGGTCGTCGGCGATGACGCCCACCGTTTCGTCCACCGTGACGGTGTTGCCATTGAGCAGCTTGAGCTGTTCACCGGCTTTGCCCCAGCGCACCTGCAAGCCACCGTGGATCTTGTCCAGGTCGAAGATGTGCGAAGGACGGCCCAGCTCGAACATCACGTAGTTGGAGATGTCCACCAGCGCCGACACGCTGCGCTGGCCACAGCGGGCCAGGCGCTCCACCATCCAGGCGGGCGTTGGTGCCTGCGGGTTGATGCCGCGCACGATGCGCCCGGTGAAGCGGCCGCACAAGTCGGGGGCCAGCACCTTGACGGGCAACTTGTCGGTGTGTGCGGCGGGAACCCTGGGGAAGACGGGCTCGTTCAGCGGTGCACCCGTCAAGGCAGCCAGCTCACGCGCAATGCCATACACACTCAGGCAGTGCGCCAGGTTGGGCGTGAGCTTGAGGGTGAACAGGCGGTCGTCGAGCTTGAGGTGCTCGCGGACATCCTGCCCCACCGGCGCATCGGCCGCCAATTCCAGCAGGCCAGCATGGTCGTCCGAAAGGCCGAGTTCGCGGGCCGAGCACAGCATGCCAAAGCTCTCGACGCCGCGCAGCTTGCCCACCTGGATCTGGAAAGGCTTGCCGTCTTCGCCAGGCGGCAGTTCGGCCCCCACCAAGGCACACGGCACCTTGATGCCGACACGGGCGTTCGGTGCGCCGCAGACGATCTGCAGCAGTTCGCCCGTGCCAGCATCCACCTTGCACACGCGCAGGCGGTCGGCGTTGGGGTGCTGCTCGGCTTGCACAATGGCGCCCACCACGATCTTGGAAAACGGGGGTGCCACGGGCACGCACGCCTCCACCTCCAGACCAGCCATGGTCAGGGTGTCGGCCAACTGCTGGCTGGTCAGGGGCGGGTTGCAGAATTCACGCAGCCAGGACTCGGGGAATTGCATGTTTCAGACTCTCGGAATGCGTTGGCAGATCAGCGAAACTGGCTCAGGAAGCGGATGTCGCCGTCGAAGAACAGGCGCAGGTCGTTGACGCCATAGCGCAGCATGGTCAGGCGATCGGGGCCCATGCCGAAGGCAAAGCCAATGTATTTCTCGGGGTCCAGCCCCATGTTGCGCACCACGTTCGGGTGCACCTGGCCGCTGCCCGCCACCTCCAGCCAGCGGCCCGCCAGCGGGCCCGTCTGGAACTGGATATCGATCTCGGCGCTGGGCTCGGTGAAAGGGAAGAAGCTGGGGCGAAAGCGCAGCACCAGGTCGTCCGACTCGAAGAAGGTGCGGCAGAAATCGGTGAACACGAACTTCAGGTCCTTGAAGCTCACGTTTTCGCCAATCCACAGGCCTTCGCACTGGTGAAACATGGGCGAGTGGGTGGCATCGCTGTCCACCCGGTAGGTGCGGCCCGGCGCGATGACGCGGATCTCGGGCATGTCACCACTGAACAGGCCGTCGGCTGGAGCGCCCGCCAGCGCCTTGTAACGTTTGACGTGTTGCACCGCATGGCGGATCTGCATGGGGCTGGTGTGCGTGCGCAGCAGATTGGGCGCTTTTTCGCTGCCCCCTTCCACGTAGAAAGTGTCGTGCATGGAGCGCGCCGGGTGGTCTTCGGGCGTGTTGAGCGCGGTGAAGTTGAACCAGTCGGACTCGATCTCAGGGCCGTCGGCCACCTCGAAACCCATGGAGCCGAAAATCGCCTCGATGCGCTCCATCGTCAGGCTCACGGGGTGCAGACCGCCTGTGCCACGCTGGCGGCCAGGCAGGGTCACGTCCAGCGCTTCGGCGTGCAACTGGCGCTGCAGTTCCGCCTCGGCCAACTCATGGCGGCGCTCGTTCAGCGCTGCCTCGATCGCTTGTTTGGCCACGTTGATGGCCGCGCCCCGGGTCTTCTTCTCCTCCACGCTGAGGGCGGCCATGCCTTTCATCAGCTCGGTCATGCGGCCGCTCTTGCCCAAAAACTGGGCTTTGGCGTTTTCCAGATCGGCGGGGGTGGCGGCCCGCGCGAACAGTTCGCGCGCAGACTGCACCAGGGCATCGAGGTCGTTCATCTCACGGTCCACAAGGGAAAATGAAAAAGGGCCAGTGCCGTACAGCGCTGGCCCCTCAAGCCGGGTATTTTCGCTCAGAAAAACCCGTCGTCCATCAAGCCGCCAGCTTGGCCTTGACCTGCTCGACAATGCTGCTGAAAGCGGCTTTGTCGTTCACGGCCAGATCGGCCAGGACCTTGCGGTCGATTTCGATGGCGGCTTTCTTCAGGCCGTTGGCGAACTGGCTGTAGGTCAGGCCCAGTTCACGCACACCGGCGTTGATACGCGCGATCCACAGCTGGCGGAACACGCGCTTGCGGGTGCGACGGTCGCGGTAGGCGTACTGGCCCGCCTTCATCACCGCCTGCTTGGCGACGCGGAAGACATTGCCGCGGCGGCCACGGAAACCCTTGGCCAGCTTCAGAACTTTTTTGTGACGGGCACGTGCGGTGACACCACGTTTGACGCGAGGCATAGCTTACTCCTTGTTCGTCGCGTTGAATTACAGGCCGGCAAAGGGCAGCATCTGCGCCATGTGACCCATGTTGGTCTCATGCACATTCACCGCACCGCGCAACTGGCGCTTGTTCTTGGTGGTCTTCTTGGTCAGGATGTGACGCTTGAAGGCTTGACCGCGCTTGACGGTGCCACCGGGACGAACGCGAAAACGCTTTTTCGCACTGCTCTTGGTCTTCATTTTGGGCATGACATGCTCCTTATGGTTTGTGCTCGCGAGGCGCCGTGAAACCCATCACGGTCTTGTTGGCCCCGAGCCACTTGGGGCAATGCGGGTGACCGACCCGCACCGCCCTGATACCAGCGAACCTCAGGCTCCCTGGCTGACCGCCGCCGTTTCCGACGCCGGCTTGCCGCCCCCGGCCTTCTTACGGCCGGGCGCGATCATCATGATCATCTGGCGACCTTCGAGCTTGGGGAACTGCTCCACCACGATCGAGTCACCGAGTTCGTCGCGTATGCGCTGCAACAAAGCCAAGCCCAGCTCCTGGTGCGTGATTTCACGGCCCCGGAACCGCAGGGTCACCTTGCATTTGTCGCCATCTTCGAGGAAGCGGCGAATGTTGCGCATCTTGATCTGGTAATCGCCCTCGTCGGTACCGGGGCGGAACTTGACTTCCTTGACCTCGATGACCTTTTGCTTGGCTTTGGCCTCCGCCGCTTTTTTCTGCTCTGCGTACTTGAACTTGCCGTAGTCGATGAGGCGGCACACCGGCGGCTTGGCCATCGCGGCAATTTCGACCAGATCGACATCGAGGTCGCCGGCCATGCGCAAGGCCTCCTGGATGCTGACGATGCCGATGGCTTCGCCGTCGGGTCCCATCAAACGCACTTCAGGAGCGTTGATTTCACGGTTGAGTCGATGGGCGCGTTCCTCCCGATGACGGCGGTCGCGGAAATTCGGGGCAGAGGTAGCGATGGTGAAATCCTTTATTCAAACACGCTGACGAGCAGCACAACCACAAAAACAGCCTCGACGCTCATGAAACCCGGGCGTGAATGTCAGCACGCAGGCGCTGAATGAATTCGTCAAGGGATAGCATGCCGAGGTCTTTGTTGCCGCGCGCACGCACGGCAACGGACCCGGCCGCCTTCTCCTTGTCGCCCACGACGAGGATGTAAGGCAGCTTTTGCAGCGAAAACTCCCGGATTTTATATGTGATTTTTTCGTTGCGCAAATCCAATGCCACCCTAAAGCCTTGATTTTCCAGTGTTTTGGCAATTTCGCGACAGTATTCGGCCTGTGCATCGGTGATGTTGAGCACCGCCACCTGCAGCGGAGCCAACCACGTGGGCAGCGCGCCGGCATGCTGCTCGATCAGGATGCCGATGAATCGCTCCATGCTGCCAACGATGGCGCGGTGCAGGATGACGGGGCGCTGGCGGCTGCCGTCTTCGGCCACGTATTCGGCGTCGAGCCGTTCGGCCAGGTTGAAGTCCACCTGAATGGTGCCGCACTGCCATTCGCGGCCAATGGCATCACGCAGGGTGTATTCGATCTTCGGCCCGTAGAAGGCGCCGTCGCCCTCGGAAACCACGAACTCGCAGCCGGCATGGCGCAGGCTGTCCATGAGCGCTTTTTCGGCCTTGTCCCACAGCTCGTCCGAACCGATGCGCGCGGCCGGGCGGGTGGAGACCTTGTAGAGGATGTCGCTGAAGCCGAAGTCGGCGTACACCTTTTTGAGCACCTGGGTGAAGGTGTCGCACTCGGCCAGGATCTGGTCTTCGGTGCAGAAGATGTGGCCATCGTCCTGCGTGAAGCCGCGCACGCGCATGATGCCGTGCAAGCCGCCCGAGGGCTCGTTGCGGTGGCACTGGCCGAATTCGCCGTAGCGCAGCGGCAGGTCGCGGTAGCTCTTGATGCCCTGCTTGAAGATGAGGATGTGGCCCGGGCAGTTCATCGGCTTGAGCGCGTAGTCGCGCTTTTCCGATTCGGTGGTGAACATGTTCTCCCGGTACTTGTCCCAGTGGCCGGTTTTTTCCCACAGCGTCTTGTCCAGGATCTGCGGCCCCTTGACTTCCTGGTAGCCGTTTTCCCGGTAAACCCGGCGCATGTATTGCTCCACCTCCTGCCACAGCGTCCAGCCCTTGGGGTGCCAGAACACCAGCCCGGGCGCGTGGTCGTCGATGTGGAACAGGTCCAGCTCTCGACCGAGCTTGCGGTGATCCCGCCTCTCGGCCTCTTCGAGCATGGTGAGGTAGTTCTGCAGATCGTCCTTGGTGGCCCAGGCCGTGCCATAGATGCGCTGCAACATCTCGTTGCGGTGGTCGCCGCGCCAGTAAGCACCGGCCACCTTCATGAGCTTGAAGTGCTTGAGCTTGCCGGTGCTGGGCACATGGGGCCCTCGGCACAGGTCCTCGAAGCGGCCCTCTCGATACAGGCTGACCTCCTCCCCTGCAGGAATGCTGCTGATGATCTCGGCCTTGTAGTGCTCGCCCAGCCCCTTGAAGTAAGCGACTGCCTCGTCGCGTGGCAGCACACGGCGGACCACGGGCTCGTCCTTCGCAGCCAGTTCGGCCATTTTTTTCTCGATGGCGACCAGGTCTTCGGGCGTGAAGGGGCGCTTGTAGGAAAAATCGTAATAGAAGCCGTTGTCGATCACCGGACCGATGGTGACCTGTGCATCCGGAAACAGCTCCTTGACAGCGTAGGCCAAGAGGTGGGCGGTGGAGTGGCGAATCATCTCCAGGCCTTCGGGGTCCTTGGCGGTGACAATGGCCAAGCTGGCATCCCGCTCGATGGTGTAGGACGTATCCACCAGCTGGCCGTCGACCTTGCCGCCCAGAGCGGCTTTGGCCAGACCGGTCCCAATCGAAGCCGCCACTTCGGCCACTGTGACCGGGCCGGGGAATTGGCGCAGGGAACCGTCGGGGAGCGTGATGTTGAGCATGGGCAGAACCAAAAAAACGAAACGCGGCTCGGGGCCGCGTCAGCCATTTTCCCACAAAAAAGCCCGGGACGGGCCCGGGCTGCATGCGTCCCCCTGCCGGGGGTGGCAGATCAGTGGAACTGCTCTTCCTCGGTCGAGCCAGCCAGCGCTTTCACGCTGGAAGAGCCACCTTGGATCACGGTGGTCACGTCGTCGAAGTAGCCAGCGCCCACCTCCTGCTGGTGCGACACGAAGGTGTAACCCAGTTCACGTGCCTTGAATTCTGGCTCCTGCACCATTTCCACATAGTGCTTCATGCCTTCGCCGCGGGCGTAAGCGTGAGCGAACTTGAAGGTGTTGAACCAGTTGACGTGGATGCCGGCCAGGGTGATGAACTGGTACTTGTAGCCCAGCGCAGAGAGCTCGTCCTGGAACTTGGCGATGGTGACATCGTCCAGGTTCTTCTTCCAGTTGAAGGACGGCGAGCAGTTGTAGGACAGCAGCTTGCCGGGGCAGGCGGCATGCACGGCCTGAGCGAATTCGCGGGCAAAGCCCAGGTCCGGCGTACCGGTTTCGCACCACACCAGGTCCGCATACGGGGCGTAGGAAACGCCGCGGCTGATGGCCTGCTCCAGACCGTTCTTGACGCGATAGAAGCCTTCCTGAGTGCGCTCACCCGTGAGGAAGGGCTTGTCGCGGCTGTCGTGGTCGGAGGTGAGCAGGTTGGCGGCTTCGGCGTCGGTACGGGCCAGGATCAGGGTGGGCACGCCCATCACGTCGGCGGCGAAGCGAGCGGCGATCAGCTTCTCGATGGCTTCCTGGGTCGGCACCAGCACCTTGCCACCCATGTGGCCGCACTTCTTGACGGCAGCCAGCTGGTCTTCGAAGTGCACACCTGCGGCGCCGGCGGCGATCATGTTCTTCATCAGCTCGAAGGCGTTCAGCACGCCGCCGAAACCGGCTTCGGCATCGGCCACGATCGGCAGGAAGTAGTCGATGTAGCCCTCATCGCCCGGGCCGATGCCGCGGCTCCACTGGATTTCGTCGGCACGCTTGAAGGTGTTGTTGATGCGGCGCACCATGGTCGGCACCGAGTCATAGGCATACAGCGACTGGTCCGGATACATGGTTTCGGAGGTGTTGCCGTCGGCGGCCACTTGCCAGCCCGACAGATACACGGCCTCCAGGCCCGCCTTGGCCTGCTGCATGGCCTGGCCAGCGGTGATGGCGCCGAAGGCATTCACATAGCCCTTCTTGGCGCCGCCGTTGATCTTCTCCCACAATTTACGGGCACCGTTCTGGGCGTAGGTGTACTCGGGCTGCACACTGCCGCGCAGACGCACCACGTCGGCAGCGGTGTAGCCGCGCTTGACGCCTTTCCAGCGGGGGTTGTTGGCCCAGTCTTTTTCCAGCGCTTCGATCTGCTGCTGGCGGCTCAGTTGCGGGTTGATGGCGGATGACATGACGCTCTCCTGAAGGTTGAAAACAAACCGGTGCGGCCCGGTGCGTTGGTTCAGCATGCAATCCCGGTGCCGTTGGAACTGAGTTTAGTCTTCTATAAGACCAAAAAACAATCTTATGTCTTATAGAAGACATTTTTTTATTCTTTGAATATCAATGACTTACAAAGTATATCCCGCATAGTAGAAATTTTTCTTTCGTGATGAAAAATTTTTTTGCATTGCAGCATTTTATTTTCCACATTAAGAAATTTTATTTCTGCAATATGAAATGAGGCTGGGCCCAGCACTGGGTGGTTGGACAAGGCTGACGCTGGTTTTTTGGCATGATCGAACCTGCACGGAGCCCTCTGCATGAATCCGTCCCCGACACCTTGGACTGCTTACGGCGCGCTCGCCCTCAGCATGGCGCTGGTGGGCAGCTACGTGGCCCTGTCCAAACCACTCGTGGCGGCCATGCCGGTCTTTTTGTTGGCTTGGCTGCGGTTCGGAATCGGTGCGGCTGCCATGGCGCACTGGCTGCGCAAGCCTGCTGAAGAAGGGCCGTTGGATGTTCGCACGCGCATGCTGCTGTTCGCCGAATCCTTTTTCGGTAATTTCCTGTTTTCGATCTGCATGCTCTGGGGCGTCAGCCTCACCACGGCCAGTGCGGCGGGGGTGATTCTGTCGTCCATTCCGGCCGTGGTCGCGTTGCTGAGCTGGGTATTTCTGCGCGAATCGATCTCGGCGCGGCTGTGGCTGGCGATCGGACTCGCGTTCCTCGGCATCGGCCTGTTTTCCCTGGATAAAGCGGGAGCGCCCGCCCCCGGACCGGGCCACACCTGGTGGGGCATCCCGCTGCCGCTCATCGGCAATGCCCTGGTGTTGGCGGCCGTGGTGTGTGAGGCATCCTATGTGGTGATGGGCAAACGGCTGGCTGGTTGCATGAGTCCCCGGCGCATTTCGGCACTGATCAACCTCTGGGGACTGGCGCTGATGACCCCATTCGGCCTGTGGGCCGCCCGGAGTTTCGATTTTTCGACACTGCACCTGGAGCTGTGGGGATTGCTCGTCTTCTATGCGCTGGCAGCCAGCGTGTGGACCGTGTGGCTATGGATGGCCGGCCTGAAGAAAGTACCGGCCAGCCAGGCTGGCGTGTTCACGGTGATGCTGCCCCTGAGCGCCACCGCCATCGGCGTGCTGTTCCTGGGCGAACGGCTCACGCCTACCCAATGGCTCGCTTTCGGGCTCGCGCTGGCGGGTCTGGTGGTGGCAACGGCGCCCCGCCTCAGGCGCACCACAAACCGGTTGGGTGGGTGATGCCCATCCACAACGCCCAGCCCGACAGGAGCACCAGCGCCAGTCCCGCCAGGCGGATACCCCAACCACCGGAGCGGACATCCTTGAGCTTGAGCAACAACCAGGGGGCTGCCGTCAGCGACACCATGGTGCCGGCAGCGAACGCCGCCATGATCGCGGCGCCGTTGAGCGCGCTGGCCGACAGCGAGGCCACGAGCAGCGCGGAATACAGCAAACCACAGGGCATCAGCGCCCAACCCGCCCCCAGCACCAGCGGCGCCCGTGGCCCGAGCGCAGCCATGACCGGCCGCGCCTTGCGCCAGAGTCCTTGTGCCCATGCATCGATGAAGGCCGGCTGGCGGGCCTGCCAGAGCAAGGCCAAGCCCAGCACCAGGGCCGCCACATGCATCAGCGTCCACAGCGGGCGAATGACGGCCGTCTGTTGGCCCATCCAGGCCAGCCCCTGCACGGTGCCGCCAGCCAGCGCGCCCAGCAGGCTGTAGCCCGCCAAACGGCTGAACTGAAACACCCACAACGCGCGGGTGCTGTGGGGAGCCGCCCCACGGGCAATGCCGGCGCAGGCGGCCCCGCACATCGCCACGCAATGGGGGCCACCGACCAGCCCCATCAGCAGGGCCGAGACCATCATGGATTCCAGCATGGAGGGACTGTATCAGGCGCGAGGCCGATCAGATGATCTTGGAAAAACGCGCCCGGTCCTGGTCGAGCTGCAGGTATTTGTCAAACACCATGGCAATGGCGCGCACCAAATACCACCCGGCGGGCGTGACCTCGATGCAGGTATCGGTGATGCGCAGCAGGCCCAGGGTTTCGAAGTCGTGCAAGTGCTCCAGTTCGCGGGCGAAGTAGCTCTTGAAGTCGATCAGGTGCGCCAGCCCCACGGATTCGAAATCCACCACGCCTTGGCACATGATGGCCATGATCACCGAACGGCGCAGCACATCGTCCCGGCTCAGGGCCAGCCCGCGCACGATGGGCAGGCGCCCCTGGTCGAGGGCGTCGTAATATTCCTCCAGCGTTTTGGCGTTCTGGCTGTAAGTGGCACCGATGCGGCCGATGGCCGACACCCCCAGGGCAATCAGGTCGCAGTCGGGCTGGGTGCTGTAACCCTGGAAATTGCGGTGCAACCGCCCCTGACGCTTGGCCACGGCCAGGGCGTCGTTGGGCAGAGCGAAATGGTCCATGCCCACGTACACATAGCCCGCCTCGCTGAAGGTGTCGAGCGACGCGGACAACATGGCCAGTTTGTCGGCGGGGCTGGGCAGTTCCGCCGAAACGATGCGGCGCTGCGGCTTGAACCGCGCCGGCAGGTGGGCGTAGGCATACAAGGCGATGCGGTCGGGGCGCAGCGTCTTGACCTGATCCAGCGTGTGGCGAAACGATTCGGGCGTTTGCTGCGGCAAGCCATAGATCAGGTCTACGTTCACCGACTCGAAGCCGATGTGACGCGAAGCCTCCACCAAACGGAACACCTGTTTGGCGGGCTGAATGCGGTGAACAGCCTTCTGTACCGTCGGATCGAAATCCTGGACGCCAAAGCTCAGGCGGTTGAAGCCCAGCCTGTGCAGGTGCTGCAACCGCTCTTCGGTCACGGTGCGCGGATCGACCTCGATGGAATACTCTCCCCCCGGCACCAGCGTGAACTGGCGGCGCAGCATGGACACCAGATCTTCCAGTTCGGCGTCGCTCAGAAACGTAGGGGTGCCCCCGCCCAAGTGCATTTGAGACACATGATGCCCTCGGCCACCGTACTGAACCTGCAGCTCCAGCTCGTGCGCGAGATAGCGCAGGTATTCCGCGGCCTTGCCGTGGTGCTTGGTGATGACCTTGTTGCAGGCGCAGTAGTAACACAGTGATGCACAGAAAGGGATGTGCACATAGACCGACAACGGCAGTGCCAGCGAGCCCGCCCGACGCTGCTCCAGTGCCTGGATATAGTCGCGCTCTCCAAACGCCTCCACGAAGCGATCCGCCGTCGGGTAGGACGTATAGCGCGGCCCCGGCACGTCGAACCGCTGCAGCAACCCTTCATCGATCACATGTTTCACGAACCGTTCTCCAATTTTCCGTGAATGTGCCTCAATTTGCCTCGCATCCCATTGACATGAGTCAAACAACGGCGCCATCCGTCACGTTGCGGGTTTATGATTGGCGCGTGGGCCATGGGTGGCCCACTGGGTTATCACCGTCATGGATATCGAAAGCATCAAAGTCGCCTGTTCCAGTTGCAACCTGCGCGAGCTGTGCCTGCCGCTGGGCCTCAACGCGGACGAAATGCAGCAGTTGGACCATGTCGTCTCGTCCCGCCGCCGGGTGAAGCGGGGCAGCGCCTTGTTCAATGCAGGCGATCCATTCACCTCACTCTACGCCGTCCGCTCGGGATTTTTCAAAACCAGCGTCACCACCGCCGATGGCCGGGATCAGGTCACGGGCTTCCAGATGGCCGGAGAAATCATTGGCCTGGACGGTATCGTGCATGACAAGCACGCCTGCGCCGCCATCGCGCTCGAAGACGCCGAGGTGTGCGTGCTGCCCTTCGACCGGCTGGAGCAGCTCTCACGCGAATTCAGCACCTTGCAGCACCATGTCCACAAAATCATGAGCCGGGAAATCGTGCGCGACCACGGCGTCATGCTGCTGCTGGGCAGCATGCGGGCCGAGGAACGGCTCGCCGCCTTCCTGCTCAACCTGGTGCAGCGGCTGCACGCGCGCGGCTTTTCGCAATCGGAACTGATCCTGCGCATGACACGTGAAGAAATCGGCAGCTACCTGGGCATGAAGCTGGAAACCGTCAGCCGCACGTTTTCCCGCTTCATGGACGAAGGCATCATCGAAGTCAAGCAACGCTACGTGCACATCAAGAACACGCAAGCGCTGCAAATGCTCGTCAGCCCCCAATCGGGGGAGCCGGTGGCCCAACATCCCTGAGCCGCTGCCCCCACAGCCCGAGAACTAGGCCTTGGGTGGGCAGCGGGACGCACACTCCGCTGGACGCTGATCGGGTGGAACGGGGCAACGGTTGACCTCGAACGGCGACATCGCCAGCATGGTGGTCAGAAAGCTCGACACCATCGTGATCGCCCAGAACAGGAAGAAGGCGATGGTATAGACACCCAGGGCCGACATCTCCAGCGGCTGGCCGCGCCAATGCAGCTCACTGGGGTCCACGAAGGCGAACACCACCATTTCCAGAACCGCCGCCATCAAAAAGGCGGGCCAAGCTATCCACATCCATCGCTGTGCCATATGACCTCCGCTGTCATGGGTGCCGGCAAGCGGCGACTCAGTCCTTGGGGACTTCCGGGCTCACCACGTGGTTGCGCGCCTTGTTGGCTGGCGCCAGGCTCATTTCGAGGGCCGCGCGCTGTTCGGGCGTGAGCTTTTCAATCACCGCAGGGTCCGGTTGGATGACCGGTGGGGGTGTGCGGTCCAGCAGCGGATCGTTGGCCATGGCGTGCACGGAAATCACCGCGGCCGTGATGCTGCCCATCACTGCGGCGAGAGGCAGCCCGAGCACCAGCCACATATAGGGTTCGCGATACCAAGGAGCCGATTTGGCCGGAGACGGCGGGGAGGCCAGTCGCTGCGTCACGGTGTTCATGGTGGGATTCCTTTCTGGTGATGGCCCGGGGATCAGCGGGGAATGATGAAAACGGACTTTTCCGACACGCGGATCGAGGCGTCCTGGCGGGATGCGATCTGGAACTCGATGGGGTGAGAGCCCGAAGGTGCCGCATCCGGGGGCACCTGGACGGTGACCGCCACCGACCGAACCTCGGTAGGCCTGACATGCACCACGGCGTCGGAGACGATCTCGATGCCAGGCAAGCCCGCCACGGTGAGGTCATAGACCTGCTCCCTCTCGGTGGCGTTCATGATCTGCAGACGGTACACGTTTTCGATGCGGCCCATCTCGACCATACGGGCCAAGGCCCCGCGGTCACGGATCACATCCACTTTCAAGGGCGTGCGCAACCACAAGCTCGTGAACACCGCGACGGTAATGGCCAACAGGATCCCGCTGTAGACCAGCACCCGAGGCCGGAACACCCGCCGGATCATCTGCGCCGCGCTCCACCCCTGGGTCATCCCGTTTTGCGTGGAGTACTTGATGAGGCCGCGCGGATAGCCGACCTTGTCCATGACTTCGTCACAGACGTCGATACAAGCACCGCAACCGATGCATTCGTATTGCAGGCCGTTGCGAATATCGATTCCGGTGGGACACACTTGTACGCACAGCGTGCAGTCGACACAATCCCCCAAACCCAGGGCCGACGGATCGGCCTTGCGGGAGCGGGGCCCGCGGGGTTCGCCCCGGGCCTGATCGTAGGTGACGATCATGGTGTCCTTGTCGAACATGGCGCTCTGGAAACGCGCATACGGGCACATGTACTTGCACACCTGCTCGCGCAGGAAACCCGCATTCCCGTAGGTGGCGAAGCCGTAGAAGAAAATCCAGAACGTTTGCCACGGGCCCAGATCCCACCGGATCACGGCGGCCCCGAGTTCATGGATGGGCGTGAAATAGCCCACGAAGGTAAAGCCCGTCCAGAGCCCGAACGCCACCCAGATGGCGTGCTTGAGCCATTTCTTGCCGAACTTCCGCAATGACAGCGGCGATTGGTCCAGCCGCATGCGGGCCGAACGGTCGCCCTCGACCTGGCGTTCGATCCAGAGGTAGATTTCGGTATAGACGGTTTGTGGACAGGCATAGCCACACCACAGGCGTCCGGCCACGGCCGTGAACAGGAACAGGGCCAGCGCCGATATGACGAGCAGCCCTGTGAGATAGATGAAATCCTGCGGATACAGAACGAGCTGGAACAGGTAAAAGCGCCGGGCCTCCAGGTCGAACAGCACGGCCTGGCGTCCGTTCCATTCCAGCCAGGGCAGCCCGTAAAACACCAGCTGCGTGAGCCACACCAACCCCCAGCGCCACCTGCTGAACAAGCCGCTGACCGAGCGGGGATAGATCTTCTGCCGAGCCGCGTAAAGCGAAATCTCGATCTCTTCATCACCGGCCGGCTGGCCAGCCTTCTGGGTGTTGGTGCTCACGAGGCAACAGTGGTTTCAGGTTACTGTTTGGGCTGGTTGGACAGGCCCCACACGTAGGCAGTCAGCACATGGATCTGCTGCTCGGTCAGCAACATGTTTTGTGCCGGCATCACGTTGGTGATCCCCTCGTTGACCGCGCGCACGATCGCATCCACCCCCCATCCATGCAACCAGATGTTGTCGGTCAGGTTCGGAGCGCCAAGTGCGGTGTTGCCCAGGCCCTCGGGACCGTGGCAAGCGGCACAGGCTGCGTACTTGGGCTTGCCGAGGGTGGCGCGCACGCTGTCGTGCGGGCTGCCCGACAGGCTCAACACGTAGTGGGCCAGGTTGGTCACATCTTCGGCCGTGCCGACGGCAGCCGCCATGGGCGGCATCACACCCATGCGGCCGTGGGTGATGGTGGTTCGGATGGACTCCGGATCGCCCCCCCAGAGCCAGTCGTTGTCGGTCAGATTGGGAAAACCGCGGCTGCCTCGGGCGTCCGAACCATGGCACTGGGCGCAGTAGTTCATGAACAGGCGCTCGCCAATCGCCATGGCGGCGGGATCGCCGGCCAGCTTTTCGGGCTCCATCTCGCTGAAAGCGGCATAGATCGGCGCAATGGCTTCCAGGTTGCGCTGTTTCTCAGCCTCGTACTGACCGGTGGACGACCAGCCCAGCTTGCCCGGAATGCTGCCGAACATGGGGTAGAGCGCCCCATAGATCAGGCCGAACACCACGGTGATGATGAACAGATAGACCCACCACTTTGGCAGGGGGTTGTTCATCTCGCGCAAATCTTCGTCCCACACATGCCCGGTGGTGTTGTCGCCGTGGGCCTTGACCTTGGTCGTGCCACTGACCCACAGCAGGACCAGGCAGGCAATGATGCTGATCAGGGTCAGCCCGGCCACGTAGAGGTGCCAGAATTCACTTGTGAAGTCGCTCATGATGATTCTCTTGTGGGTGGGGGACTTCTCATTCGTCGTTCAACGGTATCCGTGACGCCTCGTCGAAGCGGGCCTGGTTGCGCTTCGACCACGCCCACCAGACGATGCCGAGGAAGATCACCAGACTGATCACGGTGACGATGCTGCGCAGGTCGTTGACATCCATTTCCATCCCCTGTTCCGTTTAACGAACCGCGGTCCCGAGGCTCTGGAGGTAGGCGATGATCGCGTCCATCTCCGTCTTGCCACGAACCTCTTCGACCGAGTTGGCGATTTCCTCGTCGGTGTAAGGCGCCCCCAGCAGGCGCAGGGCCCGCATGCGCGCTGGCATGGCTTCGGCGTTCACCTGCTTGCGCTCCAACCAGGGATAGGCCGGCATGTTCGACTCGGGCACCAGATCGCGCGGGTTGATCAGGTGGATGCGGTGCCATTCGTCTGAATAACGGCCGCCCACGCGCGCCAGATCCGGCCCGGTGCGCTTGGAGCCCCACTGGAATGGGCGGTCGTACACGAATTCACCAGCCAGCGAGTAGTGGCCATAGCGCATGGTTTCGGCGTGGAAGGGGCGGATCATCTGGGAATGGCAGCCGTAGCAGCCTTCCTTGACATAGACATCACGCCCGGCCAACTGCAGCGCGGTGTAGGGCTTGAGGCCCTCGACCGGCTGCGTGGTGGACTTCTGGAAAAAGAGCGGCACGATTTCCACCAGCCCCCCGACCGCGATGACCAGCACGATCAGCACGATCATCAGGAAGTTGTTGGTTTCGATACGCTCGTGGGTGAAACCCTTGGGAGATTCGTTTGGGTTGGCCATGTTGTGGGACTCCTCAGGCGTGGACAACGGCAGGGATCTTGACTTCGGGCACGGCACCGGCCTTGAGGCCTTCGCGTGCGGTCATCCAGACGTTCCAGGCCATGATGCACATGCCACCCAGATACATCAGGCCACCCACCAGGCGAATCACGTAGAAGGGATAGCTCGCCTTGACGGACTCCACGAAGGTGTAGGTCAGGGTACCGTCGGGGTTGATGGAACGCCACATCAGGCCCTGCATCACACCGGCGATCCACATCGCGGCGATGTACAGCACGATACCGATCGTGGCGATCCAGAAGTGCAGCTCGATCGCGGGGATGGAGTACATCTTCTTCTGGCCAAACAGGCGCGGCACCAGATAGTACAGCGAACCCATGGACACCAGACCCACCCAGCCCAGCGCGCCGGAGTGCACATGGCCCACGGTCCAGTCGGTGTAGTGCGACAGCGCGTTGACGGTCTTGATAGACATCATCGGCCCTTCGAAGGTGGACATGCCGTAGAACGACAGGGACACGATCAGGAAGCGCAGGATGGGGTCGTCACGCAGCTTGTGCCAGGCACCCGACAGCGTCATGATGCCGTTGATCATGCCGCCCCAGCTGGGCGCCAGCAGAATGAGCGAGAACACCATACCCAGCGACTGCGCCCAGTCCGGCAGCGCGGTGTAGTGCAGGTGGTGGGGGCCGGCCCACATGTAGGTGAAAATCAGCGCCCAGAAGTGGACGATGGAGAGGCGGTAGGAATAGACCGGGCGTTCGGCCTGCTTGGGGATGAAGTAGTACATCATGCCCAGGAAACCGGCGGTGAGGAAGAAACCGACGGCATTGTGACCATACCACCACTGGACCATGGCGTCCTGCACACCGGCGTAGGCGGAGTAGGAATGCAGCAGGCTGGTGGGCACGGCGGCGCTGTTGACGATGTGCAGCAGGGCCACGGCCAGGATGAAGGCGCCGAAGAACCAGTTGGCCACGTAAATGTGCTTGACCTTGCGGGTGCCGATGGTGCCGAAGAACACGATGGCATAAGCCACCCAGACCACAGCGATGAGCACGTCGATCGGCCAGATCAGCTCGGCGTATTCCTTGCCCTGGGTGAGGCCCAGCGGCAGGGTGATCGCAGCCAGCACGATGACCAGCTGCCAACCCCAGAAGGTGAAGGTTGCCAGCGGACCGAGGAAGAGCCGGGTGTGACAGGTGCGTTGCACCACGTAATAGCTGGTGGCAAACAAGGCACAGCCACCGAAGGCGAAGATCACCGCATTGGTGTGCAGCGGTCGCAGGCGGCCATAGGTCAGCCATTCGATGCCGAGGTTGAGCTCCGGCCAGGTCAACTGGGCCGCGATGATCACGCCAACCAGCATGCCGACCACGCCCCAAACCACGGACATGATGGCAAACTGCCTGACGACCTTGTCGTTATAGACACCCGACTGGGCATCCGCTGTTGTCACGGTCATACAAACTCCTCTTGAATTTCACCGCGTCGCAGTATCGCAGCAGGCAGGGCCGATCCGGTTGACATAGATCAATCGCCCCGAAGAATCCGCTCGCCCTCGCGTTCGATGTTGTCGAACTGGCCGGCTTGCAGGGCCCACCAGAACACGCCGATGATGACGAGCACCAGCAGCACGGACAGGGGAATGAGCAGGTAGAGAATGTCCATGGGCAGTCACCTCACGAGCGGTTCGGGTTGAAGAGTGGGAATCGGCTCCGAGGCGACGACGGGAATACGCCCGAGACGCATGGCGTTGCCGATGACGAGAAAAGAGCTCAGCGCCATGCCCAGGCCCGCGGCCCAGGGGGGCATCCAGCCCACCACGGCCATGGGCACGGACACCGCGTTGTAGGCGCCCGCCCACCACAGGTTCTGCTTGACGATCTGCAGCGTGCGGCGGGCCTGCAGCACGGTCTGCACCACCTCCGAGAGCCGGCCGCTTTGCACCACGAAGTCCGACTGGGACTGGGTGAGCGGCGCCCCATGGCCCAGCGCGAAGGAGACATCGGCGCGAGCCAGGACCGGGCCGTCGTTGAGACCGTCGCCCACCATGGCGATGGTCGCCCCCTGCTGCTGCAGCGCCACCACCTCTTGCAGCTTGCGTTCGGGGCTGGCCTCTGCCACGACGTCGTCCACCCCCACCTGCCTGGCCACGCGCAGCGCCGCAGCCAGGCGGTCGCCCGAGAGCAGACGCACATGCAGACCTTGACGGCGCAGCGCCGCGATGGCTTCCGCTGCATCGGCGCGCACGCCCTCGTCCATCACAAAGGTGGCCAGCCAGCCGTCGGCATCGGTCAAATAGGCGCAGGGCGCGTCCGGCACGGTGTGCCCTTCGGCCAGCAACGCGCTTTCGTCCAGCCCGCCATGACGTGCCGAACCCAACCGGTATGCTTGCCCTGCCCCGTTCGACAACACCAAGCCGGCGCCCGGGATGTCGCGCACCTCCTGATCGCCGGGCAGGCTGGGCAGGTCAGACACCTCTTCGCGGGCAGCCTGTGCAATCGCCCGCGACACCGGATGCAGCGACGCCGCACTCAACCGGTAAGCCAAGGCCAAAGCATCAGCACGGCTCAGCCCTGGGCGGGCAATCACCTCGCGCAGCACCACCCGGTCCTGCGTCAGGGTCCCGGTTTTGTCGAACACAAAGGTGTCCACACGGGCCAGCGTTTCAAAGGCCTGCAATCGGCGCACCAGAATGCCGCGCCCGGCCAGAGCGCCAGCCGAAGCCAGCAGGGCCGACGGCGTGGCCAGCGACAAGGCGCACGGGCAGGTCACGATCAGCACGGCCACGGCGACGGCCAGGGCCTTGCCAGGGTCGATCTGCCACCAGTAGTAGCCTGCCGTGGCCGCCGACAGCATCACCAGCACGAGGAAGGGCGCCGCGATCCGGTCCACCAGCCGGACCAGCCGGGGTTTTTCGGTGGACGCCTGCTCCATGAGCGAGACGATCTGGGCAAACCGGGTGTCCCGCCCCAGCTTGTCGATGCGGACCAGGGCGGTGCCGGCCAGGTTGTAGCTGCCGGCCACCACGCTTTCGCCTCGACGGCGCGTCAGGGGCTGGGATTCCCCCGTGAGCAAGGCCTCGTCCACCGTGGCGCCTTCGCTCAGCACGGTGGCGTCACCCGGGAAGGCCTGCCCGGCCTGCACGCGCACCACGTCGCCCACGGCCAGCCGTTTGATCGAGACGGACTCGAAACCGCCGTCGGGCAATTGCCGTTCGCACAGCTCGGGCAGCCGGTTCATGAGCGCGTCCAGCGCCCCGGCGGTGCGGTCGCGCAGGCGGAATTCCAGGTAGCGCCCGCCCAACAGGAAGAACACGAACATGGTGAGCGAGTCGTACCAGACGTCCTCGCCCCAGGGCCCGGAGGGGTCGTAGGTGGCCGCGACGCTGACGAAGAAACAGGCCAGGATGCCGATGGACACCGGCGTGTCCATGCCGATGCGCCCGTGCTTGAGGTCGCGCCAGGCACTCTGAAAAAAGGGTCCGCTGGAAAACACCACCACCGGAATGCTGAGCACGAAACTGGCCCAGCGCAGGAGCTGGTCGATGTCGGCCGGGATTTCGCCCGGTTCGGTGACGTACGAAGGCCACGCGTACATCATGACCTGCATCATGCAAAAGCCTGCCACGAACAGGCGCCACAGGGCTTTGCGGGTTTCGGCCAGGCGCTCTTCCACCCCGAGCGCCTGCTGCATGGGCAGCAAGCGGTAGCCGGCGCGCCCCACGGCTCGCGCCAGCGCCGACAAGCGCACTTGCCGGGGGTCCCAGCGCACGGTCAGGCGGCGGGTGGCGGCATGCACCTGGGCCGCCTCCACACCCGGCATGGCGGCCAGCACGTCTTCGACGGTGTTGGCACAAGCCGCGCAGTACATGCCTTGCACCATCAGGACGGCCTCGGTCAGGTCGCGGCCTTGCCCTGGGCAGGGGCGGGTGAAATCGGCCTGCTCGACCGGATCGTCGAGCACGAGGAAGTCGTCATCGACCGTCAGCGGGCCACGATGCCCCTCTGGCAGGGTAGGCACGGCAGCGCCCGGTTGCTGAGCCACGGTGGAATCCGACATCGCGTAAGCATAGCAGCGCAAACCCGGTCGCGATTTGACGTAAATCAACACCTTCGGCGCGGCAGACGCCAGACTTGGAAAACCCTGCCCGAACAGGGCAGAATGCAGGTCACACCCTCTACAACCAGGAGAACAGCCCCATGTACAAGCGCATCCTCGTAGCCACCGACGGCACCAAGCTCTCGAACCAGGCGGTGCAGCACGCGCTGAAGCTGGCCGACATCACCGGCGCCGAAGTGGTGGCCCTGAAGGTGGTGCCGCGCTACCCGCAAACCTATTTCGAGGGCGGCGTGGCGCTGGCGGCCGAAGAGATCAAGCGCATCGAAAAGGAATGGCAGGCCGAGGCGATGGAGGTGGTCAACGCGGTCAAGGCCGAAGGTCAGAAGCTGCAAGTCAAGGTCAAACCGATCACGGTGAAGTCCGACCTGATCGCCGAGGCCATCATCGCGGCGGCCAAGAAGCACAAGGCCGACCTGATCGTGATGGCGTCACACGGGCGCCGGGGCCTCAAGCGCCTGCTGCTGGGCAGCGAGACGCAACAGGTGCTGACGCACTCGCACATCCCGGTGCTGGTGCTGCGCTGAGCGGGGTCAGGCGAACAGCCCGCGGTACTGCTCGCGCAACAGGTTTTTTTGCACCTTGCCCATGGTGTTGCGCGGCAGTTCGGCCACCACGTAGCAGCGCTTGGGCACCTTGAAGTGGGCCAAACGCCCCTTGAGGGCCGCGATCACCTGCTCCGGGTCCACCGCCTGGCCGGGCTGGGCGATCACCAAGGCCACGCCCACCTCGCCGAAATCGGGGTGGGGCACCCCCACCACCGCGCTTTCGGCCACGCCGGGCAGTTCGTTGATGGCCCCCTCCACCTCGGCCGGGTACACGTTGTAGCCGCCGCTGATGATGAGGTCCTTGCTGCGGCCCACGATGGTGATGTAGCCGCGCTCGTCCTGAAAACCCAGGTCACCCGTTCGGAACCAGCCGTCGGCGGTGAACTCCTCGCGGGTTTTGTCGGGCATGCGCCAGTAGCCCTTGAACACATTGGGCCCGCGCACCTGAATGCCGCCGATCTCTGAGGCTGGCAAGGGCCGGTCCCCCTCCCCCGCCACACGGACCTCCACCCCCGGCAGCGGGAAACCCACCGTGCCGCCGCGCCGCTCGCTCTGCCCACCGTAGCGCGCATCCGCCCGGTAGGGGTTGGAGGTGAGCATCAGGGTTTCGCTCATGCCATAGCGTTCCAGAATGGTGTGGCCGGTGCGCTGCCGCCACGCCTCGAAGGTGTCGATCAACAGCGGTGCCGAACCCGAAATGAACAGGCGCATGTGCCGGGCCGCCTCGGGCGTGAGGCCGGGCTCGGCCAGCATGCGCACATAGAGCGTGGGCACCCCCATGAACACCGTGGCACGGGAAAACCAGCCGATGGCGGTTTGGGGGTCGAACTTCGACATCCAGAGCATCGGGCTGCCGTTGATGAGCGCGCCGTGCAAGGCCACGAACAGCCCGTGCACATGGAAAATGGGCAAAGCGTGGATGAGCACGTCGTCGGGCTGCCAGCCCCAGTAATCGCGCAACACGAGCGCGTTGCTCAACAGGTTGCCATGCGTGAGCATGGCGCCTTTGCTGCGGCCGGTGGTGCCACTGGTGTAGAGGATGGCGGCGAGGTCGTCGGCCTGCCGGGGCACGGGTGCATGCACATCGCTGTGATGCACGGCACGCTCCAGCAGGCTGCCGGTGCGGTCGTCGTTCAGGGTGAACACATAAGCCGTACCGGCCTTGAAGGCGATCTTGCTGACCCAGCCAAAATTCGCTCCGGTACACACCACCACCGCCGGCTCCGCGTCGCCGATGAAGTATTCGATTTCGGCCTTCTGGTAGGCCGTGTTCAGCGGCAGGAACACCAGCCCGGCACGCAGGGTGGCCAGGTACAGCGCCATGGCCTCGACGGATTTGTTCACCTGCACCGCCACCCGCGCCCCTTCGGGCAGGCCGAGCGAGGCCAGCAGGTTGGCCATCATGGCGCTGGCGCGGTCCAGGTCGCGCCAGGTATAGATCAAGCCGGTGTCCGTCTCGACGGCCCAACGGTCCAGATCGGCCGGGAATGCGGCGCGCAGGTGGGACCAGACGTTGTGATGATCGACGGCAGGAGGTTTCATCGGATGCTCAAACGGAACGCCGCGCCGCCCACACCCACAGGGCCGCACCGGCCAGCACCATGGGCAGGCTCAACCACTGCCCCATGCTCAGGCCCAGCCCCAGCAGGCCCAGATGGGCGTCGGGCTCGCGGAAAAATTCGGCGATGAACCGCAGGCTGCCATAGCCCACCAGAAACGCCGCCGAGACCTCACCCAGGCGGCGGGGCCGGCGTGCGTACAGCCACAGCAGCACGAACAGCAACAGCCCTTCCAGCAACGCCTGGTACAGCTGCGAAGGGTGGCGCGGCAGATCGCCTGCGCCGGGAAACACCATGCCCCAGGGCAGCGACGGGTCGGCCACCCGGCCCCACAGCTCGCCGTTGATGAAGTTGCCGATACGGCCCAAGGCGAGCCCGGTCGGTACGCAGGGGGCCACGAAGTCCATGACCTGCAGCCAAGGGCGCTGTCGGGTGCGTGCGAACCACAACATGGCCAGCAGCACCCCGACCAGGCCGCCGTGGAAGCTCATGCCGCCTTGCCAGATGGCGAACACCTCCAACGGGTTGGCCAGGTAGTGCAGCGGCTTGTAGAACAGCACGTAGCCCAGCCGCCCGCCCACGATCACCCCCAGCACGCCCAGAAAGAGGATGTCCTCCACGTCGCGCTTGTGCCAGCCGCCTTGGCTGTAGGGCGCATGGGCCAGCCGCAACCGGCCGAGCCACAGGAACAGGCCAAAAGCGGCGAGGTAGGTCAGCCCGTACCAATGTATCGCCAGCGGCCCGATCTGCAGGGCCACCGGGTCGATCTGCGGGTGTTGCAGCATGGCGGCGCGTCAGTCGCCGAGCAGGGAGAGGTCGCGCACCGCGCCCTTGTCGGCACTCATGGCCAGCATGGCGTAAGCCTTCAAAGCGGCCGAGACCTTGCGCTGGCGCGGCTGGGCTGGCTTCCAGCCTTTGGCGTCCTGCTCGGCGCGGCGGCGTTCCAGTTCGGCCGCGTCCACCACCAGTTCGATGGATCGCTTCGTCACGTCGATGCGGATGAGGTCGCCTTCGCGCACAAGGCCGATGGTGCCTCCTGCCGCCGCTTCGGGCGACACGTGGCCGATGGACAGGCCCGAGGTGCCGCCCGAGAACCGGCCATCGGTGAGCAAGGCACAGTGCTTGCCCAGACCTTTGGACTTCAGGTAAGAAGTCGGGTACAGCATTTCCTGCATGCCCGGGCCGCCGCGCGGGCCTTCGTAGCGGATCACCACCACGTCACCGGGCCGGATCTGGTCGGACAGAATGGCTTCGACCGCCGAATCCTGGCTTTCGAACACCCGGGCCGGGCCTTCGAAGACGCGCAGCGTCGAAGTGGGCACGCTGGTCGTGTAGCGCAGCTCTTCCACCTCGAACATGCTCTCGTCGATGCCCGCGGTTTTCACGATGCAGCCGTCCACGGCCAGATTGCCGTACAGCACGGCCAGGCCGCCGTCGCGCGAATAGGCGTGCTCCACACTGCGGATACAACCGTTTTGGCGGTCCAGGTCCAGCGAAGGCCAGCGGCTGTTCTGGCTGAACGCCACCTGCGTCGGGATGCCGCCCGGGCCGGCCATGTAGAAGGTTTTCACCGCGTCGCTGGGCTGGCGGGCCACGTCCCACTGGTCGAGGGCGTCTTTCAGCGTGGGGCTGTGTACGGTGGACACGTGGGTGTGCAACAGTCCGCCCCGGTCCAGCTCACCCAGAATCGCCATCACCCCACCGGCACGGTGCACGTCTTCGATGTGGTACTTGTTGGTGTTGGGCGCCACCTTGCACAGCGTGGGCACGCGGCGCGAGAGGCGGTCGATGTCGGCCATGGTGAAGTCCACCTCCGCCTCGCGGGCGGTGGCCAGCAGGTGCAGCACGGTGTTGGTGGAGCCGCCCATGGCAATGTCCAGCGACACCACGTTTTCGAACGCCTCGAAGGTGGCGATGGAGCGCGGCAGCACGGAGGCGTCACCCTGCTCGTAATAGCGCTTGCACAGCCCTACCACCAGACGGCCGGCGCGGCGGAACAGTTGCTCGCGATCGGCGTGGGTGGCCACCACGGTACCGTTGCCCGGCAGGCTCAGGCCCAGCGCCTCGGTGAGGCAGTTCATGGAATTGGCGGTGAACATGCCCGAGCAGGACCCGCAGGTCGGGCAGGCCGAGCGTTCGACCTGCGCCACCTCGGCGTCGCTCACCTGGCTGTCGGCGGCCATGACCATGGCGTCCACCAGGTCCAGCTTCTTGATCTGGATGGTCTGCTCGCCCGGCACGGCCAGCCTGACCTTGCCCGCTTCCATGGGGCCGCCGGAGACGAACACCACCGGAATGTTCAGCCGCATGGCGGCCATCAGCATGCCGGGGGTGATTTTGTCGCAATTGGAAATGCACACCAGCGCGTCGGCACAGTGGGCGTTGACCATGTACTCCACGCTGTCGGCGATCAGCTCGCGGCTGGGCAGCGAATACAGCATGCCGTCGTGGCCCATGGCAATGCCGTCGTCCACGGCAATGGTGTTGAACTCCTTGGCCACGCCGCCAGCGGCTTCGATCTCTCGGGCCACCAGTTGGCCCAGGTCCTTCAGGTGCACATGGCCCGGCACGAACTGGGTAAAGCTGTTGGCAATGGCGATGATGGGCTTGGAGAAGTCATCGTCCTTCATGCCGGTGGCACGCCACAGGGCACGGGCACCGGCCATGTTGCGGCCGGCGGTGGAGGTTTTCGAACGGTAAGCAGGCATGGGTGTGAACGCCTCGGCGGGGTGGTTGAAACCAAACAACGAACCATTATCGCCGAGCGGCGGGAAACACCAGCGTTGGACTGGTTGCGGTGTATCACGCCCGAAGCACTGCGGTGGCGCCACTGAGGGCAGATTGCATAGGCGCACCTCATTTGACAGATTCTGTTTCACAGAATAACATGGGAGATGATCAGATCGTTCTGCTGCCCTGATACCCAACGGCTTTTCCAGAGTGAAATCGTTCCCCGATTCAAAAACATTGAACGCGTAGCGAGGCGAAAACTGTTGCAGCTTCATGCAGCCACCGAACTGAACAGCTTACGGGTACCACCTGGTAACCAGCTTGAGGCACTCAGAGGCGATCGTGTCGGGCAGTACAGCATACGCATCAACGATCAATGGCGAATCTGCTTCGCCTGGCACGATAACGGCGCCGATCAAGTTGAAATTGTGGACTACCACTAGGAGTGAAACATGGCTCAACCACTAGACGAAATTCACCCGGGAGAAATCTTGTTGGAAGATTTCATGAAACCCATGGGCATTACCGCCCGCCAACTGTCGGCCGACATTGACGTACCCCCCAGCCGGATAAGCGAACTGGTACACGGCAAGCGCCCCATCACAGCGGATACCGCCTTGCGCCTGGGCCTGTTTTTCAATATGGACCCTCGTTTCTGGATGAACCTTCAGACCGAGTACGACATGCGTGTGGCCGCTCGAACGGTGCGCGACACCATCGCCTCGCGCATCCGGGTGTTTCAACCGCAGGCCGTCTGACCCATCACCTCCCCTTCATTCTCGGCAACCACAGAATGGCCTCCGCGTTGGACGGGGAGAAACACCGGTCTGCCGCCTCGCGCCAGGGCAGCCATTGGTAGGCCGTGTGTTCGCGCGGGTTCAGCCGCACCTCTGTGCCCGCAGGCACCTGCAAACCCAACACCCGTTCGGTGTTGTGCGTCACGCCCGGCGCGTAGCGGTGGCGCCACTGGGGGTAGATTTCATACACGTTTTCCAACGCCCAGTCGCTGAGCGCGCAGCCGGGGGCGTGCGCATCTATGCCGGTTTCCTCCCCCACCTCCCGGGCAGCGGCGGCCAGCCAGGGCTCGTCCGGGGTGTCCTTCGACCCAGTGACGGACTGCCAGAACCCCGGCGCGTCGGCCCGCTCGATCAGCAACACCTCCAGAACCGGGGTGTAGATGACGACGAGCACCGACTGGGGGATTTTGGGGGGCATGAAAGCTAAAGCTTGGCAAAAAAAGCCCGATATTTCCAACAACGGACTCGGAGGAGTCTCGTTGGCAGACCAGCAAAGTGTTGGTACCGCGATTGTGACCACTTTTCCATTTCCGTCTCTAAGGAGCCGTTCCCATGACCACCATCAACACCAACCTGCTGTCGATCAACGCACAGCGCAATCTGCAGTCCACCCAGGGGGCACTGGCCACTTCCATCCAGCGCCTGTCTTCGGGCTTGCGCATCAACAGCGCCAAGGACGATGCCGCCGGCCTGGCCATCTCCGAGCGCTTCAGCACCCAGATCCGTGGCCTCAATGTGGCCGTGCGCAACGCCAACGATGGCATCTCCCTCGCACAGACCGCCGAAGGCGCGCTCTCCAGCATCGGCAACAACTTGCAGCGCATCCGCGAATTGGCGGTTCAGTCTTCCAACGCCACCAACTCCTCCACTGACCGTGAAGCCCTGCAAAAAGAAGTCGACCAGCTGATCTCCGAAATTCAGCGCGTGGCCACGCAGACCGAGTTCAACGGCACCAAGCTGCTCGACGGCTCCTTCACCGGCCAGGCCTTCCAGGTCGGCGCCAACGCCGGTCAGCTCATCAGCGTGAGCAGCATCGCCAATGCGCAGACCAGCTCTCTGGGTGGAACTTTGTTTGCCGGCGGCACAATCACAATCGCTGAACCAGCTGACGCAAATACAGCAATCAACTTAACTGGAATCAAAATTGGGGGAGTTGATCTTGATGACATTAGTGTGCCGGCTTCCGGTACCACAGCGGCTGCGACCCAGACTGCAGCTGTCAACGCACTGGTGTCCGCCATCAATGAACGGGCAGCTGAACTTGGCGTCGTTGCTTCCGCAAGCACTACTCCGGGAGTTGTTGACGTCTCAAGCTTTGTTGCTGGAGATGCTGCGTTAGACGTTCTTATCACTGGCGCAACAGCAAGTTTCGCTGCGCCAACAGCTGAGACATTTGTTAGCAGTGTTAATGTTTCTTCTTTTGCTGGAGCCCAACGCGCGATCGCCATCATGGACACTGCCTTGACGACGGTGAACACCGCGCGTGCCGACCTCGGTGCCATCCAGAACCGCTTCAGCTCCGTGGTGCAGAACCTGCAAATCAACGCCGAGAACCTCTCCGCCTCGCGCAGCCGGATTCTGGATGCGGACTTCGCCGCCGAAACCGCCGCCCTCAGCCGCGCACAGATCCTGCAACAGGCTGGTACCGCCATGGTGGCGCAGGCCAACCAGTTGCCTCAGGGTGTGCTGGCGCTGTTGCGGTAACGGACAGGACGGCCAGTGGCTTTCGGGCCACTTCGGCAATGAAGCGGCACCCAGCCTGGGCGTCCAACCCAGTGGGGTGCCGCTTTTTCTGCTTTTCATTCGCTGGCAACGCTGACACAATAGGCGCAGAAACAGGCGCAAAGGCAAGGAGATCAGCATGGCGCTTTCGTCACCCGGTATCGGCAGTGGCCTGGACATTCAGGGCATCGTGTCCCAGTTGGTGAAACTGGAACAGCGCCCCTTGGCGAAACTCCAGACAGATGCAGCCAACTACCAAGCCCGGCTTTCGGCGTTTGGTCAATTGAAGTCGCAGATTGCCAACCTGAACGATCAGGCCGCACGGCTGGCGGACCCGAGCACGTTCACTGGCCTCACCCTCACATCGGGCAAATCGTCTGCGGTGAACGGCCGCATCACGAGCACGTCCCAGGCCACACCTACCCAGTTCACGGTGGGCGTGAGCCAGCTGGCGCAGGCACAGTCAACCGTCTCTGCGCCGGTGGCCGCAGGCTCGGACTTGTCCGGCACGCTGAACATCAGCATCGGCAACACCAGCGACGCGGACAGCTTCGGGCCAGCGGTCAGCGTGGAAATCCTGGAAACCGACACCCTCTCTGACGTGGCTCGCAAGATCAACGAAGCCAATGCAGGCGTGACCGCCACCGTGTTGAACGACGCCCAAGGCCAGCGCCTGCTGGTGCGATCGGCCGATACCGGGGAAGACAACGGGTTTCGCATCACGGCCACCGGAAGCACCGGGTTGAGTGATCTGGCCTACGACCCATTTGGCCCTCCCACCACCACCACACTGGCCCAGGCCGGCTTGAACACGGCCGCCACCATCAACGGGGTCAGCATCTCATCGGCAAACAACACATTCGACGACATCGTGCCGGGCATCAGCCTCACGGTATCAGAAGTCACGCCAGCGGATTCGCCGGTGCTCATCACCGTTGCGCAAGACAAAGCGGCTGTGCGCACGGCCATCAACAATTTTGTGCAGTCGTACAACGCCCTCAACGATGCCTTGGCCGAGATGACGCGCTACAACCCTGCCGACCAAACCGCCGGCACCTTGCAGGGGGATGCCACCGCCGTGGGCATACAAACGGCCTTGCGCCGCCTTCTTGGCGGCAAGGAGTCTGCGGGCTCCAGTTTCAACTACCTGTCGGATCTGGGTATTTCATTCCAGGCAGATGGCACGCTGCGTGTCGACAACGCTCGGCTGGACGCCGCGCTCACCGACCTGGATGACGTCCAGCGATATTTCGCAGCCACCGACGGTGCCACAGGCCTGGCCGTGAGGCTGCAGAGCTTCACCGAAGGCATGTTGTCCGCCAGCGGTGTGTTGACGACCAAAGAGCAATCCATCAAAAGCAGCATCGATCGAAACACGCGCGAGCAAGAGCGGCTGGCCGAGCGCGTGAGCCGGACAGAGGAGCGCCTCTTGGCTCAGTACTCCAGGCTGGATACGCAATTGGCTCAGCTCACAGCGCTGAGCAATTTCGTGTCGCAACAGGTCGTGCTTTGGAATAACCAGACCAACCGCTGACATCGACCGCCCTCATCTCCGTTCAGCCCATGCCAGACCCGCCGCTTGCGCAGGCGGGTCTTTTTGTTTCTGGGCATCCTGAGAAATGACGGGTTTTTCGATCGTTTATTGCCCCATCGGCTGTCCAGCCCTGCCCCTACCATTTCACCTACAAGAGCCCGGGTGTGACCAACGCGCATTCGGTTCGGGTGGTTTGTTAGGAGTCTGAAAAATGGCGCAAGTGATCAACACCAACGTAATGTCCCTGAATGCGCAGCGCAATTTGAACGCCACGCAGAACGCGCTTGCCACTGCGGTGCAGCGCCTGTCTTCCGGCTTGCGCATCAACAGTGCCAAGGACGACGCCGCCGGCCTGGCCATCTCCGAGCGGTTCACGACACAGATTCGCGGCCTGAATCAGGCCGTCAGGAACGCCAACGACGGGATCTCGCTGGCGCAGACGGCCGAGGGCGCGATGGCCAGTGTCACCAACAACCTCCAGCGCATCCGTGAATTGTCGGTTCAATCATCGAATGCCACCAATTCGCTGACGGATCGGCAAGCCCTGCAAGCCGAAGTGGCGCAACTGATTTCAGAAGTCAACCGCGTGGCCAACCAGACCGAGTTCAACGGCACGAAGCTCCTGGATGGCAGCTTTGCGGGGCAATCCTTCCAGGTGGGCGCGAATGCCGGGCAACTGATCACGGTCCAAAGCACGGCCGATGCACGAACCTCCGTCCTGGGCAAGACACTGTTTGCGACGGGCACCTTCACCGCAACGGTAACGGCAAGCGAGGACGCCGGAAACTATGCTTACAATGCAATAACGATCGGGAATCCGCCCGACGGTTTTTCGATCAATGGGGTCGATTTTCCGCCCATCGTCATCCCAGCGGAAAGCACTGCTTCAGGTACTGAAACACAAGCCGAAACCCGGGGCGCCATTGCAGCGGGGACAGCCCTGGCATCCGCAGTCAACGCCAAATCTGCCGAGACAGGCGTGGTGGCAGAAGTGAACTCGACCACAGGCGAAGTCACTTTCACCTCGCTGACCTCGGGCGAAGTAGGAGACGCCCTCGGTGACTTGTTTTCCGGCTTGACAATCACTTCAGCGCCTTTGACTGAAGCCGATGCCATGTTTGTGGAAAACGTTGACATTTCGACCTTTTTGGGCGCGCAGATGGCCATCTCCATCATGGACACTGCACTGGCGACCATCAACTCAGCCCGAGCCGAGTTGGGGGCAATTCAGAACCGATTTTTGTCGACGATAGACAATTTGTCCATTACCGCAGAAAACCTGACTGCCTCACGCAGCCGCATCATGGATGCGGATTTCGCTGCGGAGACGGCGGCTCTGAGCCGGGCTCAGATTCTGCAGCAGGCCGGAACGGCCATGGTGGCGCAGGCAAACCAGGTTCCACAAGGCGTGTTGCAGTTGCTGCAGCGTTGATGCTGCGGGCTCTCTGGATCCCAATCCCCGGCATGGCCGGGGATTTTTGTTTTCCACTCCGTCAAGTTGTGGCTTACGATGCCGATAGATGGTGAAAGCGCTGAGACAGGAAGAAGTCATGAAACGCAACCAATTTCAAGGTATGTCGGCCTACCGGGATGTGGACATCAACACTCGCAATGCGTCGAAAGACCAGCACGAGTTGGTGGGCATGATGTACGACGGCGTCCTGGAGAGCATTGTGAGGGCCAAAGGGGCCATTCTCGGTGGGGATGTGGATACCAAAGTGGCCGAGATCGTGCGTGCCGTGCGCATTCTCCAGGAAGGGCTGCGCACCAGCCTGGACCTGGACAACGGCGGCGAACTCGCAGCCAACCTGGCCAACCTGTACGATTACTGTGTGCTGCGGCTCACCCAAGCCAACGCCACGGCTAGTGTGGAAGCCCTGGACGAGGTGGTTGCCTTGCTCAAACCCGTCGCAGAAGCCTGGCGGCAAATGCGATCCGGCCCTCAGGGGCCAGAATCGGCGCCATCCAAGGCCACCCTGGCTGAAGCTGCGGCACCCCGCCAGCTACCGCCTGGTGCCCGCCGCATGAGCAGCCTGTACGGCCAGGGCATGGCGCTGACCGGCGTTTGATCGACGTTTGATCGGGCAAGCGGTTTGCCGCACAATGCTTGCATGACCGCCGCCGAAAAGCTCCCCTTCACCGCCCAGGACTTTCTGGACTGGGAACGCCAGCAGCCCACCAAGCACGAATACGTGCAGGGCGAAACCTTTGCCATGGCCGGCGCAGGTGATGCGCATGTGACCATCAGTGGAAATGTTTTTGCCGCGCTCAAACAACACCTGCGCGGCACGCCCTGCCGCACCTACATTGCCGACATGAAGGTGCATGTCCAGGCGGTGGACGCCTTTTTCTACCCGGACGTGTTCGTGACCTGCTCCCCTGCCGACGCCGCCCGCAACGAAGCCAAAGAAGAACCCACCCTGGTGGTGGAAGTGCTTTCCCCTTCTACGGCGGCCTACGACCGGGGGCTGAAGTTCGAGTATTACCGCACCCTGCCCAGCCTGCAGGAATATGCCCTGATCGACACCGAACGGGCCAGTGTGGAGGTGTTTCGCCGCAACCCAGCCGGCCAGTGGGTGTTGCACCCTTTTGGCCGCCAGGCCGATGTGGAACTGGCAAGCGTGGGCCTGACGCTGCCCATGGCCACCGTCTATGAGGACGTGGCCTTCCCCGCCCCCTAAAGCGCCAACACCCCCCGCCTGGGGCATCTGTTTCGGGCGTTGCCCAGGTCAAGTCCCGGCCGCGCCGGCCGATAAAGCCTACATAGCCGCGAACAGACGCACGAACCATGACCCCTTCCCCCCTGCCCCACTACCAAGCCCTGGAACGCACTGGCCAGCACATGGTGGCCGCCGCGCAGCAGGGCCACTGGGCAGAGGTGACGCGCCTGGAAGGCGTGGCCCTGAAGCAGGTGGAGGCGCTGCGCCGGGCAGGCACGCAGCCTCCCACCACCCCGCACGAGCGCGAGGCCCGGCTGAACGCGCTCAAGGCCTTGCTGCGGCTGGACGCCCAGGTACGCCGCCTGGCGGAACCCGGCTGGGCGCTGATGGAAGCGTGGCTCACCCCTTCACGCAGCGGTCAAGTAGGCGCATACTTGGCCGATACTCAGGGTAAGCACTGAGGCTTCAGCATCATGACGATTCCCCTCATCGATTACTACAAGGCCATCGAGACCACCAGCGAGCTGATGGTGGTGGCCGCACGCATGGAAGACTGGGACGAGGTGGTTCGCCTGGAGGGGGCCTGCGCCGTGCTCATCGAGCAGTTGCGTGAGCAGTCGGCCGGGCGTGACCTCTCAGCCGAGGAACGCGCCGAAAAGCACCGCATCATGATGACCATCCTGCGCCACGATGCGCAGATCCGCGAGTTGGTCGAGCCCTGGATCGACGAGCTGGGGGAGTTGCAACACCCGGTCAAGCCGGTGCAGTTGCACTGATCACACCTGCATGTTCATCACGTCGGTATAGGCCTGCATCATGCGGTTGCGCACATGCAGCGCGGCCTGAAAGCCGATCTGGGCCTTCTGCATGGACACCATGGTCTGCTCCAGGCTCACGTTGGGGTTGCCCATCTGGAATTCGGTCTGGAGCTGGTTGGCCTGGTTCTGGGCGGCGCTCACGTTTTGCAGCGCGGTTTTGAACGCCTCGCCGAACCCGGCACCCGCCACACGGCCGCCAGGCGCGGCCAGGCCTGCCCCCCCGAGCTTGGCAGCGGCATTGGCCGCCGGCTTCAGCCCTGTGGCGTTGACGGAGGTCAAGGGAGTCAGGCGCAGGTCCATGGCAGTAACCTTGAAGCGTTGGATTCGATGGACGGATGCTAAGGCGGCTTGCGGCCAAACTTAACCGCGAATAAATGGGTGGGGAACCACCTTTTCCCGCTTTAGTTTGGCCATCGGGCACCCATAATCGGCGAACGACTCCGCTCAAGCCCTCGCTGAAGCCCCATGAACACTGCCGTTGCCGAGATCGACGCCCCCTCGCCACCCGAGAAAGCGCCCCACCCGCTGGTTCAGGGTTTTTCGCGTCTGGACACCAGCCGGAAAATCATGCTGGGCCTGGGCGTGCTGGCCATGGTGGCGGTGCTGGCCACCGCTTTCTATATGGCGAACCGGCCGGACTACCGCGTGCTGTACGCCAACCTGTCCGACAAGGACGGCGGCGCGGTGCTGGCTCAGCTCTCGCAGATGAACATTCCCTACCGCCACGCGGATGGCGGCAACGCCATCTTGGTACCGGCCAACCGCGTGCACGACACACGGCTGCGGCTGGCTTCGCAAGGGCTGCCACGCGGCGCCGTGACCGGCTTCGAGCTGATGGACAACACCCGCCTGGGCATGACGCAGTTCCAGGAACGCCTGACCTTCCAGCGCGGCCTGGAGGGCGAGCTGACCCGTACCATTTCATCGCTCAACTCGGTGGCCGAGGCGCGCGTGCACCTGGCCCTGCCGAACCAGAACGGCTTTTTCCGGGAGCAGCAAAAGCCTTCGGCCAGTGTGCTGGTGACGCTGTTCCCGGGCCGCTCACTGGATCGCACCCAGATCGCCGGCATCGTCCACCTGGTGGCCAGCAGCGTACCGGAAATGCAACCGTCGGCCGTGAGCGTGGTGGACCAGCACGGCAACCTGCTTTCCCAGACCACCAACCCACAGAACGACGCGGTGGACTCCAAGCAACTGGAGTACATCCGCATGCTGGAACAAATGTACACCCAGCGCATTCTGGATTTGCTCGAACCCGTGGTGGGCCGCCAGAACGTGCGCGCGCAGGTCACGGCGGATGTGGACTTTTCGCTCACGGAGCAGACCAGCGAACAACACCGCCCCAACCAGGGCAACAACGAGGCGGCGGTGCGCAGCACCCAGCTCATCGAAGCCGGCATTCAGAGCGACCAGCCGGTGCCGGGCGTGCCCGGAGCCGTGACCAACCTGCCGCCTGGCGCGCCGGGCGCACCCATCAACGCCGACGCGGCTCCCCTGGGCATCGTGCCCGGCAACAACGTCGCAGCCGGCACCACCGAGGCCAGCCGCCGCCGTGAACAGGTGATCAACTACGAGGTGGACCGCACCGTGTCGGTGACGCGGGGCTCCACCGGCAACATCCGGCGGCTGAGCGCTGCGGTGGTGCTCAACCACGTCGAGACGACCGACCGCCGCGGCCAGGCCAGTTCCGCCCCGCTGCCACCGGAGCAAATCGAGCAAATCAATGCCCTGGTGCGTGAGGCCATCGGCTTCAACCCGCAGCGCGGCGATTCGGTGAACGTGCTCAACGCCGCCTTCACCCGCACCGAGCCAGAAGCGTTCGATACCGCCTGGTGGAAACAGCCCGACACGGTGGAGCTGGCACGCAGCATGGCTTGGCCGTTGGGCATGCTGGTGCTGGGGCTGATCCTGTTCCTGGGCATGGTGCGGCCGGCGCTGAAGATGATGTCCGCCCCGGCGGAACGCCCAGGCGCCCAAGGTGAAGAAGCCACACGCACCACTGGGCTGCAACTCGACACGGTGGTGGATAATGAAACCCAGCGCCCAGGCCTGCCGGCACCGGCACCGAATGAGGTCACGGCGGAAATGTTGCGGCTCGAAGACGCCAAGCGCCTGGCCAAGGAAAACCCCGTGGCCGTAGCCAACATCGTGCGGGGCTGGATGTCGGGCGAAACCGCCTAGGCTCACGGGCGCCCGGAGGTGAACGCACATGGCTGACACAGACGACGGACTGCAGAACGCAGCGATTTTCCTCATGTCGCTGGGCGAGGAGGAAGCGGCCGAGGTGTTCAAGCACTTCTCGCCCAAGGAGGTCCAGCGCCTGGGCGAGACGATCGCCCGCATGCGGACCGTCTCGAAAGAAAAGGTGGACGAAGTCATCGACAAGTTCACCCGCGAGGCGGCTTCCCAGAGTCTGCTGGTTTCCGACACCGACAACTACGTCCGCGCGGTGCTCAAGCGCGCCCTGGGCGACGACAAGGCCAGCTTGCTGATCGACCGCATCCTGCAAGGGGGCGACGTATCGGGCATCGAGAGCCTGAAATGGATGGACCCGATTTCGGTGGCCGAGCTGCTGCGCAACGAACACCCACAAATTCTGGCGGCCATTCTCGTGCACCTGGACCAGGACCACGCCGCCAATATTCTGAAACACTTCACCGAACGCACCCGCAACGAGGTGATGCTGCGCATCGCCACCTTGGAAGGCATTCAGCCCACGGCCCTCAAGGACCTCAACGAGGCGCTCTATCAGGTACTGGCCGGCGGCGACAAGATCCGCAAGAGTTCCCTGGGTGGCGTCAAGACGGCGGCCGAAATCATCAACCTGCTGGGCAGCAGCCTGGAGGCCACGGTGGTGGACTGGATCCGCGAAAACGACCCGGACCTGGCCCAAAAAATCATGGACAAGATGTTCACTTTCGAGGATCTGCTCAAGCTGGACAACAAGGCGATCCAGATGGTGCTCAAGGAAGTGGCGTCGGACGCGCTGGTCATCGCGCTCAAGGGTGCCAGCACCGAGCTGAAGGAAAAAATCCTGGGCAATATGTCGAGCCGGGCCGCAGAGGCCTTACGCGAGGACCTGGAATCCCGTGGGCCGGTGCGCCTGTCGGAGGTGGAAAACCAGCAGAAAGACATTCTGAAGGTGGTGCGCCGACTGGCCGACGAGGGCCAGATCGTTCTGGGCGGAGGTGGAGACGATGCCTTCGTCTAGCCGCTCCACGCACTACCACCGCTTCATCCCCAGCGAGGAGGTGCAAGAGGTGGAGGCCTGGGTGTTCAAGCCGGTGGATGGCAGCGAGCCCGAGGCCACCAGCACGACGCCAGAGGAAGCCACCCCCAGCCTGTCAGCCGAAGCGGTGGAGGAGATCCGCCAACAGGCCCACGCCGAAGGGTTCGAGCAGGGTCGGCTGGCCGGCGCCCAGGAAACCCGCGATGCCCTGGAAAAACAGCTGCAGCGCCAGACACGCGAGCAGGCAAACCGGGTGGCCCATGTGATCCAGCAGGCGCAAGCCGGGTTCGACCGGCTGGAACACGAACTGGCCGACCAATTGCTCGAACTGGCCTGCGACATCGCTCGTCAGGTGGTGCGGCGAGAACTCGCTCAGCCCATGGAGCCGCTGCGGGCGGTGGTGCAGGAAGCGCTCTCGCTCGCAGTGGACGACGGCCGCCCGGTCACCCTGCGCCTGCACCCCGACGACGCCGCCCTGATGCAATCCGCCGACACGGAGCTGCAAACGCCGCTGCGGATTCAGGTGCAGCCGGACCCCCATATCAGCCGGGGGGGTTGTGTGGTGGAGAGCGCCCACGCCACGGTGGACGCCCGCATCGAAAAACGGTGGGCACGCGCAGTGGCCAACCTGGGGTTGGAAACGCCTTGGCAGCCCGGGGAGGAGGCCGATGTCTGACACCCTGAGCAGCCAGCGCTGGCAGCAGTTCCTGACCGTGGCCCGGCAGGCAGCCAGCCAGCACACGCCCTTGGAGACCAGTGGCAAGCTGATCCGCCTGGCTGGGCTGGTGCTGGAAGCCGAGGGCGTGAAAGCACCCGTGGGTTCGCAGTGCGTGATCGACATGCACGACGACCCCGACACCGCCGTGCTGGCCGAGGTGGTGGGCTTCAGCGCAGAGCGCGCTTACCTCATGCCGGCGGGTGACGTGCAAGGCTTGTCCAGCGGCGCGCGCGTGCGCCCGCTGGCGCCCTACCGGCCCCGGCCCCGGCTGGGCCAAGAACCCAAACCACTGGCCGCCAATGACCGCGGCGTGCTGCGCCTGCCTTTGGGCAAGGGACTGCTGGGGCGCGTGGTGGATGCACATGGCCACCCGCTGGACCACCGTGGCCCGTTGCAGAACGTCGAAGTCGAGCCGCTGGAACGTGCGCCGATCAACTCCATGGATCGCGCCCCGGTGCGTGAGCCGCTCGACACCGGGGTGCGCGCCATCAACGGTCTGCTCACCGTGGGACGAGGGCAACGCCTGGGCCTGTTTGCCGGTTCGGGGGTCGGCAAAAGCGTGCTGCTCGGCATGATGGCACGCTATACCCAGGCCGATGTGATCGTGGTCGGTCTGATCGGCGAGCGCGGGCGGGAGGTCAAGGAGTTCATCGAGGACATCCTGGGCCAGGACGGCCTGGAGCGCTCGGTCGTCGTCGCTGCTCCGGCCGACTCCCCGCCCTTGCTGCGCATGCAGGGGGCACACTACGCCACGGCCATTGCCGAACGGTTCCGCGACGACGGCCTCCATGTGCTGCTGCTCATGGACTCGCTGACCCGGTATGCCATGGCCCAACGCGAGATCGCCCTCGCCATTGGTGAACCCCCCGCGACCAAGGGCTACCCCCCAAGCTGTTTTGCCAAACTGCCGCAACTGGTGGAACGCAGCGGCAACGGCCCGCAGGGCAAGGGCTCCATCACGGCCTTCTACACCGTACTTTCCGAAGGCGACGACCAGCAGGACCCGATTGCCGACGCCGCCCGGGCCATACTGGACGGCCACATCGTGTTGTCGCGCGGCATGGCCGAGTCGGGCATTTATCCGGCCATCGATGTGGAGGCCTCTGCCTCCCGGGTCATGCACAACGTGGTCACGCCCGAGCACCAGGAGCAGGCGCGCCGTTTCCGCCAGTTGTATTCCCGCTACCAGAAGAGCCGCGACCTGATCCAGCTCGGCGCCTACGTACCCGGCAGCGATCCCGAAACCGACCGTGCGATTCAGTTGTTTCCCGCCATGCAGAGCTTCATTGCCCAAGACATGAACGAACAAGCACAGTTCGACGACAGCGTCCAGCAACTGGCACAAGCCATTGGCGAAGGCCGCAGGAGCACCGAGGCATGAGCGCGCCCCACACCCTGCACACGGTGATCGAGGTCGCCACCCGCGAGCGCGACGAAGCCCTGCGGGCACTGGCCCAAGCCCGGCATGAACAACACCAGGCGCTGCTCCAGATGAGCCAGTTGCAGGGCTACACCGCCGAATCGCAGCAACGCTGGAGTGCCCGGGCCGGCTCGGGCGTCTCGGTGGCTTTGCTGCACGCTCAGCAAAACCTCATGAGCAAGCTGGAACATGCCGTGCAGTTTCAGCAGGGTGTGCTGCAACGACTGGCTCAAAGCGTGCAGCGGCATGAGCACGCCGTACTGGAAAGCGAACGCAAGCTCGCCAGCCTCAAAAAATACCAACAGCGGCGCCACGAAGCCTGGCAGCGCCAGCAGCAGCGCCAGGAACAGAAGGCCAACGACGAAATGGCCGCCACTCAGCACCGCCAACACAGCCAACACAGCCCATGGAGGCCGACCCCATGAAACCCGAAGCCGTTTCCCCCGCCCGCCCCCCCGAGCATGCACACCCGCAGCGCGCTCAAGGCACCAAGCCGGACGACACACCGGCAGACCTGTTCGCCACCCTGCTGTTCACCGCCGACCAGGGGTTGGCCGGGTCGCCGCCCCCCCTGGATGAAGCGGAGGCCGACCCGCGCCAGACATTGGATACCGCCGCCTGGCTGGCCACCTCCTCCTTGCCCGCAGAACCTCCCTCGGATGCCGACCCGGTCTGGAACGAGCTGGCCGCCCTTGGGGTGGGTGCCGAGCCGCCCTCCGATGAGACGGCCGTGGCGGCAACGGCCCATCGACATGCCTCTTCGGGGCACGACGCCCAGCCGGTCGGGCAATGGGTATCTACCGTGGCCAAAGCGCGCCCCAAGACACCGCCCCAGCCACTGCTGACGCAACCGACGCCAGCCAGCGCCGAGGCCGCGGGGCAGAACCCGCCACAGACCGACCTCAGCACTTGGCACATGCACAAGGCCGCTCAGGCTGGCAGCCTGCCGACCGACACATGGGGCAGCCCGGAAGAGCTGGAGCTTGCCACAGGGGGAGCTTCCAGCGCGGCCGAGCGCTCCGGCGAGCAGCGCGAACCCAACCAGGGCCAACGGGGTGAGGCGGGCCGCGTCATCCTGGACGCACCCGGTGCTTCCCGGCACGCTCAGGACGCGCCAGCAGGCCGCAGCTTTGCGGCGGTGCTCGGCCAAACGCTGGGCCACGCCATGGACGACGCCTTCGAACAACTCGGCACACAGGTCAGCCTGTGGGCCGCCGGCAACGCCAAAAAGGCCAGTCTGCGGCTCGAAGCCGGCTTGCGCGAGGCCCTGGATGTGGAGGTGAGCCTGCAGGGCGACAAGGCCCACCTCGCCTTCCGGACCGATGACGCCCAGGTCCGCGATGCCCTCAGAGCACAGGCTCAGGAGGTGCTGGCCCAGATGTTGGCTCGTACCGGCATCGCGCTGGAGGGGCTGTCGGTCGGCAGCCAGGACCGGGACCATGCCCAACAACCAGGCACCGGGGACCGCTCCCCCCGTAACTCGAATCCCGACCCCGAAAGTCCGGCCACGCCTGCAGCAGTGCCACTGGGCCGCATCACCGGCGCGGGGCTGAGTGTTTACGCCTGAAACCAATCCTCACCCCTGGCCGCCGGCGATGCCATCAATTGCCGGGTGTTGACCGGTTTTTTCGGGCTCAAGGCGTCAACAGCGGCCCGCATAATCGGCATGACACAATATGCCAGTGAAGGGCCTCCGGGCCCGGTCTCGCGTATTTTTGAACTGGAAGGCAAATCCGATGGCCGACAAACCCGCCGCTGACGCCGAAGCCAAACCCAAGAGCAAGAAGCTGCTCGTCATCATCCTGGTGGTGGTGCTGGTGTTGCTCCTGGGTCTGGGTGCTGCCGCATTCCTGCTGCTCAAGAGCGGCAGCGGCGACGATATCGACGACCCCGAGGCCACCACCCAGCCGGTGCGCGACAGCCGCCCCCGCACACCCCCACAGTACATGGCTCTAGACCCGGTGGTGATCAACCTGGCAGACCCCGGTGCCATTCGCTATGCCCAGGTGGGCATCACCCTGCAGGTGGACAGTGCGGCAACGGCCGATCGGATCAAGGCCTATCTGCCCACCGTGCGCAACGGCATCCTGCGCCAGATCTCGCGGCGCACCGCTGAAGAGCTGTTGCGCCCGGAAGGCAAGGACCAGTTGGCCCAGGACATCCTGGATTTGGTGCGCGAGGAAACCGGCCTGGCCCCGGTCCGGGGCGAGAGCCCTGTTCAGGCGGTACTGTTCTCCAGCCTGATCGTGCAGTAACTCAAACCCTGCTGCGAGACACGACCATGAGCGAAGCCTTTCTCTCCCAGGACGAGATCGATGCCCTGCTCGAGGGCGTCACAGGGGAAAGCCAAAAACTCGCCAAGGAAGAGTTCGATTCAGGCGGCATCCGGTCTTACGACCTGTCGAGCCAAGAGCGGATCGTGCGTGGGCGTATGCCCACCATGGAGGTGATCAACGAGCGTTTCGCGCGCAACCTGCGGGTCGGGCTGTTCAACTTCATCCGCCGCAGCCCCGAAATCTCGGTGGGCACGGTACAGGTACAGAAGTACAGCATGTTCCTGCGCGAACTCGTGGTTCCCACCAACTTCAACATCATGGCCGTGCGCCCGCTGCGCGGCAGCGGCCTGATCGTCTGCGAGCCGACCCTGTTGTTCGGCGTGATCGACAGCCTGTTCGGCGGCAACGGCAAATTCCCCACCCGGATCGAGGGGCGCGACTTCTCCCCCACCGAACAGCGCGTCATCAACCGCTTGGTCGATGTGGTGTCGGAAGAGTACAAAAAAGCCTGGAAAGGCGTCTATCCGCTGGAACTGGTGTACCAGCGCTCCGAGATGCAGCCACAGTTCGCCAACATCGCCACCCCCAGCGAAATCGTGGTCAGTACCAGCTTCACCCTCGAAATCGGCGATCTGACCGGCTCCTTGCACCTGTGCATCCCCTACTCCACGCTGGAGCCGATCCGTGATGTGCTGTACTCCACCTCCCAAGGCGACTCCATGGAGGTGGACCGGCGCTGGGTCCGATTGCTCAGTCACGAAATCCAGTCCGCCGAGGTCGAGCTCACGGCTGAACTGGCCACCACCAGCGCCACCATCGAGCAGTTGCTTGCCATGAAGGTGGGCGACTTCATCGAGCTCGAACGCGAGCGGCTGATACAGGCCAGGGTGGACGGGGTACCGGTGATCGAAGCCGAATACGGCACCCACAACGGCAAATACGCCCTGAAAGTTCAACGCCTGCTGCGGGAGCGAGACGCGGTGTGGCACGGAGAACAGCATGACAAATGAAAACGACAAGCCCAGCGAGACGGTGGACGACGAGGCCCTGGCCGACGACTGGGCACAGGCGCTGCAGGAACAGACCTCCAGCGGCGGGGGCGACGACTTCGCCAAAGGAGCCCCGCATTTCGACGGAGAGACTCCGGCCCCGACGGGGAACAACGACATCAGCATGGTGCTGGACATCCCGGTCCAGCTCTCGGTCGAGCTCGGACGCACCAAGGTGCCGATCAAGTACATCCTGCAGCTCGCGCAGGGGTCGATCGTGGAACTCGACGCGCTGGCCGGTGAACCCATGGACGTGTTGGTCAACGGCTACCTCATCGCCCAGGGCGAGGTGGTCGTGGTCAACGAGAAATTCGGCATACGCCTGACCGACATCGTCACACCTTCCGAACGCCTGCGCCGCCTGAGCCGCCACTGATGACCCCATCGTTCACCGCATTTGCGCCCGCACTGGGCCTGCTGCTCCTGATGGGGCTGCTGGCCTGGGGCGTGCAATGGATCAAGAAGCGCACCGCCCCCGTGGGCACGGGCCAGGGAGCACAGCTGCGCGTGGTCTCCCAGCTCATGGTAGGCCCGCAGCAGCGTGTCGTGGTGGTGGAACTGGACGGCCCGGAGGGCCCGGTACAACTCACACTGGGCGTGACACCCCAGACCGTCAACACCCTGCACACGCAGAGCGTGCCCGTGGGAACGAGCTACCGGCAGGTGGCCCAAGCCCTGGAGACCGGGCACCGGCATGGGGAGTCACGCCCATGAGCCGGCGCGGCACCGGTTGTGCCTGGCGTTGGCTCGCAGGCAGCCTGCTGCTGGCCTGGACAGGCCTGGCCTGGGCCCAGGGAGCCCCGCAAGGTACCCTGCCGCTGCTGGTGGGGCAAGGACCGGGGGGGACCAGCTATTCGGTGCCCATCCAGACGCTGCTGTTCTTCACCGCCCTGTCGTTCCTGCCCGCGGTGCTGCTGATGATGACGTCCTTCACCCGAATCGTCATCGTGCTGTCCCTGATGCGGCAGGCGCTCGGCACCCAGTCGGCTCCGCCCAACCAGGTGATCGTGGGCTTGTCGCTGTTTCTCACGCTGTTCGTCATGGGCCCCACGCTGGACCGCGTGTACGAGAACGCTTACAAGCCCTACACCGACAACACGATCAGCTTCGAGGAGGCGCTGGCCCGGGGTGAAGCGCCCATGCGCGAGTTCATGATGCGCCAGACACGCCAATCCGACTTCGAGCTGTTCGCCCGGCTGGGCCAGCTCGGCCCCGAAGTCACCGTCGAGAACGCGCCGCTGCGCGTGCTCGTGCCGGCCTTCGTCATCAGTGAGCTGAAAACGGCGTTCCAGATTGGCTTCATGATCTTCATCCCCTTTCTGGTGATCGACATGATCGTGGCCAGCGTGCTCATGTCGCTCGGCATGATGATGCTCTCACCCGTGCTGGTGGCGCTGCCCTTCAAGCTCATGCTGTTCGTACTGGCCGATGGCTGGAACCTGCTGGTGGGTTCGCTCGCCGCCAGCTTCAGCACCTGACCCCCTCACAGCCCACGCATATGGACGCACAAGCGGTACTCACCATCGGGCAGAACGCCCTCTTCACCCTGCTGGCGGTGGCGGCCCCGGTGCTCGGCACGGTGCTGCTGGTCGGCTTGGTGATCAGCCTGTTCCAGGCACTGACGCAAATCAACGAAGCCACCCTGTCCTTCGTGCCCAAACTGGTGGCGGCGGTGGCGGTGTTTGCCATCGCCGGCCCGTGGATGCTGGTCACGCTGGTGGACTTCATCCGGCGCCTGTTCCAGTCGATTCCGAGCTACGCCGTCTGAAGGGCCGCCCGCGATGGACGGCCCGATGATCAGCTTCACCGAAGCGCAGATCATGGCGTGGGTAGCGCCCATCTTCTGGCCGTTCCTGCGCGTGCTGGCGCTGTTTGCCAGCGCTCCGATTTTTTCGGCCCGCTCGGTCCCGATGCGCACCAAGATCGGCCTGGCCTTCGTGATCGCCGTCTGCATTCAGCCGGCGCTGCCGCAGCCCCCCATGATCTCCCTCACCAGCCCGCAGGCGCTGGGTGCGGTGATCCAGCAGATCTCCATCGGAGTGGCCATCGGGCTGGCGGCTCGCATCGTGTTCGCCGCCATGGAAATGGCAGGCGAGATCATCGGCCTGCAAATGGGGCTGAACTTCGCCGGCTTCTTCGATCCGACCACCAACTCACAGGCGAGCACGGTCGGACGCTTCTTCGGCAACACCTCCATGCTGCTGTTCATCGTGATGAACGGGCACCTGCTGATGATCATGGCGGTTGCCTCCAGCTTTCAGACCTTCCCCGTGGGCGACGGCATGCTGGAGGCGGTGCGCACGATGCGGCTGCATGAGCTCGGCGCTGTGATCTTCTATTACGGCCTGTGGATTGCCCTGCCAATGATCGGGATGCTGCTGTTCGTCAACGTGGTGATGGGCATCGTCTCGCGCATCGCACCGCAGATGAACGTCTTCGCCATCGGCTTTCCCCTGACGCTGTCGGTGGGGCTGCTCGGCATCGCCTTCACCCTGCCCATGCTCGACCGGCCGGTGATGCAGCTCATGCGCGTGCTGGCCGACCTGTTCATCGGCGGCTGAGAAGCCCGCAACAGGCCCCGCCGCTCACACCAATTTGTTGCGAATGGCGTACACCGTGAGTTCGGCATTGTTGCTCAGGCCCAGTTTTTCCAGCACCCGCGCCCGATAGACGCTCACCGTTTTGGGGCTGATCATCAGTTCCTCGGCGATCTGAGACAGTTTCTTGCCGGAAGCGATCTTGCGCAGCGTCTGCAATTCGCGCTCGGAAAGGCTGTCGTGCAGCTCGGCGCTTTCCGGCGCCTGGAGGTGGTTGGCCAGCAGCTCCGCTATTTGCGCCGTGATGTACTTGCGCCCTTGGGCCACGGTGCGCACCGCCAGCAGCAGATCGGCCGGGTTCCCCCCTTTGTTCAGATAGCCCATGGCACCGGCCTTGAGGCAGCGGATCGCGTACTGGTCCTCGGGGTACATGGAGACCATGACCGTGCGCACGGGCGAGCCTTCTTCCTGCAGCACCGAGAGGATTTCGAGCCCGCTGCGCCCGGGCAAGTCCACGTCGAGCAAGAGCACGTCGGGCCGATTCTGGCGCAGTGCCTCGCGCAGGCTGGAGTAACCATCGGCTTCGGCCACCACCTGGATGTCGGTGGCCTCCATCAGCGTGTCGCGCACCCCGCGACGCACCACCGCATGGTCGTCGCACAACACCACCTTGATCATTCGTTGTTCTCCCAATCTTTCGGGGGGTCGCCGTGGAGCGGCAAGGACAGAATCAGCGTCATGCCCTGCCCGGGCGCAGTGACCACGTCCAGCCACCCCCCCACGCTGCGCGCCCGCTCCTGCAGGCCGAGCAGGCCAAACGACTGCTGTTTCGCCAGTTCCTGCGCCGCTGCACCGCATCCATTGTCGGTAATTTCGAGCGTGAGGACCGCCTCCAAGTCGCTCAGTTCCAGCGTCACTTCGGTGGCGTGGGCGTGCTTGAGCACGTTGGTCAACGCTTCCTGCGCCGTGCGGTACACCACCATGGCCACCGCGGGCGCCACCTCCGCCCGCAACTGACCCTTGAGCCTCACCCGCAGCCCGGTCCGCTCGGCAAAGGTGTGGGTGAGCCATTGCAACGCTGGCATCAGGCCCTGGTCCAAGACGGCCGGGCGCAGGTTGCGCATGATGCGCTGGCTCGCTCCCAAGGCATGTTCCGTCATTTCCAGGGCGGCGCGTATGTGCCCCTGCGCTTTCGGATCGCTGATGTGCCGCGCCAGCCAGGACAAGTCCAGCTTCGCGGCGGCGAGCGAACCGCCGATGTCGTCGTGGATCTCCCGGGCGATGTCGGCGCGCTCGCGGTCGATACTGGCCTGCAGGTGCTCGGTGAGGTCCACCAGCCGGCGCCGCGACTCGGCCAGTTCCGCCTGGGCCACGGCTTGCGCCAGCCGCGAGGCATGGAAATCCAGCGCACGCTGCAACACCGCAGGCAAGCGGGCCAGCCGGTTCTTGTCCACATAGTCGCTGACACCGCGCACCATGGCATCGGCCACCGTGGCCTCGCCGATGGCGCCGGATACGATGATGAATGGCATCTCCTGCTTCGTCGCGCGCAGCCACTCCCAGGCGTCCATTCCCGAAAAACCCGCCAGATGATAGTCGGCAAGCACGGCGTCCACGCCGCCTTGCCGGACGCAATCCTGAAAGTCCTCGAGCCGATCGACCAGCGTCACCACGCAAGCCAGATCGCTGCGGTCGAGCGTTCGCAGCACCAACTCGTGGTCTGCGGGATTGTCCTCGAGATGAAGGATGTGCAAATCTGTCAAACTATCCTCTGATGAATAGACGGGTGCCGCCCTGGCCTGATCTGCGCGAGCTCTGACCGAAAATTGTCGTTATTCTGAGCGATGTCATGCGCGCAGCCTAGTCTAGACTTCGGCTCGGCCTTATATTTACACATGTGTCAATGTTGACCGGACCTCCGCGCGCCGCCCATGCCAGAATCCATCGATCCACCGAACTCCAAACGCCGCTGGCCACGCGAGGAATACACCACCGTGGAGCCCATTGCCCAGCGCTCTGATGAGCCGGCCGTGGAAATGGAAGTATCGGTGGTCGCCGATCTCCAGGACTCGCTGCTCGTCGCGATGAACGACCTCAAACGGCTGGAAGGTCTGCTCGACCACGCCACCAGCAACCTGCTGGACCGTTTCAACCGCGCCATCCAGGTCACCGGAGAGCTGCCGGACGATCCGCGCTTCAACGAGTTGCGCGAGGCTTTGCAGCTGGCGGTCACGGAGTTGCAGTTCCACGACATGGCCACCCAGCTGCTGGTACACATAGGCAAAGTGCTCAAGGGCTGCGCGTATATTCTGGCCGATCAGGCCATGGAGCCGGACGAGGAAGAAGTGGGCGTGGTGGTCACGCACCTGCCCAAGAACCCCAACCCGGTCACCCAAAGCGAAATGGACGCCGGCTCGATTGAGCTGTTCTGAGCCACCGACATCAACCGTTCCCAAGAAACAAGGTAATCACATGCACTCGATACTCGCCGTTGACGACTCGGCCTCCATGCGCAAGATGGTGTCCTTCACCCTCGTCGGCGCCGGCTTCAAGGTGGTGGAAGCCGTGGATGGCGTGGACGCCTTCGAAAAAGCGGAGAAACAGCACTTCGACCTGGTGCTGACCGACCAGAACATGCCACGGCTCGATGGCATCGGGCTCACACGCAAGCTGCGCGAACACCCCAAGTTCAAAACCACCCCTATTCTGATCCTGACCACGGAATCCAGTGACCACATGAAACAGGCCGGCCGTGCCGCCGGGGCAACGGGTTGGCTGGTCAAACCCTTCGACCCCAACCGTCTGATCGAAGTGATCCACAAGGTCATCCGCTGAGCCCCAGGACACGCCCATAACCACAACCGAGAACCGCCCATGGCAGACGACAAGAACGACGGATTCGACCTGACCCAGTTCTACCAGATCTTCTTCGAGGAGGCTGGTGAGAACCTGGAGCAGATGGAACAGCAACTGCTCAATCTGGATCTCGAGACGGTCGATGACGAAGAGCTCAATGCGATCTTCCGTTGTGCCCACTCCATCAAGGGCGGCGCAGCCACCTTCGGTTTTGAGGACGTGGCCGAACTGACCCACCAGATGGAGTCGTTGCTCGACAAGCTCAGGCGCCATGAGCTCACGCCCACCATGCCCATGGTGGACGTGCTGCTCGAATCGACCGACGCCCTCAAGGGTCTGCTGGCTCGCCACCAAGGCCTTGGCGGCGAGCCCCCTGAGACCTCGGGCTTGGTGCAGCGCATCCGCGTGCTCGCCAGCGCAGGCGCGCCTTCGGCACCCGCCGTCCAACCCCCTCCAGCTCCACCTCCACCAGCGCCCCCTGCGCCTGCATCGGCTCCGACTGTAGGTGGCATGCCCGCCGCCGCACTGCCCGGTGCCACCCGCCAGTTGCTGGCGGTGATCGGTCCGCTCGACGACCTCAGCCTGGCCGATCCGATCCGGGAATTGTTCCGCGACATCGCCGGGCTGGGCACCATCACCGGCGAGCGAACCGACAACGGTTGCCGGGTGTACGAGATCACCACCCAGAGCTCCGACGACGAGCTGCTCGACCTGTTTGCCTTCCACGTGGCCAAGGAAAAAATCCAGCTGTTGCCGGCGGGCGCGAGCACCCCCCCCGTGGCCGCTGCACCCGCCGCAGACACGGGCGCCGAACACAGCCACGACATCATCGAACAAGGCTATGGCCTGTTCGCCGGAGCACCCGGCAGCCCGGTCGCCTCCACCGTCACGTCCCAAAGCGGCGCCACCGTCCCGGCCCAGGATTGGGTTCAGGGCTACGGGCTCTTCCCTGGCGCGCCGGGCAACCCGCTGACGCCACGCGAACACGCCGAAAGCCTGCTGGCCGAATCGCAGTCGCTGGCAGCAACCGGCACGAGCGCGGCCACCGCGCCGGCCGAGACCAAGGCCCGCGAAGCCGCCAAAGCATCCCGTACCGCTTCCACGGCGCAGATGGAAACCACCACCCTGCGGGTGTCGGTCAGCAAAATCGACCAGCTCATCAACCAGGTGGGCGAACTGGTAATCACCCAGGCCATGCTGGCCCAGTACAGCCGCACCCTGGATGCCACGCTCAACCAGCAACTGCTGGCGGGCCTTGCCGATCTGGAGCGCAACACGCGGGACCTCCAGGAATCGGTCATGTCGATACGCATGATCCCGATGTCGGTGGTGTTCAGCCGCTTCCCGCGCATGCTGCGCGACCTGGCTGGCAAACTGGGCAAAAAGGTGGAGCTGATCACCCACGGCGAGGCCACCGAGCTGGACAAGGGGCTGATCGAAAAGATCACCGACCCCCTCACCCACCTGATTCGCAACAGCTGCGACCACGGCATCGAACTGCCCGATGTGCGCATCGCCAACGGCAAGCCGGAAGTCGGCACGATCACCTTGTCGGCAGCCCATCAAGGCGGCTCCATCCTCATCGAGGTGCGCGACGACGGCAAGGGCCTGAACCGGCAAAAACTGATCGACAAGGCCCGCTCCAAAGGCATGGACGTCTCTGATGACATGCCTGACCAGGAGGTGTGGCAGCTCATCTTTGCACCGGGCTTTTCCACGGCCGAGGTCGTCACCGACGTCTCCGGCCGAGGCGTGGGCATGGACGTGGTGAAGAAAAACATCGCCTCGCTGGGTGGAACGGTGGAAATCGACTCCTCCGAAGGCTTCGGTATGAGCGTGAAGGTGCGGCTGCCGCTGACACTGGCCATCATGGACGGCATGACGGTGCGCGTCGGCAACGAGGTCTATATCCTGCCCCTGTCATCGGTGGTCGAGTCCTTCCAGGTGGAGGCCACCTCCATCAACACCGTGGCGCAGAATGCCCAGTTGGTGAAGGTCCGCGACGAGTACATGCCGGTGATCGAAATCGACAAAACTTTCGATGTGCCGCGCCCCGCGGACGACCCTTCAGCCAACAGCATCATGGTCGTCATCGAATCCGACGGCTCACGGGTCGCCCTCATGGTGGACGAACTGCTCGGACAGCAGCAGGTGGTGATCAAGAATCTCGAATCCAACTACAAGAAGGTTCCCAACGTCTCCGGTGCCACCATCCTGGGTGATGGCAGTGTCTCGCTGATCCTCGACACCTCTGCCCTGGTTCGGCGCGCTCGCCTCTGAAGGTGGCGATTTCACGATCATGTCTGACGAGATCGCGCTGCAGAATCGGGAGTTCGCCTGGACCGCGGCTGACTTTCATCGCATCAAGGAGCTGATCTACCGGCATGCGGGCATCAGCCTGCATGAGGGCAAACAGGCCATGGTGTACAGCCGCATCGCCCGGCGTCTGCGCGAGACGGGCCACCAGAGCTTCCGGGAGTACCTCGACTGGCTGGAACGCCAGGGAGAAGGGGACGAGTGGCAGGAGTTCGTGAACGCCCTCACCACCAACCTCACGTCCTTTTTCCGCGAAAACCACCACTTCATCGAATTGGACCGACTGGTCCGAGCCGACCCGAGCCACGACTGGAAGATCTGGTGCTGTGCCGCCTCGACCGGTGAGGAACCCTACTCCATTGCCATCACCATGGCCGATGCGCTCGGCCTCAACGGCCGTTTCCAGATCTGGGCCAGTGACATCGACACCAAGGTGCTGGCCACCGCTTCGCGCGGCATCTACAAGCTCGAGGGCCTGAAAAACCTCAGCAACGCTCAACTCCAGAAATACTTCCTCAAGGGCAAGGGCGCCAACACCGGGCTGGCCCGGGTGCGGCCCGAGTTGCAAAAACACATCCAGTTCTTCACCCTCAACCTGATCGAGGACCATTGGAGCCTGAAAGAGACGTTCGACGTGGTCTTCTGTCGCAACGTCATGATCTATTTCGACAACCCCACCCAACGGCAGGTACTGGCGCGCATCCACCGACTGATGAAGCCCAAGGGCACCCTGTTCGTCGGGCACGCTGAAAACTTCAGCGATGCCCGCAACCTGTTTGCCCTGCGTGGCAAGACCGTTTACGAAAAAGTCTGAGCCCCATGCACCGAAGCATCGAATACCTGCACCAGCTCAAGTCCCGGCCCCGCAAGCCGGGTGAGGCGTCCTTTTTCTTTCACGACCAGCATTTCAAGTACAACGCCGCCAAAGTCCTGCCCGGAGAATACTTCGTCGCCAGCGAGGACGTCATCATCATGACCGTGTTGGGCTCCTGCATTGCCGCCTGCATCTGGGACTCCCGGCTGCGCATCGGCGGCATGAACCACTTCATGCTGCCGGACGGCGGGGCCGACACCTCCGGGCGCTACGGCTCCTACGCCATGGAACTGCTGATCAATGAACTCATCAAAATGGGCTCTTCCAGGGAGTACATGCAGGCCAAAGTGTTCGGGGGCGGGGCGGTCATCTCCGGTTTCACCAGCATGAATGTGGGGGAGCGCAACACCAAATTCGTCATGGACTACCTGGCCACGGAGCGGATTCCGGTCGTCTCCAAGGACGTGCTCGACATCTACCCGCGCAAGGTGGTGTTCTTCCCGGTGACGGGCAAGGCCATGGTCAAACGACTCGCCCACGCCCACCCGGAAACCCTCGAATCCCAGGAACGCCAGGGCGTGGCCACCCGTGTGGTGCAGTCCACCGCTGGCGGCTCCATCGATCTGTTCTGAATCTGACCCATAACCCATGCAAAAAATCAAGGTGGTGGTGGTTGACGACTCGGCGCTGGTGCGCAGCCTGTTGACCGAGATCATCAACAAGCAGCCCGACATGGTGTGCATCGGTGCCGCCAACGACCCGCTGCAGGCCCGAGAGATGATCCGTGAACTGAACCCGGACGTGATCACGCTCGACGTCGAAATGCCCAAGATGGATGGGCTGGAGTTCCTGTCTCGGCTGATGCGCCTGCGGCCGATGCCGGTCGTCATGGTGTCCACCCTGACCGAACAAGGGGCGGACACAACCCTGCGCGCGCTCGAGATGGGGGCGGTGGACTTTGTGGCGAAGCCCCGTATCGGGGTGGCCAGCGGCTTGTCGGCGCTGGGCGACGAGATCGTCGAGAAAATCCGCATTGCCAGCAAAGCCCGGGTATCGAGGCATGTGGCGCCACCGGCGCCACCGACCATTCCCCGTGAAGAGGGGGCTTCGGTATCCAGGCCGTTGGGTACGACGCGCCTGCTGTCCACCGAAAAGGTCATCTGCATCGGCGCTTCCACCGGGGGTACCGAGGCGATCAAGGAAATCCTGACCGAGTTGCCGGCCGACTCACCCGCCATCGTGATTACCCAACACATGCCCGCCGGGTTCACCACCAGTTTCGCGGCACGGCTGGATTCTCTGTGCAAGATCCGCGTGTCCGAAGCGGTGGACGGACAGCGCATCCTGCCCGGCCACGCCTACATTGCCCCGGGCGGCCGACAGTTCCATATTGAACGCAGCGGCGCCAACTATGTGGCGGCGGTCGATGACTCGCCGCCAGTTAACCGGCACAAGCCATCGGTAGAGGTGCTGTTCAAATCCTGCGCCCGGGTGCTGGGCCCCAACGCGATCGGTGTGATGCTGACCGGCATGGGAGCCGATGGCGCCACCGCCATGAAAGAAATGCGCGACGCCGGCAGCTACAACTATGCTCAGGACGAAGCCAGCTGCGTCGTGTTTGGCATGCCCAAAATGGCGATCCAAGCCGGGGCGGTGCATGAAGTGTTACCCCTTAAGAGCATCGCCAAGGCCTTGATGGAGCGCGTCAACAGCGCGGGAGGCGTGCGCCATCGCATCTGAAACGCTGGGCGGGAAAAGCCATCAGACCAGCCGGTCGAGATTGACGCCTTGCGTGCCTTTTTCGGATACCGCAGAGGTTCGCGTGTAGTTTTCGGTGGCTTCGGCCGCCCGTTCAGACAGGAGGGCCGGCCTGGGCGGAAACAGCATGTCAGCGCGAGCCGCCGCTGCTGCACGAGCCTCTTCGCCAATCAGCATGTCCACCGCGGCGCGGCTGGCTTTCCACATGTTCGGCAGCAGTTCCTTGATCTGGGTGTCCATGGCCTCCAGCGCCGGATTGTTGGCCTCGCGGGCCTGTTGCGCCTGTTCCTCGCGCTGCCGCTGCGCTTCTGGTACCTGCTGCTGGAATTGCGGGCCTGGTCCCGCCCGCTGCGCTGCGTCTGGCTGTTCGGTATCGGCAGGAGGCCGGGCTGTGGGCTCCTGTGCCGTGGAGGGCTCGCGAGCTTCGGTGGCGTCGTCTCGGCCACGGACCGACGCCGCGCTGCCCTGAGGTATGTCGCCGGTGCGCTCTGGTGCGGCGGCATTGTTGAAGTTGTTGACGCGCAGGGCCTCGCCGGTCGGGTTGACCGGCGGCAAGGACGACGGGGCATACACCACCTGGGCGCGCGAACCTTCGCCTGCCGGTGCCACCGGAGCCACCACCCCCTGGTTCTCAGGAGTCACAAGGTCGCTGGCTTTGGCAGGCGTGGCGGGCTGCACACGCGAAACCGTCGGCGCCTGAGGCGGCACCGGCGAAACAGCCACAGATGAAATGGTCAACATGACAAACTCCTCAGCAGAGCAACCTGCAGACGGGATTCCCGCTTTTCTCTCCTTATCGGCCATTCTGTACCCAACTTTAGGAAATCGAGAAAAATTTTTTACCTTACGCCAAGCCGTAAAATCTTGGCACGGCGAACAGCGCCCGACTTCTATCTCTTTTCACCCGTTTTTTCCCCGAGGCAAACCATGACCGTGACCCCTTCCATGTCCGACCGCGACGGCAAAATCTGGATGGATGGCCAGTTGGTGGACTGGCGCGACGCCAAGATCCACGTGCTGACCCACACCCTCCACTATGGCTGCGGGGCGTTCGAAGGGCTGCGTGCCTACAACACCGTCAACGGACCGGCCATCTTTCGCCTGCAGGAACACACCGAGCGCCTGTTCAACAGCGCCAAAATTTTGCGCATGAAGATCCCGTTCACCCAGGAAGAGGTGAATGAAGCACAGAAATCCGTGATTCGCGAAAACGGGCTGGACAGCGGCTACATCCGCCCGCTGACCTGGATCGGCGACAAAAAACTGGGCGTCAGCCCCAAAGGCAACACCGTTCACCTGATGGTGGCGGCCTGGGCCTGGGGCGCCTACCTCGGTGAAGAAGGTCTCAAGCGCGGCATCCGCGTCAAGACCAGCAGCTATACCCGCCACCACGTCAACATCACCATGACGCAGGCAAAAGCGGTGAGCAACTACACCAACTCCATCCTGGCCAACATGGAAGCCACCGAGGAAGGCTACGACGAGGCGCTGCTGCTGGATGCGGCGGGCTTTGTTTCCGAGGGTGCAGGCGAAAACATCTTCCTGATCAAAAACGGCGTGATCTACACCCCCGACCTGTCGGCGGGCGCGCTCAACGGCATCACTCGCAACACGGTGTTCCATATCGCCAAGGATCTGGGCCTGGACATCGTGCAGAAGCGCATCACCCGCGACGAGGTGTACATTGCCGACGAGGCGTTCTTCACCGGCACGGCGGCTGAAGTCACGCCCATCCGCGAACTGGATCGCATCGAGATCGGCGCTGGCAGCCGCGGCCCGATCACCGCAAAAATACAGGCGGCGTTCTTTGACATCGTCAACGGCCGCAACCCCAAGTATGCCCACTGGCTGACCCAGGTTTGATTGCCATGAGCCAAGCTCCCGCCACCATTGAAGTGACCGCCAAGGACCTCAACGCCCACGGCGGCGTGTTTTGCCCCAGCCCGCTGGCCCACATGAAACTCTGGAACAGCCATCCCAAGGTGTACCTGGACGTGGCCAAGACCGGGGAGGCCCGCTGCCCGTATTGCGGCACGGTGTACCGGCTCAAGGCCGGCGAGGCCGTGGCGCACGGGCATTGATCAATCTCGCTGATCCCAAAAATCCGCCACATTGCCCCAGCTGCGCAATTCCGGCGGCAGCTCGGCCTGCAATTGGATCTGTGTGCCTTCCACGGGATGGCGGAAGCCCAATTGCCATGCATGGAGGAACATGCGTTTCAGACCAGACCGCTGCAACTGCCGGTTCAGTTCGAAGTCGCCGTATTTGTCATCCCCCGCAATCGGGTGTCCGCCATGGGCCAGATGCACTCGAATCTGATGCGTGCGCCCCGTCTTGATCGTCACCGCCAGCAGGGTGAACCGCTGTTCGGCGTCGGAAGGCCAACCGGGAGGTGGGTTCACCCTGCTCAACACCTTGACCAGACTGATTGAGCGCATGCCCTCTGGATCGTCCGGGGCAGTGACCCGAACCCGGCGTTCGCCATCGGGCAGCAGGTATTTGTGCAATGGCATATCCACCACCTTGCGGCTGACCGGCCAGTGGCCCTTGACCAGCGCGAGATAGGTTTTCCCGGTGGAACGCTCGCGAAACTGGTTTTGCAAGTCGCGCAGCGCGCTTTTTTTCTTGGCCACCAACAAAATACCGCTGGTTTCCCGGTCCAGACGATGCACCAATTCGAGCGTTTGGACCTGCGGGCGAGCCTGGCGCAACTGCTCGATCACCCCAAACGACACCCCGCTGCCGCCGTGCACCGCCACGCCCGCCGGCTTGTCCACCGCCAGCAGTGCCGCATCTTCAAACAAAACCGGAAATTCCCGGGCGGGCACCGGCGGGGCCACGGTGGCAGATCGCTGCGGCAGGCGCAGCGGCGGAATGCGCAGCACATCTCCAGCGCGCACCCGGGCATCCGCCTGCGCCCGCCCTTTGTTGAGGCGCACCTCACCAGAGCGAATGATGCGGTACACATGCGTCTTGGGCACCCCCTTGAGCTCGCGCAACAGGAAATTGTCCAGCCGCTGACCATCGGAGTCGGAATCCACCGTCAGATGCTGGACAGCAGGGGGGGAAACAGGCGCGTGGGTTGCCATGCGAACAGTTGAAACCGGTGCGAACACGGTTTGTGGTGTGAAAAGAAAATGACGTCTGCCCCGCCGAAACCCTATAATGAGGGCATCCAGTCGCGATTGGCAAGTGTTTGATTGGCCTTCAAGTTTAAGGCACGCACGAGTGACAGTCGGCCTGGATCTGGTAGCCCGCCCTGGCAGCCGCCTTTGTGTGCCGATGGATCGGCACGGGTGGCGCCGGGGTCATACCGACGTTGTCGTTCAGCGAACCCGATACGGAATACCCCTTACGCCCAGCCGCCGGCCAGAAGCAGGCGGGGCTGGGCGTGGACTCAAGTGAACTCAAAGAAGCCCAGGCAAACGCCGTGTCCGACACCGACTTGCCCCCTTTGATCACCCGACTCCGCGCGCCTATGTCCAGGCGGGCCTGAGCCTGCACGGTTGCGCTTCGCGCACCGCAGCCCTCAAACGCCCAGGACTCTCCGGCAATTCCTCCTCGTTCGCAACCTCCACGGCGGTTCGTGGCTGTATGCCCGATGACGGGCCGTTGTGATCGTGATGAGGAAAACCAAGACATGAAGCGCATGTTGATCAATGCCACGCAAGCCGAAGAGCGCCGCCTGGCCATCGTGGACGGGCAGAAACTGCTCGACTACGAAATCGAAATCGAGGGGCGCGAACAGCGCAAGGGCAACATCTACAAGGCCGTGGTCACCCGCGTGGAGCCGTCGCTGGAGGCCTGCTTTGTGGACTATGGCGAGGAACGCCACGGCTTCCTGCCGTTCAAGGAAATCTCGCGTCAGTACTTCCAGGGCAATGTGTCGCCGTCGCAAGCACGCATCCAGGACGTCATCAAGGAAGGCCAGGAGCTGCTGGTTCAGGTCGAGAAAGAGGAGCGCGGCAACAAGGGCGCAGCGCTCACCACCTTCGTCAGCCTGGCGGGGCGCTATGTGGTGCTGATGCCCAACAACCCGCGTGGCGGTGGCGTGAGCCGCCGCATCGAGGGAGAAGACCGCGCGGAGCTGAAGGCGACGCTGGACCAGCTCGAATACCCCAACGGCATGAGCATCATCGCGCGGACTGCCGGCATCGGCCGTGATGCGGCAGAACTGCAGTGGGACTTGAACTACCTGCTCAAGCTCTGGAACGCGATCGACGGGGCCGCCAAGGCAGGCAAAGGGGCCTTCCTGATCTACCAGGAGTCCAGCCTCGTCATCCGGGCCATCCGCGACTACTTCAACAGCGACATCGGCGAGATCCTCATCGACACCGATGACATCTATGAGCAGGCGCATCAGTTCATGAGCCACGTGATGCCCGAACACCGGCAGCGCGTCAAGCGCTACCGCGACGACGCGCCGCTGTTCAGCCGCTTCCAGATCGAGCACCAGATCGAGACCGCCTACAGCCGCACCGTGCAACTGCCCAGCGGCGGCGCCATCGTGATCGACCAGACCGAGGCACTGGTGGCGGTGGACGTGAACTCGGCACGCGCCATCAAGGGCGGGGACATCGAGGAAACCGCCTTGCGCACCAACCTGGAAGCCGCCGACGAGGTGGCGCGCCAGGCGCGCCTGCGCGATCTGGGCGGCCTGATCGTGATCGACTTCATCGACATGGAGGAGAGCAAGAACCGCCGCGAGGTGGAGAACCGCCTGCGCGACGCCTTGCGCCAGGACCGCGCCCGCGTGCAATTCAGCTCGATCAGCAAGTTCGGCCTGCTGGAGATGAGTCGCCAGCGCCTGCGCCCCACACTCGCCGAAGGGGCCTCCATCCCCTGCCCGCGCTGTGGTGGCTCCGGGCATATCCGCGACACCGAATCGTCGGCTCTGCAGATCCTGCGCGTGATCCAGGAAGAGTCGCTAAAGGACAGCACCGCCGCCGTGTTCGTGCAGGTGCCGGTGGAAGTGGCCAGCTTCCTGCTGAACGAGAAGCGCACCGAGATCACCAAGATCGAGCTCAAGCAGCGCATCAACGTGCTGCTGGTGCCCAACAAGTCACTGGAGACGCCACACTACAAGCTGGAGCGCATCAAGCACGACGACCCGCGCCTGGACAACCTGGACGCCAGCTACAAACTGGCTGAAGAAGTGGACGATGTCGCCACCTTCACCCGCCGCAACCAGGAACGAGCGAACAAGCAGGAGCCGGTGATCAAAGGCGTGCTGCCCGACAGCCCAGCACCGGTGGCGGCCCCCAAGCCGGACACGACACCTGTCGCCACGGTGGCGGCCACGCCTCAGCCCTCCGCCACGACCGCCGTCGAAACCGCCGTCGAAACCGGCTTCATGGCTTGGCTCAAACGGCTGTTCGGCATGACACCCGCTGCCACACCCACGCCCTCCACACCCCCTGCACCGGCCAGCGCCTCCCCTGCCGCTGCACCCGCTCGCACCGACACGCGAAGCGCTTCAGGCCGTGGCGGCCGTGGCCGTGGCAGCGAACGGCAGGGCCTGCGCAGCGAAACCACCGAACCGGCCCGCAATGGGGAGGCGCGTCGTGGTGAGCGCGCGGCCCGTGAGGAGCGCCAGACGGGTGGCGAAGCCCGTCAGGAGCGCCCCGAGCAGCGGCGTGGTCAGCGGTCTGAGCGTGACAGCCGCAAAGAGGCCGCCCGCGAAGGCGCTGCGGTGGAAGCCACCGCTGTGACCGAAGCCACCGGCACCGACGCCGTGGCGGCCGAGCCACCACGGCGCGAGCGAGGTGAAGGCCGCCGCCGGGGTCGTGGCGAGAACCGGCGAGCACTGGAAGAGGCGGCCGACACCACCTCCGCACTGGCCAACACCACGCTCGACACCCCGTCCATGCCCTTGGACGAACCGGCAAGCGAGACCTCGGCCACCGACGAGACCACCCCAAGCCGCCATGGCCGCCGCAGCCGCGACCGCTATGGCCGCGACCGCCGTCAGCGCAGCGAAGAAACCGCAACCGCCAGCGAAGCCACCATGGAGATCGCGCCCGCCGAGCCAGCGACGCAGGTGCCAACCGCGACCGATGAAGCGCCGGTGCGTTCCTACTTCACCATGCCGGTGGCCATGCCCCAGGACGAGCCTGCGGTGACGCCGGCCTTGACTGTGGTTCATCCCGCCGAAGCAACTGACGCGCCCCCGCCACCAGCCCCTGCCGTGGAAGCGCCCATACAGCCAGCGGCCACTGGCGAGCGCGCCATCACCCCGGTGCAGCCACCCGCTCCCTATGTGCTGGACGTCGAAGGATTGACACAGGTGGCTCAGGCGGCCGGCCTTCAGTGGGTCCAATCCGATGCCGGCAAGGTGGCGCAAACCCAGGCGGCGATGGCGGCAGAACCGCCTCCCATCCGGGTGCCGCGCGAACCCAAGCCGGTGCCCGTGCTGGATGACGGCCCACTGGTGCTGGTGGAAACCCGTCGTGACCTGCGCACCATGAAACTGCCCTTCGAGGCCTGATCGCGAACCGGCCATCGTTCATGGTCCATGGGGTTTGACACAGGTCAAACCCCATCGGGCGACAAGACCTTATCCTGCCTGCCATGCCTGAAGCCACTACCGAATACCCTCCCGTCCCCGACTTGGTATGGACGGCCGACCTGCAGACCGGCGATGCTCGCATGGATGCCACGCATGAAGCATTCGTGCAGATGTTGGCTGAACTGCGCGCCCTCCCCCCCGAAGATCAACTGCCGCTGTTTCGCGAACTGACCGCACACACCGTCGAGCACTTCGAGCAAGAGGACCGCTGGATGCTGGCCACGGGCTTTACCGCCGACAACTGCCACACCTTACAACACCGAAGCATCCTCGATACGCTGAAGGCCGTCGAGGCACACTACCTGCAAGGTGACACCGAGATCATCGGCCGCATGGCAGATGCGCTGGCCGAATGGTTCCCCATGCACGCCCGCAGCATGGACGCCGGCCTGGCGCAACACATGCGATCGCTGGGATTCGACACCCGCACCGAAACCCTACCCGACCCCTCACGGGTACGCCCGGCCAGCATGAGCGGATGCGGCAGCGTCACCTGCAGCTGAGGTTGCTCCCAATTTATTTCACACCGGCCTGTCACGCTTTCACATGACAGGCCGGGAGGTTGGAAGCTACGATCACGGTCGATCTGTCCCGAGGAGAAAAGACGCATGCCCGTGATCACCCACATCGAAGACCTGCGACAACTGGCGCGCAAGCGCGTGCCGCGCATGTTCTACGACTATGTTGACAGCGGCTCGTGGACGGAAAGCACCTACCGTGCCAATGAGGCCGACTTCCAGTGCATCAAACTGCGCCAGCGCGTGGCGGTGAACATGGAAGGCCGCACCACGCGCACCACCATGGTCGGGCAGGAGGTCGCCATGCCGGTGGCCATCGCACCCACCGGCCTGACCGGGATGCAGCACGCCGACGGAGAAATCCTCGCCGCCCGCGCAGCCAGGAAGTTCGGCATTCCCTTCACCCTGTCCACGATGAGCATCTGCTCCATCGAAGACGTGGCCCAGCACGCCGGCGAAGGTTTCTGGTTCCAGCTCTACGTGATGCGGGATCGCGACTTCATCGAGCGGCTGATCGACCGCGCCAAGGCGGCACACTGCTCGGCCCTGGTGCTGACGCTGGACCTGCAAATCCTCGGCCAACGCCACAAGGATTTGAAAAACGGCCTCTCGGCCCCGCCCAAGCTCACGCTGGCCAACCTGATCGACATCGCCACCAAACCGCGCTGGGCGCTGGGCATGCTGGGCACGCCGCGCCGACAGTTCGGCAACATCGTCGGACACGTCAAGGGCGTGGACAACATGGGCAGCCTCTCGGCCTGGACGGCGCAGCAGTTCGATCCGCGCCTGAACTGGGGCGATGTGGAATGGATCAAAAAACGCTGGGGCGGCAAGTTGATCCTCAAAGGCATCCAGGACGAGGTGGATGCCCGGCTGGCGGTCGAATCCGGCGCGGACGCGCTGATCGTGAGCAACCACGGGGGACGCCAGCTCGATGGAGCCGAAAGCAGCATTCGCGCGCTGCCCAAGATCGTCGCCGAGGTCGGCGGCAAGATCGAAATCCACATGGACGGAGGCATCCGTTCCGGGCAAGACGTGCTCAAGGCCCGGGCGCTCGGCGCCCAGGGCACCTACATCGGCCGGGCTTTTTTGTACGGCCTCGGTGCCATGGGCGAAGCCGGTGTGACCAAGGCCCTGGAGATCATCCACAAGGAGTTGGACATCACCATGGCCTTCACCGGGCACACCGACATCAACAGGGTGGACCGCAGCATTCTGCTGCCGGGCACCTTCCCGACGGCCTGAACCCTGGGCGGACGGGTCAAATCGAGATGCCCGGATCCCCTGCCATGTCGATGAGCTTGGGCGTGTTGATCTTCAAGGGCTTGATCACCTTTTTGTCGCGCAGGTAGCCGCTGACCACATCCCAAATGGGCGTGCCTTGTACCCCTTCCTGGACCGAGGCCCAGCCGGCCACCTTGTACTTCTTGTCCGCCTCGATGGGCTTGCCCTTGAGCATCATGTTGTTGATGCGCTGACCCATGGGGGCTTTCGGTGAACAGGTGTACTCCAGGCCGCCGACACGGACCATGTCCCCACCCTGCTGGAAGTAGGGGTCGGGGTTGAAGATGTTGTCGGCCACGTCTTCCAGAATGGTCTTGATCTCGGCGCCGGTGAACTCGTTGAGCGTGGTGGCCGGGTAGGTCAAGGCCATCTGGTCCATCATGCGCTCGTAGGTGATGGTGTCACCGGCCAGCAGGCTGGTGCCCCAGCGCACGCCGGGGGAGAAGGCGATCTCGGCGCCACGCACCTCCATCAACGCATCGCAGATCAACTGGTCCCAGGAACCGTTGAAATTGCCTCGACGGTACAGCGTGCCTTCGGTGACAGCCAGCTTTTCCTCCAGTTTGTCCTTGTAGGGGGCACGCACCTTGTCGATCAGTGCCTGCATCTCGCGGTCGGCGGGCAGGAAGTTGGAGAACACCGGCATGAGTTTGTAGCGGTAGTCCTGGATCTTGCCACCGCGCACATCGAAGTCCAGCACGGCCAGGAACTTGCCGTTGGAGCCGGCGTTGGTGACCAGCGTCTGCCCACCGGCATTGCGGACCACCACCGGAGCCGGCATACCGTCATGGGTGTGTCCGCCCAGAATGGCGTCGATACCGCGCACGCGCGAGGCCATCTTGATGTCCACGTCCATGCCATTGTGCGACAGCACCACCACCACCTGTGCGCCCTTGGCGCGGCACTCGTCCACCATCTTCTGCATGTGGTCTTCCTGGATGCCGAAGGTCCAGTCGGGCACGAAGTGGCGTGGGTTGGCGATGGGGGTGTAGGGAAAGGCCTGGCCGATGACGGCGATCTTGACGCCGTTTTGTTCCTTGAAGGTGTAGGGCTCGAAGACAAGGTCTTCAAAGTCGGTGGTCTTGACGTTGTGGGCCACGAAGTCGATCTGGCCTTTGAAGTCTTTCTCGATGATCTCCTTCACCCGCTGGGCGCCAAAGGTGAATTCCCAGTGCGGGGTCATGATGTTGACGCCCAGCAACTTGCAGGCATCGACCATGTCCTGGGCATGGGTCCAGAGCGAGGTGGCCGAGCCCTGCCAGGTGTCGCCCCCGTCGAGCAGCAGTGCATGCGGGCGTTCAGCCTTGATGCGCTTGACCAGTGTGGCCAGGTGCGCGAATCCCCCCACCTTGCCATAGGTCCGGGCGGCCCGGTCGAAGTCGAGGTAGGTAAAGGCGTGGGCCTCAGGGGTACCGGGCGGGATACCGAAGAATTTGAGCAGGTTTTCGCCCACGATGTGAGGCGGTCGCCCCACGGCTTCCCCGACCCCCAGGTTGACGTTGGGCTCCCGGAAGTAGATCGGCATCAACTGCGCGTGGCAGTCGGTGAAATGCATGAAGCTGACGTTGCCAAACTTGGGCAGGTCATAGAGGCGCTGGGCAGCACCGTGGTGGCCGGCCAGAACGTCCCGGTGGCCGATGGCCATGCCGGAGGCGCTGGCCACCGCCAGGACCTGTAGGAATTCACGTCGGCTGAAGCTCATGGGTTCATCCTCTTTGGTTGTTGTAAAGGTAGTAGGAAAAAAGGCCAGCGATTGCTGGCCTGGTACTTGCTCTGAACGATCAAGAAATGGTGGCCTCGTC
>NZ_JACCDB010000005.1 GCF_013432195.1 Tepidicella baoligensis | reverse complement strand
TGGCTGCCCCCTATGCCGATGGGGCGCTCTCAACGCATGGGTAGGCCAGTCGGCTGTATCCAGCCCAGGTGGTAGCTGATAATCACGGCGATGAACAGCAACACGGACAGGCCGATGCGAACCGTCAGCGCTTTGGCCATGCGACGGGTCCGCCGCTCGTCACCGCTGGCAGAGTCCCCGCGCATCATGGCCACGAGGGCGCCGGCAAGTGACGCGATGATGAGCAGGAAGGCGACGATGATGAGCCATTTCATGGGGTGCATTATCCAATGAGCCGACAGCGGACGCGACGCGGGTTTTGGTGGATCACCCTGGCCGCTGTGGGGGCGATCGCGGTCACCTCGGCGCTCGGCTTCTGGCAACTCGGCCGCGCAGATGACAAGCGGGCGCTGTGGGCGCAGCGTGAGCAGCGCCAGGCTCAACCGCCGGTAGGCTGGGCGGAGCTGCAGCTTGCCGCTGCCGAAGGCGGGCTGGCCGGTCTGCACGATCGTCCGGTGGCGTTGCGTGGCCGCTGGATGCACGAGGCCACGGTGTTTTTGGACAACCGCACCATGGGTGGCCGGGTGGGTTTTGTGGTCGTGACGCCCTTGTTGCCGCTCGACGATGGCGCGGCGCTGTTGGTCCAGCGGGGCTGGGTGCCGCGCCGAATGGACGACCGCACCGCCTTGCCGCCTCTTGAGCAAGCAGACGGTGAAGTGGAGGTGCTCGGCCGATTGGCACCCCCGCCGTCCCGGTATTACGAGTTTGCCGGGGCGAATGAAGGCGCGATCCGGCAAAATATCGACCTGGATGCCTATGCGGCCGAATGGTCTCTGCGGTTGCTACCCGCTTCGGTACAGCAATTCCCTGCTCCCGAGGCCGATGAAGGTTTGTGGCGGGACTGGCCCGAAGTGGGCGGCGATGTGCACAAGCATTATGGCTATGCCTTTCAATGGTTCGGCCTGTCCTTCCTCATTCTGTTTCTTTATGTCTGGTTCCAAATCATCGTCCCCTGGCGCCGCCGTTGAGCCTACAGCGTCATCTGACGAGCCCCTGACCATGACCGTGCATTCCCTGCCCCGGCTCGGGCCGCAGGCTGCCCACGATGCCGAAGCGACTCGCCGCGGGCGCTGGAAAATGCTGCTGTTGCTGCTCATCTGTGCGTCCCCGGTCTTGGCGTCGTATGTCACGTTCTATGTCATACGGCCCGAAGGACGCGCCAATTACGGTGAGCTGATCGAGCCGCCGCGGGTGATGCCGGCTGTCAGTGCGACCAATGTGCATGGTCAAACCGTACCGCTCGTCACGCTGAAGGATCAGTGGTTGTTGCTGAGTGTGGCCGACAGCGCTTGCGATGCGCGCTGCGAGAGACACCTGTATCTGCAACGGCAGATACGCGAAAGCCTGGGCAAGGACAAGGATCGACTGGACTGGGTGTGGTTGCGCACGGGCAGCACCGAACTGTCCGATATCTTGCGCGAGGCGACCCGCGCTGCCGTCGTTCTGCATGTGGAGGAGGCCGACATCGCGGGCTGGCTGGCCCCGGAGCCGGGACAGCGGCTGGCTGATCATCTGTACGTGGTTGACCCGATGGGGCGCTGGATGATGCGCTTCCCCGTCGATGCCGACCCCTCGCGCATTCGCCGGGACCTGTCGCGTTTGCTGCGGGCATCGAGTTTCTGGGACCAACCGGGCCGTTGAGCATGGATACTCAGGCGCTCTATGATCTCTCGCCTTTGCTGTACCTCATGGCATTGGGCGTGCTGGTGGCGGCCGGTCCACTGTACTGGGTCTGGCTGCGTGGGCGGCGTGCACCCACGGCGACCCGACTGGCCCTGCTGACGGGCGTGACCTTGTTCCTGACCTTCGATCTGGTGCTGTTCGGGGCTTTTACGCGCCTGACCGATTCCGGTTTGGGTTGCCCGGATTGGCCGGGATGTTATGGCAAGGCCAGCCCGATCGGCGCGCGGGCCGAGATCGCCGCCGCCCAGGAGGCCATGCCGCTGGGGCCGGTGACATTCCCGAAAGCCTGGATCGAGATGATTCACCGCTACCTCGCCACGGGTGTGGGCGTGCTGATCCTGGTGCTGGCGGTTTTCAGTTGGCGCGAGCGGCAGCGTATCCAGCTTTCGGTGTTTTGGCCCATGGTGACGCTGTTCTGGGTGTGTTTGCAGGGGGCCTTCGGGGCGCTGACGGTGACGATGAAGCTGTTTCCCGCCATCGTGACCCTGCACCTCTTGGGCGGCATGGCGCTGCTGGCCTTGTTGCGCTTGCAGGCGGTGCGCTATCGGCAGGCCGGGCTCGGGTTCGAGGCCGCCGCGTCGGCGTACCTGCCGTTGCGGCCGGCCACTCGCCGCTGGTTGTGGGCCGTGTTTGCCGTGGTGTGGTTGCAAATGGCTTTGGGAGGCTGGGTCAGCACCAATTACGCCGTTTTGGCCTGCCGTGATTTCCCGACCTGCCAAGGCAGTTGGTGGCCCGATATGGACTTCGCCGCCGGTTTTCAGCTCTGGCGTGAGCTGGGCGTGCAACGCTCCGGCGAATCCATTCCCTTTCCCGCTCTGACCGCCATTCACTACACCCACCGGCTGGCCGCCTATGGGGTGTTGGCCATGCTGGCCTACCTGGCGTGGCGTTTCTGGCGCATCGAAGGTCGCGCCACCCATGCCCGCTGGTTGCTCGCGCTGGGCGGCTGGCAATTGTTGACGGGTTTGTCCAACGTGGTGTTGGAGTGGCCGCTGCTGGCCGCAGTGGCGCATACCGGCGGTGCGGCTGCCCTGGTGGTGGTCCTGACCGGATGGCTCACGGCGGCGTATCCCGCTGCCGACCGCCAGCCGGCCCACCAGACCGTCCTTCGCGAGCAATCGGCATGAGCAGTCCCCCCTTGTCCTTGTCCACGCCGCTGCCGCCCACCTGGCGGCAGTTCTATGCGCTCATGAAGCCGCGCGTGATCCAGCTGATCGTGTTTTGCGCGCTGATTGGTATGGTGCTGGCGGTGCCGGGCATCCCATCCTGGGAGCAGGTGCTGCAAGCCGCTGTGGCCTGCTTCGGTATCTGGCTGGTGGCGGGCGCCGCTGCGGCCTTCAATTGTGTGGTGGAGCAGCACATCGATGCGAAGATGAAACGTACCGCCTGGCGGCCCACGGCCAAGGGCGAGCTCACCAACACGCAGACGCTGACCTTTTCGGCCATTCTGTGCGCCATCGGTTCGGCGATTCTGTATGTCTGGGTGAATCCGCTCACCATGTGGTTGACATGCGCTACTTTTGTAGGCTACGCCATCATCTACACCGTGGTGCTCAAGCCGCTGACGCCGCAGAACATCGTGATCGGTGGGGCTTCGGGCGCCATGCCTCCGGTGCTGGGCTGGGCCGCCATGGCCAACACGGTGTCGGCCGAGGCGCTGGTGCTGTTCCTGATCATTTTCCTGTGGACGCCACCTCATTTCTGGGCGCTGGCGCTCTATCGGGTCGAGGACTATCGCCAGTCGGGTCTGCCGATGTTGCCGGTCACGCACGGTTCGGAGTTCACGCGGCTGCACATTTTCCTGTATACGTTGATTCTGTTCGCCGCGACCCTGATGCCCTTCATGCTGCGCATGAACGGCTGGTTCTACCTCGTCGTGGCGGTGGGTTTGGGGGTGGGCTTCAGTGCCCATGCCTGGGCCTTGTGGCGGGACTATTCCGATGCGCTCGCGCGCAAGACCTTTCGTTTTTCCCTGATCCACCTGTCGCTGCTGTTTGCGGCCATGCTGGTGGATCACTATCTGATGAGGGTGTGGTGATGACGGGTTTCTTTCAACGACGCCGCCGATGGCTGGCGGCTGCGGGCGCGGCCTTCTTGCTGAGTGGCCTGATGGGGTGCAGCGACCAGCCGGGCTTCGTGGGCATTGACATCACCGGGGCCGATTACGCCACCGGGTTCGATCTGGTCGATCACCATGGCCAGCGGCGTACCCTGGCCGATTTTCGGGGCAAGGTGGTGGTGGTTTTCTTCGGGTTCACGCAATGCCCGGACGTCTGCCCGACCTCGATGGCCGAAATGGCCCAGGCCAAGGCCCTGCTGGGTGATCAGGGCGATCGTTTCCAGGGCTTGTTCATCAGCGTCGATCCAGAGCGTGACACGCCCGAGATCATGCGCGAATACATGGCCAGTTTCGACCCCTCGTTCCTGGCGCTCTACACCGATCTGGAGCGTTTGCCAGAGTTGGCCCGTTCATTCAAGGTTTACTACAAAAAGGTCGATGGCCCCACGCCCACGAGCTACACGCTCGATCATTCGGCGGGCAGCTACGTCTATGACACACAAGGCCGTATTCGCCTGTATCACCGCTACAACAGTGGGGCCGAGGCCCTGGCCAGCGACGTGCGCCGCCTCCTGGCCGAGGCCGGGCGCTGAGTCGTTCGTCGACGCATCTGGCCTTCAAGCGCTCAGCTTGTCTTTTTCCGAGGTGAACGAGTCGGCGTAAAACTCCTCAGGGGGCAGGCCGGCGGCCGTGTAGTCGCGCTGGGCCGATTCGACGACGATGGGCGCGCCACAGGCATAGACCTGGTGGCCGGAGAGATCGGGGAAGTCCTCCAGCACGGCCCGATGGACGAAGCCGGTGCGGCCGGTCCAGCCATCTTCGGGCAGGGCGTCGGAGACGACGGGCACGTAACGCAGGTTCGACATGTCCGCGCACTGGGCGCGGATCCAGGCGTCTTCGTACAGATCGGCGGGACGGCGCCCGCCCCAGTACAGCACGGCCGGGCGCTGGATGTTCTTGAAACGCATGTGCTGGATCAAGGCCTTGATGGGGGCGAAGCCCGTACCCGAGGCGAGCAGGATCATGGGTTTGTCGCTGTCCTCCCGCAGGAAGAAGCTGCCGTAAGGCCCTTCGATGCGCAGGATGTCCTTTTCCTTCATGGAACCGAACACATGGTCGGTGAACTTGCCGCCAGGCATGTGGCGGATGTGCAGTTCCATGCTGGGAGCCTCGGCCTGCAAGTGGGGTGCAGTGGCCATGGAGTAGCTGCGGCGGCTGCCATCGCGCAGCAGGAACTCCACGTATTGCCCGGCGTGGTACTGGAAGGTGTCGTTGGCGGGCAGTTGCAGCTTGACGATCATCACGTCGTGGGAGACTTTATGCAGGCTGGTGACGCGCACCGGCATTTTCTTGATCGGGAAGGCGCCGGCTTCGGTGACCTGTTTCGATTCGAGGACGACGTCGCTGGTGGGGATGGCGCAGCAGGTGAGGATGAGGCCGGCGGCTTCCTCATCGGCGGAAAGCGCCTTGCTCTGATGTGGGCCATGTACCACGGAGCCTTCGAGCATCCTGCACTTGCAGGAGCCGCAGGCGCCGTCTTTGCAGCCATAGGGCAGGCCGATGCCTTGCCGGATGCCAGCGGTCAGAATGGCTTCGTCGGGGTTGACGGTGAAGGTGCGCCCGCTGGGCTGAACGGTGATCTGGAATGTCATACTTCGAAAGGGTGTGGCATTGGGGTGGTGGCAACCGGACGCCATGGGCCACCGGATCGACGCCCGATTCTCTCAAACTTGTGGAGGCACATGGTTGCAATGGGTGCTTTGCCCGCGCGATTTCGTCGCGAACGGGTGCTGATGGTGGGTTGCGGTGACGTGGGACTGCGCACGGCCCAGGTGCTGGGGCACGGGCGGCGCGTGCGTCTGCTGGCCCTGACCTCGTCGCCACAGCGGGTGGGCGAGCTGCGGGCCAGAGGCATCGTGCCCCTGCACGGCAATCTGGACGATGCGGCTACGCTGCGCCGCCTCAGCGGCATCGCCACCCGGGTGCTCCACCTGGCTCCCCCTCCGTCGGAGAACCTGGCCGACTGGCGCCAGGACCCCCGCACAAGGCACTTGACGCAGGCGCTCGCGTTGCGCAGCCGCCCGGTCAAGCTCGTGTACGGCTCGACGACCGGGGTGTACGGCGATTGCGGGGGAGCCTGGGTGGCGGAAACCCGGCCCACCCAGGCCACCACGCCACGGGCGTTGCGGCGCGTCGATGCCGAGGAGCGGCTGCGCTGGTGGGGCCGGGCGTTCGGTGTGGATGTGACCGTGCTGCGCATTCCCGGCATTTATGCCCCTGATCGAGCGGGCGGCCCGCGTGAGCGCTTGCTGCGGGGAACACCGGTGCTGCGGCCCGAGGACGACGTCTATACCAACCACATCCACGCCGATGATCTGGCCCGCGCTTGCGCCAAGGCGCTGTGGTGGAAGGCGCCTCAGCGGGTGGTCAACGTGAGCGATGACACCGACCTGAAGATGGGGGACTACTTCGACCTGGTGGCCGATCTGTACGGCCTGCCGCGCCCGCAGCGCATTCCCCGCGAGGGGGCGCAGCAGCACCTGTCGCTGATGGTGTTGAGCTTCATGAACGAGTCGCGCCGGCTGCGCAACGAGCGCATGAAGCGGGAGCTGGGGTTGCGGCTGCGCTACCCGACCGTTCGCGCAGGGCTCAGGGGCGACGCGGAACCGGGCTGAGCGGCTTCAGCGCACCGGACCCAGCGTGGTGATGAGCAGCCAGGCGGTGTAGCCCATGAAGCACAGCAGCAACAAGGCGCCCTCAGGACGGGAAATGCGGCCCGGCTGCCCGTGGCGACCATAGCCGAGTGCGAACAGCGCGAGGGTCAATACACCCATCACGGCCATGTCCCGATGCAGCACGGCTGGCTCTACGCTCAGAGGCTGGATGGCACTGGCCAGCCCGACCACGGCCAGGGTGTTGAACAGGTTGGAGCCCAGGATGTTGCCCATGGCGAGGTCGTGCTCGTTCTTGCGCGCTGCCGCGATGCAGGAAGCCAGTTCCGGCAGGGATGTGCCCACGGCCACCACCGTCAGCCCGATCACGAGTTCGCTCACACCCAAGCTTTCTGCAATGGTCACGGCCCCCCACACCAGCAGCCGGGAGCTGGCGATCAGCAGCACCAGTCCCACGGCCAACCACAGCCACGCCCGGCCGATGGGCATCGGGTGTGCGTCGAGTTCGGCCTCGGTTTCCTTGGACAGGGCGTCCTGTCCGTCGCGGATGCCCGCACGGATCGACCAGGCCATGAGGCCCGCAAACACCACCAGCAGGATGAACGCATCGATCCGGCTGATGGACAAGTCCCAGACCAGCACGAACGCCAGCAGGGTGATGGCGGTGAGGACCGGCAACTCCTTGCGCAGGATCTGCGATTGCACCACGATTGGGCTGATGAGCGCCGTCAGGCCCAGGATGAGGGCGATGTTGGCGATGTTGGAGCCGTAAGCGTTACCCAGTGCGATGCCGGGACTGCCTTCCATGGCCGACAGCACCGAAACCGCGAGTTCCGGCGCAGATGTCCCAAAGCCGATGATGACCACCCCGATGAGCAGCGGTGGCAGCGCGAAATGGCGGGCCACTGCGGCCGAGCCATCGATGAATTTGTCGGCCGACCAGACCAACACCGCAAGACCTGCCAGCACCGCCAGCAAGGGCAACCATAGGACCATGAAACGCCTGCCTTCGACTCAAGAGTGGGTACGCGAAAAAGGGCAACACCGGATCGATGTTGCCCTTTCGTATCTGGTGCCGGGGGCCGGACTCGAACCGGCACGGTGTGTTGCACCGGCAGATTTTGAATCTGCTGCGTCTACCAATTTCGCCACTCCGGCAGAGGAGTAAGCCAGAATTATGGCACAGTGTGACACGGGCTTTAGGCCGACCTCCCACCCGCATTCATTCTTCACGCACCGCCCCATGAGCAAGATCGCCGCCTCCTCGAAGAAGTCCAGCCCCCGCAAGAGCTACCCCACCATCGAGGCCGCCATAGGCCAGACACCGCTGGTGGCGCTGCAGCGCATCAACGCCGACGCCCACCGCGCGCGTGGCAATGTGGTGCTGGGCAAGTTGGAAGGCAACAACCCGGCCGGGTCGGTGAAGGACCGGCCGGCGCTGTCCATGATCCGGCGCGCCGAGGAGCGCGGCGAGATTCGGCCCGGCGACACGTTGATCGAGGCCACCTCGGGCAACACCGGCATCGCGCTGGCCATGGCCGCCGCCATCAAGGGTTACCGCATGGTGCTGATCATGCCGGAAGACCTGTCCATCGAGCGCGCCCAGACCATGAAGGCGTTTGGCGCCGAACTCATCCTCACGCCCAAGAGCGGTGGCATGGAATACGCCCGCGACCTGGCCGAGAAAATGGAAAAAGAAGGCAAGGGCAAGGTGCTCGACCAGTTCGCCAACCCGGACAATCCGCGCATCCACTACGAGACCACGGGGCCGGAACTGTGGCAACAGACGGGCGGGCAGATCACCCATTTCGTCAGTGCCATGGGCACCACCGGCACCATCACGGGCGTGTCGCGGTTCCTCAAGGAAAAGAACCCGGCCATCCGCATCATCGGTGCCCAGCCCAGCGAGGGGTCACGGATTCCAGGCATTCGCAAGTGGCCCCAGGAATACCTGCCGAAAATCTACGATCCGACCTATGTGGACGAGCTGGTGTACGTGAGCCAGGCCGATGCGGAAGAGATGTGCCGTCGCCTGGCCCGGGAAGAGGGCATTTTTGCCGGCATCTCGGCGGCCGGGGCGTGCTGGGTGGCGCAGCAGATCGCCGCGCAGGTGGAAAACGCCACCATCGTGTTTGTGGTGTGTGACCGGGGGGACCGGTATCTGTCCACGGGGGTGTTCCCCGCCTGAAAGGCGTGTGCAGCAAGCCATCGCCCCGAGGCTGGTGCAGGCAGTGCGCTCAGCCGCCGGAGCGGGGTTGGATGCAGGCCCGGTCTGCGGCCTGCAGGCCACTGCGCACGGCGCCTTCCAGCGTGGCTGGGTAAGGCCCTTCGATGTAGTCTCCTGCTGCCGTCAGCCCAGCCATGAGGTCTTGTCCTGGGCGTTGCAGACCGGGAGAACAGACGAAAGTGGCGCGTTTTTCTATCACCGTTTGCAGCAGCCGTGCATGGCGCAGCCCGAGCTGTTCCTGTGCTTGGGCCAGTACGGCAGCTTCCAGGTCGGGCCGATCCAGCCGGTATGCGCTGGCCACGAAGGCCAGCAGCGCTGTGTTTGGTTGCCCGGCCGGCCAGAGGGCTCCATCCAACTGGTTGCGGTGGAACACGTATTGCGCGGGCTCACCGGCATGGCGGCTGCGCAAAGCGAGCATGGGCTGTGGGCCGGGCCATCCCTGCTCCAGTTCGCCCTGAACATAGAGGGTGGCGATGGGTTCATGTCGGATGGCTCGGGCCCGGGTCAGCCAATCGGCTGGCACGCCAGCCACCCGCTGCAGCAAGTCACAGGCTTGCGGTGCCCCAGTGGCCACGATCACATGGTCCGCAGCATGGGTGAAGGCGGGTGTCGTCAGGTGCCAAGTGGTGCCCTGGCGCATCAGGCTGCGCACGCGCGAGCCGGTGTGCACGCTGGCGCCCTGGCGTTGCAGCCATTGGACCGCGGCATCCGGCAGGAGCCGGCCCAGATCGGCGCAGGGCAGCAGCAGGTCGGATGCGCGCCAAGGCGGCGTGCCCTGGCCCAGCAAAGCGTCGCGCAGCACGGTCAGGAACACCTGTCCGCTCGCCTCCCGGGCCGGGGTGTTGAGGGCCGCCACGCACAAGGGTTCGATCAGGTCTTCCATCACGCGCGGGGTGAGTCCCGCGCACAGGTCGGCGACGCTGGCCTGCGCGGGACACTCGAAGCCCTGGTGACGCCACCGTGCAGCGGCCAACAGAAACGACCATCGGTCACTCCACGACCAACCGCCTGCCTGGCAGACGGCCGCCAGGATGTCGAGTGGGGCAGGCCAGTGGCGTGCCCAGCGTGGCGTGGCCAGGCCCCCGCCGTCGGCAAAGCGCAGGTCCAGTGGCATGGGGCGCAGCACCTCCTGCAGAGGCACGCCCACGGTGCGCATCAGCGCCAGGGTTTGGCGGTAGGCACCGATCAGGATGTGCTGCCCGTTGTCCAGAGGCAGGACGTGACCGTCTGGATGGACGAGCTGGAGGCGCCGGGCACGTCCTCCCCACTGGCGTGACGCTTCGTACACGCTGACCCGTAGGCCCAGTTCGGTGGCTCGGACGGCAGCTGCCAATCCGGCCCAACCCCCGCCAATGATCGCCACTCGCCGGCTCACAGCCGTCCCAAGGCCTGCACTTTCCAGGCCAACCAGAACTTGCGCAGGGGCGTGAGGCTGACGCGCCGGCTCAGCACCAGCTGGGGCTCGGTGGCGATTTCGCGCAGCAAGGTGCGGTAGATGCTGGCCATCATCAGGCCCGGCTTCTGCGAGCGGCGGTCTGCGCCGGGCAGCAGGGTCAAGGCCTCGTCATAGCAGCCCAGGGCGCGTTCGATCTGAAAGCGCATGAGCGCCTCAAAGCGGCGGAAGAAGGTGTCGTCGCTGGTCTGCCCGCGTCGGAGCAGTTCATGGGCTTTGATGTCGAAGCGCTGCAGTTCGTTGACGGGCAGGTAGATGCGACCGCGCATGGCGTCTTCACCCACGTCGCGGATGATGTTGGTGAGCTGGAAAGCCAGCCCCAGCCGGTGGGCGTAGGCGGTGGTGGCCGGGTCGGTCTGGCCGAAGATGCGCGCGGCGACCTCACCCACCACGCCCGCCACCAAATGGCAATAACGTTGCAGGCTGGCGTAATCCAGGTAGCGGGTTTGCTCCAGATCCATCTGGCAGCCGTCGATCACCTGCATCAGGTGGGCGGATTCGATACCGTACACCGGCAGGTGCGGCCGCAGGGCGAGCAGGGCAGGGTGTTCAGGAGGGCCGTGGGCATCGTTGAAGCAGCGCAGCACCTGTTGGCGCCACCAGTTGAGCTTGGCCTGAGCGACCCCAGGGTCGTGTACCTCGTCCACCACATCGTCGATTTCGCGGCAGAAGGCGTAGAACGCCGTGATGGCCGCCCTTCGGGGGGGCGGCAGGAACAGAAACGCATAGTAAAAGCTGCTGCCCGAGGCCGCGGCTTTGTCTTGGGCGTAGGCTTCGGGTGTCATGCCCACTCCTTTCCCTGGGCCCAGACCTGCCGAAGACGCATGAAGCTCTGGAACAGCAGCGGCACCACGAACAGGGTGAGCACGGTGGACACGGCCAGCCCCCAGACGATGCTCGCCGCCACCGGTTCCCACAGCAGGCTCTGACCACCCAGCCCAAAGGCCAGCGACGAGAGCCCGCCTATCGTCGTCGAGCTGGTAATGAGCACGGGCACGACGCGCCGCCGGGCCGCATAGATGGTCGCGTGCATCACGCTCATGCCCTGCTTGAGCCGTTCGTTGGCCGCATCGATGAGCACGATGGCCGAGTTCACCGCAATACCGCTGAGCGCGATCACGCCGTAGAGGGTGTACAGCGACAGCGGGTTGCCCGAAATCGCGAGGCCGAAGGCCACGCCGGTGAAGGCCAGGGGGACTGAAACCAGAATCATCAATGGCTGGAAGTAGCTGCGGAATTGGGCCGCCAGTATCAGGTAAATCAGGCCCACTCCGAGCAGGAACAGCACGCCCATGGCGTTGAGGCTTTCTTCGATGTCCTCCAACTCGCCGGAGAAGTCCAGGTCGATGCCGGGGTGGTTCGCCCGAATGCGCTCCCAGCCGGCCTTGATCATGTCATTGGCGGCCTTGGTGTCGGTGATGTCTTTGTCGAGGTTGGCCTCCACGGTGATGGTGCGGCGCAGGTTGTAATGGCGGATGAACCCGCGGCCGGGCTGTACCTCCACATCGACCAGTTCGCCCAGTCGGGTGATCTGCCCATTGGGCAGGGCGACGGGCTCGTTGAGCAGTTCGGCCGGGTCTGCTCGCAGATCCAGCGCCGAGGCGCTGCGCACGCGCAGTTCGATCTTGTCGCCCTGGTCCCGGGTGAAGGCGACCGTCTCGCCGTCCACGGCCAGGCGCACCAGCCGCGCCACCTGCTGGGCATTGAGCCCCATGTCGCGCATGGCTTCGCGGTTGAGAGTGAGCTGCAGTTGGGGCCGGACCGGCAGGTTGTCGTCCTGGATGTCTTTCGTGCCGGGGATGGCCGCTACGAGTTCCTTGATGGCATTGGCCGCTTCCTGGATGCGGTCGAAGTCGTCGCCGCGCACCTTGATGCTGATGGCTTTGCCCGCCGGCGGGCCGCCAGAGAGCACGGTAAAGCTCTTGAGGCCGGGCGTGCTCATGGCCTCGATGTCGGCACGCATGGCTTCGACCACCTCCATCACCTCGCGGGCGTCGTCGGTGCGGGGGTTGAGCGAGACAAACACCAGGCCGTACTGGTCGCCATAGACCGGCTCGGTGTCGGTGAACTTCAGCCCTGCCGTGGAGGTGACGGCCCGGGCCTCGTGGCCTTCTTCGGCCGGGCCCACGCCCCGCAGGTGCCGACGTACTTCGCGTTCCACGGCCTCGGTGGCCGCCAGCGTTTCTTCCAGCGTGGCACTGGCGGGCATGTCCACGTTCACATAAAACGCGCGCACCGGATCGAACGCAAAGAACTGCACCCGAACGATGCCGGTGACCACCAGCGAGATGGCCAGCCCGATGATGCCCAAACCCACCAGGCCAAAACGCACGGGGCGGCGCAGCACGTAAGCCAGTGCCTGGGCATAGCGCAGGCGGATGGCGTGGTTGAAGGCGTTGCGCCAGCGCTGCACACGCGAGGGGTTGTCGAACCGCACGCCGATCACGCTCACATGCACCGGCATCATCCAGAACGCCTCGATGATGGAGATGAGCAGTGCCACCGTCACCACGAAAGGGATGACGAACATGAACTTGCCCACGATGCCGGGTAGCAGCATCAGCGGCAGAAAGGCCGCCAGCGTGGTGGCGATGGAGGCGATCACCGGCTTCCACACTTCGGCAATCCCGTCCAAACTGGCCTGCAGCACCTGCTGGCCACGCTCCATGCGGTAGTAAATGGCTTCCACCACCACCACGGCGTCGTCCACCAGCATCCCCAGCGCGATGACCACACCCAGCAGCACCGAGACGTTGACCGTGTAGTCCAGCGGGGCCAGCAAGGCAAAAGTGCCCATGAGCGAGAACGGGATCCCCAGGGCCACCAGCACGCCGATGCGCCAGCCCAGGAACAGCCAGCACACCGCCAGCACCAGCAGGATGCCGTACAGGGCGTTGGTCTGCATCACGTCGATGGCTTCGCGCGTGGGCACGGTCTGGTCATCGGTCAGCGCCAGCGTCAGCCCTTGCTGCGCGAGGATGGGGTTCTGCTCCTCGATGTAAGCACGCAAGCGGTCCACCAATTCCAGGGTGTTGACCCGGGCTTTTTTCGTGACCGCCATCGAGATGGTGGGGCGGCCGTCGGAGGAGGCGTATTGCGAGGCCGGCGCGCGCGCCTGCTCGATGCGGGCCACTTCGCCGAGCCGGGCGCCTGCCCCCGGGCGGCTGGCGGAGGCCACCGGCAGCGTGGCCAGGCTGGCCGGGTCCACTTGCACGCCGCGCAGACTGACCGACCAGGCCCCGTCCTGCGTCTTGAGGGTGCCGGCGGAGGTGTCGCGCCACCAGGCGCGCAGCGCGTCGGCCACGTCGGCTGCCGTGAGGTGGCGCGCGGCCAGGGCCGCCGGGTCGGGGCTGACGAGAATTTCCGGGTCGCGCAGGCCCGACGCAAACACCTGATCGATGCCGCTCATGCGCTCCAGGTCGGACTTGATGCGCCGGGCGTTGACGCGCAGGGTCTCGTCGTCGGCCTGCCCCATCAGGCGAATGGAGGCGGTCGGGAAACCGTTGGAGGTGGTGATTTCGAGGATGCGGGGTTCGCGGGCTTCGGCGGGCAGTTCGCTGGCCGCTTTGTTCTGGATCTCGCGCCGCAGATCGTTCATGCGCTTGTCGAAGGTGCGCTCGTTGATCTCGCGAAAGCGCACCAGCATGCTGGAGACGTTTTCGCGCGAGTTGGAGATGACGAAGCGCACGTCGGCCACGCCCTGGATGGCGTCTTCCAGCGGGTTGGTGATGAGCCGTTCGACGTCTTCCGCGCTGGCGCCGGGGAGCACCGTGGTGATGTTGACCCAGTTGAAGTTGATTTCCGGGTCTTGCTCGCGGGGCATCTGTAGGTAGCTCACCAGGCCGATCAGCATCACCACCACGAAGGCGATGTTGGCCAGCGGGTGGTTGGTCAGCAAGGCGCGCATGAATCGCATCGTGGGCTCCGCGTCAGTCGATGGATTGGCCATCGTTGAGCGCTGCCTGGCCGCGCACCACGATCAGCGTTTCGGCCGGCAGCGTCGTGGGTGCCGCACGGCCTTCCTGGGCCCCGGGCATGGGCACGAACCGCACCACACGGCCTTCTTGCACGAACACCCCCAGGGCATGGCCCCGCTTGACGATCAGGCTGGCCGGAATGTGCGGGGTCGGGTCCTGCCACAGCAGCAGACCGCTGGAGCCCGGTGGCCATGCGGTTGCCTCGGTGAAGCCCAGCCGCACGGTCTGGGTGCGGCTGCCGGTCTGCACGGTCCCCGCCACCCGCAGCAGCCGCACGGGATGGCGTTCGGTCTGACCCTGAGCCTGGAACTGGGGGGTCATGGCCCGGCGCAGGCCGGGCACGTCCGTGGGTGGGACACTGGCCTCCACCTCGGTCGGGCCTGCTTCGGCAAGCACCATGAGCGGCGCGCCGGGGGCCACGATTTCGCCCAGCTGTACCGTGCGCTGCACCACCGTGGCATTGAAGGGTGCCCGGATGGTGGTTTTCTCCAGTTGCCTCAGGGCCGAGGCCAGCTGCGTCTGGGCGGATGCCAGTTCGGCCCGTTGCAGGGCCACTTCGGTTTCACGCTGGGCCAGCGCCTCTTGAGAAAAAAAACCCTGGGCGACAAGTTCGCGAGCCCTGGCCAGTTGGGCCTCTGCGAGCCGCAGGCGTGCTTGAGCCGCCTGCACCGCCGTCTCGGCGCGCTGTACTCCAAGCTCGTAATCCTTGGGGTCGATCTGGACCAGCAGCGCCCCGCGCGTGACCGATGCCCCCACATCCACGGTCCAGCGCGTCACCGCGCCGCCCACTTCCGCCGTCAGTCGGGACTCATTACGAGCCAACACCTGAGCCGGGGCAGAGCGCTCGGGAAACAGCCAGACGCTGCCCAGACGCGCGGTCTGGACATCCGGTGCCTGGGCCCTGGCCGACCCCGGCCAGGGGGATGTCAGCGCAGCCGCCAGAAACAAACCGGTGAGGACAGGGTGCCGGAGATGGCGGGGTGTGAACCGGGTAAGCGCACGGATCATGGGCGATGGTGGGTGGGTGGTGCGGCAGCGGTGGATCCAACGGGCGGCGAGTGGCGCACCACACGCCAGAGCAGCAATGGCCCGTCGGCCAGGGTCAGGCGGGGTCGATGTAACCAGGTACGGCCGTGCAAAGTCTCGATTTTGTCAAGAATCCGCAATCCCCCCTGGATGACCAGCCTCAATTCCCACCCGACTCGGCCGGGCAGGCGGTGGGGCAGCGGGGCGCCTTGCATCATCAAGTGCCGGGCCTGGGCGCTCAGTGCTTGCACCATGGCCTCGGCGGCGGGGTAGGGCTGGCGCTGAGCCATCAACTGTGCAGGCTCCACGCCGTGGCGCTCCAGCGCATCGGCAGGCAGGTACAGGCGGCCACGCGGCAGGTCGATACTCAAATCCTGCCAGAAGTTGATCAGTTGCAAAGCGCTGCAAATCGCGTCACTTTGTTCGAGCGATATCTTGTCATCGACCCCGTACAAGTGCAGCAGCAGCCGCCCCACCGGATTGGCCGAGCGCGAGCAGTAGTCGAGCAGGGCGGGCATATCGGGATAGCGCAGGCCGGCCGCCGTGTGGCGCACGTCTTGCTCGAAGGCATCCAGCAAGGCGTGCAGCAGCGTAACAGGCAGCCGATGCTGCCGGATGACCCGCGCCAGCGGCTGAAAAATCTCTGGCCACTGTGAAGACGCCGCAGGCGTTGCAGGAGCGGATGCGCTCGCCTCCTCAGAAGCCCGCATCAATTCGGCGCGATAGGCGCGCAGACTGGCCAGCCGTTGCTCGGCAGGCGCGTCGCCCTCGTCGGCCAAATCATCGGCCGTCCGCGCGAAATGGTAAATGGCCGCGATCGGCGGGCGTAGATCCGGTGGGCACAGCCAGGAGGCGACAGGGAAATTTTCGTAATGATCGACGCCTTGCATGGGATTCACCGGTGCAGCGATTATGCCCGTCCCTCATATCGATCCCGTGTCGGCTCGGTGGCCCTTCTCAGAAGGCTTACAATACCCGGTTTGCTGCGCCTGCCTTCGGGTAGACGCATGGCATCGATGGTCCGCGCGGGTGGCGAAATTGGTAGACGCACCAGGTTTAGGTCCTGACGCCAGCAATGGTGTGGGGGTTCGAGTCCCCCCCCGCGCACCAGCAACTTGATACCCAAACCCCGAATTCCCAGTGGCAGCCGCTCGCTGCCCTGTGCCCCTACAGGAGAAAACCATGGCAGTGAACGTTGAGACCCTGGAAAAGCTGGAGCGCAAAATCACGCTCGAGCTGCCGGTGGAAGTCATTCAGAAGGAAGTGGAAAACCGCCTCAAGCGCCTGCAGCGCCAAGTCAAGATGGACGGTTTCCGTCCTGGCAAAGTGCCGCTCAATGTCGTGGCCCAGCGCTATGGTTACTCCGTGCACTATGAGGTCATGAACGACAAGGTCGGTGAGGCTTTCAACGCCGCTGCCCAGGAAGCCCGGCTGCGCATTGCCGGCACACCCCGCATCAACGAGAAGGAAGGTGCGCCTGAAGGCAAGGTGGCGTTCGAGGCCATTTTCGAGGTGTATCCCGAAGTCAAGATCGGGGACCTCGCCGAAGCTGAAGTCGAAAAGGTTTCCGCCGAAGTGAACGAAGCGGCCATCGACCGCACGCTCGACATCCTGCGCAAGCAGCGCCGCACCTTTGGCCAGCGCCCGGCCGACGAGGCCGCCCAAGACGGCGACCGCGTGACCATCGACTTCGAAGGCAAGATCGACGGCGAACCCTTCGAGGGCGGCAAAGCCACCGGTTTCCAATTCCTGCTCGGCGAAGGCCAGATGCTCAAGGAATTCGAAGATGCCGTGCGTGGCATGAAACCCGGTGAGTCCAAAACCTTCCCGCTGAGTTTCCCCGAGGATTACCACGGCAAGGACGTGGCCGGCAAGCAGGCCGATTTCCTGGTCACTCTGCACAAGGTGGAAGCCGCTCATCTGCCCGAGGTGAACGAGGCTTTCATCAAGTCTCTGGGCATTGCCGAGGGGACGGTGGAGGCCCTGCGGGCCGACATCAAGAAAAACCTGGAGCGTGAAGTCAAGTTCCGCGTGCAGGCCCGCAACAAGGCTGCCGTGATGGATGCGCTCGTGGCCAAGGCCGAGCTGGACCTGCCCAAAGCCAGCGTCGAGGCCGAAGTGCAGCGCCTGATCGAGGCTGCCCGCGCCGACCTCCAACAGCGTGGCGTCAAGGATGCCGACAAGGCCCCCATTCCGGCCGAACTGTTCCAGGAACAGGCCGAGCGCCGCGTGCGTCTGGGCCTGGTCGTCGCCGAATTGGTCAACGCCAACGGCCTGCATGCCAAGCCGGAGCAAATCGACGCCCATGTCAATGAGCTGGCCGCTTCCTACGAAAGTCCGGCCGATGTGGTGCGCTGGTACAAGAGCGACAACCGGCGCCTGGCCGAGATCGAGGCGATCGTGATCGAGAACAACGTCACCGAATTCGTGCTCTCCAAGGCCAAAGTCATCGACAAGACGCTCAGCTTCGAGGAGCTGATGGGGCAGGCCTGATCCGGTTGTGTCTGCCGGGGCGCTGGCTCTGGCGCCGGCCACACGGGGCGGAGCATTCCGCCCTTTTTTTGTCGCTGTCTCAAGGGGCGCACCCGCCTCGTCGACGCAGCTTTGCTGCATTGGTTACAGTAGCGTTGTTCAGCCTTTCAAACGGAGCACAAACAGATGAGCGCATTGGACGCACAGAACCTGGGCCTGGTGCCCATGGTGATCGAGCAATCGGGCCGTGGCGAGCGCGCCTACGACATCTACTCCCGCCTGCTCAAAGAGCGTGTGGTCTTTCTGGTGGGGCCGGTGAACGACCAGTCCGCCAACCTCGTGGTGGCCCAGTTGTTGTTTCTGGAGAGCGAAAACCCCGACAAAGACATCTCTCTTTACATCAATTCACCCGGTGGTTCGGTCAGTGCCGGCATGGCGATTTTCGACACCATGAACTTCATCAAGCCTGACGTCTCGACGCTGTGCGTGGGCATGGCGGCCAGCATGGGGGCTTTCTTGCTCGCAGCCGGCGCCAAGGGCAAGCGTTTTGCGCTGCCCAATTCGCGTGTGATGATCCATCAGCCCTTGGGCGGTGCACAGGGTCAGGCCACCGACATCGAGATCCATGCCCGCGAAATTCTGCGTCTGCGCGCCGATCTGAACCGTATCCTCAGCGAGCGTACCGGCCAGCCCTTGGAGAAGATCGAGCGCGATACCGAGCGCGACTACTTCATGGGCGCAGCAGAAGCTGCCGAGTACGGCCTGGTGGACAAAGTGATCGACAAACGCGGCGCTTGAACCCAGGTGGCTTGCCTGCCGTATCATCCCCTATCCGAACCTTTTTCCCGAGAACGTAGCAAGGCAATTCCACATGGCCGATAAAAAAGGCGCCTCCAGCGAAAAAACCCTGTACTGCTCTTTCTGCGGCAAGAGTCAGCACGAGGTCAAGAAGCTCATCGCAGGCCCCTCGGTGTTCATCTGCGACGAGTGCATCGACCTGTGCAACGACATCATCCGCGACGAGCTGCCGCCCACCACCGTGGGCAAGCAGGGTGACGGCGAAGCCCTGCCGACGCCGCTGGAAATCAAGCAGCACCTCGACCATTACGTGATTGGCCAGGAAGCGGCCAAGAAAACCCTGTCCGTGGCGGTGTACAACCACTACAAACGGTTGCGGCACAAGGACGCATCGAAAAAAGACGACGTCGAGCTGGCCAAGAGCAACATTTTGCTCATCGGCCCCACCGGTTCCGGCAAGACGCTGCTGGCCTCCACCTTGGCGCGCATGCTCAACGTGCCCTTCGTCATGGCCGACGCCACCACGCTGACCGAAGCCGGCTATGTGGGCGAGGATGTGGAAAACATCATCGCCAAGCTGTTGCAGGCTTGCAATTACGACCCGGAAAAAGCCCAGCAAGGCATCGTTTACATCGACGAAATCGACAAGATCACCCGCAAGTCCGAAAACCCCTCCATCACGCGCGACGTCTCGGGCGAAGGCGTCCAGCAGGCGCTGCTCAAGCTCATTGAAGGGACGCTGGCTTCGGTGCCTCCTCAGGGGGGGCGCAAGCACCCCAACCAGGACATGCTGCAGGTGGACACCTCCAACATCCTGTTCATTTGCGGTGGCGCCTTTGCGGGTCTGGAAAAGGTGATCGAGAGCCGCACCGAAGCGTCCGGCATTGGTTTTGGTGCCGCCGTCAAGAGCAAGCAGCAGCGCAGCCTGACCGAGGTATTCGCCGAGGTCGAGCCTGACGACCTGGTCCGTTTTGGCCTGATTCCCGAGCTGGTGGGTCGCCTGCCCGTCGTGACCGTGCTGGCCGAGCTGGGTGAGGACGCGCTGGTCGACATCCTTACTGAACCCAAAAACGCCGTGGTCAAGCAGTTTGCCCAACTGCTGCGCATGGAAGGTGTGGAATTGGAGGTGCGGCCGGCGGCGCTCAAGGCGATCGCGCGCAAGGCCATCAAGCGCAAAACCGGTGCCCGGGGGTTGCGTTCCATCCTGGAGCAGGCGCTCATGGACACGATGTTTGAACTTCCCAGCATACGAAATGTCGAAAAAGTGGTCGTGGACGAGTCCACCATCGAGGAGGGCAAACCCCCCTTGCTGGTGTATCGAGAAGCCGCCCGTCAGGCCTGACTTCCCGGGGTGAACGGCGCGTGGCGCCCCAACCCCTGTTGGCAAGCGGGTTGAACTGGCCGACTTCAGCCCCATTTGCCCGATTCAGATTGAGGTAAGAAGATGTCAGGACACCCCACTCTCTCCAGCCAGCCCGTGACGCTGCCCCTGTTGCCCCTGCGCGACGTGGTGGTGTTCCCACACATGGTGATTCCCCTGTTCGTGGGTCGCCCCAAGAGTATCAAGGCGCTCGAAGCCGCGATGGAGCACGAGCGCCGCATCATGCTGGTGGCGCAGAAGACGGCCGCCAAGGACGAACCCGCCGCCGACGACATGTTCGAGATGGGTTGTGTGGCCAGCATCCTGCAGATGCTCAAGCTGCCCGACGGTACCGTCAAGGTGCTGGTCGAAGGCGTGCAGCGTGCCAAAGTGCTTGGCGTACAGGAAGGTGAGACCCATTTTCATGCCGAGGTCATGCCCATCACGCATGAAGACGAGCTGGCGCAGGCCAACCCCACCGAGCTCGAAGCGCTGCGTCGCGCCGTGATGCAGCAGTTCGACCAGTACGTCAAGCTCAATAAAAAGATCCCTTCCGAAATCCTCACCTCGATCGCCAGCATCGACGATCCTGGCCGACTGGCCGATACGATTGCCGCGCATCTGCCACTCAAGCTGGAGGCCAAGCAGAGTGTGCTGGACCTCGACGTCGTCACGCAACGGCTGGAAAACCTGTTTGCCCAACTCGAGCGTGAGGTCGAGATCCTCAATGTGGACAAGCGCATCCGGGGCCGCGTCAAGCGCCAGATGGAGAAGAATCAGCGCGACTTCTACCTGAACGAGCAGGTCAAGGCCATTCAAAAGGAGCTGGGCGAGGGCGAAGAGGGCGCCGACATCGAGGAAATCGAAAAGAAGATCAAACAGGCCAAGATGCCCGCCGAAGCCCGCAAGAAGGCGGAAAGCGAGCTCAAGAAGCTCAAGCTGATGTCGCCCATGTCGGCCGAGGCCACGGTGGTGCGCAACTACATTGATGTGCTTACCAGCCTGCCCTGGAGCAAGAAGACCAAAATCAAGCACGACCTGGCCTTTGCCGAGCAAGTGCTCAACGAAGACCACTATGGGCTGGACAAGGTCAAAGACCGCATCCTGGAATATCTCGCGGTGCAGCAGCGCGTGGACAAGGTCAAGGCCCCCATTCTGTGCCTGGTGGGGCCGCCTGGCGTGGGCAAGACCTCGCTGGGGCAGTCGATCGCCAAGGCCACGGGCCGCAAATACGTGCGCATGGCACTGGGGGGCATGCGCGACGAGGCCGAAATTCGCGGTCACCGCCGTACTTACATCGGTGCCATGCCAGGCAAAGTCCTGCAAAGCCTGACCAAGGTCGGCACCAAGAACCCTCTGTTCTTGCTGGACGAAATCGACAAGTTGGGCATGGATTTCCGTGGCGACCCGTCGTCAGCCCTGCTGGAGGTGCTGGACCCGGAGCAGAACCACACCTTTGCCGACCACTACGTGGAGGTGGACTTCGACCTGTCGGACGTGATGTTCGTGGCGACGTCCAACTCCATGAACATTCCGCCCGCGCTGCTGGACCGCATGGAGGTGATCCGCCTCTCCGGTTACACCGAGGACGAGAAGACCCACATCGCGCTGCAGTATCTGCTGCCCAAGCAGTTCAAGAACAACGGCATCCAGGACGGTGAGCTGACCGTGACCGAGGACGCCGTGCGCGACGTGGTGCGTTACTACACCCGCGAGGCTGGCGTGCGCTCGCTGGAGCGCGAGCTGTCCAAGATCTGCCGCAAGGTGGTCAAGGGCCTGCTGCTCAAGAAGTACTCGCCGCCCGTGGTGGTGAACGCCGACAACCTGAGCGAATTCCTGGGCGTGCGCAAGTTCACCTACGGGCGTGCCGAGCAACAGAACCAGGTAGGTCAGGTCGTGGGCCTTGCGTGGACCGAGGTGGGTGGCGACCTGCTGACCATCGAGGCGGCCTTGATGCCGGGCAAGGGCAACGTCATCCGCACCGGCCAGCTCGGTGACGTGATGAAGGAGTCCGTGGAAGCGGCGCGCACCGTGGTGCGCAGCCGCGCGCGCAACCTGGGCATCAAGGACGAGGTGTTCGAGAAAAAGGACATCCACATCCACGTGCCTGATGGCGCCACGCCCAAGGACGGCCCCAGCGCGGGTGCGGCCATGACCACCGCCATGGTGTCGGCGTTGACCGGCATTCCGGTGCGTGCCGATGTGGCCATGACCGGCGAGATCACCCTGCGTGGCGAGGTGACGGCGATCGGGGGTCTCAAGGAGAAGCTGCTGGCGGCGCTGCGCGGCGGCATCAAGACGGTGATCATCCCCGAGGACAACGTCAAGGACTTGGCCGAGATTCCGGACAACGTCAAGCAAGGTCTGGAGATCGTTCCGGTGAAGTGGATCGATCAGGTACTGGAACTGGCCTTGGAGCGTCTGCCCGTACCGCTTGCTGAAGAGGAGTTGGCGTCGGCCTCAGCGGCGGAGCCGACCGTGGGCGCAACGGCGGAGACCATCAAGCACTGAGAAAATCTTTGCCGATTTTGACGAGGAGCTCTAAAAAACGGTATAGAATAATGGCTTCAGGCGATGCCAAGCACCATCGGCGGCAAAGCTTGAAACACGCGGGAATAGCTCAGTTGGTAGAGCGCAACCTTGCCAAGGTTGAGGTCGCGAGTTCGAACCTCGTTTCCCGCTCCAGTATCCTCAAAGGGAAGCCCGGGCTTCCCTTTTTTATCCGGTGTGAACCGGGTAAGCACCCCATAAGGCGCGGTAGCAAAGCGGTTATGCACCGGATTGCAAATCCGAGTAGGTCGGTTCGACTCCGGCCCGCGCCTCCAGTGCGCCAAGCCTCGCTTCGTGCAAGCGGGGCCATGCGGGAATAGCTCAGCTGGTAGAGCGCAACCTTGCCAAGGTTGAGGTCGCGAGTTCGAACCTCGTTTCCCGCTCCAGTATCCTGAAAGGGAAGCCCGGGCTTCCCTTTGAGGATACTGGCGCGGGAAACGAGGTTCGAACTCGCGACCTCAGCCTTGGCAAGGTTGCGCTCTACCAGCTGAGCTACTCCCGCATGGCCCCGTTTGCACGAAGCGAGGCTTGGCGCACTGGCGGCGCGGGCCGGAGTCGAACCGACCTACTCGGATTTGCAATCCGGTGCATAACCGCTTTGCTACCGCGCCTTCTGGGGTGCTTACCCGGTTCACCCCGGATAAAAACGGGAAGCCCGGGCTTCCCTTTTTTATCCGGTGTGAACCGGGTAAGCACCCCATAAGGCGCGGTAGCAAAGCGGTTATGCACCGGATTGCAAATCCGAGTAGGTCGGTTCGACTCCGGCCCGCGCCTCCAGTGCGCCAAGCCTCGCTTCGTGCAAGCGGGGCCATGCGGGAATAGCTCAGCNTGTGAACCGGGTAAGCACCCCATAAGGCGCGGTAGCAAAGCGGTTATGCACCGGATTGCAAATCCGAGTAGGTCGGTTCGACTCCGGCCCGCGCCTCCAGTGCGCCAAGCCTCGCTTCGTGCAAGCGGGGCCATGCGGGAATAGCTCAGCTGGTAGAGCGCAACCTTGCCAAGGTTGAGGTCGCGAGTTCGAACCTCGTTTCCCGCTCCATATCACCCAAAGGGGAAGCCATCGGCTTCCCTTTTTTGTATTGGGGCCCAACCCGCTCAGCAGGGTGGGCTGGCCGTTTCAGCGGGTGGCGACGGGCGTCTTGCTGCTGGCCTGGGCCGTGCGGGTGGTGGGTGCCGTTTTGCTCTGGGTTGTCGTGCGGTTGCCCTGTGGTGTCGGGGTGGCAGCCGCTGTGGCAGAGCCGCGCCCGTGCACCATCAACACCTGACCGATGCGGATTGGCTGGTTCGGGCGCAGGTTGTTCCAGGCCTGCAGGTTGGCTACGGTCACGCCATGGCGGCGGGCGATCGCCGACAGGGTGTCGCCAGCGCGGACCGTGACCCGCTGGGCGCGCGCCGCCACGGCTTCAGGGACCAGCAGGATCTGGCCGTTGTCGGCGATGTGCTCGGGCACGTCGTTGTCGAGCTTGCCTTGGCGCGGGACCAGGACCGTGGAGCCGGCGCGCAGCATCATGCGCGGCGGAATGCGGTTGACTTCGCGCAGTTGGGCTTCGGTGAGCTGGTGCTGTCGGGCCGCTTCCGCCGTGGTCATGTCGCGCGGGACACGCCAGGCGGTCCAGGTGGCGGTGGGACCGTTGTGCTGGCGCAGCCTTTCCTCGAACAGCGCGGCGTTGTCCCAGGGCAGCAGCACCGTGGAGGTGCCCGCGGCCATGATCACCGGTTTGTTGTGCGAGGGGTTGAGCTGGCGAAAGTCGGCCAGGCTGACGTCGGCGAGTTCGGCGATCAGGGCCACGTCCATGTCGCGGTCGATCGTGACGGTGTCGAAGAACGGGTGGTTGCCGACCTTGGGCAGGCGGACATTGAGGCGCTGCGGGTCGGCGATGATGTTCTTGACGGCCTGCAGCTTGGGCACGTAGTTGCGTGTCTCGTCGGGCATGCGCAGGTCCAGGTAGCCGGTGTCCAGACCGGCGGCGCGGTTGCGCTGGATGGCGCGCGAGACGTTGCCATTGCCCCAGTTGTAGGCGGCCAGGGCCAAGTGCCAGTCGCCGAACATGCGGTGCAGCCGTTCCAGGTAGTCGAGCGCTGCGCGGGTGGAGGCGAGCACGTCGCGCCTATCGTCGCGGAAGGCGTTCTGCTTGAGGTCGAAGTCGCGCCCGGTGGCAGGCATGAACTGCCACATGCCTGCCGCCCGGGCGTGGGAGACGGCCTGCGGGTTGAACGCGCTTTCGATGAAGGGCAGCAGCGCCAGTTCCTGGGGCATGCCACGGCGCTCCACCTCTTCGACGATGTGGAACAGGTATTTGCTGCCCCGGTCCACCATGCGCTGGATGTAGTCGGGCCGGTTGGCGTACCACTGTTCATGGTGACGCACCAGGTCGGTGTCCAGATCCGGGATGGCGAAGCCTCGGCGCATCCGATCCCACAGATCTTTCGGGGCCTCCAGGGTGGCGACGGCTGCGGGGGTCGGTGTGGGCGGGGCGGTGGTGATCGATTGGAGGGGGCCGTTCGGGATCACCGGGGCGGATTTCGTGGCTGGCCGAGTCGTGGTGATGGGGCGGGGGGCTTGCCCGTCGTCCGCGCTGGCCGAGGTGTCGCCGGGGGGCAGGCTGGCGCAGGCCCCGAGTATCAAGGGGCCCAGCAGCATGATGCCCAGGCGGGGGAGTGTCGTACGTGGCAAGGGTGGGGAAGGAGGGGGTGTCATGTGGACTGGATGAGATGCGGTCTGGTCAGCGAAAGCGGTCTTTCCAAGCTCGCAGGGCACCGAAGACGCCGGCGTCGTCCGCCGGCAGAGGGCCCTGTTGGCTGAGCGCGCTTCGCACCGAAGGTTCCCGGCTGCGCAAAAAGGGATTGATGGCCCGCTCCCGGTCGAGATGGCTGGGCAGGGTGGGGCGACCCGCATCGCGTTCGGCTTGGCACCAGCGGTGGTATTGGGCGAGCGCCTCGTTGTGGGGCTCCACCGCTTGGGCAAAGCGCAGGTTGGCCAGCGTGTATTCGTGGGTGCAACAGACGCGGGTGGGGCCCGGCAGGGCGGCCAGGCGATCGAGCGAAGCCAGCATCTGGGCCGGCGTGCCTTCGAACAGGCGGCCGCAGCCCCCGGAAAACAGCGTATCGCCGCAAAACAGCAACGGTTTTCCGTCCACGTCGGGGCAGAAGTAGGCGATGTGGCCGGCCGTGTGTCCAGGCACGTCGATGACGTCGAAGGTCAGGTCGAGCAGCGTGACCTGTTCGCCGCCGCTGAGTCGCTGCACGCCATCCGGCAGGGTTTCGTAGGCAGGTCCCCACGCCGGGGCACGGGTGCTGGCCATGAGTTCGGCCACGCCTCCCGTGTGGTCGGCATGGTGGTGGGTGATCAGGATGCCGGCCAAGGCCAGCCCCTGCGCTTGCAACCACGCCGTCACCGGGGCCGCATCCCCGGGGTCCACCACGAAGGCCTGTGTGCCGTCGTGCAGTGCCCAGATGTAGTTGTCTGTGAACGCGGCGATGGGGTGTAGGATGTGCATCCGACGATGATAAGGCGGTAAGGGCTGTGCTGGAACGTTTTCTCGATGCATTGTGGCTGGAGGATGGTCTGGCGGCCCATACCCTGGCGGCCTACCGAAGCGACTTGCAGCAGTTTGCGCACTGGCTGGCCGATACCGGCCCTGACGGTGCTCGGGCGGGCCAGCCCAAGCGGGAACTGCACCAAGCGACCGAAGCCGATGTGCTGGCCTACATGGCCTGGCGCCATGCGCGGGGCAAGGCTGCGTCGGCCAACCGGCGCCTGACGGTGTTGCGGCGCTATTTCCGCTGGGCGCTGCGGGAAGGGGTGGTACACGCCGATCCGACGCTCAAGCTGCTGCCTGCCAAGCGTTTGCAGCGTGTACCGAAAACCCTCACCCAGGCGCAGGTGGAGCAGCTGCTGCGCGCCCCCGATGTGAGCGAGCCCTTGGGCCTGCGGGACCGTGCCATGCTGGAGCTCATGTACGCCAGCGGGCTGCGGGTGAGTGAACTGGTCGGGCTGCGGCTGTACGAACTGAGCTTGGCCGATCAAGTGCTGCGTGTGCAGGGCAAGGGTGACAAGGAGCGTCTCGTGCCCTTCGGTGACGAGGCCTTGTATTGGCTTCGGCGCTATATGGACGAGTCCCGCCCGGTCATCCTGGCTGGGCGCTTGTCCGACGACCTGTTCGTCACCGCGCGCGGCCACGGGATGACGCGCGTGATGTTCTGGACTTTGGTGAAGAAGCATGCCCGTGCCGCGGGGGTCGAAGCCCCGCTCTCGCCGCATACCCTGCGACATGCCTTCGCCACGCACCTGCTGAACCACGGTGCCGATCTGCGGGCGGTGCAGCTGCTGCTGGGCCATGCGGACATCTCCACCACCACCATCTACACCCACGTGGCGCGCGAGCGGCTCAAGCAGTTGCATGCACGGCATCACCCGCGCGGCTGAGCCGTCGATCAGACGACCTGCTGCTGCAGAAAGTCCAGTTCGGCCTGCGAGAAGCCGGCCCGGCGCCGCGCCTCGTCGTTGAAGGGCGGCTTGAGGCGGGGCGCGCTGTGGCGTCGCGCCAGCACGCGGTAATGGGCCACCGGGTCCAGCCCTTCGCGTTCGCAGAGCCAGCGATACCAGTGGTTGCCGATGGCGACGTGCCTCACCTCGTCGTGCAGAATGATGTCGAGCAGGGCCACCGTCTGCAGGGCGGGTGCCGTGCCCGAACGACGCAGCTTGGCCTGGATCAGCGGGGTGGCGTCCAGCCCCCGGGCTTCCAGGGTGCGGGGCACCAGGGCCATGCGGGCGACGATGTCGTCGGCGGTTTTCTCGCACATCAGCCAGAGGCCGTCGTGGGCGGCGAAGTCGCCGTAGTCCCAGGGCTCGGGTCGTCCCAGATGGGGCAGGGTGCGCAGATGCGCGCGCAGCAGGCCAAAGTGGTAGGCCTCCTCGGCGGCCACGCGCAGCCAGTCGAGGTAGAAGGGGCGCGGCATCCCTGGGAAACGCCACACCGCGTCCAGCGCCAGGTTGATGGCGTTGAATTCGATGTGGCAGATCGAATGGATCAGCGCGGCGTGCCCTTCGGGGGTGAAGGGTGAGCGCGACGGCACGGTGGACGGATCGATCAACGGCGGGCGCACCGGGCGGCCGGGCAGGGCTGGGGGTGGCGCAAGCGGGGTCTCGGGGTCCAGGTGAAGGTCGCTGGCCTGGGCGTGCAAAGCCTCCACTTGGCGGCATTTGTCGTCGATATCAGGGCAGCACAGGGCCTGCAAGGCCGCCGCGCGCAGTTCGGGAGCGTGCATCCTACAATTCTACGGATGAGCACATACCAACTTGACGACGACGCACCGCAGGTGCACCCGAGCGCCTACGTGGCCGACAGCGCCCAGGTCATGGGGCGGGTGACGCTGGAAGCAGACGCCAGCGTGTGGTTCGGGGCCGTGTTGCGTGGCGACACAGAGCCCATCACCGTGGGACGGGGCAGCAACATCCAAGACGCCAGCGTGGTTCACGCCGACGTGGGTTATCCGGTGGTGATCGGTGAGCGGGTCACGGTCGGGCACCAGGTGATGCTGCACGGCTGCACCATTGGCGACGAATCGCTGATCGGCATTGGGGCCGTGGTGCTCAACGGCGCCCGCATCGGGAAACATTGCCTGGTCGGGGCGGGCTCACTGGTCACGGAAGGCAAGGTCTTTCCTGATGGCTCGTTGATCATGGGCAGCCCAGCCAGGGTGGTGCGCCAGCTCACCCCCGAGCAGATCGACGGGTTGCGTCGCAGCGCCGAGCACTACGTGGCCAACGCCCGTCGCTACCAGGCCGGGTTGAAGAAGTTGAGCTGAAGCCGTGTCTGAACTTCACAAGTTTCTGTTCAAAGACTTGCCTGTGCGTGGCATGCTGGTGCGTCTGACCGATGGCTGGCAGGAACTGTTGCGGCGCCATGCCCAGTCGGGCGGCTATCCACGCCCGGTGTCGGATCTGCTGGGCGAGATGTTGGCCGCCGCGGTGTTGATGCAAGGCAACATCAAGTTCAACGGCTCCCTGGTGCTGCAAGTGTTCGGCGATGGCCCGGTCAAGGTGGCGGTGGCCGAGGTGCAGCCGGACTTCACCTTCCGAGCCACGGCCACGGTGCTCGGTGAAGTCGCCGATGGCGTGCCGCTGAGCCACATGGTCAACGTGAACAACCAGGGACGCTGCGCCATCACCCTGGATCCGAAGGATCGGATGCCTGGCCAGCAACCCTACCAGGGCGTGGTGCCGTTGTTCGGCAGCCGGCACGAGAAGCTGGAGCGCATGAGCGACGTGCTGGAGCACTACATGTTGCAGAGCGAACAGCTCGATACCCGCTTGGTCCTGGCGGCCAACGAGCACATCGCTGCCGGCCTGTTGATCCAGCGCATCCCCACCACCGGGGAGGCCAACCTGTCCGGTACGGCCGCCGCCCAGGCGCGGGAAGATGCCATCGGCCGCAATGAGGACTACAACCGCATTGCCACGCTGGCGGCCAGCCTCAAGCGCGAGGAATTGCTCACCCTGGATGCCGACACCATTCTCCATCGCCTGTTCTGGCAGGAGCCGATTCAGCGTTTCGAACCACCCGAGGGCGTGCTGCGGCCCCGTTTTGGATGCACCTGCTCGCGCGAACGGGTGGCGGCCATGCTGGAAAGCCTGGGCGTGGCCGAGGTGGAGGGCATCCTGGCCGAGCAAGGGCAGGTGGAAATCGGCTGTGAATTCTGTGGTGCCCGCTACGTGTTCGACCCCGTGGACGCGGCGCAGATATTTCTGAGCCGCCAGGACCAGCCCCCGGCCTCGTCTCAGGTGCAGTGAGTCGGTGGCATCAGCCGGTTCGCTGCGCCAGCAATCGCTGGAACAGGCGGTGTTCGCAGTCGGGATCGGAGCAGGCATCGCAGCGCCACAGGGGGCGTTGGGGCGGCGGCGGTGTGGCTTCCATGCCCAGCAGGCGCCGCAGCGGTAGCCGGTGCGAGCCGTCCAGCGGATACAGCACCAGATGCGCCAGTCCACGGGCATGCAGGGTGGAGCGGAAGGCCTGCTCGGTGCGAGAAACGACCCGTGCCGAGCCCTCGCCAGCCAGCAAGATCAGCAGAACACCAGCCCGGGAGGATAGCTCGTCCAACGCCTCGGCCCATGATCCGGGGTCGGTCCAGCCGATCACCGAGTCGCGCCAGGGTGGAGGCAGATCTGCCACCAAGACAGGGGCTTGCTCGCCGAGCAGCCACCAGCACCGAGCGACCCTCATGGCGCACTGCGCTGGATCTGGACGAAGATCTCGTTGGGCTTGACCATGCCCAGGTCATGTCGGGCCAGCTCCTCGACCATGTCCAACCCTTCTTGAAGGTCGCGTACCTCGTTGGCCAGTTGCTCGTTGCGCTGCCGGGCCTGGGCGTTGGCCGCCTCCAGGGCCTGCAGGTCGGTGCGCCATTCACGCACCTGGGGAACGCTGCCGCGACCCCACCACAGCTGGGCATGCAACACCACGAGCAAGCCCACCAGCAAGGCAGCGACCCAGCGGGCGTTCATGGCGCAGCAGCCTGAGGCGGGGTTTCAGCCACTCAGCGCAGGTTGTAGAAGGCGTCGCGGCCGGGGTAGCTGGCCACGTCGCCCAGGTCTTCCTCGATGCGCAGGAGCTGGTTGTACTTGGCCATGCGGTCGGAGCGGCTCATGGAACCGGTCTTGATTTGACCGGCGTTCAGGCCCACGGCGATGTCGGCGATGGTGGAGTCTTCCGTCTCGCCCGAGCGGTGGCTGATGACAGCGGTGTAGCCGGCACGCTTGGCCATTTCGATGGCTTCGAAGGTTTCGGTGAGCGTGCCGATCTGGTTGATCTTGATGAGGATGGAGTTGGCGATGCCTTTTTGGATGCCTTCCTTCAGGATCTTGGTGTTGGTGACGAACAGGTCGTCGCCGACCAGTTGTACCTTTTGGCCCAGACGCTCGGTGAGGTGGGCCCAGCCGGCCCAGTCGCCTTCGTGCATGCCGTCTTCGATGCTGATGATGGGGTATTTATCGCACCAGGTGGCCAGGATGTTCGTCCACTCCTCGGCGGTCAGCACCAGGCCTTCGCCCTCCAGGTGGTACTTGCCGTCTTTGAAGAATTCGCTGGCGGCGCAGTCCAGGCCCAGGGCGATCTGCTCGCCGGCCACGTAACCGGCTTTGTCGATCGCTTCCAGGATGAGCTGGATGGCGGCCTCGTGGTTGGCCACGGAGGGAGCGAAGCCGCCTTCGTCGCCCACGGCAGTGCTCATGCCCTTGTCGTGAATGATCTTCTTGAGTGCATGAAACACCTCGGCACCCCAGCGGATGGCTTCGCGAAACGATGGGGCACCCACCGGCAGGATCATGAATTCCTGGATGTCCAGGTTGTTGTTCGCATGCGCCCCGCCGTTGATGACGTTCATCATCGGCACCGGCATCTGCATACGGGTGCTGCCGCCAAAGTAGCGGTACAGCGGCAGGCCAGCTTCTTCGGCGGCGGCGCGCGCCACGGCCATGGAGACGGCGAGCATGGCGTTGGCGCCCAGGCGGGATTTGTTGGCGGTGCCGTCCAGATCGACCAGGGTCTTGTCCAGAAAGGCCTGCTCGGAGGCGTCCAGGCCGAGCACGGCTTCGCTGATTTCGGTGTTGATGTGTTCGACGGCCTTGAGCACACCCTTGCCGAGGTAGCGGGACTTGTCGCCGTCGCGCAGCTCGATGGCCTCGCGGCTGCCGGTGGAGGCACCCGATGGCACGGCAGCGCGCCCCATGACGCCGCTTTCCAGCAGCACATCACACTCGACGGTGGGGTTGCCTCGGCTGTCCAGGATTTCGCGGCCGACGATGTCAACGATTGCGCTCATGGTGGTTACTTTCTCGAATCAACAAAATGGGGGTGAATCAGACGCCTTCGACGGCAAACATGCGGATCGTGCCGGCACCCCGGCGTACCTCACGGGCCTTGGTGTAGGTTTCCGAGTGGTAGTAGGCCTGGGCGGTGGCCAGGTCGGGGAAGCGCAGGATGACCACGCGCTGGGGGTTCCAGTCGCCTTCCAGCGGCACGACGCGGCCGCCACGGACCAGCACCTCGGCGCCGAATTCTTGCATGGCCCGGGTGCTCCATTCGCGGTAGGCCTTCATTTGTTCTTCGTTGGTGATGGTGACTTCCGCCACGATGTAAGCACTCATTGGAAATCGGTCTCCAGAAAGGGGTGTTGTTTGGTCACCCTGTCCAGCGCCACGAGGGTTTCGAGCAGGGGCTTCATGCGATGCAGCGGCACGGCGTTGGGGCCGTCAGACCAGGCCTCGGCCGGGCGGGGGTGGGTTTCCATGAACAGACCCGCCACGCCGACGGCGATGCCGGCACGGGCCAGTACGGGAATCATTTCGCGGGCGCCGCCACTGGCCGTACCCAGGCCGCCCGGTTTCTGGACCGAGTGGGTCACGTCGAACACCACCGGTGCGCCAGACTTGCGCATTTCGGCCAGGCTGGTCATGTCGGCCACCAGGTGGTTGTAGCCGAAGCTCACACCCCGTTCACAGGCCAGGAAACGGTCTTCCGACAGGCCCGCTTCGCGGGCGGCATCGCGGGCCTTATCGATCACGTTCTTCATGTCCCAGGGCGCGAGAAACTGCCCCTTCTTGATGTTCACCGGCTTGCCTGACTGGGCCACGGCGCGGATGAAGTCGGTTTGACGACACAGGAACGCCGGGGTCTGCAGCACGTCCACCACGCTGGCGACGATCGGTACCTGGGACGAGTCGTGGACGTCGGTGAGGACAGGCAGGCCCGTTTGGCGACGTACCTCGTCGAGGATTTTGAGTCCCGCTTCCAGCCCCACGCCGCGCTTGCTGCTGCCAGAGGAACGATTGGCCTTGTCGAACGAGCCCTTGAAGATCAGAGGGATGCCCAGCGGACGGCAAATGTCCTGGAGCTGGCCGGCAACGTCCAATGACATCTCCAGGCCTTCGATCGAGCAGGTGCCGGCGATCAGGAAGAAGGGGCGGTCGAGCCCCACGTCGAATCCGCAGAGTTGCATGTCAAGCTCCGCCAGGCCGCTTCGAGGAGGCCGAATGCCCCTCGGGGGGGCGCGAACGGGTGAGTGTCTGGGCCATGGGTGTTCAGCCCTTGCGTTGGTGCTGGTCCAACCCTGCCTTGACGAAGGCATTGAACAGCGGATGGCCGTCCCAAGGGGTGGACTTGAATTCAGGATGGAACTGTACCCCCATGTACCAGGGGTGTTGGTCGCGCGGCAGCTCCACGATTTCGGTCAGGTGCTCGCGCTGGGTGATGGCGGAAATCACCAACCCGGCTTCACGCAGGCGGTCCAGGTACTGGGTGTTGGCCTCGTAGCGGTGGCGGTGGCGCTCGGTGACCACCGGACCGTAAATCTCGAAGGCCAGCGTGCCCGGCTGCACGTCGGAGCTCTGGGCACCCAGGCGCATGGTCCCGCCCAGATCGGAGCTGGCGTCGCGCTTCTGGATCGAGCCATCGGCGTCCTGCCATTCGTCGATCAGCGCGATGACGGGGTGCGGCGTCTGCGGGTCGAACTCGGTGGAATTGGCGCCTTCGAGGCCGGCCACATGGCGGGCGAACTCGATGGTGGCCACCTGCATGCCCAGGCAGATGCCCAGGTACGGGACCCGGTGCTCGCGGGCATAGCGGGCAGCGGCGATCTTGCCTTCGATACCGCGCTTGCCGAAGCCGCCGGGCACGAGAATGGCGTCAAACGGTTCGAGGACCTGGGCCACATCCTGTGTTTCGAGCGTCTCGGAGTCGATGTAGGAAATTTCCGCTTTCACATGGTTTTTCATGCCCGCGTGGCGCAGGGCCTCGTTGAGCGACTTGTAGCTGTCCGACAGATCCACGTATTTGCCGACCATGGCGATGCGCACCGTGCCTTGCGGGTTCTGGACTTCATGCACGAGGTCGTCCCAGCGCTTGAGGTTGGCCGGGGGTGTGTTCAGGCGCAGCTTGTCACAGATCAGGCCGTCCAGGCCTTGCTCGTGGAGCACGCGGGGCACTTTGTAGATGGTGTCCACGTCGGGCATGGAGATCACCCCCCATAGCGCCACATTGGTGAACAGGCTGATCTTCTCGCGTTCCTCGTCGGGGATGACGCGGTCGGCGCGGCAGAGCAGCGCGTCGGGCTGGATGCCGATCTCGCGGAGTTTCTGCACCGTGTGCTGGGTGGGCTTGGTTTTCAGTTCTCCCGCGGCGGCGATCCAGGGCACGTAGGTCAGGTGGACAAAGGCCGCTTGGTTGGGGCCCAGGCGCAGGCTGAGCTGACGCACCGCTTCCAGGAAAGGCAGGGATTCGATATCGCCCACCGTGCCGCCGATTTCCACGATGGCCACGTCCACCGCATCCCCAGTGCCGACGCCGGCGCCCCGCTTGATGAAGGCCTGGATTTCGTTGGTCACGTGCGGGATCACCTGCACCGTTTTGCCCAGGTAATCACCACGGCGTTCCTTTTCCAGCACCGACTTGTAGATCTGTCCGGTGGTGAAGTTGTTGGCCTTCTTCATCCGGGTGGTGATGAAGCGCTCGTAGTGGCCCAGGTCCAGGTCGGTTTCGGCGCCGTCGTCGGTGACGAACACCTCCCCGTGCTGAAAGGGGCTCATGGTGCCCGGGTCCACGTTGAGGTAGGGGTCGAGCTTGATGAGGGTGACTTTGAGGCCGCGCGATTCGAGCAGCGCGGCCAGCGAGGCGGAGGCGATGCCCTTGCCCAGCGAGGACACCACGCCACCGGTCACGAATACGAATTTGGTCATGTCGCAGGCGGGCCGGCGCGGCCCGCGGGTGAGGAAATTCGGATTATAAAAGCCGGTGGTACATTTCCGCCCATGAACGACCTTGCCGGCAAACACATCGTCTTGGGCCTCTCAGGGGGCATCGCGTGCTACAAGTCGGCCGAGTTGTGCCGGTTGCTCACCAAGGCGGGCGCGACCGTGCAGGTGGTGATGAGCGAGGCGGCGACGCGATTCATCACCCCCATGACCATGCAGGCGCTCAGCAACCGACCGGTGGTGACCAGCCAGTGGGACGCACGGGAGCCCAACCACATGCCCCACATCAACCTGGGGCGCGAGGCCGATGCCCTATTGATCGCCCCGGCGAGTGCGAATCTCATGGCCCGGCTGGTGCAGGGGCGTGCCGACGACCTGCTGACGCTGATGTGCCTGGCCCGACCCTTGGAGCGCGTGGCGTTGCTGCTGGCGCCGGCCATGAACCGCGAGATGTGGGCCCATCCGGCCACACAGCGCAACGTGAGCCAATTGCAAGCCGACGGCGCCGTGGTGTTTCCGGTGGGGCAGGGCGACCAGGCCTGTGGTGAGGTGGGCGACGGCCGCATGCTCGAACCCCAAGAGTTGCTGGACTTGCTGGTGGCGCATTTCCAACCCAAGGTCCTGGCCGGGCATCGTGTACTGGTCACGGCCGGGCCTACGTTCGAGGCCATCGACCCGGTCCGGGGCATCACCAACCACTCCTCGGGCAAGATGGGCTTTGCCGTGGCCCGCGCTGCCCGAGAAGCAGGGGCGGAGGTGACGCTGGTGGCCGGTCCGGTGCATCTGCCCACACCATGGGGGGTGCGGCGCCTCAATGTTCAGTCTGCACTCGACATGCAGGCCGTCGTGCAAGCCGAGGTGGAACATGCCACGGTCTTCGTCGCCGCCGCCGCCGTGGCCGACTGGCGCCCGGCGACGGCTTACGACCAGAAGATCAAAAAGGACGGCAGCGGCCAACCGCCGGTGCTGTCTTTCGTGGAAAACCCTGACATCCTCGCCGGGGTCGCCGCCAGTGAGCGTGCCCAGCGCGGCGAGCTGTTTTGCGTCGGCTTTGCCGCCGAGAGCCATGACCTGGAGGCGCATGCCCAGGCCAAACGGGCGCGCAAGGGCGTGCCTTTGCTGGTGGGCAACATCGGCCCAGCCACCTTCGGCCAGGACGACAACGCGCTGCTGCTGGTGGACGAGCACGGGTGCCGCGCCGTGCCGCATGGTCCCAAACTGGCCTTGGCCCGACAGTTGGTTGCTGAGATTGCCCGTCGGCTTGGCCGAGTCGCCTGAGCCTTGGAGGGCTTTCGGCGCACGCCTGCACCTGCAGGCAAAGCGTCGTAAAGTCGGGTGTTCCGTGGCCTTGCGTCACCCCTTACAGGAGACCTCTCATGAGCAAGCTTCCGTTCGAACTGGATGTCCATGCACTCGTGCCGGGCCGTGGCACCGAAGCCGGCGCCACACGCCGCACCGCTTTGAAGGCGGCGCTGGGTGTGGGCTATGCGGCCGCGGCACTGCCCGTCATGGCGCAGACCGCCATCAAGACGCCTGCCGACGGCTTGACGGTCGGTGAATTTACCCTTCAAGTGGCCGGCCACGGCGTGCCGGTGTACCGGGCCGCCCCCGCCGGCAAGACCGGGCTGCCGGTGGTGCTCGTGATCTCCGAGATCTTCGGGGTGCATGAATACATCGCCGATACCGCACGCCGCTTTGCCCGGGCCGGCTATCTCGCCTTGGCCCCGGAGCTGTTCGATCGCCAGGGTGATCCCCAGAGCTATGGCGAGATTGCCCGCCTGATCGCCGAGGTCGTCTCCAAGGTGCCCGATGCGCAAGTGGCGGCCGATCTGGATGCCTGCATCGACTGGGCTGCCGCCAACGGTGGCGACGTGAACAAGGTGGGCGTGACCGGTTTCTGCTGGGGGGGGCGTCAGACCTGGCTGTATGCCGCGCATCAGCCCCGCATCAAGGCGGGGGTGGCCTGGTACGGGCGTCTCGTGGGTCAGAGCAACGATTTGCAGCCCCGGCATCCGGTGGATATCGCCAAGCAATTGCATGCACCGGTGCTCGGTTTGTATGGGGGGGCCGACGATGGCATCCCCTTGAGTACCGTCGAGCAGATGAAGGGGTTGCTGGCCCAGGGCAATGCCGCTTCCAGGGCGTCCGAGTTCGTGATCTACCCGGATGCACCTCACGCCTTCCATGCGGATTATCGGCCGACCTATCGCAAGGAGGCCGCCGAAGATGCCTGGAAGCGTTGCCTGGCCTGGTTCAAGCGGCACGGCGTCGCCTGATGTGCCCGACGCGGCAGGGCTTGACGCTTGGGTTACATTCGTTTGCAGGTAAACGACACATCCAACTTCATGACCTTGTTCGCGATTTTGCTCGGGACCATTGTGGCCGGAGTGGGCAGCGTCTGGCTGGCTGCCATGATCAGTCTCGGCGTGCTGGCCCGCTACACCCAGCACATGCTGAGCCTGGCGGCCGGGGCTTTGATGGCAACGGCCTTCATGCACCTTCTGCCAGAGGCGTTCGAGAGCGCCGCCGGTGCGCACGACCTGTTCGCCTTGCTGTTGGTGGGGCTGGTTTTCTTCTTCCTCCTCGACAAGGCAGAGCTCTGGCACCACGGGCATGAGCACCATCTCATGCCCGCACGGAGCCCGAACGGACATGTCCACCCTGTGCATGCGAGTGCCCATGCGCACGCTGACGGTCACCACCCTCATCACGGTCACGTTCATGGCGAGACCCGCTCCGGTGGATGGAGCGTGCTCGCTGGCGACAGCGTGCATGCTTTTGGGGATGGCATTCTGATCGCTTCGGCATTCCTGGCCGATGTCCGCCTGGGCGTGGTGGCAGCCCTGGCTGTGCTCGCGCACGAGGTTCCGCATCACATGGGCGACCTGGTGGTGCTGCGGCAGTCGTCCGGTACCCGGCGTGCGGCCATCGTCAAGGTGTCGCTGGCCGGTACCGTGACGGCCGTGGGCGGCCTGTTCGGCTACTGGCTGGTCAACCGGCTGGAGGACTATCTGCCCTATTTCCTCGTGCTGGCTTCGAGCAGCTTCGTGTACGTGGCGCTGGCGGATCTGATCCCGCAATTGCAAAAGCGTCTCACCTTGCGTGAGACGGCGGCGCAGGTGGCCTGGCTGGCGGCGGGCATCGGGCTGGTCGCTGCGGTCAGCAGTTTGGCGCATGCACACTGAAACCGCTGCTGCACAACCGGTGGACTATCCCCGTGCACAGGGCAGACCCGGGGTGTTGCACCATTCACTCCAACTGCCAGGAAACAAGGTGGTCCGTCCCAGGCCCGCCAGTTCCATGGCCAGCAGGTTGGGGACCGCCGTGACGCCGCTGCCACAGTGGTGTACCACGCCGCTGGGTTCACGGCCCGCGAGCAGGGTATCGAACTCGGCACGCAGTTGGGCGGCGGGTTTGAAACGCCCATCGGACAGGAAGTTGTCGCTGAACGGGCGGTTGAGTGCCCCGGGGATGTGACCCGCCACGGGGTCCAGTGGTTCGGTCTCGCCTCGGTAACGGGCAGGCGCACGCGCATCGATGATGGTTTGTTGGACTGCGCCAAGCTGGCATGCCAGGCCGCGGGCATCGATGGTGGGAGCGAGCGGGGTGCCCAGCGTGAAATCGCCGGGGGTGGGGGTGGCGGCTGGTTGACCGGTTTCGATGGCTCCGCCTGCCGCACGCCAGGCGGGCAGGCCGCCGTCCAGCACGGCCACGGGTTCGTGTCCGCACCATTTCAGCATCCACCACAGCCGACCGCAGTACTGCATGCCCTGCCGGTCATAGACCACGGCCTGCATGCCTGCACCGAACCCCTTGCTGCGCAGGCGATCGGCAAAGGCTTCGCGTGAGGGCAGCGGATGCCGTCCACCGGACGCAGCGTCGGCGCAGCCCGTGAGATCACTCAGGTCACGCTCCAGGTGCATGTGGACCGCGCCGGGGATGTGCGCCTCGGCGTACAGGGCGTCCCCGGCTTGCGGGTTCATCAGATCGGCGCTGCAGTCGAACACCATCAATGGCTGGCCGCTGGTTTGGAGCGCCATCAGCTGTTCAGCGGTGATGAGGGTGGTGTATGGTGTCATGCGTGTTCCTCCGCAGGCATTTTGGGGACGGCGCGTTCGCGCAGGAAGGTGGCGCCAATGCCACTGGCCACGATCACCGCCATGCCCAGCCAGCCAACGAGTGGGAGTTGGTCGCCGAAAACGAGGATGCTGTAGGCGCCGGCGAAAGCGATGCCAAAGTATTGCAGGTTGGCCACCAACAGGGTGGCCCCACTGGCGTAGGCGCGCGTCATGCACAGTTGCCCCAGGACGGCCAGCAGGCCGATGGGCAACAGCCACAGGGCGCTCGGCCAGCTCCAGGCGTTGAAACCGAACAGCGCCATGCCGGCCAGGCCGACCAGCGTGGCCCCGATGGAGAAATAAAACACCGTGCGGCTTTCCGGTTCCCCTGCACGGGCCAGTGCCGCCACTTGCAGATAGGCCAGCGCCGAGACCAGGCCCGACATCAGCCCTGACAGCCCGCCGAGCACCTGCTGCTCGTCGAAGGTGGGACGCAGCACCATGGCGACCCCGGCGAAGCCGGCCAGCACCGTGAGGAACAGCGGGCCCTGCTGGCGCACCGGAGCACTCGATTTTTGCAGCAGCAGTGCGCCGCCGAGCAGAAACGCCGCGATCCAGATGCTGCTCATGTAATTCAGCGTCATGGACGTGGCCAGCGGCAGCACCGAGATGGAATAGAACCAGGTGACCAGCGCCGTGACCCCGACCACACTGCGCCAGACATGCATCATGGGCACCTGGGTGCGCAGCGACACCCCGCGCGAGCGCGTGAGGAAGATCAGGAACACGACCCCGATCAGGCCGCGGTAGGCGACGATTTCGAAGCTGTTGAAGTGGTCGGAGGCGAACTTGATGCACACCCCCATCGTGGCGAAGAGAAACGAGCCCAATACCATCCAGAGGGCCTGGATGGTCTGGGCGCTGTGAGGGCGGGCGTGACCTGTGGCGATGGCTTATCCCCGCAGGTGTTCGCCCAAGCGGGCGCGGTACCACTCGTGAAAGTGCTGCATACCGTCTTCCATCGGGCTCTGGTAGGGGCCGACCTCGTTTGCACCGCGTTCAAGCAGGGCCTTGCGGCCGGCGTCCATGCGCTCGGCGATCTCATCGTCCTCGATGCAGGTTTCCATGTAGGCGGCGCGTTGCGCTTCCATGAATTCGGGTTCGAAGGCCACGATGTCTTCGGGGTAGTAGAACTCCACCATGTTCAAGGTCTTGTCCACACTGATGGGGTGCAGGGTGGATACGGTGAGCACATGCGGGTACCACTCCACCATGATGTGGGGGTAGTAAGTCAGCCACACGGCGCCCTGTTCGGGCAGTTCGCCGTTGCGGTACCGCATGAGCGCGTCGTGCCACTTCTGGTACACCGGGCTGCCGCTCTTGCCGAGCAGGTTCTGCACGCCCACGGTCTGTACCGAGTACTCGGGCTTGAACTCCCATTTCAGGTCGTCGCAGGTGACGAAGTTGCCCAGCCCGGGGTGGAAGGGCACGACGTGGTAGTCCTCCAGATAGACCTCGATGAAGGTCTTCCAGTTGTAGTTGCACTCGTGCAGTTCCACGTGGCCCAGCACCATGCCGTCGAAGTTGAGGGTGCTGCGCGGGCCCATGTGGGCCAGGTCGGCCTCGATGTCGCGGCCGTTGTCCTCGAACAGCAGGCCGTTCCATTCCCGCAGCGGGTAGCGCTGCAGGTTCAGGCAGGGGTCTTGAGCGAAATGGGGGGCACCGATCAGCTCGCCCAAGTTGCTCATGGCCGAGCCACCGCTGTAGGTCCAGCGGTGCAGCGGGCAGACGATGTTGCCGCCCGCGTGTCCGCTTTTGTTCTCACCCAGGTTGCCGCGGCCCTTGAGCATCACGGCCTGGCGATGACGGCAGACGTTGCTGACCAGTTCCACGCCTTGGGCGGTGCGCACCAGGGCCCGGCCTTCACCCTCCTGGGGCAAGGCAAAGTAGTCGCCCAGGTTGGGGACGGAGTTGGCATGCCCCACATAGCGGGGCCCGCGCTGAAAGATGGTCTCCAGTTCGCGCTGGAACAGCGCCTCGTCGAAATAGCTGGAAACGGGCAATTGGCTTGCGGCCTGCTGCAATTGAAGACTCAAATCAGACATGATGATCCTGACCTCAAGACTCCCCCTATGAAGGGGCAGGGAAGCGCTTTGATGAGACGAGTGAACGAATCAGCGCGGGAAGGGTGAAACAACTCCCATCGAGTTGAAAAAGGGACCGGGATTGTACCCCGGGGTTCCCGTCCGGGGTGAAAAATTGTGGTTCAGGCGATACGGTTGAACCACCACAGCGACAGACCGGCCGATATCAGGGCCAGCAGGGCGCCGACCAGGGCCAACAGGCCGGAAATTTCCGTCTCCTTTTTCTCCAGGGTCAGCCGTGAGCCGAGAGTCTGATAAACCTGACGCAGGTTCTCGGCCGTGCCCGCGTAAAAGTACTCGCCGTGGGTGCGCAAGGCCACTTCCTTGAGGGTTTCCTCGTCCAGCCGAACGCGCATCGACCAGCCTTCGAAGCCGATGGTTTCGCCTTCCACCGTGCCCACGCCCACAGTGTAGATTTTCACCCCGCGCTCGGCGGCCATCTGGGCGGCTTGCAGGGTGTCCACCCCGGTGGTGCGCTGGCCGTCGGTGAGCAGGATGATGGCGGCCGAGCTGTACGAGCCGGGTGGGACCGGCTGGCGAGGCGGGCGCTCGGCTTCCGATCGAGCGGCCGGTTGATCGAGGGATCGCCCCCGTTGTGGCATCTGACCGTAGAGGATGTCGGCGAGGTCGATGCCTTCGTCCGGGAAGATCTCGGCCAGCGAGACCACGATGGCGCTTCCAATGGCGGTGGCACGCTGGAGCTGGAAGCGGTCGATGGCGGCGACCAGGTCTTCGCGGTTCAGGGTCGGCTGTTGCACCACCTGGGCGGTGCCGGCGAAGGCCACGATGCCGACCTTGATGTGACGTGGCAATTCGGCCAGGAAGGCCTTGGCGGCGTTCTGCGCTGCGACCAAGCGGTTGGGCTCGACATCGGTGGCTCGCATGCTGCCGGACACGTCCATGGCCAGGATGATGGTTTGCTGGCTGTTGGGCAGCACGATCACGGCAAAGGGCCGGGCCGCGGCGAGGAGCATGGCCGTGAGCGCCAGCAGGAAAAGCACCGGCGGGACGTGGCGCCGCCAACCCCGACCACCCATGGCCTCCTTGACCAACGACAGGCTGGCGTAGCGCAACGCGGTCTGGCGCTTGCGCCGCAGCAGCAGCCCATACACCAGCACCAGGAGGGGCACGGCCAGCAGCAGCCAGAGCAACTGGGGCCATAAGAAGGTCAGCGGCAGGTTCATGCGGTCCTCACTCCGCAGGGGCGGCGCTTGCGCAGGGCAGACAGCCGCAGCAGGGCGGTGCCCAGGTCGTCGTCGGTCGAGAGTTCCAGCGTGTCCACGCCGGCGCGAACCAGGGCCTCGCGCAGCCGGGTTTCGCGCTCCGAGGCCAGACGCTGGAAGCGTTCGCGAAAACCCCGGTCATGGGTGTCCACCCAGAGGCGTTCGCCGGTTTCGGCGTCGTACAGGGGCAGCAGCCCCAGGTCGGGCAACTGCAGTTCCAGAGGGTCGAACAGGCGCACGGCCAGCACATCGTGTCGCATCGCCAACCGACCCAAGGGCTGTTCCCAGCCCGGGGCGCTGAGGAAGTCCGACACCACGAACACCGCGCTGCGCCGCCGCGCGAACTGACCGGCGGCGTGCAACCACTCGGCGAGTCGGGTGTCGCCCCGGGCGTCGGGCTGGGCATGCGCGCGCTGGGCTGCGACGAGGGCTTGCATCAGGCGCAACACCTGCTCGCGGCCGCCGCGTGTCGGCAGCATGCGTGCGGGGCCTGCGCCGTAGATGAGTGCCCCCACCCGGTTGCCGTGGCGCGTCAGCAGCCGGGCCAGCACGGCCACCCATTCCAGTTGCACTTGCTGCTTGCTTCGCTGTCCGGAGCCGAAGTGCAGCGAAGGGCTGGCGTCGATGACAAACCAGGCGGTGAGGTCGCGGTCTTCAAGGAACTGCCGCACGTGGGGGGACTGCAGGCGGGCCGTCACGTTCCAGTCGATGCGGCGCACGTCGTCATGGGGCTGGTATTCGCGCAGGTCGGCCAGGTCGAGCCCGCCGCCGCGCATCAGGGTACGGTGTTCGCCCTGGACCTGACCGTCCAGCCGGCGCAACACGGTCCACTCCAGGCGGTGGAGCAGGGCTTCGGCCTCGCGCGGAGGGTCATGCGTCGCCGTCTCTGGCGGTGCATGGGCTGCAGCCGTTTCGTTGGCCGCCTGTCGTCGCTTCCACCACCACATGGCCGGCTCCTCAGGCAACCTTGGCCATGGCCTCGTGGGCCAGCGGTTTGGGGGGCGCCGGAATGCGGCTCATGATGCGGTCGATCAGGGCATCGCTGCTCAGCCCCTCGGCCAGCCCCTCGTAGGAGAGGACCAGTCGGTGCCGCAGTACATCGGGCACGAGGTCGGCCATGTCTTCGGGCAGGGCGTAGGTGCGGCCACGCAGCAGGGCCAGCGCACGGGCCCCCTCGGTGAGCGAGATCGTCGCGCGCGGGCTGGCGCCGAAGGTGATGAAGCGCTGCAATTCACCCAGCCCATGATCCTGCGGTCGGCGGGTGGCCGATACCAGCTTGACCGCGTATTGCACCAGCGACGGGTCCACGTACACCTGGCGACATTGTTGTTGCAGGGCGGCGAGCTGTTCCGTGGTGGCCACGGCCGAGGCGTCGATGCGCGGGCCGATGACACGCTCGACGATGACGGCCTCCTCTTCGTCGCTGGGGTAGTCCACCAGCACCTTCATCATGAAACGGTCCACCTGGGCCTCGGGCAGCGGGTAGGTGCCCTCGGTCTCGATGGGGTTCTGCGTGGCCATGACCAGGAATGGCTCAGGCACCCGGTGGGTTTCGCCCGCGATGGTGACCTGCCGTTCCTGCATCACTTCCAGCAGGGCGCTCTGCACCTTGGCCGGGGCGCGGTTGATTTCGTCGGCCAGCAGCAGGTGGGTGAACACGGGGCCCAGCGTGGTGCTGAACTCTGAGGTCTTCTGGTTGTAGATGCGGGTGCCGATCAGGTCGGCCGGCACCAAGTCTGGGGTGAACTGGATGCGTTTGAAGCCTCCCTGGACGGCCTGGGCGAGCGTCTTGACGGTCAGCGTCTTGGCCAGGCCCGGCACGCCCTCGACCAACAGATGGCCCTGCGCCAGCATGGCCACCATCACCCGTTCCAGAAAGCGGTCCTGCCCGACGACGACGCGCTTGACCTCGTACAGGATGCGTTCCATCAGCTGGGCCTGGTCGGTGGGGGTGTTGCTCATGGGGCCTTTCGGGTCAGAACGGGGGCAGGCCGGCAGCCTGGGCGGCGTTTTCGATCGGCACGGCGAATCCGATGCCGACAAAGGTGCGCTGGCGATTCGGGTTGTAGATGGCGGTGACGATGCCCACCACCTCTCCGCTCATGGTGGCCAGGGGGCCGCCGGAGTTGCCCGGATTGGCGGCGGCATCGAACTGGATGAGGTTGTGCATGGTCACGCCGCCATCGGGCGAGGTAAAGGAGCGTTGCAGCCCCGACACCACTCCCGACGAGACCGAGGGCCCGATGCCGAACGGGTGGCCCACGGCCACCACCTGGTCGCCGGGGCGAAGGTCGGCGGTGGAGATCATGGTGGCGGGAATCAAATCGTCCGGCACCTCGTGGGCCTGGAGCACGGCCAAGTCGTTCTCGGCCTGCAGGCCGACCAGGCTGGCGGTCGAATCGGAGCCATCGAAAAAGTCCACCCGTATCGTGTCGGCGGTGGCCACCACGTGCAGATTGGTCAGGATCACGCCCCGGTCCACGATCACCACGCCAGTGCCGGTGCCATGCTCGACCAGCTCGCCGGAGTTGGGATGGCGTACCAGCGCCGTCACGCGCACCACCGATGGGATCACGGTCTCATAGGCGCGGGCGGCCGCCGAGGGCAGGGTATGGGTGTTGAGGGCGTGGAGCACGGCCTCGTCGATGGCGCGCTGCGTCAGCGGCGGGTGCGAGGGTGTTCGCCATCCTGTGGTCATCAGCAAAGCGGCCAGCAAGGCTGCCAGCGACCAAGGCAGAGCCCCCTGTCGCCACCGGGGCGACCAGCGTCCACCAAGCGCTTGCAAGCGGGACGACCATCCCGTGCCGACGGCTGCGCTGGGGGCGGTCCGTGGTGTTCGAGTGGGCCCGTTCGATTCCATCGAGCGGGCACTGCTGCTATAGATCGGGGGACGTTTCATCGCCGCAGGGCTCCGGTGTGGTGAGTCACATGTTGAACTCCCGAAACTGCAATCCATGAGGCATTGTCTCAGTTGTGCCCAAAAAATCCAGTGGAACCGCAAGTCCCCGGCCATTCGCCCGACAAGCGCGGTCTATGCCCACGGGGGCGGGGGTTCCGCCTAAAATGGAAGGTTACCCGCAGCCCATGTTGCCAAGCCGAATTGCTGACCACTGCCATGCCCAAACCCTCTGCCGCGCCCAAGGCCGCCGACCTGCCCGATACCTATGAAGCCGCCATGCAGGAGCTGGAGGCGCTCGTGTCCCGGTTGGAGGCGGGCCAACTGCCGTTGGAGGAGCTGCTCGTGCAGTATGAGCGCGGGGCCGCGCTGCTGAGCCTGTGCCGGGCCAAGCTGGACGCCGTCGAACAGCAAATTCAGGTGATGGACCATGGTGAACCCCGTCCCTGGACAGGAGCCGCCGGATGACGCATGAGCCGATAACGGCTTTCAAAGTCTGGGTGGCAGACGCTCTGTCCGCTGTCGAGTCTGCCCTGCAGGCGTGGTTGCCGCGCGATGCTCCGGCCGGCCTGGGAGACGCCATGCGCTATGCGGTGCTGGACGGCGGCAAGCGCCTGCGGCCCTTGCTGGCGCTGGGGGCTGCCGAGTCGGTGGGGGGTGGGCGGTCGGAGGCGGTGATGCGCGCGGCCTGTGCCGTCGAGCTGATCCATGCCTACTCCCTGGTGCATGACGATCTGCCCTGCATGGACAACGACGTGCTGCGGCGCGGCAAGCCCACGGTACACGTTCGGTACGGTCAGGCCCAGGCCCTGCTGGCAGGCGACGCCCTCCAAGCCCTGGCCTTCGAATGGCTGTTGGCCATCCCTGACGAGGCCCTGGCTGCACGCCTTGCGCGGCGGCTGGCTCAGGCAGCCGGGCACGCCGGCATGGCAGGCGGGCAGGCGATCGACCTGGCCGAAGTGGGGCAGGTGCTCACCCAGGCCCGTCTGGAAGAAATGCACCGCCGCAAGACGGGGGCGCTGCTGCTCGCCAGTGTGCAGATGGGGGCGCAGGCGGCCGGTGCCGACGAGCGCGCGCTGGCCGCGCTGACGGCCTATGGTGAGGCGCTGGGGCTGGCTTTCCAGGTCGTGGACGACGTGCTCGACGTGGTGGCGGATACCGCCACCCTGGGCAAGACCGCGGGCAAGGACGCTGCCGCTGACAAGCCCACCTTCGTTTCGTTGTTGGGGCTCGATGGCGCGCGTCGCTATGCCGACGCCTTGCTCAGCCGGGCACATCAGGCGCTGGGCACCGGCGCTCTGGCGCGGACCGATCGTTTGCAACATCTGGCGGACTGGGTGGTCCGCCGCACGCACTGACCGCCAGCAAGTGACCACACACAGGGAAGACGGCTCATGAACGGTTTGCTCGACACCATCCAATCTCCGGCCGACCTGCGGCGCCTGCCACGACAGCAACTGCGCCCGCTGGCCGACGAACTGCGCGAATTCCTGCTGCACAGCGTTGCCAAGACCGGCGGCCATCTCAGCTCCAACCTCGGCACCGTGGAGCTGACGGTGGCGTTGCACTATGTCTTCAACACCCCCCACGACCGCATCGTCTGGGACGTTGGCCACCAGACCTATCCGCACAAGATCCTGACCGGGCGGCGTGAGCGCATGAGTACCCTGCGCCAACTGGGTGGCATCAGCGGTTTTCCGGTGCGTACCGAAAGCGAGTACGACGCTTTCGGCACCGCGCACTCGTCCACCAGCATCTCGGCAGCGCTGGGCATGGCCGTGGCCGCCAAGCTCAAAGGGGAAGACCGGCACGCCATCGCCGTCATCGGCGACGGAGCCATGACCGCCGGCATGGCCTTCGAGGCACTGAACAACGCGGGGGTGGCCGATACCAAGCTGCTGGTCATCCTGAACGACAACGACATGTCGATCAGCCCCCCCGTGGGGGCGCTGAATCGCTACCTGGCGCAGTTGATGAGTGGTCGCTTCTACGCGGCAGCCAAGCAGATGGGCAAGCAGGTGCTGAGCGTGGCGCCGCCGCTGTTCGAACTGGCCAAGCGGCTGGAGGAGCAAGCCAAGGGCATGGTCGTGCCGGCCACGCTGTTCGAGAAATTTGGTTTCAATTACATCGGTCCCATCGACGGACACGATCTCGACTCGCTCATCCCGACATTGCAGAACATCCGCGAGCTCGACGGGCCGCAGTTCCTGCACGTGGTCACCCGCAAAGGGCAGGGCTACAAGCTGGCCGAGGCCGACCCCATCGCCTACCACGGCCCCGGCAAGTTCGATCCCAAGGTCGGTCTGCAACAGCCGGCGCAGGCTCCGAAGCCCACCTTCAGCCAGGTATTCGGCCAGTGGTTATGCGATATGGCCGAGCACGATCCGCGCCTCATCGGCATCACCCCCGCCATGCGCGAAGGCTCGGGCATGGTGGAGTTTCACCGCCGGTTCCCGGCGCGTTATCACGATGTGGGTATTGCCGAGCAGCATGCGGTCACTTTCGCCGCCGGTCTGGCCTGTGAGGGCCTCAAGCCGGTGGTGGCCATCTACTCGACCTTTTTGCAACGCGCTTATGACCAGATGATTCACGATGTGGCGTTGCAAAACCTGCCCGTGGTGTTTGCGCTCGACCGAGCGGGCATCGTCGGTGCCGATGGACCGACCCATGCGGGAGCCTACGACATCCCGTTTGTGCGTTGCATACCGAACATGGCCATGGCCTGTCCGGCGGACGAGGCCGAGTGCTACCGCCTGCTGTCCACCGCGTTTGCCCAGAACCATCCGGTGGCGGTTCGCTATCCGAGGGGCTCGGGTATCGGCGCCCCCTTGCCTCAAGATCTGGAGGGGCTGCCCTATGGCAAAGGCGAGGTGCGCCGCCAGGGCCGCCGCATCGCGATTCTCGCCTTCGGCACCTTGCTCTACCCGGCGCTGGAAGCCGCCGAAGGCCTGGATGCGACCGTGGCCAACATGCGTTGGGCCAAGCCGCTGGACGAAGATCTGGTGATGGAACTCGCCGCCAGCCACGACGCGCTCGTGACGCTGGAGGAGGGCGCCGTCTCCGCAGGGGCGGGGGCCGCGGTATTGGAGTGCCTGCAGTCGCGTGGATGCGAAAAGCGCGTGCTCATGCTCGGATTGCCCGACCGGTTCATCGAGCACGGCGATCCGGCCAAGCTGCTGTCCATGCTGGGGCTGGATGCCGCCGGCATCGCGGCGGCGATCCGTGATCGCTTCCACATTCAGGAGGCTCCTTCGCCAACGTTGAAAGTTGTGAATGCGGCTGAGTAAGCCTTTGATATTTTTTCAAACCCGGAAACGAAGAAACTAGGGTTTGTACGACCGCGGCGCTACGATCTGGGCGCCTACAATGCGCGGCACCCGGTCAGACATGACTGTCGAGCCGGCCCGTCATAATCTCATCCGTTCGGAGTTCATATATGGATCGTCGATCACTCATCAAGAATGCCGGTATTGCTGGTGTGTTGGCTGCGAGTGCAGCCCCGGCCATCGTCGGCGCTCAGCCAGCGGTTCGTTGGCGTGTGGCATCAAGTTTCCCGCGCTCCCTGGACACCATTTATGGCGGCGCTGAGGTGTTCGCGAAAATGGTTTCCGATGCCACCGGTGGTCGTTTCCAAATTTCGGTTCACCCTGGTGGTGAATTGATGCCTCCGTTCGGCGTGGTGGATGGTGTCCAAGCTGGCACGGTGGAGGCTGCACACACGTGCCCTTACTATTTCTTTGGCAAGGACGATACCTTTGCCATCGGTACCGCGATTCCTTTCGGCCTGAACAGCCGGCAGTTGACTGCTTGGTACTATGACGGCAACGGTCTCAAGCTGTTCCGCGAGTTCTACGATGCATACAACATCGTCAACTTCCCATGCGGTAACTCTGGCGCCCAAATGGGCGGTTGGTTCCGCAAGGAAATCAAGTCGCCTGCCGATCTCCAGGGCCTGAAGTTCCGTGTGGGGGGCTTTGCTGGGAAGGTGTTGAGCAAGCTTGGGGCCGTGCCTCAACTGATCCCGGGTGGTGAAATCTATCAAGCTCTCGAGCGTGGCACCATCGATGCCGTTGAATGGGTGGGCCCGTACGACGACGAGAAGCTCGGCTTCCAGCGCGTGGCGCCGTTCTACTACTACCCTGGTTGGTGGGAAGGCGGCGCGCAGATCGACCTTTACGTCAACAAAGCGGCCTACAACGCGCTTACGCCCGAGTACAAGGCCATCGTTGCCGCCGCCGCCTCACATGCGCACGTCAACATGCAAGCCATGTACGATGTGCGCAACCCTCAGGCCCTCAAGCGCCTGGTGGCTGGCGGTACCAAACTGGAGGCGTTCCCGCGCTCCGTCATGGATGCCGCTTTCCGTGCTTCCATGGAGCTGTACACCGAACTCAACGACACCAACCCGCGCTGGAAGAAGATCTACGAAGACTACGCGGCCTACCGGCGCGACGCCAACCTGTGGTTCCGCTTCACCGAAGCTCGCTTCGACAGCTACATGCAGGCCGCTCGCCTGTAAGCTTGCTCGCCATCGGTCACAAAAGAACGCCCCGCTGCCGTGCGGGGCGTTTTGTTGTTTCCGCTGTGGCAAACGAACTCTTTGCTTTCGAACGTGTCATGGATCGATCGGGTCTGTGAAGGTATGTACCTATGAAATTCCTCCTGCTTTTTTCGCGTGCGGTTGACACCCTCAACGGCGCGGTCGGCAAGTTGATGATGTGGTTTATCCTGGCGGCCACGCTGATCAGCGCGGGCAATGCCATCAGTCGCTACGCCTTCAGCGTCAGCTCCAACGCCTACCTCGAAATCCAGTGGTACCTCTTCGGTGCCGTGTTTCTGCTGGGTGGAGGCTACGCCTTTCTGCGCAATGCCCACGTCCGCATCGACGTCGTGGCCAGCCGGCTTTCGGCCCGTACGCGCAACTGGATCGACGTGATCGGCATCGTCGTTTTCCTGCTTCCCCTGTGCTACATGATCGCCAAGATGGGCTGGCCCGTGTTCGAGCGGGCCTGGCACAGTGGCGAGGCCTCCTCCAACGCCGGAGGCCTGATTCGCTGGCCGGCTTATCTGCTGATCCCCGTCGGCTTTGCACTGCTGGGCCTGCAGGGGTTGTCCGAACTGATCAAGCGCTTGCATTTCCTGTACGGGGGTGGGCCAGACCCGCTCGACCACACCGGGCCCAGCGAAACGGAGATACTGGCCAAGGAGATCGCCGAAACGGAAAAAGCCGCGAAGGCCGCCTCTAGCGGGGGACAGGCATCATGATCGAATGGCTCACCCACAATTTTGTGCCCCTGATGTTTGTGGGGCTTTTTCTGTTCCTCATCACGGGGTTCCCGGTGGCGTTCTCGCTCGCGGCCACGGGGCTTTTTTTCGGGCTCATCGGCATGGAGCTGGGCCTGTTTCCGGCCAGCTTGTTCAACGCCTTGCCGCTGCGGGTCTTCGGCATCATGCAGAACGAGACGCTGCTGGCCATCCCGTTCTTCACGATCATGGGCATCGTGCTGGAGCGCAGCCGCATGGCCGAAGACCTGCTGGAAACCATCGGTCAGGTGTTTGGGCCGGTGCGTGGCGGTTTGGGTGTGGCCGTGGTTTTGGTCGGAGCGTTGCTGGCCGCCACCACCGGCGTGGTGTCGGCTGCCGTGATCTCCATGGGTCTGATCTCCCTGCCGATCATGCTGCGCTATGGGTACAACCGTTCGATCGCCACCGGCACGATCACCGCGTCCGGCACCCTGGCGCAGGCGTTGCCACCCTCCCTGGTGCTGATCGTTTTGGCTGACCAGTTGGGCCGTTCCGTGGGCGACATGTACGCTGGGGCGCTGATTCCCGGCCTGATGCTGGTGGCCCTATACCTGCTGTTCATTTTCGGCGTCGCCATCATCAAGCCCCATTGGGTGCCCGCGTTGCCGCCCGAGGCCCGCATTTACAACGAGCCCAACGGGGCCAGTGGTCACAAGTCGCTGATCGTCCTGATGGGTTTGTCTGCGGTGGTCGGGTATCTCTGGTCGCTGGTGCACAACGACCTCATGAAGCAGTGGCTGGGGCGTACCCTGGACGCGCCTCGTGACGAGACGTTCATCCTCTCGCTGATGGTGGCCGCGCTCTTTGCTCTGGTCCTGTCGCTGGCCAACAAGCTGCTCCGGCTGAACCTGCTTTCCCGCCTGGCGCAACAGGTCACGTTCGTGCTGATCCCGCCGCTGTTGCTGATCTTTCTGGTGCTGGGCACGATTTTTCTTGGCATCGCCACGCCCACCGAGGGCGGTGCGATGGGGGCAGTCGGCGCGCTGGTCATGGCCTTCGTGCGTCGCCGTTTGACCCTGCAAGTGCTCAAGCAGGCGCTGGAAAACAGCACCAAGCTCTCGATCTTCGTGATGTTCATTCTGATCGGCTCGACGGTGTTCAGCTTCACCTTCAATGCCGCCGACGGCCACATCTGGGTGGAGCACCTGTTCGACCAGTTGCCCGGAGGTCAGATCGGCTTCCTGATCTTCGTGAACCTGTTGGTGTTCGCGCTCGGCTTCTTCATCGACTTCTTCGAGATCGCGTTCATCGTGGTGCCGCTGCTGGCCCCTGTGGCCGAGAAGCTCGACATCAACCTGATCTGGTTCGGCATCATCATCGCCATGAACCTGCAGACGTCGTTCCTCACGCCGCCGTTCGGCTTTGCGCTGTTCTATCTGCGCAGCGTGGCGGCCCGCAACGACTATGTCGATCAGGTCACGAAGCAGCCCATCAAGCGCGTGACTACCGAGCAGATTTACAAGGGGTCGATCGCTTTCATCATCCTCCAAGTGATGATGGTGGCGTTGCTGATTTGGCAGCCTACCTTGGTCACGGGGCAACTGGAGCCGCCGGTTGAGGTCGATGTGGATGCGGTGCGTGAGCAACTGCTCAACATGCCGGGTCTGGATTCCGGTTGGGGTGAGTCCAGCGATCCCTGGGGCGATCCGCCAGAGGAGCAGGAGTGAGGATGCGGGTGGAATGCCGTATCCTCGACCAGCGTCTGCGTGACGCCATGCCGGCTTATGCCACGGCCGGCAGTGCGGGCCTGGACCTGCGGGCCTGCCTGGACGAACCGTTGACGTTGGCGCCCAACGCCTGGCAGCTGGTGCCGACGGGCATGGCCATCCATCTGGCCGATCCGGGCTATGCGGCGCTGATCCTGCCGCGCTCGGGCCTGGGGCACAAGCATGGCATCGTCTTGGGCAACCTGGTGGGCCTGATCGACAGCGACTACCAGGGTCAGCTCATGGTGAGCGCCTGGAACCGCAGTGGCGTGGCCTTCACCATCGAACCCATGGAGCGGATCGCGCAACTCGTGATCGTTCCGGTGGTGCGGGCACAGTTCCAGCTGGTGGACGAGTTTGCCGCCTGCACCGAGCGCGGTGCCGGTGGTTACGGTTCCACCGGACGCGGCTGACCGCTCCCGCGCCAGCCGTTCTGCTCATGTGGCGAGCCGGAAAAAGCCGGTGCCCAGTGTTCCTTGTCCCACCTCGTCCACCGTGGCTTCGCGCACACGGTGGATTTTCAGGTGTAGCCGCAGCGCCATGCCAGCCAGGGGATGGTTGGCATCGAGCACGACATGCTCGGGATAGATCTCGCTGACAAAGAAGATCTTGTCTGATGGGGCCTGTGGGCTGCAACCCTCCGGGAGTCCTTCGAAGGCCATGCCTTCTTCCAGGTCTTGAGGAAAGGCCGAACGGGGCTCCAGAAACAGCAGCTGATCGTCGTAGTCGCCGAAGGCGTGTTCGGGTTCGAGATGGAGCTCCATCTCGTCACCAGCGACATGGCCCTGCAGGGCCTCATCGATCTTGTCGAGCAGGTCGTGTCCACCCACCAGAAATTCGACCGGCTCGTCGAGCTGGTCCAGGATGTCGCCGAGGGTGTCCTTGAGTGTCCATGTGAGGGCAACCACGCATTGGGGGGTGACACGCATCGGCTCGGAAGTCGGGGTGCATGTCTTGGTCACAGACGAAGAGGTTTCCATTGTTGTGCTTTCCTGGGGCGAAACCGGTCGCCCGATGGCTGGCGGATGGCCAAGGCCGTGGCGGCTTTTGCACGACAATTGTCCCATGACTTCTTCCTTGCCTGGGGTCGTCTTGGCTCCACCCATCGATGAACCCTCCACGTTACTGGGAGGCCTCACGCCCCGTCAGTTCATGCGCCGTCACTGGCAACGCAAGCCGTTGCTGATACGCCAGGCCATACCGGGTTTTCAGCCGTTGCTCAGCCGAGCCGAATTGTTTGCGCTGGCCGCTCGTGAGGAAGTGGAGTCCAGGCTCATCGTTCATGAGCCGGAGGGTGGATGGCGTTTGCGCCACGGGCCCTTCGGTCGCACTGCCTTGCCCGCATTGAAGCGTCCGGGTTGGACCCTGCTGGTGCAAGGGGTGGACTTGCATGTGGACGCCATACACCGATTGATGCAGCGCTTTCGCTTCGTGCCCGATGCACGGCTCGACGATCTCATGATCTCCTGGGCGAGTGAAGGTGGCGGGGTGGGGCCGCATGTGGACAGTTATGACGTTTTTCTGCTGCAGGCACATGGGCGGCGGCGCTGGCGCATTGGACGCCAGAAAGACTTGCGGCTTCAGGAGGGCGTGCCGCTGAAAATCCTGCAACGGTTCGAGCCTCAAGAGGAGTGGGTGCTGGACCCCGGAGACATGCTGTACCTGCCGCCTTTGTGGTGCCATGACGGCATTGCCGAAGCGGGCGAGTGCATGACCTACTCGATCGGCTTTCGCGTGCCACAGCGCGGAGGCCTGGCGGCCGAGCTGGTGCAGCGGCTCGCCGACGAGCATGAGGATGAGACTCTCTACCGCGACCCGTCGCAAGCGGCCACCGATACCCCCGCACGCCTACCGGAAGCGATGGTCGAATTCGCCCATACCAGTCTGGCGCGTCTCGTGGCCGACGAGGAGGGGGTGCGAATTGCCTTAGGGGAAATCATGACGGAGCCCAAGCCCCGCGTCTGGTTCGAGGCGCCCGCGCAGCCGTGGCAGCCTGCCGCGGTGGTGCTGGACCGCCGTACCCGCATGCTCTACGATGACCGCCATGTGTTCATCAACGGGGAGGCGCTGCACGCCGGTGGTCGCGACGCTCGCTTGATGCGGCAATTGGCCGACCAGCGCTACCTGCCAGCACAGGCCGTGCGATGCGCCAGTGCCGATGCTCAGGCCGTGCTTGCTCAGTGGCATGAGGCGGGCTGGCTGCATCTGAAAGGAGATACTCTTGAATGAGGACCATCCCTTGCCCCAAGGCCGTTTCACTGGGCCGGCTGATTTTCAGCGCCTCGTGCGGCAGGCTTTCGAACTGGCGCCGATGCGGGGTTGGCCCGAGATGCGGCTGGCCGACCCCGACTTCCTCCACTGGCCTCTGGGCGAGCGGGAGGTGATAGACAGCCTGACCCGATGGATGCAGTTCGGCGGGACCCTGCACATGATGGCGGCCGATTTCAAGGGACTGGCGGCGTACGCGCCGCGTTTCGTGCCCCGGCGCCAGGTTTTCGATCACCGATTCGAGGCACGAACTTGGCCGCCCACAGGGCTGGGTGAGGCGGCGCTGCTGCTTTGGACGCCGGAGTGGGTGCTCGTAGGGTTGGATGCAGCCTCTTGCACCGTGGTGGCCACGGCGGACCCTGCGCGCCGTGCGCAGTTGCGTCAGGCCTGGGATTCCGTTTGGCAGGCTGCCACCGTGGCCTTTCCCGCAACGGTTCTCGGGTTGTGAGTGTTGCGTTTTGACAACGAATGAGGGGGTGTACAAAAATTTTTTCTTGGGGTTAACCCGGAATTTCGAGATAGATTATCATTGTTGCTGTGTTGGTGCAGACGCGGTCATGCCGGATGCATCGATGCCGCGTGTTTCCGACCGATTGAGAAGGCGGAAACAGCGAGGAATGACGTCCCTAAACCCTACCTTAACCCAATTCACCCATATGAACAAGTCCGTTGTGCTGGCCGCGTTGTTGGCCGCTGTTGCTCTGGCTGCCTGTGGCAAAAAAGAAGAAGCCCCTGCGCCCGCCCCCGCTCCCGTAGTCGAGCAGGCTGCTCCTGCTGCTGAGCCAGCCCAGGAAGCGGCTGCCGAAGAAAAAGCCGAAGGCGAGGCCGCTGCTGAAGGCCAAGCCCAGGAAGAGCAGAAGACCGAAGAGAAAGCCCAGTAAGCTTCTCGTCAGTTGTATGTGTGCGCCTATCCTGGTCGGATAGGCGTTTTCGTTTCAGCGGGGCCTTGCATTCAGGTGTGCCCGGCAACGCGGTCAGCAGCCGTGGCTTTCGCCCATGAGCCTTTGGCCGTTGGGTGGCTGCGCTGCTGACTGAGCGTCTGGGCGGGCACGGGTAGGCCCATGCAAGTCAAGTCGGCTTGCAACGCCACTTGGCCGCGCAGGCCAGCGCCGGGCTGCGTTGACCTGCTCCCGACCGGGAAGGGTCCATGAGTGAACGGCGTGTCATGGTGGCCGAACTCAAACCAGTTTCTTGACCAGCACTTTGCTGCGGCGGTCCCAGTTGTATTTGCGCTTGCGGGCCTCCGGCAGCCAGTCTGCATCAACCGGCACGAAGCCTCGTTTGATGAACCAGTGCATGGTGCGGGTGGTGAGCACGAAGATGCTCTCCAGCCCCATGTAGCGGGCACGTTGCTCGATGCGTTTCAGGATTTTTTCACCGTCGCCTTGGCCCTGGGCCTGAGGCGAGACCGTGAGGGCGGCCATCTCGGCCGTCTTGGCCTCAGGGTAGGGGTAGAGCGCCGCACAGGCAAAGATGACGCCGTCGTGTTCGATGATGGTGTAGTTGGCGATGTCGCGCTCGATTTCGGTGCGGCTGCGTTTGACCAGCGTGCCGTCCTTCTCGAACGGTTCGATCAGCTGCAGGATGCCGCCGACGTCGTCCGGGGTGGCTTCGCGCAGGCTCTCGAGTTTTTCGTCCACCACCATGGTGCCGATGCCATCGTGCACATACACCTCTAGCAGCAGCGAGCCGTCCACAGCGAACGGAATGATGTGGCTGCGCTCGACGCCCCCTTTGCAGGCTTTGACACAGTGTTGCAGGTAAAAGCCCACGTCGGTGGGTTGGTGGCTGGGCGGGTTGCCGGCCAGAATGCGTTCGGCTTCGGCCAGGGGCAGCTCGGTGTCGATGGGGTTGTCGTCTCCGGCGGGCTCGCCAGGCCGTACCCGGATGCCGGGAATTTCGGTGAGGAACAGCAGTTTGTCCGCCTGCAAGGCAATGGCGACGCTGGTGGCGACCTCCTCCATGGTGAGATTGAAAGCCTCACCGGTCGGGGAGAAACCAAACGGTGAGAGCAGGACCATGGCGCCCATGTCGAGCGTGCGCATGAGGCCGGCCACATCGACCTTGCGCACCAGGCCCGAGTGCTGGAAGTCGATCCCGTCGACGATACCGACCGGCCGCGCGGTCAGGAAGTTGCCCGAAATGACACGCACCGTGGCCCCGGCCATGGGGGTGTTGGGCAGGCCCTGGCTGAAGGCGGCTTCGATCTCGTAGCGGAGTTGCCCGGCAGCTTCCTGCGCACAATCCAGCGCCACGCTGTCGGTGATGCGGATGCCGTTGTGGTAGCGTGCTTCGTGCCCCTTGGCGCGCAGCTGATCGTTCACCTGGGGGCGAAAGCCGTGCACCAGCACAATGCGCACGCCCATGCTCTGAATGAGTGCAAGGTCTTGCGCCAGGTTGGGCAGTTTGCCGGCCGCAATGGCCTCGCCCGGCAGGCCCACGACGAAGGTCTGGTTGCGGAATTTGTGGATGTACGGAGCCACAGACCGGAACCAGGGAACGAAGGTGAAGTTGAAAACCGTGGACATGGGGCGTGAACGTGAAGGTTGGCCATCGGGTGACCAGACCCCAAGGATAATCGGAAGTTTGCCCCCCGCTGTGTTTTCGCCTGTTCATGGCCGCACCTTTGAAGATCGAATTCCCCGAATCCCTGCCCGTTAGCGGCAAGCGCCACGAGATCGAGGCCGCCTTGCGCGAGCATCAGGTCATCATCGTCTGCGGTGAAACCGGCTCCGGCAAAACCACCCAGTTGCCCAAGATTGCGCTGGCCATGGGCCGGGGGCGTCTGAACGCCCAGCCGGGGGAGCGTGGCCGGCTCATTGGGCATACCCAGCCGCGCCGCATCGCCGCCAGTTCCGTGGCCAGCCGCATTGCCGAGGAACTGCACACCCCGCTGGGCGAGGTGGTGGGCTACAAGGTGCGCTTTCACGACCGGCTGAGCCAGAGCGCCTCGATCAAGCTGATGACCGACGGCATTCTCCTGGCCGAGACGCAAACCGACCCGCTGCTGCAGGCCTACGACACGCTGATCATCGACGAGGCGCACGAGCGCAGCCTCAACATCGACTTTCTGCTGGGCTACATCAAGCAAATCCTGCCGCGGCGGCCGGACTTGAAGGTCATCGTCACCTCGGCCACCATCGACGCCGATCGCTTCGCGCAGCACTTTGCTTCACGCCAGGGAGCAGCCCCGGTGGTGATGGTCTCGGGCCGTACCTACCCGGTGGAGGTGCGCTATCGGCCGTTCGAGGAAAGCCGCGAATACGATCTGAACGACGCCATCGCCGACGCCGTGGATGAGTTGTGGCGGGGTGGGGCACACAGTGGTGATATTTTGGTGTTCCTTCCCGGCGAGCGTGAAATCCGCGAGGCGGCCGATCGCCTGCGCAAGCACTTGAGCCATCAGCCCGTGTTGCGTAACACCGAGGTGCTGCCGCTGTTTGCGCGTTTGAGCCAGGCCGAGCAGGACCGCATCTTCCACCCCGGGGGCGAGAGGCGCATCGTGCTGGCCACCAACGTGGCCGAGACGTCGCTCACGGTGCCTGGTATTCGTTACGTGATTGACGCCGGCACGGCGCGCGTCAAGCGCTACAGCCTGCGCAGCAAGGTGGAACAGTTGCTGGTGGAGCCCATCAGCCAGGCGGCGGCCAACCAGCGTGCCGGCCGTTGCGGTCGCGTGGCCGACGGTATCTGCATCCGCCTGTATGACGAGGCCGACTTCCATGCGCGCCCTCGTTTCACCGACCCCGAAATCCTGCGCTCATCGCTCGCGGCGGTGATTCTGCGCATGAAGGCGCTGCGCCTGGGAGCGGTGGAAGACTTTCCTTTCCTGCAAGCCCCGAGCCGCCGCGCCATCACCGACGGCTACCAGTTGCTGCAGGAACTGGGCGCCATGGACGAGGCCAACGAGCTCACGAAGCTCGGCGCCGAGCTGGCCAAACTGCCGCTTGACCCCCGTGTGGGCCGCATGATTCTGGAGGCGCGCGAGCGCCAGGCGCTGCACGAGGTGCTTATCATCGCCAGCGCCCTGAGCGTGCAGGACGTGCGCGAGCGCCCCCTGGAGGCCCAAGCCCAGGCCGACCAGGCGCACGCCAAGTTCGACGACGAGAAAAGCGAGTTCACCAGCACGCTCAAGCTGTGGAAGTGGCTGGACGAGGCCCGTGGCGGCAAGGCACCCAAAAGCCACACCGCCCAAGCCGCTGTGCACGCCGCAGATGCCACGCCGACGCACAAACTGTCCAACCGCCAGTACGAGGCTTTGCTGCGGCAGCACTTCATCAGCGCGCGCCGGGTGCGTGAATGGCGCGATATTCACAGCCAGTTGCACACCGTGGTGGCCGAACACGGCTGGAAGCTCAACACCACACCAGCCAGTTATGAGCAGTTGCACCTCTGCATGCTGGCGGGGCTGCTGGGCAATATCGGCTGCAAGCACGACACCGAAGACGTGTATCTGGGTGCGCGCGGTATCAAATTCCACCGTCACCCGGGTGCGCACCTCAGCAAGCGTCCGGGGCGCTGGATCGTGTGTGCAGAGCTGGTGGAAACCACACGCTTGTTCGGGCGTGGCATCGCTGCCATCGAGCCGCAGTGGCTGGAGCAGGTGGGTGCACACCTGTTGAAAAAACAGCTGCTGGACCCGCACTGGGAGAAAAAGGCGGCCGAAGTCGTGGCCTACGAGCGAGCCACCCTGTATGGGCTCGTGGTGTATAGCCAACGCCGGGTGCACTACGGCCGGGTGGACCCGAGCGGTGCGCGCGAGATCTTCATTCGAGAGGCCTTGGTGGGGGCCTTGTATGAAGACACTTGGCCTGCGGAATGGCTGCGGCGGTTGCCGTTCCTGGCGGCGAATCGCAAGCTCATCGAGAAGGTGCAGGAGCTGGAGCACAAGTCGCGCCGGCAAGACGTGTTGGTGGACGACGAACTGATCTTCGCTTTTTACGACGCCCAACTGCCCGAGACGGTCAGCAGCGGGCGTGAGCTGGAGCGCTGGTGGCGAGAGGCGTCCCGGTCGCAGCCCAAGTTGCTGCACCTCACCCGAGAGGAGCTGATGCGCCACGAGGCGGCGGGGGTGACGAGTCATGCCTTCCCCAAAACCGTGAAGCTGGGTGGCGTGGATTGCAGCGCCACCTACCTGCATGAACCTGGCGACCCGAAAGACGGCCTGACCGTGACCTTACCGCTGTTCGTGCTCAACCAGGTGAGCGACGAACGTTGCGAATGGCTGGTGCCGGGCATGCTGAAGGACAAAATCCTCGCCTTGCTCAAGAGCCTGCCCCAGAAGCCCCGTGCCCGACTCGTACCGCTGCCTGAAAGTGCCGAGCAACTCGCCGCCAAGCTGGGCGCACCGGACCGTTACGCCCAGGGCAGCCTGATCGATGCCCTGCTGCTGGAAGTGCGGCAAATCACCGGGTTGGACGTGAAGCGCACCGACTTCAAGCTCGACATGCTGCAGCCCCACCACTTCATGAACCTGCGGGTGGTGGACGAGCATGGCCGGCAATTGGGGCAAAGCCGGCAGCTGTCGGCGCTGAAAGCCGAGTGGGGGGCCAAGGCGCGTGGGGCGTTCCAGGCCCTCGCGCAGCTCAAACTGGCCGACCAGGTGGGCCCAAGTGATGGCGTGCAGGTGCCCGCCGCGAAAGCGGCTGCATCGGCCCAGGCGGCCGCCGTGGATAACGTGGCCCGTGTTGCCAAGGCGCCAGCGGGCGCCACTCAGGTGTCCAACTCGGTCCCCGCCGATGGGGCCCAGCTCCACACCACCTGGGCCTTCGGCGACTGGCCGGAGATCATGGAAATCCGCAAGGGCGGGCAGACGCTGCTGGGCTTCCCTGCGCTCATCGACGCAGGCGATGCCGTCACGGTCGAGGTGTTCGATGAGCCCGAGGCGGCGGCCCGCAAGCACCATGCCGGGCTGCGCCGCCTGTTCGCCCTGCAGATGCGCGACGCGCTCAAGTACCTGGAAAAAAACATTCCAGACCTGCAGAAAATGGCCGTGGCCTACATGGCCCTGGGCACGCAGGAGGAATTGCGTGACCAGATCATTGCCGTGGCCATGGACCGGGCGTTCATGCAGGAGCCGTTGCCCGCGAACGAGGCCGATTTCAAGCGCCGGCTGGAAGAAGGCCGCGGCCGGCTGACCCTGATCTGCCACGAGGTGGCTCGCCTCTGCGGCGCCGTGCTGGCGGAGTACGCCGTTGCCCAGCGCAAGCTCAAGGACACCAAGGGCGCGACCGAGGCCGTGGCCGACGCGACCCAGCAGTTGCAGCGGCTGGTGGGCAAGCGGTTTCTGTTGGAAACACCCTGGTCGGCGTTGCAGCATGTGCCGCGCTATCTCAAAGCCATCGTCATGCGGCTCGACAAGCTGCGGGCCGATCCGGCACGCGATGCCGCCCGTATGGCCGATGTGAAGCTGCAGGAGCAGCGCTATTGGCGCCTCGTGGCCGAGCGCAAGGGTGTGACCGATGAACGTATGAACGAGTTGCGCTGGCTGTTGGAGGAGCTGCGCGTGAGCCTCTTCGCCCAGGAGCTGCGCACGCCGCAGCCCGTGAGCGTGAAACGGCTGGACAAGGTGTGGGCCCAACTGGCTCAGTGAGGCCTGTTGCCCGATCTAGAGTCTTGCCAGCCGGGCCAATGCCGCCCTCAGCGTCTCGTCCCGCTTGGCGTAGCAGAAGCGGATCACCTGTTGCTCGAAGCCGTTGCCGTAGAAGGCCGACAGCGGGATGGCGGCCACGCCCACCTCGCGCGTGAGCCACTGGCAGAAATCGCCTTCGGGAAGGTCTTTTTCCGGCACGGCCAGCCCCGAGATGTCCACACACTGGAAGTAGGTGCCTTCGCTGGGCAGCAGGCGGAAGCGGGTCTGCGCCAGGCCCTGGCGGAACAGGTCGCGCTTGGCCGCGTAGAAGGTTGGCAGTTCCAGGTAGGGGGTCGGGTCTGCCATGTAGGCGGCGAGCCCGTGCTGCATGGGTGTGTTCACGGTGAACACGTTGAACTGATGCACCTTGCGGAATTCGGCCATCAGTGGGGCCGGCGCCACCACATAACCCACTTTCCAGCCGGTCACGTGGTAGGTCTTGCCGAAGCTGCTGACGATGAAGGCCCGTGCGGCCAGGCCGGGATAGCGGGCCGCGCTTTCGTGCGGCTGGCCGTCGTAGACCATGTGTTCGTACACCTCGTCGCTGATCAGCAGCACGTCGGTGGGTGCCAGCAGTTCCTGCAGGCGCAGCATGTCCTCGCGCGTCCACACGCGGCCGCTCGGGTTGTGCGGGCTGTTGATGATGAGGGCGCGGGTGCGCGGGGTGAGCGCCGCGGCGATGCGGTCGAAGTCCGGCCGGAAGGTACCGGGGGTGAGCGGCACCCGTACCACCACGCCGCCGGCCAGCTCGATGTTGGGCACGTAGCTGTCGTAGCAGGGCTCCAGCACGATCACCTCGTCGCCGGGGTGGACGACGGCCAGCACGGCCGTGAGGATGGCTTGCGTGGCGCCGGCCGTGACGGTCACTTCGGCCTGGGCGTCGCAGGTGTGGCCATACAGCGCTTGCACCTTGGCCGCAATCGCTTGGCGCAGCGCTGGGACGCCAGTCATGGGGGGGTACTGGTTGTGGCCGGCCCGCATGGCGGCATACACGGCGTCGATCAGTTGGGGGTCGCAGTCGAAGTCCGGAAAGCCCTGCCCGAGGTTGACCGCGCCGGTTTCGGCGGCCAGGGCCGACATGACCGTGAAGATGGTGGTGCCCACCTGGGGCAGGCGGCTGTGTACAACCGGTGTATGGGGTTCAATGGCAGGCGTGGCGGCGTTCATGGTCGGTGTGGATGGCTTACATATCGTAATCGTGGCCCTGGCCCTGCATGGCCTTCATGATGAGCTCACGCGAAAGCCGGTCGCCCAGCAGCTCGGCAAAGCGCAGCACGAACTGGCGCAGATAAACCCCACGCTTGAAGGCGACGCGGGCCACGTTCTGGCCAAATAGGTGGCCGGCGGGCCGGGCCACCAGATCGGGGTGACGCTCCTCGCCCTGCATGGCCATTTCGGCCACGATGCCCACGCCCATGCCCAGTTTCACGTAGGTCTTGATCACGTCGGAGTCGATGGCCTCGAGCACGATATGCGGTTTGAGCTGGCGCAAGCCAAAGGCCTGGTCGATGCGGGTGCGGCCGGTGAACGAGGGGTGGTAGGTGATGAGCGGCACCTGGGCCAGGTCTTCCAGGCTGATCCGCTCTTTGTCCAAGAGGGGGTGGGCAAACGGCAGCACCAGCACGTGTTGCCAGTCGTAGCAGGGCAGGGTGACCAATTCCTCGTATTGCGTCAGCGCTTCGGTGGCCATGCCGATGTCGGCGACCTCATCGAGCAGCATCTGCGCCACCTGGGCGGGGGAGCCCTGGTGCAGGCTCACGGACACCTTGGGGTAGATCTGTCGCAGCCGAGCCACCGGGCCAGGCAGCACGTAGCGCGCCTGGGTGTGGGTGGTGGCTATGCTCAGGTTGCCACTGTCCTGGGCCGAGAACTGTTCGCCGATGCGCTTGAGGTTGTTGACCTCGCGCATGATGATCTCGATGCTCTTGAGTACATGCTGGCCCGGTTCGGTGATGCGTTTGATGCGTTTGCCGTGGCGGGTGAAGATGTCCACCCCGAGCTCGTCCTCCAGTTCGAGGATGGCTTTGGAGACACCGGGTTGGGAGGTGTGCAGCGCCTTGGCGGCTTCGGTGAGGTTGAGGTTGCGGCGTACCGCTTCCTGAACGAAGCGGAACTGGTGCAGGTTCATGCGGGACGGTCCTCCAGGGCGATTTCGGCGAGCAGGCCGATCAGGCGCGGATGCTCGCCGGCCGGGGGCAGCAGATGCAAGCGCACCGTGGGGTATTGTTGCTGCAAGGCTGCCATGAGTGAGGGCAGGTCCTCGCGAGCGTGTTTGCCCATTCCGAAGAACAGGGGCAGCACGCGGATGTCGCTGGCGCCTGTGGCCACGAGCTCGGCCACGGCTGCTGGCAGGGATGGCTCGCACAGCTCCAGGTAGGCGCAACCCACGCGGCTGGAGGGGTCGAGGGCGGCGATGGCATCGGCCACGGCCTCGACCGGCCGGCGCCACAGCGGATCGCGGGAACCGTGGGCAAAGACGACGACGGCGCGCATGTGGTGTCCTATCGTTTAAGCACCAGCCAGCCAAACGCCCCGAGCGAGGCGAGCGAGTACAGCAGCGATGGCGCTGCCGAGGTGATCCAGGGCTCCCAGTCGCGCAGGTTGCCGATGTAGCCGAACACATTGTTCAGCAAGAAGAAGCTGATCCCGATCATGACGCCGGCGAATACGTAGGCAGCCAGCCCTTTCGAGCGGAAGTGGAGATAGGCGAAAGGCAGGGCCAGAACCACCATCACCAGGCAGCTCAGGGGGTAGAACACCTTGCGCCAGAACTCGATTTCATAGCGCTGCGCGGTTTGGTTGTTGGCCTGCAGGTGGCGGATGTAGCTGAACAGGTCGGCGGTGCGCATACGCTCCGGCTTGAGCAAGGCGACCGCGATCATGTCGGTGGTCAGCGTGGTCGGCCAGTCCAGCGCGTCGGATTCGACATGACGGATGTGCCCCGCCTCGGCGCCCAGATCGAACTCGCGCAGCCGGACTTCACGCAATCGCCACAACCCACTGGCGTTGTCCACGGTGGCGGCGCTGGCCCGCAGCGTCTGGCGCAATCGTCCGGCGTCGTCGAAAGTGAAGATGCGCACATCCTGCAATTCGCCGTGGGCGTCCATGGCCCGCACGTTCACCGAGGTCTGGGTGTCCTCGCCACGCTCTTTCAGCCAGGCCCCGGTTTGCCCGATGCTGATGCGGCCCTGGTAAGCGGCTTTTAGCAGTTGTCCTTGCCGATCGGTCCAAGGGGCCAGGTAGTCGCCGATCACGACCGTCAGCACCACGAAGCCAGCCCCGAGCCACAGCATGTTCTGCAAGGCCCTCCAGGGGCCCAGCCCGCTGGTGCGCAGGATGGTGAATTCCGAGCCTTGCGCCAGTCTCACGAGGCCATAGACCGATCCGATGAGCACCGCGATCGGCAACAGCTCATACAGGCGGCTGGGCATCAGCAGGGCCACGAACAACAGGGCTTGCGGCATGTCGTACCGCAGGGAAGCGTCCAGAGGCGACACCCTTCCCAGGGCGGGGAGTTCGTCCAGCAGGTCGAAGAACAAAAACAGCGACAAAAAAGCCAGTGTGACGAAGCCGATGGCGGCCAACAACTCGCCGAAGATGAGTTTGCGCACCGTCCTCATGCCGCCGCCCTCGGTATCCGGGGTATGGGCAGGCGCCAGTCCCAGTGGCGTTTGGCCAGCCACAGCAGGCTCAGCATGAACACGCTGCCGTGCAGGCCCAGCATCAGGGCTGGCGATGACACCAAGCCACGCGCCACCCAACCTTGGCCCAGATTGAGCAGGTTGTAATACACCACGAAGGCGAACAGCATGAACATCAGATTACCGCTTTTGCCCGCCCGCGGATTGTTGGCCGCTACCGCGACGCCCATCAGCGTGAAATTGAACGCGGTCAACGCCAAGCCCACGCGCCACGACAGCTCACCGGCATGAGCCGGGTGCGGTTGACCGATGAGTTCCCAGGTGGGGAGGGCCTTGAGGCCCGTACCTATACCCTCTGGCTCGGTGGCCTGGCCGATCTGAATGCCATAGGTGGCGAATTCGCTGATTCTGATCGGCCCAGGTGTGGCGGGAGCGGGCTGGTCCAGCTGCTGCCCTTGTTCCAGCAGCAGCATCTGCTGATCGCCGAGCCACTGCACCCGCCCGGTGCGTGCCGAGGTGATGGTCTCCCTGCCGTCATCGCTGGTATTCGAGATGAAGACGTTGCGGCCCTCGGTCCCATCGACGGTGTCTTTGTCAATGAAAAATACCCTTCTGCCGCCTGACGACTCCTGGAACTGGCCCGGCGCGACCCGCTCCAGATCGCCCCGCTGCTCGTAGCGGCCACGCAGTTCATCGATCTGCTGGTTGGTCCAGGGCCAAGCCAGTATCACCAGCAGAAAGATGGCGAGCAGGATCGGCCACGCGAAACGGAACACCGGTGGCAGGAACGAAGCGATGCCGCGCCCGCTGGTGAACCAGATCACCATTTCGCTGTCGCGGTACATGCGTGAGAGGGTGGAAACGACCGCGATGAACAGTGCCAGCGTCAGCACGGTGGGCAGACGACCGATGACGGTGTAGGTCAGCACCAGCAGGATTTCTTCCGGGTTGACGCTGCCTTTGTTGGCCAGACCCAGTGTGCGGATGAGCAGCATCGTGATCACGATGGTGAGCAATACCAGCAACGAAGCACCGAAGCTTCGCGCCATTTCACGGCGCAGAGAGGAATGGAATAACATCGTCTGAAACCAACAACAGCCGACATTATGGACTTCGAGCTCAAAACCCTTACCCTTCATCAGGCCGCCGGCCTGGCGGCCGACGCGCTGATCCTGTTGTGGTCCGACCGCGCCGGCCAGACTTCCGCTGGCCCGGGGGACCCGCTGACCCTGTGGGCCCGTGGCGCCGTCGCCGACAAAGACATCGAGTCTGCCGTGGGCAGTTGCCTGCTGGCCCATCGGTTGCCGGGTGTGCAGCCGCGGCGTCTGGCTCTGGTCCGCACCGGTGAAGGCTCTGGTGCCTCCATCCGCAAAGCCGTCACAGCCGCGATGAAAGCGCTCGCGGGGGATGCCGTGAAGCGGCTGGTGCTGGTGGCCGGCGATGCCGAGGCGGCGGCCGTCTCGGCGGCGGTGCAGGCGGTCGCCGAGACGAGTTACCGCTACGTTGCCACCAAGTCCCAGGCCAAGCCCCGCGTTCTGCAGAAGGTGGTCGTGGGCGTCGCGGATGCGGCTGCCGTGCGTCAGGCCTTTGACCAGGGGGTGGCGGTGGCGCACGGCGTGGAGCTGGCGCGGGAGTGGGCCAACCGGCCCGGCAATCACGCCACGCCCACGATGTTGGCGCAAGCCGCCCGCCAGCTCGGCAAGTTGCCCGGGATGTCGGTGGAGGTGCTGGGGCCGAAGGAGGTGGCCAAGCTCGGCATGGGGGCGTTCATGGCCGTGGCGCAGGGCTCCAGCGAGCCGTTGCGCTTCATCGTGCTGAAGTACCAGGGCGCGGCCAAGTCCAGTGCCCCGGTGGTGCTGGTGGGCAAGGGCATCACCTTCGACACCGGGGGCATCTCCCTCAAGCCGGCCCCCGAGATGGACGAGATGAAGTTCGACATGGGCGGGGCAGCCAGTGTGCTGGGGACTTTTGCCGCATTGGCCAAGCTCAGGCCCGCGCTCAACGTGGTGGGCCTCATCCCCACTTGCGAGAACATGCCGGATGGGCGTGCCGTCAAGCCTGGCGATGTGGTCACCAGCATGAGTGGACAGACGATTGAAGTCCTCAACACCGATGCCGAAGGGCGCCTGATTCTGTGTGACGCGCTGACCTACGCGCAGCGTTTCAAGCCGCGTGCGCTGATCGATGTGGCCACGCTCACCGGTGCCTGCGTGATCGCCCTGGGTGGCGTGCGCGCCGGCCTGTTCGCCAACCGGGATGACCTGGCCCAGCACCTGTTCGAGGCGGGTGAGGCGGCACTCGATCCCTGCTGGCGCATGCCGCTCGACGACGAATACGCCGAAGGCCTGAAGTCCCATTTCGCCGATATGGGGAATGTCGCCGGGCGTCAGGCTGGCGCGGTGACGGCGGCCAAGTTTCTGGAGAAATTCGTCGGTGACCATGCCTGGGCGCATCTCGACATCGCGGGCGTGGCATGGAAAGGCGGGGCGTCCAAGGGGGCCACCGGCAGGCCTGTGCCCTTGCTGCTGCGCTACTTGCTCGACGAGGCCGACCGGCTGGCCCTCCAGCTGCGCCCAACCCCGAAAGCCGTTGGCGCCAAACCCGTCCGGAAGCGCTGAGGCATATGGCCACGGCCATCGCGTTCCACTTCCATGTAGGTGCCCTGCAGGCGTACCTGTGCCGTTTGTTGCGCAAGGTCACGCTGGCGGGCCATCGTTCCTGGGTGCTGTTGCCTGAGGAGTACCTGCGCGCGACCGACGACGCGCTCTGGACGTTTTCCGCGCAGGAATTCGTCGCTCATGCCGTCTGGGGCCATGCGCCGGAGTCGGTGTTGCGCCGCTCGGCCGTGGTGCTGTCGAGCGCAGAATTGCCCGAGCCGTCGCTAGGCATCGGGGTATTGGTGAACCTGTTGCCTGCCGTTCCGGTGGGGTTCGAGCGGTTCGAGCGGCTGTTGGAAATCGTGCCTGAAGACGATGCGCTCAAAGCGGCGGCGCGTGAGCGCTGGCGCTACTATGTGGCTCAGGGCCTGAACATCGAGCGCCATGACGTGGCTCAGCTTGTCGGGCGCCGCCAGGGCCCATGAAAGCTGCGCCTGCAAACGACATGGCCCCATCGAGGGGCCATGTAAGCGGTGTCCGAGCGGCGGATCAGGACAGGTGAGCGCTGATCAGCTTGGTCATCTCGAACATCGAAACCTGCGGTTTCTTGAAGATTTCCTTGAGCTTGGCGTCGGCGTTGATCATGCGCTTGTTGGTGGCGTCCTGCAGCTTGTTCTTCTTGATGTATTCCCAGACCTTCTTAGTCACTTCTGTGCGCGGCATGGGCTTGCTGCCGATCACGGCCGCCAGGGTGGCGCTTGGGGTCATCGGTTTCATGAACGCGGCATTGGGTGTGCGCTTGGCTGGCGCAGCTTTAGCAGCAGGAGCTTTTTTCGCAGTTGCCATGGTCGAATCCTTGTGATGGTTGAGGCATGTCATGGAGGTGAAAACACCGGCCACGAACGGTGGTCATCCTAAACGCAAAGTTCCGGGTTTCATAGAGAGAAGGTGCGTTTTTTTCGGGTGGGATGGGTTTTTCCTAGGTTGGAGTGGCTTGCATGTGACAGTGTCTGTATGAGCTGTCAGCATGATGCAAGGTCCAGGGTGATTGCCTGGGTATCATCGCTGTGGGCTCCGGGTCTGGGGCCAGGGTGTTTCAGGAGTGAGAATGCGCATGAGATTTGCCACTTGTGACCTGTGCGACGCGCACAAAAACGACCTCAGTGGAGACTTTCGGGTGTTGCCGCCCGTGTTTCGGGATTTCGGCGGGCGCCCCGCGTTTGCAGGCCCAGTGGCCGTGGTCAAGTGCCATGAAGACAACTCCCTGGTGAAAGACGCCGTGGACTCGCCGGGGCAGGGGCGGGTGCTGGTGGTCGATGGCGGAGGCTCGCTGCGCCGGGCTTTGGTGGGCGGCAATCTGGCAGCTGCGGCCGCGCGCAATGGTTGGGCCGGTCTGGTCGTGGATGGCTGCGTTCGCGACGTGGCCGAACTGCGGGCTTGCGACGTGGGCATCCGAGCCCTGGCCGCCATGCCGCTGCCCACCGAGAAGCGCCAGCAAGGGCAGCGCGACGTACCCGTGTGGATACAGGGTGTGCTGGTCCAGCCCGGCGACTGGCTGTATGCGGATGAAGACGGCATCGTGCTCAGCCGTCGTCCCCTCCACGGTTGAAAGGGTGTGCTCAACCCGTGACGGCGCGGCTCAGGCCGTCAGGCCCTTGTAGAGCATGAAGCCGGCCAGCACGTACAGGATGAGCGCGAACACCCGCTTCAACGGCTTGACCGGCAGGGCGTGCGCAGCCCGTACGCCCAATGGAGCGGTGAGCACACTGGCCGTGGAGATCACCAGCAGGGCCGGCAGGTAGATGTAGCCGAGGGAGGCCGGGGGTAAACCCTCCACGCCGCTGCCCGAAACGATGTAGCCCACGGCATTGGCCAGCGCGATCGGAAAGCCCAGGGCGGCGCTGGTCGCCACCGCATGGTGGATGGTGACGTTGCACCATGTCAGGAACGGGACGCTGACGAAACCGCCTCCGGCGCCGACCAGTCCCGACAAGAATCCGATCACCCCGCCTGCTGCGAACTGGCCCGAGGTGCCGGGCAGGGTGCGGTTGGGTTGAGGTTTTTTGTCGAGCAACATCTGGGTGCCGGAAAAGGCCACGAAAGCGGCGAACACGAAGGCCAGCCACCGGCCGCCAAGCCACGCGAACACCCCGAGGCTGGCCAGGGCAGCGCCGGCCACGATGCCTGGGGCGAGTCGAGAGACGATGTCCCACCGGACGGCCCCGCGTCGATGGTGGGCGCGCACGCTGGAGAGCGAGGTGAAGATGATGGTGGCCATGGACGTGGCGATCGCCACCTTGACGGCCAGATCGGCCGATACCCCCTGAGCCGTCACGATGACGGTGATGAACGGCACCATCAGCATGCCGCCACCAATGCCCAGCAGCCCGGCGAGAAAGCCCGTGAACACACCCAGGGCCAGCAACTGGGCCACCAGCAGAAGATCAAACATGCAACAGGGAGAAAAATGAAGGGTGTCTGCCGTGGTGCCGGACCGTCATCCTGAACGTGGGGGTTCAGGTGGGCGAGGGCAGCGCAGCTTCGGGTTCATCTGACGCGAGACGCTCACACCCACTGCGCAATGTACCAAGCCCGGGCTCGAAGAGCATTGGTTCAAGGAAATATAAAGCCCAACGCCCACGGCAGACACCCCGATTGTAGTACGGGCCAGGGGTGCCGAGTCGGCTCAGAACAGCCGTCCGTCTGGTGCCAGAGCGGCGTCGAGGCGCTCCAGCAAGGCCTGGAGTTGCGCTTCCTGCGCAGACAGGTGGGCCGGGTCCTCGAGATCACCCGATTCCGGGCTGCCGAAGGAGGAGTTGCGAAACCCGCTGCCATCTTTCTGAAACAGCTCGAAAGCGATGTTCAGGGCCGCCAGCACTGCGATGCGATCCCGCGCCTTGACCTTGCCGGCGTCGCGGATGCGGCACATGGCGCCGTCTACCTTGGCCACCGCTTCGCGCAAGGCCTCCTCGCCATCGACGGGGCAGGCCAGCATGTAGCTCTGGCTCATGATCTGGACTTCGACCTGCTTGATGCCTGGCTTGTTCATGCCTCGGGTTCCTGAGGTTCGGTGGGCAGTTGCGCAATCAGTGCATCCAGCCGCTGGCGCGCGACGAGGCACTGTTGGCGCAGCTGGTCGCGTTCCTGGCGTAAGGACTCCAGTTGCTGTTGCAGCAGCTCGTTGACGCGCTGCAGTTCCTCATGGCGAAGCAGCAGCCGATCCACACGCTCGGATATCTGGTCGATGTAAGGCTGGAGAGGCATTTGTTCGCCATTGTAGGGCCGTGGGGCTCCAGGCGTGGACGAGCTAGAATGTGAGATGTTGGTGCTCGCTGCCCGGTTCCTGGGCAGCGGTTAAACGGGAAGCTGGAGGTGCGTGGTTGTGACCAGACACGCGCTAACCAGCGCTGCCCCCGCAACGGTAAGTGGACGGGTCGCTTGTGCGGCCCCGCTTTCGTCCCCCACGCCACTGGCGGCCTTCGGGCCTCCGGGAAGGCGACGAAGGTTGTTTCCACCAGCCCGGATACCGGCCAGCGAGGTGGCCTTGCGCGTCGCGCACGGCTGTGATGCCCATGCACTGTCGGGGAAGGCGGTGAGGGCGATCTGCTTTTGTTTCTGCCATGTGTGTTTCTTTGAATCGCGCCCGAGTGGCGTGCGTGCCTGCGGCCATCACGGTCTTCTTGGGGGGGGTGTCCGTGGACGCTTCGGCTCAAGCGGGGGAGTTGGAGCCGGTGGTGGTGACCGCCACGCGCACCCCCGTGCCTTTGACCGATTCGCTGGCCGATGTGACGATCATTGGCCGCGACCAGCTCGACCAGGCGGGCCTACAGTCCTTGATCGATGTGTTGGCGTTGGTGCCCGGTGTCCAGATCACGACGAATGGCAGCTACCGCTCCAATTCAGGGGTGTTGCTGCGCGGCGCCACGACGTCGCAGACCATTTTGCTGGTCAACGGGGTGCGCGTGGGGTCGGCCACATCGGGGGGGTATTCCCTGGAAAACCTGCCCCTGGACCGGATCGAGCGGGTGGAGGTGCTGCGCGGTGCAGCGGCGGCCCTGTATGGCCCGGATGCCGTGGGCGGGGTCATTCAGGTGTTCACACGTGAGCCGGAAGATGGCTTGCAACGCTCTGCCACCGTCGGGGTGGGTGGCGACGGTCAGCGCAAACTTGGGGCGTCCTTGCAAGGACAATCTGGCGCATGGGGATACACCTTGGGTGCCAGCCATGAGCGGGCCCAGGGCATCAATGTGAAGATTCCCGGTGCGTCTGGGTTCAATCCAGACGAGGACGGTTTCGAGTTCACCAGCATGGACGCCAGCCTCCGCTACCAGATCAACCGTCAGCACAGCGTTTCCGCCCAGCTCTTGCTCAGTGACGGCGAGTACGACTTCGATGGTGCGCCTTCACCGAATCCGTTGTCGCTCGATGCCGCCACGGCCCGGGCCGTGGCGTATCCCAGGCTGGAACAGCAAATCCTGCGATGGTTGGCGCAATGGACGGACGACTGGTCCTCGACCTTCACGGCGGGGCGCTCGAAAGACGTGTCCGTCAACCGTTACTGGCGGATATCGGACGGCGCACCGGCCGGGCAGAGCCGCTTCAACACCACCCGCACCCAGTTCATCTGGCAGAACGACATCCGTTTCGACCAAGACACCTTGAGTGTGGTCGCTGAGCAGCGCGAGGACCAGGTGGACAGCACCACCGCGTACACGGTTTCGCAACGCACGGTGCGCGGCCTGGCGGCTTCCTATGCCATGAAGCAGGAGTCGTGGGACGCCCTGGCCACGGTGCGGCATGACCGCAATTCCCAGTTCGGCAGTTTCAACACCTGGGCGTTGTCTGCAGGCTACCGGCTCAATGAGCAGTTCCGTCTCGTTGGCAGCGTGGGCACCACGTTTCAGGCACCCAGCTTCAACCAGTTGTACTTTCCTGGTTTCGGCAATCCGGATTTGAAGCCCCAAAAGGGCAAGGCTCACGAGATCGGGCTGCGTTATCGGCAGGGCAACACCCGTGCCAGCGCGGTGCTGTATCACAACGAGGTCCAGGGTTTCATCACCCCTTCCACCAACGTGCAGTCCAACCTGGCTGTGCTCAAGGGCATGACCCTGTCGCTGGATCAGTCGTGGGGGGACACGGCCTGGTCGGTTTCGTATGACTACGCCGATCCGCGTCTCAAGCCCAGCGATGAGCGCGTGCTTCGGGTGGCCCGACATGTGCTGCGCACCCGCCTCAACCACCAGCACGGGGACTGGTTGTCTTTCGCGGAGCTGCGCCTTTCCAGTGACCGGGAAGACGCCCAGTTTCCCGGCCGCGTCACCCTGCCTGGCTACGGGTTGCTCAATCTGGGGACCACCTACCGGCTGAACCGAAACATGAGTATCCAGGCGCGGCTGAACAACGTGACGGACACCACGTATTCGCTGGCCAATGGCTTTACCTCGCCGGGACGCAACCTCTTCGTCTCGCTAAACTGGAACGACTGAGGGTTGCCGTGCAGCCTATTGCTCATTGCCCCGCCGTGCTGATCGCTGCTCCGGCTTCCGGCCAGGGCAAGACCACCGTGACCGCTGCGTTGGCGCGCTTGCATGCACGGCAGGGCAAGCGGGTGCGGGTTTTCAAGTGCGGGCCGGATTTTCTGGATCCGCACTGGCATGAACTGGCCAGCGGCCAGCCCGTGCACAACCTGGACCTATGGCTCAACGGCGAGGATGATATCCGCGCCCGGCTGCATGAGGCTGCGTTGCACAGCGACCTGATCCTCGTGGAAGGGGTGATGGGCCTGTTCGATGGCGAGCCGAGTGCGGCCGATCTGGCGGTGCGTTGGGGCATTCCCGTGCTCGCGGTGATCGACGCCTCGGCCATGGCGGGTACCTTCGGCGCGCTCGTGCATGGCCTGCGGCACTACCGACCCGAGTTGCCTTGGGCCGGGGTTCTGGCCAACCGGGTGGCCAGCGAAGGGCATGCACAGATGTTGCAGGCATCGATTCGCACCGGCCATACGGGAGGAGAATCGGCTGACCTGGATGCCGGCTGGCTGGGGGCCTTGCGGCGGCAGGCCGGTTTCACGTTGCCACAGCGCCACCTGGGCCTGATCGCAGCGGCTGAACTGCCCGACGCCTTGGCACGGCTGGATGCCATCGCCGATGCGCTGGCGGACACCCCTCTTGGGCGCCTCGACGCGCAGGGTTGGCAGCGCTGGGCCGTGGCTTTCGAGCCGTCTCCCGTCCGACCACTGCCCCTGCTGCTGCAGGGGCGTACGATTGCGATTGCGCGGGATGCGGCCTTTGCGTTCATCTACCCCGCCAATCTGGACACGTTGCGCGCGCTGGGTGCCGAGCTGAGGTTTTTTTCCCCGCTGGCCAACGAGGCTTTGCCGCCGTGCGATGCAGTCTGGCTGCCGGGCGGCTATCCAGAGCTCCATGCCGACACCTTGAGCCGCAGCCAGCGCACGCGCGACCATCTGGAGGCCCATGTGCATGCGGGCAAGCCGGTATGGGCAGAATGCGGAGGCATGATGGTGTTGTTCGACGGAATCACCCAGACCGATGGGCGGCGCATGCCCGGCTGGCGCATCTTGCGCGGAGAAGTGCGCATGCACCCCCGCTTGGCTGCCTTGGGGCCCCAGCAGTGGACGACCCCGCTGGGTGGCTTGCGTGGCCACACGTTCCACCATTCCACGGTGGAGACCGATGAGCCCCTGGCGGGCTGGACCGAACCGGTGAGCGCGTGGGGCCGGCCAGAGGCGGTGTATCGCCGCGCTTCGCTCCAGGCAAGCTATTTCCATGCCTGGTTCGCCTCTTGTCCCGAAGCTGCGGCCACACTCTTCCTGACGGAGAAGCCGTGAGCCTGCCAGGTCCCCAACGCATCGTCTGCCTGACCGAAGAAACCACCGAGTGGATTTATCTGCTCGGGCAGGAGGCGCGCATCGTGGGCATCAGCGGCTACACGGTGCGCCCGCGCCGGGCGCGCGCGGAAAAGCCGAAGGTCAGTGCGTTTCTCCATGCCAAGATCGACCAAATCCTGGCGCTGCAACCGGACTGCGTGTTTGGCTTCTCCGATTTGCAAGCCGATATCGCCGCTGCGCTCATCCGGGCCGGGGTGCAGGTGACGGTGTTCAACCAGCGCAGCGTGGAAGAGATCTTCGGCATGCTCTACCAGGTGGCCGCCATGCTGGGGTGCGCCCAGGAAGGGCAGGCACGCATACGCGCCATGCGCGAGCGGCTGGAGGCGATCGCACACCAAGCGTCTTTGCTCGACGAGGCCGGCCGGCGGCGGCCTCGTGTGTTTTTCGAGGAGTGGGATGAACCTCTCATCAGTGGCATCCGTTGGGTGTCGGAGCTGGTGGGCGTGGCCGGTGGGACGGACATTTTTCCCGAGCTGGCCCGGCAGCCCTTGGGCAAAGACCGTATCGTGGCCGATGGGGCCGAGATCGTGCGGCGCGCTCCGGACATGGTGATCGGCTCATGGTGTGGCAAGAAGTTCCGGCCCGAGAAGGTGGCGGCGCGCTCCGGTTGGGATCAGGTGCCCGCGGTACGCCATGGGCAGCTGTTCGAAATCAAGTCGGCCGACATTTTGCAGCCCGGGCCTGCAGCGCTGACCGACGGCGTGGAGCAGTTGCATCGATTGATTCAGCAATGGCGGAGGCAGTATGGTTGAGGCGCCACGCTGCGAGTTCATTCTCGGCGGCCAAAAAAGCGGCAAGTCGCGGCTGGCCGAAGCGCGGGCGCGCGACTGGTTGAGCGCACATGCCTTGCACCGAGCCGTGTTGTTGGCCACCGGATGGCCTGGCGACGACGAGATGCGTGAACGCATCCAGCGGCATCGGCGCGAACGGGCTGCCCGCGTGCCCGGGCTGGTCACGGTGGAGGAACCCCGCGCCTTGGCCGACGCGCTGCGGCGTGAAAGCACGCCCAGCACGATGGTCGTGGTGGACTGCCTGACGATGTGGCTGACGCAGGCGGTGATGCCGCCGCCGGGTGTTCCCGCCGTGGACGATGTGCCGGCTGTTTGCGAGGATCTGTGTCGGGTTCTGACGGAGCTGCCGGGGCCGGTGGTGCTCGTGGGCAACGAGATCGGCCTGGGCGTGATCCCGCTGGGCGCGGAGGTGCGGCGTTTCGTGGATGCCTTGGGCTGGCTGAACCAGCAGGTCGCCCGCATGGCGCAACGGGTCACGCTGATGGTGGCGGGCTGTCCGCTGGTGATCAAGGAGGGGCGGTCATGAAATGCGGGGCATGGCCGGGCTGGCTGGCGGCGCTGACCGCTTGCGTGGGGTTGACGCTGTTGGCTGCCCAGGCGGTGGCCCAGCCTGTGTCCGTGACCGACGATCGGGGCCGCACGGTGCAGCTGCCCGCACCGCCGCAGCGGGTGGTGTCCATCCTGCCGTCGCTCACGGAAACCGTGTGCGAGCTCCAGCAGTGCCATCGGCTGGTCGGGGTGGACCGGTATTCCAATTGGCCGGCGGCGATCCAATCCTTGCCTAGGGTGGGGGGCGGAATCGATCCGAACATCGAGGCCATCGTCGCGCTGCGGCCAGACGTGGTGCTGGTGGCCCTGTCGAGCCGAGGCAACGAGCGCCTGGAGGCTTTGGGCCTGAAGGTGGTGGCGCTGGAACCCAAAACCCATGCCGACATGCGGCGCGTGATGGGCAAGGTGGCTCAGGTGTTGGGTGTGCCTGCAGAGGAGGCCGGGCGTATTTGGCGGCACATCGATGCGGCCGTCTCGGCGGCAGCCCAGTCGCTGCCACCAGAGGTGCGGCAGACTCGGGTGTATTTCGAAGTCAACCGCGCGCCCTACGCGGCGGGGGCTTCCTCGTTCATCGGTGAGACCCTGGCCCGGCTCGGGGCGCAGAACATCGTCCCGGAGGAACTGGGGCCGTTTCCCAAGCTGAACCCGGAGTTCGTGGTGCGGGCCAACCCGGATGTGATCATGGTGGGCGAGCGCAACGCCGCCGGCATGACCGACCGGCCCGGCTGGGGGCGTATTCGCGCCGTCAGCGAGCGGCGGGTGTGCGTGTTCAGCAACGACGAGGCCGACACCATCATTCGTCCGGGGCCGCGCATGGCCGAGGGGGCGCGGCTGTTGGCGGATTGCCTGAACAAGCACCTGCAGCCATGAGCGCTCCCTCCTTCCCCACGGTTTCGGCGCGTCCTGCGACCGTTGTAACCATGCCCTCGCGCTGGCGGTGGCTGGCCGTGGCCCTGGTGGGGGTGGCAGCGGTGCTGGTGGTGCTGGGCCTGGGGGTAGGCAGCACTGGGGTGGAGCCGGTGTGGGCCATGCTGGCCGATCCGGTGGCCGCGCAGATCGTGTGGGACATCCGGGCCCCCCGGACCTTGGGCGCATGGGCAGCGGGCGCCTTGCTGGGGCTGGCGGGGGCGGTGGCTCAGGGGTTGTTCCGCAATCCGCTGGCCGACCCGTTTTTGCTCGGCAGCGCCTCGGGGGCGTCGCTGGCCGTGGCGGTGACGCTCGCTGCCCTGGGCGTGTCGCCTTTCGCCGCCGCCTGGGTGGTGCGCCTGGGGTTGACAGGCGCGGCCTTCGTCGGGGCGGTGGCTGCGGTCATGCTCACGCTGGTGTTGGCGCGCGGCGTGCAGCATACTTTGCGCCTGCTGCTCGCGGGCGTGGTGGTGGGCATGGTCCTGGGGGCGCTGACCTCGCTCGTCACGCTGATGGCGCCGGACGTGCTCCAGGCCATGCAGGCGTTCATGCTTGGCTCCACCGGCTTTGTCGGCTGGTCCTCCTGGGCCATCATGATGGCGGTGGGTGCAATCTGTATCTGCGCTGCCTGGGCACTGGCCAAGGTGCTCGACGGACTGAGCCTGGGCGAGTCCACGGCGCAAAGCCTGGGCCTGCCGCTGGCCCCACTGCGGGCGGCGCTGGTGGCCGTCATCGCCCTGGCCACGGGTACCGCCGTGGCGCAGACCGGCCTGATCGCCTTCGTGGGGCTGGCGGCGCCGCATCTGGTGCGCTCGGTGGTCAAGACCACCCATGCACGGCTCGTGGGGTTGGCCAGCCTCATGGGCGGGCTGTTGTTGCTGGCGGCCGACCTGTTGGCGCGTGGGCTGTTGGCCCCACAGGAAATACCGGTGGGTGTCTTGACGGCCGTGCTGGGCGGGGGGTATCTGTTGTGGCTGATGCATCGGCGCACGGGATGAAGGACGTGACGATATCGGCGTTGTCGGCGCAGCGGCTCACGGTTCATCTGGGCACCGCGCGCGCATCCCGACAGGTGCTCGGCGGCCTGGATGTCGCCATTCGCGCAGGCCGCTGGACCAGCATCGTCGGCCCGAACGGCGCGGGCAAATCCACCTTGCTGCGGGCCCTGGCCGGTCTGGTGCCGGTGGAAGGACGCGTGTATCTGCTGGGGCGGCCCCTGCCGGCATGGCCCCACCGCGAACGCGCCCGTGCGCTGGCCTGGCTGGCACAGGGTGGGGCTTCTGACATGGGCGCGGACGACCTCACCGTGCGCGACGTGGCCATGCTGGGGCGTCTGCCGCATCAGGGCTGGATCGCCCCGCCAAGCCCGGCCGACCATGCCGCCGTGGAGGCGGCCCTGCGCCAGACCCATGCCTGGGATTGGCGCGACCGGGCCTTTGGGGCCCTTTCGGGCGGCGAGCGCCAGCGCGTGCTCCTGGCCCGATTGCTGGCGGTGCAGGCACAGGTGCTGCTCATGGACGAGCCGCTGGCCAATCTGGACCCTCCGCACCAGGCGGACTGGCTGGCGCTGGTGCGCCAACTCGTGAGGCAGGGCCGCACCGTGGTCAGCGTCCTGCATGAAATCTCCATGGCCCTCATGGCCGACGATCTGCTGGTGATGCGCGAAGGCGGCATCACCTATGCCGGTCCGGTGGACGATACCCAGGCCCATGCGGCGCTGTCCGCCGTGTTCGATCATCGCCTGCGCATCCACGCCATCGATGGCCGCTGGGTGGCCCTGCCACAGTGAAAGGACGCACACCATGCAACTCGAATCCCCGCCCACCGACAAGCGCTATGACAAGCCCGAAGGCGAGCGCCGTGGACTGCTCATCGTGCACACCGGTGATGGCAAGGGCAAGAGTACAGCGGCCTTCGGATTGGCGCTGCGGGCTTTGGGCCGTACGCACGTACATGGCCGGCAGGTGCGCATCTTCCAGTTCATGAAGGTGCCCACGGCCCGGTTTGGTGAACACCGCATGTTCGAGCAGATCGGCCTGCCCATCGAGGGACTGGGTGATGGCTTCAGTTGGAAGAGCCGCGATCTGGATCATTCGGCCCAACTCGCCCGGGAGGGCTGGCAGCGAGCCAAGGCCGCCATCCTGGACGGCAGTCACTTTCTGGTGGTGCTCGACGAAATCACCTATCCGCTCATCTACGGCTGGCTGCCGCTGGACGATGTACTGCAGACCCTGCGCGAACGCCCGCGCGACGTGCACGTGTGCCTGACCGGGCGGCGCTGCCCGCCGGAGCTGATCGAACTGGCCGACACCGTGACCGAGATGACACTGGTCAAGCACGCCTTCCAGGCCGGGGTGCCGGCGCAGCGGGGCATCGAGGATTGAAAGCACCCGCCCCATGCCGATGCTCGAGTCCGCCCTGATGGTCATCTTGCCCGCCGCGGTCATGGTCGTGGCCATGGCGGTGGATCGCTGGTGGGGGGAGCCGCCGACATGGCTCCATCCGGTGGTGGGTATGGGCGTGATGCTGGACAGGCTGGGCCGCTGGGCGGCTCCTTGGGCGAGCACCCCCGATGCGGGGCGATGGGGGCCGTGGTGGCGCGGCGCCCTGGGCTGGTGTGCCGGGGCTGTGGCGGTGGCGGGTCTGGCCGCGCTGCTGACGGCGTGGATCGCATCGTGGCCTGGTTGGGCGCAGATGCTGGTGATGGGGTTGTTGCTGAAATCCCTGTTGGCGTGGCGCATGCTGCGTGAGGAGGTGTTGGCCGTGGAGCACAGTCTGAACGTGTCTTTGGACGCGGGGCGAGCACAACTGGCTCGGCTCGTCAGCCGTGACGTGAGCGGGCTGGATGAGGCTGGCGTGCGTGAGGCTGCCCTGTCCACCCTGGCGGAAAACCTCAACGATTCGGTGGTGGCCCCGCTGTTCTGGTTTGCCGTGGCCGGTCTGCCCGCAGCGGCGCTATACCGATGGGCCAACACGGCCGATGCCATGTGGGGCTACCGAGGCGCCCGCCACGGCCGGGTGTGGACCTGGGCTGGCCAATGGGCCGCCCGTGCCGACGATGTGCTCTCCTGGCTACCGGCTCGGATCACGGCGGCGCTGATGTGGATGGTCGCACGCGGCTGGCGCACGTCACGCTGGTCGGTGCTCCAGGCAGAGGCGGCGCACACCCCATCACCCAATGGCGGGTGGCCCATGGGGGCGCTGGCCCTTTTGCTGCCGGTGCGGTTGGGCAAGGCCGGGGTCTATGTGCTCAACGCCGGTGCCGCCCGGCCGCAGCCCATGCACGTGCAGGCCGCCGTGACCATGTGCGGCCGCGCCGCCGCCTGCGGGTTGTGGCTGCTGGCCGGATGGGCCACGGCCTGGCAAGCGTGGCAACTGTGGGGGCTGACATGACGTCCATCGCCGCACGTACGCATGGTGGCACCGACGCGCACGGCCCCGTCCGCTGGGATTTTTCCTCGAACGCGAACGCCTGCGGGCCGTGCCCGATCGTGGTCGAAGCGCTCCGGGCTGTGGATGCCATCCGCTACCCCGACCCTTCGTATGGCGCGCTGCGCCGCATCCTCGCGCAATGGCATGGCGTGGAGCCGGGCCGCATCCTGATCGGGGGCAGCGCCAGTGAGTGGATCCAACGCCTGACGGCTTGTGCCTGGCGGCATGGGATTCGTTCCGTCTGGTGGCCCACTCACGCTTACGGAGACTATGCACATGCCGCGGCCGCCTGGGGCATGAGGCGGGCGCTGGAGCCCGGTACGGCCGGCCTTGCCTGGCTGTGCGAGCCCAGTAGCCCGCTCGGTGACAACGAATCCAGCACCGCTGTGGCTGTCGTGGTGGATTCCGGTTCGGCATGGACGGTGTTGGACTGTGCCTACCAGCCTTTGCGTCTGAGCGGCCAGCCGACCCTGACGCCGGCGCAGCAGGCCCGCTGCTGGCAACTCTGGTCGCCGAACAAGGCGTTGGGTCTGACCGGCGTGCGGGCCGCTTATCTCATCGTTCCCGAAGGCGAACAGGGGATGGTGCAGGCCCTGGAAGCGCTGGCCCCTTCCTGGCCGGTGGGCAGCCACGGCGTGGCGCTGCTGCAGCACTGGACCATGCCCGAGGTGCAGCAATGGCTGCGAGACAGTCTGCCCACCCTGCAACGCTGGAAGGACGAACTGGTGCGCTCCCTCGTTGCCCACGGCTGGGACTGCCGGCCCAGTCACACCCCCTATTTCTGTGCCCGACCGCCCGCGCCGCTGTCGGCCCAGGCCCTGCGGCGGCACGACATCAAGCTGCGCGACGCGACCTCCTTCGGCCTGCCCGGTCGATGGCGCCTGAGCGCCCAGCCCGACGCTGCCCGCCATGCCCTCTTGCGGGCACTGGAGGCCAGCGTCCCCAACACGCAGGAGCAGGCATGAGTGCCGTTTGCATCATGGTGCTGGGCACCACCAGCGGAGCTGGCAAGAGCTGGCTTGCCACCGCGCTGTGTCGTCATTACGCTCATCGAGGGCTGAGGGTGGCTCCGTTCAAGGCACAGAACATGAGCAACAACGCCCGTGTCGTGCCCACCCCAGACGGCCGCTGGGGCGAGATCGGCAGTGCGCAGTATTTCCAGGCGCTGGCCGCCCGGGTGCGGCCCGAAGTCCGCATGAACCCGGTGCTGCTCAAGCCCGAGGCCGACACCCGCAGCCAGGTCTTGTTGCTCGGGCAGGTGGATCGCGCTTTGAGTGACATGCCTTGGCGCGGCCGCAGCGAGCGTGTCTGGCCATCCATCCGCGCGGCGCTCGACGGGTTGCGGGCCGAATACGATCTCGTGGTCATCGAGGGGGCGGGCTCGCCTGCCGAGATCAACCTGCACGCCAGCGACATCGTCAACATGCGGGTGGCGCGGCATGTCGGCGCACGCTGCCTGCTCGTGACCGACATCGACCGCGGCGGAGCCTTTGCTCACCTTTACGGGACTTGGGCCCTGTTGCCGCCGGAAGAACAGCGGTTGATCCGGGGCTTCGTGCTCAACAAATTCCGGGGCGACGCCGCCTTGCTGGCCCCCGGCCCTGAGAAACTGGCCGAGTACACCGGCGTGCCCACCGTGGCCACCCTGCCCATGCTGTGGCAGCACGGCCTGCCCGAGGAAGACGGCGTGTTCGACGACCGTTCGCACCCGGCCGCTGCCGTGGACACCACGATCGCGGTGATCGCCTACCCGCGGATCAGCAACCTCGACGAGTTCCAGCCCTTGAAAAACGTGCCCAGCGTGCGGCTGGTGTGGGCGCGATCGCCCGCGCAACTGGTCGATGCCGACTGGGTGATCCTGCCCGGCAGCAAGCACACCAGCGCCGATCTGGCCTGGTTGCGCCAGCAGGGGCTGGACCGGGCCGTGGAGCGTCACGCCGCCGGTGGTGGCCTGGTGCTGGGGATCTGCGGCGGCTTGCAAATGCTGGGTGAAGCCCTGGTGGACTCGCATGGCATCGACGGCAATGCCCCCGGCCTGGGGCTGTTGCCTGTGGTCACCCGTTTCGAGGCAGACAAGACCGTCACCCCCACCTCGGCGAGGTTTGCGGCCGATCTACCAGGTCCTTGGCAGGCGCTGGCCGGCCAGGGCGTGGATGGCTACGAAATCCACCACGGCCAGACCGTCCCGCATCCCGCGATGGTGGCGGCGGGCCAACATCCCTATCCTCTGATCACCTCCGACGCCGGCGGGCAGCCGCTGGGCTGGCGCAACGCCAGCGGACGTGTGCTGGGGCTGTACCTGCATGGCCTGTTCGAACACCCGGGGGTTCTGCAAGCCCTGTTTGGCAGCGGCACGCCCTCGCTGGACCACGTGTTCGACCGGCTGGCTGATCATGTCACCGCTTGTTTCCCCTCCGGCTGGCTCGATGCGCTGGCCCAACCCTGAAAGGACGTTTCATGCCCCCCCTGCGCTTTCCCCAGGTTGCCGACATCACCGACGATGCGCTGGCCCAGCGTGTGCAGCACCAGCTGGACCAGAAAACCAAGCCCTTGGGCTCGCTCGGCCAGATCGAGGTGTTGGCGCTGCGCCTGGCCTGCATCCTCGGCACCGAGACGCCCCGCTTGCAGCACCCCCAGCTGCTGGTGTGCGCTGGCGACCACGGATTGGCCGCGCGCGGCGTGTCCGCCTTCCCGAGTGACGTGACCTGGCAGATGGTGGAAAACTTTCTGGCTGGTGGGGCTGCCGTCAGCGTCCTGGCCCGGCAGCACGGTCTGGCCCTGACCGTGGTGGACTGCGGTGTGGCACACGATTTCCTGCCCCGCCCCGGTCTGTGGATCCGCAAGGTCGCACCGGGCACCGCCGATGCGGCTGACGGCCCGGCCATGACGCCAGCGCAATGCCAGCAGGCGCTGGACAACGGGGCCGAGATCGTGCGCCAACTGCCCGGCAACGTGCTGCTGCTTGGGGAAATGGGCATTGGCAACACCTCGGCCGCCTCGCTCCTGTTGTCGCGCTTGTGCGGGCTCGACATCGAAGACTGCACCGGCGCGGGCACCGGCCTCGACGCGCCCGGCGTGCAACGCAAGATCGCGGTGTTGCGTGAAGTGCTGCAGCGCCATCCCGCTGCCGTGGAGCCATGGGATGCATTGGCGGCCTTCGGCGGTTTCGAGATCGCGACGCTCGTGGGGGCGGTGCTCGAAGCCGCCGCCCAGCGCCGTGTGGTGCTGGTGGACGGTTTCATCACCTCCGCCGCCGTGCTCGTCGCGGCGCGGCTGCAGCCTGCTGTGTTGCAACGCTGTGTGTTTGCCCACCGTTCCGGCGAACGGGGGCATGCCCTCATGCTGGCCGCGCTGAAGGTGGCGCCGCTGCTGGACCTCGGCTTACGTCTGGGCGAGGGCAGCGGAGCCGCGATGGCCTGGCCACTGCTGGTGTCGGCCACCGCCATTTTGGAACAGATGGCCTGTTTCGAAGGGGCCGGTGTCAGCCGTGCCAGCAGTGTCTTCGAAAAAAGCGCCTAAGGACTTTCCCTAGGTCGGGGTTGAAACCCGGTTTGCTTAAGTTCGCTGTAAGCATCGGACTCGACAGTCACCTCCGCAATATCGCGAATTCCCTTTTGCGGTGTTCGAGCGCGGTGGTTCGCCACCGTATCAAGCCATCACTCCGAGGAGATGACGTTCATGTCTAACGAAGAAAGCAATGCCAAGGCCTACTGGTCGGCGACGCTACGCCTGCTGACCATCGTGTTGGTGATCTGGGCGCTGGTGTCGTACGGCGCCGGAATCCTGTTTGCCCCTGTGCTCAACAACATCCATCTCGGCGGTTATCCGCTCGGGTTCTGGTTTGCACAGCAGGGTTCCATCTACATCTTCATTGCGTTGATCTTCTGGTACGCGAAAAAGATGAGCGATATCGACCGCAAGTTCGGCATGTCGGAAGACTGATCGGAAGGAACACCAAATGGAACTTCAAACCCTGACCTACCTGGTGGTGGGCTTCACCTTCGCGATCTACATCGGCATCGCCGTGTGGGCCCGCGCAGGCTCCACCTCGGACTTCTACGTCGCTGGCAGTGGCGTGCACCCCGTCACCAACGGCATGGCCACGGCCGCCGACTGGATGTCGGCTGCCTCCTTCATCTCGATGGCCGGCCTGATCTCCAACATGGGCTACGGTGGCGCCGTGTTCCTGATGGGCTGGACCGGCGGCTACGTGCTGCTGGCCTGCCTGCTGGCGCCGTACCTGCGCAAGTTCGGCAAGTTCACCGTGCCCGAGTTCATCGGTGACCGCTACTACTCCCAGTTCGCCCGCAACGTCGCCGTGATCTGCCTGCTGGTGGCATCCATCGTGTACATCATCGGCCAGATGACCGGCGTGGGCGTGACCTTCGCCCGCTTCCTGGGCGTCTCCAGCGACACCGGTATTTACCTCGGCATGGCCATTGTGTTCGCCTACGCCGTGTTCGGTGGCATGAAGGGCATCACCTACACCCAGGTGGCCCAGTACATCGTGCTGATCCTGGCGTATCTGGTGCCGGCCTTCTTCATCTCGCTGAACCTGACCGGCAATTTCCTGCCGCAGCTGGGCCTGGGCTCCAACCTCGCCGGCACGGACGTGGCGCTGCTGGCCAAGCTCGACCAGGTGGTGACCGACCTCGGTTTCAGCCAGTACACCACGACGGCCGCCGGTTCGACCATCAACATGCTGTTCTTCACGATCTCCCTGATGATCGGTACCGCCGGTTTGCCTCATGTGATCGTGCGCTTCTTCACCGTGCCCAAGGTGGCCGACGCCCGTTCTTCCGCTGGCTGGGCCCTGGTGTTCATCGCCCTGCTGTACACGACCGCTCCGGCCGTCGGCGCCATGGCTCGCCTGAACCTGATCGGTACCACCAACACCGCTGTGGGCATCACCCAGGACGCATCCGGGCAATTGATCATCAATGCCGACGTGGCCAAGCAGCGCGGTGACCTGTTCGCCCCCGAAGCCAGCCTGTTGTACGAAGATCGCCCCGAATGGATGAAGCGCTGGGAGCGCACCGGTCTCCTCAAGTGGGAAGACAAGAACGGCGACGGCCGCATCCAGTTCTACAACAGCGCCACCAACAACCCCGAGATCCTGGCCAAGGCCGAAGCCGCCGGCTGGAAAGGCAACGAGCTGACCGTGAACGCCGACATCATCGTGCTGGCGAACCCGGAAATCGCGCAATTGCCGAACTGGGTGATTGCCCTGGTCGCTGCCGGTGGTCTGGCTGCCGCGCTCTCCACTGCCGCCGGTCTGCTGCTGGCCATCTCCTCCGCCATCTCCCATGACCTGATCAAAGGCGCCATCAAACCGGACATCAGCGAAAAAGGCGAACTGCTGGCTGGCAAGATCTCCATGGCCGCAGCGATCTTCGTGGCAGGCTACCTGGGCCTGAATCCGCCGGGCTTCGCGGCCGGTACCGTGGCCCTGGCCTTCGGTATCGCGGCGTCCACGATCTTCCCGGCACTGATGATGGGTATCTTCAGCAAGACCATCACCGACAAAGGTGCCTCTGCTGGCATGATCGCTGGCCTGGCGGTCACGCTGTTCTATGTGTTTGCCCATAAAGGCATCTTCTTCATCAAGGGAACCGAATACCTGGATCTGATCGGTGGGGCCAACAGCTTCTTCACCATCAGTCCCGAGGGCTTCGGCACCGTGGGTGCGATCGTGAACTTCGTGGTCGCCTTCCTGGTCAGCAAGATGGGCGCCCCCGTGCCGTCGCACATCGCTGCCATGGTCGACTCCGTCCGTACCCCCAAGGGTGCCGGTGCTGCCGTCGGTCACTGATGGTGGTGTCCAGTCCGCACGGTAAACCCGTGTGGACCCTGGCCTGGCCCCGTCGGCCCCCGCGGCCGATGGGGCTTTTTCATGGCGATTCCGGATGACCCTGAGCCCAGCACCCTTGGCCGCTCAAGCGCTTTGGGGGAGAATCCATCGCGAGACCTTTGCAACGAAAGACGAACGACATGAACTGGGGCGTGAGCATTCCCATCCTGGACTGGCTGTTTCTGCTGGTCCTCTTTCCCGTGGCCTTTTTCTGGTTGCGCCGGACGTGGCGTATCCTGGTCCAACGTGATTTTTCCGAGGTGGCGCTCAAGAAAGGCATGCCCCCTCCCGATGCGGCGCGCTATGCGCCCTACGAGATGGCGATCAACTTGGTGGGTGGCATTGTGCTGGTCGGGGTGTTGGTGGCCGTGCTCGGCTTCCAGGCTTTGGCCCGTGAGGACTGGATGGCGGTGGCCGGCGTGACGCTCTGGATGAAGATCTTCGCGTCCTTTGCGCTCAGCCGCCATGCCCACGGCATCGACCTCAAAAAGAAGGGGCGCGAGAAAAAGGCATGAACCAGTGGCGGTCATGGTGGGGGCTTGCAGGCGGCTTCGGGCTGTCGTGCATGGCCTTGGCCATGACACTGCCCACAGACGGCCCGCCTGAATGGACGGATGAGCCGCCCCGACTGTCACGCTGGATCGAGGAGGGCTACGAGGCCCAACTGCGCAACGAACCGTTGTTCGCTGCCGACCGCTACTGTGCGGCTGCACGCTTTGGCAGCGTCGAGGCTCAGTACCGACTGGGCCGCTTGTATCTGGATCGGGTCGATGCCCAGGGACACCTGGAAGCGCGCGCTTTGCTGGCGCTGGCGGCGCAGCGTGGCCACGAGCGGGCGGCAGCGGTGGTGGCTCAGACCGGCTTTGCCGATGCGCTGCCCGACTGCCTGCTCACCGGGCGCGCACCGGTGTTCGATGTGTCCCGCCCCTTGGAGCCGCCGGTTGAGCCGGCCGTGCCCGAGGAGGTGGTGGAGCGCTACATCCTGGCGTTGCCGCTACACAAGCAGCGCCATGCTCGGCTGATACGCCATCTCGCTCCCCGTTTCGAGGTCGACTACCGTCTCGCGCTGGCCATCGCCCGCGCCGAGTCGAACTTCGACCCCCATGCCGTCTCGCCCCAAAACGCCCAGGGCCTGATGCAGCTCATTCCTGATACGGCGGCACGGTTTGGCGTGCGCAATGCGTTCGATCCCGAGCAGAATGTGCGTGGCGGCCTGGCCTATCTGCGCTGGTTGCTGGAGCGCTTCCATGGGGACGTGGCGCTGGCTTCTGCCGCCTACAACGCCGGGGAGGGGGCGGTGGATCGCCACGGAGGGGTGCCCCCTTACCAGGAAACCCGGCAATATGTGCAGCGCATCCTGCACTTCTACCGTTCACCGGTACATGCGCGGCCCCGCCCGATGTGATGGTTGGATGCCGCCGCTTCACTCCAGATGCAGGTCCTGGCGGATGATGGTGGCGATTTCCTCGATCGATTTGGTGGTCGTCGACAGCGTGCGGATGCCCGCGCGCCGCATCATGGCTTCGGCTTCTGCTACCTCGTAGCGGCAGTTCTGCAGGCTCGCATAGCGTGAATTGGGACGCCGCTCGTTGCGGATTTCGCTCAGGCGTACCGGGTCGATGGTCAGCCCAAACAGCTTCTTCTTGAACGGCACCAGTGCCGGAGGCAGGGCGCGGCGCTCGAAATCTTCCGGGATCAGCGGGTAGTTCGATGCCTTCAGGCCGAACTGCATCGCCAGGTAGAGCGAGGTCGGCGTCTTGCCGCTGCGGCTCACTCCCACCAGAATCACGTCCGACTTTTCCAGATCTTCGTTCGTCTGGCCGTCATCGTGGTCGAGCGTGAAGTTGATGGCCTCGATCCGGTCGTGGTACTCCTGACTTTTGGACACGTCGGAAAACCGGCCCACCCGGTGGTTCGACTTCATGCCCAACTCCTGTTCGAGCGGGGAGATGAAGGTGCCGAACATGTCGATCAGCATGCCCTTGCATTCGGCCCGCAGCACGGCCAGCACGTCCATGTTCACCACGGTGGTGAACACCAGCGGGCGCCGCCCGTCCACTTCGGCCGCATGGTTGATCTGGCGCACGGCCTGCCAGGCTTTGTCCGGGTCGTCGATGAAGGGCAGCCGCACGCGCTTGGGGTCGATCTCGAATTGCGCCAAGATGGCCTTGGCAAAGGTTTCGGCCGTGATGCCGGTGCCGTCAGAGATGAAGAAAGCGGTGCGATGGGGCATGGTGGAAGCTGCCGGGGGCGGGGTTGAGGAGGCCAGGACCTACAATCACGCCCATTATCCAGATTTGTCGCCTGGCTTCCGGCACCTCCCACAACAGAACAACGATCGGGGTGACGGCGCGGGGTGGCTTGCAGGTTTTTCAACTTTGGAGTCCAACCATGTCTCAACGCTTCAGCCCGACCGCGCTGGTCGTGCCCTTCGAGCAACTTCGCATGAGCGATGTCGAAGCCGTCGGCGGCAAAAATGCCAGCCTGGGCGAGATGATCTCTCAACTGCCCCAGGGGGTGCGCGTGCCCACAGGGTTTGCCACCACGGCGTATGCGTTTCGCCAGTTCCTCAAAGCCGGCGGGCTGGATGAGCGCATCCACGCCAAGCTCGCAGCGCTGGATACCGAGGACGTGCGCGCCTTGGCGGAATGCGGCGCCGAAATCCGTGCCATGGTGCAGGCGCAGCCCTTTCCGCCCGAGCTGGAGCAGGCCATCCGCGAAGCCTATGAGCGGCTCAACGCCGGCAGCACCACCGCCACTTACGCGGTGCGTTCCTCCGCCACGGCCGAAGATTTGCCCGACGCTTCCTTCGCCGGGCAGCAGGAAACTTTCCTGAACGTGCACGGCATCGACGAGGTGCTGCACAAAATCAAGGAGGTGTTTGCCAGCCTCTACAACGACCGCGCCATCAGCTACCGCGTGCACAAGGGCTTCACCCACGCCGAGGTGGCCTTGGCGGCGGGGGTGCAGCGCATGGTGCGCTCTGACCTGGGCGCCGCCGGCGTCATGTTCACCATCGACACCGAAAGCGGCTTCGAGGACGTGGTCTTCATCACCTCCAGCTATGGCCTGGGCGAAACCGTGGTGCAGGGCGCCGTCAACCCAGACGAGTTTTACGTCCACAAGCCCATGCTCAGGGCCGGCAAGCAAGCCGTCATCCGGCGCAATCTGGGCAGCAAGCTCATCCAGATGGTGTTTGCCTCCCCCGAAGAAAAAGCCGCCACCGGCAAGCTCGTCAAGACGGTGGATGTGCCGGTGGAGCAGCGCAACCGCTACAGCCTGACCGACGCCGAAGTGTTGCAGCTGGCGCATTACGCCCTCGTCATCGAGCAGCACTACGGCCGCCCGATGGACATCGAGTGGGGCAAGGACGGCAACGACGGTCAGCTCTACATCCTGCAGGCCCGCCCCGAGACGGTCAAAAGCCAGGCTGCCGGCCAGGTGGAGATGCGCTACAAGCTCAAGGGCAAAGGCGCGGTGCTGGCCTCGGGCCGCGCCATCGGCCAGAAAATCGGCACGGGCCCGGTGCGGCTGGTCCACAACATTTCCGAGATGGACAAGGTCCAGCCCGGCGATGTGCTTGTCACCGACATGACCGACCCCAACTGGGAACCCGTGATGAAGCGTGCCAGCGCCATCGTCACCAACCGCGGTGGCCGCACCTGCCACGCCGCCATCATCGCGCGTGAGCTGGGCATCCCTGCCGTGGTGGGGTGTGGCAACGCCACCGACACGCTCAAAGACGGCACGCTGGTGACCGTGAGCTGCGCCGAGGGCGATACCGGCCACATCTACGACGGCCTGCTGGAAACCGAAGTGACCGAAGTCAAGCGCGGCGAGATGCCGCCGCTGGACGTCAAGATCATGATGAACGTCGGCAACCCGCAGCTGGCCTTCGACTTCGCCCAAATTCCCAACGGCGGCGTCGGCCTGGCGCGGCTGGAGTTCATCATCAACAACAACATCGGCGTCCACCCCAAGGCCATTCTGGACTATCCCCAGGTCGATGCCGACCTGAAGAAGGCCGTGGAATCCGTGGCCCGTGGCCACGCCAGCCCGCGCGCCTTCTATGTGGACAAGGTGGCCGAGGGCGTGGCCACCATCGCGGCGGCCTTCTGGCCCAAGCCGGTCATCGTGCGCCTCTCGGACTTCAAGAGCAACGAATACCGCAAGCTGGTCGGCGGCAGCCGCTACGAGCCGGACGAGGAAAACCCCATGCTCGGCTTCCGTGGCGCGGCGCGCTATATCAGCGACGAGTTCGGCGAAGCCTTTGCCATGGAGTGCGAGGCCTTGAAGCGCGTGCGCGAGGACATGGGCCTGACCAACGTGCAGGTGATGGTGCCCTTCGTGCGCACGCTCAAGCAGGCCGAGCGCGTGGTGGACCTGCTGGCCAAGTTTGGTCTGAAGCGTGGCGAAAACGATCTCAAGCTCATCATGATGTGCGAGATCCCCAGCAACGCCATTCTGGCCGAGCAGTACCTGCAGTATTTCGACGGCTTCTCCATCGGCTCCAACGACCTGACCCAGCTCACCCTGGGCCTGGACCGCGACTCCGGCCTGGAACTGCTGGCCCACGACTTCGACGAGCGCGACCCTGCCGTCACGGCGCTCATCAGCCAAGCCATCAAGGCCTGCCGGGCGCAGGGCAAGTACATCGGCATTTGCGGCCAGGGCCCCAGCGACCACCCCGACTTCGCCCAGTGGCTCAAGAACGAGGGCATCAGCTCCATCTCTTTGAACCCGGACAGCGTGGTGGACACCTGGCAGAAGTTGGCGGGTGCCTGAGGCGGCGCGTCTGAGATGCCTGTCCAGGGGCCCTCGTGGCCCCTTTTTTGCCTGCGCACGTCGCCGCCCCCGCAGGGGCGCGGTAAGTGGAGGGTAAGCCCGTTCGGTGCACAATAGCTGCAGACGTGGCGTGGAGCCGACCGGCTCGCTTCGTGATCGAGGAGACAACCATGCACGAAACCCTGGTGTCCCAGCGCCTGGTGGCCCTGTTCTTTGCGGCGGGCGTGGTGTTCAACTTTCCATTGATCGCCCTGTGGGATCAGGAGGTGACCTGGCAGGGCATTGCGCTGTTTCCTCTGGCCCTGTTCGTGCTCTGGGCAGCCCTGATCGGCGCCTTGGCCTGGATCATGGAACGGGCCCCCGACTGACTGGGCGCAGGGAACGGAGCCTGTATGTCGCCCCTGCTCGTCGTCGCGGCTTCCTTTGCTTACCTGCTGCTGCTGTTTGCCATCGCGTACTACGGTGACTGGCGGGCCGCCCAGGGCCGATCCATCATCGGCAGCCCCTGGGTCTATGCCTTGTCCATGGCGGTGTATTGCACGGCCTGGACCTATTTCGGCAGTGTGGGGCGGGCGGCCAGCTCCGGGGTCTGGTTCCTGCCGATCTACCTGGGGCCGATGCTGGCCATGATTCTGGCATGGCTGGTGCTGCGCAAGATGATCCGCATCGCCAAAACGTACCGCATCACCTCCATTGCCGACTTCATCTCCAGCCGGTACGGCAAAAGCCCCCTGCTGGCCGGGCTGGTCACGCTGATCACGGTCGTCGGCATCGTGCCCTACATCGCATTGCAGCTCAAGGGCATTTCGGTGGGTTTTGCCGTGCTCACCACCCCGCTGGGCGAGCCGCTGGCTTCCGTGCGGCCGTGGTGGCAGGAGAGCACGTTCTATCTGGCCCTTGCTCTGGCGGGTTTCACCATGATTTTCGGTGCCCGTCACCTCGACAGCACCGAACGCCATGAGGGCATGGTGGCGGCGATCGCCTTCGAGTCGCTGGTCAAGCTGGTGGCCTTTCTCGCGGTGGGGCTGTTCGTGTCTTATGTGCTGTTCAACGGCGTGGGCGACATTTTCCAGCGGGCAGCACAGGTGCCGGAACTGGCCAACCTGCTCAAGCTGGGTGAGGGGCGCACTTTCGCCTACGCCCAATGGTTTACCCTGACCGTGCTGGCCATGTTCTCGGTGATTCTGCTGCCGCGCCAGTTCCAGGTGATGGTGGTGGAGAACGTGGACGAGCGCCACCTCAAGCGCGCCGCCTGGGTGTTCCCGCTCTACCTGCTGCTGATCAACCTGTTCGTGTTGCCGATCGCCCTCGGCGGCGTGCTCTATTTCGGCGACTGGCAGATGAACCCCGAAACCTTCGTGCTGTCGCTGCCCCTGGCCGAGGGCTGGTACGGACTGGCCCTGCTCGCCTTCATCGGCGGACTGTCCGCGTCCACGGGCATGGTCATCGTGGAGGCGATCGCCGTCTCGACCATGGTGTGCAACGATCTGGTCATGCCCGTGTTGCTGCGCACGCAGCGCTGGATGCATGCGCAGGGACGGGACCTGACGCGGTGGCTGCTCAACATCCGGCGTGCCGCCATCGTGCTGATCCTGCTGCTCGGCTATGCCTACTACCACCTGGCTGGTGAGGCCTACGCACTGGTCAGCATCGGGCTCATCAGTTTCGCGGCGGTGGCGCAGTTCGCCCCGGCGCTGTTTGGCGGCATGTACTGGAAAGGTGGTACCCGCCAAGGCGCGATGGCCGGGCTGGTGTTGGGTTTTGCCATGTGGGCCTACACCCTCATACTGCCTTCGCTGGCCAAGTCGGGATGGATGTCCGACGCCTTTCTGGTGGACGGCCTGTTCGGCAATCCCTGGCTACGGCCCGAAGCCTTTCTCGGTCTGAGCGGGCTCGACAACCTCACCCACTCGCTGTTCTGGAGCATGCTGTTGAACGTCGGGGCCTATGTGGCGGTGTCGTTGTGGCGCACCCCATCGGCGCGTGAAACCAGTCAGGCGCTGCTGTTCGTGGATGTCTTTGGCCGCACCAGCACGGCGCGCCCGGTGTTCTGGCGTGGTCAGGCGCACCTGACCGATCTGCTGCCTCTGGCCGAGCGTTTTCTCGGCCCCGAGAGGGCGCGTTCCGAACTCGAAGCCTATGCCCGACGGCAAGGTCTGGAGCGTGTGGAGCAGTTGCAGGCCGATGCCCAACTGGTGCAGTTCATCGAGACGCAATTGGCCGGTGCCATCGGCAGCGCGTCGGCGCGTGTCATGGTGGCTTCGGTGGTGAAGGAGGAGTCCCTCGGCATCGATGACGTGATGGGCATTCTGGAAGAGGCCACCCGGTTGCGCATCCATTCCCAGGAGTTGGAGGAGAAGTCGCGTTCGCTCGAACTGGCCACGGCTGAGCTGCGTGCCGCCAACGAGCAGCTCAAGAGTCTGGACAAGCTGAAGGACGATTTCATGTCCTCCGTGACACACGAATTGCGAACACCATTGACGGCGATTCGCGCCCTGTCGGAAATGATGCTCGAAGACCCGAAGATTCGGCTGGAGGATCGCAAACACTTCCTGGGCATCATCGTGTCGGAATCGGAGCGGCTCAGCCGGTTGGTCAATCAGGTGCTCGACATGGCCAAGATCGAGTCTGGTCATGCGGAGTGGCACAACGCCGAATTCGACCTCGTGGCGCTGGTGCGCCAATCGGCGCAGACGGCGGCGGAACTGTTGCGTGAGAAGGAGGCCACACTGCAACTGGACCTGCCTGCAGACCCGGTGCCCATCCTGGCCGATGCCGACCGTCTGACCCAGGTGATGCTGAACCTGATCTCCAATGCCGCCAAGTTCGTGCCCCGGCAGACCGGGCAGGTGCAGGTTCGAATCTACGTGCAGGCGGGCCGGGCGGTGGTGGAAGTGCGGGACAATGGTCCCGGGGTGCCCAAGGAAGAACAGGGCTTGGTGTTCGAGAAGTTCCGCCAGGGGGGCGACGGCCTGAGCCGCCCGCAGGGGACGGGCCTGGGCCTGCCCATCAGCCGCCAGATCGTCGAGCATTTCGGCGGTCGCATGTGGCTGCGCAGCACCGATGGAGAAGGAGCCTGTTTTGGCTTTGATCTGCCTTTGCATCATGAGCCGGCCGACGGGCCGGTCGAACACGACATGGGAGACCGCGCATGAGCGCCACGATACTGATTGCCGACGATGAGCCCAACATCCTCATTTCGCTTGAATTCCTCATGAAGCGCGAAGGCTATGAGGTGAAGCTGGCCCGGGATGGCCAGGAGGCCGTCGAGGCCATTCTGACCCATCGCCCCGATCTGGTGCTGCTCGACGTGATGATGCCGCGCAAGACCGGCTTCGATGTGTGCCAGGAAATCCGTGCCCACGAGCAGGTGAAGGACACCCGCATCCTCATGCTCACCGCCAAAGGCCGGGATACCGACGTGGCCAAGGGGCTGGCCCTGGGTGCCAATGCTTACATGACCAAGCCCTTTTCCACCCGTGAGCTGGTGGAAAAAGTGCGCGAGATGCTGGGAAGCTGAGATGGCAGGCCCCCGTCGCACAGACCGGCGCCTGTGGTGGCTGCTCGGGGTGGCGGCCGCCGTCTCGGTGGTCTGGTTGTTGCTGACCTTTTGGCTGATCGGCTCGACCCTCGATCCGCAGGCCCGCGAGGTCGCCTGGAGCCTGCTCGGGGATCGCCTGGTGCTGGTGTCCCTGACCTGGGGCATGGGCATGGGCGCGATCGCCTGGGGGCTGAAGCGCTGGTTCGACCACTGGGTCACGCCCTCGGTCCAGTTGGCCGAGGAGGCGCGCGTCTTGTTGCGGACCGATGTGGTGCGGGAGCTGCGGCCCAAGGGCAACGTCGAGACCCGTGAACTCGCCAAGCTGTTCAACCAGCTCGTGGGTCAGCGCGAGGAGTTGCGTCGGCAGATGGATGCCAAGGTCCGTGAGGCGGCCCAGAGCATCGAGCAGGAAAAATCGCGTCTCGCGGCGCTGATGTCGGAGCTGACGCAAAGCGTGGTGGTTTGCAACCTCGACGGGCGGATTCTCCTGTACAACAACCGCGCCCGCATGCAGTTTCGCGCCATGTCCCAGGCCCCGCGGCTGGCCGATGGCGCCGAACTGATCGGCTTGGGTCGATCCATCTACACCGTGTTCGAACGCCGGCTCGTGGCCCATGCGCTGGAAAGCGTGCAGCAGCGCCTGCAGCGGGGCGCCGCTCACCCCACGGCGCAGTTCGTCACCACCACACGGTCCGGACAGCTGCTGCGGGTGCAAATGGCGCCCGTGCGAGCGGTCGCAGGCGCCGAGGAGGGCGACGCCGCCACCCGTCTCGCCGGTTTCGTGTTGATGCTGGAGAACATCACTCGGGAGTTCGAGGACGAATCCGCCCGGGAACGGCTGCTGCTCGGGTTGACGGAAGGCAGCCGCTCCGCGCTGGCCAACATCAAGGCCGCGCTGGAAATGCTCGACTATCCCGATCTGGACCCCAGCATGCGCGAGCGTTTCCTGGCCGTGGTGCGGGAAGAGGTGGATGGCATGTCGGAGCGCATGCAACGGCTGCTGCGCGAGTCGGCCGACGCGCTCAAGACGCGCTGGCCCATGGAGGATATGCTCGGCGCCGACCTGATCGCGGCGGCGAGCCGGCGCATCGAGGAAGCCCTGGGCATTCCCGTCTCCGAGATGGGCGTGGATGGCCATTTGTGGTTGCGCATCGAGAGCTTTTCCATCCTGCAGGTGCTGGTCTATCTCAGTGCCCGCCTGCGTGAGGCGTTCGACATCCGTTTCGTGGGGTTGCGCCTGCATGCGTCGTCACAGGGGCGGCAGAAGGTCGAACTCGACCTGCTCTGGAGCGGCCCGGCCGTCAGCACGGAAACCGTCATGGGTTGGGAGATCGACCCGATGCGGATGGGGCAGGAGGCATCGGCGCTGTCGGTGCGTGACGTGGTGGAGCGGCACGGCGGTGCCTTTTGGTTCGAACGTGACCGGGCCAGCCACCAGGCCTTCTTCCGTTTCCTGCTGCCCTCGGCGACACCACAGGATCAGCTCGACAGCGCCGCCTTCGTGCGCAGCGAAAGCCGCCCCGAGTATTACGATTTCGACCTGTTCCGCACCACGGCCCGCAGCCGAGCCCTGGAAGACATGCCGCTGACCGAGCTGTCGTACACCGTGTTCGACACCGAGACCACCGGGTTGAACCCCGCCCAAGGCGATGAGATCATCCAGATCGGGGCCACCCGCATCGTCAACGGCAAGTTGTTGCGACAAGAGTGCTTCGAGCAATTGGTCGATCCGCAGCGCCCGATTCCGCCCGCGTCCATTCCCATCCACGGCATCACCCCCGAAATGGTCGCGGGTCAGCCCCGCATCACCGAGGTGCTGCAGGCATTTCACGCCTTTGCGCAAGACACCGTGCTGGTGGCCCACAACGCCGCGTTCGACATGCGCTTTTTGCAACTCAAGGAAAAGCGCTCCGGTGTCGTTTTCGACCAGCCCGTGCTCGATACGCTCCTGCTGTCCGCCTTGGTCCATCCGAACCAGGACTCGCACCGCCTCGAAGCGATCGCCGAACGCTTCAACGTCGCGGTCATCGGGCGCCACACGGCCATGGGGGACGCCATGGTCACCGCCGAGGTGTTTCTGAAGCTGATCCCTCTGCTGGCGGAAAAAGGCATCCACACCCTGGGCCAAGCCCTGCACGCCGCCCAGCAGACCTATTACGCCCGCATCAAGTACTGATGGCCGTGTCTGCCGATTCAGCGACTCATGGGGTAACGGTGGGCCAGAACCCCTTGCAGGCTCTTGACCACCGCGAATGCCTCCTTGAGGTGCCCGCGCTCGAAATTCGACAGCTCGCTGGGCCGCAGGTAATTGTCGGCGGCGTGCCCGTCCGACATCCGCCGCGCCTGGTGCTGGATGCGCAGCGTGCTCAGGTATTCCAGCGCGTCGAGCAGGTCGCGCACGCGCTGCTCGGTGATTTCCCCGCTGGCGGCGGCGTTTTCCAGTCGTTCCCGCGTGTTGACCGCCGCACAGCCCCCGGCCAGTGCGTACACCCTGGCCAGATCGATGATGGGCACGATCCCGGTGTGTTTCAGGTCGATCGTGCCGGCGTGCTCACCGTCGCGGATCAGCGAGAGGTTGCCCCACCAGTTCAGTGGCGGCTGATGGGTCAGGGCATTGCCCACCATGAAGGCGAGGAACAGCCGCTGCGTGCGGGTGCGCTGCAGCACCTCGGCGCGCAGGCTGTCGAGCAGATCCTGTTTGCCGTACACGAAGCGCTGATCGAAAAACACGCAGGTCAGCATCAGCGACTTGGGCTCCGGCTGATCGATCCAGTGGTGAAAGTACTGGCGCCATTTGCGCAGCGGCTGGCGCCACGCGTCGGTCATGGCCATCATCTCGCCGGGGCAGTACACATAGCCGCATTCGTTGAGTCCGTCGCAAACGAAGCGCGAGAGCTGCCGGAAGTATTCGCCATGGGCCCGCTCGTCGTAAGCGTCGTCGAGGATCATGCAGTTGTCCTGGTCGGACTTCGCGGTCTGCTCATTGCGCCCTTGCGAGCCGGCAGCCACCCAGGCGTAGTCCACCGGCGGCGGGCCGAATGCCAGCTCCCCGAGCTGCAGCAGCCTCGAGGTCAGGGCGTCGGTGATCGCCGATACGATATGCCCCGTGCTGTAGGCGCTGGCCTCGGCCGCGGCGAGGTTTTGCTGCAATCGCTTGATGCGGGAGCTGACCTCGACCAGCCCGGCCACCGACGTCTGCTTGTAGATCGCACCGGCCAGGTACACCGCCGAGTTGCTTTGCTGCTCGGTCAGATCGGTGCTGGTGATCATCCCGACCACATGGGTGCCCTCCATCACGGGCACATGGTGGATGTTGTGCCGGGCCATCATCAGCAAGGCATCGAAGGCGTGGCGGTGGATGTCGATGGTCATCGGCGCGAGCGTGGCGATTTCCATGATTGGGCGCTGCGTATCCATGCCTGCGGCCACCACCCGGTTGCGCAGGTCGCGGTCGGTGATGAGCCCGAACAGCACCCCATCTTGCACGATGAGCACCGAGGAGACGCGCTGGTCTCGCATGGTCTGTGCCGCTTCGATGATCGGTGTGTTGGGGGGCAGAGACACCACCGGTCGCTTGAGCAAGGCCTTCACGGGGGTCGTGATCAGGTTGACGTAGTTGTCGGTGCTGCGGGGTTGCGGCTGTTCGGGCATGGTCGTGGTGGGGGCCTCGGATGCGGACATGGTACACCCACGCGGCGCCGTTTCCGGGCTTGGTAAGCTACGGGTACACATCCCACCATGCTGTTGTTCGTCACCGCCACCAAACTGATCGCCGAAATCGCACTGCTCGCCCTGCTGGGCCGCTGGGTGCTGTCCGTCTGGTTGCGGCGCGTCGCACCGAATGCCGGGCAGGGCAATCCCTTTGGGTGGCTGCTGGATACGTTGGCGCGCCCGTTCATCGTGATGGCTTCATGGATCACGCCGCGCTGGGTGCCTCGCGAGCACTGGCCAGTGGTTGCGTTCTGCCTGTTGCTGCTGGTGTGGCTGGTCGCCCTGTTCGGCAAGATCGGTCTGTGCCTCGAGGCCGGCATGGAGCTGTGCCGATGACGGCTTGGCCGTTGAACGCCAAGCGCTTGGGCTGGCTCCTGCTGGCCCAGGCGTCCATGTTGTTGGGCATGACCGCGTCCAGTGTGGGGTGCTGGTGGCGATTGGTGCGTCTGTCCTCCCACGATGTCCGTGCCCTGGGTGCCTTGGCGTTTCTGCGCGCCCAGGCGGGCCGGCAACGCGCCGCGCTGGCCTGGCAGCGCCGGCTCGTCGCCCTGACGCCGCAGCGGGCCGACGCGCTCTACAACCTCGGTTTTTTGCTGGAATCTTCACAGCGTCACGAAGAAGCCTTGCGGGCGTTCCAGGCCGCCGTGGCCAGATCGCCGGGTTTAGACCTGGCTTGGTATGGCATGGGGCGCTGCCTGTGGCGGCTGGGTCGCCCCGATGAGGCCCTGGAGGCCCTGAAGCGCAACGCCGAACTCCAACCCTGGAGCCCCGCGGCCTACGAGGACATGGCGCACATCCATGCCGCCCTCGGCCAAACGGACCGGCTGCATGAACTGGTGCGGCATCTGCAGGGGTTCGAACCCCGCGTGGCAGCCCGGCTGGCCGCCGCCTACCTGGGCACCCACGCCCCAGAGGAGCGCGCATGAAGGGCGACCCACGCCGGTACTGGCGCCGGGTCCAGGCGATCACGGCGGCTTTGCTGCTGGTCTGGTTCGTCGTGTCCTTCGTGGTCAGCTATTTCGCCCGCGACCTCGATTTCGTGTTCTTCGGCTGGCCCTTCAGCTACTGGATGGCGGCACAGGGCGGCCTGATCGTGTATGGGCTCATCATCGCGCTCTATGCCTGGTACATGAACCGGCTGGACAGGCGTTACGGCGTGGTCGATCCCCCGAACACCGAGGAGCCCCATGGCTCATGACATGACGCCGCAAGCCCAACAGGTCTTCCGGCGCCAGCTGGACCGGGTGTATTTGTGGTTCACCGGTGCTTTTTTTCTGTTCGTTGGTGTCTTGGCCGTGCTGGAACAGCTTGGCCTGCCCCGCGAGTGGATCGGGATGATCTTCCTGCTCGCCACCATCGGGGTCTATGCCGCCATCGGCATCATGAGCCGCACCATCGACCCGGTCGAGTACTACGTGGCGGGGCGGCGGGTGCCCGCGGTCTACAACGGCATGGCCACCGGGGCCGACTGGATGTCGGCCGCCTCATTCATCGGCTTGGCGGGCACGCTCTATGTGCACGGTTACAGCGGGCTGGCTTATGTGCTGGGCTGGACGGGGGGGTACTGCCTGGTAGCGCTGCTGCTCGCGCCGTACCTCCGGCGTTTCGGCCAGTTCACCATCCCTGACTTTCTGGGGGAACGCTACGGTGGGCACTGGCCACGGCTGCTGGGCATAGGCGCGGCCATCCTGTGCTCGTTCATCTACGTGGTTGCCCAGATCTACGGGGTGGGGCTGATCACCTCCCGTCTCACGGGCGTGGCGTTCGAAGTCGGCGTGTTCCTGGGCTTGGGCGGTATTCTGGTGTGCTCCTTCCTCGGAGGCATGCGCGCCGTGACGTGGACCCAGGTGGCGCAGTACATCGTCCTCATCATCGCCTACATGCTGCCGGTGGTGTGGTTGTCGATCAAGCAGACCGGCTTTCCCATTCCGCAACTGATCTACGGCCAGCAGCTCCAGAAAATCACCGAGCGCGAGCGTGAACTGACCGAGGACGAGGCCGAAATCCAGGTGCGCATGATCTACCAACACCAAGCGGGCATTCTGGAGGACAAGTTGCAGGACCCCGGCGCTGCGTTGCTGCACGATCGTCAAATGGCCGAGCGGCATTTGGATGCCTTGCGCGACTTCAACGGCATGGCCTCCGAGATCGCCGAAGCCGAAAAGGCGCTCTCGCGCATGCCCCGCGACGAAGCCAGTGCGCGCGAACTGTGGACGCGTCAGCTGGCGGAGGCACAGGCGAAATCGAAGCCGCTCAACGGGATGCAGCCGCACGCCCAGCCCTTCGCGGGAGATCCCCATGGCAGTCCGGAGGAGCGCCAAATCTTCACCGAATCGCGGCGCAACTTCCTGGCACTGGTGTTCTGCCTCATGCTGGGCACGGCGGCACTGCCCCACATCCTGATGCGGTACTACACCGTGCCCGATGTGCGTCAGGCGAGGCAGTCCGTCACCTGGTCGCTCTTGTTCATCGGCCTGCTCTACTTCACTGCGCCGGCTCTGGCGGTGCTGGTCAAGTTCGAGGTGTTCAACGTGCTCGTCGGCACCCCCTTCGACCAGTTGCCGGCCTGGGTGGCCGCCTGGAGCCGTGTCGATGCCGACCTGTTGCGCGTGCAGGATGTCAATCTGGACGGCATCTTGCAGCTCAACGAAATCTCCATCGGCGCGGACATCATCGTCTTGGCCACCGCCGAGATCGCCGGGCTGCCTTACGTGATCGCCGGGCTGGTCGCGGCAGGCGGGCTGGCGGCAGCCTTGTCCACGGCTGACGGGCTGCTGTTGACGATCGCCAACGCGCTCAGCCATGACCTCTACTACAAAATGATCGACCCGAACGCTGCCACCGCGCGACGGGTCACGATCTCCAAGGTGCTGTTGCTGATGGTGGCGCTGGCCGCCGCCTACGTGGCCGCGCAGAAGCCTGCGGATATCCTGTTCCTGGTGTCATCGGCATTTTCCATTGCGGCGGCTGCATTCTTCCCGGCTCTGGTCTTGGGCATTTTCTGGAAACGCACCACCGCCGTGGCGGCCGTCGCCGGCATGATCAGTGGCCTCGGCGTCACGTTCTACTACATGGTGCTCAACCAGCCCTGGTTGCGTTCGGCCTTCGGGGTCACGGCTCCAATCGATCTGTGGTGGGGCATACAGCCGGTTTCGGCCGGCGTGTTCGGCGTGCCCGTGGGGTTTGCCGTCATGGTGCTGGTCAGTTTGCTCACGCCCCGTCCACCTGCCCACGTGCAAGCGCTGGTCGAATACGTTCGGGGTGGCAGCCGGCTCCCGCCCCGCTGGGAGGAGCCGTCCAGCGGGGGAGAGCGGCATCGATCTTGACCGGCAATTCAATGCAGGCTTATAATGTTTGGCTAACCTTGCTGCACCCCTGTTGACGCCGGGGGCGGCTTTCATCCACAAGGAGTCTGCATGCGTCATTACGAAATCGTGATGCTGATCCATCCGGATCAGAGTGAACAGGTTCCAGCCATGCTGGAACGCTACAAAGGCATGATCACGGCCGGCAACGGTCAGATCCATCGTGTCGAAGACTGGGGTCGCCGTCCTCTGGCCTACCAGATCAACAAGCTGTCCAAGGCTCACTACCTGTGCCTGAACATCGAGGCCGATCAGGCCGTGATGTCTGAGTTGGAGCACGCCTTCCGCTTCAATGATGCGGTGCTGCGCCATCTGGTCATCCAGAAGAAGAAGGCCGAAACCGCTCCTTCCGCGATGATGAAGGCCGTCGAGCGTGAAGAGGCTCGCAAGAACCAACAGCAGGAGGCCGCGGCGTAAGCGTTTCCGTGGGTGTGACATCCGCTTCGGCCAACCATCTGACCATCACCGCGATGCTGCTCGAGAGGGCGACCTTGCGCTATACCCCAGCGGGGGTGCCTGTGGTCGATGTGCTATTGGAGCATCGCTCCGAGCAACTAGAAGCCGGTCAGGCTCGTCAGGTCACCTTGCAGCTCAAGGCCATCGTGTTCGGTGCCATTGCCGAATCTCTGAGTCTTCAGCCGCTTGGCATCGATCTCGATGCCCGAGGATTTCTCACCAACGCCCGCAACGGAAAAGGCGTCGTGTTCCACATACAAGATTTCAAACCGATTTAAGGAAGCACCACCATGGCTGCCCCCAAGCGTACCAACAAAGACAAGCGCCCCAAGCGCAACACCCAGTCCCTGCTATTCAAGCGCAAGAAGTTTTGCCGCTTCACCGTGGCAGGCGTTGAAGAAGTGGACTACAAGGACGTGGACGTCCTGCGTGACTTCATCGCCGAGAACGGCAAGATCATCCCCGCCCGCCTGACTGGCACCCGCGCCATCTACCAGCGCCAAGTGACCACCGCCATCAAGCGTGCCCGCTTCCTGGCCCTGTTGCCTTACACCGACCAGCACCGCGTCTGATCGGAAGGAGCCACATCATGCAAATCATCCTGCTCGACAAAGTCGTCAACCTCGGTAACCTCGGCGATATCGTCAAGGTCAAGGACGGCTACGCCCGCAACTTCCTGATCCCCACCGGTCGCGCCCGCCGTGCCACCCAGGCCGCCGTGGCCGAGTTCGAGGCTCGCCGCGCCGAACTCGAAAAAGCCGCCGCCGCCAAACTGGCCGAAGCCCGGGCTCTGGCCGAAAAGCTCCAAGGCTACACCATCAAGATCAGCCAGAAGGCCGGTGTGGACGGGCGCCTGTTCGGCTCCGTGACCAATCACGACATTGCCGATGAACTGGTGAAGCAGGGCTTTGCCGTGACCAAGGCCCAGATCCGTATGCCCAATGGTCTGCTCAAGAACGTGGGTGACTACACCGTCCAGGTCAGCCTGCACACCGACGTGCTGGTGGATGTCAACGTCTCGGTGCTCGGCGAGACTGCCTGATCGACCGTGAATCCCGCCGGCCGGCCCTGTGCCCGGCTGGTGACGTCGATGAAAAAACCGGCCTCGTGCCGGTTTTTGTTTGGGGTGTGCTGTGGGTTTGGCGTTTCAGTGCCGAGTCACCACAGTTTCCACCAGGGGCCACGGTCGCGCTGAAAGCCCTGGGTGAGGAAAGGGCTCTGCGGGAAATTGCTTTCCAGAATGCGGCGGGTGTCTGCAGCCAGATCGTTCATGCCCAGAGCCTCGTAGGAGCGCAGCATGATATAGAGCGCCTCCTCGGCGGCCGGAACCCCCTGATACTCGGTCACGGCCGTTTGGGCGCGATTGAGCGCGGCCACATAGGCCCCCCGGTTGAAGTAGTACCGGGCCACATGCACCTCGGATTGGGCCAGCGAGTTGATGATGTAGGTCATCCGCAGCCGGGCGTCGGGTGCATAGCGCGAATCCGGAAAGCGTTCCACGAGTTCGCGGAAAGCCTCGAAAGACACTCTGGCCGCTTTTTGATCGCGTTCCGAGAGATCCTGTCGTGAAATGGAGCCGAACAACCCGAGGTTGTCATTGAAGTTCACGATCCCTTTGAGGTACAGGGCATAGTCCAGGGCCGGACTGGCCGGGTGCAGGCGGATGAAGCGGTCCAGCGTGGCGATGGCCTGGGCCTGTTCCCCGGCTTTGTAGTGGGCGTAGGCTTTTTCGAGTTGGGCCTGCTGTGCCAGAGGGGTTCCCGCAGCGCGCCCCTCCAGCTTTTCGAACAACGTGACCGCGCGTTCGAAGTTGCCACTGTTGCGTTCGTCGATGGCTTCGGCGTAGATCCGGTTGGGGCTCCAGTTGGCCGTCGGGTCATCGGGGGTCTTGCTCGCGCATGCACTGAGCAACACAGCCACGCTGACCACCGCCCACCATCGAGGCGCAGGAGTGACAACGGATAATCGACGCAGAAACATCAAGTGCACACCTTTGCGACAGCGGGATCAGGAATTGACGAAACCCATTATATCGATGGCCATGGAGCCGGTGGCCGACGAAGACGCCTTGGCGGACGAGGATCTCGCGACGGAGGTTGGCGGCGCCGAAGACGAATCCGGGCATCCGGTCGAGATCCGGCGTTTCAGCGCCGAGGTCGATCACCATGGGGTGCGGCTGGACAAGGTGTTGACGGCCCTGTTGCCCGAGTTTTCGCGTTCGTGGCTGCAGCAGTTGCTGGCCCAGGGGGCGGTGCGTGTCAATGGGCGGCCCGCCACCAAGCCCGCTGCCAAGGTCCGTGCCGGTGAGGAGCTCCAGGTTGAGCTGCGGCCGACTGCGCAGGCCAGCGCCTTCGTGGCGGAGCCCATGGCGTTGGCCGTGGTGTACGAGGACGAACACTTGCTGGTGCTGGACAAACCGGCGGGGCTGGTGGTCCATCCCGCCGCCGGCCATTGGCGCGGAACCTTGCTCAACGGCCTGCTGGCCCATCACGAGGGAGCGGCCCGGCTCCCTCGGGCGGGGATCGTCCATCGTCTCGACAAGGACACCAGCGGCCTGATGGTGGTGGCCAAAACCGTCGCCTGCTGTGACGCTTTGGTGCGCATGATCGCTGAGCGCCGGATGCATCGCGTGTACGTGGCACTGGCTCACGGGTCTTGGTCGGGACAAACCGATCGGGAGGTGCGGGGGGCGATCGGTCGCGATCCCCGGCAGCGTTTGCGGATGGCGGTGCTGCCGGTCGATGCGGCGGGCGCGAAGCCGGCGCTGACTCGCGTGCGCCTGCTGGATGCCCAGCCTGCCGTGTGCTGGGTCGGCTGTAAGCTGCACACGGGTCGCACCCACCAGATCCGCGCACACATGGCCTGGCTCGGTCACCCGCTGGTGGGCGACACGCTGTACGGCGGCCGGCTGCAATGGGGGTTGGAGCGGCAGGCGCTGCACGCTCACGTGCTCGCGTTCCGGCACCCCATGACGGGTGAGGCGCTCCAGTGCGTCAGCCCGGTACCGTCCGACATCGCGGCCGCGGTGGATTCGGCGGGCCTGCGCTACAATCTGGAGCATCTGTGGCAGGTCGACGTGGACGAACCTGCCTCCCTTTTCTGATCGACCCTGGCGCCGGTGCATCGGTGTGGGGTGGCGCCCAGCACGGGCATCGGGATCATCATCCCTCTTGGCACGGACCCTCGGAACATGAACACGGCGGATGCCCGGCGCATCCTCGAAACCGCGCTCATTTGCGCGCCTGAGCCGCTTTCGCTGCGCGACATGGCGGCCCTGTTCGACGGTGCGTTGTCGCCAGACACCCTGCGTCGTCTACTGGCCGACCTGCAACTGGCCTGGTCGGGCAGGGGCGTGGAGCTGGTTTGCCTGGCCAGTGGCTGGCGCTTCCAGAGCCGTCCCGAGATGCGCCCGTTCCTGGACCGGCTGCACCCCGAAAAACCGCCCAAATACAGCCGGGCCGTTCTCGAAACATTGGCCATCATCGCCTACCGGCAGCCCGTGACCCGGGGTGATATGGAAGATATCCGTGGCGTCACCATCAACTCGGCCATCCTCAAGCAGTTGGAAGATCGGGGCTGGATCGAGGTGATCGGTCACAAAGAAACCGTCGGCCGCCCAGCCCTGTATGCCACCACCCGGCAATTCCTGGACGACTTGGGCCTGGCCTCCCTGGACGCCTTGCCACCGCTCGAAGACCGGTCTGCTGGCGACGATTTCCTGCCTGGGCTCGACCCGGCTGATCCCGATGCCCCGCCTTGCCACCCCAACGAGACCATTGCCCCGACATGACCACGCCAGAAACCCCCGCTTCTCGACCTGTAACGCCGCTCGCACAGCAGACGCAGGATGACGTCCGCTTCGAGACGGTGGTGTCGGGCGATTTCGACGAGGCCCAGACCTTGGATGTGCCGGCACCCGGCAAGCGGGTGCTGCGTCCCCAGGCCGATGCCCCCAAGCTGCACAAGGTGTTGGCTCAGGCGGGCCTGGGCTCGCGCCTCGAAATGGAGCAGATGATCCTGGAGGGACGCATTTCGGTCAACGGTGAGCCGGCGCACGTGGGGCAGCGCATCCAGTATGGCGACTCGATCAAGATCAATGGCAAGCCGATCAAGGTCCGGATTGCGCCGCCCCCGCCCAGGGTCTTGGCGTATCACAAACCGGCGGGTGAAGTGGTCACGCATGACGACCCGCAGAACCGACCCACCGTGTTTCGGCGCTTGCCGCGTCTGCACACGGGCAAGTGGCAGTCGGTGGGGCGGCTGGATTTGAACACCGAAGGCCTGCTGCTGTTCACCAATTCAGGTGAATTGGCCAACAAACTCATGCACCCGCGTTTCGGCCTGCAGCGTGAATACGCGGTGCGCGTGCTCGGCGCCTTGAGCAACGAGGAAAAGCAGCGGCTGCTCGACGGCGTGATGCTTGACGACGGTGTCGCCCAGTTCATCAGCCTCGAAGAGGGTGGGGGCGATGGCGCCAACTGCTGGTACCGGGTGACGATCGCTGAAGGGCGCAACCGCGAGGTCCGTCGCATGTTCGAGGCGGTCGGTCATGCCGTCAGCCGTCTCATCCGTATCCGCTACGGCGCCGTGGTGCTGCCGCGCGGGCTGCGTCGTGGCGTGTGGATGGAACTCGATAGCCGCGATGTGGCCCGTTTGACCGATGCCGCCGGCATGGACCGCTCCCTGGAGTCCCAGGCCCGTGTATTCCGGCAGGCCAAGGCCAGCCGCAATCCGTCCCGGCGCAAAGGACAGGGGCCTCGACCCAGTGCCCCGAAGCTGGTGGACGGTCCGCCCAAGCCTCGCGGGCCTGCAGGCGCCCGTGGCGATCGACGGCAGCGCGGGACGGGCTCCTCCGGTTCGTCTGGGCAGCCCGACCCGATGCAGACCAGCTATGGGTACATCGGTGCCGACGCGCGTTCCGCTCCACGCGGTGGCTCCAGGCGACCGGGTTCGGGTAAACGGGGGCGCGCCGGGCGCTGAACGTCTGGCCGGCGCACCTCGTCACGGGTTAAAATCAAAAACTTTGCTAAACCTTTGACTTTCCAACAAACCAGGACTATCCATGGCCATCGAACGCACCCTTTCCATCATCAAACCGGACGCCGTTGCCAAGAACGTCATCGGCCAGATTTACAGTCGATTCGAAGCCGCCGGCCTCAAGATCGCGGCCGCCAAGATGGTGCATCTCTCCCGCGAGGAAGCCGAGCAGTTCTACGCGGTCCACAAGGATCGTCCCTTCTTCAAGGATCTGGTGGACTTCATGATCTCCGGCCCGGTGATGGTTCAAGTGCTGGAAGGCGAGAACGCCATCGCCAAGAACCGCGAGCTCATGGGGGCCACCGATCCCAAGAAGGCCGCGCCCGGCACCATCCGTGCCGACTTCGCTGACAGCATCGACGCCAATGCCGTGCATGGCTCCGATGCACCCGAAACCGCCGCCGTGGAAGTCTCGTTCTTCTTCCCCGGCATGAACGTATACACACGTTGATCATGCGATGACGGCCAATTTGCTCGACTTCGACCTCGACGGGTTGGCCGCTTTCTGCGAGCGGCTCGGAGAAAAGCGTTTCCGGGCCGTGCAACTTTTTCGTTGGGTACACCAGAAAGGGGTGGCCCGCTTCGAGGACATGACCGATCTGGCCCGCTCGCTGCGCGAGAAGCTGCCGAGCGTCTGCGAAGTGCGCGGTCTGCCCGTGCTGGCTGAGCAAGCGTCAGCGGACGGCACCGTCAAGTGGCTGTTCGATGTGGGGGATGGCAATGCCGTTGAGTCGGTGTTCATCCCCGAGGACGACCGCGGCACGTTGTGCGTTTCCTCCCAGGCGGGGTGCGCCGTGGGGTGCCGTTTTTGTGCCACGGGGCACCAGGGTTTCAGCCGCAACCTCACCACCGCCGAAATCATGGCCCAATTGTGGTTTGCCGAACATGCGCTGCGCCAGCGCTTCGGCACCCGGGAACGGGTCATCTCCAATGTGGTCATGATGGGTATGGGCGAGCCCTTGCAAAACTACCACGCCCTCGTGCCGGCGCTGCGCGTGATGCTGGACGATCACGGCTACGGTTTGTCGCGTCGCCGGCTCACGGTGTCCACCTCCGGTGTGGTGCCGATGATGGATCGGCTGGCGGCGGATTGCCCGGTGGCCCTGGCCGTGTCGTTGCACGCGCCCAACGATGCCTTGCGCGACGATCTGGTTCCGCTGAATCGCAAATACCCCATTGCCGAGCTGCTCGACGCCTGCCTGCGTTACCTGCCAGCCGCTCCGAGAGATTTCATCACCTTCGAATACTGCATGCTCGATGGGGTGAATGACCGCCCCGATCATGCGGAGCAGCTGGTTCAACTGCTCAAGCACCACGGCGGCCGTGGCGTGCCGTGCAAGCTCAACCTCATTCCCTTCAATCCTTTTCCCGATTCCGGGCTGCGCTGCTCGTCCAAGGCGGCGGTCAAAGCCTTTGCCGATCGTCTGAATGCGGCCGGCATCGTGACCACGGTGCGCAAGACCCGGGGCGACGATATCGACGCCGCTTGTGGGCAACTCGCTGGCGATGTCCTGGATAGGACCAACGCGGCACAACGGCTGGCCCAGCGCCGGCTGCAAGAAGGGCAGCCGATGCTGTGGAAACCTTCCATGAAGGAGACTTCTGCATGACCTGGGCGTGGCGATGGTGTGCGCTGTGGATGGGGATGGTGCTTGTGACCCTGCAGCTCGGGTGCACCACCCAGGGGGGCCGCATGGAAGGGGATTCGGTGTGGGTGACCCCATCCGACGAGCCGGAGGCCCGTCGCCGGGCGCGCATCCGGCTTGAACTGGCTGCCGGTTACTTCGAGCAGGGGCAGGCCACGGTGGCGCTGGACGAAGTCAAGCAGGCGCTGAATGCCGACCCCACCTTCGCTGCGGCCTACAACCTCAGGGGCCTGATTTTCATGCGGCTGGAGGAACCACGCCTGGCCGAAGACAGTTTTCAGCAGGCGCTGCGCCTGGCCCCGCGCGACGGCGACACCTGGCACAATCTGGGCTGGTTCTACTGCCAGGCCGACCGCCACACCGATGCCGTGCAGGCGTTTGGCCGGGCCCTCCAGTCACCCGGTTACCGCTCTGCCGCCCGCACCTGGATGGTCCAGGGCATCTGTCAGGCTCGAGCCGGACAGCGTCTCGAAGCCGAGCAAAGCCTGATACGCTCTTTTGAGCTCGATTCGGGCAACCCGATCACCGTGTACAACTTGGCGCTGCTGTTGCACCAGCGGGGCGAAAGCGAGCGAGCCCGTTTCTATCTGCGGCGCCTGAACAATTCCGAATTCGCAAATGCCGAATCGCTCTGGCTTGGCGTCAAGATCGAAAACCGGCTCCAGAATCGGGAGGCTGCCCAGCAGTTGGCCACCCAGTTGTTGCGCCGTTTCCCCGATTCGCGCGAGGCCAGTGCCTATGAGCGGGGGGCTTTTAATGAGTGAAAACGTGAATGATCGCCTGCATGCGCAGCACGACCAGCAAGAGAACGACGCGTCCACGGCAGCGGTGCTGACGCTGCGCCAAGCCCGGGAGCGCGCTGGTTTACACCTCGCCGCCCTGGCCGCGATGCTCAAGGTGCCGGTTCGGCGTCTGGAAGCCCTAGAGGCCGGGCGCTACGACGAATTGCCCGACATGACCTTTGCCCGGGCGCTGGCCTTGAGTGTGTGCCGGGTATTGAAGGTGGACCCAGCCCCGATCCTGGCCAGTCTGCCGGCTTCGGCGGAGGTGCGGCTCGGGGACATCGAGCGCTCCATCAACGCACCCATGCCGCAGCGCCAGGCTCCGCTCAAGATGGGGGGCGGATCGACCCCGCTGGTCGGACGCCGGCTGCCTTGGCCCATGGCATTTGCGCTGCTGGCCCTGGTGGTGGCGGTGGTGTTGTGGTTCTTGCTGCCCTCAGCCTCCTCGCCGCCCGCTCAGCGAACCACGCTGACGCCGGTGGCGGTCGAGCCCCTGCCGGCCGAAGGCGAGGCGGTCGGCACCGGCGCCTCGACCGACGAGGCGCCGGTCGAATCCGGGGATGCCTCTGCTGCTGCCTTGCCAGACGCCTCTGCGGCCGCCGCCAGCGATGCGCCGGCCGTGGCAGCTCCCGAAGGCGTGTTCCGCCTGCGTGCCCGTGAGACGTCGTGGGTACAGGTCAGCGGTGCGTCGGGGCGGGTGTTGCTTCAGCGCAGCCTGCAAGCGGGAGAGGTCGTGGCGTTTTCGACCGACTTTCCGTTGGCCGTGGTGATCGGACGAGCCGATGAGGTCGAGGCGACCTTGCGCGGTGAACCCTTTGCCTTGGCACCCCATGCGCGCAACAATGTGGCCCGTTTCGAGGTGCGTTGACGCCATGAATGTCGCTCCATCCGAAACCGAAACGCCGGGCAAGCCCGTATCCAGCCCGTTTCCGCCCCGCAAATCCCGCATGGGTGTGGTGAGTTGGGGCGATCACCGAGTCACGCTCGGTGGCAGCGCGCCGGTGCGCGTGCAGTCCATGACCAACACCGATACCGCCGATGCCGTGGCCACGGCCATTCAGGTCAAGGAGCTGGCGCAGGCGGGTTCCGAGTTGGTACGCATCACCGTCAACAACGACGACGCGGCCAAGGCCGTGCCCTACATCCGCGAGCAGCTCGACCGCATGGGCATTGCGGTGCCGCTGATCGGTGACTTCCACTACAACGGCCACCGCCTGCTCACCGACTACCCCGACATGGCGCAGGCCCTGTCCAAATACCGCATCAATCCCGGCAACGTGGGGCGGGGCGACAAGAAAGACCGGCAGTTCGCCCAGATGGTGGAGGTGGCGCTGCGCTGGGGCAAGCACATCCGCATCGGGGTCAACTGGGGCAGCCTGGACCAGGATCTGCTCGCGTCCATGATGGACGAGAACGCCCGCCGCCCTGAACCCTGGGACGCCAAGCAGGTCATGTATGAAGCCCTGATTGCCTCGGCTTTGCAATCCGCCGCCCAGGCCGAGCAGCTGGGCATGAAGCCCGAGGACATCGTGCTGTCGTGCAAGGTCAGCGGGGTGCAGGACCTGATCGCCGTCTATCAGGAATTGCACCGCCGCTGTGACTATCCCCTCCACCTGGGCCTGACCGAGGCGGGCATGGGTACCAAGGGCACGGTGGCGTCTGCGGCCGCCTTGTCCGTGTTGCTCCAGCAGGGTATCGGGGACACCATTCGCGTCTCGCTCACGCCGCAGCCGGGCGAGCCCCGTACCCAGGAGGTGGTGGTGGCGATGGAGATTCTGCAGGCCCTGGGGCTGCGCAGTTTTGTGCCGAGTGTCACGGCCTGCCCCGGTTGCGGCCGCACCACCAGCACCACCTTCCAGGAACTGGCCAAGCAGATCGACGATTTCCTGCGCGCCTCCATGCCGCAGTGGCGCGAGCGTTATCCCGGCGTGGAGAACCTCAAGGTCGCGGTGATGGGCTGCATCGTCAACGGGCCGGGCGAAAGCAAGCACGCCGACATCGGCATCAGTCTGCCCGGCACCGGCGAGGCACCTGCCGCTCCGGTGTTCATCGATGGTGAAAAACGCCTGACCCTGCGGGGCGCTGCCATCGCCACCGAGTTCCAGCAGATCGTCGAAAACTACATCCACCAAAAATTCGGCGCGTCCGCCTAGGCGCGCTGAGACACAAATCCACAAAGCACATGGCAGAGAAACTGAGTGCCGTCAAAGGCATGAACGACATTTTTGCGCCGGAGTCGGCGCACTGGGAATGGCTGGAAGGCAAGGTTCGCGAGCTGATGGCGCGCTATGCCTACCGCAATGTGCGCACCCCCATCGTGGAGCCGACCGGCCTGTTCGTGCGCGGCCTGGGCGAGGTGACCGACATCGTCGAGAAGGAGATGTATTCCTTCGAGGACCGCCTCAACGGCGAGCAGCTCACCTTGCGCCCCGAGGCCACGGCCGGTGTGGTGCGGGCGGTGGTCGAGCACAACCTGCTCTACGATGGCCCCAAGCGCCTGTACTACATGGGCCCGATGTTCCGCCATGAGCGCCCGCAGCGCGGCCGCTACCGCCAGTTCCACCAGGTGGGCGCCGAGGCGCTGGGCTTCGCCGGGCCCGACGTGGACGCCGAGCTCATCGTCATGGCCGCCGACCTGTGGGCCGAACTGGGCCTGACGGACGTGGCCCTGGAAATCAACAGCCTGGGCCAGCCCGCCGAGCGGTCGGCGCATCGGCAGGCACTCATTGCCTATCTGGAACGGCACATCGATCGGCTCGACGAAGACGCCAGGCGACGCCTGTACAGCAACCCGTTGCGCATCCTCGACACCAAGAATCCGGCCATGCAAGCCCTCGTCGAGGCTGCGCCCAAGCTCATCGATTACCTCGGCGCCGAGTCGCTGGCACACTTCAACGCCCTGCGTGAGCTGCTGGATGCCCAAGGCATTGCTTACCGCATCAACCCGCGTCTGGTGCGCGGCATGGACTACTACAACCTCAGCGTGTTCGAATTCGTGACCACCTCGCTGGGCGCGCAAGGCACCGTCTGTGCCGGCGGGCGCTACGATGGGCTGATCGCGCAGATCGGTGGCAAGCCCGCTCCGGCCGTGGGCTGGGCGCTGGGGGTGGAGCGTATTCTGGAGCTGTTGAAAGCCCAGAACCGCCTGCCCGCCGTGCCCGTGCCGGATTGTTACGCCATCGTGCCGCAGGCCGGCGCTCAGGCGACCGTGATGCGGGTCTTGCGTGTGCTGCGCCAGGCGGGTATCTCCATTCAAATGCACGCTGGCGGCCCGGACGGTCAGGGCAGCATGAAGTCCCAATTCAAAAAAGCCGATGCCAGCGGCGCACGCTATGCGCTCATTTTTGGCGAGAGCGAACTGGCTGCCGGGCAGGTGGCGGTCAAGCCCTTGCGTGCAGACGGCCAGGGGTCGATCACCGGGCAGACGCTATTGCCGCTGACCGAAGCAGCGACCTGGGCGGCGCGCCTGCGTTGAGCGCCCAGTCCCGCCGACCGCCTACAATCCTTGCACACGCAGCACCCATCCACACACGCATTCCATGGCCTCACCTTACGACCTGCAAGAACAGGAGCAGTTGGCCCAGATCAAGCATTTCTGGGCCCGTTACGGCAACCTCATCACCTGGCTGCTCATCGCCGTGCTGGGTGGCTATGCGGCTTGGAACGGTTGGCAGTACTGGCAGCGCAAGACGGCACTGGAGGCCGCCACGCTGTATGACGAACTGGATCGAGCCGCCAGGGCCAACGACGTGGACCGTGTGCGTCGTGTCTGGTCCGACATGCAGAAGCAGGCCGGTCGTTCTGCCCAGGCGCAGCAGGCTGGGTTGCTGGCTGCCCGGGTGTTGCACGATGCCGGGGCGGCCGATGAGTCCCGCGAGGCGCTCAAGGTCGTGGTCAACAGGGCGGCCGATCCCGGTGTCGTCGCGGTGGCGCGTTTGCGGCTGGCGGGTCTCGAACTCGAGGCGGGCGATCACGCGGCAGCCCTGAAGTGGCTCGAAGCCTCATTCCCGGCCGAATATGCCGCGCTGGTGGCAGACCGCCGTGGCGACGTGCTGCTGGCCCAAGGACAAGCCGAAGCGGCGCGGCAGGCCTATCAGTCGGCATGGCGCGCCATGAGCCCTGAAGTGGACTACCGCCGCATCGTCGAAGCCAAACTGAACGCCCTCGGGGTAGACCCGACGCGGGCGTCCGAATGAAGGGAGTGCCTGCCGTGAGCCTGAATGTTTCTGCTGCCGTTGCGGTGCGCCGTGGGGTTGCCGTCCTGCTGCTCGCTGCGATCCTGTCGGCCTGTTCGTCCGGCAGCAAGCGTCCCGAGCCGGCCCCCCTGGTTCCCGTGACGCCCTTGGTGCCGGCCACCCGCGTATGGTCCACCACCATTGGTCCGGTCGATGCCCTCATGACGCCTGCGGTGCATGGCCAGCAGCTCTTTGTGGCCAACGCGGGCGGATCCGTGATCGCCATCGACGGCGCCTCTGGCCAGCCGGTCTGGCGTGTCGAGGTGGGGGCGCCTCTGTCCGCCGCAGTGGGTTCGGATGGCCAGTTGGCGGCGGTGGTCACACGCGCCAATGAGTTGGTGCTCGTGCAGTCTTCCGGCGAGCTGTGGCGTACCCGCCTGCCGGCACGGGTGTTCACCGCTCCCCTGGTGGCCGGACAGCGCGTGTTCGTGCTCAGCGCCGACCGCAGCGTCACCGCTTTCGATGCCCGCTCGGGGGCCCGTCTCTGGACGCAGGCCGCACGCGGCACCGACCCGCTGGTGTTGCAGCAAGCCGGGGTGCTGACCGCGGTTGGCGATACGTTGCTGGCAGGGGTTTCGGGCCGCCTCGTGGCCTTCGATCCGCTGAACGGCCGCATACGCTGGGAGGCTCCTTTGGCCACGCCGCGGGGAGTCAACGAAATCGAGCGCTTGGTCGATCTGGTCAGGCCTGTCGGTCGGGTCGGCAATCAGGTCTGTGCCCGCGCCTTCCAGGCTGCCGTGGGTTGCGTCGATACCAGTCGTGGCACGGTGCAATGGACCCAGCCCGCCGACGGCGCTGTCGGAGTGGCCGCCGATGCGGACCGCGTCTATGGCGCCGAGCGCAATGGGCGCGTGATTGCCTGGCGCCGGGACTCCGGCGAGCGGGTCTGGGCCAGCGATGCCTTGCTGCACCGGGGCGTCACCGCGCCGCTGGCGGCCGGCCGCTCGATCATCGTCGGCGACGCCCAGGGCTTTTTGCATCTGCTGTCGCGGGACAACGCAGCCATGCTCAACCGCCTGAGCACCGATGGTTCGGCCATCGTCAGCGGTCCTTTCCTCGTCGGTAACACGTTGGTGGCGGTCACACGCAACGGCGGGGTCTTTGGCTGGCGTCCCGAATGAAACCTGTCATTGCCTTGGTCGGGCGGCCCAATGTGGGCAAGTCCACGCTCTACAACCGCCTGACCAAGACGCGGGACGCGATCGTGGCCGATTTCCCTGGTCTGACGCGCGATCGACACTATGGCAACGCCCGTTTGGGCAAGCGCGAGTTCATCGTCATCGATACCGGCGGTTTCGAGCCCGACGCCAGCAGCGGCATCTACAAGGAAATGGCCAAGCAGACGCGCCAGGCCGTGGCCGAGTCCGATGTGGTGATCTTCGTGCTCGATGCACGTGCAGGGCTGAGCGCTCAAGACCACGACATTGCCAACTACCTGCGCAAGCTCGACAAGCCTTGCCTGCTCGTCGCCAACAAGGCCGAGGGCATGCAGGCCGGTGCCCAGTTGGCCGAGTTCTATGAGCTGGGGCTGGGCGAGGTGATCCCGGTGTCGGCAGCGCACGGCCAAGGCGTGCGCTCCATGATCGAGGCCGCGCTGGACCGCATCCGCTGGCCCGAAGACGAGCCCGACACCGCGCCGTCCGAAGACACCGTGATCCGGCTGGCGGTCGCTGGGCGTCCGAACGTGGGCAAGTCCACGCTCATCAATGCGTGGCTGGGCGAGGAGCGTCTGGTGGCCTTTGACCTCCCGGGGACCACGCGCGACGCCATTTCGGTGCCGTTCGAACGCCACGGGCAGAAGTTTGAGCTGATCGATACCGCCGGCCTGCGCCGCAAAGGCAAGGTGTTCGAGGCGATCGAGAAGTTTTCCGTCGTCAAGACGCTGCAAGCCATCGAGAACGCGCACGTGGTGCTGCTGCTGATCGATGCGACCCAAGGCGTGACCGAACAGGATGCCCACATCGCTGGCTTCATTCTCGACAGCGGGCGGGCGGTGGTGGTGGCGGTCAACAAGTGGGACGCGATCGACAGCTATCAGCGCGAGCAATTGCAGCGCTCGATCGAGAGTCGACTCGCCTTCCTCAAGTTTGCACCGATGCACACCATTTCCGCCATCAAGCGGCAGGGCATCGCGCCGTTGTGGAAGTCGATCGCCCAGGCCTATGCGTCGGCGACGAAAAAGATGCCCACCCCGGTGCTGACCCGGCTGCTGCAGGAGGCCGTGGCCTTTCAGGCGCCGAAACGCAGCGGCATGTACCGGCCCAAGATGCGCTATGCCCACCAAGGGGGGATGAATCCGCCGGTGATCGTGATCCACGGCAATTCGCTGGAGGGTGTCACGGACGCCTACAAGCGTTTCCTCGAAGGGCGCTTCCGCAAGGCTTTCGACCTCGTGGGCACCCCGCTGCGCATCGAATTCAAAACCTCATCGAATCCTTACGACACCTAGGGCTGGTGCGATCGCTCGCACAAACCCCGTCAGGCTGTGGTATGGTCTTGGTCCCCCAACTTCATTGAACACGGAACATATCGTGAGCAACAACAAAGGCCAACTTCTCCAGGACCCGTTTCTGAACCAGCTCCGTCGCGAGCATGTGCCGGTGTCCATCTACCTCGTCAACGGGATCAAACTGCAGGGACAGATCGAATCCTTCGATCAATACGTGGTGCTGCTGCGCAACACGGTCACCCAGATGGTGTACAAACACGCCATTTCCACCATCGTTCCGGGGCGGCCGGTGCAGTTCTCGGTCGCGCCACCGGCCGAAGCCGCCTGATCACACATTGGGTTTCGACACTTTACCCGCAGAAAGCGCGCCGGGTGTCGTGCTCGTCGGGGTGGACCTGGGTCTGCCCCACTTCGACGACACACTCGACGAGCTCGCGCAGCTCGCCGAGACCGCCGGCTATCGGGTGCTGGATCGCGTCACCTGCAAGCGCCGCGCACCCGATGCAGCCCTCTATGTCGGCAGCGGCAAGGCCGATGAAATCAAGGCCCTCGCGCTGGGTCACGGTGCCGCCGAAATTCTGTTTGACCAGGCGCTGAGCCCGGCGCAGCAGCGCAACCTCGAGCGTCACATGGGCATGCCGGTCAACGACCGCATCTTGCTCATTCTCGATATCTTTGCCCAGCGGGCGCGCAGCCATGAAGGCAAGCTACAGGTCGAACTGGCCCGATTGCAATACCTCTCCACCCGCCTGGTCCGGCGCTGGTCGCACCTGGAGCGGCAGAGCGGTGGCATTGGCATGCGTGGTGGGCCGGGGGAAACCCAGATCGAACTCGACCGCCGCATGATCGGCGACGCGATCAAGCGTACCCGCGAGCGGCTGGACAGGGTCAAGCGCCAGCGCAGCACACAGCGGCGCCAGCGTGAGCGGCGCGGTGCGTTCAACATTTCGTTGGTCGGCTACACCAATGCCGGCAAGTCTTCGCTGTTCAATGCCTTGGTCAAGGCGCGTGCCTATGCAGCCGACCAGCTCTTTGCCACGCTGGACACGACCACGCGGCAAATGTACCTGGGCGAGGTGGGGCGCAGCGTGTCGCTGTCCGATACCGTCGGTTTCATTCGCGACCTGCCGCACACCCTGGTCGATGCTTTCGCCGCCACACTGCAGGAGGCCCGGGACGCCGATTTGCTGTTGCACGTGGTGGATATGTCCAACCCTGCTTACCATGAGCAGATCGACAACGTGCAGCAGGTGTTGCACGAAATTGGCGCCGACGACATTCCCCAGATTCTGGTGTTCAACAAGATCGACGCCTTGTCGCCAGGCCAGAGACCGGTGCAGGCCATGGACCATATGGAACTCCACGGCAAGGTATGCTCTCGTATCTTCGTGAGTGCCCATACGGGCGATGGTCTGGATGCTTTGCGCAGCCTGCTGGCGCAGCGGTTGATCGCCGAAACCGGCTCGGGAAAGGCCGATCCGGAAAACGCGTCCGTCTGATTCGGCACAATATCCTTATCGACTTTTTCAAGACACCCGCCCATGAACATGAATCCGACGCCTCTTCGCCCGCCCCTATGGAGCCGCGTGAAAGGCATGTTCAATTTGAACGACCCGCGCTGGGGCCGTGATGACGATGCCTCGCGGCCCAATGGTGCCCGGGACCGCGATCGTGATGCCGATACGGACGATCAGGGCCGCCGTGATGACCCTGACCAGCGCCCCTTTCCCAACCGCCCACAGGGCCCCAACCAGGGGCCGCCCGATCTGGACGAGCTCTGGCGCGACTTCAACCGCAAGCTCAACGGCTTGTTCGGCGGTGGAGGGCGTGGGGGCCGGGGCGGCATGGGCAACGGATCGGGGGGAGGGCTGCCGCCTTTCAAGCCCGATCCCAAGAGCACAGGCATCGGGGCGGGGCTGATCGGCGCCGTCGCGGTGCTCATCTGGCTGGGTTCGGGCTTCTTCATCGTGCAGGAAGGCCAGCAGGCGGTCATCACCCAGTTCGGCAAATACCACAGCACGGTGGGGGCCGGTTTCAACTGGCGCCTGCCGTATCCGATCCAGCGCCACGAGGCGGTGTTCGTGACCCAGATCCGTTCGGTCGATGTGGGCCGCGACACGGTCATCCGTGCCACCGGCCTGCGCGATTCGGCCATGCTGACGCAGGACGAAAACATCGTGGAGATCAAGTTCGCCGTGCAGTATCGCCTCAGCGACGCGCGGGCCTACCTGTTCAACAGCCGCGATCCCGACGCTGCCGTGCTGCGCGCCGCCGAGACCGCCGTGCGTGAGGTGGTGGGCAACATGCGCATGGACGCTGCCCTGGTGGACGAACGCGACCAGATCGCCCCACGCGTGCGCAACCTGATGCAGAACATTCTGGATCGCTACGGCGTCGGCATCGAGGTCGTGGGCATCAATCTGCAGCAGGGCGGCGTGCGGCCGCCGGAACAGGTGCAGGCCGCTTTCGACGATGTGCTCAAGGCGGGGCAGGAGCGCGAACGCGCCAAGAACGAGGCGGAGGCTTATGCCAACGACGTGATCCCGCGTGCGCGCGGCGCCGCGTCGCGGCTCATCGAGGAAGCCGAAGGTTACAAGGCCCGAGTGGTGGCGCAGGCGCAGGGTGATGCACAACGCTTCCGCCTCGTGCAGGCCGAGCATGCCAAGGCTCCCCAGGTCATGCGTGAGCGGCTGTATCTGGAAGCCATGCAGGAGGTTTACAGCAACGTCACCAAGGTGCTCATCGACACCCGGCAAAACTCCAATTTGCTCTACCTGCCGCTGGACAAGATCATGCAGTCGGCCGGTGCGCCCGCAGCCGCGCCGTCTGGGGGCGGTGCCGTCAGCGGCTCGACCACCGCACCGCTGTTGCCCAACGACGCCCGCGCCCGGGATGACCTGCGCTCTCGTGGGCGCGAAACGCGCTGATTCCCGGGAGGCCATACATCATGAACAAGATCGGACTCATCCTCTCCTCTTTGCTGCTGGTGCTGGCCATCGGCAGCTCCATGCTCTTCGTCGTGGATCAGCGCCAGTTCGGCGTGGTCTATCAGTTGGGCCAGATCCAGCGCGTCGTCACCGAGCCGGGCCTCAATTTCAAGCTGCCCCCGCCGTTCCAGAACGTCACCTACGTGGACAAGCGCCTGCTCACGCTCGAGAGCTCCGACACCGAGCCCATGATCACCGCCGAGCGACAGCGTGTCGTGATCGACTGGTTCGTGCGCTGGCGCATCTCCGATCCGTCGGCCTACATCCGCAACGTGGGCCTGGACGAGCGCGCCGGCGCCATCCAGCTCAACCGGGTGGTGCGCAACTCGTTCCAGCAGGAGGTCAACAAGCGCACCGTGCGCGAACTGCTTTCCACCCGCCGCGAAGAACTCATGGCCGACGTCAAGCGCGAAGTGCTGGCTGCCGTGCGTGGAGCCGAACGGCCTTGGGGCATGGACGTGGTGGACGTTCGGATCACCCGCATCGACTACGCTGAAACCATCACCCGCTCGGTGTTCGAGCGCATGGAAGCCGAGCGCAAACGGGTGGCCAACGAGCTGCGTTCCACCGGCTTTGCCGAGGGCGAAAAGATCCGCGCCGACGCCGATCGCCAGCGCGAGATCATCGTCTCGGAGGCTTTCCGCCAGGCGCAAAAGATCAAAGGTGAGGGCGATGCCGAGGCCGCGCGTGCTTACAACGAAGCGTTCGGCCGTGACCCGGCTTTCGCTCAGTTCTACCGCAGCCTGGAGGCCTATCGAGCCAGCTTCACCGGCAAGAACGATGTGCTCATCATGGACCCGTCCTCCGAGTTCTTCCGGGGCATGCGCAGCAGTGCGCCCGCCCCTCGCTGATGTCCGGTCGCCCGGGGCGACCCGTCCGCGCGGCGGGTCGCTTTTTTTGATGCCGGTAAAATCCGCTTTTTAACAGCCTTGCCTTTCCCATGTCTGCCTGGGTCCTTCCGGATCAATTCGCCGATGTATTGCCCTCCGAGGCCCGGCACATCGAAGACCTGCGCCGCGCGCTGCTCGACACCGCGCGCAGTCACGGCTACGAGCTGGTGATACCGCCGTTGCTGGAGCACCTGGACTCGCTGCTCACCGGCACCGGCGAAGCGCTGGATTTGCAAACCTTCAAGCTCGTGGATCAGCTCTCGGGGCGCTCGCTCGGTTTGCGGGCAGACACGACGCCGCAGGTTGCCCGCATCGACGCCCATCTGTTGAACCGAGCCGGGGTCACCCGCCTGTGTTACTGCGGCCCGGCGGCCCGAACCCGGATCGACCGTCCTCACGGCACCCGTGAACCCTTGCAGTTGGGTGCCGAACTGTATGGTCATGCGGGCCGAGAAGCCGACCTGGAGGTGATCGAGCTGGCCATAGCCTCGCTGCGCGCGGCCGGGATCGAGCGGGTCGTGCTCGATCTGGGAGATGTGCGGGTGGTCGATGCCGTCTTGGTGGGGCTGGCGCTGGAGCCCGCCGAAGTGGCGCGGCTGCATGCGGCTCTCGCCGCCAAAGACGTGGCGACGCTGCGCGAAGAAGGCGCCGATCTGCCGGCGCCGGTGCTCGACGCTTTGCTGTCCCTGACCCGTCTTTATGGCGACGAAGCGGTGCTGGACGAGGCGCTCGCACGGCTGCCTCCATCCGATGCGCTGCGACAGGCGCTGGACGACCTGCGCTGGCTGGGTCGCCATGTCGAGGGTGCGGCGGTATCCTACGATCTGGCCGATTTGCGGGGTTATGCCTACTACACGGGCATGCGCTTTTCCCTGTTTGGCGCTGCCCATGATGCGCAAACGCCCACCGAGCTGGTGCGCGGTGGGCGCTACGACGAAGTCGGCGCCGTGTTTGGCCGCCGGCGTCCTGCCGCGGGTTTCAGCCTGGACCTCAAGGAGTTGGTCGCGGCGTTGCCCCGTCCCGCTCTGCAAAAGGCCATCCGTGCGCCCTGGGGCAGTGCGCCGGCCTTGCGTGCTGCCATTGCAGCCCTGCGCACACGGGGGGAAACCGTGGTGTGTGTCCTGCCCGGGCACGAGCACGAAGTGGATGAATTCGAGTGCGACCGCGTTCTCGTCGAGCGCGATGGTGTGTGGGTGTTGCAGCCGCTGCGGGCTTGACATCCCTCTTGGAATCGAAAGAGATGAACGGAAACAACTTCAAGGCCCAGCCAGGGCGCAACGTGGTCGTCGTGGGTACCCAGTGGGGTGACGAGGGCAAGGGCAAGCTGGTGGACTGGCTCACGGAAACCGCGCGTGGCGTGGTCCGTTTCCAGGGTGGGCACAACGCGGGGCATACGCTGGTCATCAATGGCGTGAAGACGGCGCTACACCTCATTCCCAGCGGCATCATGCGGGCTGGCGTGAAGTGCTACATCGGCAACGGTGTGGTGCTGTCGGCCGGCAAGCTGTTGGAAGAAATCACCGGTTTGGAGAAGGCCGGCGTGGAGGTGCGCTCGCGCCTGCGGGTGAGCGAGGGCTGTCCGCTCATCCTGCCGTTCCACGCCGCGCTCGACGTGGCACGCGAGGCGGCCAAGGAGAAGGCCGGTACGGCCAAGATTGGGACCACGGGTCGTGGCATCGGCCCGGCTTATGAAGACAAGGTGGCCCGTCGCGCCTTGCGCGTGCAAGACCTCAAGCATCCCGAGCGCTTCGCGGCCAAACTGCAGGAATTGGTGGACTATTACAACCAGCAGCTCGCGCTGTTGGGCGCTGCGCAGGTGGACTGGTCGACCGTGGCCTGGCTCGCGGACCAGCCTTTGTCGGCCTTCATCGTCAACGGCAAGGTGCAGGCCGAAGTGGTGCAAGCCCAGGCCTTGCGGCATGCGGCCTTGCTCAAGCCCATGATCGCCGACGTCTCCCGTGAGCTCAACGAGGCGCACAAGGCCGGTGTGAACCTGCTGTTCGAAGGCGCACAGGGCACGCTGCTCGACATCGACCACGGCACTTACCCGTTCGTCACCTCCAGCAACTGCGTGGCGGGCAACGCGGCTGCCGGTGCCGGTGTGGGGCCGCAACTGTTGCACTACGTGCTCGGGATCACCAAAGCGTATTGCACCCGCGTGGGGGGTGGGCCGTTCCCGACCGAACTGGACTGGCAAACCGAGGGGACGCCCGGCTGGCACATGGCCACCGTGGGGGCGGAAAAGGGCACCACCACCGGTCGGGCGCGCCGCTGCGGCTGGTTCGATGCCGCGCTGCTCAAGCGTTCGGCTCAGGTCAACGGTCTGAGCGGGCTGTGCATCACCAAGCTCGATGTGCTCGACGGCCTGCCCGAGCTGCAGCTCTGCGTGGGCTATCGCCTCGACGGCGAAATCATCGACATCCTGCCCCTCGGGGCGGACGACATCGCACGCTGCGAACCGATCTATGAAACGCTGCCCGGCTGGTCGGAGTCCTCGGTCGGGGTGACCCGGTATGAGGACTTGCCGGTGCATGCGCAGAACTACCTCAGCCGCATCGAGGCGGTGACCGGTGTGCCCATCCATGTGGTCTCCACCAGCCCCGACCGGGACCACACCATCCTGCTGCACCATCCCTACGCGGCCTGAAGGCCGAACCCTTCCCACGCGCCTCGATCCAGGAGACCCCGATGCTGACCGAAGACGGCAAACACCTCTACGTGTCCTACGACGAATACCACAACCTGATCGAGAAGCTGGCCATCAAGGTGTACCAGTCGGGTTGGGAGTTCGACACCATCCTCTGCCTGGCGCGGGGCGGCATGCGTCCCGGCGACATCCTGAGCCGCATCTTCGACAAGCCGCTGGCCATCATGTCCACCAGTTCCTACCGCGCCGAAGCCGGCACGGTCCAGGGCAAGCTGGACATTGCCCGCTACATCACCACACCCAAAGGGGAGATCGCGGGCCGGGTGTTGCTGGTCGATGACTTGGCCGATTCCGGCCATACCTTGCGCGCCGTCATGGACCTGCTCAAGAACAATTACCCGCCGATCACCGAACTGCGCAGCGCGGTGATCTGGACCAAGGCGGTGTCGGTGTTCACGCCGGACTATTCGGTGGAGTTCCTGCCGACCAACCCGTGGATCCACCAGCCTTTCGAGGCTTACGACAATCTGCGCCCGGCGCAGTTGCTGGCCAAGTGGAAAGTCTGACGCCCCCAACAACCATCGCCTCCGCATGAGCCTGCCGACCGAGCTGATCCACCACCCCTATCGACCACCAGCCGATTTCGAGGCCGTGGCCCCTGGGGTGCACAAGGCTTCCACCGTCATCTTCCCCAGCGTGGCCGCGATGCGCGAGCGCGACTGGAAGGACAAGTCGGCCTACACCTATGGACTGCACGGTACGCCGACCACGTTCACACTGGAAGAACGCATCGCCACCCTGGAGGGGGGGCGGCATTGTGTGTTGGCACCCAGCGGACTGTCGGCCATTGCGCTGGTGGACATGGCGCTGCTGCGCGCCGGTGACGAGCTGCTCATCCCCGACAACGCCTACGGGCCGGGCAAGGCCTTTGCCGAGGGCGAACTCGCGGCCTGGGGCATTCGGCACCGTTTCTACGATCCCATGGACCCGGCCGATCTGGCCGCCCAGCTGACCGCATCGACCCGGCTCGTCTGGCTGGAGGTGCCCGGCTCGGTGACGCTCGAATACCCCGACCTGCCTGCCCTCGTGGAGGTGGTGCGGCAGGCGAACGAACGGTTCGGCTACGGTCAGGGCCACCAGCGCATCGTGACGGCGCTGGACAACACCTGGGGGGCGGGTATTGCCTTCTGCGCGTTCGAGGCGGGTGTGGACATTTCCATGCAGGCGCTCACCAAATACCCCAGTGGCGGCGCGGATGTGCTGATGGGCTCGGTGGTCACGCGCGACGAGTCGCTGCATCGCCGTTTGCTGCTCACGCACATGCGCCTGGGCCTGGGCGTGGGAGCGAACGACGCCGAGCTGGTGCTGCGGGGCTTGCCCAGCCTGGCGCTGCGTTATCACGCCCAAGACGCCACCGCCCGCGCCCTGGCCGCCTGGATGCAGCGACAGCCCAAGGTGGCACGGGTGTTTCATCCTGCGTTGCCCGGCTCGCCAGGCCATGAACACTGGAAGCGCCATGCCCGGGCCGCAGCCTGTCTGTTCAGTGTGGTGTTCCAGCCAGACATCCCGGCCGAACGGGTGGATGCCTTCTGTGACCGATTGCAGCGTTTCCGGCTGGGATACAGCTGGGCCGGGCCGATCAGCCTGTGTGTGCCATACGACATCCCGTCCATGCGGACCACTCCCTGGCCGCATGCGCCACGCCTGGTCCGCTTTGCCGTGGGCCTGGAGGCGCAGGAGGATTTGCAGGCCGACCTGGCTCAGGCATTACAGGTGTTGGACTGAGCGGCCACGATGGCTCGGGCCAGCGCGTCGATGGCTGCTGGCGAGCGGTCGTTCAGGCGGCAGGGCAGAGCCTGTGGGTATTGCACGAAATTGCGCCGGATGGACGTGGCGTACACCGGGTCGTAATGGACCTGCAGCAACGCACGCACCACGTCGGCTGAACGCCCTTGACGAATCTGGTGTTTCCAGGACTCGATGGTTTCCCGGCCACGCAGCGTGACCAGGGTGTCGAGCCGTTCGCAGAAAAAATCGGCGTCTTGCAGAAAGTGGTCGTAGTCCTCCATGAGCAGCGCCACGCGTTCGTCATCGGCAAGCTGGAGGTCCAGGCAGGGGCTGGCCCGCATGGCGTCCATCAGGGCGTCGGGCACGCGGAGGTTGCCGACCTTCTTGCTTTCGCTTTCCACGTAGACCACCCGTTGCGGGTCGAAACCACGCAGGGCGTGCCAGATCAGCGTATCAAAATGCTTCTGACTGGGTTGAGGTTGGCCAGGCACCAGGCCCAGTACCGAACTGCGGTGGCAGGCCAAGGCTTCCAGGTCCAGCACCTGTGCCCCTTGCCGAGCCAGTGCCTGCAGCAAGCGCGTTTTGCCAGATCCGGTGGGGCCGCACACCACCCGGTACTGCAGCCGCTGGGCCAGCGTGGGCAACTCGGCGAGCAGGGCATTGCGCCAGGCCTTGTAGCCGCCTTCGATCAGCGTGACCTGGAAGCCGATGGCGCCCAGGATGGTGGCCAGCGCACCGCTGCGGTTGCCGCCGCGCCAGCAGTACACCAGGGGCTTCCAGCCCTTGGGCTTGTCGATCACCTCGCGCTCGATGTGCGCTGCGATGTTGCGAGCCGACAGCGCCGCGCCCCGCTTCTTGGCCTCGAAGGCGTTGACCTGTTTGTACATCGTGCCGATGAGGATGCGCTCTGCGTTGTTCAGCGTGGGCCAGTTCACGGCGCCGGGGAGGTGATCTTCAGCGAATTCGGCTTCGGTGCGGGCGTCGATGACGGCGTCGAAAGTGGGCAGGCGGTCGGCAACCGCATGGGCGGGCAGGGTGGCAACAGGCATGTCGTTGGTTCAGCGGGTTCAGCCTTTGGGCAGGAGTTCGCGCAGACGCGGCCAAACATTGTCCAGCATGATGGGCTGGGCCGCCTCGTTGGGGTGAATGCGGTCGGGCTGGAACAGGGCCACCGGGTCGGGGCCGTCAGCGACGCCTTTGAGGAAAAACGGCACCAGCGGAACCTTTTCGCTGCGGGCCACGTCGACGAACACTTGCCGGAACTCCTCGGCATAGCGAGCCCCATAGTTTGGAGGCATTTCCATGCCCACGAGCAGCACGCGGGCACCGGCTTGCTGGCTCGCGCGCACCATCGCGCGCAGGTTGTCGCGGGTCATGTCCAGCGGCAGGCCGCGCAGGGCATCGTTGCCGCCCAGTTCGATCACCACCACATCCGGCTGGTGGGTGCGCAGCAGGGCTGGCAAGCGCGAACGGCCGCCCGAAGTCGTGTCGCCGCTGATGCTCGCATTGACCACCCGGACGGGCTTGTTTTCCTGGCGGAGACGTTGTTCCAGCAAGGCCACCCAACCTGTGCCCCGGCGCAGACCGTATTCGGCGCTGAGCGAGTCGCCAACGATCAGCACCACGGTGGGCTCCGTCTGTGCCAGCGCGGACCAAGACCCCGCAGCGGTGGCAGCCAGGGCGATGGCGTTAAAGTGTCGTCTGTTCAACTGCATAGGCGTTTTCATGTCGGATGTGATGATTGCGGTACGGCACGTGTCCAAGTCGGTGACCGACGCCACCGGGACGCTGGACATTTTGCGTGACATCGATGTCGAGCTGCGCCGGGGCGAGACGGTGGCCATTGTCGGAGCCTCAGGCTCGGGCAAGAGCACACTGTTGTCGATCATCGCAGGGTTGGATACGCCGACACGGGGAACGGTTCATATCGATGGGCAGGACATTTTTGCGCTGGACGAGGACCAGCGGGCCGCCGTTCGGGCGCAGAAGGTGGGCTTTGTGTTCCAGAGCTTTCAGTTGCTGGGCAACCTCACCGCTCTGGAGAACGTAATGCTGCCGCTCGAACTGGCCGGTCGGCGCGACGCGCGCGAAGCCGCGACCCAGATGTTGCAGCGCGTCGGTCTGGGTGAACGGCTCGGGCATTACCCCAAGGTGCTGTCGGGCGGGGAACAGCAGCGCGTGGCGCTGGCACGAGCCTTCGTGGTGCGGCCGGCCGTGCTGTTGGCCGATGAGCCCACCGGCAGCCTCGATTTCGCCACCGGCGAAAAGGTCATGGAGCTCATGTTCGATCTCAATCGGGAGCAGGGCACCACGCTGGTGTTGGTCACCCATGACCGCTCGATCGCCCAGCGCTGCGAACGCCGCATCACCATCGAGGCCGGCCGGGCCCGCGAGATCGAGGCGGTCGAGGCCTGATAATCCGGGGATGTCCTCCCCCAAAGTCCTGTTCGGCTTTCATGCCGTGGGCGTGCGCCTCAAGACGGCGCCGGCGTCCATCATCGAAATCTACATCGACCCGACCCGGCGCGACGCGCGCATGCGGCAATTCGTCGAGCGCGCCAAGGAAGCCGGTGCCCGGCTGATCGAGGCCGACGCTCTGCGCATCGCCAAACTGGCCGGCAGTCACGGCCATCAGGGGGTGGCGGCGCGGGTGCAGCCGGTGGCCCAGGCCCGCTCTCTCGACGACCTGCTGGATCAACTGGAGCAGGGCGGCGAAGTGCCGCTGCTGCTGGTGCTCGACGGCGTCACCGATCCCCACAACCTGGGGGCCTGCCTGCGTGCGGCCGATGGGGCGGGTGCCCACGCGGTCATCGCCCCCAAGGACCATGCCTGCGGCATCAACGCCACCGTGGCCAAGGTGGCCAGCGGTGCCGCCGAAACCGTGCCGTACTTCATGGTGACCAATCTGGCGCGCACCCTCAACGAGCTCAAGGAGCGCCACATCTGGGTGATCGGCACCAGCGACGATGCTCTGAAAACCCTCTATCAGGCCGATCTCAAGGGGCCTGTGGCGCTCGTCCTGGGGGCCGAAGGGCCCGGCATGCGACAGCTCACGCGCAAGACCTGCGACGAGCTGATCGCCATCCCCATGCGCGGCGCGGTGGAAAGCCTCAACGTATCGGTGGCCAGTGCGGTGTGCCTCTACGAGGCCCTGCGCCAGCGCCTCTGAAGGGTGTCACACCAGCCCGAAGGCGCCCAGCAAGCCGCCAGTCACGATCAGCGCCAGCAGGTGCACCCGGGTTTTCCAGACCATGAGGGTGGCCAATGCCGTGAGCAGCCACAGACGCCAATGTTCCGCTGCTGAGCTGTGTGCGGCGCTCAACAGCCAACCGGTGGCGATGATCAGCCCGGCCGCCACCGCGCCCATGCCGCGCAGCGCGCCGGTGGCGGTCGGGGTGTCCGCGACGGTGCCAAACGCGATGGCCATGAGCAAGACCACGAGCAGCGGGGCCACGAGCATGCCGGCGAGGGCGGCGAGCGCACCGCTCAGGCCGAAATGCCGGCCCCCGATCATGAGCGACAGGTTCACCACGTTCGGTCCGGGCAGGATCTGGGCCACGGCCCAGTCCTCCACGAACTGCTCTCGGGTCATCCAGCGTTTCTTCTCGACCAGCTCGCGCTGAATGATGGCGATGACCCCGCCGAATCCCTGCAGCGCAATGGCGGAGAAGGAAAGGAACAGGTCGAGGCGCGAGGCGGGTTGTCGGGGGGCTCCGTCGGCTGACGGTGGCGGGTTGGTGGAGTCAGGGGTGCGGCCCACGGTTCACACTGTCATGCCGCCACAAACCTCGATCACGGCGCCATTGACGTAGCTGGCCTCGTCGCTGGCCAGGAAGGCGTACACGTTGGCGATTTCCTCCGGTCGACCCAGGCGTTTCAGCGGCACCTTGTGCGTCATTTCCTGCAACACTTTGTCGGGTATGGTGCGCAGGATCGGGGTCTCCACAAAGCCTGGGGCCACCGCATTCACGCGGATGCCTTTGGGCCCCAGCTCCCGACTCCAGGTCTTGGCAAAGCCGATGACACCGAACTTGGTGGCGGCGTAGTTGGTTTGGCCGAAGTTGCCATAGATGCCGACCACGCTGGAGGCGATCAGGATTACGCCGCTGCCTTGAGCCACCATGGTGTCGGCCACAGCTTGGCTGCAATGGAACACGCCACGCAGGTTCACATCGATGACGCGGTCAAATTGCTCCTGCGTCATTTTCTGCAGGCGGGCGTCCTGGGTGATCCCCGCGTTGTTGATCAGCACGTCGATGCGACCAAAGCGGTCGAGCACCTGCTTCACGACGGCATCCACCATGGGGCGTTGCGTCACGTCCATCACGCAGCCCATGGCGGTCGCGCCCAGCGCATGGCAGCGCTGCACCACGGCATCGATGGCTTCCTGGCGTACATCGCAAGCGACCACGGTGGCACCTTCGGTGGCGAATTTCAGGGCGGTGGCCTCACCAATGCCTTGGGCCGCGCCAGTGATCAGGCTGATTTTTCCTTCGAGTCGTTTCATGCAGGTGCTCTTCGTGCTGGGGAGTGGACAAAAGACGGATCTTAACGGGCCGCCTGGCCGTCTCGACGCGGCAGGCAAAGGGTAAATCCTGCTGTGCGAAGCCGGACAACCTTCCTACAATGTGGTCCATTGTTCTCCATTTTCGCAGCAGGCGCCGTATCGCTTGCCCGTATCCACAGGAGTTTGCCCCGTGCAGAACCAAGAGGCCGAAGCGTCGGCCGCCCCTGGCAAGTCCATTCGCGTCATCAAAAAGTACCCCAATCGCCGGCTTTACGATACCGACTCGTCTTCCTACATCACGCTGGCCGAGGTCAAGGCCCTGGTCATGCGGGGCGAGCCCTTCGTGGTGCGTGACGCGAAAAGCGGTGACGACCTGACGCGCAGCATCCTGCTGCAAATCATCCTGGAAGAAGAAACCGCGGGCGTGCCGCTGTTCTCGGAAAGCATGCTGGCCAACATCATCCGTTTCTACGGCCATGCCATGCAAGGCTATATGGGGTCCTACCTGGAGAAGAACCTGCAGCTGTTCATGGATTTTCAGAAATCCATGGCCGACCCCGCCAAAGGCTGGACGCCAGAGCTCTGGCAGCAATACATGGGCATGCAAGCGCCCGTCATACCCGGCATCCATGCGTTTACCCAGATGCAGGAGAAAATGCTCGAAGCCATGGGCATGAAGCGTTGAACGCCTCGGCCGGCTGACGCCACTGCCCCGACCTGAGACAATCGGGGCCCATGAGCGACACCATCACTTCCACCGCGCCCGCCGCTCCCAAAGTGGGCTTCGTCAGCCTGGGCTGCCCCAAGGCCTTGACCGATTCCGAACTCATCCTGACGCAGCTCAGCGCCGAGGGTTACCAAACCAGCAAGACGTATCAAGGTGCCGATCTGGTCATCGTCAACACCTGCGGCTTCATCGATGACGCCGTCAAGGAAAGCCTGGACACCATCGGCGAAGCGCTGGCCGAAAACGGCAAGGTCATCGTCACGGGGTGTCTGGGGGCGCGGCAGGGTGAGGATGGCCAGAACCTGGTCCGTCAGATGCACCCTTCGGTGCTCGCCGTCACCGGCCCGCACGCCACCCATGAGGTGATGGAGGCGGTGCACCAGCACCTGCCCAAACCGCACGATCCGTTCGTGGATCTGGTGCCGCCGCAAGGCGTCAAGCTCACGCCACGCCACTATGCCTATCTCAAGATCAGCGAGGGCTGCAACCACCGCTGCAGCTTCTGCATCATTCCGTCCATGCGCGGCGATCTCGTCAGCCGCCCCATCGGCGATGTGCTGACCGAAGCGCGCAAGCTGTTTCAAGCCGGCGTCAAGGAGCTGCTGGTGGTCAGCCAGGACACCTCGGCCTACGGCGTGGACGTGAAGTACCGCACCGGGTTTTGGGATGGCAAACCGGTCAAGACCCGCATGTTCGATCTGGTTCAAGCCTTGGGCGAACTGGCGCGAGAGTATGGCGCATGGGTCCGTCTGCACTATGTGTACCCGTATCCGCATGTGGACGAGATCGTCGCGCTGATGGCCGATGGCCTGGTGTTGCCGTACCTGGACGTTCCCCTGCAGCACAGCCACCCCGAGGTGCTGCGCCGCATGAAGCGCCCGGCCAGTGGGGAAAAGAACCTGGAGCGCATCCAGCGCTGGCGCGAGCTGTGCCCGGAGATCGTCGTGCGCAGCACCTTCATTGCCGGTTTCCCGGGGGAGACGGAGGCGGAATTCCAGCATCTGCTCGATTTCGTGGGCGAAGCGCAGATCGACCGTGCCGGCTGCTTTGCTTACTCACCCGTGGACGGTGCCAGCGCGAATGCGCTGCCCGGAGCCTTGCCCGACGCGTTGCGCGAAGAGCGTCGTGCCCGTTTCATGGAGGTGGCCGAACAGGTGTCGGCACAGCGGCTGTTGCGCCGTGTCGGCGCCACCATGCAGGTGCTGGTGGACCAGTCCATTGGCCTGGGCAAGAAGGGGGGCGTGGGGCGCAGCTACGCCGATGCGCCCGAGATCGACGGTGTGGTGCGGCTGTTGCCGCCCGAGAAGGCGAGCAAGACGTACAAGGTGGGGGATTTCGTCAAGGCCCGCATCGTGACGGCGCAAGGTCACGATCTGGTGGGGGTGCCGGTCTGAAGTAAAAATGGCCTGCAGGATGCAGGCCATTTTGCGAGACCATGTGGTGCCCAGGAGAGGACTCGAACCTCCACGCCTCGCGGCGCTAGTACCTGAAACTAGTGCGTCTACCAATTCCGCCACCTGGGCATCTCAGATATCCTCAAACTATAGCATGGCCGCCGCCCGCTTTGGCGGGGGCGATGAAAAATCGGCTTGCCCAGGGCGCCGCGATCAAGAAAAAAGCCTGCAGACATGAAATCTGCAGGCTGAACTCTTTATGATTGGTGCCCAAGAGAGGACTCGAACCTCCACGCCTCGCGGCGCTAGTACCTGAAACTAGTGCGTCTACCAATTCCGCCACCTGGGCTTTCAGATAAGCTGAAATTATAGCATGTGTCAGCCCCTGCAGTGAGTGCAACAAGATCCGAGTGAAAGAAAAAAACCAGAACCTGCTGTTGTCCGAGTTTGAAGGGGTGGTCAATGGCCACCGTGACGGTCACGGCTTCGTGGTCCGCGACGACGGGCAACCCGATCTCTACCTGCCGCCCAACGAAATGCGGGCCGTCCTGCACAAGGACCGTGTCAAGGCCCGTATCGTGCGGTACGACCGCCGGGGACGGCCCGAAGGCCGGGTCACGGAAATCATCGAGCGTTCCAGCGCTCCCATCATTGGCCGCCTGCTGCAGGAAAGTGGCGTCTGGCTGGTGGCACCCGAAGACAAGCGCTACGGCCAGGACGTGCTCATCCCGAAGGGAGCCACGGGTTCTGCCAAGCCGGGGCAGGTCGTGGTGGTCGAGCTCACCGAGCCTCCCGCGCTTTACGGCCAGCCCGTGGGTCGGGTCAAGGAAGTGCTCGGCGACATCGACGATCCCGGCATGGAAATCGAGATCGCGGTGCGCAAGTACGGCGTGCCACACGAGTTCTCCGAGGCTGCCTTGGCGCAGGCGCGTGCATTGCCCGACCAGGTGCGCCCGATCGACAAACGCGGCCGCGTCGATCTGACCGATGTGCCTCTCGTGACCATCGACGGCGAGGACGCGCGCGACTTCGACGACGCCGTCTATTGCGAGCCCGCACGCGTGGGCCGTGGCAAGGGCTGGCGTCTGCTGGTGGCGATCGCCGACGTGAGCCACTACGTGGAAACAGGCAATGCCCTGGATGTGGACGCCTACGATCGGGCCACCAGCGTCTATTTCCCCCGGCGCGTGATCCCCATGCTGCCGGAGAAGCTCTCCAACGGTCTGTGCTCGCTCAATCCTGGAGTGGAGCGGCTGTGCATGGTCTGTGACATGCTCATCACGGCCAAGGGTGAGATCCATGCCTACCAGTTCTATCCCGCCGTGATGTTCAGTCACGGCCGTCTGACCTATACCGAGGTCGCCGCCATTTTGCAGAACACCCGCGGACCGGAGGCGCAGCAGCGCAAGGCCCTGGTGCCACATTTGTTGAATCTGCACGATGTCTATCGCGCCTTGCTGGTCGCCCGAGAGCGGCGCGGGGCGGTGGATTTCGAGACCGTCGAAACGCAGATCGTGTGTGACGAGTCCGGCCGGATCGAAAAAATCGTACCCCGCATCCGCAACGATGCCCACAAGCTGATCGAGGAGGCGATGCTGGCCGCCAACGTCTGCGCCGCCGAATTCATTGCCCAAAGCCGGCACTACGGGCTGTTTCGCGTGCACGACAAGCCCTCTGCCGAGAAACTCGAAACCTTGCGCCAGTACCTCAAGGCGCTGGGGGTGCCCTACACCTTGGGTGACGAGCCGCACCCGAGGGATTTCCAGCGCCTCGCCCATGCCACCCAGGATCGACCCGACGCCGCCCAGATCCACCAGATGCTGTTGCGTTCCATGCAGCAGGCGATTTATACCCCCCACAACAGCGGCCACTTCGGCTTGGCGTTCGAAGCCTACACCCATTTCACCAGCCCCATCCGTCGCTACCCGGACCTGCTGGTGCATCGGGTGATCAAAGCCATCTTGCAAGAACGCAAGTACCACCTGCCCCCCTTGCCCACCCCGGGCGAGGCGCATGCGAAACTGTCCAAGCGCCTGGCCTCCCAAGCCCCTTCGGTGGCCGAGCAGGCACATCGGCAGCGGGCCCATGCCACCCGTTCCAGCGCGGAAATGCTGGGTTGGGAGGCCGCGGGCCTGCATTGCAGCGCCAACGAGCGTCGGGCCGACGAGGCCAGCCGCGATGTCGAGGCCTGGCTCAAATGCAAGTACATGCGCGAGCGCCTGGGTGAGGAGTTCACCGGGGTGGTGACCGCGGTCACCAGCTTCGGCCTGTTCGTCACCCTCGACAACCTGTACGTGGAAGGGCTGGTGCACATCACCGAACTCGGTGGCGAGTATTTCCGGTACGACGAGGCCCGGCAGGAACTTCGGGGTGAGCGCACCGGTATCCGCTACACACTGGGCTCCAAGGTGAACGTGCAGGTCAGCCGGGTCGATCTGGATGGACGCCGGGTCGATTTCCGCCTGGTCCGCCCTGACGAGGGCCTGATGGCGCGCGCGCTGCGCGACAAACATGGCGACGCTGCGGATACCCCCAGCCGCGCACGTGCGAGCCGCAAGAGCCATCCGGGGTCGGCTGCGGCACAATATCCGGACCGACGCGCCTCGGGCGGCAAATCCGCTGCACGCCGCCAGGTGGGCGATGACGCTGGCCGCCCCTCTCGCGGGGGCGGTCAGTCGAAAAAAGGCGACCGTTGACATGCGCATCCTGTTTTTCCTGTTGGACACGCTGTTTTTCTTCCTCATCGGAGCAGCGTTGCTGCGTGGCTGGATGAACACGCGCCGCATGCGCATGACCCAGCAGCCGGGCATCTTCGTGATGGCGATCACCGATTGGATCGTCCAGCCCTTGCGCAAGACGCTGCCACGCGGCTGGGCCTATGCCAACATCGACTGGGGCAGCTTCCTGGCTGCCTTTGTGCTGGCGTTGGCCTATTCCGCACTGTGGCATGCCCTGTGGGGTGGGCAGGTGCCGGGGGTGCAGAATCTCGGCTTTCTGGTCACGGTGCCGTTCGTCGCCATCACCTTCATGGTGCGGACGGTGCTGCAGGGGCTCATGCTGCTGGCGTTGGTGTATGCCGTCCTGTCCTGGATACAGCCCCATTCGCCCATCCAGAGCGTGCTGGCGCGGTTGATCGATCCCGTCCTCGCGCCCATCCGCCGCATCATCCCCACCCTGGGCGGAGTGGACCTTTCCGTGCTGGTGCTCATCATCCTGCTGCAGGTGGGGCTGCTGATCATCGCCTGATCCCTGGCCTGGCCGGCGCTCAGGCCAGATGCCGAATCACGTCGCTGGCGCACAGCGTTGGCTTCTCTTGCGGCCAGCGGTCTGCGCTTTGGCCATGAAGCAACACCGCATCGGCGACCCTGCACGCCATGGAGTCCGGGGCAAAGCCCTGGCAGAGCAGGGCGCCGATCAGCCCGGCCAACACGTCGCCGGTGCCGGCGGTGGCCAGCAGGCCGTTGCCTGTGGGGTTGATGCGCGGGAGCTGGCCGGGGCTGGCTGTGATGCTGCCCGAGCCCTTGAGCACCACGGTGCAACGCAGCCCTTGAGCCAATGCCTGTGCCGCCTCCAGCCGCCGGTTCTGGACACTGGACGCGTCGGTGTCGAGCAGTCGCGCCGCTTCCAGCGGGTGGGGGGTGAGGATGGTGGACTGGCCCGCATCCGCGCGAGATCGCAGGGCTTGCTGCAAACCCCGGTCCGCTGCCAAGGTGTTGAGTGCGTCCGCATCCAGCACCAATGTGGGGCTGATGGTCAGCAGGCGGGGCAAGACCTCGGCGACCCTTGCGCCACCACCGCAGCCGCACACGGTCACGGCCCGTGCGGCCAACCCGCTGTCGAGGAGATCGTTGGCGTTGCGAAACATCAACTCGGGTTGCAGCGGGTCGAACGCCATGGGCAGTGAGCTGTGTGGGGCGCAGAGCAAACCCACATGAACCCGGCCGGCGCCGGCATGCAAACCGGCGCGTGCCGCCAAAATGGCGGCCCCCGTCATACCGGCATGCCCGGTGTCGGGCATCTGGCCACCGATGACCAGGAGATCGCCGTGCCGACCTTTGTGGGTTTGATGTCGCCAGCGTCGCTGCATGCCGATGTCCTCGCGGCCGCCGTGCAGCCATGCGGTGGGGGCCGGTGCGGCCGTTGCGGCGTCGCCAGCGTCCAGATCGTCGAACCAGCAGTGGCCAGCCGCATCACGCCCCTGGTGGGTGAACAGTCCGGGCTTGAGGGTCAGCAGGGCGAGGGTGTGGCGAAGTGGATGAGGCTTGGCGGGGGCGGCGTTCAGCCAGCGGCCATGGTCGCCGTCGAGCCCGCTGGGCAGATCGACGCATACCGTCGGGCCGTTGAAGCGTTGGAGCTGCTCGATCCATGCGCCCATCTCGTCCCGAGGGGGTTCGCGCAGCCCGATGCCGAAGATCGCATCGATCGCCAAATCTGCCGAGGGTGGCGGCTCTCTGGTGATTGGAACGCCGTGTTGCCGCGCCACGCCCAGCGCCTGCCGCGCGTCTGCGGGCAGGCGATCTTCCTGACCCGACCAGGTCGCCACGACCCTGCCGCCGATCGGAGCCAGGCGCCTGTGCCACGCCGCTGCCGCCACAAAGCCATCGCCTCCGTTGTTTCCTCCGCCGCAGGCCACCCAGACCTGCCGCGCGTGAGGGGCCAGCGCAGCGCTGAGCCGGTACACGGCTTGTCCGGCGCGCTGCATGAGCGTATGCGGTGGCAGCACGGACTGGAGCCGTGCTTCCCACAGCCGCGTGGCGGCCGTGTCGTGCAGTGGCCAGTCCCGAGGCGGGGCGTCAGGGGTGATGCGGTGCAAAGCCATGGGGTGCTATAATTTCTAGGTTTTGCTGCTGGCGTGCCAGGGTGCGCGGGTAGCCAAACCAATCGCAAACCAGCCCAACCGGGTGTTGATGCCATTGTGGCGTCAATCGGGGCTGGATTTAAGTCCCAACCTCTGGAAACCAATCATCATGTCCATTTCCATGCGCGAAATGCTGGAAGCCGGTGTGCACTTCGGTCACCAAACCCGCTTCTGGAATCCCAAGATGGCCCCCTACATCTTCGGCCATCGCAACAAGATTCACATCATCAACCTCGAAAAGACGTTGCCGATGTTCGAAGAGGCCGCGAAATTCGTGCGCCAGCTCACCGCCAACGGCGGCACCGTGCTCATGGTCGGTACCAAGCGCCAGTCCCGCGACATCGTGGCGCAGGAGGCTCGTCGTGCCGGTGTGCCTTATGTCGAACAGCGTTGGCTCGGTGGCATGTTGACCAACTTCAAGACGGTCAAGACCTCCATCAAGCGCCTCAAAGACATGCTGGCCCAGAAAGAGGCTGGGCTCGACAGCATGTCCAAGAAGGAGCAGTTGAATTTCAATCGCCAAATCGAGAAGCTCGAAAAGGACATCGGCGGCATTCAGGACATGAATGCCCTGCCCGACGCCATTTTCGTGATCGACGTGGGGTATCACAAAATCGCCGTGGCCGAAGCTCAGAAACTCGGCATTCCTCTGATTGGTGTGGTCGATACCAACCATTCGCCCGAAGGCATCGACTATGTGATTCCTGGCAACGATGACTCCGCCAAGGCCGTGGCTTTGTACGCCCGTGGTATCGCCGATGCGATCCTCGAGGGCCGTGCCCAGGCTGTGAACAACGTGGTCCAAGCCGTCCAGGCCGACAGTGCCGACGAGTTCGTCGAGGTCAAGGACGCTGCCTGATCGCGGCTGCCCGGCTGACCGAGGGGCGCTGAGCCCCTTTTTTATCACCGGGCTTTCATCAAGACATTGCAATATGGGGTCTCAGGCCCCTCACTGGAGAACACAATGGCTGCAATCACCGCAAGCATGGTCGCTGAACTGCGTGCCAAGACCGACGCTCCCATGATGGAATGCAAGAAGGCCCTGACCGAGGCCGACGGCAACATGGAAAAGGCCGAGGAGATCCTGCGCGTCAAGCTGGGTAACAAGGCCGGCAAAGCCGCCAGCCGCATCACCGCCGAAGGCGTGGTCGCTTCCTGTATCGAAGGCAACACCGGCGCGCTGGTCGAAGTGAACTGCGAAACCGACTTCGTCTCCAAGAACGAACTGTTCCTGGCCTTCTGCAACCATGTCGCCGCCTTGATCGTGAAGCACAACCCTGCCGATCTGGCGGCTCTGAGCGCGTTGCCGCTGTCCATGGAGGGCTTTGGGCCCACCGTGGAAGACGTGCGCAAGGGCCTGATCGGCAAAATCGGCGAAAACATGACGATCCGCCGCTTCAAGCGCTACAGCGGGGGCGGTCAACTGGCGGCTTACCTGCACGGTGTGCGCATCGGTGTGATGGTGGAGTACGAGGGTGACGCCGTGGCGGCCAAGGACACCGCCATGCACATTGCCGCCATGAAGCCGGTGGCCTTGTCTGGTGCCGACGTGCCGGCCGAGCTGATTGCCAAGGAGCGTTCCGTGGCCGAGCAGAAGGCTGCCGAATCCGGCAAACCGGCCGATATCGTTGCCAAGATGGTGGAAGGCTCCGTGCAGAAGTACCTCAAGGAAGTCTCCTTGCTGGACCAGGTGTTCGTGAAGGCCGCCGATGGCAAGCAGACTGTGGGCGCCTACCTCAAGTCTGCCAACACCCAGGTCAAGGGTTTCACCCTGTATGTGGTGGGCGAAGGCATCGAGAAAAAGCAAGACGACTTCGCCGCCGAAGTGGCTGCCCAGGTGGCCGCTGCCAAAGGCGCCTGAGCGCTCCTGCCCGCCGTGCCCCGCGGGGCGCTTGCAAACATTTACACGGCCGGCCTCGCATGGGGCCGGCCGTTGTCACACCCAACCCCTACAATCACCGAACCACATCGCCGCAGCCTGCCTATGCCAGCCCACCAGCGCATCCTCCTGAAACTTTCCGGCGAAGCCCTCATGGGCGACGACGCCTTCGGCATCAACCGTGCTACCATCGTTCGCATCGTCGAGGAGGTGGCGGAAGTCACGCGCCTGGGGGTGCAGGTGGCGGTGGTCATCGGCGGCGGCAACATTTTTCGCGGTGTCGCGGGCGGATCGGTGGGCATGGATCGTGCCACGGCCGACTACATGGGCATGTTGGCGACGGTCATGAACTCCCTGGCGCTGGGCGATGCGATGGAGCGGGCCGGCGTCACCGCCCGGGTGATGTCCGCCATTGCCATCGAACAGGTGGTCGAGCCCTACGTCCGGCCCAAGGCCCTGCAATACCTGGAAGAGGGCAAGGTTGTGATCTTTGCCGCAGGCACCGGCAACCCCTTTTTCACCACCGACACAGCGGCCGCCTTGCGTGGGGCCGAAATCGGTGCCGAGATCGTGCTCAAGGCCACCAAGGTCGACGGTGTGTACACCGCCGACCCGAACAAGGACAAGACCGCCACGCGCTACCAGTCGATCAGTTTCGACGAGGCCATGGCGCGGCAACTCCAGGTGATGGACGCCACCGCCTTCGCTCTGTGCCGCGACCAGAATCTGCCGGTGCGCGTGTTCAGCATTTTCAAGCCAGGGGCGTTGCGTCGCGTCGTCATGGGTGAAGACGAGGGTACGCTGGTACACGTCTAAGCGTGGCTCGGTGTATGCTCGCAGGTTCGATCCCTGAGAGCCGTATGCCGCCCAGCCGGTCGAGGCCCATCAGAGGTCCTGCCACAGAGGTCGATCATGCAAATTCCAGACATCAAAAAGAACGCCGAACACAAGATGAACGCCTCCCTGGAGGCGCTCAAGGCCAACCTGGCCAAGGTCCGCACCGGGCGTGCCAACCCCGCGTTGCTGGACACGGTTCACGTGGAATACTACGGCTCCATGCTGCCGCTGTCGCAAGTGGCCAATCTGTCGTTGCTGGATGCCCGTACGATTGGTGTGGCCCCTTGGGAAAAAGGCATGGGTGCCAAGATCGAGAAAGCCATCCGTGAATCCGATCTGGGCCTCAATCCCGCCTCTCAGGGCGACTTGATTCGTGTGCCCATTCCACCCATGACCGAAGAGCGCCGCCGCGAGCTCACGAAAGTGGTCAAGGCAGAGGGTGAACAGGCCAAGATCGCGATCCGCAACCTGCGCCGGGATGCCAACGAGCAGGTCAAGAAACTGGTTAAGGACAAACTGGCTTCGGAGGACGATGAGCGTCGCGCCCAGGATGACATCCAGAAGCTGACCGATCGGATGATCGCCGAGGTGGACAAGCTGATCGCGTCCAAGGAACAAGACATCATGGCCATCTGACCTCCTGGTCGGAGGGCCCCATCTTCATGAGTGTCACATCCTGCACTGACGCCGTGCCGCGCCATGTGGCCATCGTCATGGACGGCAATGGCCGCTGGGCGCGGCAGCGCATGATGCCGCGCTTGGCTGGGCATCGCCAGGGGCTGGAGAAGTTGCGCGAGGTGGTCCGCTGGAGCATGGAGGCGGGTGTTGCAGTCCTCACCGTGTTCGCGTTTTCCTCCGAGAACTGGCAGCGCCCGACCGATGAGGTGTCGGGTCTGATGGGTCTGCTCGCCAAGGCGCTCGATCGGGAGGTGCCCGAGTTGTCCCGGGCAGGGGTGAGACTGTGTTTCCCGGGGGATCGGGAGGCGCTGGCACCGGCCTTGCGCCGCAGTCTGGAAGCCGCGGAGGCACAGACGGCCGCGAACGAGGCGCTGGTGCTCAACGTCTGTTTCAACTATGGCGGGCGCTGGGACATCATTCAGGCGGCGCGATCCCTGGCGCAGCGCGGGGAACCCATCACCGAGGCGTCGCTGTCGGCCGCGCTCGCACTGGCGCATGTGCCGGATCCCGATCTGGTCATCCGCACAGGCCGCGAGCAACGCCTGAGCAATTTCCTCATCTGGCAGATGGCCTACAGCGAGCTCTACTTCTCGGACGCTCTGTGGCCCGCCTTCAGTCGAGAGGCTTTCCAGCAGGCGCTCTCTGACTTCGCGCGTCGCCAGCGCCGGTTCGGACGGACCTCGGAGCAGGTCGGTTCGGCGGGCCAGGTGGTGGCGTCAGAGGCGTGACCCGATGTTGAAGCAGCGCATCATCACGGCCGTGATCCTTCTGGCCCTGCTGCTGCCGGCGTTGTTCTACCCATCGCCGGAGCCTTTTTGTGCGCTCACCCTGGTGTTGATCGTGGGGGCTGGCTGGGAGTGGGCGCGTTTGAATGGCTGCGGCCCGGTGGCGTCCCGTTGGGCGGGTGGGCTGCTCGGTCTGGTTCTGGTGCTGGTTTGGTGGGTGTTCGGACTGGATGCCGACAGTCGGTGGCTCTGGCCCTTGGCGGGGGGGCTCTGGCTGGTGATCACGCCATGGCTTTTGCGTCGGGGTGTGGCAGGTTGGACCCTAGTGCCTCGGGGACTGCGTCTGACGCTGGGCTGGTGCTTGATCGGCTTGGCCTGGTGGGCTATGGTTCAGGCCCGGGTGAGCGGGGTGACCATGCTGTTGAGCATCCTGTTGCTCGTGTGGGTGGCGGACATCGCGGCCTACTTCGGCGGCAAGGCATTCGGTCGACGCAAACTGGCGCCCAACATCAGCCCCGGTAAGAGCTGGGCAGGTGCCTACAGCGGTGCGGTGGGCGTGCTGGCCCTGGCGTTGGCGTGGGTGACATGGAGTGCCCCCGATGCGCCAGCCAATCTGTATGGCGCATTGTGGTCCTGGGGCCCGCTCGTCGCGCTGCCTGTGCTGTTGCTGCTGGTGGCCATGAGCGTGGCTGGCGACTTGGTTGAGTCGCTGGTCAAGCGCAGCGCCGGCATGAAGGATTCCAGCCAATTGCTGCCGGGTCATGGCGGGGTGTTGGATCGTGTGGATGCGTTGCTGCCGGTGTTGCCGTTGGCGATGTGGGTGGTGACCTGGTGATGCGACGCCCATGACCGTGCAAACACTGACCGTGCTGGGCTCTACGGGGTCCATTGGCGCCAATACCCTGGATGTGGTGGCGCGTCATCCCGAACGCTTTCGTGTGTATGCCCTGACCGCCGCGCGGCAGGTCGATGTGCTGGCCCGCCAGTGCCAGGTATTTCGGCCGCTCTATGCCGTCATCGGGGAAGGGTTGGAGCAACAGCTACGGGAGAGGCTGCGGCACCTGGATGTGGACACCGAAGTGCTGAGCGGCCCGCAGGCGTTGTGCGATGTGGCCGCCGCTGCGGAGGTCGACGCCGTGATGGCCGCCATCGTGGGGGCGGCAGGTTTGGCGCCGTGTGTGGCCGCCGCCCGCGCGGGCAAGAAGCTGCTGCTGGCCAACAAGGAAGCGTTGGTCGTGGGGGGAGACTGGTTCATGCAGACCGTGCGCCAGGGAGGGGGGCGCCTGCTGCCCATCGACAGCGAGCATTCTGCGGTGTTTCAGTCCTTGCCGGACAACGAGCAGACCTGGTCGGCGCGGGTGGAAAAAATCATCCTCACCGCTTCGGGCGGGCCGTTTCGGATGCGCGAGCCCGCCACACTGTCCCAGGTCACACCGGACGAGGCCTGCGCCCATCCGAATTGGGTCATGGGGCGCAAAATCTCCGTCGATTCCGCCACCATGATGAATAAGGCGCTGGAGGTGATCGAGGCGCACTATTTGTTCGGGTTCGAACCGCATCGTATCGAGGTGGTGATCCACCCGCAGAGTGTGATCCATTCCATGGTGCAGTACCGCGATGGCTCGGTGGTGGCGCAATTGGGAACACCCGACATGCGCGTGCCGATCGCCTACGGGTTGAGCTGGCCGGAGCGCATCGCATCGGGTGCAGAGCCGCTGGATTTCCTGGCCATGGGCGCCTTGACTTTTGAGCCCCCGACGCGGGAACGCTTCCCGGGCTTGTTTCTCGCGTGGCAGGCCCTCAGCGATGTGCCCGGCGCCACCGCTGTGCTCAACGCCGCCAACGAGGTGGCGGTGGAGGCCTTTTTGGCAGGGCGCTTGCGTTTCGACCGGATCCATGCCGTCAACGACGCAACTTTGGGTCGGCTGCGGCCTCCAAAGCTCCAAGGTCTGGATGACTTGCTGGCGCTCGATGTCGAGGCGCGGGAACGGGCCCGCGAGCTGGTCCAGCGATGGCAGGAGTGAGCATTTTCACATGGTGACGGTGTTGGCCTTTCTGGCGGCCCTCGGGCTGCTGATCGCGGTCCACGAATACGGGCATTACCGCGTGGCCGTGGCCTGTGGTGTGAAGGTGCTGCGTTTTTCGATCGGTTTTGGCAAGCCCCTGTGGCGCTGGCAGTCGGCCCGCGGGGGCACCGAGTTCGTGATCGGTGCGCTGCCGCTCGGAGGCTATGTGCGCATGCTCGACGAGCGGGAAGGACCGGTGGCCCCAGAGGAGCGGCATCGGGCCTTCAATGCCCAGCCTCTGCGTTCCCGCGTGGCCATCGTCGCTGCCGGGCCCCTGGCCAATCTGCTGCTGGCCGTGGCACTCTACGCCGCCGTGTCCTGGATCGGCGTTCAGGAACCCCGGCCTGTGCTGTCCAGTCCACCCCCGGCCTCGCTGGCGGAACGGGCCGGTGTGCGAGGCGGTGAATGGGTGGTGGCCATGGCTCAGGAGGCCCAGTCGCCGCAGGTTGTCGAATCCTTCGAAACCTTGCGCTGGCAATTGACGCGGGCGGCTCTCTCCCAGCAGGATGTGCGTTTGTGGCTGGCCGACGGCCCCGATCAAGCGGGCCGGGAAGTGACACTGCGCTTGTCCGAACTGTCTGTGCGCGACGCAGATGCCACGCTGTTGCAGCGCATCGGCATCGTGGCACCCTGGTCGGCGCCAGTGGTCGGCGAAATCCTGCCGGGTGGCGCCGCTGAGGCGGCCGGATTGCGCCGCGCAGACGTGGTGCTTCGGGTGGACGATCAGGTGGTGGTGGACGGTCAACACCTGCGGACGTTGATACGGGAAGCGGTCACTGCGCAGGGTGAGGCGCGGACGCAGCGCTGGGAGGTGGAGCGCGACGGCCGGCGGCTGGTGCTGGATGTGAGCCCTCGACCCGAGCGGGTCGGCGATGCCTGGGTCGGGCGCGTCGGGGCCTACATCGGTGCACCGCCGGAGATGGTGACCGTCTCTGCCGGCGTGTTCGAGGGCCTCTGGAAGGGCGTGGTTCGCACCTGGGAGGTGTCGGTGCTGTCGTTGCGCATGATGTACCGCATGCTGGTGGGCGAGGCGTCGTTGAAAAACCTCAGCGGGCCGCTGACGATTGCCGACTATGCCGGTCAATCGGCCAGCATGGGCTTGACGTCCTACATTCTGTTTCTCGCCTTGATCAGCGTCAGCTTGGGTGTGTTGAACCTCTTGCCGCTACCGGTCTTGGACGGGGGGCACCTGATGTATTATCTGTGGGAGGCTGTGACCGGGCGCCCCGTGTCGGACGTGTGGATGGACCGCCTGCAACGCGGGGGTATGGTCGTGTTGCTGGGGCTCATGTCGCTGGCCATGTTCAATGATGTCGCCCGGTTGTTGGGCTGAAAATCCGATTTCATGAAATACAAGCATTCGCGCTTGCGCAGTGTCGCCTGGGGCGTGTTGGTCTCGACCTTGGCGGCGCTCCCCGCCTGGGCCGTCGATCCCTTCATCTTGAAAGACATCCGGGTCGAGGGCCTGCAGCGGGTCGAGCCGGGCACGGTGTTCGCTTCCTTGCCTTTCCGTGTGGGTGACAGCTATTCGGATGAGCAGGGCTCGGCAGCCATCCGCGCGTTGTTTGGTCTGGGCTTGTTCTCGGATGTGCGCCTGCAGGTGGATGGCGACGTGCTGGTGGTGATCGTGGAGGAGCGCCCCACGGTGGCTGACGTGACCTTCTCCGGCGTGCGCGAGTTCGACAACGAGGTGCTCCGACGCGCCCTGCGCGATGTCGGCCTGACCGAAGGCCGGCCGTTCGACCGGGCGCTGGCCGACCGCGCCGAGCAGGAGCTCAAGCGCCAGTACCTCAACCGCAGCATGTATGCCACCACCGTCACGACCACGGTGACGCCGATCGAGCGCAACCGGGTCAATATCAATTTCAGCGTCAGCGAAGGCGACGTGGCGAAAATCCGCGAGATCCGTATCGTGGGCAACGAGGCCTTCAGCGAGTCCACGCTGCGCAGCCTCTTCGACCTCAACACCGGGGGCTGGTTGAGCTGGTATACCAAGTCCGATCGCTACTCACGCGCCAAGCTCAATGCCGATTTGGAAACCTTGCGTTCCTACTACCTGACCCGTGGTTTCCTGGAGTTCAGTATCGATTCCACCCAGGTGGCCATCACCCCGGGCAAGGAAGATATGACGATCACCATCAACATCACGGAAGGCAAGCGCTACGTGGTGTCGGGGGTGCGGCTGGAAGGCGACTACCTCGGCAAGGAAGAAGAGTTTCAGTCCCTGATTCGGATTCGTGCCGGCCAGGCCTACAACGCCGAGGACGTGGCCGAAACGGTGCGCGCATTCACCGATTATTTTGGCAGCTTCGGCTTTGCCTTCGCGCGGGTCGATGTCCAGCCCGAGATCGACCGTGAGCATTCGCAGGTGACTCTGGTGTTGCGTGCCGAGCCCTCGCGGCGCGCCTATGTTCGCCGCATCCAGGTGGAGGGAAACAACCGCACGCGCGACGAGGTGATCCGCCGCGAATTCCGCCAGCTCGAAGCCTCCTGGTACGACAGTGACCGCATCCGCCTGTCTCGCGATCGGGTGGATCGGCTTGGCTTTTTCACCCAGGTCACGATCGACACCCAGGAAGTGCCCGATGCCCCCGACCAGGTGGACCTGATCGTGTCGGTGGAGGAAAAGCCCACCGGCAACCTGTCGATCGGTGCCGGATACTCCCAGGCTGAAAAGCTCTCATTCATCGCCGGGATCCAGCAGGAGAACGTGTTCGGCAGTGGCAACTACCTCGGCCTCAGTCTCAACACGAGCAAATACAACAAGCAATTCGTGCTCAGCACGGTGGACCCCTACTTCACCGCCGATGGCATTTCGCGCTCGCTGGATGTGTACTACCGTACATCCAGACCCTTCTCGGAGCAGGAGGGGGATTACCGCCTCGTGACGCCCGGAGCCAGCATCCGTTTCGGGGTGCCCTTCACCGAAACCGACACCGTGTTCTTCGGGATCGGGGTGGAACAAACCCGCATCGAACCGGGCAATGGGCTGCCGAATGCCTACCAGCAGTTTATCGATGACTTTGGCCGTTCCCCCACGTCGGTGCCTCTGACCGTGGGCTGGGCTCGTGACACCCGCGACAGCGCCCTCGTGCCCTCCCAGGGGCGGCTCACGCGCTTCAATGGCGAAGTCGGCATTGCCGGAGACACCCGCTACACCAAGCTCAGCGGGCAATTGCAGCAGTACATTCCTCTGTCCAAGCAGTACACCCTCGCTTTCAACGCCGAGGCGGGCTGGGGCAAGGGGCTGGGCGGCAAGCCCTTCCCGCTGTTCAAGAACTTCTACGGTGGGGGCCTGGGTTCGGTGCGCGGCTTCGAACAAGGCACACTGGGCGGCATCAGCCCGGTGGTTGGCGGTGGATCGGATGCCTACATCGGTGGTTCCCGCATGGTGCTGCTGAATACCGAGATCATCACGCCCTTCCCTGGGGCAGGCAACGACCGCACATTGCGCATGTTCGGGTTCTTCGATGTCGGCAGCGTGTCCGATGATTTCCAGAAGACCACCAAGCTCTCCGACCTTCGTGCCTCAGCCGGGATCGGCGTCAGCTGGATTTCACCGGTGGGCCCGCTTAGAATCGCTTATGCCAAGCCCGTGCGCAAGTTTGCCAATGACAAACCCCAAAGCGTACAATTCCAGATTGGAACTTCTTTCTGATGAAATCGTTTTCTCGTGACGCAATTCGCCGTGGTCTGACGGTGCTGGTGTTGGGCGTGGCCGCAGCCACGGCAGCGGCTCAGGACTTCAAGATCGGGTTTGTCAACACCGACCGCATTTTCCGCGACTCCGCTGCCGCCAAGGCGGCGCAGACCAAGTTGGAACAGGAATTCTCCCGCCGTGAGCGCGAACTCGAAAACCTGCGCAACCAGTTGCGTACCGCCTCTGAAAAATTTGAGCGAGAGGCTCCCACGCTATCGGAAGCCCAACGCACCGCCCGCCAGCGCCAGTTGGTGGACATGGACCGGGATTTTCAGCGCCGCAGCCGTGAGTTCCAGGAAGATCTGAACCTGCGCAAGAATGAGGAGTTGCAGCAGGTGCTGGAGCGTGCCAACCGCGTGATCCGCCAGATTGCCGAAGCCGAAAAATACGACCTCATCATCCAGGAAGCGGTGTACATCAACCCCAAGCATGACATCACCGACCGCGTCATCAATGGATTGAACAACGGTCGCTGATGAGCGGGCGTCTGCCGTGACCACGACGCTGGCTGACATCCACGCCGCCTTGGGCGGCGTTTTGCATGGAACCGGGCACACACCGGTGGCTCGGATCGCTCCGCTCGAGACCGCCGGACCGGATGCCTTGTCTTTCATCGCGCATGCGCGCCATGCGGCCAAACTGTCTGCCACGGCGGCGGGCGCCTTGATCGTGCCGCCCGATCTGGTGCCGCTGGCCAAAGCCCGGGGCAGCTGCATCGAGACCCCGGACCCTTATCTGTACTTTGCCCGGCTCACGCAATGGTGGCGGGCGCGGCAAGAGGCTCTGACCGAGGATGCGGGGGCGGCGGTGCATCCGACCGCCTGTGTGCACCCCGCTGCCCGGCTGGGTGTGGCTGTGGATGTGGGGCCTTATGCTGTGATCGAGGCCGGCGCCGAGGTCGGTGACGGCGCCCGCATCGGTGCCCACGCCGTGATCGAACGGCGGGCCCGTGTGGGGTCGGGTACACGGTTGGCCCACCGTGTCGTTCTGGGGCGGGACTGTGTGCTGGGCCAGCGCTGCATCGTGCATTCGGGCGTCGTGATCGGGGCCGATGGTTTCGGTTTTGCACCGCATGACGGTGCCTGGGTCAAGATCGAGCAGTTGGGCGCCGTGCGCATCGGTGACGATGTGGAGATCGGTGCCAACTGCTGCATCGACCGCGGAGCGCTGGAAGACACCGTCATCGAAGACGGTGTCAAGCTCGACAACCTGATCCAGATCGGCCACAACGTGCACATTGGCCGGCACACCGCCATGGCCGGTTGTGTGGGGGTCGCCGGCAGCGCGCGCATCGGCGCGCACTGCACGGTCGGTGGAGGTGCGGTGGTGCTGGGGCACCTCACCCTGGTGGACCACGTTCACATCTCAGCGGCTTCGGTGGTGATGCGCTCCATTTTGCAACCCGGGCAGTACAGCGGCGTCTTTCCCATCGACGACAATAAGAGCTGGGAAAAAAATGCGGCCACGCTGCGGCAGCTCCACCGCCTGCGCGAGCGCATCAAAGCTTTGGAAAACCGATCATGATGGACATACACCAGATTCTGAAACAACTGCCCCACCGTTACCCTTTCCTGCTGGTGGATCGGGTGCTGCAGATCGAAAAGGGCAAGTCCATCCAGGCGCTCAAGAACGTGAGCATGAACGAGCCGCAGTTCACCGGCCATTTCCCGCATCGGCCGGTGTTCCCTGGGGTGCTGATGCTGGAGGCCATGGCGCAGACGGCCGCTCTGCTGGCCTTCGACACGCTGGGCGTGACCCCGGACGACAAGACGGTTTACTACTTTGCGGGCATCGACGGCGCGCGCTTCAAGCGGCCCGTCGAGCCGGGTGACCAGCTTGTGATGGACGTGACGCTGGAGCGCATGAAGGCCGGCATCTTCAAGTTCAAAGGCACGGCCCGTGTGGGTGACGAAGTGGCTTGCGAGGCCGAGCTGATGTGCACCATGCGCACCATCGCCTGAGGCGGTACCGGGCATGGCAGACATTCATCCCACCGCTTTGGTGGATCCGAAGGCGCAACTCGACGACACCGTCAGTGTGGGCCCCTACACGGTGATCGGCCCCCATGTGAAGGTGGGCGCTCGCACGCGCATCGGGGCACATTGCGTCATCGAGGGACACACCACCCTGGGGCAGGACAACCACATATACCCCTTCGTCTGCCTGGGGCTGGCCAGCCAGGACAAGAAATATGCGGGGGAGCCGTGCCAACTCGTCATTGGTGACCGCAACACCATCCGCGAATACAGCACCTACCACATTGGGACGGTGCAGGGCGGTGGGGTGACGCGGCTGGGGCACGACAACTGGATGATGGCCTACACCCACCTGGCGCACGACTGCGTCGTGGGCAACCACACCATCTTTGCCAACAACGCCCAGCTGGCCGGGCATGTGCAGGTGGGGGATTGGGTCATTCTGGGTGGCTACACCGTCGTGCACCAGTTCGTGCGCATCGGCGCCCATGCCATGACGGCGATGTGTTCATTGCTCTTTGCCGATGTGCCCCCGTTCGTGATGGCCCAAGGCCAGCCGGCACAGGCACGCTCCATGAATTTCGAGGGCTTGCGTCGTCGCGGCTTCAGTGCCGAACGGATTTCGGCGGTGAAGGCCATGCACAAGGCTCTGTACCGGGACAATCTCACGCTGGAGCAGGCGCAAGCCCGGCTGGCCGAGTTGCCTGCCCGTTACCCCGAGGCCGAGGCTGACGTGGCTTTGATGCAAGGTTTTCTTCAGGGGGTGTCCCAGGAACGGGGCATCGTGCGTTGAGCGCGACAACCGCCTCTTGTGATGTGGCGTTGGTCGCTGGCGAGGCGTCGGGCGACCTGCTGGCGGCTCGCCTGCTCGCGGGCTTGAAGCGGCGTTGGCCGACCTGGCGTGCCGCTGGCATTGGTGGCCCTCGGATGCAGGCGCAGGGGTTTGAGGCCTGGTGGCCCAGTGACAAACTGGCCGTGCGCGGCTATGTGGAGGTGCTGCGGCACTACCGCGAGATCGTGGCCATCCGCCGTCAGTTGCGCGACCGCCTGTTGGCCGCCCCGCCGCGGCTGTTCGTGGGCGTGGACGCTCCCGACTTCAACCTCGATCTGGAGGGCGATCTGCGTGCCGCCGGTGTCAAGACGGTGCATTTCGTCGCCCCGGCGGTGTGGGCCTGGCGACCCGAGCGTATCGAGAAGATTCGCCGCCACGTGGATCACGTGCTGTGCATTTTCCCGTTCGAGGCGGCGTTGTTCCATGCCCACGGAGTGGCGGCGACTTATGTGGGGCACCCGCTGGCATCGCTGATTCCCCTGGTGCCGGACCGTGCGGCTGCGCGGCAAGCACTCCGTCTGCCGCCGGAGTCGGAGGTGGTCGCACTCCTGCCGGGCAGCCGGCGCGCAGAGGTGGCGCACTTGCTGCCCCGCTTTTTGCAGGCGGCCCGGCTCATGTCGAGACGCCGGCCCGAGCTCAGGTTCGTGCTGCCGGCCGTGCCGGCTCTGCAGCCGCGTATCGTGCAGGAAGTGGTGGAAGCGGATCTGCAGTCCAAGGTTCAGGTGATCCAGGGCGAGTCCCACACGGTGTTGGCGGCGTGTGATGTGACCCTGATCGCGAGCGGGACGGCCACGCTGGAAGCGGCGCTGTTCAAGCGCCCCATGGTGATCGCCTACCACATGAACTGGTTTTCCTGGAAGCTGCATCAGCGCAAGCGATTGCAGCCCTGGGTCGGGCTGCCCAACATCCTGGCACAGGAGTTCCTGGTGCCAGAGCTGCTGCAGGAGGCCGCCACACCCGAGGCCCTGGCCGATGCCACGCTGGCCTGGCTGGCCGATGATGCCTCGACCCGGGATCGCGTCCGGCGGCTGCAGGATCGGTTTGCCGCCCTGCACCAAACCCTTGCCCTCGACACCCCACGACTGGCCACCGATGCGATCGCGAAAGTCCTTGCCTGATACCCACACCGTGCAGCAATCCTTCGCCTGGATGTGCCTTGACGAAGCCGGTCTGATCGCGGGGGTGGACGAAGCCGGTCGAGGTCCCTTGGCGGGGCCGGTGGTCGCGGCTGCGGTCATTCTGGATGATGCGCAACCGATTGCCGGGTTGGCGGACTCGAAAAAACTCAGTTCGGCACGCCGCGACCGCCTCTATGATGAGATCCGGGCCAAGGCCCTGTGCTGCTCCGTGGGGCAGGCCACCGTGGAGGAGATCGATCGCCTCAATGTTCTCCAGGCCACGATGCTGGCCATGCGCCGGGCCGTTGCCGGGCTGCGACTCAAGCCTCGGCTGGTGCTCGTCGATGGCAACCGCTTGCCTGTGCTGGATGTGCGAGCCGAGGCGATTGTGGGGGGCGATGCGAAGGTGCAGGCCATTTCGGCTGCCTCCATTTTGGCCAAGGTCACGCGCGACCGGGGCCTGGATGATCTCCATGCTCAATACCCACAGTACGGGTTCGACCAGCACAAAGGGTATGGGACGGTGCAACACCTGGAGGCCTTGCGCCGTTGGGGGCCATGTCCCGAGCACCGCCGCAGCTTCGCGCCCGTGGCCGAAGCGTTGCACCCCACGCCGTTGAGGCGTGATGCGGGGGTGTCGTCTTGAGCCCGATGCCGCGCCCCCTCATGAACCCCGAACTCATTTCCTCCCGCGACAACCCCTGGGCCAAACGGTGCCGCTCTTTGGCTCAGGACAGCGCCGCCTACCGCAAGGCGGGGCAGGTGTGGCTCGAAGGTGACCATCTGTGTCGCGCCCTGCTGGCCCGAGGGCATGTGCCCTCTGCGATCGTGGTGACGGCCTCCCGGCCGCATGTGGCTGAGGACTGGGATTTGCCGCGTGAGGTGCGTCGAATCGTGGTGGCCGACCGGCTCATGGCATGGATCAGCGGACTGGAGTCACCGCCGCCCGTGGCGGGTCTGTTCGATCTTCCCCCTCACGACGAGGTGCGGCCAGCGGTGCCGACCGTGGTGCTCGATCGGCTGCAGGATCCTGGTAATGTGGGGTCCATCCTGCGCAGTGCGGCCGCTTTCGGGTTCAAGCAGGTGGTGGCCCTCAAGGGTACGGTCGCTCTGTGGGCACCGAAAGTGTTGCGCGCCGGTATGGGGGCGCATTTCGGTTTGCATCTCGTGGAGGGGGGTGGGGTGGCCGACCTCGATCGGCTGGGCCTGCCCTCGATCGCGACCAGTTCGCACCAGGGGCAGTGGTTGCACGAAGCCGCTTTGCCATGGCCGTGCGCCTGGCTGCTGGGGCACGAGGGACAAGGGCTTTCCGACGAACTGATGCGGCGGGCCCGGCATCATGTCCGCATCGCCCAGCCTGGAGGCGAGGAGTCGCTGAACGTGGCCGCCGCCGCGGCCATTTGCCTGCACGCGAGCGCCGTTTCGGCAGGTGTCGCTCGGCTATAATGCCAAGGTTTACCCTAACCCAACGCACCTGCTGTCGGCTGCGGCCGGCCTCCTCCCCCTGAAATTCACCACATTTTCTGGCGGGCACAGGTGCGTCCAAAACTGGAGTGCTCCGTGTTTTCCGTCCCCGCAAAAGCCATTCTCGCTCTCGCAGACGGCACGGTCTTTACCGGTGTGTCCATCGGTGCTGCGGGCCAGACCGTGGGCGAGGTGGTCTTCAACACCGCCATCACCGGCTATCAGGAAATCCTCACCGATCCGAGCTACCGGCAGCAGATCGTGACGCTCACGTATCCGCACATCGGCAACTACGGTGTCAACGATGACGACGTGGAGTCCGATGCCGTTCACGCCGCCGGCCTGATCATCAAAGACCTGCCCCTCCTGGCTTCCAATTTCCGCGCGCAGCTCACATTGAGCGAATATCTCCAGCGTGAGGGCACGGTGGCCATTGCCGGGATCGATACCCGCAAGCTCACGCGCATCCTGCGTGCCAGAGGCTCGCAGAATGGCGCCATCATCGGCCTGGGTCAGGGCCAGGAGGTGACCGAAGCCTTGAAGGCACAGGCCGTGGCAGCAGCGAAGAGCGCCCCCAGCATGGCCGGGCAAGATTTGGCGAAAGTGGTGAGCACGAAGCAGCCTTACGTCTGGACCCAGACCGAGTGGCAACTGGCCCGCGAAGACGGCACGCCCGGCTATGGCGAGTTGACCACCCCGCGCTTTCATGTGGTGGCCTACGACTTCGGGGTGAAAAAAAACATCCTGCGCATGCTGGCCGAGCGCGGTTGCAAGGTCACCGTGGTGCCGGCCCAGACGCCCGCGTCTGAAGTGCTCAGGCACAACCCGGACGGCATTTTCCTCTCCAACGGTCCTGGCGACCCCGAGCCCTGCGACTATGCCATCGCCGCAGCGCGCGAACTCATCGAGACGGGCATCCCGATCTTCGGCATTTGTCTGGGGCATCAGATCATGGCCCTGGCCAGCGGCGCCAAGACCTTCAAGATGCCCCACGGCCATCATGGTGCCAACCACCCAGTCAAAGACCTTGACAATGGCCGCGTCAGCATCACCAGCCAAAACCACGGTTTCGCGGTGGAGATGGAGTCACTGCCGGCCAACCTGCGCCCCACCCACATCAGCCTGTTCGACGGCACGCTTCAGGGTCTGGAGCGCACCGACCGGCCTGCCTTCTGCTTCCAGGGTCACCCTGAGGCGTCCCCTGGTCCGCACGACATCGCCTACCTGTTCGACCGTTTCATCCGGATGATGGAGCCGAAAGGTTGATGCACCCCCGCGTTCACGGCTGTGCCGTTTCACTGCCCCAACTGATCCGTGTGATTGGGGCCTTCGCTCCCTTGGAGCGGTCCTGCGAGAGCGAATATGCCCAAGCGTACTGACATCAAGAGCATCCTCATCATCGGTGCCGGTCCCATCGTCATCGGCCAGGCCTGTGAATTCGACTACTCCGGCGTGCAGGCCTGCAAGGCCCTGCGCGAAGAGGGCTACAAGGTCATCCTGATCAACAGCAACCCGGCCACGATCATGACCGACCCGGCCACGGCCGATGTGACCTACATCGAGCCCATCACCTGGCAAACGGTCGAGAAGATCCTTGCCAAGGAGCGCCCGGATGCCATTTTGCCGACCATGGGCGGCCAGACCGCACTGAACTGCGCGCTGGACCTGTGGCGCAACGGCGTGCTGCACAAGTACAAGTGTGAACTGATCGGCGCCACGCCCGAGGCCATCGATAAGGCCGAAGACCGCCTGAAGTTCAAAGACGCCATGACCCGCATCGGCCTGGGCTCGGCGCGTTCCGGCATCGCCCACAGCATGGAAGAGGCCTGGGCGGTGCAAAAGCAGGTAGGCTTCCCCACGGTGATCCGCCCCAGCTTCACGCTGGGCGGCACGGGCGGTGGCATTGCCTACAACCCAGAAGAGTTCGAAACCATCTGCAAGCGCGGTCTGGAAGCCTCGCCCACCAACGAGCTGCTGATCGAAGAGTCGCTCGTGGGCTGGAAAGAGTACGAGATGGAAGTGGTCCGCGACAAGAAAGACAACTGCATCATCGTCTGCTCGATCGAGAACCTGGACCCGATGGGCGTACACACGGGGGACTCGATCACCGTGGCTCCGGCGCAAACGCTGACCGACAAGGAATACCAGATCATGCGCAATGCCTCGCTGGCGGTGCTGCGCGAGATCGGCGTGGACACGGGCGGCTCCAACGTGCAGTTCGCCGTCAATCCGAAGGACGGCCGCATGATCGTCATCGAGATGAATCCGCGCGTCTCGCGCTCGTCGGCGCTGGCGTCTAAGGCCACCGGGTTCCCCATTGCCAAGGTGGCCGCCAAGCTGGCGGTGGGCTACACGCTCGACGAGTTGAAGAACGAGATCACCGGCGGTGCCACCCCCGCTTCGTTCGAGCCTTCCATCGACTATGTGGTCACCAAGATTCCGCGTTTCGCCTTCGAGAAGTTTCCTTCCGCCGACAACCGCCTGACCACGCAGATGAAGTCGGTGGGGGAGGTGATGGCCATGGGCCGTACCTTCCAGGAGAGTTTCCAGAAAGCCCTGCGCGGCCTGGAAGTGGGCGTCGATGGCATGAACGAGAAAACCCAAGACCGCGAGACGCTGGAGCGCGAGCTGGGCGAGCCCGGCCCCGAGCGCATCTGGTACGTGGGCGACGCGTTCGCCGCTGGCTGGTCGCTGGACGAGGTGCACCATTTCACCCGCATCGACAAGTGGTTCCTGGCGCAGATCGAGGAGATCGTCAAGATCGAGCTGGAGCTGGACAAGCTCACCGCTGAAAAAGGCGAAGGCGCTCTGGCCTCACTGAGCGCCGACACCCTGCGGATCTTGAAGCAAAAAGGCTTCAGCGACCGCCGCCTGGCCAAGCTGCTCAAGACCACCGAAAAGGCCGTGCGGGATCGGCGCCGCGCGCTCAACGTGCGCCCCGTGTACAAGCGCGTGGACACCTGCGCCGCTGAGTTCGCCACCCACACCGCCTACATGTACTCCACCTACGAAGACGAGTGCGAGGCCGACCCGACGGACAAGAAAAAGATCATGGTGCTGGGCGGTGGCCCGAACCGCATCGGCCAAGGCATCGAGTTCGACTACTGCTGCGTGCACGCCGCACTCGCCATGCGCGAGGATGGTTACGAGACCATCATGGTCAACTGCAACCCGGAAACCGTGTCCACCGACTACGACACCTCCGACCGCCTGTACTTCGAGCCGCTGACGCTGGAAGATGTGCTGGAGATCGTGGACAAGGAAAAGCCGTTGGGCGTCATCGTCCAGTACGGCGGCCAGACGCCGCTGAAACTGGCGCTGGGCCTGGAGCGCGAAGGCGTGCCCATCATCGGCACCAGCCCCGACATGATCGATGCCGCCGAAGACCGCGAGCGCTTCCAGAAGCTGCTGCACGAACTGGGCCTGCGCCAGCCGCCCAACGCCACGGCCCGCACCGAGGCCGAGGCAATGGACAAGGCCGCCGAGCTGGGCTACCCGCTGGTGGTGCGCCCCAGCTACGTGCTGGGTGGCCGCGCCATGGAAATCGTGCACGAGCCGCGCGACCTGGAGCGCTATATGCGCGAGGCGGTGAAGGTGAGCAACGATTCGCCGGTGCTGCTGGACCGCTTCCTGAACGACGCCATCGAGTGCGACGTGGACTGCATCCGCGACGCTTCTGGTCAGGTGTTGATCGGCGGCGTGATGGAGCACATCGAGCAGGCGGGCGTGCACTCGGGTGACTCCGCCTGCTCGCTGCCGCCTTACTACCTGAGCCAGACCACGGTGGACGAACTCAAGCGCCAGACCGCCGCCATGGCCAACGCGCTCAACGTGGTCGGCCTGATGAACGTGCAGTTCGCCATCCAGGAGGTGGAAGAGAACGGCGTGAAGAAGGACGTGATCTACGTGCTGGAAGTGAATCCGCGCGCCTCACGCACAGTGCCTTTCGTTTCCAAGGCCACCGGCATCCAGCTGGCCAAGGTGGCGGCGCGCTGCATGGCGGGCCAGACGCTGGCCCAGCAGGGCATCACCCAGGAGGTCACCCCGCCGTACTTCAGCGTGAAGGAGGCGGTGTTCCCGTTTGTCAAGTTTCCGGGCGTCGATACCATCCTGGGCCCCGAAATGAAGTCCACCGGGGAAGTCATGGGTGTGGGCAGGACCTTTGGCGAGGCGTTCGTGAAATCACAGCTCGGCGCGGGGACCAAACTGCCGCGCCCGACGGACGAGGTGAACAAGGTGTTCCTCTCGGTCAAGCAATCGGACAAGGCGCGTGCCGTGATCGTGGCGCGCGAACTGCACGCGATGGGTTTCCAGCTGGTCGCCACGCGCGGCACCGCAGCGGCCATCGAGGCCGAGGGGATACCTTGCGAGCTGGTCAACAAGGTGGCGGAAGGCCGCCCCAACATCGTGGACATGATCAAGAACGGCGAAATCGCCATGGTCATCAACACGGTGGAAGAGCGCCGCAACGCGATTGCCGACTCGCGCTACATCCGCACCTCGGCGTTGCTCAACCGCGTCACCACCTTCACCACCATTTCGGGGGCCGAGGCCGCCGTGGAGGGCATGAAAAGCCTGGACCAGCTGGGCGTGATCTCGGTGCAGGAGATGCACGCCGAGCTCTTCGCCTGATGTCCTTGCCTCAGGGCTTTCCCGGTGCGTCGCCCTGGCCCGAATGATTCAGCTTGAGGCATAATCCCTTCAACCACACCGCCGATTGGGAACGATCGGCGGTTTGCTTTTGGAGATCGACAAATGCCCACCATTCCCGTGACCAAGCGCGGTGCCGACAAGCTCAAGGAGGAGTTGCACCGTCTCAAGACCGTGGACCGACCTGCGGTCATCAACGCGATTGCCGAAGCCCGTGCCCAGGGCGATCTGAGCGAGAACGCGGATTACGATGCTGCCAAAGAGCGTCAGGGTTTCATCGAAGGCCGCATCGCCGAAATCGAAAGCAAGCTTTCGGTGGCGCAGATCATCGACCCCGCCGCCCTGGATGCAGGGGGGCGGGTGGTGTTTGGTGCCACGGTCGAACTGGAGGAGGAAACCACCGGCGAGGTCGTGACCTACCAGATCGTGGGTGAGGACGAGGCCGACCTCAAGCTGGGGCTGATCAACATCTCCAGCCCCATCGCTCGTGCCTTGATCGGCAAGGAAGAAGGCGACGTGGCCGAAGTGCAGGCACCCGGTGGCGTCAAGCGCTTCGAGGTGGTGGCGGTGCGTTACGAGTGAGCCGGTTCAGCATGCAGCCGCTTCTGGATCGCTGGCCGTTGCTGCTCGCCGCCTTGTGGTGGGGGGGCTTGTCGGCATTGAGTTTCGTGGCGGTACCCATGGCCTTTGGCGTCTTGGGCAACCCGGCGCAGGCAGGCGGCTATGCGGCCAGACTGTTTCAGGTTCAGGCCTGGGCCAGTGTGGTGGTGGCGTTGAGCCTGATCTTGTGGGGGCGTCTGCAGCGTCTGCAATCGGCTGAAGTCACGGCCCGCTGGGTCCTGTTGCCCTGGTTGCTGCTGGCCGCACTGGCTGCGCTGGTGCAGGAGCACGGGGTGGCCGAACGCATCCTGACGGCCCGTGTTTCGGGGGGCGACCTGCGTTTCTGGCATACCCTGGGGAGTGCGCTGGTGCTCCTGCAATGGCTCTGTGCCTTGCGCGTCCTGTGGTGGTTTGCCCGCCGGGCCGAAGCGCCAGCGGTCTGAGCCGCCTCAGCCGGTCGAACGCTCGGCCGATTCCAGTGTGTTGACCATCAGCATGGTGATGGTCATCGGGCCCACGCCTCCCGGTACGGGCGTGATCCAGCCAGCGACTTGCCTGACGCCCTCGAAATCCACATCGCCACACAGCTTGCCCTCGTCGTTGCGGTTCATCCCGACGTCGAGCACCACGGCGCCGGGTTTGACCATGTCGGCTGTGAGCACGTGGCGCTTGCCCACGGCGGCCACGATCACATCGGCCTGCAGCGTCAGGGCTTTCAAGTCGGCCGTGCGCGAGTGGCAGATGGTGACGGTGGCGTCTCGTTGGAGCAGCATCAGCGCCATGGGCTTGCCGACGATGTTGCTGCGGCCGATGACCACGGCATGTTTGCCCTTGAGGTCATAGCCGATGGACTCCAGCATCTTGATGCATCCGTAAGGCGTGCAGGGCCAGAAACCGGGCTGCCCCACCATGAGCGCTCCGGCGCTGGCGACGTGGAAGCCATCCACGTCCTTGGCCGGGGAAATGGCCTCGATCACCTTGTGCGCGTCGATGTGGGCGGGCAGTGGCAACTGGACCAGGATGCCGTGGATGGTCGGATCGTGGTTCAGTGCTTGCACGCGTGCCAGCAAGGCCGCTTCGCTCAGGCTGGATTCGTACTTTTCCAGCACGGAATGGATGCCGGTGTCTTCGCAGGCCTTGACCTTGTTGCGCACATAGACCTGGCTGGCCGGGTCGTCCCCGACCAGAATGACGGCGAGGCCGGGGGTGATGCCGCGTGCCTTGAGGTTGGCGACACGTTGCGAGACTTCGGCGCGCAGTTGGCGTGACAGCGCGTTGCCGTCGATCAATTGGGCGGTCATGATAAGGCTGGCGAAAATCGGGAAGGATGAAGGGTCAGGTTTTGGCCGTAGGGGCGAGGGCGATTTTCAACAGGTCGGCGACCGTGTTGGCGCCCAGCTTCTCCATGATGTTGGCGCGGTGGGCTTCCACCGTTTTGATGCTGATGCCGAGGTCATCCGCGATCTGCTTGTTCAGCCGCCCGGCCACGATGCGCTCCAGTACCTGGGATTCTCGGGTGGTGAGCTTGCCGAGCAGGGCTTCGCGGGTGGCAGCCTGCTGGTGCACGGCGAACACCTCACGCGCCGTCTCCAGCATGCGCTCGACGAGGTGCACCAGTTGCGCCTCGTTGAACGGCTTCTGGATGAAGTCCAGCGCGCCCTTTTTCATCGACTCCACCGCCATGGGGACATCGCCATGTCCGGTGATGAACACGATGGGCAAGGGGGAGTGGCGCTCGATCAGCCGGTCTTGCAGCTCCATGCCGCTCATGCCACCCATGCGGATATCGGCGATCAGGCAGGCCACCTCCCGCGGGTCGTATCGGCTCAGAAAGGCTTCGGCAGATTCGAAACATCGCACACGGTAATCCTGACCTTCGAGCAGCCACTGCAACGAGTCGCGGACCGCCTCGTCGTCGTCAACCACATAAACCGTGCCACGTTTCGGAATCAGGCTCATCTCACTCTTTCTCGTTGTCGCGCGCCCGGCGGTGAGGGCGCTTACGGGTGGTTAGGTCTTGACCCCGGTGCTCACGGGAATCCAAAAACTGAATTCACACCCCGTAATTTCAGGCCCATTGTAGAGGTTTCGCGCCTGCAGTCTGCCATGGTGGGACTCGACGATGGACCGGCACAGCTTCAGGCCGATGCCCATGCCCTCGGCTTTGGTGCTGTAAAAAGCCTCGTAGATGCGTTCCAGTTGCTCGGGCGGTATCCCCTGGCCCGTATCCCTCACAGAGAACTCCACCGTTTCGGCGCCCTCGATCTGGCGCGGCGTGACGGTCAGCTCCACGTACCGCTGGGCCTGAGGACGCTGGGCCTGCACGATGGCTTCGCCGGCATTTTTCAACAGGTTGATCAACACCTGTTCGATCAGGATCGGGTCCACCATGAGCTTGGGCAGGCGCGCTGCAACATAGGTATTGAGCCGGATCATGTGCCGGCGCAGTTCGATGTCGGCCAGTTCGGTGGCGTTATTGACCATCTGGGCGACGTCGGAGAGGGTCGGGTTCGGTTCGCTGCGTTTCACGAACGCCCGGATGCGTTGGATGATCTGTCCGGCCCGTTGTGCCTGTCTCTCGGTTTTTTCCAGGGCGTTGAGCAGTTCGTCTTCGGTGATCTGTTGTTTTTTCAGGCGCGAGATCATGCCACTGCTGTAGTTGCTGATGGCTGTCAGCGGCTGGTTGAGTTCGTGCGCCACGCTGGAGGCCATTTCCCCCATGGTGATGAGGCGGCTGGCGGCTTCGGCGCGTTCCTGCTGCAGGGCGGCCTGTTCCTCGGCGTGGCGGCGCACGGTGATGTCGGTGGCGATCACCATCTGCGCCAGCCGGCCGTCCACCCAGGTCAGGTAACGGGTGCGCACCTCCAGCCATTTGTTGAGCTCCGGCAGATAGATCTCGGCGCTGTCGGTGGCGGCTTCGAAAAGGGCATCGGTGGGCAGTCCGGCGAGCACGTCCACCTGGTCCTGGTTGTCGGTGATCGGCCCCTCTGGGATGGTTGAGGACAGCTCGACCAGCTGGCGGTGACCGCGGCCGCTGGCGCCGAACCAGGTCTGGTACATGCGGTTGGCGAACAGCAGTTCGGCGCTGCTCAGCGGGGCGACGGAAATCGCCTCGTCCAGGCTGTCGAGCACGGTGGTGAAGCGGTCGTAGGAGGCTGTCAACTCTTCCCGGATGCGCTTCGGTTCGGTGATGTCGGTGACGGAGGTCATCCAGCCGGTTTGCTGTCCCTGTCCGTCGATCAGGGGCGAGACGTACATCCGCGCGTAGAAGATGCTGCCGTTTTTACGCTTCACCGGGACTTCGAAACCACCCGGTGTGGTGCGACCGTTGAGCTCATCTTTTAGTCGGGCCGAGAGGGTTTCGATGTCCGATTCAGGCCAATAGGGGAAGGGGGGCATGGTTCCAATCAATTCTTGCTCAGTCCAGCCGGTCATGGAGCAGAAGGCGGGGTTCACATAGGTGATGCGGCCCTTGAGGTCGAGCGCGCGGATGCCCGTGAGCATGGAGTTCTCCATCGCACGGCGGAAGTTTGTCTCCACCATCAAGGCGCGCTGGGCTTGGAGTCGCCGGCGGCTGTGACGCAGGTTGGCCAGCAACATCCAGACGGTGAGTGCGCTCAGGGCGCCTACGACCCAGAAAAACGCCTCGCCCATGCTGTCGCGGCTGGTCCGGTAACCCACCGCCTGGATGATCAGGCTGTTGCCGATGGGGGCGACCGGCATCTCGTAACGGTGTGGCTCTGCGGCCCAGGGCAGCCGGCGCAGCCCGGTCGCCTGCGGTACATGCACCGAACCCGCCAACACCTGTCGCTGCTCATCGAGCAGGGCCACGGCGTAACGGGCCATGACTTCGGTGGGTACGCCGAAGCGCAGCAGGCCATCGATCGAGTATTCGGCCATCAAGGCCCCACTGAAACGGCCCTGCTCGTTGAGGGGCACCAGCAGCGAGATGGTCGTTTCCCGGCCAGCCTGGGATTGGGGGCGGCTGTACAGGGGTTGGCGCAGATCCCGCACGAGCTCGAAGAGGCCGTCTGCGGCGTCGGGGGGGAGCATCTGGCCGCTCTGGCGGTTGAGGGCCTCCGGTGCGCTGGGGGAGGTGTAGGCCGTCACCACTTCCCGCCGTGCGTTCAGCCAAGTGATGGCCAGCAGCTCTGGGTATTGCACGACCAGGGTCTCGGCCTGAAAGTTGAATTCCATCTCCTCGATGTCGCGGTTGGAGATGTCGCGAGCGATGCGCATCAGTTGTTCCTGCCGCTCGATCAGGCGCAGGCGCAGCCGCTGTTGGGCGTATTCCACGTCCCGGGTCACCGCTTCTTGCTCGCGATCCGCTTCTTCCAGGGTGAAGTAGGTGAGGGCAGCCACGATGGCCGCCAGAAACAGCAACACCGACAGCAAAGGCCCGATGCTGACGAGCCGGTCTTGTCGGCCGGGGCTGAGACCACGCCACCAGCGGCGCCACCATTGCAGCGGCGTCACGAATTCGCGTCGTGGGGTGGAAGAAGTGGGGGAATCCATCCGTGAAGTCTATGGGATAACCCGAATACATTCACTCTTCATTATTTTATATTATGAAACAAACATCTGCATGTTGAAAACAAGGAAAATCTGTGCGAAACTTGCTGACAGGGCGGCACAGTCGCTTTAACCTTTGCTCATCCAATAGAGGAGACACCGCATGTCAGTTCAGCCGAACATCAACCATGTGCTCAGCGCACCCGACATCGATCATCAGGAAACCCGTGAATGGCTCGATGCCCTCGATGCGGTCATCGAGAGGGAAGGACCCGAGCGAGCGCACTTTCTTCTGGAGCAGCTGCTGGAAGAGGCCCGCGAGCACAGCGTGGACATGCCGTTTTCCGCGACCACCGGGTACGTCAACACCCTGGAGCCGGATGAGGAGGAGCGCTGCCCAGGCAACCTGGAAATCGAGGGTCGTCTGCGCGCCTACATGCGCTGGAATGCGATGGCCATGGTGGTCAAGGCCAACCGCCTGAACCCGCCCGATGGGGGCGACCTGGGTGGGCACATCAGTTCCTTTCAGTCGCTGGCACATCTGTTCGCCTGCGGTTTCAACCATTTCTGGCACGCCGATGACACGGACAACGGGGGCAGCCACGGCGGCGATCTGCTCTACATCCAGGGGCACAGCGCGCCTGGCATCTATGCCCGGGCTTTTCTGGAAGGGCGACTGACCGAAGAACAACTGCTGCATTTCCGCCAGGAGGTGGATGGCAAGGGACTGTCGAGCTACCCGCACCCCAAGCTGATGCCGGAGTTTTGGCAGTTCCCCACCGTCTCCATGGGCTTGGGGCCCTTGATGGCCATCTACCAGGCGCGTTTCCTGAAATATCTGCACGCCCGCGGCATTGCCGATACCTCGCAGCGCAAGGTCTGGGCGTTCTGCGGCGATGGCGAGATGGACGAACCCGAGAGCCTGGGGGCCATCGGCCTGGCGGCGCGCGAAGGGCTGGATAACCTGATCTTCGTGGTGAACTGCAACCTGCAGCGCCTCGACGGCCCGGTGCGCGGCAACGGCAAGATCATCCAGGAGTTGGAAGGGGAGTTCCGCGGCTCGGGCTGGAACGTGATCAAGCTGCTGTGGGGCAGCAACTGGGATCCGCTGTTGGCGCGTGACAAGGACGGCGCCCTGCGCAAGATCATGCTCGACACGCTCGATGGCGACTACCAGGCCTTCAAGGCCAACGACGGCGCCTTCGTGCGCAAGCATTTCTTTGGCCGTGACCCGAGGGCGCTGGAGCTGGTGTCGAAGATGAGCGATGAGGAGATCTGGGCGCTGCGCCGGGGCGGTCACGACGCGCAAAAGGTGTATGCGGCTTTTCACCGCGCACATCACAACACCACCGGCCAGCCCACGGTGCTGCTGGTCAAGACGGTCAAGGGCTACGGCATGGGCCGTGCGGGTGAGGGCAAGAACACCGCGCACCAGACCAAGAAGCTCTCGGACGATGACATCCGCTATTTCCGTGACCGCTTCAACATCCCCATCCCCGACAGCGAACTGTCCAATATCCCGTTCTACAAGCCGGCAGACGATACGCCGGAGATGAAATACCTGCATGAGCGCCGCCAAGCGCTGGGCGGCTACCTGCCCAAGCGGCGTGTGAAATCGGACGAGAGCTTTACCGTGCCCGCGCTCGAAACCTTCAAGGCGGTGCTGGAGCCCACGCCCGAGGGGCGCGAGATCTCCACCACCCAAGCCTACGTGCGATTCCTTACCCAGTTGCTGCGTGATCAGGCGCTGGGCCCGCGCGTGGTGCCCATCCTGGTGGACGAGGCACGCACCTTTGGCATGGAGGGCCTGTTCCGCCAGATCGGTATCTACAACCCGAAAGGCCAGCTCTACACGCCGGTGGACAAAGACCAGGTGATGTATTACCGCGAAGACAAGGCCGGGCAAATCCTGCAGGAAGGCATCAACGAGGCCGGTGGCATGGCGAGCTGGATCGCGGCGGCGACGTCTTACAGCACCAACAACCGCATCATGGTGCCGTTCTACATCTTCTACTCGATGTTCGGCTTCCAGCGCATCGGGGATCTGGCCTGGGCGGCGGGTGACATGCAGGCGCGCGGCTTCCTGCTGGGGGGCACTTCCGGGCGCACCACGCTCAATGGCGAGGGCCTGCAGCACGAGGACGGTCACAGCCAGATTCTGGCGAGCACCATTCCGAACTGCGTGAGCTACGACCCGACCTTCGCGCACGAGGTGGGGGTGATCATCCACCACGGCTTGAAGCGCATGGTGGAGAAGCAGGAAAACGTCTTTTACTACCTGACCCTGCTGAATGAAAACTACGCCATGCCTGGCCTGACACCCGGCACGGAAGAGCAGATCATCAAGGGCATGTATCTGTACAAGGAGGGCCCCAAGTTGACGCCGCGCGTACAACTGCTGGGTTCGGGCTCCATCCTGCGTGAAAGCCTGTTTGCCCAGGAGCTGCTGGAAAAGGACTGGGGCGTGGCCGCCAATGTGTGGAGTTGTCCGAGCTTCAACGAACTGGCCCGCGACGGTCAGGACTGCGAGCGCTGGAACCTGCTGCACCCGACCCAGACGCCGCGGGTGCCGTTCGTGACCCAGCAACTGGAAAAGCACGCTGGTCCGGTGGTGGCTTCCACCGACTACATGAAGGCGTTTGCCGACCAGATCCGCTCTTTCATTCCCAAGGGCCGGACTTACAAGGTGCTGGGGACCGACGGTTTTGGCCGCAGCGATTTCCGCAGCAAGCTGCGTGAGCACTTCGAGGTGAACCGTCACTACATCGTGGTGGCCGCACTCAAGGCCCTGGCCGAGGAGGGCACCGTGCCCGTGGCCAAGGTGGCCGAGGCGATTGCCAAGTACGGCATCGACACCGAAAAAGTGAACCCCCTGTACGCCTGACGCACCGGAGACGAGAACATGGCACTGATCGAAGTGAGGGTCCCGGACATCGGGGATTTTTCTGACGTGGCGGTCATTGAGCTGCTGGTCAAGCCGGGC
>NZ_JACCDB010000047.1 GCF_013432195.1 Tepidicella baoligensis | reverse complement strand
GATTCGACAGGGGTAGTTCGAGCTTAGGTTGCGAGTCGAGGAGATGGCCTCGTTAAAACATCAACGCCAATAATAACTGGCAAATCTAACAATAACTTCGCTTTAGCTGCATAATAGTAGCTTAGCGGTTCCTCCCTCCATCGCCCATGTGGTAGGGTAAGGGACTCACTTTAAGTGGGCTACGCCGGAGTTCGCCGTCTGAGGACGAAGGAAGAGAATAATCAGACTAGCGACTGGGACGCCTGTTGGTAGGCAGAACAGCTCGCGAATGATCAATATGCCAACTACACTCGTAGACGCTTAAGTGGCGATATTTCTGGACGTGGGT
>NZ_JACCDB010000046.1 GCF_013432195.1 Tepidicella baoligensis | reverse complement strand
GTAAGCGCAGCAATGCGTTGAGCTAACCAGTACTAATGGCCCGTGCGGCTTGACCCTATAATTTTGATCGCAAGATCACAGCGAGAATGCATACGAGCCGTATCCACTCGGCGAAGATGCTCCAAGCGCAATCAAAATCGATTTCGACTCTATGAATACGCCGCACTGAGTGCCCTATGGCAGAGTGCTCAGAGCGGCAACCCGTTATGCCTGACGACCATAGCAAGTTGGTCCCACTCCTTCCCATCCCGAACAGGACAGTGAAACGACTTCGCGCCGATGATAGTGCAGATCCCTGTGTGAAAGTAGGTCATCGTCAGGCTGTTATGTG
>NZ_JACCDB010000045.1 GCF_013432195.1 Tepidicella baoligensis | reverse complement strand
CGGCGGGAATCGAACCCGCGTCCGCAAGTCCTTTACAGAGCGTTCTACATACTTAGTTCAGTCATTTGATTTAACCGGCGCGACGCGGACGAACACGCTGCGCGACGACGAGTCACTTGGAGTTAACCCCGGCCGTCGTGACACCGGCCGAAGCGATCCGATATGAATGACCTCGCGTGGCCTTGCGGCCCTAGCCTATCGGCAAGCTAGTGCGAGGACGGCGCGCAATTAAGCGGCCAGCTGGTAACGGTTGTCGTTAGCAGTTATTGCGTTCCCATTGATTAACGAGGTGACGGGTCCTCGGTATGCCCGCTACTGCTTCGCAACCCACGTCGAAACCAGGT
>NZ_JACCDB010000044.1 GCF_013432195.1 Tepidicella baoligensis | reverse complement strand
GGCTCCTGGCTGGCCTGGGCCTGCATCACGCGGGTCGACAGGGTCTCGGCAATGCCCGAGAGGCGCAGCTCGCGCAGCGCGCGTTCGATCTCGGCCAGGTTCATGCCAGGCTCCCCGGTGCGGTGGTGGTGGCAGCGGTGGTACTGGATACGGTTGCCGTGGCCGTGGCTGCGGCGTGCGCGAAGAGATCACCGTACTCATCGACATCGCGGATGAGCCCGTGCTGCTGGGTCAGCTCTGGGGTGGTGAGCACCGCGCCGTTGTCACCGCTGGCATGGGCTTCAATGGCGGCGAGCGCCTGGGCAAAAAGACCCTCGCTCAAAGCCAGCACGCGCTTGTAGCTGTAGATGCCCTGCTCCAGGGCCTGGGCACAGG
>NZ_JACCDB010000043.1 GCF_013432195.1 Tepidicella baoligensis | reverse complement strand
AAAGCGCAGGATGGTGCTCTCATCCGGCACGACATCCACCCCCAGGTCCAGACCAACAAAGCTCGCCAGCAGCGGCGTGTCGTACAAGGCTTCCTCCACCGCCGGGTCCGACAGACCAAACCACTGCTGCAAAAAATGAATCCTCAGCAGCTTCTCTACCGCAAAGGGTGGCCGCCCACCCTTGGGACCCGCCTTCGGCGCATACGGCTCGATGAGTGCGACCAACTCTGCCCACGGCACCACACGGTCCATCTGCTCCAAAAACGCACGCTTGCGGGTGCGCTTGGCGCGCAGCTCAAAGCCCGTATACATCGGCGCCTCCAGACTCATCTGCTTCATGTCGCTATTGTCCCATCCCGGCAGTCTGGCAGGAAGGTTTTGCAGACCTTCC
>NZ_JACCDB010000042.1 GCF_013432195.1 Tepidicella baoligensis | reverse complement strand
CGTTCCAAGGCATCCATCACCTGGCCAAGAAAAGTGCGCTTGTCCAATGCCCGGCGCTTGCCCGGCCGCATGGCCACGTGCCAAGCGACTTGCTTGCCCTGGTTTTCCGCTCGCTTGTCCACTCCCTGATAGCCCGCATCGGCAAAGACGTCGGTCTCTTGCCCGTGCAAGAGCCGATGCGCCTGCGTCACATCCGAGACGTTGGCAGCGGTGGCCACCACCGTGTGTACCAGCCCTGTCTCGGCGTCGACCCCAACGTGCGCTTTCATGCCGAAGTACCACTGGTTGCCCTTCTTCGTCTGGTGCATCTCAGGGTCGCGCTCACGGCGGGCGTTCTTGGTCGAGCTGGGAGCAGCAATGAGCGTGGCATCCACGATGGTGCCGCTCTTGAGCATGAGGCCACGCTCGGTCAGGATGCGATTGACCGTCTCGAGGATACGCTGGCTCAGGCCGTGTTGCTCCAGCAGGTGGCGAAA
>NZ_JACCDB010000041.1 GCF_013432195.1 Tepidicella baoligensis | reverse complement strand
ATCTCTTCGCGCACGCCGCAGCCACGGCCACGGCAACCGTATCCAGTACCACCGCTGCCACCACCACCGCACCGGGGAGCCTGGCATGAACCTGGCCGAGATCGAACGCGCGCTGCGCGAATTGCGCCTCTCGGGCATTGCCGAGACCCTGTCGACCCGCGTGATGCAGGCCCAGGCCAGCCAGGAGCCGTTCCTGGAGACCTTCGCCGCCATGCTGCAAGACGAGCTGGACCGGCGCCGAACGCGCCTGATGGAGCGCCGCTACAAGCGCTCGGGGCTGGATGAGAAGGTCACGCTGGCCGACTTTGACTGGCGCTTCAACCCCAAGCTGCCCAGATCGGCCTGCTTTGAGCTGCACACGCTCAAGTTCATCGCAGAGGGCGCCAATGCACTGATCGTGGGCAAGCCCGGCACGGGCAAGAGCCACTTGGCCAAGGCGGTGGCCTACCAGGCCACGCTGGCCGGTCACGATGTGCGCTATCTGGAGGCGGACACCGAGTTTGGCCGCTACGCGCTGGGCAATGCCACCGAGCGGGGCTCACTGCTCAAGGAGTGGGTGCAGCCCGACCTGCTGGTCCTGGATGACCTGTTCCTGGCGCGGCGCATCAGCGAGCACGCCGCCGAG
>NZ_JACCDB010000040.1 GCF_013432195.1 Tepidicella baoligensis | reverse complement strand
TATAGAGTCGGCAGCAATTATCTATGAACTTTCTGCACGCGCAGCGGTCACACTTTCTGTTATGGTGCCGGAGAGTGACGGATGGAAACAGTTGATGGTCGGAGTTTGAGTCGAGAGGCACTTCACGAGCGGCATCGGCTGATCGTGCGTGCGTTCAAGCGCGGCCTGAGTAAGGCCGAGATCAGCCGACAACTTGGGGTCAGCTACCCTGCGGTGTGCAACACGATCTGGCGTTACGAGCGCGCGGGACCGGCAACCCTGGCCCCGAAGCCGCGTGGTCGACGCAACGGCACGGGGCGGCGCCTTGACGACGAGCAGGCGGCTCATGTTCGGCGCCTGATCTGCGAGAAGCGGCCTGAGCAGATGAAGATGAAATTTGCGCTGTGGTCGCGCGCAGCGGTGATGGAGCTGATCGAGCGCGAGTGCGCAATCGTGCTGTCAGTGCGTGCGGTGGGTGACTACTTGGCACGCTGGGGCTTCACCCCTCAGAAGCCGATCAAGCGCGCCTACGAGCAGAGCGCTCCGGCGGTGAAGGCATGGATGGAAGAGACCTATCCGGCGATTGCGAAGCGCGCAAAAGCCGAGGATGCGGAAATTCACTGGGGCGATGAGACGGCGGTGGTCAACACCGACGTGCGCG
>NZ_JACCDB010000004.1 GCF_013432195.1 Tepidicella baoligensis | reverse complement strand
CGGTTGAATTTCCTATCCGTGCGAGCTCAGGGTTCGGCGCACCAGGTTGGCCTGCAGGCCGGACAGCAGCGCGGACATGAACACGATCACCGCCACGCCGACCCCGACGCCGACGATGATCAGCAGCGACTGCATCCGCCCCTCCTGCAGGAAGCGCAGCGCGGCAATCCACTCGAAGGGCATCCAGGACTTCATGGCGCAGCCCGTGTCCGCACCGCCTGCCCAGCCGCCACATCCACGGCCGCCGGCACCAGCGCTTCCCCGACGGCGACCCCCTCGAGCACCTCGACCCTGCCCGCACCGCGGATACCGAGCCGCACTGGCTGACGCTCGGTGCGGCCATCGCGCACCACCATCACCCAGGGCTGCGCGCCGCCGGTCTCGCGCACCGCTGCCGCGGGAATCATCAGCGTCTGCTCGCGACGCGCAGCCTCGATGTCGATCGAGACCGTCATCTCGTGGCGCAGGTAGGGCGGCGGCTCGGGGACGCGCAGGCGCACCTCGACCGAGCCGCGCAGCGCATCGACCGAGGGCGCGATGAAGGCGAGCTCCGCGGCGAAGCGCTCGCCCGGATAGGCGTCCGCCGAGGCCAGGGCGGGCTGGCCCAGGCGCAGCAGGCCGAGGTTCTTCTCGTCGATCTGCACGGTGAGCTCGGTGTCGCCCGCGGGGGCGATCGTCAGCAGCACGGCGCCGGGCTGCACGGTGTCGCCCGCCTCGACCGCGCGCGTGAGCACCGTGCCCGCGGACGGCGCACGCAGGATCGCGTAGCCGAGCCGGGTCTGCGCAGCGACCAGCGCCGCGCGCGCCTGTTCGAGCGCGCTCTGCGCCAGCGCCACCTCGATGCCATCGGGCTGCTGGCTGTCGCGTTGCAGGCGGGCGCTGGCGACCTGGCTCTCGGCCACCTCCTGCACGCGTCGCGCCTCGTCGAGCTGCGCCTGGCTGTAGAAGCCGCGCGCCACCAGTTCGCGCACGCGACGATGCTGGGCGCGCGCCTGCAATGCGGTGGCCTCGGCCTGGCGCAGCGCCTGCTCGGCGACCGGCAGGCCGAGCTCGCGCAGCTGGCGAAGACGCGCTTCGGCCTGCGTCACCGCGGCGCTCGCCTGGTCGACGGCGGCTTTCCATTCGCGATCGTCGAGCCGGATCAGCGGCTGNGGCGAAGACGCGCTTCGGCCTGCGTCACCGCGGCGCTCGCCTGGTCGACGGCGGCTTTCCATTCGCGATCGTCGAGCCGGATCAGCGGCTGGCCCGCGTCCACGACATCGCCCTCGCGCACCTCCACCGCCACCACGCGCCCGGCGAGCTGGGGCGAGAGTGCGATGCGCTCGGGGGTGCGCACACGCCCGCTCGCCACCACCGACTGGCGCAGGGGCCCCTGCTCGACGCGGTTTACCGTGACCGTCTCGTTGCGCAAGGCGGCGAAGCCGAGCGCCGAGACCACCACCACGAGCGCGCCGACGGTCAGGCGCGATGCCGACAGGCGCCGCGGCGAAGGCGCCCCGGGAGCTCCAGGATGACTTTTCGATTCGGCGCTGCGGGCTTTCAAGATGATCGGGGTTCCATGAGCGCGGCGTTGCGGGGAGGCGTACCCTGCCTCGCCGGACGCGCCGGCGTCAGAGCATGAACATGAGCTTCGCGAGCAGGACGATTCCCAGGCCGAATCCGAGCGCGAGGTAGTGCATCAGCTCGAAGCGATCGATGCGGAAATCCTCCGGACCGCCGGTGACGATCAGGAAGTGCTTGAGGTGGCCCACCGCGCTGCGGCTGCGCGGCTGCATGAAGACGAAGGGCGAGGTCGCGAAGATGGTCAGCAGGCCGAGCGCCATCGTCATCTTGGCGGTGAGCAGCATGCCGAAGCTCGTGGAGATGAAGGACTCGAAGCCGCCAGAATTCTCCACGTAGCCGAAGTACATGTAGAAGCCCGTAATGTAGAGCGGAATCACGGCGAGCGGATAGGTTCGACGGATGCGGCGGAAGAGGTAGAACTCGACGCGCTGGAACACCTCGTCCCCGATCAGCTTGCGGACCGGTTCGAGGATCAGGACCTCCATCGCGACGGCGCCGACGAAGAGGATTGCGCAAAGTAGGTGAAAGAGGACGACGAGCTGATGATCCATGATGTGCTCCCGGAGTAGAGGAAACCGTAATGCGAACGGTTCGCATTTTAGAATATTAGCAGTTTGCGATGGATTGATTCAGATCAAATCGCCCAATCATCCACACCCAGGAACCCACTCGCTTGCCGCGAAGAGCGCGCCGCCACCGGCCGCAACCGGGAGGGCTTATGAAAACTTTTGCCCTGCACGACCCGTGGCGCATGCGCAGGTCAGCTTCGTCCGCCCCGCCACCTGCGGGGACGCCCGGACACGCAATCCCCCTCCGTGGAACCCTCGACCCGCTGCCGCCCGGCACACCGCCGGAAGGCCGGAAGATGGCGTTCCTGCGAAGCCTGCCGCAACCTTTGCAGGACGGCGGCGATCTCGGGACGGACCGGCTCCGCGAGCAGGCGATCGTAGAGCCCGGCGTTCGCCACCTCGGCGGCCACGCCCGCCTCGCACGCCACCTGCAGACTGGGATAACGCTCGACGCGTCCGGGCCAGTCGTTCTCCGGCACCTGCAGGCCGAAGGCGCGGTAGAGGAAGAGCAGCGCCTCGATGTGGCGGGCTTCCGCTTCCCGGATATTCACGAAAGGCGCCACCTCGCCGAAATCGGCGATCACTTGGTCATACGTCGCCCAGGCGTGGTATTCGTCGTCCAGCGCCTCGCGCAAAGCCTCGATTTCATGTTCGGTGAGTCGATCCATCGTTCGATCCTCCAAGATGTCGTCCGCCGGCCCTCACGCCTGCCGGGCCGGTTCATCCCTCGCGGTGCAGCCGCCTGAGGTAGAAAACCTCTCCTTCATGCTCGAGCCTGCGCAGCTCGCCCGAGGCGAGCAGCGCATCCACCAGCGCCATGCTGCCACCGCCCTTATCCAGCAGGGCCTGGATCGCGGAGGTGCGCAGCGGATGCACCGCGCTGATCGCCAGGATCTCGGCGCGCAGGTCGCCGCCGAAGGCGAACACGTCGCCCTCGTAGGCGGTCAACAGCTCCACCTCGAGCCCCTGCTCCGCCAGCGTCCGGAACGCACGCAGGACGACCGCCTCGTCCGGGCCGCGCACCCCCGCAACCGCCGGCGGGCGATGCGGAATCGCGAGGTAGGCATGCGCGATGCGTGTTGCCGCGATGAAGCGGCCCAGCGCGGCGATGTCCTCATCGCCGTCGTTGAGTCCGGCCACCAGCATCGTCTCGCTCACCAGCCGCCCGGCAAACTCCGAGGCGAAGCGCTGGATGCCGCCAAGAATGTCGGCAAGGCGCAGCACGCCGTGGGGGCGATTGATCCGCTCCCAGACGCCGGGGACGACGCTGTCGACCTTGACGCTGACCCAATCCGCCCGGCGCAGCGCCGAGCGGACATCGGCGTACCAGAGGAGCGATGCATTGCTGATCACCGCGATCGGCAGACCGAGTTCGCGCAGCGCGTCGATCGACTCGCAGCCTCCAGCGCCCGCTGTTCAAGCGCCAGCAGCTCCTAAAACCGAAGCAGCCAGCTTCGGCGGCAGTGCCGACGTGGAGTGCGATGTGCTGGTGCTGGGTGGCGGCCCCGGCGGTTACAGCGCCGCCTTCCGCGCCGCCGACCTGGGCCTGAACGTGGTGCTGGTCGAGCGCTACGCCACCCTGGGCGGCGTGTGCCTGAACGTGGGCTGCATTCCCTCCAAGGCGCTGCTGCACGTGGCCGCGGTGATGGACGAGGTGAGCCACCTGAAGAGCGCCGGCATCGACTTCGGCGCGCCGCAGGTCAACATCCACACCCTGCGCGGCCACAAGGAAAAGGTCATCGGCAAGCTGACCGGCGGGCTGGCGCAGATGGCCAAGATGCGCAAGGTGACCGTGCTGCGCGGCTACGGCCACTTCGTCGGCGCCAACCACCTGGAGGTGGAGGAAACCACCGGCACCAGCCAGGACAAGACCGGCGCCAAGAAGGTGGTGGCGTTCAAGCGCGCCATCATCGCCGCCGGCAGCCAGGCCGTGCGCCTGCCGTTCATGCCCGACGATCCGCGCGTGGTGGATTCCACCGGCGCGCTGGCGCTGCAGGGCGTGCCCAAACGCATGCTGATCCTGGGCGGCGGCATCATCGGCCTGGAAATGGGCACGGTGTACAGCACGCTGGGCGCGCGCCTGGACGTGGTGGAGATGCTGGACGGCCTGATGCAGGGCGCTGATCGCGACCTGGTCAAGGTATGGCAGAAGATGAACCAGCACCGTTTCGACAACGTGATGCTGAATACCAAGACCGTGGCCGCCGAGGCCACGCCCGAGGGCATCAAGGTGAGCTTTGCGCCCGCCAAGGACGGCGTCACGGTGCCCGAGCCCCAGGTGTACGACCTGGTGCTGCAGGCCGTGGGCCGCACCCCCAACGGCAAGAAGATCGCCGCCGACAAGGCCGGCGTGGCCGTGACCGACCGGGGCTTCATTGGGGTTGATGTGCAGATGCGCACCAACGTGCCGCACATCTTTGCCATCGGCGACATCGTTGGCCAGCCCATGCTGGCGCACAAGGCCGTGCATGAGGGCCATGTGGCGGCGGAGGTGATCGCTGGCGAACTGCTGGGCGATGCCGCCCTGGCCCGCAGTGCTTTTGACGCGCGGGTCATCCCCAGCGTGGCCTATACCGACCCCGAGGTGGCCTGGGTGGGCCTGACCGAAGACCAGGCCAAGGCGCAGGGCATCCCCGTCAAGAAAGGCCTGTTCCCCTGGACGGCGTCGGGCCGAGCCATCGCCAACGGCCGCGACGAAGGCCTTACCAAGCTGCTGTTCGACGACCGCCCCGAGGCGCATGGCCACGGCAAGATCCTGGGCGGCGGCATCGTGGGTACCCACGCCGGCGACATGATTGGCGAGATCGCGCTGGCCATCGAGATGGGCGCCGACGCGGTGGACATCGGCAAGACCATCCACCCGCACCCCACGCTGGGCGAGAGCATCGGCATGGCGGCGGAGGTGGCGCACGGCTCGTGTACGGACTTGCCGCCGCAAAAGCGTTGACCGCCTGACGAGGGATGCTCTGGCCCCCGGATGGGCAACGGTCCGGGGGCTTGGGGCGCTCCACTCCAGTGGGGATGGAAGCGCCTGTCTCTCAGCCCCCCGGCGTGGCGTTTAGCGCCCGTGGCTGGCGTAATTGGCCTTCATGCGCTCGGCCACATAATCGCCGGCGGTGATGGGCGGGTATTTGCCTTCGGGCGATTCGATGACCACATCGGTGTTGGCCTGGCAGAAAAAGGCGATGCTGAAGCGCGGGCCCATGTATTCCCCAGGCAGCGGATTGCGAACCCGGTGGAAGTTGCTCAGCAGCCGGTCATCGCTCCATCGCATGAGCATGTCACCGATGTTGCAGGTGATCAGGCCTTCATCGGGGGGCACGGGCGTCCATTCGGGGGCGTCGTAATCTTTGCCCGGACAGACCTGAAGCCCGCCCTGACCTTCGCGCTGGTACAGCAGCGTCAGGCAGTTGAAATCGGTGTGCGCACCGCCCCGCACATAATCGAGGCGGTCTTGCACCGATTCGGGGATGGCGTAGTAGTGCAGCAGCCGCAAAGTGCACTGGTAGGTGTCGCTGGCGGGGTGGTGGGCCTGGGTGAAAAAGTCCCGCCCCAGGCCCAGCCGGTCGGCAAAGCAGGACAGCACCTGCATACCCACCTGCCAACTGGCCTGCTCGAAAGCCAGCATGGTGTCCACGAAGCCGGGCAGTTCGTCCTCGGAGGGATACAAGCCGGCCATGCGCGGGCGCGTGATCTGGTAGCTTTCTTTCTGATCGGGCACCCCCGCCGAAGGGCGCACTTGAGTCAGGCTTTCCCAGCCGGCATTGCGGCGCAAGGGGTACTGGGCCTTGACGGCCTGCGGGAGGGCGAAGAAGCGCTCGCTCATGGCAAATGCGTGGCGCACCTGTGCCAAGGGGATGCCGTGGTTGCGCAGCTGGAAAAACCCCACCTCGACGGCCGCGCGCCAGAGTTGATCGGTGATGTCGGCACGGCGGGCCTCAAAGTCCGACAGATCGATCACGGGCACGGTGCGTGCCAACGTTTCGGTGCCGGCCTGGCCCAGCCGGGCCTCTTTGCGCAGTTCTTCAAGGGTGTAGTCGGTCGCGGCATGCATGGAAATGCTCCTGAAATGGTGGAAAGACACATCGCAAGAGCAATTTCCCGCCATCGGTACGACGGCTGAACGCTTCTACTCTCACCATAATCCTAGCAAACCCTATGCCATGGCGTAGGCTGAGGGCGCAGTGGCTGGCGTGCGGCAAGGGTTGGCACGGTTCTTGAATGGTGAGGACACGGAGTAGAAGCGTTCAGCCGCCGTCATCACGGCAGCCCGGAAATTGCTCTGAGGGCCCTGTGCAGCCTATGGGTTGCATGGGCATTCGCCGAGTGTTTTCTCTTCCGGAGCTTATCCATGCAACGCCGTCAATTCCTGTTGTCTTCCTCCCTGGCTGCAACGGCCGCCGCCCTGGCGCTGCCGGGTGTTCACGCGCATGCCAGCGGGCGCCTCACGCCCCTGAAATTCACGCTGGACTTTCGCGTGACCGGCCAGACCTCCCCCTTCTTTCTGGCGCTGCAGCGCGGCTACTACCGTGAAGAGGGACTGGACGTGAGCATCGATGTGGGCGCCGGCTCAGTGGCGTCGATCACGCGGATTGCCAGTGGCGTGTACCAGATGGGGTTGGGTGACATCAATTCACTCATTGAGTTCCAGTCCGCCAACCCACCTGTGGTGCAAGCGGTGTATCAGTATTACAACCGCGCGCCATTTGCCATCATCGGCCGCAAGGACCGCGGCATCACCCAGGACTTTGCCAGCCTCCAAGGCAAGCGGGTGGCCGCAGCGGCGGTCGAAGCCACGCGCCGGGCTTGGCCGATCGTGGCCAACCAACTGCGGGTGGGTCCGGACTTCTTCCAGTGGGTAACGACCGATTTCAGCGCGCGCGACAACGTGATGGTGCGTGGCGATGTGGACGCGGCCACTTATTTCCACGATTCGGCCGTCTCGCTCTTTGCCCGCATGAATCCCCAGTTGCTCAGCGTGCTGCGCTACACCGATGCCGGCGTCAACCTCTATGGCAATGCCATTTTGGCCAGTCAAGCCCTGCTCACACAGCAGCCGCAGGTGGTGGCCGCTTTCTTGCGGGCCACCAACCGGGCGATTGTGGATACCCTGGCCGACCCGCTGCCAGCGATTGCGGCCACACGCCAGCGCGAGCCCATTCTGGATGAGCGCATCGAACTGGAGCGCTGGCGCCTGACGGCCGAATACGTGGCCGCGCGTGACACCGCCGCGCACGGGTTGGGCGATGTGGTGCGCACCACGTTGGAACAGCAGGTGGAGCAGGTGGTGGAGATGTTCGGACTCAAGAGCCGGCCGAGTGCAGATACCTTGTTTGACCGCAGCCACTTGCCCGCTGCTGCCAGCCGCAAGGTGAGCGCATGAACGCGGTGGCGCTGCCCCCTCAAGTCCCGCTGTCTGCGGAGGATGGCCGCTATCTGCGCATGGCCATTGACATGTCCCGCGTGGCCAGAGCGCGTGGCAATCGGCCCTTTGGCGCGGTGATCGTGTCGGCTACTGGGCAGGTCTTGGCCGCCGTGGCCAATAGCAACGGCGAGACCGGGGACTGCACCGCGCATGCAGAGGTCAACGCCATCCGGGTGGTGAGCCCGCACCACAGCCGCGAAGCGCTGGCCACCGCGACGCTCTATTCATCGGCAGAGCCCTGCGTGATGTGCGCTGGCGCGATTTTCTGGAGCAACATCGGCCGCGTCGTTTTCGGCATCGATGCCCAGCGGCTGCGGGTGTTCCGTGGCGAACGCCCGGAGCAGCGCGACGCCGAACTCTCCTGCCGCGACGTGTTCGCCGCCTCCCCGCACCCGATCGAGTGCGTGGGGCCGGCGCTCATCGACGAAGCCAGCGAGCCGCACCAAGGTTTCTGGCGGCGTTAGCCGCAAACCGACGAAGCGCGCGCCTGCGGCCCCGGGGATGCAACAAGGTTGACGCAGATCAACATACCCATTGGGGTACTTGGTCAGAATCGATCGGGTTGTATTCGTGGAGTCCCGATGTTCACGCGCTTGCGGTATACCCTGCGCACATGCACGCGGCCCTTGCTGGCCCTGCATGTGCTGTTTTTCAGCAGCATGTCGGCCTGGGCTCAAGCCGCCGTGCCTCCGGTGTGGGCCGCTCAGGTGGCCGCCGCCGAGGCCATCGCGCAGCAGCGGTGCGCCGTTTGCCATGGCGATCAAGGCCAAAGCGTGGCCCCTGACTTTCCCCGCCTGGCAGGACAGAATGCCAGCTACCTGTTCAAGCAACTCAAGGACTTTTCCGAAGGCAAGCGCAAAAGCACTGTGATGGGGGATAAAGCCCAAGCCTTGACGGCAGAGCAGATGTATGCCCTGGGCTTGTACTACCAGAGCCTCACGCCGAGCGTGACCCTGGTGACCGATGCCCAACTGGCGCAAGTGGGGCAATTCGTTTACGACCGGGGCAACCCGCATACCGCCTTGCCCGCGTGTGTGACCTGCCACGGGACCGGCGCCCGCGGCACGGCAGAACTGCCCCGCTTGGCCGGCCAGCATCCGCAGTACCTCATCAAGCAAGTGATGGCCTTCCGCAGCGGGGAGCGGGCCAACGACAACACCATCATGCATTTGGTGGCCAGCCGCGTGTCGGACATGGAGTTGCAGGCCGTCGCCACCTATCTCGGAGGGCTGAAATGAAACGCCGACGCTGGCTGAGCGCAGGGCGCTGCATCGGGGTGTTGGCCGCTGCGCTGGCCATGGCCGCTGGGGCCTGGGGCATCGACGTGGATCAGGTGCCCGCCAACAAACGGTCTGCCTCGGGCCTGCACCTCACGGCCGTGGAAGCCGCGGCCATGAAGGCGCAATTGGGCGATCGGGTGCTGATGATCGACATCCGAAGCCGCGCCGAAGCCATGTTCGTCGGCATGGCCAGCGCCGTGGACTTTTTGGTGCCTTTGCTGGACTTCCCGGAGTTTTGGGAGTGGAGCGACCAGAACAATGAATACGTCTTGCAGGCCAATCCCCGTTTCGTCCGCGACATCGAGGAGCGCCTACAGGCCAAAGGGCTCACCAAGAACGACCCCGTGATCCTGATCTGCCGCTCTGGCGTGCGCAGCAACGCGGCCAGCGGCTTGCTGGCAGACATGGGCTTTGCCCAGGCCTATACCGTGATCGACGGCTTCGAGGGCGATGTGGCCCGAGACGGCGAGCACAAGGGGCAGAGGGTCGTCAATGGCTGGAAGAATGCGAAGCTGCCCTGGACTTACCGGCTAGAGAAGGCCAAGATGTACCTGGCCCCCCTGTGAGGCGTGGCGCGGGCCTGTTCGGCTGCTCAAGCCTCGGCCGGCTCGGCAATGCCGCCGACCACCTGGCTGAAGCCCCCGTCCACATAGGTGATTTCGGCGCTGACGCCCGCGGCCAGATCGCTCAGCAGAAAGGCGGCCACGTTGCCCACGTCATCGATGGTGACGTTGCGGCGGATGGGGGAGTTTTCCGCCACCACGCTGAGGATTTTGCCGAAGCCCTTGATGCCGCTGGCGGCCAGCGTCTTGATGGGGCCGGCGGAGATGCCGTTGACGCGCAGGCCGCGCTGCTTGCTGCCGAGGGATTCGGCCAGGTAGCGCACCGAGGCTTCCAGCGATGCTTTGGCCAGCCCCATGGTGTTGTAGTTGGGCACGGTGCGCACGGCGCCGAGGTAGGTCAGCGTCAGCAGGGAGGCGTTGTCGTTGAGGTAGGGCAGGGCCGCCTTGGCCATGGCCGGGAAGCTGTAGGCGCTGATGTCGTGAGCGATGCGGAACGCCTCGCGGCTGAGGCCATCGAGGAAATCGCCAGCAATGGCTTCGCGCGGCGCATAGCCGATGCTGTGCACGAAGCCGTCGAACGTGGGCCAATGGGCCGAGAGCTCGCGGAACAATCGCTCGATTTGCGCATCATCGCTGACATCGCATTCGAAAACGAGCTTGGAGTCGAAGTCGGCGGCAAATTCGGTGATGCGGTCCTTGAAGCGCTCCCCCACGTAACTGAAGGCCAGCTCCGCGCCTTGCGCGCGGCAAGCCTTGGCAATGCCGTAGGCGATGGAGCGGTTGGACAGCACGCCGGTGATGAGCAACTTTTTGCCTGCCAGAAATCCCATGGGTCATTTCTCCTGTGAATGTCGTGCAGAATTGTCGCATGCGTTGGCTGTCGTTCCTGTGGCGGATCGGGATGCTGTGCGGGCTGGCCCTGGCAGGGCCGTCGGCCTGGGCCGCGCACGCCTATGCCCAGTTCGGTGATATCAAGTACCCGCCCGGCTTTGCCCACTTCGCCTATGTCAACCCGGATGCGCCCAAGGGTGGGGAGATTTCGCTGGTCTCGCCCACCCGCATCAGCAACTTCGACAAATACAACCCCTTCACCCTGAAGGGCACCGCGCCGCCCAACATCACGGGCCTCATGTTCGAGACCTTGCTGACGGGAACTATGGACGAGCCCACCACCGCTTATGGCCTGCTGGCCGAGGACGTGAGTGTGGCGGCCGATGGCCTCTCGGTCACTTTCCGGCTCAACCCCAAGGCCCGGTTTCACAATGGTGACCCGGTGCTGGCCGAGGATGTGCGCCATTCTTTCGAGACGCTCATCAGCCCGCAGGCCGCGCCGCAGTTTCGCACTTATTTCAGCGAGGTCAAGGGCGTGCGGGTGCTGGGAGAGCGCGTCGTGCGTTTCGACTTCCATCGCGCCAATGCCGAACTCCCCCTGATCGTGGGCAGCCTGCCGGTGTTCAGCCGTCAGTGGGGGGTGGTCAATGGCCAGCGCAAGCCGTTCGACCAGATCGTGCTCGACGAGCCCATCACCTCGGGGCCTTATCGGATCGGGCGAGTGAACTTTGGGCGCGACATCACCTATGTGCGGGATCCGAACTGGTGGGCGCAGGACCTCAACGTGCGGCGGGGGATGTTCAATTTCGACCGCATCACGTTCAAGATCTACAAAGACAACACGGCACAGCTCGAAGCTTTCAAGGCCGGTGAATTCGATTACATCCAGGCATTCATCGCCCGCGAGTGGGCGCGCTCCTACACCGGGCGCCGGTTCGACCGGGGCGACCTGGTCAAGCGCGAGCTGGCGCACGGCAATGCGGGAGACTTTCAAGGGTTTCTGTTCAATACCCGGCTGCCCAAGTTTCAGGACCCGCGGGTGCGCGAGGCCATCGGGCTGGCGATGGATTACGAGTGGCTGAACCGCCAACTCTTCTACAACGCCTACGAGCGGGTCAGAGGCTATTTCGTCGCCAGCGATTTCGAGGCCCGGGGCCTGCCTGGCCCCGACGAACTGGCGTTGCTGGAGCCCTTGCGCAGCCAGTTGCCGCCCGAGGTGTTCGAGCGGGAGGTGCCGCTGCCGCCTTACACCAGCCTGGACCCGGACTCGGGGCAGACCCTGCGCGACAACCTGCGCCGCGCCCGCGACCTGCTGGCCGAGGCAGGCTGGCGCTACCGCGACGGCGCCTTGCGCAATGAGCGCGGCGAAGTGTTCACCATCGAGTTTCTGGACAACAGCGGCTCCATGGGCCGGGTGGTGACGCCGTTTGCCAAGAACCTGGAGCGCCTGGGCATACGCGCGACCTACCGCGTGATCGATTTCGCCATTCTGCAGAAACGGCTGGACGTGTTTGACTTCGAGGTCATCAGCGTGCGCTGGCCGGGCAGCGAGGCGCCGGGCACCGAACTGCTGGACCGGTTTGGTTCCGCCGCGGCCGATACCGAAGGCTCCAGCAACCTGATGGGCGTCAAGCACCCGGCGGTCGATGCCCTGCTGGACCACGTGGTGACGGCCCGCACGCGCCCACAACTGGTGGCGGCGCTGCGGGCGCTTGACCGCGTGCTGCGCCATCAGCACCTCACCGTACCGCATTGGTTTGCCAGCGTACACCGTATCGCCTATCGGGCCGGCCGGTTCGAGCAACCCGCCGCCATGCCGCGTTACTACCAACCGGAGAGCTGGGTGCTGGCCACCTGGTGGGCCAGTCCCGACAACCTGAACCCCGCACCGGGGCGGAGGCGCTGACCATGTGGGCTTACATCCTCAAACGGCTGCTGCTGATGATTCCGACGCTGTTCGGTATCCTCCTCATCACTTTCGTGGTGATCCAGTTCGTTCCCGGCGGCCCGGTGGAGCAGATGGTGGCGCAGTTGCAGGGCCGTGATACCGGCGGGGAAGGCGCCGCGGTGGCGGGGGCGGGCTATCGGGGTCGGCAGGGGGTGGACGCCGAGCGCATCGAGGAAATCCGCCAGCTCTACGGCTTCGACAAGCCGGCGCACGAGCGCTTCATCCAGATGCTCGGGCAGTTCGCCCGCTTCGACCTGGGGCAGAGCTTCTTCCACCACAAGGCGGTGTGGGAACTGGTCAAGGAGAAGCTGCCGGTGTCCATCAGCCTGGGGCTGTGGACCTTTTTTCTCAGCTACACCATTTCCATTCCGCTCGGTATTGCCAAGGCGGTGCGGGCGGGCACGCGGTTCGACACGGTCACCAGCCTCATCGTGCTGGTGGGCTACGCGATCCCGGGCTTCGTGCTCGGGGTGGCCTTGCTGGTGATTTTCGGGGGGCAATTGCAGTGGTTCCCGCTGCGAGGCCTCACATCGAGCAACTGGCATGAGTTGAGCTTGTGGGCCAAGATCGTGGATTACCTGTGGCACATCACGCTGCCGGTCACGGCCAGCGTACTCGGCGCCTTTGCCGTGACCACCATGCTGACCAAGAACGCCTTTCTGGAAGAGATACGCAAGCAGTACGTGCTCACCGCCCGCGCCAAGGGCCTGAGCGAGCGGCGCGTGCTCTGGAAGCACGTGTTTCGCAACGCGCTCATCCCCATCGTCACCGGGTTCCCAGCGGCCTTCATCGGGGCGTTCTTTGCCGGCTCGCTGCTGATCGAGACGCTGTTCTCGCTCGACGGCCTGGGTTTGCTGAGCTACGAGAGCGTGATGCGGCGCGACTACCCGGTCGTGCTGGGCACGCTGTACCTTTTCACCCTGATTGGCCTGGTGACCAAGCTGATCAGCGACCTTTGCTACGTCTGGGTGGACCCCCGTGTCAAGTTCGACTGACGCCATCGCCTCTTCGCCCGATGCCGCATGGGTGGCGGATGTACCCACGGTGGCCCGCTCGCTGAGTCCCAGCCAGCGGGCGTGGCAGCGCTTTAGGCGCAACCGGCTGGGTTTCTGGAGCCTGGTGATTTTTCTCACCCTGTTCGTGTTCAGCCTGGGGGCAGAGCTGATTTCCAACGACAAACCCCTGCTGGCGCGTTACAACGGCGAATGGTTCGTGCCGCTGTGGCACAACCCGCCCGAAACGGCGTTCGGCGGTGATTTCGAAACGCCCACCGACTACCTGGACCCGTTCATCCAGCGCCAGTTCGAGCAGCCCGGCAACTGGGCCTTGTACCCGGTGAATCGCTACCACCACAGCACGTTGAACTACTTTGCCAAGGAGCCGCACCCGGCACCGCCCACGAGCGACAACTGGCTGGGCACCGACGACCGCGGCCGCGACATCGTGGCCCGCCTGCTGTACGGCTTTCGCTTGTCCATCCTGTTTGCCTTGGCGCTCACCGTGATCGGGGTGCTGCTGGGCGTGGTGGCCGGGGCCATTCAGGGCTTCTACGGGGGCAAGGTGGACCTGGCTTTCCAGCGCTTCATCGAGGTTTGGGGCTCCATGCCGGAGCTCTACCTGCTGATCATCTTCTCGGCCGTCTTCGAGCCCAGCGTGTGGATATTGCTGGTGCTGCTGAGCCTGTTCGGCTGGATGGGGCTGAGCGACTACGTGCGGGCCGAATTCCTGCGCAACCGCCAGCTCGACTACGTGCGCGCGGCCCGCGCCATGGGGCTGAGCAACGGGCAGATCATCTGGCGTCACATTCTGCCCAACAGCCTCACGCCCGTGGTCACCTTTCTGCCGTTCCGCATGAGCGCGGCCATTCTCGCGCTCACCTCGCTGGATTTTCTGGGGCTGGGGGTGCCGCCGGGCACGCCATCGCTGGGCGAATTGCTGGCCCAGGGCAAGAACAACATCGACGCCTGGTGGATTTCACTGTCCACCTTTGCCGTGCTGGTGATCACGCTGTTGCTGCTCACCTTCATGGGGGACGCCCTGCGCGATGCGCTGGACCCGAGAAAGGCCGACCGATGAATGCCGTTCAGGAGACGTTGCTCGACGTGCGTGGCCTGCGCATCGGCTTCGGTGGGCAGACCGTGGTGCACGGCATCGACTTTCAAGTGAGGGCGGGCGAAAAGCTGGCACTGGTGGGGGAGTCGGGGTCGGGCAAGACGGTGTCGGCCCTGAGCCTGCTGCGGCTGGTGCCGAATGCCGACATCCAGGGGCAGGCCCATTTTCAGGGGCGGGACCTGTTGCGCCTGAGCGAACGGGAGCTGCGTGGGGTGCGTGGCGACGAGGTGGCCTGTATCTTTCAGGAACCGATGACGGCGTTGAATCCGCTCTACACCATCGGAGACCAAATTGCCGAGGTTCTCACGTTGAAGAAGGGCTTGTCGCCGCGTGAGGCCAGCCGCCGGGTGGAGGAGTTGCTGGCCTCCACGGGTATTCCCGAGCCGGCACGCCGCGCCCAAGCCTTTCCACACCAGTTGAGCGGCGGCCAGCGCCAACGGGCCATGATCGCCATGGCGCTGGCCAGCGAGCCACGGCTGCTCATTGCCGACGAACCCACTACCGCTCTGGACGCCAGCCTGCGTGGCCAGATCCTGGAACTGCTGGGAGAACTCCAGCAGCGCCTGGGCATGGCGGTGCTGCTCATCACCCACGACCTGCATCTGGTGCGCCAGTTCGCCGACCGGGTGGCCGTGATGGAAAAGGGACACCTGGTGGAGCAGGGCGGTGTGACCGAGGTGTTCGAGCAACCGCAACATGCCTACACCCGCAAGCTGCTGGGCAGCCGGCCGCCACGCGGACTGCCCGCCCATGAACCTGCGACCGAGCCACCCGTGGTGCAAGCCCGGGACCTGGTGGTGGCTTACGCCACGCCTTTGCCGGGAATCGTGGGCTGGTTCCGGCGCGGGCGTTTCGAGGCGGTCAAACAGGCCCGGTTTTCCCTGGCCCCGGGGCGCACCCTGGGCGTGGTGGGGGAGTCGGGTTCCGGCAAGTCCACGTTGGCACTCGCCGCGCTGGGGCTGCATCCGCACGAAGGGCAGTTGCAGATCATGGGACGGCCCTGGCCGCAGGGCAGGGGCAGCGTGGCCGAGGCTCGACGCCTGCGCCAGCAGGTGCAGGTGGTGTTCCAGGATCCGTTTTCGTCCCTGTCGCCGCGCATGACGGTGGAGCAGATCGTCGGGGAGGGGCTGAGTGTACACGCGCCGCAACTCGATGAAGACCGGCGCCGCGAGCGCGTCGTGCAGACCTTGCGCGAGGTGGGCTTGCTGCCCGACCTGCCGCCTGATCTGCTTTCGGTCTGGTTGCAGCGGTATCCGCACGAGTTTTCGGGCGGGCAACGCCAGCGCCTGGCCATTGCTCGTGCGCTGATCGTCCAACCCCGCGTGCTGGTGCTCGATGAACCCACCTCCGCACTGGACGTGACGGTGCAAAAGCAGGTGATTGAACTCTTGCTGCGGCTGCAGCGCGAGCGGGAACTGAGCTATCTGCTCATCACCCATGACGTGGACGTGATCTGGGCCATGGCCCATGAGGTGATGGTGATGCAGGCCGGAGAGGTCGTTGAGAGCGGTCCGGCCGAGCAGGTGCTGCGAGCACCCGCACACCCCTATACCCGTCAGTTGCTCAGCGCCTGGGAGCCGCTGTGATCCAATGTAGGGTGATGTGGCATCAGGTGGACGTATGACAGAACACGATGGGAAGTCCCCGGCTCGGCCGGCGATCGATGCGCTTTCGCCGCTGCGCTGGCTGGCATGGGGGTGGCGGGATCTGGTCGCCAATCCGCTCCCGGGACTCATGCACGGGGTCGGGCTGGCTGGGTTTGGTGGGTTGCTGCTCTGGTTGGCGCATGACCAGTTCTGGTGGCTGGCCGGCGCGTTTTCCGGGTTCCTGATCGTGGCGCCGGTGCTGGCCACGGGGCTCTACACCGTCAGCCGCCAGGCCCAGCAAGGCGAAAAGGTCTGCTGCCGCGAGGTGCTGAGGGTGTGGTTGTCGGGTGACCGGCGGCTCATGGGCTTCGGTCTGCTGCTGGCCTTGGCGGGCACGGGTTGGGTGCTCACCTCCGCCGGTTTGATCACGCTGTGGTCCGTGGCGCCGGTGGAAAAGCCGGTCGATTTTCTGCACCATGTGGTGCTGGCCCCTGCTCCCGGCCTGTTCGAGGTGTGGCTACTGCTCGGGGCCCTGCTGGCGGCACCGATGTTCGCCTCCAGCATCGTCACCCTGCCCATGCTGGTGGACACGCAGGCCCCGCTGTGGGTGGCGGTGGGCGAGAGTTGGCGGGCGGTGGGCAGCCATCCGGTGGTGATGGCGTTTTGGGCCCTGCTGATCGTGACGCTTGTCGGACTCGGCCTGGCTACGCTGATGCTGGGGCTGATCGTGATCGTGCCGGTGCTCGGGCATGCGAGCTGGCACGCCTATGTCGATCTCAAGCGCGCGGGTTCGATCCGCACGCCTCGGGCTTGAGACGGAGCGACCCGATGCAGGGAACCATTTTCGGCTATACCGAGGGGCAGATCGCCCAGTTCGGCCTCACTTTCGGGGTGGGGGCCTTCATCCTTTACATGCTGTTCATCGTGCTGAATCTGGCCCGCGAATCCAAGGCGGGCAAGTTCGGCACATTCATTCTGTTTCTGGTGCTGTCGTTCGGCATGCTGGGGTTTCTGGCCAAGAACGTCATCAAATGGGTCTTGGGACTGTGACCTGCCGCTATGTTGCAGACCCACCGGTTTTTCAGGGTAAAGCATGAATGAGCCGACTTTTCAACTGCCCAACATCGAGCGCACGGATGTGTTTCCCGTGGGGGAGGCGATTCTGGCCTGCACGGTGGAGGGCTGGAGCGACAACACCGTGTCCGGTCATCTGCTGGACTTCGACACCGAACGGCGCGTCCTGAAGCTGCGGCTTCGGGGTGAGGAGCGCAGCCTCAGCCTGAAGTTCAATCAGGTCAAGCGCCTGCGCATCCAGCACCATGCGCCGACGGATACCGAATTCAGCCCGACCGGGCTGCCGGGTGCGGATGCGAGCCAGGCCCAGTCGTTCGTTGTGTTCCTGCGTGATGGCTCGCTGTATTCGGGCATTTGCTACCGGTACGAAAAAACCGACCAGGGCCTGTGGATCTTCCCCAAGCGCAATCTCGATGGCGACCCCTACCGGGTGTTCGTGCCCAAGAACGGCATCGTCAGGCTGGAAATCCGGGAAGGCGATGAGGCGTTGATTTCCGACGCCGACTTTGCCCAGACCATGCTCTACGAGGGACCTGTGGAGCCCGCCTTCACCTCCGAGACGGTGGAAAAGTCCACGGTCGAGACGCACGAGGAGCTGCTGGAAGCACTCAGGCGCCAGAGCAGCCTCAAGCCGGTGCCGATCGGGCAGGCCCTGGTGGGCTTGGGCAAGATCACGGTCGATCAGCTCAATGCGGTGCTCAAGCTTCAACAAGCGGACAAAAAACGCCCGTTGGGGCAAATCCTGCTCGAAAAAAAACTCGTCACCGCGGCCGATCTGCAGACCGCTTTCGCTCGAAAGATGGGTTATCCCTTCGTCGATCTGGCCAAGTTCCCGATCGACGCCTCGGCGCTGCGTCGTGTGCCTTTTGCCCTGGCGTTGCGGTTGCAGGTGCTGCCTATCCTGGACCAGGGTAAATCCATCGTGGTGGCGATGACCGATCCGTTGCAGTTCAAGGTCATCGACGAGCTGGAGTTCACCACCCAGCGCAAAGTGATTCCGGTGGTCAGCACCAGTGGTGAACTGGTGGACAAGATCAAGAAGGCCTACCGAGAGATCGGCATGAGCGATCTGGCCAGCGCGACGTCCTCGTCCAAAGCGGCTCCTGCCACAGCGCCCGCCGGCGAGCCGAGTGCTGCCCAGGTGGATGCGATGCAGCTCGCGGTCGAGTTGACGGGCGAGGCGGTGGAGGTTCAGGACGACGAGCGCCCGATCGAGCAGTCGGACAACACGCTGGTCAGGCTGATCAACTCCATGATCACCGAGGCCTACTACCAGCGGGCTTCAGACATCCACATCGAACCCTATCCCGGGCGGGAGAAACTGGTCATCCGCTTTCGCGTCGATGGTCAGATGCGGCCCTATCTGGAACTGCCGTCGAGCTACCGCAATGCCCTGATCGCGCGCATCAAAATCATGTGCGATCTCGACATTTCCGAACGGCGCAAACCGCAAGACGGCAAGATCCATTTCGCCAAGTTCGGCGGGCTGGCCATCGAATTGCGCGTAGCGACCATTCCCACCGTCAACGGTCTGGAAGACGTGGTGCTGCGTATCCTGTCTTCCTCCGAGCCGATGCCGCTGGACAAGCTGCAGCTCAGCCCGCACAACCTGGCCGCGTTCGAGGCCATCGTCGAACGGCCCTACGGTCTGTTTCTGTGTGCCGGCCCCACGGGTTCGGGCAAGACCACCACGCTGCACTCCGCGCTTCGCCAGATCAACACGCCGAGTCGCAAGATCTGGACCGCCGAAGACCCGGTCGAGATCACCCAGCGCGGGCTGCGCCAAATCCAGGTCAACCCGAAAATCGGTTGGACGTTTGCGGCTGCCCTGCGTGCTTTGTTGCGGGCCGACCCGGACGTCATCATGGTGGGCGAAATTCGCGATCAGGAAACGGCCGAAATCGCGATCGAGGCGGCCCTGACCGGACACTTGGTGCTGTCCACGCTGCACACCAACTCAGCCGCCGAAACGGTGGTGCGGCTGGTGGATCTCGGGGTCGATCCATTTTCTTTCGCCGATTCGCTACAGGGCATCTTGGCCCAGCGCCTGGTACGACGCCTGTGCCTCTCGTGCATCCAAACCGAGGCGGTCTCCAAAGCGTTGCTGGAGGAGCTCATCGCCGATTACCAGGCGCAGTTACCCTATGAGCATCCGCTGCGCGACCACGACACCCTTATGGCCGACTGGCTCAAGCGTTTCGGCCGCGACGGCCAACTGTTCGTCAGCCATGCCAGCGGCTGCGACCGTTGTGGCCACACCGGCTTCTATGGCCGGCTGGCGGTGCACGAACTGATGAGCAACTCGGCCGAAATGCGCCACCTGATCCAGAGCCGATCCCGCCCGACGGAGGTGCAGGTACTGGCCATCCAGGAAGGCATGCGGACCCTGCGCCAGGACGGCATCGAGAAGGTGTTGCAGGGCCTGACCAGCCTGGCCGAGGTGCGTTCCTCGACTCTGGGCTGAACGGTTCAACAACCGCGCGTGATCGGCATCTCCACTTCTTTCGCGGCCAGGAGGTGGTGCCGTGCCAGTTCCAGCTTGGCGATGGCGTTGCGGTGCACCTCGTCGGGGCCGTCGGCCAGGCGCAGGGTGCGCTGGTTGGCATAGGCGTAGGCCAGAGGGAAATCGTCGCTCACACCGCCGCCGCCGTGGGCCTGGATGGCCCAATCGATGATCTGGCACGCCATGTTGGGCGCCACCACTTTGATCATGGCGATCTCGGCCTTCGCCACCTTGTTGCCCACGGTGTCCATCATGTACGCGGCCTTGAGTGTGAGCAGGCGGGCCTGCTCGATCATGCAGCGGGCTTCGGCGATGCGCTCGTGCCAGATGGACTGGGCGGCCACCGGCTTGCCGAAGGCCACGCGCTGGCTCAGTCGCTTGCACATCAGCTCCAGTGCTCGCTCGGCCGCTCCGATGGAGCGCATGCAGTGGTGGATGCGGCCCGGCCCGAGCCGGCCCTGCGCGATTTCGAAGCCACGCCCTTCACCGAGCAGGATGTTGCCTGCCGGCACGCGCACGTTTTCCAGCACCACCTCCATGTGGCCATGGGGTGCGTCGTCGTAGCCGAACACCGACAGCGGGCGCACCACCCGGACGCCAGGGGCATCGGCGGGCACCACGATCATGGATTGTTGCGAATGGCGGGGCGCCTCGGGGTCGGTCTTGCCCATGACGATATAGACCGCGCAACGCGGGTCACCGGCGCCAGACGACCACCACTTGCGGCCATTGATCACATACTCGTCGCCCTGGCGCTCGATGCGGCACTGGATGTTGGTGGCATCCGAAGAGGCGACCTCGGGCTCGGTCATCAGGAAGGCGGAGCGGATTTCGCCGCGCAGCAGCGGCTCCAGCCAGCGGTCCTTGAGGTCTTCCGAGGCGTAGCGCTCCAGCGTTTCCATGTTGCCGGTGTCGGGGGCCGAGCAGTTGAACACCTCGGGCGCGAAGGGCACGCGGCCCATGATCTCGCACAGCGGGGCGTACTCCAGGTTGCTCAGGCCTTCGGGAGCGCGCTTGGAATGCGGCAGGAACAGGTTCCACAGACCGGCCTCGCGGGCTTTGGGTTTGAGCTCCTCGATCAGTCTGGTGGGAACCCAGGGGTTGCCCTGGGCACGGTTGGCGGCGATTTCCTCGAAGAAGCGGCGCTCGTTGGGGTAGATGTGCTCGTCCATGAAGGCGAGCAGACGGGCCTGCAGGGCCTTGACCTTAGGGGTGTAGTCGAAATCCATGTGGGGCTCCTGTGGTGGATCGGTGCGGGGGTGTTCAGGCCCGCTGGGCAAAGGACCAGGCCAGTTCGGCCATGGGGCGGGCACCCGCGCCCGACTGGCGGGCCTGGGCGCTGGAGGCGGTGCCGTCTTCCACCCGCTTGGCGATCCCCTGCAGGATGGCCGCGAGGCGGAACATGTTGTAGGCGAGGTAGAAGTTCCAGTCGGCCATGAGGGCCTCGGGGGTGGCAAAGCCGGTATGTTCGCAGTACAACGCCATGTATTCCTGCTCGGACGGGATGCCGAGCGCGGCGATGTCCAGGCCGGCGATGCCACGGAACATGCCGGGGGGGATGTGCCAGGACATGCAGTGGTAGCTGAAATCGGCCAGCGGGTGCCCGAGGGTGGACAGTTCCCAGTCCAGCACCGCCAGCACGCGGGGCTCGCTGGGGTGGAACATGAGGTTGTCGAGCCGGTAGTCGCCGTGCACGATGGAGACCATGGCCTCGTCCCGGGCCATGGCCGGGATGTGGGCGGGCAGCCACTCGATGAGGCGATCCATTTCCGGGATCGGCTGGGTGATGGAGGCTTGGTACTGCTTGCTCCAGCGGCCGATCTGGCGCTCGAAATAGTTGCCCGGCTTGCCGTAGTCGCCGAGGCCGGCGGCGCGGAAATCCACCTTGTGCAGCGCGGCGAGCACCCGGTTCATTTCCAGGTAGTGGGCGCGGCGCTCGGCCGGTGACATGCCGGGCAGGGACTGCTCCCACAGCACGCGGCCGTCCACATGCTCCATGACATAGAAAGCACGGCCGATGACGCTTTCGTCCTCGCACAGCACATGCATGCGGGCCACGGGCACATCGGTGCCGGCCAGGCCGCTCATGACGCGGAACTCGCGCTCGATGGCATGCGCCGATGGCAGCAGCCTGGCCACCGGGCCAGGTTTGGCCCGCATCACGTAGCTGCGTGCCGGGGTGATGAGGCGGTAGGTCGGGTTCGACTGCCCGCCGGCAAACTTCTTCACCTGCAGGGGCCCGCTGAAACCGGCGAGGTGAGCGGTCAACCAACGCTCCAGGGCAGGGATGTCGATGGCGTGACCGCCTGGGGAGGAGGCATCGGCCTGAGGGGGGGAAGGGGTGTCACTCATGGCCGATGGGGTCTCCGGTGGGGGGTCAGTGTTCGGCTTCGGCGATGCGCATCAGCGCTGAGCGGTCGCGCACCACCAGCCCGCCCGGTTCGATGCGGATGGCTTCCTCGCGCTCCATGGCTTTCAGCTCCTGATTCACCCGCTGTCGCGAAGCGCCCAGCATCTGGGCCAGTTCTTCTTGCGCCAGTTGCAGACCGATGCGGATTTCGTTGCCGTTGGCCAGGCAGGGCACGCCATAGCTGCGCACCAGGTGCAGCAGTTGCTTGGCCAGCCGGGCCCGCAGGGGCAGGGTGTTGAGGTCCTCCACCAGGCCGAACAGGTTGCGGATGCGCCGCGCCTGCAGCCGCAGCAGTGCCTCGTACAGCTCCACGTGCTGCGACAGGATTTTCTGGAAGTCGTTGCGCGCCACGCACAGCAGCGTGGTCGGGCCGTGGGCATAGGCGTCGTGCGTGCGTTGGTCGCCGTCGAACATCGCCACGTCGCCGAACCACACGCCCGGCTCCACATAGGTCAGGGTGATCTGCTTGCCCGACAGCGACGTCGAGCTCACGCGCACGGCGCCCTTGGCCACGGCGGACCACTCGGAGGGTGGGTCGCCTCGGGCCACGATGAGGTCGCCGTCCTTGTAGCGTTTGACGTAGGCGCATCGAAGGATGTCGTGTCGAAGTGAAGGGGAAAGACTCGTGAACCAGCGACCGCTGTTGATCGCCTCGCGTTCTTCCATTGTCAGAATCGGTTCGTCCATCGTCTGTCTTGTGAGTGACTGGGGGTGCATGGAAATGTCTCGCGGGTGACGCGGCGGCTTCAACGGTAGCGTGCCGGGCGCTTGTCCAGGAAGGCGCTGATGCCTTCGCCGCCGTTGGGGTGGTGCAGGTTGCGGACGAACTGGTCACGCTCCTGCCGCAGGTGGGCGCTGAGTGGTTGCTGCGCGGCATCGTTGACCAGCTCCTTGATGCTGGCCAGGGCATTGGGCGCCTTGGCGTTGAGCGATTCGCAGAGTTCCAGCGCCCGGTGCAGCGCCTGACCGGGTTCGGTGACATGGTTGATCAAGCCAAGCTGCTGCAGCCGATCGGCACCGAAGCGTTCGCCCAGCATCAACAATTGCATGGTGGTGGCACGCGGCAGCTGCCGCGCCAGGTTCCAGCTGCCGCCGCCGTCGGGCGAGAGCGCCACGTTGGCGTAGGCCATCACGAACACGCTGTCGCGGGCTGCGACCAGGAAATCGCATGCCAGCGCGAGCGAAAAACCGGCGCCCGCACACGAGCCTTCCACCGCTGCCACCACCGGTTTGGAGGCACTGCGCACCGCTTCGATCCAGCCATGCAACCCTTCGATGCTCTCGGCCTGGACCGCGGGGGGGTGCTGGCGGTTGCCCAGCAGGCGTTGCAGATTGCCCCCGGCACAGAAGTGGGGGCCTTCGCCGGTGATCACGATGGAGCGCACGTCCGGGTTGCCGTCGGCGGCGTTGAAGGCCTCGACGCCGGCGGCGTACATTTCGGGGCCCAGGGCGTTGCGGTGGTCGGGGTTGCTGATCGTGAGCACCAGGGTGGCATCCACGCTGTGGCTCTTCAGGGTCGCTGGCATGTGTCAGTCCTCCACGTGTGTCAGGTTCAGGTTGGGTGCGCCGCGGCCCACGGCGGCGGCCGTGTGGTGCAAAGAGGGGTTCATGCGGTCTCTCATGGGGTGCGGGTCAGGTGCTTGTGCCAGAATGTAGCGCTGACAACGATACACATATCCGCACCACAAGGAACAAAACATGCTGAAGCTGGGGATGGGAAGCGTGCTGCTTGCGACAACCACCCAGGTCGTTGCGGTCTCGCTCGGTGCCACGCAAGGCAACGTCATTATCGGTCGTCCGCTCGATATCCTCATCCAAAGCAGCATCGATGCTTCCGAAGCCGCTGCGGGCTTGTGCCTGGAAGCCGAGGTGATCTACGGCGACATGCGCGTTGCGGCCACGGCGATCACAGCGGAGATCCACCGGGTCGGCACCGGTGGGGCGGGTGCTTTGCGGGTGCGCGCCACCGAGCCGGTGAATGAACCGATCGTGACGGTGACCATCCAGGTCGGCTGTCAGACGCCGTTTCGCCGCAGCTACACCCTGCTGGCGGATGTGGAACCTCGCTTGGCCACGCCAGCTCCGGCGGCTTCGGGACCTGTGCTGGTCCAGCGCCCGCCTGCGCCTGCGGCAGCGCCTGTCGAGGGGCTGGCGCCGGTGCGCGTCGCAGGACAGCCTTCGACCGCTGCGGCAACGCCTGCTCGATCTGCAGATTCTGCCGCGCTGCAGCCCGAAACCCCGATTCGCCTCTCCGCACCTGCCCCTCGCCCCGCAGCAGTGACGCGCATGCTGTCCAAGACCCGTCCGCTGCCCGTCGTGGCGCCACCCCCCGTGCAAGACGACCCTCGGCATGCCGCTGGCACCGTCACCCTGCCGCAGGACGAGCCCGCGGCGGGTTCGCGTCTGCAACTCGATCCGGTCGACATGCCTTCTGCCGGCGCTGCCTCGGACAGCGGCAGCGCCCCCATGACCTCCGACGCACCAGTTCCGACCGTCGCGGCGGTGGAACCGAATCCTTTGCAGCAAGAGCTCGAGGCGCTGCGGGCAGAGCAGGAGCGCCTGCGGCTGGCGCTGGAAACCATGAATGCCCAACTGCGTGCCGCTGAGCAGGCGCAACAGGGGTCATCCGCCCTGGTGTATGGGTTGGGAGGCTTGTCGCTGTTGCTGCTGGCTGGGCTGTGGTATGCGTGGCGTACCTGGCGCCGGTCCGCCGCATCGGCTCCTGTGGCCGTGCCCTGGTGGGAGTCCTCTTTGCCGCAGCCGGCGCAGACGGCGCCGGCTGGGCCGCCCGGTGAGGTTTCACCGCCCGATGGCATGGACGGTCTGGAGGTTGCCGATGCACGCGAATCCATGTTCCACGAGGTCCCGGTCGCCCCATTGGACCTTGCCGCGCTGGAAGACACCTGGCAGCAGGCGCGCTTCTGTGAGTCCATCGGTCAATTCCAGGAGGCCATGGCAGCGCTGAGTGCTTTCGTGTCTGATAGCCCGCGGGCATCGGAGGCCCCGTATCTGCTGTGGTTGCAGCTGGCCCAGCTCCATGGCAGCGAGAACGACCGCAGCGCCGCCCAACGGTTTTACGAAACGCATTTCCAACGCCTGGTACCCGAGAGGGCCCAGTTCTCGGCGTCTCGTCATCTCGATGAGGACACGGCCTTCATCCAGGCGCTGGTGCGCGAATGGCCTCGCGCCGCGGCGGGCGATCTGTTGGCGCGTGCGCTGGCCTCGCAGCCCGGTGCGGCAGACAGCCCGCTGACCGTGCGTACCCTGGCCGCGTTCGATGACCTGCTCATGCTCAGAGGCGTTTGGGAGCTTCGCGAGGCTTGCTCCGACACGCCCCAACAGGAGACGGCGCTGCCAGTGACGGACTGGAAGTCCGTGACCGAACTGTCCCCCCGTCCGGGAGGGGCCGCTGCGGCGGCTCCGATGCTGGATTTCGAGCTGCCGTCCGCACCGCCCCTCAGTGGGGCCGACGAGTCCTCGGGTTCGCCAACATCTGAAAAGCGTGAGGACCATACCCTCGACTTCGATGTCGGCTCGTTCGAACTCGAACCCCCAATTCAGACCAAGCCGGACGACCCCAAAACCTGAACCCGATCAGCGGTGGTACTGCAGTGCCCCGGGGTTGACGATATTGGTCGGCGTTCCCTTGATGTAATTGACCACGTTGTCGAACGCGGCGGAGAAGTACTTCTCGTAGCTTTCCTGTTCCACGAAGCCGATGTGCGGCGTGCAGATGCAATTCTCCAGGCGCAGCAGGGCATGGCCTTGCAGAATGGGCTCAGACTCGAACACATCGACCGCTGCCATGCCGGGGCGGCCGCGGTTCAGGCCGGCGACGAGCGCATCGGGTTGAATCAATTCGGCGCGCGACGTGTTGACCAGCAGCGAGGTCGGCTTCATCAGGCTGAGATCGTCCAGCGAGATGCAGCCCACGTTGTGTTCGCCCAATCGCAGGTGCAGGCTGAGCACGTCCGACTCCTGAAACAGCGCGGCCTTGGAGGGGGCCACCTCGTAGCCATCGGCGGCGGCACGCTGGCAACTGGCTTGCCCGCCCCACACGATCACCCGCATGCCGAAGGCGCGCCCGTATCCGGCCACGATCTGGCCGATCTTGCCATAGCTCCAGATCCCAAGCGTCTTGCCGCGCAACACCATGCCGATGCCGAAGTTCGGCGGCATGGCGGCCGCCTTGAGACCCGACTGTTGCCAGGCGCCATGCTTGAGATGGGCCACGTATTGCGGGATGCGCCGCATGGCCGCCATGATCAGCGCCCAGGTCAGCTCGGCCGGTGCCACGGGCGAGCCCACCCCCTCGGCCACCGCCACCCCGTGTGCCGTGCAGGCCGCCACGTCGATGTGCCGGCCCACGCTCCCGGTTTGCGAAATCAGCCGCAGCTTGGGCAGTTTCTCGATCAGTTGGCGGGTGATATGGGTGCGTTCACGAATCAATACCACGATGTCGGCGTCACGCAGACGGACCGAGAGTTGCCCCACCCCCTTGACGTTGTTGGTGAACACCTTGGCGGGATAGGGTTCGAGCTTGGCCGCGCAGGGCAGTTTGCGCACGGCATCCTGATAGTCGTCAAGGATCACGATGTTCATGCGGCTATTGTGCCTGTGTCCGCTGCGGTGCCGGGCGGGTTCGAGCGGGTGACTGCGGGTTTGCGGGCTTTCGCTTACGATTCGTCACATGTCAAGCATGTCCCTCGGCGCTTCGTCGCCACCTCCTTCCGTTCCTTGGCGCGAAGACGCGCGTGTCATGGCCCTGGTGGGTCTGGCGCACGGCATCTCGCATTTCACCCATCTGCTGCTGCCCCCGCTGTTTCCGGTGCTCATGAGCGAGTTCGACCTGTCGTTTTCCCAGGTCGGTTTGCTGATGAGCGTGTTTTTCGTGATCTCCGGCCTGGGCCAGGCCAGTGCGGGCTTCGTCGTGGACCGATTCGGGGCGCGGCCCGTGCTGTTCGGCTCCCTGTTGCTGTTCACCGCCGCGGCGTTGACCGCCTCCATGGCCGACGGTTACGCGGCGCTGCTGCTGGTGTCGGTGCTGGCCGGTTTGGGCAACGCGCCGTTCCACCCGGTGGACTTTTCCATTCTCAACCAGCGGGTTTCGGCCCCGAGGCTGGGTCATGCCTTCAGTGTGCACGGTCTCACCGGCAACCTGGGCTGGGCGGCGGCACCGGTGTTTCTGGTCGGCATCACGGCACTGGCCGACTGGCGCGCCGCCTACCTGGCTGCCGCGGTGATGTACCTGGCTGTGCTGGCCCTGCTGTGGTGGCAGCGCGACCACCTCGAGACCGAGGTGGTGATTCGCCCCCCTGGCGCCACGCGGGGCAGTGACCTTGCCTTCATGAAGCTGCCGGTGGTGTGGTGGTGTTTCGCTTTCTTCCTGTTGTCCACCATGACGCTGGCGGTGGTGCAGACCTACTCGGCCTCCATCCTCAAGGCGGTGCATGCGGTCAGCCTGGAGGCCGCCACGTTCACGCTCACCGCTTACATGCTGTGTGGCGCCCTGGGCATGGTGCTGGGGGGATTCGTCGCGGGCAAGGCCACACACACCGATCGTGTGGTGGGTGGCTGCATGGGCGCCGGGGCCTTGCTGATGTTGCTCGCCGCCACCGGATGGATGGGCGGCACCGGCACCATGATCGTGCTGGCGATCACGGGTTTGGCCGTGGGTGTTGCCGGGCCCAGCCGCGACATGATGATCCGCCGTGCCACGCCCAAGGGGGCCACAGGCCGGGTGTACGGCACGGTCTATTCCGGGCTGGACGTGGGCTTCGCCATTTCGCCGCTGATTTTCGGTGCCTTCATGGACCGGGGCTGGTACGGGGTCACGCTGGCCGGCGCGGCGGTGGTGTTGATGCTGTCGGTGTTCGCGGCATTGGGTGTGGGTCGGCGCACGGCGGAGGTGCAGGCATGAATGCCCAGGTTGCTGCCCCCCGTCTGGCGGGTCATCTGCTGGTGGAATGCCTGATCGAACAGGGCGTGACCCATGCCTTCGGGGTACCGGGCGAGAGCTACCTGGCGGTGCTCGATGGCTTGCACCACCATGCCGATCGCCTCCGTTTCGTCATCAACCGGCAGGAGGGCGGGGCCGCCTTCATGGCCGAGGCACACGGCAAGCTGACCGGGCGTCCGGGTGTGTGTTTCGTCACGCGCGGGCCGGGCGCCACCAATGCGTCGATTGGCGTGCACACGGCGTTCCAGGACTCCACGCCCATGGTGCTGTTCGTGGGCGACGTGGCCAGCGACTGCCGCGACCGCGAGGCCTTCCAGGAGGTGGACTTCTTCCGCTTCTTCGGGCCGCTGGCCAAGCGGGTGGAGCGCATCGACGATGCCCGCCGCATCCCGGAATATGTGGCCCGCGCCTTTGCCACCGCCCTCAACGGCCGGCCTGGCCCGGTGGTGCTGGTGTTGCCCGAAGACATGCTCTCCCACCCGGTGGACGGTGCGCCCTTGCCGCGCGTGGAGCCGGTGGAAGCCTGGAGCGACCCCGGTTCACTGCGCCGACTGCGCGAGATGCTGTTGCAGGCGCAGCGCCCGCTGGTGCTGGCCGGTGGCGGCGGATGGACCCCGCAGGCCGCCCAGGCGCTCGAACGTTTCGCCGAGAACTGGCAACTGCCGGTGTGCAACACCTTCCGGTTTCAGGACACGTTCGACAACCACCACCCCTTGTACGCAGGGGATGTGGGCCTGGGCATCAACCCGGCACTGGCGCAACGCATCCAGCAGGCCGACCTGCTGATCGCCATCGGCCCCCGGCTGGGCGAAGCCACCACCGGGGGCTACACCTTGATCGAGGTGCCGCGCCCCCGGCAGAAGCTGGTGCACATCCACAGCAGCGCCGAGGAGTTGAACCGGGTTTATCAGGCCGATCTGGCCATTTGTGCGAGCCTGTCGGCTGCCGCGCGCAGCCTGGAGACGCTCACCCCACCGCCGCAGGTGCCGTGGGGCGACTGGGCGCAAGGCTGCCATGCCGACTACCTGGCCAACATCGACGTGGCCAACGGCGGCGTGCAATTGCCCGGTGAGATCGATCTGCCCCAGGTCATCCACACGCTGCAGCGCCTGTTGCCGGCCGATGCGGTGCTGACCAACGGCGCGGGCAATTTTGCGAGCTGGTTGCATCGCTTCTACCGTTACCCGGGCTTGGCGCGCGGCCACAAAACCCAGCTCGCGCCCACGAATGGCGCCATGGGCTATGGCGTGCCGGTGGGCGTGGCCGCGGCCATTGCGACCGGGCGCACCGTGTTCACCATCGCGGGGGACGGCGATTTCCTCATGAATGGGCAGGAGTTGGCCACGGCCACGCAGCACGGTGCCAAGACCATCGTGTTGCTGCTCAACAACGGCATGTACGGCACCATCCGCATGCACCAGGAGCGCGAGTACCCCGGTCATGTGGCGGGCTCTTCACTGCACAACCCCGATTTCTGTGCCCTGGCCCGGGCCTACGGCTATGCGGCCGAGCGCGTCACCTGCACCGCCGACTGGGAGCCTGCGCTGCGCCGGGCCCTGGAGGCGCCCACCGGCACCCTGATCGAGATGCCGCTGGACCCGGAGGTCATCACCACGCGCGGGACGCTGGACGCGATCCGTCAGGCCGCCTTGCGCAGGCAGCAGATGTAAAACGCGTCGGTGCGGTCGCTGGGGAGGATGCGCAGCGACTGCGCCAGGCGCGGGTCCAGCGCCCGACCTTGCCAGTGGCTCAGGCCGGCCAGGGTGGGCAGCGTGTCCGGTCGGGTGGGCAGCGTGATGGCTTCGACAGCCGCATCGGCTTGTTCGGCGAGCAGCCCCTGCACCGTGAGCTCGTTTTCTTCCGGCGACAGGGAGCAGGTGCTGTACACCAGCCGTCCGCCGGGCTTGAGGGCCGCCCAGGCCGAGCGGATCAGTCGCGCCTGCAGGCGCGCACTCTCTTTGACCTTCTTGGGGCTCCAGTGGGCCCACGATGTGGGGTCCAGCCGGGTGAATTGGGCCTCGGAGGAGCAGGGCGCGTCCAGCAGCACGCGGTCGAAACGTTCGGGCGTCAGCTTGCCGACCACGGCACCGTCCTTCAGGTAGGTGTGCACATGCCCGGCGCCCAGTCGCTGCAGGTTGGCCTTGAGCCGGTGAAACCGCGCCTTCACCGGCTCCACGGCGGCGAGCCGGCCCATGCCTTGCATGCGGGCCGCGATGTAGCTGGTCTTGCCACCGGGTGCGGCCGCCAGATCGAGGATTTCTTCGCCGGGTTGCGGGTCCAGTGCCCAGACGGCGGCCATGCTGGAGAGCCCTTGGATGTAAATCCGACCGTCACCCGCCGCCGGGTGGTGGGTGAGGTGTTCGCGTTGTGCCGGGGGGACGAGGAATACGCCGTCCACGCCGTCGAGGGCCTCCAGATTGAGGGCAGGCTGAGCCATGAGCTCGGCCAGGGTGTCTGCTGGATCGGCCTTGAGCGTATTCAAACGGAAGCTGGTCCAGTGCGGGCGGGTGTAGCTGGCGTCCACCATGGGCCGTTGCGAGGCGGGCACCACCGCGTCGAGCAGGTGCAGAAAGGCTTCGGGCAACGGGGGCAGCCCCTCATCCGGGCATGACTGGGTGCAGAGGTCTGCGCTGTGCTGGGCTGGATCAGAGTGCGGCCGCATTTTGCAAGTCTTCGATCAAGGCGGCCACTTCGAGCCAGGCTTCCTCCGTTTCGGCGAGCGCCTCGTCCACGGCCTTGAGGCGCTTGCCGACCTGTGCCAACTCGGCCTGGGTCAGGTTGCCTTGCAGACGTGCATGCAGCTCGGCTTGTTCGGCCTGCAAGGCTTCCAGTTGCTGTTCCAGGGCGTCGCGGCGCTTTTTGTGGGGCTTCAATTGGTCCGCCAGTTGCTGGCGGCGCTGGGCTTCGAGCTTGCGTTGTTCGCCGGGGGGCAGGCGCGGGGCGTCTGGCTGGGCTGTCGCAGGCGTGGAGCCGTTGGCCGGGCGGGCGCTTTCTGCCTGCCGGCCCGCACCTGACGGCTCCTGCGCCGTTTCGCGTTTTTGCTTGGCCACATCCAGCAGGTAACGCTGGTAGTCGTCCAGATCGCCATCGAAAGGTGCGATGCCACCGTGCGAGACCAGCCAGAACTCGTCGCATACCGAGCGCAGCAGCGCCCGGTCGTGGCTGACGAGCATGACCGTGCCCTCGAATGCGTTGAGTGCCACGGCCAGTGCTTCCCGGGTGGCGAGGTCCAGGTGGTTGGTGGGTTCGTCGAGCAACAGCAGGTTGGGGCGCTGCCACACGATCATGCACAGCACCAGCCGGGCTTTTTCGCCGCCGCTCATGGTGCCCACGGGCTGTTGCACCATGTCGCCGCTGAACTGGAAGCGGCCCAGGAAGTTGCGCAGGTCCTGCTCGCGCAGGGCCTGGCCGGTCAGGGCGCCCGCCGCTTCGGTCTCGCGGGCCAGCCGGATCATGTGGGCCAGTGGCGTGTCGTCGGGGCGCAGCACGTCCAGCTCCTGCTGGGCAAAGTAACCGATGCGCAGACCCTTGCCTTCGGTGAGCGTGCCGCCCAGCAGGGGCAGGGCGCGCGCCACGGTTTTCACGAAGGTGGATTTGCCTTGGCCGTTGGCGCCCAAGATGCCCAGGCGCTGGCCGGCCTGCACCGAGCGCGTCACGTTTTGCACGATCACGGTGTCCGCGCCGGTGTCGCTGCGGTAGCCGAAGCGCGCCTCACGCAGGCTGAGCATGGGGTTGGGCAACTGGCCTGGATCGTCGAAGGTGAAGCTGAAGTCGGCATCGGTCAGGACCGGCGCGATGCTCTCCATGCGCTCCAGGGCCTTGATGCGGCTTTGCGCCTGCTTGGCTTTGGTGGCCTTGGCCTTGAAGCGGTCGATGAAACGCTGCAGGTGGGCGATCTTGTCTTGCTGGCGGGCGAAGGCGGCCTGTTGCTGGCGGATCTGCTCGGCCCGCATGTCTTCGAAGCGGCTGTAGTTGCCGCCGTAGCGGGTGAGTTTGCCGTTGTCGATGTGCAGCGTGACCTGCGTGACGGCGTCCAGGAATTCGCGGTCGTGGCTGATGACCAGCAGCGTGCCTTCGTAGCGTTTGAGCCAGCTTTCCAGCCAGACCAGGGCGTCCAGGTCCAGGTGGTTGGTGGGCTCGTCGAGCATGAGCAGATCGCTCGGGCACATGAGGGCGCGCGCCAGTTGCAGCCGCATCCGCCAGCCACCCGAAAAGCTGTTGACCGGGCGCTCCAGCTCGCTCGCCTGAAAGCCCAGCCCCATCAGCAGCGCCTGGGCGCGGGCGGGGGCGTCGTGGGCACCGGCGTCGTGCAGGGCGGTGTAGGCGTGGGCCATCGCCTCGCCGTCGCCGCTGGCTTCGGCGGCGCGGACCTGCTGCTGCGCATCGCGCAGGCGGGTGTCGCCGTCGATCACGAAGGCGGTGGCGGGCTGGTCCGTCTCGGGCATGTCCTGGGCCACCTGGGCCAGGCGCCACTGGCGCGGCCAGGTGAAGTCGCCGCTGTCTTCGTGCAAGTGGCCTTGCAGCAGCGCAAACAGGCTGGACTTGCCAGCGCCGTTGCGGCCCACCAGGCCCACCTTTTCGCCGGGGTTGAGGGTGACGCTGGCGCGGTCGAGCACGACCTTGGTGCCGCGCCGCAGGGTCACGTCGCGCAGGGTGATCATGCCGCGCCTCCGCTGCGCTGACGCGTGGCTTGCCAGTCTTGCAGCGCTTCGCGGGTGAGCAGCAGCACCGGGCCTTCGCCCGAGGTCGTTTCCGGCCAGTAGGCGAGCAGGGTGGGGAAGGCGTGTTCGAAGTGCTCGCGCTCGTTGCCGATTTCGAGCACCAGCACGGCGTGCCCGTTCATGTGCTCCAGGGCATGGTCCAGCAAGTGGCGCACGAAGTCCATGCCGTCGTTACTGCCGCTCAACCCGCCATCCAGTGAAATCACCGGTTCGGCGCGGTATTCGGGGGGCAGGGCCGCCATGCGGGCGCGGCTCACATAGGGCGGGTTGCACAGGATCAGGTCGTAGCGGTCGGGCACATTCGCCCAGCCGTCGGACTCGATGAGGCGAATGCGCTCCTGCAGGCCGTGCTTGTCCACGTTGATGCGGGCCACGGCCAGGGCGTCTGGCGAGATGTCGGCGGCGTCCACCGTCACGTCGGGCCAGGCGAGCGCGGCGAGTACCGCCAGGCTGCCGTTGCCCGTACACAGGTCCAGCACGCGGCGGGTGTGTTCGCCGAGCCAGGGGTCGATGCTCTCGGCCCCATCGGCGTTGGCGATGAGTTCGGCGAGGAAGCTGCGCGGGATGATCACCCGCTCGTCCACGTAAAACGGCACGCCTTGCAGCCAGGCTTCGCGGGTGAGGTAGGCGGCGGGCTGGCGTGTCGCGATGCGGCGCTCGATCAGGGCCAGTACGCGGGCTTGCTCATCGTGGTTGACGGGTCGGTCTTCCAGTGCCGACAGATCGCTGTCCAGCGGCAGGCCCAGCGACCACAGTGTGAGCCACGCGGCCTCGTCGCGGGCGTTGGTGGTGCCGTGGCCGTAGGCGAGCTGGGCCGTGTCCAGCAACGTGGTGGCGCGTTCCAGCAGCGCGCCCAGTGTGGAATGGGCATGCACGGGATTGCTCACGGTGTGGTCTCGTCCATGGCCGGCACGCCCGCCAGGTTTTCCAGCACGCGCCGGTAGATGGCCGTCAGCGGCTCGATGTCGGCCACGGTCACGCACTCATTGACCTTGTGGATGGTGGCGTTCGGCGGGCCCAGTTCGATGACCTGCGGGCAGATCTGCGCGATGAAGCGCCCGTCGCTGGTGCCGCCGGTGGTGGAGAGTTCGGTTTCGATGCCGGTTTCGGCTCGGATGGCGTCGCGCACGGCATCCACCAGCGTGCCGGGTCGGGTCAGGAAGGGCAGGCCGCCGACGGTCCAGGCCAGGTCGTAGTCGGCGCCGGCCTGCAGGCCGTGGCGGGCCAGGATGTCGGCCACGCGCTGCTGCAAGCCCTCGGCCGTGCTTTCGGTGGAAAAGCGGAAGTTGAAGTCCACCACCACGGCGCCGGGGATGACGTTGCTGGCCCCGGTACCGCCGTGGATGTTGCTGACCTGCCAGGTGGTGGGCGGGAAGTGATCGTTGCCCCCGTCCCAGCGGGTGGCGACCAGTTCGGCCAGGGCCGGCGCCAGCATGTGGATGGGGTTGCGCGCGAGGTGAGGGTAGGCAATGTGCCCTTGTACGCCTTTGACGGTGAGCTTGCCGCTCATGGTGCCGCGCCGGCCGTTCTTGATCATGTCACCCGTGCGCTCGACCGAGGTGGGCTCGCCCACGATGCAATAGTCCAGCCGCTCGCCGCGTTTTTGCAGTTCGCGGCACACCACCACCGTGCCGTCGTTGGCCGGGCCTTCTTCGTCGCTGGTGAGCAGGAAGGCGATGTTCAGCGGGGCTTGCGGGTGGGTGTCGATGAAGTCCTCACACGCCACCACCATGGCCGCGAGCGAGGTTTTCATGTCGCTGGCGCCACGGCCATAGAGCTTGCCATCGCGGTGGGTGGGGGTGAACGGATCGCTCTCCCATTGGTCCAGGGGGCCGGTGGGCACCACGTCGGTGTGGCCGGCAAACACCAGCGTGGGGGCGTCTGGTGACACCGTGCGCTTGGCCCACAGGTTGGTGACGCGGAAATCGGCGGGGCCGCTCTCGATGGTTTCGCACACGAAGCCCAAGGGCATCAGCCGGGCGGAGATCAGGGTTTGGCAGCCTGCGTCATCGGGGGTGATGGAGGAGCGGGCGATCAGCGCCTCGGTCAGGCGCAAGGTGGCGGTCATGGGCACTATCAGATGGCGATGTCAGAGGTTGACATCGAGGGTGAAGTCGGAAAACGAGGGGCCGGCCGCATCGGTCGAAGGTGTCTCGGCCGTGGCAGCCGCCGCGGAGCGGCTGTGAGAAGCGGGGAACTGATTTTGCAAGCGCCACATGAGGTTGGTGGGCGAATCGGCATACGACAGGCCTTCCTTGCGATCGACCTTGCCCTCCACGATCAGGCGGGCGATGTCTTCCTCGAAGGTCTGCGACTCCTCGGCCATGGATTTCTCCAGCGCTTCGCGCACCCCGAAAAAGTCGCCTTTCTCGATGAGTTCGCTCATCAGGCGGGTATTGACCATGACTTCCACCGCCGGGATGCGGCCGCCGTCGATGGTGCGCATCAGCCGCTGCGAGACGATGGCCTTGAGCGCCGAGGCCAGGTCGTTCAGCATGGACGGGCGCACCTCCACCGGGTAGAAGTTGAGGATGCGGTTGAGTGCCTGATAGCTGTTGTTGGCGTGCATGGTGGCCAGCACCAGGTGGCCGGACTGGGCGTAGGCGATGGCTAGGGACATGGTTTCACGGTCGCGGATCTCGCCGATCAAGATCACGTCCGGGGCCTGGCGCAGCGCGTTCTTCAACGCCACTTGCAGCGATTCCGTGTCGGTGCCCACCTCGCGCTGGTTGACGATGCACTTCTTGTTTTTGAACAGGTATTCGACCGGGTCCTCGATGGTGAGGATGTGCCCCGACACGTTGGCGTTGCGGTGGTCGAGCAGGGCGGCGAGTGTGGTGCTCTTGCCCGAGCCGGTCGAGCCGACGACCAGCATCAGGCCGCGTTTGGCCAGGATCATGTCGGCGAGCACCGGCGGGATGTTGAGCGACTCGATGCTCGGAATTTCGGTGCTGATGAACCGGATCACCACGGCGCAGCTGCCGCGCTGCTTCATGGCACTGACCCGAAAGCGCCCAACCCCGGCCAAGGGCACGGCGATGTTGAGCTCACCTGTGCGCTGGAACAAGTGCATCTGCTCGTCGGTCACGATTTCCGACAGCAGTTGCAGCGGCCCGTCTGCCGGCAACGGCTGGGCGTTCATCGGGGCGCATACGCCGTTGATTTTGATCAGCACCGGCGAGGCGGCGGACATGTACACGTCGGAGGCTTTCTTGTCCCCCATCAGGCGCAAAATCCGCTCCATCGTACCCATGTCAACCCCCTCCGGTGCTGGTGAATCAGTCCCGCAGCAAATCGTTCAGGGTGGTCTTGGCGCGGGTCTGTGCATCCACCCGCTTCACGATCACTGCGGCATACAGGCTGTATTTTCCGCCTTCCTTGGGCAGGCTGCCACTGATCACCACCGAGCCGGCCGGTACGCGGCCGTAGCTGATTTCGCCTGTGGCGCGGTCGTAGATCGGCGTGCTCTGGCCGATGTAGACGCCCATGGAGATGACGGAGTTTTCTTCGACGATCACGCCTTCGACGATCTCGGAGCGCGCACCGATGAAACAGTTGTCCTCGATGATGGTGGGGTTGGCCTGCAGGGGTTCGAGCACCCCGCCCAGGCCCACGCCGCCGGACAGGTGCACATTCTTGCCAACCTGGGCGCAGGAGCCCACGGTGGCCCAGGTGTCCACCATGGTGCCTTCATCGACGTAGGCGCCGATGTTCACGTAGCTGGGCATGAGGATCGCGCCTTTGGCGATGTAGCTGCCGCGGCGCGCCACCGCAGGCGGCACCACGCGCACGCCGGTGGCGGCCATTTCCTGCGGGCTCAGGTGGGCAAACTTGGTGGGCACCTTGTCGTAGAAGGCCAGATCGCCGGCCTGCATGATTTCGTTGTCCTTCAGGCGGAAGCTCAGCAGCACCGCTTTCTTGATCCACTGGTGCACGGTCCACTGGCCCACGGCTTCGCGGGTGGCCACGCGCAGCTTGCCCACGTTGAGCTGGCGGATGACTTCTTCGACCGCATCCTGCACCTCCTGGGGTGCCGTGGCGGGGGAGATCTGGGCGCGGTTGTCCCAGGCGTTTTCGATGATCTGTTGCAAAGGTAGGGTCATGGTGGGGAACCGTCAGGCGGATTGGATGAAACGGGTGATACGGTGCGCGGCTTCGACGCATTCGCTGGTTTCGGCGACCAGGGCCATGCGCACCCGGTGGCGTCCGGGGTTGTGCCCCTGTGCCTCGCGGGCCAGGTAGCTGCCGGGCAGTACCGTGACATTGTATTGGGCGTACAGCTCACGGGCGAACAGGGTGTCGCGCTCGGGATGATGGCTGTGGTCCAGGCCACCGAAGCGCGTCGGCACCCCGGCCCAGAGGTAGAAACCGGCATCCGGCAGGCGCACGTCCATCACCTCCGCGAGGAGGGGCGTGACCGCCGCGAACTTGGCCCGGTACTGTTGCCGGTTGTCGCGCACGTGGGCCTCGTCCAGCCAGGCGGTGGCACTGGCGGCCTGTACGGTGGTGCTCATTGCGCTGCCATGGTAGGTGCGGTAGAGCAAGAAAGGGCGGATCAACTCGGCGTCACCGGCCACGAAGCCGCTGCGCAGGCCGGGCACGTTGCTGCGTTTGGACAGGCTGGTCAGGCTGATGAGCCGTCGGAAGTCCGTGCGGCCCAGCGCGTGCGCTGCCTGCAGAGCGCCCAGAGGCGGTTCGTCACGGAAGTAGATTTCGCTGTAGCACTCGTCGGAGGCGATGACGAAGCCGTAGCGGTCGCTCAATGCGAACAGTTGTGCCCATTCCTCCAGCGGCATGACGGCCCCGGTCGGGTTGCCTGGAGAGCAGGTGTACACGAGCTGGGTACGGGCCCACACCTCGGGTGGTACGCTGGACCAATCGGTGGCGAAGTTGCGGGCAGGGTCGCTGGGAGCGAACCAGGGCTGGGCACCCGAGAGGTAGGCGGCCCCCTCATAGATCTGATAGAAGGGGTTGGGGCATACCACCACCGGCTCTGCCCCCGTGGCGAAGGCGCGAGGGTCCACCACCACCTGTGCCAGCGCGAACAGCGCCTCGCGCGAGCCGTTGACGGGCAGGATCTGCGTGCCGGGGTCCAGGCTCAGACCATAGCGATGCCGTAGCCAAGCGGCGCAGGCTTGCTTGAGTTCGGGCGTGCCGGCGGTTGCCGGATAGGTGGCCAGTCCGCCATAGGGCGACTGAATGGCCTGACAGAGCCGGTCTTTCAAGAAGGCGGGCGTCGGGTGCCGGGGCTCACCGATGCCCAGGCTGATTGGACGGTAGGCCGGGTTGGGCTGCACGCCCGCGAACAGTTGTCGCAGACGCTCGAACGGATACGGTTGCAGGCGGGTGAGCAGAGGGTTCATAGCCCGCGATGGTAGCGCGCTGGCGCTGCCCGCACCGGCATCCGGGACCGGTGCTGAGAGACTAAACTTCCGGTTTTGTCGTCTGTCAGATGCACAAGCATCCGTTTCGAGCAGTCTTCCGTGCGCCTCCACACGATCAAACTCTCCGGCTTCAAGTCGTTTGCCGAACCCACCACCTTCCACCTGCCCGGGCAGCTCGTGGGCGTGGTGGGGCCGAACGGCTGTGGCAAGTCCAACATCATGGACGCCGTGCGCTGGGTGCTGGGCGAAAGCAAGGCCAGCGAGCTGCGCGGCGAGTCCATGCAGGACGTGATCTTCAACGGCACCACGCAGCGCAAGCCGGCCAGCCGGGCCAGCGTGGAGCTGGTGTTCGACAACGCCAGCCACCGCGCGGGCGGCCAGTGGAGCCAATTTGCCGAAATCGCGGTCAAGCGCGTGCTCACGCGAGACGGCACCAGCAGCTACTACATCAACAACCAGCCGGTGCGGCGCCGCGATGTGCAGGACGTGTTCCTGGGCACCGGCCTGGGGCCGCGTGCCTACGCCATCATCGGCCAGGGCACCATCAGCCGCATCATCGAGTCCAAGCCCGAGGAACTGCGCTTGTTCCTGGAGGAGGCGGCAGGCGTTTCCAAGTACAAAGAACGCCGGCGCGAAACCGCCAACCGGCTCAACGACACGCGCGAGAACCTGACGCGCGTGGAAGACATCCTGCGCGAACTCAATGCGAATCTGGACAAACTGGAAAAGCAGGCCGAGGTGGCCGCGCGTTACCACGCGCTGCAGGCCCAGATGAACCTGCGCCAGCAGCAGCTCTGGTTTCTCAAACGGCGCGACGCCGAAGCCGAGCTGGCGCGGGTCCAGGCCGAGGGGCTGCAGGCCGTCAATCAGCTCGAAAGCCGCATGGCCGACTTGCGCCGCGTGGAAGCCGACCTGGAGGCCATCCGCCAGGCCCATTACGAGGCCGGGGACCGGCTCAACCAGGCCCAGGGCCGGCTGTACGAAGCGGGCGCCGAGGTGGCGCGGCTCGAAGCCGAGATCCGTTACGTGGTGGAAGGCCGCCAGCGCGTACAGCAGCGCCTCGGTCAGTTGCAGGAGCAGATCGCCCAGTGGGCGCAGCGCCAGGAAGCCGCCGAAATCGAGCTGGAAGCCTTGGCCGAGCAGAATGAGGCAGCGGCCGAACAGCGCGACATCCTGGCTGCGCAGGTCGAGGAACAGGCGCAGCAATTGCCCGCATTGGAAGAGGCTGTGCGACAGGCCCAACACCGCGCTGGCGAGCAGCGCGCCGCTGTGGTCCAGGTGCAGCAAGCCATCCAAGTGTTGGCGGCCGAGCAGCGCGGGATCGAAGAGCAGTCGCGCCAGTTGCAGCAACGGCGCGAGCGGCTGATGGCCGATCGCAACGCCATGGTCGTCCCGGACGAGTCACGTCTGCAACGCGCCAGCGAGCAGTGGCAGGCGGCTCAGGAGGCTCAGGAACAGGCCGATGCCCGGCTCCATGAATGGCAGGACATGCTGCCGCAACTGGACGAGGCGCGCCGCCAGGCCCAGGCCGCGGCGAATGCCGAAGGGCGCGTGCTGGCCGAGCTCACGGCCAGGCTGGAGGCGCTCAAGGCCCTGCAGGACAAGCTCAAGACCGATGGCAAACTCCAGCCGTGGCTGGCGCGCCATGGCCTCGATAACCTCGCCCCCCTGTGGACCCGGCTCCAGGTCGAACAGGGTTGGGAGCAGGCGATTGAAGCGGCGCTGCGCGAACGCATGCGGGCGCTGGAGGTCTCCCGTCTCGACATGGTGCGGGCTTTCGTCGCCGACGCCCCTCCTGCCCGGCTGGCTTTCTTCTCCCCTTCGGTGGCCGAGGCGACTGGAAGCAGCCTGGTGCCCGGGCTGGTGCCTCTGGCCCGGCGCCTGCGCCTGCACGATGCCATGCTTCAAGCACTGCTCGACGAATGGCTAGAGGGCTGTTACAGCGTCGCGTCGCTCGAAGAGGCGCTGGCGGTGCGCACCAAGCTGTCAGGTCACGCGACTGTCTATACCCCGCAGGGTCACTGCGTCACTGCTCATCACGTGGGTTTTTATGCGCCTGACAGCGAGCAGGCAGGTCTGCTGGCTCGCGCGCAGGAAATCGACAACCTCGACAAGCAGCTTCGCGCACAGTCGCTGATCGCTGACGAGGCCCGCGCGGCCCTGCAACGCGCAGAGGCGGCTTATGGCGATGTGGCCCAGCGTTTGCAGCCTGCCCGCCGAGAAGCCACGGAACTGCAGGCCCGTGTGCATGAGTTGCAAGTCGAGATGCTGCGCCTGACCCAGTTGGCCGAACAGGCCCGTGACCGTCGCGAGCAGATCGGTCGTGACCTGGCAGAGGTGGACGACCAGCTCGACGCATTGCAGGCGCGCCGCCTCACCGCCGAGGCCCGTTTCGAGGAGCTCGACATGCAGCTGGCCGATGGTCAAGAGCGTCATGCCCAGCTCGAAGACGCCGTCACAGACGCCGAGCGCCGGCTGAATCAAGCCCGCGAGCAGTGGCGTGCGCTGGAACGGCAGGCCCAGGAAGCGAGCTTTTCCCAGCGCAGCCTGCAAGCTCGACGCGGCGAACTGCAGCGCGCGATCGAGACTGCGCGCCAGCAGGCCGCGGCCCTGGCAGACGAACGGCAACGCGCCCAGGTCGAGCTCGAGCGCTTGTCCGATGCGGCCGCCCAGGGCGGGTTGCAGGCAGCGCTCGAAGCCAAGCTCCAGCGCGAGCAGGAGCTCGCTGCCCAGCGCAGCCAGTACGACGAACTCACCGCCCGCTTACGCGCCAGTGACGAACGTCGTCTGCAACTGGAGCGCGAGCTCGAACCCTTGCGTGCGCGCATCACCGAATTCCAGCTCAAGGAACAGGCGGCCCGGATGGGGTTGGACCAATACCATCAGTGGCTGGCCGAGGCCGGGGCCGATCTCGACGCACTCGCGCAAGGCATCGAAACCGAAGGGGTCAAGCTCTATGGCCTGCAGGGCGAGATCGACCGCTGCCAGCGTGAAATCACCGCGCTGGGCGCCGTCAACCTCGCTGCTCTCGAAGAGCTGGGTAGCGCTCGCGAACGCAAGCAATTCCTCGACGCCCAGTCCAACGACCTCCACGAAGCCATCCGGACGCTGGAGGACGCGATTCGCAAAATCGACGCCGAAACCCGCGACCTCCTGGCCCACACCTTCGAGACCGTCAACAGCCATTTCGGCAAGATGTTTCCCGAACTGTTTGGGGGTGGTCAGGCGCGGCTGGTGATGACCGGGGAGGAAATCCTCGACGCCGGTGTGCAAGTCATGGCCCAGCCCCCAGGCAAGAAAAACCAGACCATCCACCTGCTGTCTGGTGGTGAGAAGGCGCTGACCGCCATCGCGCTGGTGTTTGCCATTTTCCAGCTCAACCCAGCGCCTTTCTGTCTGCTCGACGAGGTCGATGCCCCGCTGGACGATGCCAACACCGAGCGTTATGCGAAACTCGTCTCACGCATGAGCGCCGAGACCCAATTTCTCTTCATCAGCCACAACAAAATCGCCATGGAAATGGCACAGCAGCTCATAGGTGTGACCATGCAGGAGCAGGGTGTATCCCGCATCGTGGCGGTGGACATGGAAACCGCCGCCGGCATGATGGAGGCGTCATCGTGATCTCCCCTCTGCAACTGGGCCTGATCGTCCTCGGGGTGGTCGTCGTGGCGGCTGTCTTGCTCTACAACCGTTGGGTCACCTCTCGCTTGCAGCCGCGCCGCGCCCGTCCTGCGCCAGCTGACGGCACCGAGGACCGAGCCCAGGAAGCCGCTGCCGTGGCCCAGGCGCTGCACGATCGACTCGAACCTGTGCTCGGTGACGATACCGGAGCTGGCGAGCCACCCCTGGCGGTCAGCGGTTCACGCCAGTCCCCCGCAACCGCCTTGCCGTTGTTGGATCCGCAACTCGACGCGATCGCCCAACTCACGGCCGATACGATGGTCTCCGGTGATGCCGTGCTCGCGGCCCTGCCCGGTACGCGCCGCATCGGCAGCAAGCCTTTCTTCATCGAGGGCCAAAATCTTGCCACTCAGGCGTGGGAATTTCCGCGCTCCGGGCAGCGCTACACCTGTCTGCGGGCCGGTATCCAGCTCGCCAATCGCATGGGGCCGCTCAATGAGATCGAGTTCTCCGAATTCGTGGTGAAGCTGCAGGCATTTGCCGACGCCTTGCAACTTGCAGCCGATTTCCCGGACATGATGCAGGAAGTCGCCCGTGCCCGCGAGCTCGATCAGTTTGCCGGTGCGCACGATGCTCAGCTCTCGTTCACCGTTCGAGCCACCCGGGCCGCCTGGAGCCCCGGCTATCTGACCCAGCATGCCGCGCGGCAGGGCTTCGTGGTCGGCGCTTTGCCCGGTCGTATGGTGTTGCCGGCCGCGCAGCCGGGTGCCGCTGCGGTGTTGGTGCTGCAGTTCGAGACCCAGGCCGCCTTGTCCGAAGACCCCGATCAGGCTGCACTGCGTGATTTTTCGATCACGCTGGACGTGCCGCACGTGGCCCGTGCCGAACGTCCTTTCGTGCGCATGCGCGAAGCGGCCCTGGCGCTGGCGGCGTCGATGGAGGGCAGCGTCACCGACGATGGAGGGCAGCCTCTGGGCAAGGACGCGATGGATCGCATTGGCGCCGATCTCGAGGTTCTCTACGATGCTTTGGAAGCCAGGCAGCTGCCCGCTGGCGCGCCACTGACGCGACGGCTGTTCAGTTGAGGTGCAGCCGCCATCAGACGATATCGCCCGTGTGCACGCAAAAACGCCCCTGGCGCCGATCCTCGAAATAGTACTCCAGCGTCTCCTTGACCGTGCGGAACGCCAGTTCCTCCCAGGGGATTTCCTCCTCGCGGAATAGACGGGCTTCCTGGGTTTCGTGACCAGGCTTGAACGTGTCGCTCAGCAACCGCGCCCGGTAGTAAAAGTGGACCTGCCCCACGCGAACCACGTTGAGCACCGTGAACAGGTCCAGGATTTCGATGTCGGCGCCGGCTTCCTCTTGCGTCTCGCGCACCGCGCCTTCCAGTGTGCTCTCGCCCAGTTCCATGAAACCGGCCGGCAGTGTCCACTTGCCGAAGCGCGGCTCGATATTGCGCTTGCACAGCAACACCTGTGCGCCATCCGCTCCCCAAAAGGGGACGGTGCCCACGACGTTGAGCGGGTTTTCATAATGGATCGTCCCGCACTGCGGACAGATGGCCCGGACCTTGGTGTCGCCATCGCCAGGCAGCCGGTGCTCGACCGCAGCGCCGCATTCACGGCAGTGTTTGATCTTTGAGCGAAACATGCCCCGAGTGTAGTGGTCTGGCAAGGCCCATGCAGGGCTGCAGGGTTGTGCGAAGGCCATAAAAAACCGGCCTCTGCAGAGGCCGGTTCTGCGAGAAAGCCGGGTAGGCCGCAGGCATCAAGCCTTGGTGTGCTTTTCGATCAGTTTGCGCGCGGTCTCGAGGAGGTCTCGGCCGTTGAAGCCTCGACGATCCATGTCCTGCACCCACTCCACCTCCATCTGGCGGGCGCGGCGGCGGAACTCCTGGGCCTCGGCCTGGCCGATGGTGTTGATCGTGTTGCCGCGGTCCACGGCCAGCTTGCGGGCCGGTGCATCGCCCGCCTGCTGGGTACGACCCAGGAAGGCGGAGGCGTTGAGGCCGGAATTGTCGTCGATCACCTTCTTCAGGTCGGGCGGCAGCGAGTCGTACTTGCGCTGGTTCATGCCCATCACAAAGGTGGTGGTGTAGAGAGCGCCGCCGGACGAGTCGAATTCGCTGTGGAACTGGGTGAGCTCGTGCACACGGATCGAAGGCACCACCTCCCAAGGAATCACGCAACCGTCGACCACCCCCTTGGAGAGCGAGTCGGGAATTTGCGGCAGCGGCATGCCCACCGGCGTGGCCCCCAGGTAGCCCAGCATCTTGGTGATTTGGCGGGTAGGCCCACGCATTTTCAGGCCACGCAAATCGTCTGGTGAGTTGATCGCCTTGTTCTTGATGTGGAACACGCCGGGGCCGTGGACCTGGAAGGCAATGGGCTTGACTTCGCGGAACTCGTCGGCCGCCTTCGTCTGCACATATTCCCAGAAGGCCTTGGAGGTGGCCTCGGCGTTCGTCATCATGAAGGGCAGCTCGAACACCTCGGAGCGCGGGAAGCGGCCGGGGGTGTTACCGGGCAGGGTCCAGACGATGTCCACCACGCCGTCCTTGGCCTGATCGAACAGTTGCACAGGTGAGCCGCCGAGCTGCATCGCCGGGTATGCTTCAAACTTGATGCGGCCGCCGGAGTCTTTTTCGACTTTGTCCATCCAGGCACGGTGCATGTTCAGCCAGACGTTCGAGGTCGGTGACATGAAGGTGTGGAATTTCAGGGTCACGCTTTGCTGGGCAAAGCCGATCAGGGCGGGAGCACCGAGCGCAACGGCGGCGCCAGACTGAAGCAGGGTTCTGCGCTGAATCATGGAAAATCTCCTCTTGACGACGAATCCCGGATGGGTGGTTGATGGCCCCCATATGAGTGACCAAAGTGATTCCGGTTCCCATAACTGTAAGGCAAAAAATGTGTCAATATGTGTCCTGACGGCCGCTATCGACTAGGTGTAATCCCCATGTTATTGTCATGGGGATTTGCCATCCCTGCTCACCCATGACTTCAGACGCTCCTGCCACTGTCAGTTTCGATTTTGCGAATGCACCCGGGCATCTCATACGCCGGGCGCATCAGGTGTCTGTGGCCTTGTTCACGCAGGAAGCCGCCGCTTACGACGTGACCCAGGTGCAGTTTGCCATCCTCAATGCGTTGATCGACCGGCCCGGCCTGGACCAGGTGAGCTTGGCACAGGCTGTTGCGCTGGATGCCGCCACGTCCGGCTCGGTGATCGGGCGGCTGGAGGCCAAGGGCTGGATCCAGCGTGAGCGCGATACGGCCGATCGCCGGCGCCGACTGCTGTGGGTGACCGAGGCTGGCCAAGCCGTGGTGGCTGCGCTCATGGTGCCGATCGCCCGCTCGCAGGACCGCCTCATGGCGCCACTGGACGCGCAGGAGCAGGTCGAATTCAAACGTTTGTTGCGCAAGGTGTTCATGCGCGGGCAGGACCATGCCGTGTGAACCGCGCATCTCTGATGCGGGCATGTTTTTTTGGATGGAGTTCAACGCATGAAACTTTACAACTACTTCCGTTCTGGCACCTCGTTTCGGGTGCGCATCGCGCTGCATCTGAAAGGGCTGGATTACGAGTACCTGCCGGTACACCTGGCTCGGGGGGAGCAGCACGGGGCGGCCTACCGGGCGATCAGCCCCGATGGGCTGGTGCCCGTGCTCGACGTGGACGGCGACCCCGACCACGCGTTGCTGAGCCAGTCCATGGCCATCATCGAGTACCTGGACGAAACCCATCCCGAGCCACCGCTGCTGCCGTCCGACCCCTTGGGCCGCGCCCGCGTACGCGGGTTGGCGCAGACCATTGCCTGCGAGGTGCATCCGATCAACAACCTGCGCATCCTGAAATACTTGAGTGGACCGCTCGGGCTGGATGAGGACCAGCGGGCTGCCTGGTACAACCACTGGGTCAAAGAAGGGCTGTTGGCCTACGAACGGCGTTTGCGCGACTTGCAGGCCGAGCGCGCTGCGCGTGGTTTGCCACCGTCGGTCTATTCCTATGGCGACACGCCGACGCTGGCCGATTGCTGCCTGGTGCCCCAGGTGATCAATGGTCGCCGTTTTGGCCTGGATTACGCCACGCTGGACATCCCGCTGACCATGGCCGCCCATGAGGCCTGCATGCAACTCGATGCATTTCAGCGTGCCATGCCCGACCGTTGCCCGGATGCCGAGCGCTGATCCCTCGCGTGTCGGTTGCCAGCCGGTGGGGGCTCGCTGGCCAGCCGGTGTACAAGCCGCCTGGACCTATCGCGAAGGCGGTGTGTCCGTCGGGCCGTGGTCGAGTTTCAATCTCGGCGATCATGTGGGAGACGATCCGCTCGCCGTGGCCAGCAACCGGCAGCGCCTGGCCACGGCATGTGGCGTGCGCCCGGTGTTTTTGCGCCAGGTTCATGGGTCGGCGGTGTGCCGGCTGCAGCCCGACACCCCGGACGGTGTGCAAGCCGATGCCTGCTGGACCGATCAGACCGGCCTGGCCTGCACGGTGCTGGTCGCCGACTGTTTGCCCATTCTGTTCGCGGCTCCGGGTGGGGCCAGCGTGGCGGCCGCCCATGCCGGTTGGCGGGGGTTGGCGGGCCGGCAGGGGCATGGTGTTCTGGAGGCTTTGTGCGAGCAGTGGCCAGCCGTGCAACGGCCCGCCGACCGCTCCCGCACGACGGTATGGTTGGGACCCTGCATTGGGCCGAGGCAGTTCGAGGTCGGCGAGGACGTGCGGCAGGCTTTCCTGAGCAGCGATGCCGCATCGGTGGCCCATTTCGTGCCACGTGCGCCGACGGCGACCGGTCCCGACCGCTACCTGGCCGACTTGCCCGCTCTGGCACGGCGTCGGCTGATGCGGCTGGGCTTCACCGTCATCGACGGCAACGATGGCAGTGCGGCGTGGTGCACCGTGAGCCAGCCTTCATGGTTTTTCTCGCATCGGCGCGACACCGCTCGCCTCGGGGGCAGCGGACGCATGGCGGCCTTGATCTGGCGTCGTCTCTGAGACGTTCGACGGCTGGGTCACGCCAGCCATGCCCAGAGCTGCATCCTGCCGTTCCCGTGCCAGACGGGCTTTGCGGCGCAGGGGCGTGCCCATCAGGTAAACCCCGATGCCGATCGGCGCCAAACCGTAAAGGAAGAAGGTGATAATGGCTCCAAGGAGGGTTCCTGTGCTGCTGGTGGCTTCGGCCACCGCCATCAGGACCGCCACATAGAGCCAGGCAATGACGACCAGATACATGCGTATGTTTTGCAACTGCGAATCCAGCAGCTCGACGGCATGTCAGGCCATTGGAAGCTCGCTCCTTCATACTGTAACGCCTATTGTGATCGATCCCCCATCCGCTGCGTTGCAACCCCCGTCCCGGAGATGTGTATGACACCTGACAATCCTTGGCTCCAATCGGCCCAGCCATTCCAGCAAGCCGCCATGCAGCAATGGGCCCAGATGCTCCAGGCCCAGCAGGCAACGGGCGTGCCCCATCCCGGTTTTGGGCTGCCCAGCGACGCCAACCTGATGCACCTGTTCGCCAAAATCAGCGGCCAGCCGGTCCAGGTGGAGCCTTCCCGTCTGCTGGACATTCAACAAAACTATGTCCGTGAATTGACCGAGATCTGGAACCAGGGCCTCAAGGTCAAACCGCCCAAGGACCGCCGTTTCGCAGACGAAGCCTGGTCGCAGAACCCCTTGTCCGCTTTTGTCGCGGCTGTCTATCTGCTCAATGCGCGCACGCTCATGTCCCTGGCTGACGCCGTGCAAGCCGATGCCAAGACCCGTGCCCGCATCCACTTTGCGGTGCAGCAGTGGATCGACGCCAGCGCGCCCAGCAACTTCCTGATCTTCAACGCCGAGGCGCAGAAAAAAGCGATCGAGACCCGGGGCGAGAGCATTGCCAGGGGTATCCAGAACTTGCTGCACGACATGAAGCAGGGGCACGTGTCCATGACCGACGAAAGCGCCTTTGAAGTCGGCAAGAACGTGGCCACCACCGAAGGTCAGGTGGTGTTCGAGAACGATCTGTTCCAGCTCATCCAGTACAAACCGCTCACCGCCAAGGTCCACGAACGTCCCTTCCTGCTGGTGCCGCCCTGCATCAATAAGTTTTACATCCTGGACCTGCAGCCCGAGAACTCCCTGATCCGCTATGCGGTCGAGCAGGGGATGCGCACCTTCGTGATGAGCTGGCGCAACCCCGACGCATCCTGTGCCCACAAGACTTGGGACGACTACATCGAGGATGGAGTGATCCGCGCGATCACAGTCACGCGCGAGATCACGGGCGCCGAGGACATCAACGCCCTGGGCTTCTGCGTGGGGGGCACCATGCTGGGCACGGCGCTCGCTGTGCTGGCCGCGCGCGGGGAAAAACCGGTGCACAGCGCCACTTTCCTCACCACCTTCCTCGACTTCTCCGACACCGGCGTGCTGGACGTTTTCATCGACGAGGCCTTCGTGAAGTTCCGCGAAATGCAGTTCGCCCACGGCGGTCTGCTGCCCGGGCGGGAACTCGCCACCACCTTCAGCTTCCTGCGCCCGAACGACCTGGTGTGGAACTACGTGGTGAACAACTACCTGAAAGGCGAGACGCCGCCGCCGTTCGACTTGCTGTACTGGAACAGCGACAGCACCAACCTGCCGGGGCCCTACTACGCTTGGTATCTGCGCAACACTTACCTGGAAAACCGCCTTTGCAAACCCGGAGCCGCCACGGTTTGTGGCGAAAAGATCGACCTGGGCAAGATCGACATCCCCGTCTACATCTATGGTTCGCGCGAAGACCACATCGTGCCGATTGGCGGGGCCTACGCCAGCACCCAGCATCTGCCCGGGCCCAAGCGTTTCGTCATGGGGGCGTCCGGGCATATCGCTGGGGTCATCAACCCAGCCAGCAAGGGCAAGCGCAGCCACTGGATCGGTGTGGACAACCATTTCCCGCCCCGTTTGGAGGACTGGCTCGCCTCTGCGACTGAACACCCGGGCAGCTGGTGGACGGACTGGTCCACCTGGCTCAAGGGTCATGCGGGCAAGCCGATCCCCGCTCCCAAGAGCTACGGCAACCGGAAATACAAACCCATCGAGCCGGCACCGGGGCGCTACGTCAAGGTCAAGGCCTGAAGCCGCCGAACCTCAAGTCACATCAACACAGGAGTGAACATGGAAGACATCGTCATTGTGGGCGCCGCCCGTACCGCCGTGGGCAAGTTCGGCGGCAGCTTGGCCAAGATCCCGGCGCCCGAGCTGGGCGCAACCGTCATCAAAGCGTTGCTGGAGCGTACCGGCGTGGGTGCTGACCAGATCGGTGAAGTCATCATGGGGCAGGTGCTTGCAGCGGGTGTGGGTCAGAACCCGGCCCGCCAGGCCATGATGAAGGCCGGCATTGCCAAAGAGACACCCGCCATGACGATCAACGCCGTCTGCGGTTCGGGTCTGAAATCGGTGATGCTGGCGGCCCAGGCGATTGCCTGGGGCGACAGCGAGATCGTGATTGCCGGTGGTCAGGAAAACATGAGCGCCAGCCCGCATGTGCTCAACGGCAGCCGCGACGGCCAGCGCATGGGCGACTGGAAGATGGTGGACACCATGATCGTGGACGGCCTGTGGGATGTGTACAACCAATACCACATGGGGATCACGGCCGAAAACGTGGCCAAGGCGCACGGCATCAGCCGCGAGCAACAGGATGCCTTCGCGCTTGCCAGCCAGCAGAAAGCGGCTGCCGCACAGGAGGCGGGCAAGTTCAAGGACGAGATCGTGCCCGTGGTCATACCCCAGAAGAAGGGGGACCCGGTCGTGTTCGACTCCGACGAGTACATCAACCGCAAGACGAATGCCGAGGCACTGGCCAGCCTGCGTCCGGCTTTCGACAAGGCCGGCACCGTGACGGCAGGTAACGCCTCGGGCATCAACGACGGCGCGGCTGCGGTGATGGTCATGAAAGCGAGCAAAGCCGCCGCACTCGGCCTCAAGCCGCTCGCTACCATCCGCAGCTTTGCCACCAGCGGCCTGGACCCCGCCACCATGGGCATGGGCCCGGTGCCGGCTTCGCAAAAGGCTTTGGCCCGCGCCGGCTGGAGCGTCGGCGATGTGGACCTATTCGAGCTCAACGAGGCCTTTGCCGCCCAGGCCTGTGCCGTCAACCTGGGGCTGGGCGTGGACCCGGCCAAGGTGAACGTTAACGGCGGCGCGATTGCGATCGGTCACCCCATCGGGGCGTCGGGTTGCCGCATTCTGGTCACGCTGCTGCATGAAATGCAGCGTCGCGACGCGAAAAAAGGCCTGGCGGCCTTGTGCATCGGCGGTGGCATGGGCGTGTCCCTGACCGTCGAGCGTTGATGATTTCCTGTCTGTCACCCACTCATCACACCCAGAGGAGCACAACATGAGTCAAAAAGTTGCTTACGTCACCGGCGGCATGGGCGGTATCGGTACCGCCATCTGCCATCGCCTGGCCCAGGCTGGATTCAAGGTCATCGCGGGCTGTGGCCCGACGCGGGACTACCAGAAATGGCTGGATGAACAGAAAGCCCTGGGTTATACGTTCTACGCCAGCGTGGGCAACGTGGCCGATTGGGATTCGACCGTTCAGGCTTTTGCCAAGGCCAAAGAAGAGCACGGCCCCATCGATGTGCTGGTCAACAACGCCGGCATCACGCGCGACCGCATGTTCCTGAAGATGACACTGGACGACTGGAACGCCGTGATCAACACCAACCTGACTTCCATGTTCAACGTGACCAAGCAGGTGGTGCCGGACATGGTGGAGCGCGGTTGGGGCCGCATCATCCAGATTTCCTCGGTGAACGGTGAGAAGGGCCAGGCCGGCCAGACCAACTACTCCGCCGCCAAGGCCGGTATGCACGGCTTTACCATGGCGCTGGCCCAGGAACTGGCCGCCAAGGGGGTGACGGTCAACACCGTCAGTCCCGGCTATATCGGCACCGACATGGTGCGGGCCATCCGTCCCGATGTGCTGGAGAAGATCGTGGCCACGATTCCCGTGAAGCGCTTGGGTCGTCCCGAGGAAATCGGCTCCATCGTGGCGTGGCTGGCCGGCGAGGACGCCGGCTTCACCACCGGCGCCGACTTCTCGGTGAACGGCGGCCTGCACATGGGCTGATCTGGCGCTGTCTTGACGCTGCTGGCAACCCGCTTTGGCGGGTTGTCTGGGTAGCAGAGCTTGGTGTTCAAGGCCTCAGAGAACGATATTCGTCAGCGACAAATGAACCGGGGGGTGCCATGACTTATTTGAACAATCTGAACATTGCAACACGTTTGACCTTGGCTTTCGGTGTGCTGGTGCTGGTCATTTTGCTGATCGGCCTGCAAAGCACGCTCAAGGCGGCGGTGGTTCAGGATGAGCTGCTGGACATTGTCGACAACCGGATGGTGATCATTGAGGACATGAACGAACTCCGCCTGGAGGTAAATCGCCAGGCCCGAGCCATCCGCAACATGGCCTTGATGCCGAACCCGGCCGATGTGCAGCGCGAGCGGGACGACATCTTGGCATCCCGGCAGCGTTCGGCGCAAATCCTCCAACGGATGGAGGAGATGATCGTATCGCCCCAAGGGCGCCAGCTGATGGCCACGATCGTGCAGAGCGGCACCCAATTCAGGGCAGGCGTGGACCGGTACTTTTCGCTGCTTGACAGTGGGCAAAGAGAGGAGGCTGTCGAACACCTGCTCAATGGCATCCGGCCTGTGCAACTGGCGTATCTCGATGCGCTGAATCGGCAGATCGAGTTGCAAAAACAGGTTTCCCAGGAAACAGGAAAGACGGCAGTAGCCGACGTCCGCGAGTTGCGGGTGACCGTGTGGGTGGCGGTGGGTGCTGCCGTGGTGCTTGCTTTGCTGTTGGGCTTCTGGATTGTGCGCTCCATCACCGTGCCGATGAAAGAGGCGGTGGAATTGGCCCAGGCCGTGGCGGGGGGAGACCTGACCCATAGCGTTCATCCCAAGACGACCGATGAGATCGGCCAATTGCTGCGGGCATTGAGTGACATGCAACGTTCGTTGGTGCGCCTGGTGGGTCAGGTGCGGCAAGGCGCCGAGGCTGTGGCCTCGGCCAGTGCCCAGATTGCGCAGGGCAATCAGGATTTGAGTTCCCGAACCGAAAGCCAGGCCAGCGCCCTGGAGGAAACAGCGTCTTCGATGGAGGAGCTGTCTTCGACGGTGAAGCAAAATTCAGACAACGCGCAACAAGCCAACCAACTGGCCCAGAGCGCCTCCAGCGTGGCTGTGCAGGGAGGCGAAGTGGTGAGCCAAGTGGTACACACGATGTCGGGCATCTCCGAGAGCAGCCGCAAAATCGCAGACATCATCAACATGATCGACGGTATCGCTTTCCAGACCAATATCCTGGCCCTCAACGCCGCTGTGGAAGCGGCGCGCGCCGGTGAACAAGGGCGCGGATTTGCCGTGGTGGCCGGCGAAGTGCGCAGCTTGGCCGGGCGCAGCGCAGAGGCTGCCAAGGAAATCAAAGCCCTGATTCAAGTCAGCGTCGAGCGTGTCGAGCAGGGTTCGGCCTTGGTGAACCGTGCAGGGCAGACCATGCAAGAGGTGGTCGACAGCATTCGGCGTGTGACCGACATCGTGGGCGAGATCAGTGCCGCCAGCTTGGAGCAAAGCAGCGGCGTCGGCCAAGTCGAAGAAGCGGTGGTGCAGATGGATCAGGCCACGCAACAAAACGCCGCCTTGGTCGAAGAGATGGCGGCTGCCGCCAACAGTTTGCGCAGCCAGGCCCAGGAACTGGTGCAGTCTGTGGCTGCTTTCAGGCTGGCTTGATGGTCTTTTGCATCAGAGTACCCATGCAAGAGGCGGGTTGGCGCCTGTCCGTGGCGCCGATGCTCGAGTGGACGGACAAGCACTGCCGCTATTTCCACCGCTTGTTGACCCGTCGCACCCGGCTCTATACCGAGATGGTGACCACGGGGGCGCTGATGCACGGATCGGTGCGCCGCCACCTGCGCCTGGATGCGCAGGAACACCCGGTGGCGCTCCAACTGGGTGGCAGCGAGCCGCGCGAGCTGGCGATCGCGGCGCGCCTCGGCGAGGCCTGGGGCTACGATGAGATCAACCTGAATTGCGGTTGCCCCAGCGAGCGGGTGCAGCGGGGGGCTTTCGGTGCCTGTCTGATGGCGGCGCCTGGCCTGGTGGCCGATGGCGTCAAGGCCATGCGGGATGCGGTGCGGATTCCCGTCACGGTCAAGCATCGCATCGGCATCGACCGGGTGGAGAGCTACGATTTCGTGCGCGATTTCGTGGGGCTGGTCAGCGAGGCGGGCTGCGAAGTGTTCATCGTACACGCGCGCAATGCCTGGTTGCAGGGCCTCAGTCCCAAGGAGAACCGCGAGGTGCCGCCGCTGCGTTATGAGCACGTCTATCGCCTGAAGCGGGATTTTCCTCACCTGACGATCGTGATCAATGGGGGTATCCAGACGAACGAAGCGATCGAGGCGCATCTGCGCGAGGTCGATGGGGCCATGTTGGGGCGCGAAGCCTACCACCACCCCTGGCTCATGTCGACCTGGGATGAAGACTTTTACGGTGAGCCTGCCCAAGCCGTGACGCGCGAGGCGGTGGAAGAGGCGATGGTGGCCTACATGGAGCGCGAGGCGCGTGAGGACGGTACCCCCTGGTATGCGATCGCGCGCCACATGCTGGGCCTCTATCACGGCCAACGCGGGGCGCGAGGGTGGCGTCAGGTTTGGAGCAACCATCGGCTCAAACCCTTGCCCCCGCGGGAGGTGTGGGCCATGGCCCGCGCAGCACGGGCGCAGGAGCGGCAGCCTGAGGCTCAGACGCCCGAGCGTTCGCTCAAGAATCGGGCGAACGCTTCAGCCCCCATCGGGTGGGCGAACAAGTAGCCCTGTGCCTCATCGCACTGGAACACCCGGAGCATGTGCCGCATGTCTTCGGTTTCCACTCCCTCGGCAATGGTTTTCAGGTTCAGACTCCGGGCCATCTGGACGATGGCACGAACGATGGCCGCGTCGTCGGGGTCGGTGGCCAGATCGCGCACGAAGGACTGGTCGATCTTGAGCTTGTCCACGTCGAACCGCTTGAGGTAGGAGAGGCTGGAGTAGCCGGTGCCGAAATCGTCGATCGACAGCTTCACGCCGAGCAGTTTGAGCCGGCGGACCGTGGCGAGCACCTGTTCGAGGCTCTGGATCATGATGGATTCGGTCAGCTCCAGTTCCAGGCAATGCGGGGGCAGACCGGTCGACTCCAGGGCCCGGAGCACGGTCTGTTCCACATTGCCGCGGCGGAACTGTACGGCCGACAGGTTGATGGCCACGCACAGTTCGGGCAGCCCCGCCCGGCGCCAGGCACTGGCCTGCCGACAGGCTTCCATGATGACCCATTCGCCGATGGGCACGATGAGTCCGCTTTCTTCGGCCACGGGAATGAACCGCCCTGGCATGATCAGGCCGTCACCGGGGGCGTTCCAGCGCAGCAGGGCTTCGGCGCCGGTGATGCAGCCACTGGCCAGATCCACTTGAGGCTGGTAATACAGTTCCAGCTCGCCATGGTCGAGCGCCCGCCGCAGGCCGTTGCGCAGGGCCAGGTGTTCGCTGGCGCGGTGGCTCATGGCGTCGTTGAAAAAATGGTAGGTCGCGCGGCCGTTTTCCTTGGCTTGATACATGGCCATGTCCGCTTTTTTCAGAAGGGCATCGAACGTTCGGCCATCTTCCGGGTACACCGCCACGCCCACCGACATCGATGTGCTCAGTTCGTTGCCGTCCAGCACGAAGGGGCGCTGCATCTGTTCCATCAGTTTGTCGAGCACGGGGACGGCGGCTTGAGCATCGGTGAGATCCGGCAGCAGGATGACGAACTCATCGCCGCCTTGGCGGCTGACGGTGTCGGTGTCGCGGATACAGTGCCGGATGCGTTGCGTCACCTCTCTGAGGAGCTGGTCGCCGCTGTCATGGCCCAGCGTGTCGTTGATCTGCTTGAAGTTGTCGAGGTCCATGAAGAGCAGCGCCATATGTTTGCGGTGGCGCTCCGCATGGGCCATGGCCTGGTCCACCCGGTCGCGCAACAGCAGCCGGTTGGGCAGGCCGGTGAGCACGTCGTGGTAGGCCAGGAATTCGATGCGCTGCTCGGCCTCCTTGCGCTCGCTGATGTCGGCGGCGATGGTGAGGTAGCCGGTGATGCAGCCGGCGCTGTCGCGCATGGGAGCGACAGTCATGTTGAGGTAGATGCGTTTGCCATCGCGGCGTAGGCGCACCACCTCGATCTGCATCAAGGTTTCACCCGCCAGCACGCGGCGCACCAGCGCCTCGTGCTCCTCCAGCTGGTCGCTCGGGACGGAGGGTATTTGCCGGCCGACGACCTCTTCGGCAGACCAGCCAAACATCTGTTCGGCCGCCGGGTTCCAGCTGGTGATGACACTTTGGGGATCGCGCGTGTAAATGGCCAGCGGGGCACACTGGATCATGGCATCGAGTTGCTGGTGGGCTTTTTCCAGCTCCGCGGTGCGCTCCAGCACGCGCTGCTCCAACTGGCGCTGGGCTTCATGGAGCGCTTCCTCGATGGCCTTCCGTTTGGTGATGTCTTCGCTGATCCAGATGGCGCCCAGACCTTCGTCAAGGTTGGGTATGGCTTTGGCGAGGTGGCGACTCCAGAGGGCAGTGCCATCTTGCTTGACATTGAGCCACTCGATATCCACCAGTTCGCCTCGTGCCAACAGAGGTCCGACCTGGCGGCCGAAGGCCTGATAATCCTCCGTGTTCCGGAAGAATACCTCGCTCCGACGTCCTATCAACCCCCCAGGTGGCCAACCGAAGATCGCCTCCATGCGGGGGTTGCAGTGCACGATGACGCCATTGTGGGTGAAGGCAATCCCGATGGAGGCGTTCTCCAGGATCGCCTGCTGCTTCAGCAGCAAGTCCTGAATCTGGGCCTCGGCTCGATGACGCTCGCCGACGTCTTCAACAATCCAAATGGTGCCTTCTGCGGTGTTCGCTGGATCGATGGCCTTGGCACGGATGTGGCAGTACACGACGCCGCCATCCTTGCGCCGCATGGGCATTTCCTGATCGAACAGTTGCCCTTGGGCAAGGAGGGGGGAAGCCTCCCGCCCGACGCGGGCGTATTCCTCGGGGGAGGTGTAAAACACCGAGCCGTGTTGTCCGACCAATTCACCATGGGGCCAGCCAAAGATCTCCGAGCAGCGGCGGTTGCAATGCAACACATGCTGATGGCGTGTGAACACGATGCCCACCGAGGCGTTTTCGAGAATCGCCTGGTATTCGAGCAGGGTGTGCCGGTCGAGTGGGGATGGCGTTGTATCGGCCACAATCGGGGTCGGTGGTTTCAGGGGGACGTTTCCGCCCGGTGCCGCCCGGTGCGAATGGCCCATTGTAGGCACAGGGGCCAGCCGCCAGAAACCCGGGGAATCCCCGGTTCAGGCGGCCGCTTCCAGCCCGTTGGCAAAGTGGGTTTTCACCGCAGCGCGGGCTTTGCCCGCTTGGCGGGCCGTCACGGCCGCGAGGATCGCGCGGTGTTCTTTCAGCGACTCTTCGATGCGCCCCGCCTTGAGCAGCGAGCTGTGCCGGTTGAGCTTCATGACCTTGCGCAGGTCGGCGACCATCTGTTTACGCCAGCGGTTGCCGGCCAAGTCGAGCAAGCGCAGATGAAACGCTTCGTTCAGGGCGAAGAACCGCTCGCGCGAGCCTGTGGCCGGATCGGCTGAGCGCTCCAGTTCCTGATGCAGGGCCTGGAGTTCGCGCAGATCGTCGTCTGTGGCGCGCTCGCAGACGGCCCCGGCGGCATCGGATTCCAGCAGCGACAGCAGTTCGTAAACCTCACGCAAGTCTTGTTCGGATACTTCGGTCACGTAGGCGCCGCGACGCACCTTCATGGTCACCAGCCCTTCGGCGGCCAGCACCTTCAGCGCTTCGCGCAATGGGGTGCGGCTGATGCCCAGTTCCTCGGCGATCTTGAGCTCGTCGATCCAGCTCCCGGGCGGCAGCTCCCGGTTGAAGATGCGTTGCCGCAACAGTTCGGCCACTTCTTCATACAGGGCGCGTGGGGTCAGGGACATGGTGAAAGGATCGACAATCGAGCGGATGGGGTGCGATGTTACCTCAATCTGCATTTTGCATCAATAATTATGAATGATGTAGAATGCGCTCCATTCAAGATCACATGCACAGGTGCCCCACATGACGTCCGAGTTCAAGCCCGCCACCCTGTCCGACTGGGAAAAGGCCGCTGCCAAGTCGCTCAAAGACCGCCCGTTGGAGAGCCTCAACTGGGTCACGCCCGACGGCATCGTGGTCAAGCCCTTGTACACCGCGCAAGACATCAAAGATCTGCCCTATACCGACACGCTGCCGGGTTTCGAGCCCTTTATCCGCGGCCCGCAGGCCACGATGTACACGGTGCGGCCCTGGACCATCCGCCAGTACGCCGGCTTTTCCACGGCTGAAGAATCCAATGCCTTCTACCGCAAGGCACTCGCCGCGGGTGCGCAGGGGGTGAGTGTGGCGTTCGATCTGGCCACCCACCGGGGTTACGACAGCGACCATCCCCGCGTGTTTGGTGACGTGGGCAAGGCCGGCGTGGCCATCGACAGCGTGGAGGACATGAAGATCCTGTTCGACGGCATTCCGCTGGACAAGGTGAGCGTGTCCATGACCATGAACGGCGCCGTGCTGCCCGTGCTGGCGGGCTATGTGGTGGCGGCGGAGGAACAGGGCGTGCGCCAGGACCAGCTCAGCGGCACCATCCAGAACGACATCCTCAAGGAGTTCATGGTCCGCAACACCTACATCTACCCGCCCGAGCCTTCGATGCGCATCATCGGCGACATCATCGAGTACACCTCGAAGCACATGCCGAAGTTCAACTCCATCAGCATCAGCGGCTACCACATGCAGGAAGCCGGGGCCAACCAGGCGCTGGAGATGGCCTTCACCCTGGCCGATGGCAAGGAATACGTGAAGACCGCCATTGCCAAGGGCATGGACGTGGACGACTTTGCCGGGCGCCTGAGTTTTTTCTGGGCGGTCGGCATGAACTTCTACCTGGAAATCGCCAAGATGCGGGCGGCGCGCCTGCTGTGGTGCCGCATCATGAAGGGCTTCAACGCCAAGAACCCCAAGAGTCTGATGCTGCGCACGCACAGCCAGACCAGTGGCTGGAGCCTGACGGAGCAGGACCCGTACAACAACATCGTGCGCACCACCATCGAGGCCATGGCGGCCGTCTTTGGCGGCACGCAGAGCCTGCACACCAACAGCTTCGACGAAGCCATTGCGTTGCCCACCGAGTTCAGCGCCCGCATCGCGCGCAACACACAGCTCATCATCCAGGAAGAAACGCACATCACCAAGGTGGTGGACCCTTGGGCGGGCAGCTACATGATGGAGACGCTGACCCAGCAGATGGCCGACGAAGCCTGGAAGATCATCGAAGAAGTAGACGCCATGGGCGGCATGACCAAGGCCGTGGACAGCGGCTGGGCCAAGCTGAAGATCGAAGCCGCCGCCGCCGAGAAGCAGGCGCGCATCGACTCCGGCAAGGACGTGATCGTGGGCGTCAACAAGTACAAGCTGGCCAAGGAAGACCCGATCGAAATCCTGGAGGTGGACAACCACAAGGTGCGTGAGCAGCAGATTGCGCGCTTGAAGGAGGTCAAGGCCAAGCGCGACCATGCGGCCGTGCAGGCGGCGCTGGAGGCACTGACCGCCGCCGCCGAAAGCGGCAGTGGTAATCTCTTGGACCTGTCCATCCGCGCCATCCGCCTGCGGGCCACGGTGGGCGAGGTGTCCGACGCACTGGAGAAGGTTTTTGGGCGCCACCGCGCCGACACACAAAAGGTGACCGGGGTGTACGCTGCTGCCTACGATTCGGCCGAAGGCTGGGAAAAACTCAAGGAGGAGATCGCGGCCTTTGCCGAGAGCCAAGGCCGCCGACCGCGCGTGATGATCGCCAAGCTGGGGCAGGACGGCCACGATCGGGGTGCCAAGGTGGTGGCCACCGCCTTCGCCGACCTGGGCTTCGACGTGGACATGGGCCCGCTGTTCCAGACGCCCGAAGAGTGCGCGCGCCAGGCCATCGAGAACGACGTGCATGCCGTGGGTGTGTCCACCCTGGCCGCAGGCCACAAGACGCTGGTGCCTGCCATCATCGAAGAACTCAAGAAGCAGGGTGCCGACGACATCATTGTCTTCGTGGGCGGGGTGATTCCGCGCCAGGACTACGAATTCCTCTATGAAGCGGGCGTCAAGGGCATCTATGGTCCCGGGACCCCCATTCCCGCCAGCGCCAAGGACGTGCTGGAGCAGATCAAAAAGGCGGTCGCTTGAGCCCTGCCGAGCTTTTCGATGGCATCGTCCGGGGGCAGGGCGCCGTGCAGCGCCGGGCGATGGCCAAGGCCATCACGCTGCTGGAATCCACCCGGGCCGATCACCGCGCCCAGGCGGACGAACTGCTCACCGCGCTGCTGCCGCACACCGGCCAGGCGTTGCGGCTGGGCATCAGCGGCGTGCCGGGCGTGGGCAAGAGCACGTTCATCGAGGCGCTGGGCCTGTACCTCATCGGGCTGGGCCACCGCGTGGCCGTGCTGGCGGTGGACCCGTCCAGCAGCGTGTCGGGCGGCTCCATCCTGGGCGACAAAACGCGCATGGAACACCTGTCGGTGCATGAGCGTGCCTACATCCGCCCCAGCCCCAGCAGCGGCACCCTGGGCGGTGTGGCCGAGAAAACCCGTGAAGCCATGCTGGTGTGCGAGGCCGCCGGGTACGACGTGGTCATCGTCGAGACGGTGGGCGTGGGCCAGAGCGAAACCGCCGTGGCCAACATGACCGATATGTTTTGCCTGCTGCAACTGCCCAACGCCGGCGACGATCTGCAAGCCATCAAGAAAGGCGTGATGGAGCTGGCCGACCTGGTGGTCATCAACAAGGCCGACATCGACCCGGATGCCGCCACCCGCGCGCGGGCGCAGATCACATCGTCTCTGCGTCTGCTGGGCTTGCACGGCAACCCCGAGCGCATGCCCATCGCGCCTCCAGCAGAAACGGTTCGCCCGCTGGGCCGCCCCAAGGGCGAACCAGCCCCCTCGGGGGGCAGCGACCCGCACGCAGTGGGAGAGCGTGGGGGCCTTGCCATTTGGCACCCGCAGGTGATCCAGATCAGCGCGCTGCATGGGCAGGGGGTGGACAGCTTCTGGGCGCTGGTGAGCGATTTCCGCCGCCTGCAAACGGCGAACGGGCGTCTGCAAGCCAAGCGGCACCAGCAGGCTCGGGCCTGGATGTGGGAACGCATCGATGCCGGTCTGCGGGAGGCATTCCGGCAGCACGCCGCTGTTCGCCGTCTGTTGCCTGGCCTGTCCGACGAGGTGTTGCAGGGGCGGCGGGTGGCCTCTGCCGCCGCACGCGAATTGCTGGCCGTTTTTCTGCAAACGAAGGAGCCCTCGTGCTGAGTGCGCGTTCGCTGGAGATCATCAAAGCCTCACAAGGCTGGCGACGCAACCGGGTGGAACATTTCGAGCTGCCCGAAGGGCGGGTCGTGGTCAAGGGGCAGCGCCCACTCAGGGGGCCATGGGCGCACCGCCTGCTCAACGGCATCGCTACGCTGGCCGGAGTCGCTTGTCTCAAGGCGGTGCCGGTGCATGGGGGGGCACTTGCACAGAAGGTGGAAGTGCGCCGGCTCCAAGACCTCTCGGCCGCCGGTGTGCGGGTGCCACGGCTGTGGCATGTGGCCGAGGACTTCATCGTCATGGAGGACCTGGGCCAGAACAACCTGATCCGCCTGATCGACCAAGGCGGCGAAGCGGCCCGGGTCGCCTGGCAACGCTGTGCGCATTATCTGCTGGAGGTCCATCGGGCAGGACAGTATCTGAGCCAGTGTTTCGCCCGCAACATCATGGTGCTCCCGCACGAAATCGGCGCCATCGACTTCGAGGACGATCCCTTGGAGGTGATGTCCCTGCCCGACGCCCAGGCGCGGGATTGGCTCATCTTCCTGCAATCTTCCCTCTGGGCGCTCGATGCGCCCCCGTCATGGGTCGATGCACAACTGGACGCCTGGCTCGGCCAGGAAACCCCCGAGGTTCAGCGCGCGCTTGGCGCGGCCATCAAGCGGCTGGCCTGGTTGCGTCATCTGTCCGACAACCGCAAGCTCTGGGGGCGCGACGGCATCAGTGCCCGCGCCACCGCTGCCTTTCTTTACCGCTACCACCTTCGCCACGTTTAACACCGGAGAGTTCCATGCACGAAATCCTCGAACAACTCGAACGAAAGCGCGCTGCCGCCCGACTCGGCGGCGGTCAAAAGCGCATCGACGCCCAGCACGCCAAAGGCAAACTCACCGCTCGTGAGCGCATCGAAATCCTGCTCGACGAGGGCACCTTCGAAGAATGGGACATGTTCGTCGAGCACCGCTGTACCGACTTCGGCATGGCCGACAACAAAATCCCCGGCGATGGCGTGGTTACCGGCTACGGCATGATCAACGGGCGCCTGGTGTTCGTCTTCAGCCAGGACTTCACGGTCTTCGGTGGTGCCCTGTCCGAAGCGCACGCCGAAAAAATCTGCAAGATCATGGACCAGGCGATGAAAGTGGGCGCTCCGGTGATCGGCCTCAACGACTCGGGTGGCGCGCGCATTCAGGAAGGCGTGGCTTCATTGGGCGGCTATGCCGAGGTGTTCCAGCGCAACGTGCTGGCCAGTGGCGTGATTCCGCAGATCAGCCTGATCATGGGGCCGTGCGCCGGCGGCGCGGTGTATTCGCCGGCGATGACCGACTTCATCTTCATGGTCAAGGACAGCTCCTACATGTTCGTGACCGGCCCCGAGGTGGTGAAAACCGTGACGCACGAGGAAGTCACCGCCGAGGAACTGGGCGGCGCCATCACCCACAACACCAAGAGCGGCGTGGCCGACGGGGCTTTTGAGAATGACGTGGAAGCGCTGCTGATGCTGCGCCGGCTCTACAACTACCTGCCGCTCAACAACCGTGAAAAAGCGCCGGTTCGCCCCAGCGGCGACCCGATCGACCGCGTCGAAATGAGCCTGGACACCCTGGTGCCGGACAACCCGAACAAGCCGTATGACATGAAGGAGCTGATCCTCAAGACGGTCGATGACGGCGACTTCTTCGAGATCCAGCCCGATTACGCCAAGAACATCATCGTCGGTTTCGCCCGCATGGACGGACAGACCGTGGGCATCGTGGCCAACCAGCCGCTCGTACTGGCGGGCTGTCTGGATATCAAGTCGAGCATCAAGGCGGCGCGCTTCGTGCGCTTCTGTGATGCCTTCAACATTCCGGTCATCACCTTCGTGGACGTTCCCGGTTTCATGCCCGGCACCAGTCAGGAGTATGGCGGCATCATCAAGCACGGCGCCAAGCTGCTTTACGCCTACGCCGAGTGCACCGTGCCGAAGATCACCGTCATCACCCGCAAGGCCTATGGCGGGGCTTATGACGTGATGGCCTCCAAGCACCTGCGCGGCGATGTGAACTTCGCCTGGCCCAATGCCGAGATCGCGGTGATGGGCGCCAAGGGCGCGGTGGAAATCATCTTCCGCGAAGACAAGAACGACCCGCAAAAGCTGGCTGCCCGCGAGGCCGAGTACAAGGCCCGTTTCGCCAACCCGTTCGTGGCCGCCAACCGGGGCTACATCGACGACGTGATCATGCCGCACAACACCCGCAAGCGCATCTGCCGCTCGCTGGTGATGCTCAAGGACAAGAAGATCGAAAACCCGTGGCGCAAGCACGGCAACATCCCCCTGTAATCCGCGCCCGAGGAGTCCGCACATGTTCAAGAAAATCCTGATTGCCAACCGAGGTGAGATCGCCTGCCGCGTCATGGCCACCGCCAAGAAAATGGGCATTGCCACCGTGGCGGTGTATTCCGAGGCCGACAAAGAAGCCCGCCACGTGCGCCTGGCCGACGAGGCCGTGCTGCTGGGCCCGGCGCCGTCGCGCGAGTCTTACCTGGTGGCCGACAAGATCATCGCCGCCGCCAAGCAGACCGGCGCAGAAGCCATCCACCCCGGCTATGGCTTCCTGAGTGAAAACGAGGATTTCGCCAAGCGCTGCGAGGACGAGGGTCTGGTCTTCATCGGCCCCAAGGCGCACTCGATTGCCGCCATGGGCGACAAGATCGCCTCCAAGAAGCTGGCCAATGAGGCCGGGGTCAACACCATTCCCGGCTACAACGACCCGATCCCTTCCGCTGAGAAGGCGGTGGAGATCGCCAAGGGCATCGGCTATCCGGTGATGATCAAGGCCAGCGCCGGCGGTGGCGGCAAGGGTCTGCGCGTGGCCTACAACGACAAGGAGGCCCTCGAAGGCTTCACCGCCTGCCAGAACGAGGCCCGCAACAGCTTCGGCGACGACCGCATCTTCATCGAGAAGTTCGTCGAGCAGCCGCGTCACATCGAGATCCAGATCCTCGGCGACAGCCACGGCAACGTCATCTACCTCAACGAGCGCGAGTGCTCCATCCAGCGCCGGCACCAGAAGGTCATCGAGGAAGCGCCGTCGCCCTTCATCACCGAGGCCACCCGCAAGGCCATGGGCGAGCAGGCCGTGGCCCTGGCCAAGGCCGTGCAGTACCAGAGCGCGGGCACGGTGGAATTCGTGGTCGGCAAGAACCAGGACTTCTACTTCCTGGAAATGAACACCCGCCTGCAGGTGGAGCATCCGGTGACCGAGTGCATCACCGGGCTGGATCTGGTGGAACTGATGATCCGCGTGGCCGCCGGCGAAAAGCTGCCGCTCACGCAAGCCGACGTCAAGCGTGACGGCTGGGCCATCGAGTGCCGCATCAATGCCGAAGACCCGTTCCGAAACTTCCTGCCGTCCACGGGCCGTCTGGTGCGGTTCACGCCCCCGAGAGAAACCATGTGGCAGGCCGACACCGGTCACAAGTACGGCGTGCGCGTGGACACCGGTGTGTTCGAAGGCGGCGAGATCCCGATGTACTACGACTCGATGATCGCCAAGCTCATCGTGCATGGCAAGGACCGCAACGATGCGATCGCCAAGATGCGCGAGGCCCTCAACGGCTTCGTCATTCGCGGCATCAGCAGCAACATCCCGTTTCAGGCCGCGCTGCTGGCGCATCCGGATTTCGTTTCCGGCAACTTCAACACCGGTTTCATCGCGCAGCACTACGCCGGCGGCTTTCGCGCCGAGGATGTGCCGCACGAGGACCCGGACTTCCTCGTGGCCCTGGCCGCTTTCGTGCGGCGCAAGAGCCGCGAGCGTGCCACCGGCCTGAGCGGCCAGTTGCCCGGCTATGGCGTGAAGGTGGGCAGCGATTTCACGGTGATCAGCCTGTCCCCCGACGGTCAGCACCGCTACACCCCGGTGCATGTGGACGAATTCACCGGCGAGACGGGCTATGCCGCGGTGGTGGTCAACGGCAAACGCTACAAGATCACTTCGTCGTCGCGCCTGAACGACATCGTCATCACCGGCGAATGCAATGGTCAGCCGTTCACCGCCCAGATGGAGCGCGGCTCGGCCAAGAACCCGCTGGCCCTGGTGGTGCAGCACAACGGCACCAAGCTGGAGACCATGGTGGTGTCGCCACGCATGGCCGAGCTGCACAAACTCATGCCCTTCAAAGCGCCGCCCGACATGAGCCAGTACGTGCTCTCGCCCATGCCGGGCCTGTTGGTGGAGGTGGCGGTGCAGCCGGGCCAGAAAGTGCAGGCCGGTGAGCGCGTGGCCGTGATCGAGGCCATGAAAATGGAAAACATCCTTTTTGCTGCCGCCGACGGCGTGGTGGCCAAGGTCCTGGCCAACAAGGGCGACAGCCTGGTGGTGGACCAGCCCATCGTGGAGTTCGAGAAATGAGTCAAAGGCCTTTCAAGGTGCTGGGCATCCAGCAGATTGCCATCGGTGGCCCGGACAAGTCCCGCCTGCAGAAGTTGTGGGTGGAGATGCTAGGCCTGGAGGTGACCGGCACCTTCAAGAGCGAGCGTGAGAACGTGGACGAGGACATCTGCGCCATCGGCCAAGGCCCGCACCGGGTGGAGGTGGACCTGATGCAGCCGCTCGACCCCGAGAAGAAGCCTGCTGTTCACACCACGCCGCTCAACCACGTGGGCCTGTGGATCGACGACCTGCCCAAGGCCGTGGAGTGGCTCACCGCGCAGGGCGTGCGCATGGCGCCGGGCGGCATCCGCAAGGGGGCCGCTGGTTACGACATCTGTTTTCTCCACCCCAAGGCCAGTGACGAGTTTCCCATCGCCGGCGAGGGGGTGCTGATCGAGCTGGTGCAGGCACCGCCCGAAGTGGTCAAGGCGCTGGGCTGACGTGACGAACAACAACGCCGATTGGCAGGCCCGCAGCCTGGCCAGCGTGTGGCACCCCTGCACGCAAATGCAGCGCGCGGCCGTGGTGCCGCCGCTGCCCATTGCCCGCGCCAAGGGCCCCTGGCTGTACGACCAGGAAGGCCACCGCTACTTCGACGCCAACAGCAGTTGGTGGGTCAATCTGTTCGGCCATGCCGATGCAGGCATTGCCAGCGCGCTCAAGCAGCAGCTTGACACCTTGCCCCATGTGATGCTGGCCGGCTGCACCCATGCGCCCGCCATCGAGCTGGCCGAACGCCTCTCGGCCCGCACGGGCGGTGTGCTGGGCCACGCCTTCTACGCCAGCGATGGCGCCTCCGCCGTGGAAATCGCGCTCAAGATGAGCTTCCACCATTGGCGCAACGTGGGGCAGGGCGGCAAGCGCGAATTCGTCTGCGTGCGGCAGGGCTACCACGGTGAGACGCTGGGCGCCCTGGCCGTGACGGACGTGCCCGTCTTCCGCGATGCCTACGACCCGCTGCTGATGCGATCGCACCTGGTGGCATCGCCCGACGACCGCCAGGCCGCCGCAGGCGAGGATGCCGCCGCCGTGGCCCAACGCGCCGCCGCCGATCTGGAGGCGCTGCTGGCCGAGCGGCACGCGCACATCGCCGCCGTCATCGTGGAGCCGCTGGTGCAATGCGCCGCCGGCATGGCGATGCACCATGCGTCCTACCTGCAACGGGTGCGTGCGCTGTGCGACCAGCACGGGGTACACCTCATCGCCGACGAAATCGCCGTGGGCTGTGGCCGCACAGGCACCTTCTTTGCCTGCGAACAGGCAGGCATCTGGCCCGACTTCATGTGCCTGTCCAAGGGCATCACGGGCGGCTTTCTGCCGCTGTCGCTGGTGCTGTGCCGCGACGCCATCTACCGCGCCTTCCTGTCCGACGACGTGGCGCGCGGCTTCCTGCACTCGCATTCCTACACCGGCAACGCACTGGCCTGCCGGGCAGCGCTGGCCGTGCTCGACCGTTTCGACACCGACGACGTGCTGGGTCGCAACGCCGGGCAAGCGGCTGTACTGGACGAGGCGCTGGCCCCGCTGATGGCACACCCCGGGGTGGAGCACCCACGCCGCCGTGGCATGATTTGGGCCTTCGACGTGAAGGTAGAGCTTGCCCAGGGCCGCTTCGCTGAGGCGTTCCATCTGGCGGGCCGCCGCCACGAACTGCTGGTGCGCCCCATCGGACGCACCGTGTACCTGATGCCGCCCTACGTGCTCGACGCAGACCTCTCGCGTTGGTTGTCCGAGCGCCTGCAGGCCACCTTGCACGACACCTTGCAACAACCCGATGCTGATCGAGCACATCAACCAGCAACTGCTTGACTTGGAGGCCGCCGGCCTGCGCAGGCACCGCCGGGTGGGCATGTCGCCATGTTCACCCCGCCAGCGCTGGCAAGACGCGGCAGACCTGCTGGTCTTCTGCAGCAACGATTATCTGGGGCTGGCCAACCATCCCGTGCTCATCGATGCGCTGGCCGAGGGCGCTCGTCTGTGGGGGGTGGGCAGTGGCGCTTCACATCTCGTCAGCGGTCACAGCCAAGCCCATGCCGAGCTGGAGGCCATGCTCGCGCGATGGCTGGGACCCCACATCCCCGGTGCGCAGGCGTTGCTGTTTTGCAGCGGCTATATGGCCAATGTGGCGCTGATGACGGCGCTGGGCGACCACCAGGCCACCATCCTGTCCGACAAACTCAATCACGCCTCGCTCATCGACGGTGCCTTGCTGGCGCGGGCCAAGCTGCAGCGTTACCCCCACGCGCAGCTCGACGCGCTGGAACGGCAGTTGCGGGCCTGCACCAGCCCGGTCAAGCTCATCGTCACCGACGCCGTGTTCAGCATGGACGGCGATGTGGCCGACGTGCCCGCGCTGCTGCAACTGGCCGAGCAATACGACGCCTGGCTGGTGATCGACGATGCACATGGTTTGGGCGTGCTCGGCGCACATGGCCATGGCAGCCTGGAGCATTTCGCGCTATGCAGCGAACGCCTGATCTACATGGGTACCTTGGGCAAGGCCGCCGGGGTGTCGGGCGCCTTCGTGGCGGCGCATCCGCTCATCATCCAATGGCTGGTGCAGCGAGCCCGGCCTTACATTTACACCACGGCCATGCCGCCCGCGTTGGCGTATGTGCTCAGACATGCCTTGGAGATCATCGAAGGTGCGCAAGGTGCCCAACGGCGCGCGCGGCTGAACGAGTTGGTGGCTCAACTGCGCACCGGGCTGGCGGCTTTGGTGTTGCAACACACGGGCCTGTCGCTGCCCCCGTCATGGACGCCCATCCAGCCCCTGATCGTGGGTGACAATGCACGCGCCCTGGCACTGGCAACCGCGCTGCAAGCGCGTGGCATTCGGGCACCCGCCATTCGACCGCCCACCGTGCCTGTGGGCACGGCGCGTTTGCGCCTGACCCTGTCGGCCAGCCACACCGCAGCCGATGTGGACCAACTGCTGGGCGCGCTGTCCAACATCCTGAACGAGGAGCAATCATGAAAGGCTGTTTCGTCACCGGCACCGACACCGAGGTGGGCAAGACCCGCGTCAGTGCTGGGCTGCTGCACCGCGCCGCCCAGGCAGGCTTGCGCGTGGCCGGGTACAAGCCCGTGGCCGCCGGCATGGACCCCATTGCCGGACACTGGGTGAATGAGGACGTGGAAACCCTGTGGGCTGCCAGCAACATCGAGCTGCGGCGCGAAGAAGTGGGCCCATGCCAGTTGCGCCAGCCCTGCGCGCCGCACCTCGCCGCCCAGGCCGAGGGACGGGTGATCGACCGCGACGCGCTGGAGCAAGGCGCCCGGCAGCTCGCCCAACGCGCCGACCTGATCGTGGTGGAGGGCGCCGGCGGGCTGTGTGTGCCGCTCGGTCCCGACTGGGACAGCTCGCATCTCATGCGCGCGCTGAACTTGCCGGTGGTGCTCGTCGTCGGGCTGCGGTTGGGCTGCATCAACCACGCGCTGCTCACCGCCGAGGCCATCGTCGCCCGCAACCTGCGCCTGGCCGGCTGGGTCGGCAATACCTTGGACCCGCTGATGCTGCACTTGCCAGACAACATCCACACCCTCACACACGAGCTGGAACGGCGCTTTCACGCGCCTTGCCTGGGCATCGTGCCCTACCTGGAACGCCCGCACGCAGCCGCCGTGGCCCCACACCTCTGCGCCACCGGCCTGCAAACCCTGTTCGGCCTGCAACAACCTTTTTGTGAAGTGACACCATGACCACCGTCGCCCCCATCTCCCTGTCGTCCCTGCGCCGCGCCAACGTGGGCGTGCCCGAAACCCGCTGGAGCGTGGCTGCCGTCGAGGCGCTGTACGAACTGCCTTTCATGGATCTGCTGTTCCGCGCCCAGCAGGTACACCGTGCACACTTCGACCCCAACGAGGTGCAGCTTTCCACGCTGTTGTCCATCAAGACGGGCGGCTGCGCCGAGGACTGCGGCTATTGCCCCCAGTCCGCCCACTTCGACACCGGGCTCGAAGCCAGCAAAATCATGTCGTTGGATGAGGTGCTCGAGGCCGCCCGCGCCGCGAAGGAGCAAGGAGCCACGCGGTTCTGCATGGGAGCCGCCTGGCGCAGCCCCAAGGAGCGCGACATGGAGCGCGTGGTGGCCATGATCGAAGGCGTGCGCGAGCTGGGCCTGGAAACCTGCATGACGCTGGGCATGCTCGACGGCGAGCAGGCCCGCCAGCTCAAGGACGCCGGCCTGGACTACTACAACCACAACCTCGACACCTCGCCGGACTACTACGGCCATGTCATCAGCACACGCACTTACCAAGACCGGCTCGACACGTTGGCAAGCGTTCGCCAGGCGGGCATCAACGTGTGCTGCGGCGGCATCGTGGGCATGGGCGAGACCCGCACCCAGCGTGCGGGCCTCATCGCCCAACTGGCCAACCTCGACCCTTACCCCGAGTCCGTGCCCATCAACCACCTCGTCGCCGTGCCCGGTACCCCGCTGGCCGATGCCGAGCCCATCGACCCCTTCGAGTTCGTTCGTACCATTGCCGTGGCGCGCATCACCATGCCCACCACCATGGTGCGCCTCTCGGCAGGCCGCGAGCAGATGGACGACGCCCTGCAAACCCTGTGCTTCGCGGCGGGGGCCAATTCCATCTTCTACGGCGACCGACTGCTCACCACCACCAACCCCCAGGCCCAGCGTGACCGCCGACTGTTCGAGCGTTTGGGCCTCAAGCCCCAAGGCGAACGTCCCGCCGTGAAAGGCACGGAGGTGCCGGGCGCTGAGGCATGACGCTTGCCGAGGCGGTCGCTGCGCCGTCGATAGACGACGCGTTCCTGGACGACCCTTACCCTGCCTACCGCGCATGGCGCGAGGCCGGTCCCGTGCTGTGGAGCGACGCCTTCTTCGGCGGGGCGTGGCTGCTCACCCGCCACGCCGTCGTGGAGGCCGCCTTGCGTGACCCGGCGCTGTCTGCCCAGCGCACGGGTGGCTGGGTGATGGCCGCCGCACAGCAAGGCCGGGCCGAACTGCGCCCCTTCCAGAGCCTGTTCGCCCGTGCCATGCTTTTTCTGGATGCGCCCGACCATGGTCGCCTGCGTCAGATCCTCATGCCTGCTTTTCGGCCCGACGCGCTGGCTCCGCTGCAAAACTGGCTGGACGCCACGGTGACCGAGCGCGTGCGTGCCTTCCATGGCCGGTTCGACTTCATGGCGGAGCTGGCCCGGCCGCTGCCGGCACACGTCATCGGCCGGCTGATGGACGTGGACCCGGCTCTCGAAACCACCTTCATGCACTGGTGCGACAACATCGCCGTGTTCATTGGAGCGACACAACCCGAACACGCTCAATTGCTGCGCGCGCAGCGCAGCCTGCTGGAGATGACGGCCTATTTCGAGCGCGAGCTGCTGCCCTGGCGCCGGCAGCACCTGGGCGACGACCTGGTGAGCCGCCTGCTGCACGCCGAGGCGCAAGGGCAGATCGAATCCAGCCTGGAGCTGTTGGCCCAATGCGCCATGTTGCTGTTTGCCGGGTATGAGACCACCCGCAACCTGCTCGGCAACGGCCTGCACGCCTTGCTCTCTCACCCCAGCCAATGGCGTTTGCTGTGTCGGCAACCCGATCTGGCAGGCAACGCTGTGCGCGAGCTGCTGCGTTTCGACAGCCCGGTGCAATGGACTGGCCGCCGTGTCACGCGCGCCATGACGCTGTGTGGCCAAGCCATCCAGCGTGGCGATCTGGTCCTGCCGTTGATCGGCTCCGCCAACCGCGACCCCGCCCGCCATCGCAACCCGGAGGCCTTGCAAATCGACCGCAGCAGCCCTGGTGCCCTGTCGTTCGGCAGTGGTGCGCACATTTGCATAGGGGCCGCGCTCACCCACATGGAGGCCCAGACCGTGCTGCGCGTTCTGGCCACGCACAAGCCCAGCTTGACGCTGGATGGGGTGCCTGTGCGCAACCGCAATCCGCTCTATCGAGGCCTGGCCATGTTGCCCGTGCGTGCGGCCTGACTGCGCACAGGCATCGGTGCCACCGATCTGGCCATGGAGTCAGCTGGCGGCTTGGCGTGCCGCCCGTGCGCGTGCCAGGGCGGCTTCGATCACGGCGCGTTTTTTGTCCAGCACGGCGGGGTCGTCATGCTTGGAGTGCGCTTGCAGATGCGCGAGCTTTTCCTGGGCTTTCTGTTCTTGGCGTGCTTGGTGTTCCAATGCCTCGCGCCGGGTGCGCTCCAGGTGCCACTGGTGGCGTGAACGGGCGAGATCTGCTTGCTGGGGTGACCAGGCCGCCCAACCGGTGGCTGTGCCGCTCACGTTTTCCAGGCCGATGCAGTCCACCGGACAGACGGGTATACACAGCTCGCAACCCGTGCAATAGGGCTCGATGACGGTGTGCATGCGCTTGTTCGTGCCCACGATCGCATCGGTGGGGCAGGCCTTGATGCACAAGGTGCAGCCGATGCACCAGTCTTCGTCGATGACCGCCACGCTGCGCGGGCCTTCCTGCCCGTGCGCCGGGTTCAGCGGCAGAGCCGGTTGACCCGTGAGTGCAGCCAAACGCCGAACGCCTTCCTCCCCTCCCGGGGGGCACTGGTTGATCTGGGCCTGACCCGCCGCGATGGCCTGCGCATAGGCGGCGCAATCCGGATAGCCGCATCGGGTGCATTGGGTTTGGGGCAGCAGCGCGTCGATTTGACGGGCCAAGGGGGGCAGCGCCCTGTCGGTAGGCGGCCGGCAGGGCGGGTCGTTACGGGAGGCGTGGCGCTCACTCACCCGGTGTGGAGGCGGTCGATGCACGCTCGCGTGGGGCGGACCGGCGAGTCGTCGTCTCGCTGGTGGAGGGTTTGGGGACCGTGGAAGACGGTTGGTGTTCGGCAATGAAGGCCTTGACCACCGGGTACACCTTTTCGCGCCAGCGCCGGCCGCTGAAAATACCGTAGTGCCCGGCACCCTCGACCTCGAAATGCCGCTGTTCCGAGGCTTCGATCCCGGTGCACAGGTCATGCGCGGCCCGGGTCTGTCCACAGCCGGAGATGTCGTCGAGTTCGCCTTCCACCGTCAGCAGGCCGGTGTTGCGGATGTCCTGCGGCCGTACCCGTTCCAGTCGGCCTTGCTCGTTGCGTACGTCCCAGGTGCCGTGGACCAGCTTGAACTCCTGAAACACGGTGTGGATGGTTTCCAGGTAGTAGTCGGCATCCATGTCGAGCACGGCGTTGTACTCGTCGTAGAACCGGCGGTGCGCTTCGGCGCTCTCGTTGTCGCCCTTCACGAGGTCCATGAAGTAGTCGTAATGGCTGCTGACATGGCGGTCCGGATTCATGGCGATGAAGCCGGCGTGCTGCAGGAAGCCTGGGTACACCCGGCGCCCGGCTCCGGGGAAGGTCGAGGGTACGCGGTAGATCACGTTGTTCTCGAACCACTCGTAGCTGCGGTGCATGGCGAGGTTGTTGACCGCGGTCGGGGAGCGGCGGGCGTCGATGGGGCCGCCCATCATGGTCATGGACAAGGGAGTCGGCTCGCCACGGCTGGCCATGAGCGATACGGCTGCCAATACCGGAACCGTGGGCTGGCACACGCTCATCACGTGGCAATTGCCGTACTGCTTCTGCAGGTAACGGATGAATTCCTGCACGTAGTTGACATAGTCATCGAGATGAAACTCCCCCTCGCTCAGCGGTACCAGCCGGGCATTTTTCCAGTCGGTGATATAAATCTTGTGGCCCTGCAGCATGGTGCGAACGGTGTCGCGCAGCAGGGTGGCATAGTGCCCGGACAAAGGGGCCACGATGAGCACGACGGGTTGCTGTTTGAGCAGGGCCAGGGTCTGGGTGTCGTCGGCATAGCGCTTGAATCGCCGCAGTTCGCAGAAAGGCTTGTCGATCTCGACCCGCTCGTGGATGGCCACTTGCTGGCCACCGATGTCCACACTGCGGATGCCGAATTCCGGCTTTTCATAGTCTTTGCCCAGCCGGTGCAGCAGGTCGTAGGCAGCGGCGATGCGTTCGGCCATCGGAAGCTGGCCCAGGGGGCTGAGAGGGTTGGCAAACAGCTTGGCCGTGACCTGTGCGAAGTCCGAGAACGGTTCCATCAGCGAGCGCTGGGTCTCGTAGATGTGGTACAGCATGGGGCTACCTCTCAGTTATGTTGCGGTGCAGCAAATATATCAGGAATCGCTGATGATGTCTTGACACTTGCGCGAATCACACCACAGCGGCGATGGCCTTGCAGACGTGGTCGATGTTTTTGCTGTTGAGCGCGGCCACGCACATGCGGCCGGTGTCGGTGCCATAGACCCCGAACTCGTTGCGCAGGCGCACCATCTGGTCCTTGCTGAGACCGGAGTAGCTGAACATGCCGATCTGGGTGGTGATGAAGCTCATGTCCTGCTTCACGCCGGCGGCTTTCAGGCCATCCACCAGCGCCTGGCGCATGGCCTTGATGCGCGTGCGCATTTCGCCCAGCTCTTTCTCCCACAAGGCGCGCAGCGCGGGGTCGTTGAGCACGGCGGCCACCACGGCGCCGCCATGGGTGGGCGGGTTGGAGTAATTGGTGCGGATGACGATCTTGAGCTGGCTGAGCACGCGGTCGGCTTCATCCTTGTTCTCGCACAGCACGCTCAAGGCGCCCACGCGCTCGCCGTACAGGCTGAAGCTCTTGGAAAAGCTGGTGGACACAAAGAACGTGAGACCGGCCGCCACGAACTTCTGGATCACAGCACCGTCTTCGGCAATGCCGTGGCCAAAGCCCTGGTAGGCCATGTCCAGGAACGGGGTCAGGCTGTGGGCTTTGATGGTGGCGATCACCTGGTCCCACTGCTCGGGGGTGAGGTCGTAGCCGGTGGGGTTGTGGCAGCAGGCATGCAGCACCACGATGGTGCCGGGTGCGGCGGCTTTGAGGCTGGCCAACATGCCCTCGAAGTTCACGCCCCGCTTGGCCGCGTCGTAGTAAGTGTAGGTTTCAACGGTGAAGCCGGCGTGGGTGAACAGCGCACGGTGGTTTTCCCAGCTCGGGTCGGAGATCAGCACCTTGGCATTGGGGGTGAGCTTCTTGAGGAAGTCGGCGCCGATCTTGAGGCCGCCGGTGCCGCCCAGTGCCTGCACCGTGGCCACCCGGCCGCTCTTGACCGGCTCGCTGTCGGTGCCGAAGACCAAGCCTTTGACGGCGTTGTCGTAAGCGGCAATGCCGTCGATGGGCAGGTAGCCGCGGGCGGCGGGTCGGTCCATCAAGGCTTTTTCGGCCTGCTGCACGCATTGCAGCAGGGGCAGCTTGCCGTTGTCGTCGTAATAGACGCCCACGCCGAGGTTGACCTTGTGCGGGTTGGTGTCGGCGGCAAACTGCTCATTCAGACCCAGGATGGGGTCGCGGGGGGCCATTTCGACGGCGGAAAACAAAGACATGATGACAAGTACCTGTCTGGGTGAAAAAAGGGGGAGGGCACGCGCAGAGAAACCGCGCCGAAGCCCTCCATTTTAGCGCCGGGGGTCAGTCGGCCAAGGCCCGGGTGACGACTTCGCGCACATCGTTGCTCAACGCATCGTGGGCGGCGACACGAGCGATGGCCTCGCGGGCGGCGCTGCGATAGGGCTCGGCGAGCTTGCTCCAGCGGTCGAGTGCACGGGCCAAGCGGGCGGCCACCTGCGGGTTGAAGGCGTCGATTTCCAGCACCCGCTCGCACCAGAACGCATACCCTGCGGCGTCTGCGCGGTGGAAGGCGCCGGGGTTGGCGTGGCAGTAGGTGCTGATGACGCTGCGCGCCCGGTTCGGGTTGCGCAGGTGGAAGTCTGGGTGTTGCATGAGCTGGCGCACCAGGGGCAGGATGTTGCCCGAGCGGTCGGGCGCGCCTGCTTGCAGTGCAAACCATTTGTCGAGCACCAGATCGTCATGCTGGAACTGGCTGTGAAAGCGTTGCAGCGCCTCTTGCGCCAGGGCATGGCCGCTGATCACCAGCGCTTGCAGGGCGTTGAAGCGGTCGGTCATGTTACCCGCGTCCTTGAAGCGCTGGTAGGCCTTGCCCGGCCAGACCGGGTTGCCGTTGTCGCGGGCAGCCACGCACAGCATTTGCAGCGCCAGCCCCGCCAAAGCGCGGCGACCGCTGGAGACGGGGTCGGGCCGGTAGGCGCCGTTGTCCTTGTGGGCCTCATAAGCGTGGACCCAGTCGTCGTGCAGGGCATGGGCGAGCTGTTGACGCATGGCTTCGCGCACGGTGTGGATGCGCTGCGGGTCCACCACGTCGAGCTGTTCGCCGATGTAGGTTTCGGCTGGGAGGGTGAGCACGAGTTCTTTGAACGCAGCGTCCAGGCCGGGGTGGTGCAACACGGCACGCATGGCGTCCAGGTAGGCGGTGTCGAGTACCTCGGCAGGCACCGGGCCATCGGCTCGGATGGCGGTGAGGGCGCGGCGCAACGCCAGCCGTTGACCGGCTTCCCAGCGGTTGAAGGGGTCGGTGTCGTGGGCCAGCAGGGTCAGGAGTTGGGTGTCGGTGTAGTCGTGTTCCAGAATCACCGGGGCGCTGAAGCCGCGCAGCAGTGATGGCACGGGCGCACTGTCGAGGTTGATGAATGTGAAGGTTTCGCTCGCCTGGGTCAGGACCAGGGTGCGGTTGCCGGTTCGGGCGTGGCTTTCGTGTGCCAGTTGCAGTGGCAGCTCCTGGCCTTCGGCGCTCAGCAGGCCCAGCGCCACCGGGATGACGAAAGGCTCCTTGACTGGCTGGCCGGGCGTGGCCGGGCAGCTTTGCGACAGGGTGAGGGTGTAGGTGCGTTCGGACGCGTTGTAAATACCCTGCGCCTTGACGCGCGGCGTGCCTGCCTGGCTGTACCAACGCTTGAACTGGGGCAGCAGGCGGGCGAGGTCGCTGTCGGGGTTGGCGTCGGCCATCGCCTGGGCGAAGTCGTCACAGGTCACGGCCTGGCCGTCGTGGCGCTCGAAGTAGAGCTTCATGCCTTTGGCGAAGCCTTCTCGCCCCGAAGGATCGGACTGGCTACCGACCAGGGTCTGCTGCATCCGCACCACCTCAGCGCCTTTTTCATAGACGGTGAGGGTGTAGAAGTTGTTGATTTCGGCGTACTGGTCGGGACGCACCGGGTGGGCCATGGGGCCCGCGTCTTCCGGGAACTGGGCGGTGCGCAGCACGCGCACGTCTTCGATGCGCTTGACGGCGCGAGCCGAGGGGCTGCCGGCCATGTCCATGCTGAATTCCTGGTCGCGGAAGACGGTGAGGCCTTCCTTCAGGCTGAGCTGGAACCAGTCGCGGCAGGTGACACGGTTGCCGGTCCAGTTGTGGAAGTATTCGTGGGCCACCACGCTCTCCACGTTGGCGAAGTCGGTGTCGGTGGCGGTGGCGGGGCTGGCCAGCACGTACTTCGTGTTGAAGATGTTCAGGCCCTTGTTTTCCATCGCGCCCATGTTGAAGTCGCTGGTGGCGACGATCATGAAGCGCTCCAGGTCCAGCGGCAGGCCGAAACGGGCTTCGTCCCAGGCGATGGCGGCCATGAGCGAGTGCATGGCGTGCTCGGTTTTGTCCAGATCGCCGCGGCGCACGTACACCTGCAGCGTGTGCTCGGTACCGCTGCGACTGATGATTTTTTGCTCCCGGTGCACCAGGTTGCCGGCCACCAGTGCGAACAGATAGCAGGGTTTTTTGTGGGGGTCCACCCACTTGGCGTAGTGTCGGCCGCCCTCCAGTGGGCCCTGTTCCACCAGGTTGCCGTTGGACAGCAGCACCGGGTAGGCAGCCTGGTCGGCGCGCAGCGTCACCGTGAAGCTGGCCATCACATCGGGCCGGTCCAGGAAATAGGTGATGCGGCGGAACCCTTCGGCTTCACACTGGGTGAAAAAGGTGCCCTGGCTCACGTACAAGCCCATGAGCTGGGTGTTTTTGGCCGGATTGCAGGTGGTGAAGATCTCGAGCTCGAAGGGCTCGGTGCCCTCGGGAAGCTTTTCCAGCACCAACTGGCTGCCTTCCATCCTGAAGCTGGTGCCGGTGCCGTTGACCAGCACGCGCGCCAGGTTCAGGTCTTCGCCGTCGAGCCGCAGGGCTTGTGCTGGAAGCGCCGGGTTGCGCCGCACGCGCATGCGGTTGAGCACACGGGTTTTGGCTGGGTCGAGGTCGAAAGTCAAATCGACCGTGTCGATGAAATAGGCCGGAGCGACGTAGTCTTCACGCCGGATCACGGTGGTGGGGCCTTCACGCAGAGAGGTCATGGGTCAAATGCCTTGTTTCAGAGCGGCTTCGATGAAGGCGTCCAAGTCGCCGTCGAGCACTTTCTGGGTGTTGGAGATTTCAACGTTGGTGCGCAGGTCCTTGATGCGGCTTTGGTCCAGCACGTAAGAGCGGATCTGGTGACCCCAGCCCACGTCGGTCTTGGTGTCTTCCAGCTTTTGCTGTGCTTCCAGGCGCTTGCGCATTTCGAAGTCGTAGAGCTTGGCGCGCAGGCGCTGCCAAGCCATGTCGCGGTTGCTGTGCTGGCTGCGACTGTCCTGGCATTGGACGACGATGCCCGTGGGAATGTGCGTCAGGCGCACGGCCGAGTCGGTCTTGTTGATGTGCTGGCCGCCGGCACCGCTGGCGCGGTAGGTGTCCACCCGCACGTCCGCCGGGTTGATGTGGATCTCGACCGAGTCGTCGATTTCGGGGTACACGAACACCGAGGCGAAGGAGGTGTGGCGGCCGCCCGAGCTGTCGAATGGCGATTTGCGCACCAGGCGGTGCACACCGGTTTCGGTGCGCAGCAGGCCGTAGGCGTAATCGCCCTCGACTTTGATGGTGGCGCTCTTGATGCCGGCGGTGTCGCCGGGGGTTTCGTCCTCGACGGTGGCCTTGAAACCTTGCCTTTCGGCGTAGCGCAGGTATTGGCGCAGCAGCATGCTGGCCCAGTCGCAGGCTTCGGTTCCGCCCGCGCCGGCCTGAATGTCGAGGAAGCAGTTGTTGGGGTCGGCCGGCTGGTTGAACATGCGGCGGAATTCGAGTTTTTCCACGTCGGCAGCCAGCTTGTCGACTTCGCCTTCGATGGTCTCGAGCCCGGCGACGTCGCCATCGGAGGCGGACATCTCGAACAGCTCGGTGTTGTCTGCCAGTTCGCTGCTCAGGCGGTCGAGCACCAGCACCACGTCTTCCAAAGAGCGCTTTTCCTTGCCCAGATCCTGGGCACGCTTGGGGTTGTCCCAGACGGTGGGGTCTTCCAGCGCAGCGTTGACTTCGCTCAGTTTGAGGGCTTTGGCATCGTAGTCAAAGATACCTCCGTAGCTCGACCACGCGCTCGCTGAGGTCCTTGAGTCGGGCGGAAAGGGCGTTGAGACGTTCGGCTTCCATGGTCAAATCTCGTGTTTCTGGTCGAAAACCTGCAATTTTCGCATGGACGGGCTGCTGTCAGGCCAGAAAGGTCTCCAGCAGATGGGCCAGGGCCTGGGGCTGGTCGTGGTGGAGCATGTGGCCGGCGTTCTGGATCACTTCCACCCGATGGTCTGGCACCACTTTCAGCCGCTCATGGTATTCGGCCAAGGTGTATTCGCCTTGCTTGAACCACTGGGCCAAGCTGTCGTCGCTCGCCTCGACCGCGAGCACCGGTGCCGTGATGCGGTGCCAGATGTCCAGCACTTCCTCCAGTCGGTAGAGCTGTGCGTTGATGACCTTGTGCGCCGGATCACCGAGAATTTCCCAGCGCCCTTCGGCATTGGGCGCGGCCCAGTGGTGAGCCAGCCACAGCGCCCGGTCGGCGCAGAGTCTGGGGTTGGTCTTCATGAGGCGGCGGGCCACGCCTTCGACACCGTCGTAGGTTTTCAGCGTGAGCTCGCCCCGGCGCAGCGCGTCGAGCGCGTCCAGCCATTTCGCGTAACGCCCAGCCGCCTGGCTGGGTCGGCTGGCCGGCATGCCAAAGCCTTCGAGGTTGACGAGCCGGCGGATGCGTTGCGGCCGTACCCCGGCATAGAGCATGGCCACGTTCCCCCCCATGCTGTGGCCGACCAGATCCACCGGCGCATCGGGCGCGCGGCCCTGCTGTGTGTTGACATGGACGATGAGCTGCTCGAGATCGGCCAGGTAATCGGGAAACCAGTAGTGGTCGGCATGCCCGTAGTCGCTGGGCCGCTCGCCTGCGACACGGCGTTCGCGGGTGAGGCCGAAGCCTCGCCAGTCCGGAGCGACGATGTGCCTGCCAGCGAGTGTGGTGTCGGCGAGCGCATCCACCATGAACTGCCAGGAGGCGGCGACGTCCATCCAGCCATGCACCAGCACCAGTGGCGGCAACCCTTCAACGGGCTGGCCCCAATGGCGCAGGTGGTAGCGATGGGTGCGAATGGCAACGAATTCGCTGCGGGAAGGAACGCGGACTTGGTACATTCCAGACATTATTCAGGAGACCAGCCGTGAAAGTCAGTCAAGCCAGCGACGCCTACGAAACCCTGTATGCGTCTTTCGGGTGGCGGGTACCCGCCCAGTTCAACATGGCTCAAGTCTGCTGCCGGCGCTGGGCGGCCAGAAAGACCACGGCTTCGCAGATCGCCGTCATCGACGACGGCCCTGGCCGCCAGCCCCGCGCCCACAGCTATGCCGAGCTCGCCGAGGCCGCGAACCGCCTGTCCCATGCCCTGCGCGTGCTGGGCGTACGACGTGGGGACCGGGTGGCCATCGTCCTGCCCCAGCGCTTCGAGACGGCGGTGGCGTACATGGCCGTGTTGCAGATGGGCGCGGTGGCCATGCCGCTGTCGCAACTGTTCGGCCCCGAGGCCCTGGAGTACCGTCTGCAGGACAGTGCCGCCGTGGTGGCGTTGGTCGACGAGGTGACCGGCCCGGCCGTTCAGGCGGTGCGCAGCCGCTGCCCCGCCTTGCGGCATGTGGTGGGTCTGACGGGGGCGTTCGACACCGAGGTGATCGACTGGCCCCACGTCCGCGACGGCCTGCGCAAGCGCTTCGATCCGGTGGACACCGCCGCCGACGATCCGGCCGTGCTCATCTACACCAGCGGCACCACGGGCAATCCCAAGGGGGCACTGATCCCGCACCGGGCCTTGATCGGCAACCTCACGGGCTTCGTCTGCAGCCAGAACTGGTTCGGCTTCGACCCCTGGGATCCACGGGTGAAGAGCGAGGCGGTGTTCTGGAGCCCAGCGGACTGGGCCTGGACGGGCGGGCTGATGGATGCGCTGCTGCCTTCACTGTACTTCGGGCGGCCGATCGTGGCCTGGAACGGCCGCTTTGCGCCAGACGTGGCCTTCGAACTGCTGCAGCGCCACCGCGTCACGCATACCTTCCTGTTCCCCACCGCGCTCAAGGCCATGATGAAAGCCTGCCCCGAGCCGCGTGCCCGGTATCGCCTGCGCCTGCGCGCCATCATGAGTGCGGGGGAAGCCGTGGGTGATGCCGTGTTTGCCTACTGCCGTGACCAGCTCGGTGTCACCGTCAACGAGATGTTCGGCCAGACCGAGATCAACTACGTGGTGGGCAACTGCACCCGCCTGTGGCCAGCCAAGCCCGGCAGCATGGGCAAGGGGTATCCGGGCCACCGGGTGGCAGTGATCGACGACGAAGGCCGGGAGTGCCCCGTGGGCGTGCCGGGCGAGGTGGCGGTGCACCGACGTGACGTGCATGGTGACCTGGACCCGGTCTTCTTCCTGGGCTACTGGAACAACGAGGCCGCCACGCTGGCCAAGTTCACCGGCGACCCGCTGGACAGTTGGTGCCGCACCGGCGACATGGCCGTGCGCGACGAGGACGGCTACCTCTGGTACCAAGGGCGTGCCGACGACATGTTCAAGGCGGCGGGCTATCGCATCGGCCCCAGTGAGATTGAAAATTGTCTGGTCAAGCACCCGGCGGTGGTCAATGCTGCCGTCGTCCCCAAACCTGACGAAGAGCGTGGCGCCCTGGTGAAGGCCTATGTGGTGCTGGCACCGGACCATGCCCAGCGCCGGGCCCTGTGCGGCGATCCCGTGCGGGAGTTCGATGCGCCCTTGGTGGCCGAACTGCAGGACCATGTGAAGGGGCGGCTCGCACCGTACGAATACCCGAAGGAAATCGAATTCATCGACGCCTTGCCCATGACCACCACCGGCAAGGTGCAGCGCCGGGTATTGCGTCTGCAAGAAGAAGAGCGCCACCGCCGGCGGCCGTCGGGATCCTGATCCTCAGTACCGGCGCGAGACGCCGAACAGGAGCGCAGCGGTGCCCAGTACATGCACCTCTGCCGACGTCTGTTGGTTCAGGCGCCAGCCGATGGCCGGAATGAGCGCAGGAGAGAAACCGCCGACGTTCAACGGTACCTTGTCCTTGTGTTCTCCCACATAGCCGTAGAGCACCCCGGCCGAGAGTGATGCATACAGCCGGGGATGGCGAGAAGACACCTGGGGCCAGTACCAGCCCGTGAAGGCGTACAGGGAGGGCTGGCCAAACGAGTTGCTGAACAGGCTGATGCCGCACAGGCGGTCGTTGGGCAGCTGACGCTGCACACCGATGAGCACGACATGCTTATGGTCGTCGGAGTGTCGCCAGTGATGTGTGTAGGGCGAGACGAACAGCGAGCGGGTCTGGGTCGGATCACCGGCAGCGTAGCCTGGGCAGGGTGTCCAGGCATGCGCCCCACCGATGGACATGACCGTCAGGAACAATGCAGTCGTTCGTGCGCGAAATCGAAACATTTGAATGTGAGTTCTCTGTCCAGACCGGGGTTCCCGGCGGAGGCTGTGCGCTTTCAAGCCGACATGATCACGGGGCCGCCTTTTGCCAGTGCCCGCTGATACGCCGGGCGCTCGCGCACCTGGCGCAACCAGGCCGCCATGTGGGGGCAACGTTCAGCAGCCTGGGGGCGTGACAGGGCCGCCTCGACCGCAAAACTCATCTGGACATCGGCCAGGGTCAGGTGCTCACCGGCGAACCAGGGGCGTTGTGCGAGTTCGGCATCGATGAACGGCAGCGCCGTGGCCAGATTGGGGTCGATGAGCTTGTCCTGGACCTGCTGGCAGATGCCCTTGGCGATCGGGCGCACGAAAAACGGCATGGGCTGTTGGGGGATGACCTGGAACAGCAGCTTCATCACCAGCCAGTTCATGAGCGAGCCTTCCGCGTAATGCATCCAGAACCGGTATTGCCGGTGCTCGGGTGTGCCGGGGGCGGGCACGAGGTGCGCCAGATCGCCCTGGGCGCGATCGGCAAAGACTTCGGCCAGGTATTCCAGGATCGCGCCCGATTCGGCCACCACGGTCTGGCCATGGGTGATCACCGGTGATTTGCCCAAGGGATGAACCGCCTTGAGCTCGGCAGGGGCGAGGCGGGTTTTGGGGTCGCGCCGGTAGGTGCGCAACGCGTAGTCCACACCCAGCTCCTCCAGCAGCCAGAGTACTCTGTGCGAGCGGGAGGTTTCGAGGTGGTGGACGACCAGGGTGTCGGTGTTCATGAGGCGTTTATCCCGTGTTGCGCAGCCCGGCGGCAATGCCGTTGATGCAGAGGTGGATGCCGCGCTTGACCTTTTCGGCCTGGCTGCCGGCGCGGTAGCGGCGAATCAACTCGACCTGCAGATGGTGCAGCGGGTCGATGTAGGGGAATCGGTGCTCGATGGAGCGCGCCAGGGCGGGGTTGTTGGCCAGCCGCTGGGTCTGCCAGGTGATGGTGTTCAGCGCTTCCTGGGTGCGATGCCATTCGGCTTCGATGCGGCCGAAGATGCGTTTGCGCAGGCGGGCGTCGGGCACGAGGTCGGCGTAGCGGCGCGCCAGCGACAGGTCGCTCTTGGCCAGCACCATGTCCATGTTGGACAGCAGTGTGCTGAAGAACGGCCACTTGCGGGCCATCTGCTGCAGCAGCCGATCCGCCTCGGCCATGCCCATGTGGTCGCGCAGCGCCTCCACCGCACTGCCAAAACCAAACCAGCCCGGCAGTGTCAGGCGGCACTGGCCCCAGCTGAAGCTCCAGGGGATGGCGCGCAGATCCTCGATGCGCTGGGAGGGTTTGCGCGAGGCCGGACGTGAGCCGATGTGGAGCTCGGCGATTTCCCGGATCGGCGTGGCCTGAAAGAAGTAGTCGGTGAAACCGGGCGTCTGATAGACCAGCGCCCGATAGGCTGCCATGCTGGCTGCCGACAGGCGCTGGGCCGCATCCAGGAAGCGCTGGGGAACGGGCTGAGTGGGTGGTATCAGGGTGGCCTCCAACGTGGCGGCGACCAGCGTTTCCAGATTGCGCCGCCCGATGTCGGGGTTGGCGTATTTGGAGCCGATCACCTCGCCTTGTTCGGTCAGGCGGATCTGGCCCCGCACCGTACCCGCCGGTTGCGCCAGGATGGCCTCGTAACTGGGGCCGCCTCCACGGCCCACGGTGCCGCCGCGACCGTGGAACAGGCGCAGGCGCAGCGGATGGCCCAGCTCGTCCGAAAGCCGGTCGAACAGCGTGGCCAGCGCGGTTTCGGCCCGGTACAGTTCCCAGTTGCTGGTGAAGATGCCACCGTCCTTGTTGCTGTCGGAGTAGCCCAGCATCACGTCCTGCTCGTGGTATTGCAACGGCCCGCCGCGCCGCACCATGGCCGCGATGCCGGGCAAGCGGTAGAAGGCTTCCATGATGCCCGGGGCGTGGCGCAGGTCGTCGATGGTCTCGAACAGCGGCACCACGATCAGTTCGGCCACGGCGTCGTGGTCGAGTGTGCCGCGCATCAGGCCCACTTCCTTTTGCAGCAGCAAGACTTCGAGCAGGTCGCTCACCGTTTCGGTGTGGCTGATGATGGCATGCCGGACGGCGGCGGCACCGAAGCGCTCGCGCATCTCGCGCGCGGCCTGGAAGATGGCCAGCTCGCTCAGGGTGTGGTGCTGGTACGGTGCTTCGGGAATGCGCAGCGGTCGCACATCGTTGAGCTGACGCAGCAGCAACTGCTGCTTCGCCGCTTCGTCCAGCGCGCTGTAATCCGGTTCGATCCGGGCCTGGGCGAGCAGGTCGGCCACGGCGAGCTCGTGTTGGTCGGAGCTTTGCCGCAGATCGACCGTGGCGAGGTGAAAACCGAATACCTCTGCGGTGCGGATCAATGGGCGCAGACGGTGCTCGGCCAAGGCCACGCAGCCTTGGGCCACCAGGGAGCGGTCGATCACGCCCAGGTCACTCAGGAACGCTTCGGCGCACTCATAAGGAGCGTAAGGGGCCACCGCGTGCCGGTGCGCCTCGCCGCCGGTCAATGCCTGGAGGGTGGCTGCGAGCCGGGCGTACAGCCCGGTGAGGGCGCGGCGGTAGGGTTCGTCCTGACGGTGCTCGTTGCGGTCGGGGGAGCGCTCGGCGAGAGCCTGCATGTCTGCACCGACCGGCAGCAGCATGGCCGACAACGACAGCTCCGCACCGAGCCGGTGAACTTGCGTCAGGTAGTGCCGCAAAGCCACGTCGGCCTGGCGCTGCAGTGCCAGACGCAGGGTGTCGGCGGTGACGTTGGGGTTGCCATCGCGGTCACCGCCTATCCACTGGCCCATGCGCAGGAAGGGGGCCACGCGCTGGCCTTGCAGGGCCTCTTCGATGTCGCGGTACAGCCGTGGGATCTCGGGCAGGAAGGTGCTCTGGTAGTAGCCGAGGGCGTTCTCGATTTCGTCGGCCACCGTGAGTTTGGTGAAGCGCAGCAGCCGGGTATGCCAGAGCTGCAACACACGGGCGCTCATCTGGGCCTCGTTGTCGGCCCGATGGCGGGGCAGTTGGAGGTGGTCTCGTTCGGCCAGCAGGCGGGCGATGTCGCGCTCGGCGTCCAGGATGCTTTTGCGCTGCACCTCGGTCGGGTGGGCGGTGAGCACGGGGGAGACGTGGGCGCTGGCCAGGCACTCGGCCAGCGCCGTGGCGGTGACGCCAGCGCTGCGCATGCGTTGCCAGGTGTGCGCCAGACTGCCTTGCTGCACATGGCCAGCCTGCTCATGGACCGCGCGACGACGGATGTGGTGGCGGTCTTCGGCCAGGTTGGCCAGGTGGCTGAAATAGGTGAACGCGCGGATCACGCTCACGGCCTGGTCGTCACTCAGACCCTTGAGCAATTTGTTGAGCCGGCGGTCGGCGGCATGATCCGCCTGACGGCGGTAAGCGACGGACAATTGCCGGATTTGCTCGATGAGTTCGAAGGTTTCGAGGCCTTCGTGCTCACGGATCACGTCGCCGAGCAGGCGGCCCAGCAGGCGGATGTCGTCGATCAGGGGTTGGTCCTTGTGGGGAAGCTGCGGTTGGCGAGGCATGGCGCGAGAGGATGGTCAGGAGTGCGGGGCGGCCTGTCGCTCCATCGCTCGGGCCATGGTCTTGCCGAGCTCGACGCCCCATTGGTCGAAGGGGTTGATGCCCCAGATGGCGGCCTGGCAGAAGACCTTGTGTTCGTACAGGGCCACCAAAGCACCCAGGGCGTGCGGCGTCAGGGCCGGCAGCCACAGGCTGTTGCTCGGCACGTTGCCGGCAAAAGTCCGGTGGGGGATGAGCGCGGCGATGGTGGTGTCGTCCAGACCTTCGGCACGCAGCAGCGCGGCGGTGGCCTCGGCGTCGCGGCCCAGGGCCAATGCTTCGGCTTGCGCACGCATGTTCAGCAAGACGATGCGGTGGTGTTCGGCGGCCAGCGGCAGCGGGGTGTCTTCGCTGGCCACGCCGATGAAGTCCACCGGCACCCGGTGGCGCCCCTGGTGCAACAGCTGAAAAAAGGCATGTTGTCCTTCGATGCCGAGCCCGCCCCAGACGATGGGGCCGGTGTCGATCTCGACCGGGCTGCCATCGACGTGGGTGCGCTTGCCGTTCGACTCCATGTCCATTTGCCGCACGAAGGGGGCGAAATGAACCAGACGGCTGGCGTAGGGGGCTATGGCCTGGGTGGGACTGCCGAGGAAATTGCGGTTCCACAGGCCCAGCAGGGCCATGAGCAGTGGCATGTTGCTCGTGGCGGGGGCGTCCCAGAAGTGGCGGTCCATGGCGTGCCCACCGGCCAGAAAGTCCCGGAACCCTTGCGCGCCGATGGCCACCGCCAGCGCAAACCCGATCGCCGACCAGACCGAATAGCGCCCACCCACCCAGTCCCAGAAGCCGAAGGGGTGTTCGGGTGCATACCCTTCCTGAGCGGACAAGTCAGGGCGGGCCGTCACGGCCACGAGATGGGTTGCTTGCGCTTCGCCCGTGCAGCCGTGGTCGGCCAGCCAGCGCCGGGCCGAAGCCGCGAGCGTCATGGTCTCCTGGGTGGTGAACGACTTGCTCTGGACCACGAACAGCGTGCGATCGGCCGGCAGGTGGCGCAGGACTTCGTAGAGGGCCCAGGCGTCGGGGTTGGAGACGAAGTGGACCCGCACCGCAGGGCCGTGCAGGTTGGACAGCGCCTCACAGGCCATGCGCGGCCCCAGATCCGAGCCCCCGATGCCGATGTTGACCACATGGGCGATGGGCCGACCGGTATGCCCCGGCCATTGCCCGCGGTGCAGCCGTTCTGCTGCGGCCAGAAAGCGCTCCCGTTCTGCCCGCACCAGCGTCGAGACTTGGGCGCCCCAAGGCGGGCTGTCTATATCGGCCCCCCGCAACGCCACATGCAGTGCGGCACGACCTTCGGTGCCGTTGACGGGTTCGCCCCGCCGTTGGGCTTCGGCCTGTTCCGGCACCCGGCTCTCGCGGGCCAGGTCGTTCAGGGCGTCGAGCACCGGCAGGGTGACCTGCTGGCGCGTGGCATCCAGCTGGATGCCCGCGGCCTCCAGATGCAGACGTGACTGTCGCTGCGGGCAGGGCTGGGCGAGCAGTTCACGCAGGTGCGGCAGCGGGCCACGGGCGAGGCTGGCCAGGCGTTGCCACGCCGGGCGCTGCTGGGGAGGGGTGAAGCGCGGTTCACGCATGGGAAGGGTGGCTGGCGGCGAGGGGTCAGGGCGCCTGGAGCAGGGCTTCCAGTTTCAGGGTGTCGGCGCAGAACGCGCGGATGCCCTCGGCCAGTTTTTCCGTGGCCATGGCGTCGTCGTTGAGGGCCAGGCGGAAGCCGGACTCATCGTATTCAACCGGTGGCAGGTCCATCTGGCGGGCCGCCTCGGCATCGAGTGTGCGCTGCAGCGGAGCATCGCTGGCGGCGAGTTGCGCCAGCAAATCCGGACTGATGGTGAGCAGGTCGCAGCCAGCGAGGGCCACGATCTGGCCGACGTTGCGAAAGCTCGCGCCCATGATCTCGGTGGGGATGTCGAAGCGCTTGTAGTGCTCGAAGATGCGGCGCACCGACCGGACACCGGGGTCGTTCGCGCCGCCCTGTTCCGCTTCGTTCCACGATGCCCCGGCGCGGGCCTTGTACCAGTCATGGATGCGTCCCACGAAAGGCGAAATCAGTTGCACCCGGGCCTGGCCGCAGGCCACCGCCTGGCAGAACGAGAAGAGCAGCGTCAGGTTGGTGTGGATGCCCATGGCTTCCAGCCGGGCCGCGGCCTGAATGCCTTCCCAGGTGGAGGCGATCTTGATGAGTACCCGCTCGCGTGAGATGCCTTCGGCCTGGTACAGCGCCATCAGCCGCTGCGCCCGCTGCACCGTGGCTTCGGTATCGAAGCTCAGCCGGGCATCGATTTCGGTGGAAACCCGGCCGGGGACGACGGACAGGATTTCACAGCCGAAACGCACGAGCAGCCGGTCCATCCGCTCGTCCAGCGGGCGGTGGCCGTGTTGTTTCAGGGTGTCGCGCAGCAGGGGCGCGTAGTCGGCCTTCTGGACCGATTTGAGGATGAGCGAGGGATTGGTCGTCGCGTCCTGCGGCTGGAACTGGGCGAGCTGCAGAAAGTCGCCGGTGTCGGCCACGACGGTGGTGAACTGTTTCAGGGCTTCGAGCTGGTTCATCGGAGTCGGGGGTGTGGGTCAAACCAGAGGGGTGGAGAGGCGGCGGATGAGATCGTGCGTGGCGGGGCGGACACCGCGCCACCAGGCGAAGGCATCGGCGGCCTGCTCGACCAGCATCCCGATGCCATCGGCCAGATGGCGCACACCCGCTGCCTGGGCCTGAAGCAAAAACGGCGTGAGCCCCTTGCCATAGACCATGTCGTAGGCGAGCCCGACGGCTTGCAGGGCCGTGGCGGGCAGCGGCAGCGCTTCAGCCGTCAGGCTGGCGGAGGTGGCGTTGATCACGATGTCGAAGGTGTCGTCCCGCCCCAGATCGTTGTAACCGCCCGCTTGCAGGACGGCCGTGTTCGCTCCCGCAGCGTGGAAATCGGCCACCAGGGCCATGGCCTTGTCCACGGTCCGGTTCGCCACGAACAGTCGGGCCGGGTTTTCCTGGAGCAAGGGCAACACGGCGCCGCGCGTCGCGCCACCGGCGCCCAGCAGCAGCACGCGCAGGCCTTCCAGACGATGGCCCAGGTTGTCCCGGATGTCGCGGACCAGGCCCGAGCCGTCGAAGTTCTCCGCGAACACCCGTTCGCCGTCGAATTTGAGCGCGTTGGCGGCACCGGCGGCGCGAGCGGCCGCTGAGACGTCGGTGGCGTAGGCGCAGGCCTCCAGTTTGAACGGCACGGTCACGTTGACGCCACGCCCCCCTTCCTGCCTGAAGCGGTCCACCGTGGCGGCGAATGCCCCCGGCGGGCTGTCGATGGCGGTGTACTCCAGCCGCTGGCCGGTGGCCTCGGCAAACGCGGCATGGATGGTGGGGGACTTGCTGTGGCCAATCGGGTGGCCGATCACGGCGTAGCGGTCAACGGTCGGAGTGGACATGCAGGGCAGATGGGATGGCTGATGCAGCGCACCATTGTCGCCGATCAGGTTGGTGGACTTTGAACACTGCGCTGCAAAAGATTGAACGACCCCACTCGCCTGTGGGCGTACAGTGTGCACATGCATACAGATGCCCTCATACCTGCCCTTTTCGTTTCCCATGGGTCTCCCATGCTGGCCCTCGAGCCCGGTCAGACCGGGCCCGCCCTGACTCGCCATGGCGAGCACCTGAAGGCGATCGGGGTCCAGGCAGTGGTGGTCATGTCTCCGCACTGGATGTCGGACCTGCCCGCCGTGATGACGCATCCTGCGCCCGAGACCTGGCACGATTTCGGCGGGTTTCCTCAGGAGCTCTACCGGCTGCAATACCCGGCCCCAGGGTCGCCGGCACTGGCCGAGGCGGTCTTGCAGCGCCTGGCGCAGGCGGGTATTGCGGCCGTGGCCGATGGCCGGCGCCCGTTCGATCACGGGGCCTGGGTGCCGCTGGGTTTTCTGTTTCCGCAGGCCGATGTGCCGGTGGTGCAGCTCTCGCTGCCCGTACACGCCGGGCCGGCCGACGTCTATGCGCTGGGCCAGGCGCTGCGCGATCTGCGCGGCAAGGGCATTCTGCTCATGGGCTCCGGGAGCATGACGCACAACCTGCAGGAGTTTTTCGGCGGTCGGCCCGAGCGCGAGGCCCCGGCCGCGGCCTATGTGTCGGCGTTCAGCCGCTGGGTCGAGGGCGTGCTGCTGGCCGGTGATCGAGACCGGCTTTTCGACTATCGGCGTCAGGCCCCCGAAGCCGTGAGGGCGCATCCCACGGATGAGCACTTTCTGCCGCTGTTTTTTGCCCTCGGGGCGGCCAACTGGGGGGTGGAAGGCGGGCCGTTGCCCGAATACCTCGTCCGGGAGGTGAGCTATCGCTACCTGGCGATGGATGCCCTCAGTTTGCAGTGAGCGCTTCCTTCAGGCTGCGCGCTGGCCGGGGGCGTCCAGCGCGCAGCCGGCCAGGACGCCTGCCTGGTCCCCGGGGTCAGTCCGGCTCGCCAACCGGCACGCAACTGCAAAACAGGTTGCGGTCGCCGTAAGCGTTGTCGATGCGGCCCACGGGAGGCCAGTACTTGGCGTGTGCCCGGCTCGATGGCGACGCGGCGCCGACCTCGCGGCCATAGGGATGAGGCCAGTCCGCCTTCATCAGGCTGGCGGCGGTGTGCGGGGCGTTTTTCAAGGGGTTGTCGTCCCGAGGCCAGGTACCGTTCTCGATCAGACGGATTTCTTCGCGGATGGCGATCATCGCGTCGATGAAGCGATCGAGTTCCTCGCGCGTTTCGCTCTCGGTGGGCTCTACCATCAGCGTGTTGGCCACCGGAAAGCTCAGGGTGGGGGCGTGGAAGCCATAGTCCATCAGGCGTTTGGCCACGTCCTCGGCCATCACGCCGCTGCTGTCCTTGAGGTGGCGCAAATCCAGGATGCACTCGTGGGCCACATGGCCGTTGTCGCTCGCATAGAGCGTGGGGTAATGGTCTTTCAGCCGCACGCTGATGTAATTGGCGGCCAGGATGGCGGCCTCGGTGGCGTGCTTCAGGCCCTCGGCGCCCATCATGCGGATGTACATCCACGAAATGGGCAAGACGGCGGCATTGCCCAGTGGAGCAGCCGACACCGCCCCCACCTTGGCATTCATGGGGGCAGCGCCCATGACCGCGCCTTGGGCCTCAGCCGTCGCGTGACCCGGCAGGAACGGCACCAGATCTTCCACCACGCAGACCGGCCCCACGCCCGGGCCCCCGCCGCCGTGCGGGATGCAGAAGGTCTTGTGCAGGTTGAGGTGGCTCACGTCACCGCCGAACTCGCCCGGCGCGGCCACGCCCACCAGGGCGTTCATGTTGGCTCCGTCCACATAGACGCGCCCGCCGTGTTGGTGCACCAGCGCGCACAGGTCTTTCACCTGGGTTTCGAACACGCCGTGCGTGCTGGGGTAGGTGATCATCACGCAGGCCAGGTTCGCGCTGTGCTGTTCGCACTTGGCCCGCAGGTCGTCCATGTCCACGTTGCCGCGCTCGTCGCACTTCGTGACGACCACCTGCATCCCCACCATTTGGGCGCTGGCCGGGTTGGTGCCGTGGGCCGACTGGGGAATGAGACAGACGTTGCGGTGCGCCTCGCCACGGGAGGCGTGCCAAGCCTGGATGGCCAGCAAACCGGCGTATTCGCCCTGGGAGCCGGCGTTGGGTTGCAGGCTGATGCCGGCATACCCAGTGGCCTGGCAGAGCCAGGCGCGCAATTGCGCGTCGAGCAACTGGTAGCCCTTGAGCTGATCCGCCGGGGCAAAGGGGTGCACCTGGGCGAACTCCGGCCAGGTGATGGGGATCATTTCGCTGGTGGCGTTGAGCTTCATGGTGCACGAGCCCAGCGGGATCATGCTGCGGTCCAGCGCCAAGTCCTTGTCGGAGAGGGCGCGGATGTAGCGCAGCATGGCGGTTTCGCTGTGATGGCGGTGAAACACCGGGTGCGTCATGAAGTCGCTGCTGCGGCGCAGCTCGGCCGGGATGCGCGGCTCCACGCCTTTTTCGAACGCAGCGAAGTCGGGCAGTGCCTGGCCTTCGGCAGCGAACAGGGCCCACAGTTGGCGGATGTCGTCGCGGGTGGTGGTTTCGTCCAGGCTGATGCCGACGCAGGCGGCGCGCGTGCCACTGTAGCGGCGCAGGTTGATGCGCAGGGCCGCGGCGCGCTGGTGGAGGGCGTGGGCGGCATCGGGTGAGCCCAGGTCCAGCGTCAGTGTGTCGAACGCGGTGTGGTGCAGGCTGATCAGGCCCAGTCGTTCCAGGCCAGTGGCAAGCACGGCGGTGTAGGCCGCCACCCGCTGCGCGATGCGCTTGAGGCCCTCCGGCCCATGGTACACGGCGTACATGCTGGCCACGACGGCAGGCAGCACCTGTGCGGTGCAGATGTTGGAGGTGGCTTTTTCGCGGCGGATGTGCTGTTCGCGCGTTTGCAGCGCCAGCCGGTAGGCCGGGTTGCCGTGTGCGTCCACGCTCACGCCGACCAGGCGGCCGGGCAGCGAGCGCTTGAACGCATCGCGGCAGGCCATGTAGGCGGCGTGCGGGCCACCTGCGCCCATGGGCATGCCGAAGCGCTGTGTGGTGCCGACCACGATGTCGGCGCCCATCTCACCCGGGGGTTTGAGCAGCGTCAGGGCCAGCAGATCGGCCGCCAGGATGAGCGCCGCGCCCTTGGCGTGCAGCACGTCGGCGCTGGCCTGCCAATCGGCCAGCCAGCCGCTGCTGCCGGGGTACTGGTTGATGGCGGCAAAGCAGTCGTCAGCGGCGATCGCGGCCATCCACTCGTCGGTGGAGTGCACCACCCGCACCGTCAGGCCCAACGGGGCGGCGCGGGTCTGGATGACCTCGATCGTTTGCGGGTGGCAGTCGCCGCTCACCACGAAGGTGTGGCCCTTGGCCTTGACCGAGCGCTTGGCCAGCGTCATGGCCTCGGCGGCGGCGGTGGCCTCGTCCAGCATGGAGGCGTTGGCGATGTCCATGCCGGTGAGGTCGGTCACCATCGTCTGGAAGTTGACCAGCGCTTCCATGCGGCCCTGGGAAATCTCGGCCTGGTAGGGCGTGTAGGCGGTGTACCAGGCAGGGTTTTCCAGGACGTTACGCAAAATCACGCCCGGCGTGTGCGTGCCGTAGTACCCCTGCCCGATGTAGCTCTTGAACACCTGGTTCTGGCTGGCGATGGCCTTGAGCTCGGCCAGCGCGGCGGCCTCGGTCACGGCCGGCGGCAGTTCCATGGGCCGGGCGCGGGCGATGCTGCGCGGCACGATGCTGTCGATCAGCGCGCGGCGCGAAGCCTCGCCGATGACGGAGAGCATCAGGCGCTCGTCGTCTTTCGAAATGCCGATGTGGCGGGCAACGAACTCGTTGGCGTTTTCCAGGTCGGCCAGAGGCCGGGCGGTGGGCATGAGCATGGCGGGCTCCGGGGGCAGGGCGGTCTGCGCAGGAAAGGGGGTTACTGGGTCAATTCGCCGTAGGCGGTTTCGTCCAGCAGCTCGGCCAGTTCGGCGGCGTTCGACAGCTTGACCTTGAAGAACCAGCCGGCGCCCAGCGGGTCGCTGTTGGCCAGTGCGGGGTCGAGCTTCAGGTTCTCATTGACCTCGACGATCTCGCCGCTGACGGGCATATACACGTCAGCGGCTGCCTTCACGGATTCGACCACGCCGGCCACGTCTTTTTGTGCCAAGGTCTTGCCCACGTCGGGCAGTTCCACGAACACCACATCGCCCAGCGCGTCTTGCGCATGGTGGGTGATGCCCACCGTGGCAATGTCGCCATCGACGAGGACCCATTCGTGGTCGGGGGTGTACTTCAGGCTCATGAGGGCTCCAATCAAAAAAGAAATCGGGTGCGGGTTGTGTCGCAGACTCAGCCGCGGTGGTAACGGTTGGGCACGAAGGGCAGGGCAACGACCTCCATCGGCACCGCCTTGCCCCGGACGAGCGCCTGCACCTGTGTGCCGAGCGCAGCATAACCGGACTGCACATAGCCCATGGCGATGGGCTGGTTGATGGAGGGCGAGAGCAGCCCGCTGGTGACTTCGCCGATGCGTTCGCCAGCCGTGTTCTGCAGTTCTGTGTGTTCACGCACGGGAATGCGCTCTTGGGCGATCAGGCCCACGCGCTGGCGCGTGAGGCGCGCGGTGCCGTCCAGTTGCGCCAGCACCTTGGCGGCGCCTGGGAAGCCGCCAGCACGTTCGCCGCCGGTGCGGCGTACCTTCTGTATCGCCCAGTTCAGTGCAGCCTCCACCGGGGTGGTGTGGGTGTCGATGTCGTTGCCGTACAGGCACAGGCCGGCTTCCAGCCGCAGGGAATTGCGCGCGCCCAGGCCAATCGGTTGCACCTCGGGCTGGGCCAGCAGCGCGCGGGCGAACGCTTCGGCCGCGTCGGCGGGCAGCGAAATTTCGAAACCGTCTTCGCCGGTATAGCCGCTGCGGGTGATGTACAGGTCGGCGTCGTTCCAGGTGGCGGCCATGCCGGTCATGAACACCAGTTGTTCCACGCCAGGCACGACCCGTTGCAGCGCGGTCACGGCCTGTGGGCCTTGCAGCGCCAGCAGCGCCCGCTCTGGCATGGGGATGACCTGACACCGCTGGCCAATGCGGGCCTGGATGTGAGCGATGTCGCCCACCTTGCAGGCACCGTTGACGATCACCAACAAATCCTCGCCCCGGTTGACGAACATGAGGTCGTCGATGATGCCGCCGTCGTCGTTCAGCAGCAGGCCGTAACGCTGCTTGTGCAAGCCCAGGCCGATCACGTCCACCGGCATCAGGGTTTCGAAGGCCGCCGCCGCATCAGGGCCGACCAGGCGCAACTGCCCCATGTGCGAGACGTCGAACAAGCCGGCGGCACGGCGCGTGTGCAGGTGTTCCGCGATCAGCCCGGCGGGATACTGCACCGGCATGGCGTAGCCGGCAAACGCGACCATGCGCGCGCCCAGCTCCCGATGCAAGGCATGCAGGGGGGTGGTCAGTAAAGAGGAGGCGGTGTCAGACATGGATCAGGTGTGGAAGGCAGCGACCCCGAAAGGCCAAACACCGGCATGCCCTGCGGCATGTCCGGTCACTGCCCACCTGTCCGCTCTACCTGAGAGATTCACGCTGGCCGCCATGGGGCGACCGGGCGCTTGCTCCTTCGGTGGACCGCCTCAGCGGGCGGCCTCTCTCCAGGGGGGAACGCCTGCCAGCGGCAAGCGCTTGCCAGTCCTTTTGCCTGAGCGTTCAGCCCCCGACGATGCGATGGCCTGCGCCTTCGGCGGCACCCGCCCCACATCAGAGGTCGGTGCACTCTCCTGACGCAGCTATTGTAGCTGCACGACCCCGTCACCAGGGGCTGGTTGGCGCTCACATGCCCGCGTAGTTGGGCCCGCCTCCACCTTCGGGTGTGACCCAAACGATGTTCTGCGTCGGGTCCTTGATGTCGCAGGTTTTGCAGTGCACGCAGTTCTGCGCGTTGATCACCAGCTCATCAACCCCGTCCTTGTTCACGAACTCGTACACCCCCGCCGGGCAGTAGCGGCTCTCGGGGCCTGCAAACTTGGCCAGGTTCACGCGCACCGGCACGCTGGGATCCTTCAGGGTGAGGTGTGCGGGCTGGTTCTCTTCGTGGTTGGTGTTGCTGATGAACACACTGCTCAAACGGTCGAAGGTCAGCTTGCCGTCGGGCTTGGGGTAGCTGATTTGTGGGCATTCGGCGGCCGGGCGCAGGAAAGTGTGGTCGGCCTGGGTGCGGTGGATGGTCCACGGTGGGCGCTTCATGCCCAGCTTGGGCAGCAGCCAGTGCTCGATTCCGGTCATCAGCGACCCCACGGTATTGCCCTTCTTGAACCAGCTCTTGAAGTTGCGCGAGGCATCGAGCTCTTCGTACAGCCAGCTCTTCTCGAAAGCCGCGGGGTAGGCCGTCAACTCATCACCGCTGCGGCCGGCTTGCAGAGCCTCGAAGGCCGCTTCGGCGCAGAGCATGCCGCTTTTGATGGCGGCGTGGCTGCCCTTGATGCGCGCAGCGTTGAGGTAGCCGGCGTCGCAGCCGACCAGGGCTCCGCCCGGAAACACCGTCTTGGGCAGGCTCATCAGGCCACCGGCGGCGATGGCACGCGCGCCATAGCCGATGCGTTTGCCGCCTTCGATGTGGGCGCGGATCGCAGGGTGTGTTTTCCAGCGCTGCATTTCTTCAAACGGGCTCAACCAGGGGTTCTGGTAGTCCAGTCCCACCACGAAGCCCAGCGTCACCTTGTTGCCTTCGAGGTGATACAGGAATCCACCGCCGTAGGTCTTGCTGTCCAGCGGCCAGCCAGCGGTGTGGACCACCAAGCCCGGTTTGGCCTTGTCGGCCGGCACTTCCCACAGTTCCTTGATGCCGATGCCATAGGTTTGTGGGTCCTTGCCGGCGTCCAACTGGTATTTGGCGATCAACTGCTTGCCCAGATGACCGCGTGCACCTTCGGCAAACACCGTGTACTTGGCATGCAGTTCCATGCCGAGCTGAAAGGCGTCGGTGGGCTGGCCGTCCTTGCCCAGGCCCATGTGGCCGGTGGCCACGCCCTTGACGGAGCCGCTCAATGGCCCATCCTCGTGGTACAGCACCTCGGCGGCGGTGAAGCCGGGGAAGATTTCCACGCCCAGGGCTTCGGCCTGCTCGCTCAGCCATTTGGTGACGGTGCCCAGGCTGATCACATAACAGCCTTCGTTGTGGAAGTTGTTGGGGACGAGCCAGTTGGGCGTGCGGATGGCGCTGTTTTCTTTGAGGAACAGCACCTCGTCGCCGCTGACGGGCTGGTTCAGGGGAGCGCCGAGTTCCTTCCAGTTCGGGAACAGCTCGCTGAGGGCACGCGGGTCCATGACCGCGCCCGAGAGGATGTGCGCGCCCGGCTCGGAGCCTTTTTCGAGCACGCACACGGTGCATTCGCTGCCTTTTTCGGCGGCCAGTTGCTTGAGCCGGATGGCCGTGGACAGGCCGGCCGGGCCACCGCCAACGATGACCACGTCGTATTCCATGGCCTCGCGTGGGCCGAACTGTTCAAGAAGGTTGTCAGGTGTTTTCATGGTGCTCTTTGGAGGACGGGTCACGGGGCTGCAGAGGGCTCAAGCTGACGCCAAGCTGTCATGCCTGCGACGGATTTTAGAGGCGGCTGCGGCACAATTCTTGTCGAGTGCACGACATTGGCCATGCCATGCGGGTCGATACCGCACACATCATCCATCATCAGACTGGCAGGAGGGCTGGATGCGATTCGACATCCCCGAGCACAAGAAGCGGATTCACACCATGGTCATTCCCATCCGCTGGGGCGACATGGACGCCATGGGCCACGTGAACAACACGCTGTATTTCCGCTACATGGAAATCGCCCGCCTGCAATGGATGTTCGACTCCGGCGTGCCCGCCAATCCTCAGGGAGAGGGGCCGGTGATCGTCAACGCTTTTTGCAACTTCATCAAGCAGTTCGAGTATCCCGGTGAGGTGCTGATCCACACCTACACGGGGGCGGTGGGGCGCACCTCGTTCGACACCTACCATGTGATGTCACGGACCGACGACCCCGATACGGTCTATGCCAACGGCGGGGCCACAGTCGTGTGGGTGGATTTTCCCAACCAGAAATCCGCGCCCATGCCGGATCGGCTGCGCGCACAGATCAGCTGATCAGGCGGCCGGCTTGGCTTTGGGCACCCGGCCCATGAGGTAGAACTCCGGGTTGGGTTGCATGCCGCTGAACGAGGCCATGCGGTTGCTCAGGCCGAAAAAGGCCGTGATGGCGGCGATGTCCCAGGCGTCCTCATCGGTGAAGCCGTGGGCATGAAGCGTGGCGAAATCGTCGTCGTCGATTTCGTGCGAGCGCTGGCAAACCTTCATGGCGAAGTCCAGCATCGCGCGCTGGCGTGGCGAAATGTCGGCCTTGCGGTGGTTCACGGCCACCTGATCGGCCACCAGCGGTTTCTTTTCATAGATGCGCAGCAGGGCGCCGTGGGCCACCACGCAGTACAGGCACTGGTTGGCAGCGCTGGTGGCGGTGACGATCATTTCACGGTCGCCCTTGGTGAGGCCACTCTGGCGGCCAACGGTCTCGGGCAGCATCAAAGCGTCGTGGTAGGCGAAAAAGGCGCGCCACTCGGCCGGGCGCCGCGCAAAGGCCAGGAATACGTTGGGTATGAAGCCTGCTTTTTCCTGGACTTCCAGAATCCGGGTGCGAATGTCTTCGGGCAGGGTGTCGAGATCTGGGAACGGGTAGCGCGGGGTGCTCAAAGGGTGTCTCCTGGGTCGATGTGGGTGGGGGTTTATTCGTCGATCGAAGCGCTCCAGCGGTCGTTCCAGCGTCGGCGTGGGCCTTCGCCAGCGCTGCGCAGGTCGTCGATGCGGCGGCGGTCGCGCTTGGTGGGGCGGCCCTGGGCAATGGCATGCGCGGGTTCGGGGGCCAAGCGCCTTTGTTCGGCGGCCTGTTCGCGAGCCAGCAGAGAGGCCGCCGTTTCCTCGTAGAGCAGGGCGGCTTGCGGGGCAGGGCCACGCACCGTGCTCAAGGCCCGGACCACCACGGTGCGGATGGTGTAGCCGGCCTTGAATTCGATCTCGTCGCCGAGTCTGGGTTCGCGCGAGGCCTTGGCGACTTGACCGTTGATCCGTACCCGGCCCTTGTCGATCTCGTCGGCCGCCAGGCTGCGGGTCTTGAAGAACCGTGCCGCCCAGAGCCATTTGTCGAGGCGGACGCGTTCGGTCGATGAAGGTGAGCTGCTCATGGATGCGGCGAAACGTTAACATGGCCGCATGCCTCACGACAACCGTCTGCCACGCGACGCCCAAAGCATACTGGAACTTGCGGCGCGCTCCATGTTCGACCTGTTTGCCAATGCCAGCGAGGGGATGTTGCTGGTCGATCGGCAGGCGCGGGTGGTCTGGATCAACGAACAGTATCGGCGCTTTCTGCCTGCCTTGGGATACGAGAGCGAGGCCGATTTCGTGGGGCGTCCGGTCTCGGAGGTGGTGCACAACACCCAGATGCATCGCGTACTGGAAACCGGGCAGCCCATCCTCATCGACCTGTTGACCAACAAGGCCGGTACTTTCGTCGTGAGCCGCATCCCGCTGCGTGGGGCGGATGGTGAGGTGATGGGGGCGCTGGGCATCGTGCTTTTCGATCACCCCGAAACCACCATGCAGCCGCTGATCAACAAGTTCGCGCGCCTGCAGCAAGACCTCGACGATGCCCGCCGAGAACTGGCGCAGCAACGGCGCAGCAAGTACACGCTGGCCAGTTTCATTGGTCGCAGCCCCGAGGCCCAGGAGGTCAAGCGGCAGGCACGGCGGGCTGCGCAATCCTCCAGCCCGGTGCTGCTGCTGGGCGAAACCGGCACAGGCAAGGAGTTGTTGGCGCATGCCATCCACGCGGCTTCCGATCGTGCTTCCCGCCCCTTCGTGAGCGTGAACATCGCGGCCGTACCCGATACGTTGTTGGAAGCCGAGTTTTTCGGGGTTGCCCCGGGCGCCTATACAGGGGCCGATCGCAAGGGACGCGACGGCAAGTTCAAACTGGCCGACGGTGGCACGCTGTTCCTCGACGAGGTGGGCGATATGCCCATGGCGGTGCAGGTGAAGCTGCTGCGCGCCTTGCAGGAAGGCGAGATCGAGCCGCTTGGATCGAACCAGGTGGTCACGTTCAACGTGCGTGTGGTGGCTGCGACCTCGCGGGATCTGGCGCAATGCGTGCGGGAAGGGCGCTTCCGGGAGGATCTGTACTACCGTCTCCATGTGCTGCCGATTCGGGTCCCGCCCTTGCGTGAGCGGCGTACCGACATTCCCTTGCTGATCGAGGCGCTGTGTGAGGACATCGCCGCCCGCAACGGCATGCTGCCGATGGACGTGAGCGCCGATGCGGTGGCATTGTTGCAGGCTCAGCACTGGCGTGGCAACACCCGTGAACTGCGCAACGTGCTGGAACAGGCCGCCCTGCGCAGCGAGGACCACCATATCGACGCTGTCACGGTGGAGGCCGTGTTGCGCCGGGCCGGTGTCGGGCAGATCGTCGCACCCGTGGCCCGTTCGAGCAGCGAGGCCGGTGAACACGTGCCTGCACAGACCGGACTGCTCGACCGACCGCTGGCCGAGCAGGTCAGGGATCTCGAACGACGCGCGATGCGGGCGGCCTTGCAGCACACCGGGGGCAACCGGGCGGCAGCGGCCCGGTTGTTGGGCATGTCACGCGCCACGTTCTACGAAAAGCTGGCTTCGCTGGATGAAGTGTCCAAAACGTAAACACCAGTCCAGAAACCAGACATTTTTCCCTCTTGATCCGTCTGTTTTTTAGACAATTCTTCGATCGTTTTTATAAAAGTCTATACAGAACAACGGGTTGTGAATTGGCATGAAGTTTGCTCGAGATCGGCGTAGCGCTCGACGCTGCACCGTCATATCAGGAGACAAACATGCTCAATACCACCCGCCGCCTCGCGCTCATGGTCATGGCCTGCGCCGCCGTGGCCGTCCATGCCCAATCGGGCGAAATTCGCATTGCCCACGTGTACGACAAGACGGGCCCGTTGGAAGCCTATGCGAAGCAGACCCATGTGGGTCTGATGATGGGCCTGGAGTACGCCACCGGCGGGACCATGACGGTGGCAGGCAAGCGGCTGGTGGTGATCGAGAAAGACAGCCAGTTCAAACCTGACGTGGGTGCCAAGGAATTGGCAGCGGCTTATGCCGACGACAAGGCCGACATCGCGATCGGCCCCACCGGTTCCGGCGTGGCCCTGGCCATGCTGCCCGTGGCCGAGGAATACCGCAAGATCCTGCTGGTCGAGCCGGCGGTGGCCGATTCCATCACCGGCGACAAGTGGAACCGTTACATCTTCCGCACCGGCCGCAACAGCTCGCAGGACGCCATCAGCAATGCCGTGGCGCTGGACAAGCCGGGCACGGTCATTGCCACGCTGGCGCAGGATTATGCTTTCGGGCGCGATGGCGTGAAGGCCTTCAAGGAGGCCATCAAACACGCGAAGGTCGTGCATGAAGAATACCTGCCGACCAACACCACCGACTTCACCGCCGGCGCTCAGCGGCTGATCGACCGCCTGAAGGACCAGCCCGGGCGCAAGGTGATCTGGATCCTCTGGGCCGGTGGCGGTGGCAATCCGTTCAAGATCGCCGACCTGGACCTGCAGCGCTACGGCATCGAGATCGCCACGGGGGGCAACATTCTGCCGGCGATGGTGGCCTACAAACAGTTCCCGGGCATGGAAGGCGCCACCTATTACTACTATGACATCCCCAAGAACCCGGTGAACCAGTGGCTGGTCAGCGAGCACCAGAAGCGCTTCAACGCTCCGCCAGACTTTTTCACCGCAGGGGGCATGGCAGCGGGCATGGCCGTGGTGGAAGCCCTCAAGAGAACCCAGGGCGACACCAACACCAACAAGCTCATCGCCACCATGGCAGGCATGACCTTTGACACGCCCAAAGGCCCCATGACGTTCCGCAAAGAAGACCACCAGGCCATGCAGAGCATGTACCACTTCAGGATCAAGGTCGATCCGAACGTGGCATGGGGCATTCCGGAACTGGTCAGGGAAATCAAGCCCAGCGACATGAACGTGCCGATCCGCAACCAGCGCTGATCCATGCTCAGGACTCAAGATCTCACGGTCCGTTTCGGCGGACACGTGGCGGTCCATGCTGTGTCGTGCGCTTTCGAGCCCGGCACCCTGACCGCCATCGTCGGCCCCAACGGGGCCGGCAAGACCACCTACTTCAACCTGATCTCCGGGCAGATCAAGGCCTCGGCCGGCACGGTCACGCTCAATGGGCAAGACCTGTCGGCGCTGTCGGCGCCCCAGCGGACCCGAGCCGGGCTGGGCCGGGCGTTTCAGCTCACCAACCTGTTTCCGCAGCTCACCGTGCTGGAGAACGTGCGGCTGGCGGTTCAGGCCAGGGCCGGGGCGGGGTTGAACCTGTGGCAGATCTGGAGCGACCGCCGCGATCTGCTCGTGCGTGCCAACGAAATCCTGGAGGTGGTGGCCCTTGCGGACAAGCGCGATGCTCGGGCCGCCAGCCTGCCGCACGGCGACCAGCGCAAGCTGGAGGTGGCCATACTCATGGCGCTGGAGCCACAGGTGTTCATGTTTGACGAACCCACGGCCGGCATGAGCGTGGACGAGGTGCCGGTCATTTTGAATCTGATCCGCCAGCTCAAGGCGGACCGGACCAAGACCATTCTGCTGGTGGAGCACAAGATGGACGTGGTGCGTGAACTCTCTGACCGCATCATCGTGCTGCACAACGGTGAACTGGTGGCCGACGGCGAACCCGAGGCGGTGATCGCCTCGCCCGTGGTGCAACAGGCCTATCTCGGGGTCGATCCCGCCCGGGCACAGAAGGAAGTCGCATGACAGATAAAAACCTGCTGACCCTGGAAGGGGTTCACACCCACATCGGCGCGTATCACATCCTGCATGGGATGGACCTGAAGGTGCCCGTGAACCAGCTCACCATGCTGCTCGGCCGCAACGGTGCCGGCAAGACCACCACCCTGCGGACCATCATGGGTTTGTGGCCCGCCAGTCAAGGCCGCATCATGCTCGACGGGCAGGACATCACGGCGCTCTCGACGCCGGTGATCGCCCGTTCCGGCGTGGCCTACGTGCCGGAAAGCATGGGCATCTTTTCCGACCTGACGGTGAGGGAGAACATCCTGCTGGCAGCGCGCAGCGCACGCACGCTGGATGATGTGGATACCCGTCGTCTGGAATGGATCTTCGACCTGTTCCCCGCGATGAAGAAGTTCTGGCTGCACCCGGCGGGCAAGCTCTCGGGTGGACAGAAGCAGATGCTGGCTGTCTCGCGCGCCATCGTGGAACCGCGCAAGTTGTTGCTGATCGACGAACCCAGCAAGGGACTGGCGCCGGCCATCATCCAGAACATGATCGAGGCATTCCGGGCGCTCAAGCAGGCCCAGACCACGATCCTGCTGGTCGAGCAGAACTTCAATTTCGCCAAGCAACTCGGGGACACCGTGGCGGTGATGGACGATGGTCGGGTGGTCCACAGCGGCTCCATGGCCGAGCTGGCGGAGGATGCCGAACTGCAGGCCCGGCTGCTGGGCCTCTCACTGGGAGCCCACCCATGATGGCTCTCAAGGAACTCGACTGGAAACCCCTGGCCCTGGTGCCGGTGCTCGCTCTGGTGGCCCTGCCGCTCACGGGCAGCCCCTCCACCTGGCTCACGCTGACGGTGGCGGGCCTGGCCATGGGCCTGATCATCTTCATCATCGCTTCTGGCTTGACGCTGGTCTTCGGCCTCATGGACGTGCTGAACTTCGGGCATGGGGTGTTCATTGCGCTGGGGGCCTTCGTGGCCACCACCGTCATCGGCAGCATGGGCAGCTATGCCGCGGCCGACAGCTTCTGGCTGAACATGGTGGCCTTGTTGCCGGCCATGCTCGTGGCCATGGCCGTGGCCGGGGCGCTGGGGTATGTCTTCGAGCGTCTGATCGTGCGTCCCGTGTACGGGCAGCACCTCAAGCAGATCCTCATCACCATGGGCGGCATGATCATCGGCGAGGAACTCATCAAGGTGGTGTGGGGGCCGGAGCAGATTCCGCTGCCCTTGCCGCAGTCGTTGCGCGGCGCCTTCATCTGGGGCGATGCCGCCGTCGAGAAATACCGGGCGCTGGCGGTGCTCGTGGGCCTGGCGGTGTTTGCGGCCATGGTGTGGACGCTCAACCGCACCAAGGTCGGCCTGCTGATCCGCGCCGGTGTGCAGGACCGCGAGATGGTGGAGTCCCTGGGCTATCGCATCAAGCGCCTGTTCGTCGGGGTGTTCGTGGCGGGCAGCGCGCTGGCGGGTCTGGGCGGCGTCATGTGGGGGCTGTACCAGCAGACGGTGATTCCGCAGATGGGGGCCCAGGTCAATGTGCTCATCTTCATCGTCATCATCATTGGCGGCCTGGGCTCCACGCTGGGCGCACTGATCGGTGCGCTGTTGGTGGGCCTGATGGCCAACTACACCGGTTTTCTGGCGCCTAAGGTGGCGCTGTTCTCGAATATTGCGCTCATGGTGGCGATCCTGCTGTGGCGGCCGCAGGGTGTGTACCCGGTGGCGAACCGGTGAAGGGAGAGATGGGCATGTGGCTGAGATTGCTTTCCAACGACCTGCCGCGCAGCCGGGTGCTGTCGGTGCTGCTGGTGCTGATCGTGCTGGGCCTGGTGTTTGCGCCCTTTCTGTTTCCCGGCGTCAAGGCCCTGAACGTGGCCGCCAAGGTGCTGATCTTCATCGCGTTGGTGGTGAGTTTCGACCTGTTGCTGGGCTACACGGGCATCGTGAGTTTCGCCCATACCATGTTCTTCGGCATCGGCGCCTACGGGATCGCGATCGCCCTCAACGCCATGGGCCCGACCTGGACGGCCATCGGTGTGGGGGTGTTGTGTGCGTTGTTCGTGTCGCTGCTGCTCTCGCTGGTGATCGGACTGTTCTCGCTGAGGGTGCGGGCCATTTTCTTCGCGATGATCACCCTGGCCGTGGCCTCCGCGTTCCTCACACTGGCGTCGCAGCTTTCGGCCATCACCGGCGGTGAGGATGGGTTGACCTTCCGTGTGCCCTACCTCCTGTCGCCGGGGTTTTCCTTGATGGAGGACGACTTCGTGGGCCCCTTCGGCACGGTGGTGCTCAATGGGCGCTTCATCACCTACTACCTCATCCTGGCGGTCGTGGCGGTGATGTTCCTGGTCATGCTGCGCATCGTGAATTCGCCGTTCGGCCGCGTGCTGCAGGCGATCCGCGAAAACGACTTCCGTGCCGAAGCATTGGGTTACCGCACCGTCGTGTACCGCACCCTGTCGAACGTGATATCCGCGCTGTTCGCCACGCTCGCGGGCTGTCTGCTCGCTCTGTGGCTGCGCTACAACGGCCCCGACACCTCCTTGTCCTTCGAGATCATGCTGGACGTCTTGCTGATCGTGGTGATCGGTGGCATGGGCACGCTCTATGGAGCGCTGGTGGGCAGCGTGTTGTTCCTGCTGGCACAAAGTTATCTGCAGGATCTGCTGCGCTGGATCGGCCAGGTCACCGAAGGCATTCCGTTGCTGCCGGCCCTGTTCACGCCCGACCGGTGGATGCTCTGGCTCGGTGTGCTGTTCGTGTTGTCGGTCTATTACTTTCCCACCGGCATCGTCGGCAAGTTGCGCGAGCGCGCCGTCTGGCGCCGGCTCGCCTTGAATCAGAGGGCCCAATGAGCACCGCAGCCACGCAAACCCCTGTGTCGCGTTACCTGCGCTGCGCAGGGCGGGAAATTCATTTCATGGAATGGGGGAGCGGGAACGAGGAGACGGTTGTCGCCTGGCATGGCCTGGCGCGCACCGGGCGCGATATGGATGACTTGGCAGCCCATCTGAGCCAGCGCTACCGCGTCATCTGTCCGGATACCGTGGGCCGAGGCCTGAGCGAATGGAGCCCGCAACCTGCTGCCGAGTATTGTCTGGCCTTTTATGAGCGCCTGGCAGTCGATCTGGTCGATCAATTGGGTATCCACCATTTCCACTGGGTAGGCACGTCCATGGGTGGAGCGATCGGCATGGTCTGTGCGGCCGGGCAACTCCGGGGGCGCATCCGCCGGCTGGTGCTCAACGACATAGGTCCGGAGCTGGCCGCGCCGGCTGTGCAGCGCATCCGTGCCTACGCGGGCAAGCCTGAGGCGTTTGCCACGGTCAGCGAACTGGAGTCGTATTTCCGCAAGGTTTACCAGCCGTATGGCGAGATGACCGATGCGCAATGGCGGCGCCTGACGGAGACGTCCACGCGCCGCTTGCCGGACGGGCGTGTGACCCCGCATTACGACCCCGCCATGGCCCTGCAGTTCGAACACCACCCGCACGATTACGACCTGTGGCCGGTGTACGACCGGATCGAGGTGCCGGTGCTGTGTCTGCGTGGCGTGGATTCGGATCTGTTGCTGGCGTCCACCGCCGAGGCCATGACCAGACGTGGCCCGCGTGCAAGGGTCGTGACCATTGACGGCTGCGGCCACGCTCCGGCCTTGAACGTCCCGGAGCAGTGGCAGCTGGTCGAGGCATTCCTGGCGCCGGCCTGAGCTTCGCGCATCTCCGAAGCCCGGCCGGGTGGGAAATCACTTGGGCATGATGACGGTGTCGATCACGTGGATCACGCCGTTGCTGGCGGTGATGTCGGTTTTCACCACGTTGGCGTTATCGACCTTGACACCGCCCTGGGTGCTGACGGTGATGGTGCCGCCCTGCACGGTCTTGACCTGACCGGCTTGCACATCGGCGGCCATGACCTTGCCGGGAACCACATGGTAGGTCAGCACGGCGGTCAGCGCGTTCTTGTCTTTCAGCAGGGCATCGAGTTTGTCCTTGGGAATCTTGGCAAAGGCTTCATCGGTCGGGGCAAACACGGTGAAGGGGCCGGGACCCTTCAGGGTCTCGACCAGGCCGGCGGCCTGCACGGCCGTGACCAGGGTCTTGAAGGAACCGGCCGCGATCGCGGTGTCCACGATGTCGGCCGCCTTGGCGGTCAGGGCGCCGAGAGTCAGTACGGATGCAATCAACAGTTTTTTCATCATCAGCTCCAGGTGGTTGGTTGGGGGTACACCAAGTTTTCTACTGGTGCGGCCAAATAATAACCAAAAAGTTTAGAAATAGACTGCATAGTTCAATACTGTATCTGTTGGTATGGTTTTTCGGGTTGCAGAACCCGAATCCCTGAGAATCCATGGTCATGAACACCACGCTGGATGCCCCATCCACCAAGAAGGTCTCGTTTCGGCAGCAAATGCAGCGTGCCCGGGAAGACGCGATCGTCTCCGTCGTGAACCGGTTGCTGGCCGAAAAGGGCTTCGACGCCATGACGGTGGACGAAGTGGCCGCTGAGGTGGGCATTGCCAAAGCCAGCCTGTACAAGCACTTTCCCAGCAAGGAAGACCTGGCGGCGGCGGCCATGGTCAAGGTCATGCAGCGGGCGCAGGCATTTCTGCTGTCGCTGGAGCCCGTGGCTTGTCCGCTGGAGCGCCTGCAGGCGGTGGCCCGCTGGACGATGCAGGTGCAACTGGCGGGGGAAATGCCTTCGCTGCCGAGCCAAAACTCCTCGCTGCGCGCGGCGTTGACGGTGAACACGGCCTACACCGATTTGCTGATGAGCATCAGTGAGCGCTTGGGCGAGTGGATCGAAGCGGCGCAGGCACAAGACGCCATCAGTCCCCGACTGCCGCCGATTGTGGTGCTCTATACCCTGTATGCGCGGGCCTGCGATCCCGTGCTGGGTTTCCTCAAGAGCACGGGGCAGTTTTCCGATGACGAGATCGTTGACCTCGTCATGCACACCTGTTTCGACGGTTTGCGCAGCCGCTGAGCCCAGCGTCTCCTCACGGTCAGGGGGCCGTGCCGATGCTCTGGTCCAGTTGCCGCTGGATCTCCGCGGCGATGCGTTGGGCGTAGGGGCGCAGCAGAAAGCCCAGACGGGCCGACAGCTCCAACTCGCAAGCACTGGCCCTGAGGGTGCCGCTCACCCCCGTGCGGCTGAACGTCACCACATCACCTTCGGGCGTTCGCGTGAGTGCGCATTGCAGGCCGAAGCGGCTTTCGCCGTCGGCGATCCAGGCGTCGATCAACCGGCGCGCGCCCTCCAGGCCCAACGGGTGGTTACGGTGCACATGCAGATCGGCCATGGTGCCAGTCAGACCGTGGCCCCCATCGCCGTGGCTCGGGTGCGCTGCTGTTCATCGGCCGCCGGGGCCTGCTGGGTAGGCCAACCAGCCAGGTGTCTTTCGCAGATCGCCGTCAGGGCCCGCATGCCTTCTGCGCTGTCGTTCAGGCAGGGGATGTAGTGGAACTCCTTGCCGCCTGCGTGCAGAAAGGCTTCGCGCGCTTCCTGGTTGATTTCCTCCAGCGTCTCGATGCAGTCGCTGCTGAAACCGGGGCAGATCACATCCACGCGGCCCACGCCCTGCCCGGCGAGAGCCACCAGGCTCGGCTCGGTATAGGGCTCCAGCCATTTGGCTCGCCCGAAACGCGATTGGAACGTGACGAGGTATTCGTCTCTCTGCAGGCCCAGGGCTTCGGCCAGCAGGCGGCCCGTCTTGTGGCACTCGCAGTGGTAGGGATCGCCCAGGTGCAGGGTGCGTTCGGGCATGCCATGAAAACTCATCACCAGCTTGTCGGGTCGGCCATGGGCCATCCAGTGTTTCTGTACCGAAGCCTTCAGGGCGTCGATGTAACCGGCATCGTCGTGGTAGTGGTTGACGAAACGGAATTCCGGCAACGTGCGGGTGTTCAGGCCCCATCGAAACACCATGTCGTACACGCTGGCCGTGGTGGCCGCGCAGTATTGCGGGTAGGCCGGCAGCACCAGAATGCGCGTGCAGCCGTCGGCCTTCATGGCGTCGAGTTGGCTCGGCACCGATGGCTGGCCGTAGCGCATGGCGTAGCGCACGTCCACGTGGTGTCCACGCTCGCCCAGGTAGCCGCGCAGCAGCTTGGTCTGTTTTTCGGTCCACGCCTTGAGGGGAGAGCCTTCGGGCGTCCAGATGCTGGCGTACTTGGCGGCCGATTCCTTGGGGCGCTTGCGCAGGATGACGCCGTGCAGGATAGGCCACCAGATGGCCTTGGGGATTTCCACCACCCGATGGTCTGACAGAAACTGGCCCAGATAGCGCCGCAGGGCGGACGGTGTGGGCGCCTCGGGAGTGCCGAGGTTGCACAGGAGGACGCCGATTCTGGCGGGCTGGCCGTGGGTGTAGGGAGGTTCTTTTGCAAAAGCCATGCGCTATTCTTACCGACCTATGCTGAACCTGTCGCGCATCCGAGCGATCACCCTCGACCTGGACGACACCCTGTGGCCCGTGTGGCCCACCATCGAGCGCGCGGAGCAGGCGTTGCAAGCCTGGCTTTGCCTGCACGCGCCGGCCACCGCCGCGTGGCTGAGTGACCCGCAGCGCCGCCGGGCGATCCGTGAGCGCGTCAACGCCGATTGGGCAGATCACGTCCACGACCTGACGCGGCTGCGCCGCGAGGCCATTCGCAGGGCCCTGCTCGAAGCCGGGGAGGCACCTGAGCTGGCCGAGCCCGCTTTCGAGGTGTTTTTCGCCGAGCGGCAAAAGGTGAGTCTCTACCCCGATGCCTTGCCCGCCCTGCACCGGCTCAGCCGCCGCTTTCCGGTGGTGTCGGTGTCCAACGGCAATGCCGATCTGGAACGGATTGGGCTGCGCGCGCATTTCGTGGGCGCCGTGAGTGCGCGCGAGGTCGGTTGCAAGAAGCCCGATCCACGCATCTTTCACCATGCCGCTGGGTTGGCCGGCGTCCCGGCCGAAGCGGTGCTGCATGTCGGGGACGATTTTGCGCTCGATGTCGTGGGCGCGATCGGGGCTGGCATGCAGGCGGTCTGGGTGAATCGGGAGGGACACCCCTGGCCGGCCGGGGAGGAGGTGCGTGTGCTGGCCTGCCCGAACTTGAACATGCTGTGTGACTTGCTGCACATCGAACCCGACTGACCCTGGGAGTTTGCCAGTGACGTTGCCCCGAAACCCGGCGTAACCTTTACACTTGAGGCATGCCCAGCGCGGCATTCGCGCGCTGCTCTGCCGGGCTGCTCTTGCAAAACCACGGGCCGACCGGAGGCGTTGACCGGCTCCGACCAACGGCCCTCACATGAGGAGGCTCATCATGTCCACTCCCCCGCACGACCCCATGCGACCCGACGGTGAGGTCAATCCCATTCACACCGATTACAAGATCGGCCAAGACAACATCGTCGTCAAGGTCGGGCCATTCGGGCTCGACATCCACAACCGGGTATTCGCCGTCTCGGGCTTGTCGGTGGTGGCGTTCGTGCTGCTCACCCTGATGTTCCAGGCGTCTGCCGAGCCGATGTTCGCCAGCCTGCGCGGATGGCTGACCTCCCGCTTGGACTGGTTCTTCATCATCGCCGGCAACGTATTCGTGCTGGTGTGCCTGGGGGTGGCGCTCTCGCCGCTGGGCAAGGTGCGCCTGGGCGGTACGCAAGCCACGCCGGATTACAGCTACCTCGGCTGGTTTTCGATGCTGTTTGCCGCGGGCATGGGGATCGGGCTGATGTTCTATGGGGTTTCCGAGCCCTTGGCACATTTCGGCAGCGCCATCGGGGGCATCACGTCAGAGGGTGGTGTGCGGACCGATTGGGCACCGCTCGGCGCCGCTGCCGACGATGCCGCCGCCGCGCAGCGTCTGGCCATGGCCGCCACCATCTATCACTGGGGCCTGCATCCATGGGCCATCTACGCCATCCTGGCTCTGGGTCTGGCGCTGTTCTCGTTCAACAAAGGCTTGCCACTGACCATCCGTTCCGTGTTTTATCCCCTGCTGGGCGAGCGGGTGTGGGGTTGGCCGGGCCATGTGATCGACATTTTGGCCGTGCTCGCGACCATGTTCGGCTTGGCCACATCGCTCGGGTTGGGTGCGGCGCAAGCGTCTGCCGGGCTGAACCATCTGTTCGGGGTACCGTTGGGCAACACCACCCAGGTGCTGTTGGTGATCGGCATCACGGCCGTCGCACTGGTCTCGGTGCTCGCCGGGCTGGACGCCGGAATCAAGCGCCTGTCCGAAATCAACATGGTGCTGGCCCTGCTGCTGGTGCTGTTCGTCATGGCGGTCGGGCCCACGCTGGCCATCCTCACGGGGGTATTCAGCAATTTGGTGTCCTATCTGGCCTATCTGCCGGCGCTGGCCAATCCCTTTGGGCGCGATGACGCCAACTTCGCGCAGGGCTGGACCGCCTTCTACTGGGCCTGGTGGATCTCCTGGTCGCCGTTCGTGGGGATGTTCATCGCTCGGGTGTCTCGCGGTCGTACGGTGCGGGAATTCATTTTTTCGGTGCTGATCGTGCCTTCGCTGGCCTGTGTGCTGTGGATGACGGTGTTTGGCGGTACCGCCATCCATCAACTGGTACAGCTTGGCTACCAAGCCGCCGCGGGGGCGGACCTGCCGCTGCAGCTGTTCCTGATGCTCGAAGCCTTGCCTCTGGCGCAGATCACATCGTTCATCGCGATCGTGCTGGTCGTGGTGTTCTTCGTGACCTCATCCGATTCGGGCTCCCTGGTGATCGATGTGATCTCTGCCGGCGGCAAGATCGACGCGCCCACCCCTCAGCGCGTATTTTGGTGCACGTTTGAGGGGTTGGTGGCGATCGCGCTCATCCTGGGCGGTGGTCTCGTCGCCCTGCAAGCCATGGCAGTATCCACCGGCTTTCCATTCGCGATCGTGCTGCTGGTTGCAACGGTGGCCGTGGTCAAAGGGCTGGCGTCCGAGCCCCGACCCAGCTGATGGAAGACGAGCGCCACGAGATCGTTGGCTTTCTGCGGCAGCATGCGCCGTTCCGGGAGCTGGACGAGGCGACGCTGGAGCGCATCGCCAGCGCCATCGATGTGCGCTACTGCAAAGCCGGCACCCAGATCGTGGCGTTCGGCCAAGACGCCTTGTTCTGGCACATCGTGCGCAGCGGGGTGGTGGAGGTGTTCCGGCGCGACGGCACCCTCTACAACCGGCTCACCGAAGGGGGCTACTTCGGCGAATTTGGGTTGTTGCATCGCAAGAAAGTGCGCTTTCCCGCCCGAGCGAAGGAAGACACGCTGCTTTATCTGTTGCCTGAGCCGGTGTTCACGGAACTCTTCGAGCACCATGAGGTGTTTGCCGATCACGTCGAGATCGAGGACCGGACCCGCCTGCACAAGGTGGTGTCGCGTCAAGAAGCAGACAACCCCTGGCTGTCGGCCCAGGTGGAGAGCCTGCTACAGCGCGAGCCGGTGCTGTTGGCCGATACGGTCACCGCTCAAGCCGCAGCGCACCGGATGACGGAGGCGGGTGTGTCTTCGCTCTTGCTGGTGGCCGATGGCAGCGAGGCCGCCCACCTCACCGGGATCATGACCGACCGTGACCTGCGCACCCGGCTGGTGGCGCAAGGGCTGCCGTTGGATACCCCCGTCGCCCAGATCGCCACCCGTGAGGTGGTGACCATCGAAGCCGCCCGTCCCGTGTTCGAGGCCATGACGCTGATGCTGCGCCACAACGTGCACCACCTTCCGGTGTTGCGCCAGGGGCGGCCGGTCGGCGTGCTGGCCTTGTCGGACATCATTCGCCACGAATCCCACCACAGCTTGTTCGTGGTCAGCCGAATCGGTCGCGCGCAGGATGTCGAGGAGCTGGCGGCCCTGGAACCGGAAGTGCGCGCCAGTTTCGTGCGTATGGTGGGGGAGGGGGCGGGTTCGCGCATCGTGGCCGGGGCCATGTCTGCGATCGGTCGGGCGTTCAAGCAGCGTCTGCTCGATCTGGCCGAACAGCGGCTGGGGCCGCCTCCGGTGCCATATGCCTTTCTGGCGCTGGGCTCGATGGCACGGCAGGAGCAGGGGCTGTTGACCGATCAGGACAACGCCATGATCCTGGACGATGCCTTCGACCCCGACCGTCACGGGGCTTACTTCGAACAACTGGCGCGAGACGTCTCCGACGGGCTGGCACGCTGCGGCTACCCTTACTGCAGCGGCGGCATCATGGCCACGACGCCAAAGTGGCGGCAGCCTTTGCGGGTGTGGCGGCAATACTTTCAGCAATGGATCGAGCAGCCTTCGCCGGAGGGGTTGTTGCATGGCAGCATCTTCTTCGACCTCGATGCCGTGCATGGCCGCACCGCCTGGGCCGAGAGCATACGCCAGTACGTGGCACGCACGGCCCGGCAGCATCCGCGTTTCCTCGCCAGCATGGCCCGCAACGCGGTGCAGCGTACCCCCCCGCTGGGCTTCTTCAAAGAATTCGTGCTCGAGCCGGACGGCCGGCACACCGCCGCCGTCAACCTCAAACGGCGCGGAACCGCCCCCCTGACCGATCTGATCCGGGTGCATGCCCTTGCCGCCGGCTCGCAGGCCATCAACTCCCATGAGCGGCTCGATGACGTGATCCGCGCCGGCATCCTGCCCCCCGGACGGGGCGAAGATCTGCGCAATGCACTCGCGTTCTTGTCGGATGTCCGGCTGCGCAACCAGGCCGAGGACGTGCGGGCGGGGCGCGAGCCAGGCAACAGCATCGAGCCGGAGCGGCTCTCCGAATTCGAACGCAAAAGCCTGCGCGATGCCTTCACCGTGCTCAGCCACGCCCAGGACTACCTCAAGTACCGTTACGGCGCTTGAATGGCCATGTTTCACGCGGGCCTGCTCAAAAACCATGGCACCGGAGGCGATGCCACTGTCATGGACCGTGCCGACTGGGCCGAGCGGTTCCGTACGCTGGCGCATACCACCCGCGACCCTAGGCTGAAAGCCTACTACTTGGCGGGCGCTCCTGCGGGTCGGACGCCCTTGAAGGAGGCACCGTTGCTCGCGCTCGACGTCGAGACCACCGGTCTCGACCTGGCAAGGGACGAGGTGGTGAGCATCGGGGTGGTGCCGCTCTCGCTTGACCGCATCCGTGCCAGTCAGGCGCGACATTGGCTGCTCAGGCCCCGAGCGCCGCTGGGGCACGAAGCCGTGACCTTGCACGGCATCACCGAGCAGCGGGTGCGCCGCGCCCCGGACCTGGACCAGGTGCTGGCCGACGTGCTGGCGCAGATGGCAGGCCGGGTGCTGGTGGTCCACTGCCGCGAGATCGAGCGGCGGTTCCTGGACAAGGCGATCCGGGAACGAACCGGCGAAGGCATCGAGTTTCCGACCATTGACACCATGGAGCTCGAAGCCCGGCTGTACCGGCGTCCGCTGCCCTGGTGGAAGCGATGGTTCGCAGCGCCTGCCACACCCGTGTCGATCCGCCTGTCACCGAGCCGGATGCGCTATGGCTTGCCTCGCTACCGCATGCACCATGCCCTCACCGATGCTTTGGCCACTGCCGAGTTGTTCCAGGCGCAGGTGGCCCACCGCTTTGGGCCCGAGACGCCGCTGTCGGCCTTGTGGCATTGACGTTGCTGCACAATGTCGGCGATGCTTTCACCAGGAGTACGCACATGATGAAATGGCTCAAGACGGCCGTGATCGTGGTGTTCACGGCTGCGGTGGTGGTGTTCACCTTGCAGAATATCCAGTCGGTCACGGTGGCGTTTCTCACCGCGTCGCTCACGTTGCCGCTGTCCCTGTTGGTGATTGGCGTCTATGTGCTCGGGATGTTCACGGGCGGCTCGCTCCTGTCGCTGATCCGCCATGTCATGGCCGACCGCCAGAAGACCCCAGACTGACGCCGTGCCGGCACAGGCCGGCCGTGTCGATCAGCCCATGAAGGCCCACACCACGGCCAGGGTGAGCAGCGTCACGGGCAGGCCCACGGCGGCATGCTGGCGCCAGTCGATCCGCACGCCCTGGCGAGCGGCAAGATCGGCGACGATGAGGTTCGCGATCGAGCCCACCAGCAGCAGGTTGCCGGCAAAGGTGCTGACCAGCGCCAGCATCACCCCGGCCTGGCCGGGCTCGGTGCCGAGGTGGGGCAACAGCAGCATGACCGCCGGTACGTTCGACACCAGGTTGGACAGCGCCGTGCCCAGCACGAGAAGCACGCCGGGGTCGGTCAGGACGATGCCATGCTCTCCCAGCCAGCGCACGGCCTCACCCGCCATGCCGGTCTGTTGCATGGCCGCATTGACCACGAACAGGCCGATGAACAGCAGCAGCAGCGACCAGTCCACCAGGCCGATCACATGCGCCGAATGCAGTCTGCGGCTCAGCAGCAGCACACCCGCGCCAACGAGCGCCGCCACCTCGTGTGGCCAGTCGGTGAACAGAAAAATCGCCATCAGCGAGCCAGCCACGACCAACCCCTTGGTGGTTTGCCAGGGGTTGTAGGGCGGGGCGTCCTGGGGCACCAGAGGCGCATCCCCCGCAGGCATGGATGGCGCCTTCCAGCCGTCCCGCCGAAGGTGGAACACGAACAGCCACAACCACAGGATGATCAGGCTCAACAGCACCGGCGGCAGCGCCTGCCACAGGTAGGCACCAAAAGGAATGGACAGCACCGATCCGATGAGCATGTTCTGTGGGTTGCCGATCAGTGTGGCGGCGGAGCCGATGTTGGAAGCGCAGGCCAGCCCGATGAGAAAGGGCAGCGGGTTGCGGCCACGCTGCAGGCACAGCTGGACCACCACGGGCGTCATGGCCAGGCACACCACATCGTTCGAGAACACCGCCGACAGTGCGCCCGCCACGGCGATCAGCGCCGCCAGCAGTGCCGGCGCAGACAATGGGCGCGCTGCCACGCGCCGGGTCACCTCGGTGTAGAAGCCGCCCAGCCGCATCTGGGCCGAGATGAGCATGAACGCAAACAACAGCACGAGGGTGGGCAGGTCCACGGCCTGGGCAGCGGTTTCGATGGGCATGCCCGTGAGCGCAATCACCGCGATGGCGCCCAACAAGGCCACCCCGGAGCGGTCGAGCTTGAGGCGAGGCAGGCCACCCAGGAACATGCCCAGGTACACCAGCAAGAACACCAGCAGCACGCCCCATTCCACGTGTGACATGTCGGCTCCAGCAGGGGCTCAGGGCATTGTTGCGCACGAAACCCCCATCGATTTTGACGAAATCGAAGGATAGCTCATGCAAACAGCGTCAGAAGAGGTTGCCGCTGCCGAAGTCGTCTCTGGTTCGCGCCGAATGGCACAATGCCTGCCATGTCCGAAACGCCAGGTTCGTTTGTCACTTTTCCCGGTTCGCCATTCGAGCTGTACCAGCCGTTCCCGTCTGCCGGCGACCAGCCCGCTGCCATTGCCCAACTGGTGGAGGGCGTGCAAGCTGGCGAGGTGTTTCAGACCCTGCTGGGCGTGACCGGCTCGGGCAAGACCTTCACCATGGCCAACGTCATCGCCCGGCTGGGGCGGCCGGCCATCGTGTTCGCACCCAACAAGACGCTGGCCGCTCAGCTCTACAGCGAATTCCGCGAGTTCTTCCCCAGGAACGCGGTGGAATACTTCGTCAGCTACTACGACTACTACCAGCCTGAAGCCTATGTGCCGCAGCGCGACCTGTTCATCGAAAAGGACAGCGCCATCAACGAGCATATCGAACAGATGCGCCTGAGCTGCACCAAGAGCCTGCTGGAGCGGCGCGACGTGGTGATCGTGGCCACGGTCTCGGCCATCTATGGCATCGGCAAGCCCGAGAGCTACCACCAAATGATCATGACCCTGCGCGTGGGCGACAAGCTGGGCCAGCGCGACATCATCGCCCAACTGGTGCGCATGCAGTACCAGCGCAACGAGCAGGACTTTTCGCGTGGCAAGTTCCGCGTGCGCGGCGACACCATCGACGTGTTCCCCGCCGAGCATTCCGAACTGGCCATCCGCATCGAACTTTTCGACGACGAAGTGGAAACCCTGCAGTTGTTCGACCCGCTCACCGGGCGCATCCGGCAGAAGATTCCGCGCTTCACCGTGTACCCCAGCAGCCATTACGTCACCCCTCGGGAGCAGGTATTGAACGCGGTCGAAAGCATCAAGATCGAGCTGGAGCAGCGCTTGAAGGAGCTGGTGGGTATGGGCAAGCTGGTGGAAGCGCAGCGGCTGGAGCAGCGCACCCGCTTCGACATCGAAATGCTCAGCGAGGTGGGCCACTGCAAGGGCATCGAAAACTATAGCCGCCACCTCAGCGGTGCCGCCCCCGGTGAGCCGCCGAGCACGCTGACAGATTATTTGCCCAAGGACGCCCTCATGTTTCTGGACGAAAGCCATGTGATGATCGGCCAGTTGGGCGGCATGTACAACGGCGACCGCGCCCGCAAGACCACGCTGGTGGAATACGGCTTCCGCCTGCCCAGCGCGCTGGACAACCGACCGCTCAAGTTCGAGGAGTTCGAGCAGCGCATGCGCCAGTGCATCTTCGTCTCCGCCACCCCGGCGGAGTACGAAAAACAGCATTCGGGGCAGATCGTGGAACAGGTGGTGCGTCCCACCGGCCTGGTCGATCCGGAGGTGGAGGTGCGTCCTGCCACCCATCAGGTGGACGACGTGCTCCAGGAAATCCGTCTGCGGGTCGAGCGGCAGGAGCGGGTGCTCATCACCGTGCTGACCAAGCGCATGGCCGAGCAGTTGACCGACTACCTCACCGAAAACGGTGTGAAGGTGCGCTACCTGCATTCCGACGTGGACACCGTGGAGCGGGTGGAGATCATCCGCGATCTGCGCCTGGGCACCTTCGACGTGCTGGTCGGCATCAACCTGCTGCGCGAGGGGCTTGACATACCCGAGGTGTCCTTGGTGGCCATTCTGGACGCCGACAAGGAAGGCTTCCTGCGCTCCGAGCGCAGCCTGATCCAGACCATCGGCCGTGCGGCGCGCAACCTCAACGGCAAAGCCATCCTCTACGCCGACCGCATCACCGACTCGATGAAGCAAGCCATCGGCGAAACCGAACGTCGCCGCGCCAAGCAGATCGCTTTCAACGAAGCGCACGGCATCACGCCCAGAGGCGTGGTCAAACGCATCAAAGACCTGATCGATGGTGTGTACAGCGAGAAGGCGGGTGAGGAAGCGCGCCAGCTCGAACTCGCCCGCCAGCATCTGGCAGAGGTGGAGGAGATGAGCGAAAAAGACCTGGCCAAGGAAATCAAGCGGCTGGAAAAGCAGATGCTCGAGCACGCCCGCCATCTGGAGTTCGAGCAGGCGGCGCGCGTGCGCGACCAACTGGCCCGTTTGAAAGACCGGGTGCTGGGCGCGCATGGCAGCGACCCCGTCGTGCCTTTGCGGCCGGCGGCGTGAGCATGCCTCCCTCATTCAGGTGAGGCGCTGCCTGCCCAGCTTGACGGAAAATTCCACGATGGCCGGTATCACGCGCATTTATCTGATCGAGGACGATCGCAGCATTCTCCAGTTCGTGGAGAAGGCGCTGGAACTGCGCCCGGACTGGCGCCTCGTGGGCCATTCGGATACCTTTGCACACGCCCGGCTCATGGCGCCCATCAGCATGGCCGACGTGTTTCTGGTGGACCTCGGGTTGCCCGATGGTCGCGGAGAGGACATGCTGCGCCAGCTGGCCGTGGCCAAGCCAGAGGCCGAGTTGCTCGTTTTCACCGTGTTCGGTGACGAATCCCGCCTCATCACCGCTTTACAGATGGGCGCCACCGGCTATGTGCTCAAGGGTTGCAGCCCCAGCGAACTGATCGAGGCCATCGAACAAATCCAGGAAGGCGGAGCCCCGATCTCACCGTTGTTGGCCCGCATGCTGCTCAAGCAATTCCGTTCGGGAGGCGGTGCGTCCGCAGACCTGGCAAGCACCGACATGCCCGCCCTCTCGGACCGCGAAACCGACGTGCTCAAGCTGGTCGCGCAAGGGTATGTGAACAAGGAAATCGCCAACCGCCTGGGCATTGGCACGGCCACTGTCAGCACCCACATCAAAAACCTGTATCGCAAGCTCGCCGTACATACCCGGGTCCAGGTGGTTCGGGTGGCCCAGGAGCGGGGCCTGATCTGATGCCATACCAGCCCTTGCGCTTGCCGGCTGGTTGGCGCCAACTCCCCCATTATGTGTGGGTGGGACTGATACTGCTGGGGTTGCTGGCGGCGTTGTACTGGGTGTCCCGGCCCGGGATGATTGCCGGTGCTGTGCACGTGGACCGGATTGAGGTTTCGGTGATCGGTCGTGACGACATTCCACCCAAAATGGTCGAATTGCCGCATGTGCTGGACGACGAATCCCCGCCCTGGCACCAAAGGGTGGCCTATCGGCTGAACTGGCCGGCTGAACTGGATTACGACAGCCGGGAAGGTCAGCGTCTGGCCCTGCTCCTGCCCCGGGTCGATGCGAGATTCCGGGTGCTGCTCAACGACCATGAGATTTTCAGCATCGGTTGGTACGCCGCTGCCGATCGCACCATTCTGTCTGGCCTGTTTCCCTACCACATCCCCTTGCCAGCGGGCCTGCTGGCCGAGCGGCCGCAAGACAATGTGCTGGTCATCGAGGTGCAGGGCGTGCCGCTCGAACGCAGTGGTCTGTCGCCATTTCAGATCGGTGAGCACGACCCGTTGTTCGACCGCTATCGGGTGCTGGAAATCTGGCAGGTCATGGGCGGCTGGATGATGGCCATCGCCTCGGTGTTCATGGGGCTGATCTCGATCTTTCTTTGGTATTCCCTCAAAGAGCGTTTGTTTTTGTTGATGGCCGCCGCCTCGCTGGCGCATGTGGTGCGTCTGTTGTTGTTGCTCATGCTGGAATCGCCACTGTCGCCGGAGTGGCATTTTTTCGTGTACCGCCTGGCCTTCAACCTCTATGTGGCCTTCTTTTGTCTGTTCATCGAGGAACTGTTTGGGCTGCAGATGCGCGTCGTGCGCTGGCTGGCGTACTTTTTGTTGGTTTCCGGCCCCCTCTGGCTTCTGGCGGCGCTCTGGACGGAAAGCTACACCTATGCCCGCATCTGGGCGGGTGGGCTGGCGCTGCTCGCCGGGGTGAGTTTGTTCATGTTGTTCGTGCGCGTGGAGTGGGGGCGGCGCATCAATCAGGACCAGGCACTGGTGATGGTGGTGGCGCTGTTCACCCTCATCACCGGTGTGCGGGATTTTCTGGTTCTACAACTACACTTCCCGGGGGATGCCGACATCCGCTGGATGTCCATCGGCAGCCTTGCCTTGATGTTCACCCTGGGCTGGGTGCTGGTCCAGCGGGCCACGGCCTCCACCCGGGAGGTTCACCGCCTCAACCAGTCGCTGGCCGAAATCGTGGCCCGTCGGGAGGCCGAGCTCAGGCAAGCGTTCGAACAACTCAGGGTGTCTGAACAACAGCGTGCGGTGGAAGGCGAGCGGCGGCGCCTCATGCGGGACATGCACGACGGGCTCGGCAGCCAGCTCGTGCAGACGCTCAACATGGTGCGCAGCCAGCGCGGCGCTCTGGACCCCCGCTCGGTGGAAGCCATGATTCACCACGCGCTCGAAGAATTGCGCATGACACTCGATTCGCTGGAGCCGATGGAGGGCGATCTGCCCACCATCCTGGGCACATTCCGGCAGCGGATTGCCCCGGCGCTGGACTCGGCCGGCATTGCCCTGGTGTGGGACGTGCAGGAGGTGCCTGCGCTGAGTGCCCTGGACTCCCGGGGCATCATGCATTTGTTCCGTTGCATGCAGGAGATCTTTGCCAACGTGGTGAAGCACTCGCGGGCCACGGCGGTGACGGTGCGAACCTTCAGCGATGCCGAGGCGGTGTATCTTTGTGTCGAAGACAATGGCATTGGCCTCTCCGTCGATCCGTCTGCTTCAGGCAACGGTCGGGGTCTTGGCAATCTCCGGGTCCGAGCGGCCAAACTCGGTGCACATATTCGTTTTTACAGCGTAAACCCAGGAACTGGCGTAGAGTTCAGGTTTCCAATGCAACATCCCGTCCGCACAGAGTGGGCCCACACCGGATCCGGCGAAGCCTAGATGTTTGTCGATGACAAAACATCTTTCCCTTGAAGGTTGATTGAAAAACTCGGATTTTTTGATATACTCGACGAAAACAGTCGGTTATTGACTGGGTTGGCGAGTGATCCGAGGCAGCCGCTGCGTGCGACGGTCGTTGTTGGTCATTCTTCCAAGGAGCTTGAGATGCGCCTCACCACCAAAGGACGGTTTGCCGTCACCGCGATGATCGATCTGGCCCTGCGCCAGTCTGGCGGGCCTGTGACCCTGGCGGCCATCAGCCAGCGGCAACACATATCCCTGTCGTACCTGGAGCAGTTGTTTGGCAAATTGCGCCGCCACGACCTGGTGGAATCCACCCGGGGGCCGGGGGGAGGCTACACCCTCAGCCGCAAGGCGTCGGAAATCACCGTGGCCGACATCATCGTGTCGGTGGATGAACCCATCGACGCCACTCAGTGTGGCGGCAAGGAGAATTGCCACGGCGACGGGGCCCGGTGCATGACGCATGAGCTGTGGGCGGCCCTCAACGCCAAAATGGTCGATTTCCTGGATTCCATCACCCTGCAAAAATTGGTGGACGAGCAGTTGGCCAAGGGCGTGGTGGTGGAAAACGCGCCCACCATCAAGCGGGCGATCTCCTCAACCCCAGTGGTCAAGCCCATTCGGGTGAACGCACCCAATTCGGTGTTCGCGCTCGGGGCTGCGGCTTCCAAGTGAATCCCATCCCATCCGACCTTGGTTCCACACCAGACGAGACTTCCATGACCATGACCCCTCATTTGCCCATCTACATGGACTACAGCGCCACCAACCCGTGCGACCCGCGCGTGGTGGAGAAGATGGTGCCGTGGCTCTATGAACACTTCGGCAACCCCGCCTCACGCAGCCATGCCTGGGGCTGGGAGGCCGAAAAGGCCGTGGAGCATGCCCGCGAGCAGGTGGCCGATCTCATCGGCGCCGATCCGCGTGAAATCGTCTGGACCAGCGGCGCCACCGAGTCCGACAATCTCGCCCTCAAAGGGGCGGCTCACTTCTACCAGGGCAAAGGCAAGCACATCATCACCGTCAAGACCGAGCACAAAGCCGTGCTCGATACCTGCCGGCATCTGGAGCGCGAAGGCTTCGAGGTCACCTATCTGGATGTCCAGCCCGACGGCTTGGTGAACCTGGATGCTTTCCGGGACGCCATTCGCCCCGATACCATCCTGGCCAGTGTGATGTTCGTGAACAACGAGATCGGCGTCATTCAAGACATCGCCGCGCTGGGTGCCATCTGCCGGGAAAAGGGCGTGATTTTCCATGTGGACGCTGCGCAGGCCACCGGCCGTGTGGACATCGATCTGGCCACGCTGCCCGTGGACCTGATGAGCCTGACCAGCCACAAGACCTATGGCCCTAAGGGCATTGGTGCCCTGTATGTGCGGCGCAAGCCGCGTGTGCGCATCGAAGCGCAGATGCACGGTGGGGGTCACGAGCGTGGCATGCGCTCCGGTACGCTGCCCACGCACCAGATCGTGGGCATGGGCGAAGCCTACGCCATCGCCAAGGCCGAGATGCACACCGAGCTGCCGCGCATCCGGGCGCTGCACGACCGTCTGCTGGCCGGCCTGTCTACCATCGAGCAGGCGTTCGTCAACGGTCACCTCACGCAGCGCGTGCCCCACAACCTGAACATGAGCTTCAACTACGTCGAAGGCGAGTCGCTCATCATGGGTATCAAGGGCGTGGCGGTGTCCAGTGGCTCGGCCTGCACCTCGGCCAGCCTGGAGCCCAGCTACGTGCTGCGCGCCCTCGGCCGCAGCGACGAACTCGCTCACAGCAGTCTGCGCATAACCATCGGCCGCTGGACGACGGAACAGGAGATCGATTACGCGGTCCAATCCATCAAGGACAATGTCGCCAAATTGCGCGAACTGTCGCCCTTGTGGGAGATGTACAAGGAAGGCATCGACCTGTCCACCATCCAGTGGGCAGCGCATTGAAGGAGCAATACCATGGCATACAGTCAAAAAGTCATCGACCACTACGAAAACCCCCGCAACGTCGGCAGCTTCGACAAAGGTGACGACACCGTCGGCACCGGCATGGTCGGTGCCCCGGCCTGTGGCGACGTGATGAAGTTGCAGATCAAGGTCAACCCCGCCACCGGGCTGATCGAGGATGCCCGCTTCAAAACCTACGGCTGTGGCTCGGCCATCGCCTCCAGCTCCCTGGTGACTGAATGGGTCAAGGGCAAGACGCTGGACGAAGCTGCCCAGATCAAGAACAGCCAGATCGCCGAGGAGCTGGCCCTGCCGCCGGTCAAGATCCACTGCTCCATCCTGGCGGAAGACGCCATCAAGGCCGCGGTGGACGACTACAAGAAGAAGCACGCTCATTGAGCGCCCAAGGGATCGAAGGTGAGTGGAATGCCCGTGACCGTGACCGAAGCCGCAGCCAAACACGTCAACAAATACCTGGCCCGCCGGGGCAAAGGGGTGGGTGTGCGCTTGGGCGTCAAAACCACTGGCTGCTCCGGCTTGGCTTACAAGCTGGAGTATGCCGACGAGGTGGCGCCCGAAGATGTGGTGTTCGAAGACCGCGGCATCAAGATCCTCGTCGATCCCAAGAGCATGCCGTACATCGACGGCACACAGCTCGATTTCGTCCGCGAGGGGCTCAACGAGGGCTTCAAGTTCAACAACCCGAACGAGCGGGATCGTTGCGGCTGTGGCGAGTCCTTCCGTGTCTGAGGGGTTGAACCTTCAGGCTGACGATTTCACCCTGTTCGGCCTCCCGCCCCGGTTTCGGCTCGACCGCGCCGTGCTCGACGAACGCTGGAAACAACTCCAGCGTCGGGTGCATCCCGATCGCTTTGCCCACCAGGGCGCGGCGGCACAGCGGGTGGCCATGCAGTGGTCGGTGCGGATCAATGAAGCCTACGCCCGTCTGAAAGACCCGCTCAAACGGGCGGCCTACTGGTGCGAACTGCAAGGGGTGCCGGTCAACGCCGAAGACAACACCGCCATGCCCGCCGCCTTTCTGATGCAGCAAATGGAATGGCGCGAGGCGCTGGACGAGGCGAACGACGAAGCCACGCTGGAGCGGCTGCTGGCCGAAACCCGTCAGGCGCGGGACGCCTGTCTGAGTGAACTCGCCAAAGCCATCGACGAACGGGGCGATGCCCAGGCCGCCGTCGGTCAGGTCCGTGCCCTGATGTTCATCGAGCGCTTTGCCGAGGAAGTCCACAATCGCCTGGAACGGCTTTGAATCCAAAATGGCCCTGTTACAGATATCCGAACCCGGGCAGACCCCGGACCCGCACCAGCGCCGCGTGGCGGTGGGCATAGACCTGGGCACCACCCACTCGCTCGTGGCGGCGGTACGTCATGGGGTGGCCGAATGCTTGCCCGATGAGCAGGGGCGCGTCATCCTGCCCAGCGTGGTGCGTTACTTGCCGCCAGGAAGCAGCCCGGGCCGCCAGATCGGGTTTGATGCGCTGGCCGCCCAGGTGAACGACCCGCTCAACACCATCAGTTCCGTCAAGCGCCTCATGGGCCGCAAGCGGGAGGACTTGGTCGCTCAGGGTGTGGTGGACAAGCTCCCTTACACCGTGGTGGATGGGCCTGGCATGGCAGCGGTTCGCACCGTGGCGGGTGACAAGACGCCCGTGGAAGTGAGTGCCGAAATCCTTGCGACGCTGCGCCACCGGGCCGAAGATACCTTCGACACCGATCTCTACGGCGCGGTCATCACCGTGCCTGCCTATTTCGACGACGCTCAGCGCCAAGCCACCAAAGACGCCGCCCAGATGGCTGGCCTGACGGTGCTGCGCCTGATCAACGAACCCACGGCGGCCGCCATCGCCTATGGGCTGGACCAAGCCGCCGAAGGCATCTACGCCGTCTATGACCTGGGCGGTGGAACTTTCGATGTGTCCATCCTGCGGCTGACGCGCGGGGTGTTCGAGGTGCTGGCCACCGGCGGTGATTCCGCCCTGGGGGGCGACGATTACGACCGCGCCTTGGCCGACGCCGTGTTGGCCGGTGCCGGATGGCCGGTCCATGCCGTTGAATTGCCGGCGGGCGAGCGCGCAGCCGTGCTGGCCGAAGCGCGCCGTGTGAAGGAAGCCTTGTCGGCGTTGGCCGACTCCAACGAACGGGTGTTGTTCTCCGCATCGGTGCAGGGGCGCCGGTTGGAGCGTGCGCTCAGCCATGCCGATTTCGCCGCGGCCACCGAAGCGCTCACGCAGCGTACCCTGGCGGCGGTCCGGCGCGTCATGCGCGACGCCAAGTTGGACCGCAGCGAGGTCAAAGGCGTGGTCATGGTGGGGGGCTCCACCCGCATGCCTGTCGTGCGCCAAGCGGTGGCCGCCTATTTTGAGCAGGAGCCGCTGGTCAACCTCAATCCGGATGAGGTGGTGGCCCTGGGGGCCGCCATCCAGGCCAACCAGCTGGCGGGCAACCGCCCAGACGGCGAACTCCTGCTGCTCGACGTCATCCCCTTGTCCCTGGGTATCGAAACCATGGGCGGGTTGGTCGAGCGCATCGTGCCGCGCAACACCACCATCCCCACGGCCATGGCCCAGGACTTCACCACCTTCAAAGACGGGCAGACCGCGCTCGCGCTGCATGTGGTGCAAGGCGAGCGCGACCTGGTGGCCGATTGCCGCAGTTTGGCCCGCTTCGAGTTGCGGGGTATCCCGCCCATGGCGGCCGGCGCGGCCCGCATCCGCGTCACCTTCACGGTTGATGCCGACGGGCTGCTCACCGTCAGCGCCCGGGAGCAAACGACGGGGGTGGAGGCGCGCATCGATGTCAAGCCCTCCTACGGGCTCAGCGATGAACAAATCGCCGCCATGCTGCAAGACAGCTTCGCCACCGCCGAGCAAGACATGCAGGCCCGGGCCGTGGTCGAAGCCCGGGTCGAGGCCGAGCGCATGGTGGACGCCACCCGTTCAGCCCTCGCCGCCGATGGTGATTTGCTCACTGCCAGTGAACGCGCCGAGATCGAACGGCTCATGCAGGCCGCAGAAGCCGCCCGTGCACTCAACGACGCCGCCGCCATCGAAGCGGCCACCCAGGCCCTGGCCAAAGGTTCGGAAGCGTTTGCCGCCCGGCGCATGAACCGCAGTATTGCCCAAGCCCTGGCCGGCCACAACATCGACGAGCTCTGAACCTTTTGCCGCCATGCCCACCATCACCATCCTGCCGCACCCCGAATACTGCCCACAGGGCGCCCAGATCAAAGCCCTCAGCGGTACCACGCTGTGCGAAGCGCTGCTCGACAACGACATCGAAATCGAGCACGCCTGTGACATGAGCTGCGCCTGTACCACCTGCCACGTGATCGTGCGCCAGGGTTTCGAGACGCTCAACGAAGCCAGCGAAGAAGAGGAGGATCTGCTGGACAAGGCCTGGGGTCTGGAGCCGCAATCCCGCCTGAGCTGTCAGGTCCAATTGGGCAGCAACGACCTCACCATCGAAATCCCGCGCTACACCATCAACCACGCCCGCGAGCACCACTGAACAGTCACCCATGCGCCAGATCGTCCTGGATACCGAAACCACTGGCCTGTCCGCACAGGACGGTGACCGCATCATCGAAATCGGGTGCGTCGAATTGCTCAACCGCAAGCTCACCGGTAACAACAGGCACTATTACCTCAACCCCGAGCGCGACATCCATGAAGACGCACTGCGGGTGCATGGCATCTCGCTCGAATTCCTGGCAGACAAACCCAAGTTCGCCGAGGTGGCCAACGACCTGCTCGATTACCTGGCCGGTGCCGAACTGATCATCCACAACGCGCCGTTTGACCTGGGCTTCCTCGATGAGGAATTCCGCCGCCTGGGGCACGGGCCTACGCGCCGGATCGTCAGCGGCGTGATCGACACCCTGGTCATGGCCAAGGAAATGTTCCCTGGCAAACGCAACGGTCTCGACGCTCTGTGCGACCGGCTGGGCGTGGACAACTCCGGGCGTACCCTGCACGGTGCCTTGCTGGATGCCGAATTGCTGGCCGACGTGTACATCAACCTGACCCGGGGCCAAGACGCCCTGGTCATGGAGATCGATGCGCCGGGCAGCATCCAAGCCGAGGTTCGCTCCCTCGACCTTTCCCAGTTCGAGTTGCCGGTGCTCAGGCCCAGCGAACAGGAGGCACAGGCGCACGAAGCCTTGCTCGCCGACCTCGACAAAGCCAGTCAAGGAAAAACCGTGTGGCGTGCCCTGGAAGGGGCCTGATTTCGGTATATAATCTATGGATTGACGGGTGATTAGCTCAGCGGTAGAGCACTGCCTTCACACGGCAGGGGTCACATGTTCGATCCATGTATCACCCACCAAACCCTAAAGCCCGTGACGGCTGTCACGGGCTTTTTCTTTACGCTGCTTCAATGGCAACAGCAGCCCATGGCCTCAGTCAATGCTGGCGCCCGAGGCTTTCACCACTTCCGCCCATTTGGTGGTTTCCTGCTGGATGAAGCTGGCGAAAGATTCTGGGGTCTCGGGGGTAGGCGTCGCGCCCAGTTCTGCAATGCGCTGGCGCACTTCCGGATCATTCAGTGCCTTCACAATACTGGCATTGAGCCGACGGATCACCGCATCGGGTGTGCCGGAGGGGGCCAGTAGCCCAAACCATGAAGTGGCTTCATAGCCCGGTACGCCGGCCTCGGCAATGGTGGGCAGGTCGGGCATTTCCGGGGAGCGTTGGGCCGTGGTAACGGCCAGCGCTTTGAGGGTGCCGGCACGCACATGCTGAATGGCCGATGGCATGTTGTCAAACATGATCGCGGTCTGGCCACCCAGCAGGTCGGCAATGGCGGGGGCGCTGCCGCGGTAAGGTACATGTTGCATGTCCACCTTGGCCATGATCTTGAACAACTCACCCGAGAGGTGGATGGACGTGCCGTTCCCCGAGGACGCGTAGCGGATCTGCCCAGGATTGGCCTTGGCGTAGGCGATCATTTCTGCGACGGTATTGAACGGCTGGGAGGGGTGCGCCACCAGCATGTTGGGCACCATGGCCACCCTGCTGAGCGGTGCGAAGTCTTTGATATGGTCAAAGGGCATGCGCTTGTAAAGCGATGCGTTGATGGCATGGGTGCCTACCGTGCCCATCAGCAGAGTGTAGCCATCGGCAGGTGCGCGGGCTACGGCCTGGGCTCCTAGATTGCCACCTGCACCTCCCCGGTTGTCAATCACGACCGCTTGGTTGAGGTCGCGTGACATGTACTGCCCAACGATGCGGGCCAGGATGTCGGTGGTGCCACCCGCAGGGAACGGCACCACGATGGTGATCGGTTTGGTGGGGTAGTTCTGCGCGATGGCTGCGCCAGGTAACCAGCTGGTGGCAGCAAAAGCAGCCATGACCACAAGGGCTTGGCGGCGTTGCTTGACAGCGGGTCTGTCGGGGGTGTTGTGCATGTTGCAGTCTCCTGTTGGATGGTCTTGATGCCGCGGTTTTTTGCCGTGCGCGGCCTCACGGCGCAAAGTCAGCCCGGTGCCACGCCGAGTGTGGTTCCACCGCAGACGTACAGGACCTGCCCGGTGACGAACCCGTTGTCGGGCGACAGAAAAAACAGCACCGCCCTGGATACGTCTTCCGGGGTACCCATACGCCCCACGAGGATGCTGTTGAGAATCCTTTGGGTTTGGGGTGCTTCTGGCGGGTTGCTCTGCCGGAACAGTTTGGTGGCAATGGGGCCGGGGGCGACGGCATTGACGGTAATGCCATCACGCCCCAGTTCCATGGCCAGTGTTCGTGTCAGGCCAATGAGCCCGGCCTTGGTGGCCGCGTAGGCTATCCGCTCCGGCTTGCCCAGTGCAGCTCTTGAGGCCACATTCACAATACGCCCTTGTTTGCAGGAGCGAAGGCTGGGCAGCAGGGCTTGTGTCAGCAGCGTAGGAGCCAGCAGATGTAGGTGTGCAAGGTCGAGCAGGTCTGAGGTCTGTAGGCTGTCGATGGTGCCTGGGCGGGTGGCTCCGGCATTGTTGACCAAAGCGCTGATGGGGTGGCTGCTGGCAAGCTCTGTGGCAACGCGGCGTATGTCTGCTGCATCGGTCAGGTTGGCGACCATGGTGCTCAGCCCGGGGTGTGTCCATTCAGGGTGCCGGGCGTCCACATTGATGACCCGACGGCCCTGGGCTAGGAGGGCTTCGGCGACCGACCGTCCAATACCACTGCTGGCGCCAGTGACCACGATGACATGCTCAGGAGTACCCATTCAGAAACTGTATTGAGTTTCTGGGGTTGCCGCAAACGCGGCAAGTCGCCCGGGTGTCACCAGCGCCCGAGCGTGGCTGATGCCCTCACTGGATCTTGGCCTTGGCCCGCAGGTTTTCCTGGAAGTCCAGCAGCTTTTGCTGCTGGAGCGACTGTTCGATCTGCGGGCGCAGTTCGTCCACGCTGGGGAGTTCGGCCTGACGGATGTCGTCCACGCGGATGATGTGCCAGCCGAACTGGCTGCGCACGGGGGTGTCGGTCATCTGGCCCTTGGACAGCTTGATCATGGCTTCGGAGAATTCGGGCACAAACACATTGGCGCCGGCCCAGTCCAGGTCGCCGCCGGCCTGGCCGGAGCCCGTATCCAGCGAGCGGGTGCGGGCCAGTTCCTCGAAGCGGGCACCCCCTTTGATCTGGGTGATGAGGGCCTTGGCCTCGTCCTCGGTTTCGACCAGGATGTGGCGCGAGCGGTATTCCTGTCCGCCATTGGCGGCCAGGAACTTGTCGTATTCGGCTTGGATTTCGGCGTCGGTGACGGGGTTCTTGCGCTGGTAATCGTTGAACAGTTCGCGGATCAGGATGGTCTGCGTAGCGAGTTCGACTTGGGCGCGGTACTCGGGTTGGGCCTTGATGCCACGCTTTTCCGCCTCCTGTGCGAAGATTTCACGCAGGATGACCTCTTCCTTGAGCTGTTCGCGCATGGCGGCATCGACCGGGCGGCCGGAGCGCTCGATCTGGTGGACCAGGGCGTCCAGCCGGGAGGAGGGAACGGGCTTGCCGTTGATGACTGCGATGTTTTGGGCGTGAGCAGGCAGGGTCAGGGTGGTGGCCAAGGCCACGGCGGTGAGCAGACGTTTCATGAGGGGTGTGGTCGTTGAAGGAAAGCTAGCGTTGAATCTCAATGGCCAGGGCGTGGAGCCCGGCGTCGATATAAGGTTGCAGTGCATCATACACAAGCCGGTGGGCGGCCACGCGGCTGAGGCCAGCGAACAGCGGCGAGGCGATGCGAACCCGAAAGTGCGTACCGTAGCCCAGCCCGTTGGCGCCGGCGTGGCCGGCGTGGGCGGCGCTTTCGTCCAGCACCTCCAGCACCGTGGGGGCCAGGCGCTCGCGCAGGGTGGCTTCGAGTGCGGCGGCGGTGGCAACGATGGTGCCGTTCATGGCTTTTCGGTGCTGGGTTCTTCTTTGAGGTGGCGGGCCACATAGAGCCCTTGGCCGACCAGGAAGAGCACCGGGAAGATGTAGCCCCACAGCTTGAAGTTGACCCAAGCCTCGGTGGAGAAGTAGGCTGCCACATAGGCGTTGAGGCCGGCCATGAACAGGAAGTAGAGTACCCAGGCGACGGTGAGACGCGCCCAGACACCATCAGGCAGCTTGAGCTGGCTGCTCAGGAGCATCTGCAGGAAGTTCTTTTTCCAGACCCACAGCGCTGCCCCGAGCACGATGGCCATGCTGGCGTACATGACGGTGGGTTTCCATTTGATGAAGCGCTCGTCTTGCAACAGCAGGGTGAGGGTGCCGAATACCAGTACCAGCAGCAGGGTGACCTTCTGCAGAGTCTGCAGGCGGCGGTCGATGCCGTAGATGAGCGCAGTTTGGACCACGGTGGCACCCATCAGCACGGCGGTGGCAACGTAGATGTCGTGCATCTTGTACGCCACCACGAACAGGGCGATGGGAAAAAAGTCGATGAGCAGACGCATGACCCGATTATCGCGGCTTCAGCTCCAGGGCGGCGGAGTTCATGCAATAGCGCAGGCCGGTGGGGTGGGGGCCGTCATTGAACACGTGGCCGAGATGGGCGCCGCACTGGCTGCACACGGTTTCGGTGCGGACCATGCCGTGGCTGGTGTCGGTGATTTCGGTGATGGTGCCGGGGATGGCCTCGTAAAAGCTGGGCCAACCGCAGCCAGCGTCGAATTTGGTGCTGCTCTGAAACAGGAGGTTGCCGCAGCAGATGCAGTGGTAGCTGCCATCGGCCCAGACCTGTTCGTATTTGCCGCTGTAGGGGGGTTCGGTGTGGGCCAGGCGCGTCACGTGATAGGCCAGGGGTTCGGCTCCCTTGGCTGCCAGCAGCTCGCGCCAGGCTTCGTCGGATTTCTGGATTGGAAAGGTCATGTCGAGGTCATTGTGCATCGGCCGAGGAAGCCTTGATGCGGGCAGGGTTGGCGAGTTGTTCGAGTGCCGCTTGGTTGAGGATGTCCACCCGACCGAATTCCAGAGACACCCAGCCCTGGGCTTCGAATTGCTTGAGCACGCGGTTGATGGTCTGACGCGACAGACCGGCCAGGTGGCCCAGGTCTTCTTGGGACAGGGTGATCTTGCGCAGACCCGACCAGAAGAAATGACTCAGGTATTGGGCCACGCGCTCGTCGGGGCTGCGCAGCCGACCGGACTCGATCGCCGACATGGCCTGTCCCAGCCGCATGTTGAGGTGTTCGATCAGAAAGTGGGCGAACGGCAGGCTGTGGCGGTACAGGTGTTGGAAATGCGCCAGAGGCATGCCGATGAGGGTGGTGTCACGCAGGGCGATCACGTCGTAGCGCCAGAACCCGCCCTTGAGCACCGAGCCTTCACCGAACCATTCGCCGGCGGGCACTCCCAGAAACGCCGACAGCCGCCCGTCGGAGGACTTGGTCTGCAGCTTCGCCATGCCCGACAACACGCCGTACCAGCCATCGATCGGGTCGCCTTCGGCCAGCAGGACTTCGCCCTTGGCGGCCTTGCGCAGCACCATGGCGTCCAGCAGCTCGTTTTTTTCCTGGGCCGACAGGGTGGCGAACCAGGGCTGGGCGTGCAGGAAAACGCTGGCGGGTGAACGAGGTTCAAGCAGCATGGGGCAGTCTGTGGCTAGGTGTCGGCTCTGCGACAGATTGTGCCTGTCTTTAGGGTTTTTCGTGTTGCCAGATGAGCCGGAACGCTAGATAGTTTGACTGGTTTTATGTGCAGACACCAATGGAGATGCAAATGCTAGGCTTGATGCAAGACCAACCCTTGCTGATTTCAGACCTGATCGAACACGCTGCCCGTCATCACGGGGATGTGGAGATCGTTTCGCGGCGCGTGGAGGGCGACATCCACCGCACCACCTACCGGGAGGCGGCTGGCCGCGCGCGCCAGTTGGCCGGCGCTCTGGACGCCATGGGTCTGGCCCAAGGCGACCGTGTGGCCTCTTTGGCCTGGAACGGCTATCGCCATTTCGAGATGTATTTCGGTGTGAGCGGCTCCGGGCGGGTGTTGCACACGATCAATCCGCGCCTGATTCCGGACCAGATCGCCTGGATCGTCAACCATGCCGAGGACCAGGCGCTGTTTTTCGATGTGACCTTTTGGCCCATCATCAAGGCCATTCAGGGCCGCTGTCCCGCTGTGAAGCATTGGGTGGCGCTGTGCGATGACGCCCATCTGGCCAAGGTGACCGAAGGTGCTGCCATACCCAACCTGGTGAGCTACGAAACGTTGATCGCCGGGCAGCCCACCACCTACACTTGGCCCCGGTTCGACGACCAGACCGCCTCCAGCATGTGCTACACCAGTGGCACCACCGGCAACCCCAAGGCGGTGCTGTACAGCCACAAGTCCACCATCTTGCACGCTTATGCCGCTGCGTTGCCCGACGTGATGTGCCTGAGCGCCCGCGACAGCGTGCTGCCCGTGGTGCCCATGTTCCACGTCAACGCCTGGGGCCTGCCTTACTCGGCCTGCGCGGTCGGCTGCAAGCTGGTGTTCCCCGGCCCGGCCATGGACGGGAAGTCTATCTACGAGTTGCTGGATGGCGAGCGTGTGACCTTCGCGGCCGGCGTGCCCACGGTGTGGCAGATGCTGCTCACCCACATGGCGCAGAATGGCCTGAAGCTGCCGCACCTGACGCGCACCGTGATCGGCGGCTCGGCCTGCCCCCCCGCCATGATCAAGGCCTTCCGGGAAGAGTACGACGTGGAGGTCCTGCATGCCTGGGGCATGACCGAGATGAGCCCGCTGGGCACGCTGTGCACGCTGAAGAACAAGCACTTGCTGCTGCCGGAAGACGAGCAGATGAAGATTCGCCTCAAGCAGGGGCGCGCGATCTTTGGCATCGACATGAAGGTGGTGGGCCCCGACGGGCGGGAACTGCCCTGGGACGGCAAGACCTCGGGCGATCTGCTGGTCAAGGGCCCCTGGGTCATCCGCGACTACTACAAGGGCGAGGGCCCGCCTCCGCTGGTGGACGGCTGGTTCCCCACCGGCGATGTGGCCACCATCGACGCCGACGGTTTCATGCAGATCACCGACCGCAGCAAGGACGTGATCAAGTCCGGTGGGGAGTGGATCAGTTCCATCGACGTGGAGAACATCGCCATGGCGCATCCCGCCGTGTTGATGGCGGCCTGTATTGGGGTGAAGCACCCCAAGTGGGATGAACGCCCCATCGTGGTCGTGGTCAAGAAACCCGGCCAGGAGGTGACCCGCGAGGAATTGCTGGCTTTCTATGAAGGCAAGATCGCCAAGTGGCAGATTCCAGATGACGTGGTGTTCGTGGAATCCATTCCGCTGGGCGCCACCGGCAAGATGCAGAAGGTCAAGCTGCGTGAGCAGCTGGCCGATTACCGGCTCCCGGGGCTGTGATGCCGGGCCGCGCAGTCACTCAGGCGATAGGGGCTAGGGCTATCCCTGAGAGCGTGTTTGCAAGTCCCCAGTAAGCTTTGTACGTTCCACCACCCCAAGGAGACAAACCGATGAAACTCATGATCAAAGCCCTGACCGGTGCTGCCATGCTGACCTGCGCCTTCACGGCGTTCGCCCAGAAGGGCGAAACGGTGAAGATTGCCTGGATCGACCCACTGTCGGGCCTCATGGCCCCGGTGGGCACCAACCAGCTGCGCAGTTTCCAGTTCTTCGCAGAAAAATTGAGTGGCGATGCCAACCCCGCTGGAGTCAAGTTCGAGGTGATAGGCTTCGACAACAAGCTCAGTCCCGCCGAAAGCCTCACGGCTCTGCAGGCCGCGATCGATCAGGGTGTTCGCTACATCACGCAGGGCAACGGCTCTTCGGTGGCCGGTGCCCTGATCGACGCGCTCAACCGCCACAACAGCCGCAACCCTGGCAAGGAGGTGGTGTTCCTGAACCATTCTGCTGTGGACCCTGACTTCACCAACAGCAAATGCAGCTTCTGGCACTTCCGCTTCGATGCCGACACCTCCATGAAGATCGAAGCAATGACCGCCTTCATGAAGGACGATCCGACCATCAAGAAGGTGTTCCTGATCAACCAGAACTACTCCCATGGCCATCAGGTGGCAAAGTACGCCAAGGAAAGCCTCAAGCGCAAGCGCCCCGACATCGAGATCGTGGGCGAAGACCTGCATCCGCTGGCCCAAGTTCGTGATTTTGCGCCCTATGTCGCCAAGATTCGCGCCTCGGGTGCTGATACGGTGATCACTGGCAACTGGGGCTCCGACCTCTCCCTGCTGGTGCGTGCCGCCAATGAGGCCGGTTTGAATGTGCGCTTCTTCACTTACTACGCGGGCGTGACGGGTACCCCGACCGCGCTGGGTACCCAGGCCGAAGGCCGGGTGTACCAGGTGGGTTACAACCACTACAACATGGGCGGCCAGATGGACAAATGGATGGCCGAGTTCAAGCAGCGCTTCAACGATGACTTCTACACTGGGTCCGTGGTGAACATCTACAAGGGGCTTGCGCAGGCCATGGCTAACGCCAAGAGCACCGATCCGGTGAAGGTGGCGCATGCCCTTTCCGGCTTGAAGTTCCAGGGCTACAACGGCGAAGTGGAAATGCGCCGCACGGATCACCAATTGCAGCAACCCCTGTACCTGACCCGCTGGCAGAAAGTGGACGCCAAACACCCGTACAGCCCGGAGAACACCGGGATGACCCTGGTGCCGGTGCGTGAATTCCCTGCCTACGTGGCCAGCACGCCCACGAGCTGCCAGATGCGGCGTCCGGGCTGACCGCCGTCCCCACCCCTGATCCGGAGCCTGGCTGGGCGTCAGGCTCCGATTTAGGTTTTCAGACCCTGTGATCCGACTGCCGTTCGCGTGGTCCGGGGCTGTTTTTTCCTCCGAGAGGCTGGCCACCCGCCAGAAACGATGTGACGCTGGAATTTTTCATCATTTCCATGCTGAACGGGCTGAGTTACGGCTTGCTGCTGTTCATGCTCAGCTCCGGTCTGACCCTGATCTTCAGCATGATGGGCGTGCTGAACTTCGCGCATGCCAGCTTTTACATGGTCGGCGCTTATCTGGGCTATTCGATTGCCCAAGTGGCTGGCTTTTGGGTGGCGCTGCTGCTGGCACCCGTGCTGGTGGGGGTGTTGGGGGCGGCCTTCGAACGCACCAGTCTGCGCAAGGTGCACAAGTATGGCCATGTGCCCGAGCTGCTGGTCACCTTCGGGTTGTCGTACATCATTCTCGAACTGGTCCAATTGATTTGGGGCCGTGCGGCGGTGGAGTTCCGCCCTGCCGAGCTGCTGCAAGGCTCCGCTTTCACCCTGTTGCACCATGCCGATGACACCATCGGATTCATGTTCGGGCGGGCACCCGCCGAGCTGTGCGGCGCCGCCACAGGTACGGTGTGCGCCTACTTCCCGGCCACCCGGGCTTTCATGATGCTGGTGGCGATCGTGATGCTGGTGAGCCTGTGGCTGCTGATCACGCGCACCCGGGTAGGCCTGGTCATTCAAGCCGCGCTGACACACCCCGAGATGGTGGAGGCGCTGGGCCACAACGTGCCCAGGGTTTTCATGCTGGTGTTCGGGGCTGGGACTGCGCTTGCCGGTCTGGCCGGCGTGATCGGTGGCAGCACCTTCGTGACCGAGCCGGCGATGGCGTTGACGCTGGGGTCGCTGATCTTCGTGGTGGTGGTGGTCGGGGGGCTGGGCTCGTTGTCTGGCGCGTTTCTGGCCTCCCTACTCATAGGGGTCATCCAGACGTTTGCGGTGGCCATGGACCACTCGATCGCCGGGGTGTTGCAGAACATGGGGGTGGAGTTGTCGGATGCGGCGCGCCAGAACGATCTGTTGCGTCTGACCATCTCGCAGGTGGCCCCGATCTTGCCGTATTTGTTCCTCGTGCTGATTCTGATCTTCCGCCCCAGGGGCTTGCTGGGTAACCGTGAAACCTGAGGCTGCACATCCATGACAACCGCTTATTACAGTTTCAAACCGTACAACGTCGGGCGCTGGATCATCTGGTCGCTGTTTGCGCTGGTGCTGATCTTTGCGCCGCAGGTATTCGACAGCAATCTGTCGGTCAGCATGTTGGCCCAAATGGGCATTGCCATCATTGCCTGCCTGTCTTACAACATGCTGCTCGGGCAAGGCGGGATGCTGAGCTTCGGCCATGCCGTCTATACCGGGCTGGGTTCTTATGTGGCCATTCACGTGCTGCTGCGTGTTTCCGATGGACTGATGTCGGTGCCCGTGAGCCTGATCCCGCTCATCGGTGGACTGGCGGGGCTGTTCTTCGCCATCCTGTTCGGCTATGTGACCACGAAGAAGGCCGGTACCACGTTTGCCATGATCACGCTCGGCGTGGGTGAACTGGTGTTTGCCATGTCGCTGATGTTTTCGGACTTTTTCGGCGGCGAGGCTGGGATTTCTGCAGACCGGGTGGTGGGCGATGCGGTGTTTGGCATCACTTATGGGCCGAACATACAGGTGTACTACTTGATTGCGGTGTACACCTTCGTGTGCGTGGCGCTGATGTACGCCTTCACCCGCACACCGCTGGGCCGGATCATCAATGCCGTGCGTGACAACCCCGAGCGGGTCGAGTTCATCGGCTACAACACCCAGGTGGTGCGATACCTGGTGTTCATCATCGCCGGTTTCTTCGCTGGCATTGCCGGCGGGCTGGCGGCGATCCAGTTCGAGATCGTCACGGCCGAGGTGGTGGGACCGATCCGTTCCGGAGGCTACCTGCTCTTCACCTTCCTGGGGGGGGCGACGTTTTTCTTCGGTCCCATCATCGGGGGTGTGTTGATGGTGCTGGCGTTCGTGCTGTTCTCTGAAATCACCAAGGCCTGGCTGCTGTATCTGGGCCTGATTTTCCTGTTCATGGTGATGTATGCCCCAGGTGGCATTGCCAGCCTGATCATGATGAACCTGCGGGTGGCCATGTTCGGGCGGCTGCGGGAGCTGTGGGTGAGCTATCTGGCGCTGGCGGTGACGGCTCTGGTGTTCCTGGCCGGAGCCGGGGCGATGATCGAGATGATCTATCACCTGCAGCTCAACACGGCGCTGGGCGATGAGGTCCGCTTCCTGGGCGTGACGCTGAATGCCCGCGAGACGTCGAGCTGGTTTGGCTCCATTTTCGTGGCGCTCACCGGGTTGGGGCTGTTCGAGCTCACGCGCTACCACTTCCGGCTGCAATGGGCCGAGATCCAGACCTATATCGAGAAAGAAATCAAACGCCGGGAGACTTCCTGATGTCCACACCTTATGCTCTGGAACTGAAAGATCTGCGCAAGAGTTTCGGCAAAACCGAAATCATTCGTGGCGCGAACCTGGCGGTCAGCGCGGGGGAACGGGTGGCCATCATCGGCCCGAACGGGGCGGGTAAGTCCACGTTGTTCAACCTGATCAGCGGCCGTTTCGCCCCCACCTCGGGAGAGGTGTGGCTCAACGGCCAGCGCATCGACGGCAAGAAGCCATTCCAGATCAACCGACTCGGGTTGTCGCGCAGCTTCCAGATCACCAACATTTTTCCCAAGCTCAGCGTGTTCGAGAACCTGCGCTGCGGGGTGTTGTGGAGCCTGGGCTACAAGTACACCTTCTTCAAGTTCCTGGCCGACCTGGAGGACGCGAACCAGCGCGCCGATGAGTTGCTGGAGATGATCCGCCTGGACAAGAAGCGCGACACGCTCGCCATGAACCTCACCTATGCGGAGCAGCGGGCGTTGGAGATCGGTATCACCATCGCCGGTGGGGCCAATGTGGTGCTGCTGGATGAGCCGACGGCAGGCATGAGCAAAAGCGAGACCAAGCGATTCATTGACCTGATTCGAGAGATCACGGTCGGCAAGACGCTGTTGACCGTGGAGCACGATATGGGGGTGGTGTTCGGGTTGGCGGACAAGATCGCCGTGGTCGTTTATGGCGAAGTCATTGCTTTTGACACGCCTGAAGCGGTGCGTGCCAACGCGCGTGTGCAGGAGGCCTACCTGGGCTCGGTGCTGGCCGAAGAGCAGGCCGCGGGCGCGGCACATTGAAGGGACCGGATAACATGCTCGACATCAACAACCTGCACGCTTATTACGGCAAAAGCCATGTGCTGCATGGCGTGCATTTCAAGGTCGGGCAGGGCGAGATCGTCGCCTTGCTCGGACGCAACGGCTCGGGCCGTTCCACCACGGCCCAGGCCATCATGGGGCTGGTGGATGCCGATGGTGACGTCGTATGGAAAGGCAAGCCCATCCGTGGCATGAAACCTTTCGAAATTGCCCATTTGGGGATTGGTTATGTGCCAGAAAACCGCGACATTTTCCCCAAGCTCACCGTGCACCAGAACCTCATGCTGGGCCAGAAAGGCAACGGCAAGGGCAGCCGCTGGTCGTTCGATGACATGTACGCCATGTTTCCGCGCCTCAAGGAACGCCAACATACCGAAGCGGGCGTGATGTCTGGCGGGGAGCAGCAGATGCTGACCCTGTGCCGCACGCTGATGGGAGATCCGGAGCTGATCATCATCGATGAGCCCACCGAAGGCTTGGCACCCAAGATCGTGGAGCAGGTGGCCGACTTCCTCAAGAAACTCAAGGAAAAAGGCATCTCGGTGCTGCTGATCGAGCAAAAGCTGACGATCGCGCTCCACATTTCGGACCGCGCGTTGGTGATGGGGCACGGCAGCATCGTGTTCGACGATACACCCGCGGCGCTCAAGGCCAACCCCTATGTGCGCAAGGAGTGGCTGGAGGTCTGATGCATGATGTGATGCCGGAGACAAACAGGTGACAGGCGCACCCTCCGGAATCAGGCAGACTTCCGATCATGCAATAACACGAACGGTCGTTCTTTTTCGGCCGTTTTTCTGCTACCGATAGACAAGGAGACCGCATGACCGCGCATTACCAAGACCACGGCGACGTGGCCGTCATCACCCTGGACAACCCCCCGATGAATGGACTGGGGCTGAGCACCCGGCAGGGCATTGTGCGGGCGCTGGAGCAGGCCAACGAGAACTCGGCGATCAAGGCCATCGTGCTCACCGGGGCTGGCAAGGCCTTTTCCAGTGGCGCCGACATCAAGGAATTTGGCTCACCCAAGGCTTACCAGGACCCGAATCTCATCAGTGTGATCAACGCGCTGGAAGCCTCGCCCAAGCCTGTCGTGGCCGCGTTGCACACCGTGGTGATGGGGGGAGGGTTGGAACTGTCGCTGGGGTGCCATTACCGGATTGCCGCGCCCGGTGCCAGCGTGGCCCTGCCGGAGGTCAAGCTCGGCTTGATTCCGGGCGCGGGCGGGACGCAGCGGCTGCCCCGCGCCATTGGCGTGGAGCCGGCGCTCAACCTCATCGTCAGCGGTGAGCCGGTGAAAAGCGAGTTGCTGGCCCAGATCCCTGGCCAAAAGCTCTTTGACAAGCTGGCGGCCAGCGCCGACAGCCTGATGGATGAGGCCCTGGCGCTGGCCCGGGAGGTGGCGGCCAAGCACGCCGCAGGCGAGCCGCTGCCGCGGTTGCGCGACCTGCCCTGCAAGCACCCCCAGGGCGACGGCTACTTCCAGTTTGCCCGCAACATGGTTCGCGGCATGGCGAAGCACTTTCCGGCGCCGGTCAAATGCGTGGATGCGGTGGAAGCTGCCACGAAGAAAAAGTTTGATGAGGGCATGGCCTATGAGCGCGAGACCTTCGTCAACCTGATGATGACCCCGGAGTGCATGGCGCTGCGCCACCTGTTCGTGGCCGAGCGGGCGGCCAGCAAAATCCCGGATGTGCCGGCCGACACCCCGCAACGCACGGTGGCGAAGGTGGCCGTCATCGGTGCTGGCACCATGGGTGGCGGCATCAGCATGAACTTCCTCAATGCGGGCATTCCGGTCACGATCCTGGAAATGAAGCAGGAGGCGCTGGACCGCGGGCTGGCCACCATCCGCAAGAACTACGAAGCCCAGGTGGCCAAAGGCAAGCTCAAGCAGGACATCTACGAGCAGCGCATGGCGCTGCTCTCCACCACCTTGAACTATCAGGACATTGCCGACGCCGACTTGGTGATCGAAGCGGTTTTTGAGGAGATAGGGGTGAAAGAGCAGGTGTTCAGGCAACTCGATGCGGTGATCAAGCCCGGCGCCATCCTGGCCACCAACACCTCCACGCTGGATGTGAACAAGATTGCCGCATTCACCCAGCGCCCGCAGGACGTGGTGGGGATGCACTTCTTCAGCCCGGCCAATGTGATGAAGCTGCTGGAAGTGGTGCGTGGCGAGAAAACCGCCAAGGATGTGCTGGCCACCGTGATGGCCATCGGCAAGAAGATCAAGAAGACTTGCGTGGTCGCTGGGGTGTGCGATGGCTTCATCGGCAACCGCATGATCGAGCAGTACAGCCGCCAAGCCGGGTTTTTGCTGGAAGAGGGGTGTACGCCTCAGCAAGTCGATCAGGCGATCGAGAAGTTCGGCTTTGCCATGGGGCCATTCCGCATGGGCGACCTGGCCGGCAACGACATTGGCTGGGCCATTCGCAAGCGCCGCTATGTGGAAAAACCCCATCTGCGCTACAGCAAGACGGCCGATTTGCTGTGCGAGATGGGGCGTTTTGGGCAGAAAACCGGCGCCGGCTGGTACGACTACGCCCCCGGCAAGCGCGATGCCATTCCCAGCCCGGTGGTGGTCGAGATGATCGAGCGGCATCGCCAGGCGCTGGGCATCACCCCGCGTCAGATTGCAGACGAGGAAATCGTGCAGCGCCTGGTGTATGCGCTGGTCAACGAGGCGGCGCACATTCTGGAGGAAGGCATTGCCAGCCGGCCGAGCGACATCGACATGGTGTACCTCACGGGCTATGGCTTCCCGGTCCACCGGGGCGGCCCGATGCACTACGCCGATTTCGTGGGGCTGTTCAACGTGGCCGAGGCCATGAAGCGCTTTGCCCGCAATCCGCATGACGACGCGCAATTCTGGCAGCCCGCCCCTCTGATCCGGCGCCTGCTGGCCGAAGGCAAGACCTTCGCCGACCTCAACCGCTGATGCCTCGCCACCCCATCCCGAATCGCAAGGAACGACCATGACCCAAGCCGTCATCGTATCGACCGCACGCACCCCGCTGGCCAAGAGCTGGAAAGGGGCTTTCAACATGACCCATGGCGCCACCCTTGGGGGCCATGCCGTGCAGCACGCGATTGCCCGCGCCGGCATCGACGCCGCCGAGGTGGAAGACGTGATCATGGGCTGCGCCAACCCGGAAGGGGCGACTGGCATGAACATCGCGCGCCAGATCGCGTTGGCCGCCGGCTGCCCGATCACCACCTCCGGGCTGACGGTCAACCGGTTTTGCTCCTCCGGCTTGCAGACGATTGCCTTGGCGGCGCAGCGCATCATCGCCGGTGAGGGCGATGTGTACGTGGCCGGTGGCGTGGAAAGCATTTCCTGCGTGCAGCAGGAAATGAACATGCACATGGCCTTCGATCCCCTGCTGAAGAAGAAAAAACCTGAGATTTACTGGACCATGCTGCAAACGGCCGAGCAGGTGGCCAAGCGGTACGGCATCGGCCGCGACGCGATGGACGAGTATGGCGCGGCGAGCCAGCAGAAAGCCTGCGCGGCGCAGGCCGCCGGGTTGTTCGAGGCGGAAATCGCGCCGATCACCGTGACCATGGGGGTGGCCGACAAGACGCTGGGCCTCATCACCCGGCAGGTGACGGTGAGCAAAGACGAAGGGCTGCGCGAAGGCACCACCAAAGAAGGCATCAGCGGCATTCGGCCGGCGCTGCCGGGCGGGCTGGTGGCCGCGGGCAATGCCAGCCAGTTCAGCGATGGGGCTGGGGCCTGCGTGGTCGTCAGCGAGGCGTATGCCAGCCGCCACAACCTCCAGCCGCTGGGGCGTTTCCTGGGCTTTGCCGTGGCCGGCTGCGAGCCGGACGAGATGGGCATCGGCCCGGTGTTCGCCGTGCCCAAGGTGCTGCAAAAGCTCGGCCTGAAGGTCGAGGACATCGACCTGTGGGAGTTGAACGAGGCCTTTGCGGTGCAGGTGATCTATTGCCGAGACCGGTTGGGCATCCCGAATGATCGCCTCAACGTGAACGGCGGTGCCATTGCGCTGGGTCACCCCTATGGGGTGTCGGGCCAACGGCTCACCGGTCATGCCCTGATCGAGGGCAAACGCCGGGGCGCCAAGCGGGTGTGCGTGACCATGTGTATCGGCGGCGGCATGGGCGCGGCCGGCGTCTTCGAGGTCTTGTGACGGCGGAGTGGCCATGAGCTTGCGCCTCACCGTCGATTTTCTTTTGTACGACTGGCTGGGGGCGCAAGCTCTCAGTGAACGTGAGCGTTTCGCTGAGCACAGCCGCGAAACCTTTGACGCGGTGCTCGACATCTGTGAACGCATCGCCCGCGAAAAGTACGCGCCGTTCAACCGGCTGGTGGACATCCAGGAGCCGCAGTTCGATGGCGAGAAGGTGATCCTGCCCCAAGCCACGAAAGATGCTTGGGATGCCTATGCCGCTTCCGGTATGCTCAGTGCCGCGCAGGACTATGACGTGGGCGGGATGCAGTTGCCCTACACGGTGGAGGCAGCGGGCAATGCGTTTTTCGCCATGGCGTCGGTCAGCATCGGGGCGGGCATGCTTACGGTGGGCAATGCCAACCTGCTGATGGCGCACGGCTCGGCGTTGCAACGCGAGGTGTTTGCGCTCAACGAATTCAATGGCCGGTTTTCGGGCACCATGTGCCTGAGCGAGCCGCAGGCGGGTTCCAGCCTCAGCGACGTGGCCACCCGTGCCGTGCCCGATGGCGAGGGCTTTGAGGCCGATCCCCTGGGACCCCGCTACCGGCTGCGCGGCAACAAGATGTGGATTTCCGCCGGCGAGCACGAGTTGACCGAGAACATCATTCACCTGGTGCTGGCCAAGATTCCCGGCCCCGACGGCAAACTGCCGCCCGGGGTGAAAGGGCTGTCCCTGTTCGTCGTGCCGAAGAAGCTGGTGGATACCGATGGGCGGTTGACTGGCGTGCGCAACGACGTGGCGCTGGCCGGTCTGAATCACAAATGTGGCTGGCGTGGGACCACGAACACGCTGCTGAACTTCGGCGAAGGCAAGTTCCCGGTCCTGGGTGAAGGCATGGGGCTTGGCCTGGACGGGCAAGGCGCCGGGGCCATAGGCTACCTGGTGGGGGAGCCGGGCAAGGGCCTGGGCTACATGTTCCACATGATGAACGAGGCGCGCATCGGGGTGGGCATGGCGGCCACCATGCTGGGCATGGCCGGCTACCACGCGAGCCTGGACTATGCGAAAAACCGTCCCCAGGGAAGACCGATGGGCGCCAGCGGCAAAGACCCGACCCAACCGCAGGTGCGCATCATCGAGCATGCCGATGTGAAGCGCATGTTGCTGGCCCAGAAGGCCTACTGTGAGGGGGCGCTGGCCTTGGAGCTGTACTGTGCCCGCCTGGTGGACGAACAGCACACGGGCGCTCCCGAAGCGGCCGACGACGCTCGCCTGCTGCTGGAGGTGCTGACCCCCATCGCCAAGAGCTGGCCCAGCGAATGGTGTCTGGAGGCCAACAGCCTGGCCATTCAGATCCACGGCGGATATGGCTACACGCGCGATTTTCCCGTCGAGCAATATTGGCGCGACAACCGCCTGAACATGATCCACGAGGGGACCCACGGCATCCAGGCCATGGACCTGCTGGCGCGCAAGGTGCTGATGGAAAACGGCAAGGGCCTCAAGCTGCTGGCTGCGCACATGCAGGGCACGATCGACCGCGCGCTCCAGGTGCCGGAACTCGCACGTGAAGCGAAAGACCTCGCCCAGGCCTTGCAACAGGTCGGGGCTGCTACCCAAGCCGCCTGGGCGACAGGCGAGCCTACCGAAGCGCTGGCCAATGCCGTACCCTATATGCAGGCGTTCGGGCACACGGTGCTGGCGTGGATCTGGTTGGACGTGGCGCTGGTGGCGACTCGAGCGGCTGCCGCACCGGCCCAACAGGGAAGGCTGGCCGCCTGCCGTTATTTCTTCCGCTACGAACTGCCCAAGATCGGCGCCTGGTTGCAGGTGGTGTCCAACCGTGACATGACTTGCACCGAACTGGCCGAAGACGCATTCTGAACCGGGCCACGGCCCCACAAGGAGACACGCATGACACGAACCATTCAACAGCTGTTCGACCTCAAGGGCCAGGTGGCCTTGGTGACGGGCGGCTCCCGCGGACTGGGCCTGCAGATGGCCCACGCATTGGGCGAGGCCGGTGCCCGGGTGCTGGTAACGGCCCGCAAGGCGGGCGAACTCGAAGAGGCGGTGGCCCAGCTCAAAGCCGCCGGCATCGACGCGCAGTGGATCGCGGCCGACTGTGCCCAGGAGGCCGACATCCACCGCCTCGCGGCCGAAACCCTGCAGCGCATGGGTGCGGTGGACATCCTCGTGAACAATGCCGGGGCCGCCTGGGGAGCTCCGGCCGAAGATCACCCGATCGAGGCGTGGGACAAGGTGATGAACCTCAACGTGCGCGGCTACTTCATCCTGAGCCAGTACCTGGCGAAGCACCACATGATTGCACGGCGCAAAGGCAGCATCATCAACGTGGCCTCCATCGCCGGGCTGGGGGGTAACCCGCGCGGCATGAACACCATTGCCTACAACACCTCCAAGGGTGCGGTGATCAATTTCACGCGGGCGCTGGCGGCCGAGTGGGGGCCGTATGGCATCAGGGTCAACGCCATCTGCCCCGGTTTTTTCCCCAGCAAAATGACCAAGGGCACACTGGAGGCTTTGGGCGAAGAGCGTCTGGCCCAACATGCGCCGCTGGGCCGCCTCGGCGACGACGAGGACCTCAAGGGTCTGACACTGCTGTATGCCTCCGACGCCGGCAAACACATCACCGGTCAATGGCTGGCGGTGGATGGTGGCGTCAGCATCGTCACGGGGGGCTGAGTGGAATTCCAGGTCCGCATCCCTTTCGTCGAGCATTTGGGTTTCGTGCTCCAGCATTGGGTGGATGGCGAGGCCGAGATCACCTTCGACCCGGCGCCCGAGCACCTGAATTCCTTCAACGTGGTACATGGTGGGGCAAGCATGACGCTGCTGGACGTGGTCATGGCCCATGCCGCGCGCAGTGTCCAGCAGGACATGGGTGTCGTGACGATCGAGATGAAGACCTCGTTCATGCAGGCAGCCAAGGGACCACAGCGTGCACGCGGCCGACTGCTGCACCGCACGACCACCCTGGCCTTCACCGAAGGCCAGGTGTTCGATGCCGATGGCAGGTTGTGTGCCCACGCCACCGGCACCTTCAAATATGTGAAGCGCTTGCCCGTGAATGCCAGGGGCGTGCATGAACTCAACGTCTCAGCGGCCGGTATTGCGACCGACTGATTCCACGCCACCCACCGGGCCTTTGTCGCCCGACCCAGGAGACACCATGCCGACCAATACCCGCATCCTGCTGGACAATCGCCCCCAGGGCGAGGCCAGTGTCAGCAACTTCAAGATCGAAACCGTGGAAACCCCCGCGCTGGCCGAAGGGCAGGTGCTGGTGCGCCACCATTATCTGAGCCTCGATCCGTACATGCGTGGCCGCATGAACGACACCAAGAGCTATGCCCCACCACAACCCCTGGGGGAGGTGATGATAGGCGGCACGGTGGGCGAAGTGGTCGAGAGTCGCCACCCGGATTACGCGCCGGGGGACCGGGTGGTTGGCATGGGAGGGTGGCAGCAGTACAGTGTGGTGGATGCGTCCCAGCCGGGGGTGTTGCGCAAAGTGGATACCACGCGCGTGCCGCTGAGCCACTACCTGGGTGCCGTGGGCATGCCGGGCGTGACGGCTTGGTACGGCTTGGTGAAGATCATCGAACCCAAGCCGGGCCAGACCGTGACGGTGAGCGCGGCCAGCGGCGCGGTGGGCAGTGCCGTGGGGGTCTTGGCCAAGGCACGTGGGTGCCGGGTGGTGGGCATCGCCGGTGGCCCCGACAAATGCGCCTACGTCAAACACGAACTCGGTTTCGACGACTGCATCGACTACCGTGAACACAAGGATGGCCTGTCGCTGGCCAAGGCGCTCAAACAGGCGTGCCCCAACGGCATCGACGGGCATTTCGAGAATGTGGGGGGGATGGTGCTGGACGCCGTGATGCTGCGCTCCAATGCGTTTTCGCGCATCGCGGTCTGCGGCATGATCGCCGGCTACGATGGCCAGCCGCTGCCGATGGCCAACCCGGCCTTGATTCTGGTCAACCGCATGCGGGTCGAGGGGTTCATCGTCAGTGAACACATGGAGGTGTGGCCGCAGGCCCTGGCCGAACTGGCCGAGCTGGTGGGCAGCGGCCGTTTCCGCCCCCGAGAGACGGTGGCACAAGGCATCGAGTCGGCGCCCGAGGCCTTTTTGGGGTTGCTCAAGGGCCGCAACTTCGGCAAGCAGCTGGTCAAATTGATTTGATGTCCCGGGAAGCACGGCCATGAACGCCACGCATCAGGTCTTCAACCAGGCAGAGCCTCTGGCGGATGTGAACCTGTTCGAGGGCAACCGGCCCATGCAGGATGCGTTGCGGCTGCATGCGCCCACACTGGATACCGAGCCCCTGGAGCGGCTGGGAGCACTGGCCGGCAGTGCGGAGATGCAGACCCATGCCCGTTTGGCCAACGTATTCGTTCCTCAGTTGCGTACCCACAGTCGCTACGGGCACCGGATCGACCGGGTGGAATTCCACCCGAGTTACCACGCCCTGATGCGTGCGGCCACGGCGGCGGGTTTGCACGGCACGCCTTTTGCCGACGCCGAGCAGGCCAGCGGGCATGCCCATCTGAAGCGGGCGGCTGGCTTCATGCTGTTCACGGAGTTGGAGCCATCCACGCTGTGCCCGATATCCATGACCTATGCCGCCACACCGGCGTTGCGGGGGCAGCCCGCGATCTACCGGGACTGGTCGCCGCAACTCACCAGCCGGGCCTACGATCCGGACCTGCGGCTCTGGAAAGACAAGCCTGGCGTGACCATGGGCATGGGGATGACGGAAAAGCAGGGCGGCTCCGATGTGCGCGCCAACACCACCAGCGCAGAGCCAGATGGCAGCGACGGCTGGGGAGCGCGATATCGGGTCACCGGGCACAAGTGGTTTTTCTCCGCCCCCATGTCTGACGCCTTCTTGATTCTGGCTCAGACGGCTGCCGGCCTGTCGTGCCTGTTTCTGCCGCGTGTGTTGCCGGATGGCACGCTCAACGCTCTGCACATCCAGCGCCTGAAAGACAAGCTGGGCAACAAAGCCAACGCCAGCGCGGAGGTGGAGTTTCAGGGGGCAGCGGCCTGGCTGGTGGGCGAAGAAGGGCGGGGGGTACCGCAAATCCTCGCCATGGGAACGATGACGCGCCTGGACTGCGCTCTGGGCACCAGTGGGCTGATGCGACAGGCCTTGTCGCTCGCGATCGACCATACCCGTCAGCGCAGCGCCTTCGGCAAGAAGCTGATCGAGCAGCCGCTCATGAAGAATGTGCTCGCCGACTTGGCCCTGGAGTCGGAAGCGGCAACGGCGCTGGCCTTGAGGCTGGCGCACAGCTTCGACCGCGCCTCTGCCGACGAGCACGAGCGTGTGATGCAGCGGCTGCTTACGCCGGTGGCGAAGTTCTGGATCTGCAAACGCGGCAGCCTGTTCGCCCAGGAGGCGATGGAATGCCTCGGGGGCAACGGTTACGTGGAGGAGCAGGGTGAGGGTGTCATGGCCCGGATCTACCGGGAAATGCCGGTCAACAGCATCTGGGAAGGTGCCGGCAACATCATGGCGCTGGACCTGTTGCGGGCGTTGCGTCAGGCCGATGCGGCGGCGGCTCTGGCCCAGGAGCTGGTCCCTGTCCGTGGGATGCATGAGGCGCTGGACCGTTGGATAGAGCGCCTGCCGCAACAGATGGAGGCCATGGCTCATGAGGCAGAGGCCCGTCGTCTGGCGGAGGCGGTCGCCCTTGCGGTGCAGGCTGCTTGGTTGGCCCCCAGTGCCCCGCCGGCCGTGTTCGGGGCCTTTTGTGATTCGCGCATCGCGGGCAGGTGGGGCCACAGCTTCGGCTCGTTGGGAGCGGGCGTCGATATGGACGGCATCATTGCGCGGGCCCGGCCGCGCTGAACAGGAGGCAGGGACATGATAGAGACTTTCAAGGGCAAGACCGCCGTGCTCACCGGTGCGGGCTCGGGGTTTGGGCTGGAAGTGGCGCGCATCGGCGCCGCGCGGGGTATGAAGCTGGTGCTCGTGGATGTGCAGGCCGATGCGCTGGAGCGGGCACGTGAGGAACTGCAAACCCAGGGTGCGGAGGTGCTGGCCCGCCGGGTGGATGTGTCCAACGCCGAGGCCATGGAAGCGCTCGCAGTGGAGGTACAGGAGCGTTTCGGGGCACCGCATTTCGTGTTCAACAACGCGGGGGTGGCGGCGGGGGGGCTGATCTGGGAAAACACCGTGGCCGACTGGAACTGGGTGCTCGGCGTCAACCTGTGGGGGGCGGTGCATGGGGTGCGTGTGTTCACCCCGCGCATGCTGGCGGCTGCCCAGTCTGACCCCTCTTACCGGGGGCACATCGTGAACACCGCCAGCATGGCGGGCCTGCTCACGCCGCCCAACATGGGTGTGTACAACGTGAGCAAGCATGCGGTGGTGGCCCTGACTGAAACGCTGTACCAGGATCTGGCACTGGTGACCGACCAGGTGAGTGCCAGCGTGCTGTGCCCGTATTTCGTGCCCACAGGCATCAGCCAGAGCCAGCGCAACCGGCCGGATGAGCTCGCGGGTGGGCAGCCCACGCGCAGCCAGTTGATTGGCCAGGCCATGAGCGACAAGGCCGTGAGCAGCGGCAAGGTGACGGCGGCTGAAGTGGCAGCCCGGGTGTTTGACGCCCTGGAGACCGGCACGTTCTACATCTACAGCCACCCCCAGGCGCTGGGCAATGTGCGCACGCGCATGGAGGCCATCGTGTCGGGTCTCAACCCGCCCGATCCGTTTGCCGAACGCCCCGAAGTGGGCGAACGGTTACGCGCGGCGCTGCGCACTGCAGCCTGAGACCCGCCTGAAGTTCATCCGCCCCACTGGGGTGGGCAGGTTCGCAGGCGCCCGCCGCACTGCTGACCCGAGACATCTCCTTGGCTAGGGGTTGGATGCACGCATCAAGGGTAATCCCGGATCTCCTTCTTAAGCTTCAGGCTTAAACTATTTATGAATGAATGGTGCATCCGTCCATCAACCCATCGAAGGAGTCCTCATGAAAATCGTCTGCATCGGCGGCGGCCCGGCTGGCTTGTATCTGGGTCTGTTGATGAAGAAGCTGGACGCCGGGCACGACGTGACCGTGGTCGAACGCAACCGCCCCTACGACACCTTCGGCTGGGGCGTGGTGTTTTCGGACGCAACCATGGACAACATGCGCCAGTGGGACCGCGAAACCGCCGACGAGATCCAGGAGGCCTTCAACCACTGGGATGACATCGAATTGCGCTTCAAGGGGCGCATCATCCGCTCCGGCGGGCATGGTTTCGTGGGCATTGGCCGTAAAAAGCTGCTCAACATCCTCCAGGCTCGTTGCGAGCAACTGGGTGTGAAACTGGTGTTCGAGACCGAGGTGGATTCGGACCTGGATTTTCCGGATGCAGACTTGATCGTTGCCAGTGATGGCATCAACTCCCGCATCCGCACCCGGTATCAGGAGGTGTTCAAGCCTGATATCGTCACCCGGCCGAACCGCTACATCTGGCTGGGCACGAACCGCCTGTACGATGCCTTCACCTTTGATTTCCAGAAGACCGAGCACGGCTGGTTTCAGGCCCATATCTACAAATTCGATCAGAACACCACCACGTTCATCGTGGAATGCCCTGAGCAGGTGTGGCTGGCCCACGGGCTGGACAAGGCGAACCAGGAGCAGTCGATCGCCTTCTGTGAAAACCTGTTCAAGGATACCCTGCAAGGCCATAAGCTGATGACCAATGCCCGCCACCTGCGCGGCTCGGCCTGGCTCAATTTCCAGCGCGTGGTGTGCGAGCAGTGGTGGCTCAGGAATGCCAACGGCAGCCATGTGGTGCTGATGGGCGACGCCGTGCACACGGCACACTTCGCGATCGGTTCTGGTACCAAACTGGCCATCGAGGACGCGATCGAGCTCACCCGCCAGTTTCAGTTGCTGGGCGACAGCCCCGAGAAGTTGCCCGAGGTGCTGGCGACTTACCAGGAACTGCGCCGTGTGGAGACGCTGCGCCTGCAAAACGCGGCCTGGAACGCCATGGAGTGGTTCGAGGTGTGCGGTCAGCGCTACTGCGACCAGTTCGAGCCGGAGCAGTTCATGTACTCCATGCTCACGCGTAGCCAGCGCATCAGCCATGAAAACCTGCGCCTGCGTGACAAACAATGGCTGGAAGGATATGAGCGTTGGTTTGCCGAGAGGGCTGGTGTTCAGGTGTCCGACGCCGCGCCCGTGCCTCCACCCATGTTCACGCCCTACACGGTGCGCGGCGTGACCTTGAAGAACCGCATCGTGGTCTCGCCCATGGCGCAGTATTCCGCCGTGGACGGTCTGGTGGCCGACTACCACCTGGTGCACCTGGGTGCGCGGGCCATGGGTGGGGCCGGCCTGGTGTTTGCCGAGATGACCTGTGTCAGCCCCGAGGGTCGCATCACCCCCGGCTGTCCCGGCCTCTACAAGCCCGAGCACACCGCCGGTTTCAAACGCATTGCGGACTGGATCCACCAACACACCGATGCCAAGTTTGGCATCCAGATCGGACACGCGGGTCCCAAAGCGTCCACCCGTGTGGCGTGGGAGGGCATCGACCAGCCGCTGGAAAGCGGCAACTGGCCGATCATGGCGGCTTCGCCGCAGCAGTACCTGGAGGGCGTGAGCCAGATGGCTCGTGAAATGACTCGGGCCGACATGGACGAGGTCAAAGCCCAGTTCGTTGCGTCCGCTCGGGCTGCTGCCGAGGCCGGTGCAGACTGGTTGGAGCTGCACTGCGCGCACGGCTACTTGTTGTCGAGCTTCATTTCACCGCTGACCAATCATCGCCGCGACGAGTACGGCGGCAGCTTGGAAAACCGCTTGCGCTACCCGCTGGAGGTGTTTCAGGCGGTGCGCGCGGTGTGGCCGGCGGACAAGCCGATGTCGGTGCGCATTTCCGCCCACGACTGGGTCGAGGGTGGCACCACACCGGACGACGCGGTCGAGATCGCCAAGGCCTTCAAGACCGCCGGCGCCGATATGATTGACTGCTCCTCTGGCCAGGTGAGCAAGAAGGAAAAGCCGGTCTATGGCCGCATGTTCCAAACACCCTTTGCCGATCGCATCCGTCAGGAGGCCGGTATCCCCACCATTGCGGTGGGAGCGATCAGTGAAGCCGATCATGCCAATTCCATTCTCGCCGCCGGCCGGGCCGACCTGTGCGCGGTGGCCCGTCCACACCTGGCCAACCCGGCCTGGACGCTGACCGAAGCGGCCAAGATCGGCTATACCATGCTCGAATGGCCGAAGCAGTACCGCTCGGCCAAGGCGCAGATGGAAACGCTCTTTGCCCGTGAAAAGGCCATGGCCGCCCAAGCCGCGGGGGCAAAATGAGTGCGGCGGTGCAGGGTTGCCTGCTGACCGTGTTCCGGACTCCGTTCCGCCCCGACGATGTACGCCGAGCCATCGGACCACGGTTCACAAGCCTTTTCAAGGAGAGTTGACATGCAAGTACTGCTTCCGCCCGGTTGGCCGCGCCCCAAGGGGTATGCCAATGGGGTCACGGCCCGTGGCCGCATGGTATTCGTTGCCGGCATGATCGGTTGGGATGCACAAGGGGTTTTCCATAGCGACGACATCGGCGTCCAAGCACGGCAGGCGCTGGAGAACGTGGTCGCGGTACTGGCCGAAGGTGGTGCCAAGCCGGAGCACATCGTGCGCATGACCTGGTACGTGACCGACAAGCGCGAATACGTGGCGGCCTACCCCGACATCGGCAAGGCGTTCAAGGAACTGATCGGCTGCTACAACGCGGCCATGACGGCGGTGGAGGTGTCGGCCCTGATCGAGGACCGGGCCAAGGTGGAAATCGAAGTCACCGCTGTCGTGCCCGACTGACTGGGTGGATTTTTCTGGCAAACTCGACCCATTCGATGGAACCCTGAGGCCGACCTGCGGGTCGGCTTCTGCTTTGAACGCATGCTAAAAATCATCACCCAGATCGCGCACGAACTGAAGGTGCAGGCCCGGCAGGTTGAGGCTGCCGTGGCGCTGCTGGATGGAGGGGCCACCGTGCCCTTCATCGCCCGCTACCGCAAGGAGGCCACGGGTGGCCTGGACGACACCCAACTGCGCGAACTGGAAAATCGCCTGGCGTACCTGCGCGAACTGGAAGACCGCCGCGCCGCCGTGCTCAAGAGCATCGAAGAGCAGGGCAAGCTGACCCCGGAACTGCGTGCCGCCATCGAAGCCGCGCCCACCAAGCAGGAACTGGAAGACCTGTACCTGCCCTACAAGCCCAAGCGCCGTACCAAGGGCATGATCGCCCGTGAAAACGGCATCGAGCCGTTGGCCGATCTGTTGTTCGACGACCCCACCCGGGTGCCTGCTGACGAAGCCCAGGCTTATGTGAAGGCCGAAAAAGGCGAGGATGGAAGTGATTTCACCACCGTGGCCGCCGTGCTCGATGGGGTACGCGATATTCTGAGCGAGCGTTGGGCCGAAGATGCTGTGCTGGTGCAGATGCTGCGCGAATGGCTGTGGCAAGAAGGCCTGCTGCAGAGCAGGAGGGTCGCAGGCAAGAACGAGAACGATCCAGACGTGGCCAAGTTCCGCGACTACTTCGAATACGACGAACCCATCGGCCGCGTGCCCTCGCACCGCGCCCTGGCCGTGTTTCGTGGCCGCGCGCTCGACATTCTGGACGTGAAGCTGGTGGTGCCCGAGCCGGAGCTGTCCCCGAGTGTCCAGATCAGTGCGCAAGCCAGTGCCAAGCCCGCCGTACCCGCGCTGGCCGAAGGCCGCATCGCCCGTCACCTGGGCTGGAGCCACCAGGGCCGCCCGGCGGACGACCTGATCCGCAAATGCGTGAGCTGGACGTGGCGCGTCAAGCTCAGTCTCTCCACCGAGCGCGATCTGTTCGCCCGCCTGCGCGAAGAGGCCGAAAAAGTCGCCATCAAGGTCTTCGCTGACAACCTGCGCGACCTGCTGCTGGCCGCGCCCGCAGGTGCCAAGGCCGTGATGGGATTGGACCCGGGCATCCGAACCGGCGTAAAAGTGGCCGTGGTGGACCCCACCGGCAAGCTGGTGGACACCGCCACCGTGTATCCGCACGAGCCCCGCCGCGACTGGGAAGGCGCCATCGCCACGCTCGGGGCGCTGTGCCTCAAGCACGGCGTGCAGCTCATCGCCATTGGCAACGGCACCGCCAGCCGCGAGACGGACAAGCTCGCCGCCGACCTCATCAAACGCCTGGCCGACCGGGGCGTGCAGCTCCAGAAGGTGGTGGTCAGCGAAGCGGGCGCTTCCGTCTATTCCGCCAGCGAATACGCCAGCCAGGAAATGCCCGACGTGGACGTGAGCCTGCGCGGCGCGGCCAGCATCGCCCGCCGCCTGCAGGACCCGCTGGCCGAACTGGTGAAGATCGAGCCCAAGAGCATCGGCGTGGGCCAGTACCAGCACGACGTGAACCAAAGCGAACTGGCCCGTACGCTGGACGCCGTGGTGGAGGATTGTGTCAACGCCGTCGGTGTCGATCTGAACACCGCGAGTGCGCCGCTGTTGTCGCGCGTGTCCGGCCTGTCGGGCAGCGTGGCCAAGGCTGTGGTGCGCTGGCGCGAATCGAACGGTGCATTCAAGAACAGGCAGGATTTGTTCAAGGTCACCGGCCTGGGGGCCAAGACCTTCGAACAATGCGCGGGCTTCCTGCGCATCCGGGGCGGCGATAATCCGTTGGACATGACCGGCGTGCACCCCGAAACCTACCCGGTGGTGGAAAAGATCATCGAGGCCACCGGCAAACCCGTGGCCGAGCTGATGGGTCGGGTGGATGTGCTCAAGACCCTCAAGCCCGAACGCTTCGCCGACGAGCGGTTCGGTGTCATCACCGTCAAGGACATTCTGGGTGAGCTGGAAAAACCGGGTCGCGACCCGCGCCCCGACTTCCAGGTGGCCCGCTTCAACGAGGGGGTGGAAGACATCACCGACCTGAAAGAGGGCATGGTGCTGGAAGGCACCGTGAGCAACGTGGCGCAGTTCGGCGCCTTCGTGGATTTGGGCGTGCACCAGGACGGGCTGATCCACGTGAGCCAACTGTCACACAGGTTCGTGAACGATGCCCGGGAGGTCGTCAAGACCGGCGACATCGTGAAGGTCAAGGTGGTGGAGGTGGATGTCGCGCGCAAGCGCATCGGCCTGACCATGAAACTCGATGCTCCCGTGGGTTCGCGCAGCGAACGGCGCGAGGAGGGCAGTCACCGCTTCCAACCGGCGGGGCGGCCGCACCAAGCGGGGCGGGTTGGCAACCGCTCCAGCGAGCCCACGCCGGTCAGCGCCATGGCCTCGGCCTTTGCCAAGCTCCAGGGCCTCAAGCGCTGATTGCGTCCACTATACTGCCCTCATCAATAGCTTCGATCCAGTGCCGTCATGCAACTCGAAGAGCTCCTGGCCCAAGCCAAGGCACTGCCCAGCATTCCCCGGGTGGTCTCCGAAGTCATGGCCGAGCTGAACAAGGACGATCCCGACCCGCGCCTCATCAGCGAGGCCGTCGCGACCGATCCGGGCCTGACGGCGCGTATGCTCAAGCTGGCGAATTCGGCCTTTTTCGGGCTCACGCGGGAAATTCTCAGTGTGCAGGATGCGATCAGCGTCCTGGGCTTCCATCATGTGCGCACACTGGTGCAGGCGGTGGCGCTCAGCAGCAGTTTCAAAACGGTGCCAGGCGTGAATCTGGAACAGTTCTGGCGCTACAGCCTCAACACCGCCAAGATCTGCCGCACGCTGGCCAAAAGCCTGCGTTACAACGATGGGGCCGCCTTCACCGCCGGCTTGGTCCATGCCGTAGGTGATCTGGTGATGCACATCGGCATGCCTGAGGTTGTGGCCAAGCTCGACTGGACGGTGTCACCCCTCGACTTGAAGCGTGCCGAAGCCGAGCGCGCGGCGCTCGGTTACACCTATGCCGACGTGAGCGCTGCGTTCGCCCAGAAATGGGATTTTCCGGAAGTCATCGTCACAGCGCTCAAACACCAATTGCTGCCGTTCGAGGGTGACATCTACGAGCCCATGGCGGGGGTGGTGCACATGGCCTCCTGGCGCGCCCGGGCGCAGGAAATCCACATGGACCGTGCAGGGCTCACCGCCACCTTTCCCGACGTGGTCGCCATCCTCCTGGGGCTGGAGCTGGACATGGTGCTGGACAAAGACCCGAGCGAATGGACTTCGGCCGGTGAGTTGTCGGCGTTCATGGGGTGAACATGCAGCTCGACGAGTTGCTGCGCCAACCCCAGGCCCTGCCCGTGGTCCCCGAACTGGCGGCCCGGCTCATCGAAACGTTTGAGCAGGAACATGTTGACTTGTCCAGCATCGCGGGGGAAATCGAACATGACCCGGCGCTGGTGGCGCGGCTGCTGCAGCAGGCGAATTCCTCTTTTTTCCGACTCATCCGGCCGGTGGGTACGGTGCGCGATGCCCTGATGGTGCTCGGGCTCCACAAGGTGCGCGCCCTCGTCATCGGCGCGGCGCTGAACGACAGTTTTCATGCGGTCAGTGGCGTCAATCTCGAACGTTTCTGGCACTTCAGCTTTGCCGCAGCGAGCGTGGCCAAACTGATCTGCCTGCCACGCCGTTTGGACGAAAACGTGGCCTTTACCGCGGCGCTGCTGCACGGTGTGGGGGAGCTGGTCATGCACATCGGTATGCCCGAGACCATGCAGGCGATCGACCACAATCTCGATGTTTTCGATCTGAATCGCGGCCGTGCGGAATACCTGGCGCTGGGCTACTCTTATGCCGAAGCAGGTGGCGCCTTGGCGCAGCACTGGCGCCTGCCTCGCTTGCTGGTGGATGCGATCGCGCAACATGCGAACCCGATGGAACACGACCCGCTGGATCCGTTGGCGGCCGTGGTCCACTTGGCGAGCTGGCGAGCGCGGCTGCTGTTGTCGGGCAACCGCAGCGATGACCTGATCCACACCTATCCCGACGCCTTGGGCGAGGTGCTTGAACTCGATCCCGACCTGCTCGTGGCACCTGATGTGGCCGGGCTCGACGCTTTGGGTGGCGGGTGGTAGCGGGTGGTCCACGGTATGCAGGCATTGCGCATCTACGCGGGCCCCGAAGCTTGGGCGCATATCCGTTCCGAGGGGTTGCAGCCCTCGCATGTGGGGGTGGTGGCCGGCGCTGCCGGTGGCCCCAAGGGGCTCATTCTCGGACCGCTGGACCGGCTGATTTTTGGTGAATGGCTCGCCAGAGAAGCTCATCCAGTGGACTTGGTCGGGGCTTCTATCGGGGCATGGCGCATGGCCACGGCCTGCCTGAACGACCCGGTACAGGCCTTCCTGCGGCTGGAGCGCGACTACATCGGGCAGGATTACGAAGTCCCTCCCGGGCGCAAGCGCCCCAGCGCGCGGCATGTGAGTGAGCGGTTCGGGGAGAGCCTGCAGGCTTTTTACGGGGGGCGGATTCGTGAGGTGCTGGAACATCCCCGCTACCGGGTGCACATCGTCACCTCTCGCGGACGGCATGTGCTGGCTCGGGAAGGCGGGTGGCGCACACCAGCCGGCTATCTGGGTGCCTACCTCACGAACGCGTTGCACCGGCGAGCGATGGGGGCCTGGCTGGAGCGTGTGGTGTTCAGCACGCGGGCGACGCCCTTACCGTTTGCCACGCACGACTACCGCACGCGCCAGGTGTGGCTGGACGAAGCGAACTTCATGCCCGCTCTGCAGGCGAGTTGCTCGATCCCGTTCCTGCTGGAAGCGGTGCACGATATTGCAGGCGCGCCGCGTGGCGCGTACTGGGATGGCGGCATCACCGATTACCACCTGCATCTGGCCTACCGGCCTGAACGCGGGTTGGTGCTGTACCCGCACTTCCAGCGTCAAGTGGTGCCCGGGTGGCTGGACAAGGCGTGGAAATGGCGTCACCGGGCCACGTCCTTCCTGGACCATGTTCTGGTGCTGGCACCCGATCCGGCCTGGGTGAGCCGCCTGCCCAATGGCAAGCTGCCGGACCGGGCGGACTTTCCCCGCTATGGTGCCGACTTGCCGGCCCGCATGCGGGCCTGGGGAGCTGCCGTGGCGGCCAGCCAGCAACTGGCCGACGAATTCGCGCAGTGGCTGCAGCGGCCCGATCCTTCGGTGATCCTGCCCCTGTGAAATCATTCAGGGTGCAGTGGGCTCTTCTCCCCCTCTGCCTTGTACCCCCTGGGCCACGCATCACAGGGCGGCTTGCAACATGCGCCGGTAGTCGTCCGCGCTGGCCAGCCTTGGATTGGTTTTGTGGCAGTGATCGGCCAGTGCGCCTTCGATCACCCGGTCGAACAGGGCCTCGGTGACGCCCAGGGCGGCGAGGCCGTTGGGCAGACCCAGGCGGGCGTTCATGTCGCGGATGGCCAGTCCCAGATCGGCCGCACTGCCCAAGCCCATGGCGCGCACCATGCGCTCCAGCCGGCGCTCTTTCCGCACCGACTCAGCCTCCGCATTGAAGGCGATCACCTCGGGTAGGAAGAGGGCGTTGAGGGTGCCATGGTGCAGGCGCGGGTTCACCCCACCCAGGCTGTGGCTGAGCGAATGCACGCACCCCAGCCCTTTCTGGAAGGCTAGGGCGCCTTGCATGCTGGCGCTCATCATCTGCAGCCGGGCCTCGCGGTCGTTGCCGTTTCGGGTGGCGCGTTCGATGTGCGACCAGCCGCGCTCCAAGCCGTCCAGCGCGATGCCGTCGGCGGGTGGGTTGAAGGGGGCAGCCATGAAGGTTTCCATGCAGTGCGCGATGGCGTCCATGCCGGTGGCGGCGGTGAGCAGTGGCGGCAGGCCCAGGGTGAGTTCGGGGTCGAGCAGGGCGGTCTTGGGCAGGATGTGCCAGCTGTGGAAGCCCAGTTTGCGTCCGTCGTCCACGATGACGATGGCGCCGCGAGCCACCTCGCTGCCGGTGCCTGCAGTGGTGGGAATGGCGATGAGCGGCGGCACGCGATCGGTGATCTTGGGCGAGCCGCCTTCGATGGTGGCATAGGTCTTGAGCGGGCCGGGGTGGGCCACGGCAATGGCCACGCCCTTGGCGCAGTCGATGGCGCTGCCGCCGCCCAACGCCACCAGGCCGTCGCAACCGTGGGCTTCGAAAATCGCCTGGGCCGCACGCACAGCCGCCTCGGTGGGATTGGAGGGTGTCTGGTCGAACACCGCATGGGGCAGGGCGCTGGTGCTTGTACCCAGGGCTGCCACGGTCCGATCCAGCAGCCCGGCGGCTTTCACGCCGGGGTCGGTCACGATCAGCGGCTTGCGCATGCCGGTGCGCTCGCATTCGCTGGCCAACAGCTTCAAGGCACCGCATTCGATCTGGATGTTCGTCAGGTAGAGGATCTGTGACACGCTTGTCTCCGTCGTGGTTTTTGCCAAGCAATATAGCGCCTACGGCTTGGACACGATGGAGCGGATGTGACAATGCGGTCCATGCGTGCCCATGCCAACCCCCGTTCCCTGTTGACCCCTGCCATGCGCGGTGTGATCGACCGCATGGCCCGTGCCGGCCGCCCGCCCATGCATGCCCTGTCGCCCCAGCAAGCCCGCGCGTTCTACGAGGTCGGCTCCGGCGTGCTGGACATTCCGCCTCACAAGATGGCGCGGGTGGAGGCGTTGCGAATTCCCACACGCGACGGTGCCGAACTGCCCGCTGAACTGGTGGTGCCACACCTCAAAGGGGTTGATGACGCACAGATGCACGCGCCGTGGCCGGTGCTGCTGTACCTGCATGGCGGCGGCTTCACCGTGGGCAGCGTGGCCACCCACGCCAGCCTTTGCCGACACCTCGCCCATCTGGCGCATTGCGCGGTGCTGTCGTTGGACTATCGGTTGGCACCGGAGCACAAATTCCCCACCGCCGTGAACGATGCCTGGGATGCCCTGCAATGGCTGCACACCCAGGCCCCTGCGCTCGGGCTGGATGCGGCACGCATCGCCATCGGGGGCGACAGCGCCGGGGGCACGCTCAGCATCGTGACGGCTCTGCAAGCCCGCGATGCCGGTCTGTCCTTGCGGCTGCAATTGCTGTTCTACCCCGGCTGCGCCGCGCACCAGGACACCCCCTCCCACAAAACCTATGCCCACGGCTTTGTGCTAGAGGAGGCCAGCATCACCTGGTTCTTCAACCAGTACGTCAACACCCCCGCCGATCGGGACGATTGGCGCTTTTCCCCGTTGAACGCTCCCGACCTGGATGGCGCGGCCCCGGTGTGGATGGGCTTGGCGGAATGCGACCCGCTGGTGGACGAGGGCGTGATGATGGCCGACCGCTTCCGCATGGCCGGGGTGCCAGTGGACCTGGAGATCTACCGCGGTGTGACGCACGAGTTCATCAAGATGGGCCGGGCCATTCCCGAGGCACTGCAAGCGCATCAGGACGCGGCGCGGGCGCTGCGTCAGGCGTTCGGAGACTGATGCCCCGGACGGCGTGCGAAGCTGGGGGGGGTGGGTTCTTCAGCCTCGCACAGCCAGCGCGACCGCCGATGACATGTTCTGGGACCCGATGGCCAGTTTGAACACCGACACCGTGCGAACCAGGGCCGCCGCCTGTTGCTTGAGGGCATCGGCAGCGGCGGCCATTTCTTCCACCAGGGCGGCGTTCTGCTGGGTCGTCTGATCCAGTTCGCTCACGGCCTGGCCAATCTGTGCCACGCCGTCGCTCTGTTCCCGGCTGGCAGCGGTGATGTCGGCCATCACCCTGGACACCTTGGCAATGGAGTCCACCACCCGGATCATGGTGTCGCCGGCCAGTGTGGCCTGTTGGTTGCCGGTTTCCACGCGCTGCAGGCTGTCGTTGATGAGTTGCTTGATTTCCTTGGCGGCTTCGGCGCTGCGGCCGGCCAGGCTGCGCACCTCGGAGGCCACCACGGCAAACCCGCGGCCAGCCTCTCCAGCCCGGGCCGCTTCCACGGCGGCGTTCAGGGCCAGGATGTTGGTCTGGAAGGCAATGCCGTCAATCACACCGATGATGTCGCCGATACGCCGAGAACTTTGCGTGATCCCCTGCATGGTCTGTACCAGCTCGTTCACAACCTGTCCGCCTTCGGAGGCCACCTGGCTGGCTTCGGTGGCCAGGGTGTTGGCCGTCTGCGCGTTGTCGGCGTTCTGGCTCACCGTGGCGCTGAGCTGCTCCATGGAGGCAGCCGTCTCCTCCAGCGATCCGGCCTGCGATTCGGTGCGTGCGCCCAGGTCCTGGTTGCCACTGGCGATCTGTTGGCTGGTGTTGGAAAGGTTGTCGGCCGATTGCCGGACCTCCTGGACGATGGCGGTGAGTGCCCCCTGCATGTCGCGCATGGCTTCACGGAGCTGGGCGATTTCGTCGCGGCCTTGTACCTCCACCGGGGTGGTCAGATCACCTTCAGCTACGCGGCGCGCCAGCGTCAGGGTTGCATCGAGTGGCCTGACCATGGAGCGGGAGGTGTACACGGCAAAAACGAGACCTCCAATGGCGGCGAGCAACAGCACGATGACGGCGGTCCAGAGCGTCAGGCGGGCCATGTTGGCGGCTTGTGTGGTGACCGCCTGGTTGTATTCGGCAACGGCCATACGCAGTTCACGCAACATCTGTGCAGGCTGCCGATCTTGACCCGCCACAGCCTGGTCTCCGGCGCGGTGGTCGAACAGCGAGGCTTCGAACGAAGCATAGCCGCGTCGGTAACCCGTGGCCATGGCGGTATGAGCGTCCAGAAAGCGCTGGCCGATGTCCTGAATGCGCTCGTTGTCTGGCATGGAGGCCATGATCTGGCGTACCTGCTCGGCCACCGCGGCCTCTTCCTGCTGAAAGGCGTTCCAATAGCGTTCGAGATCATCGGCCGCATACCCGCGCAACAACAGGTTTTTCCATTCCTGCACCTGGGTCCGGAACCGCAGCTCGGTCTCCACGACTTGGCGCTCTACTTGGGCTATTTCCTCGACATCGGTCTGGAAGAAAGCGATGACTCGGCTGAGTTGGAACATGCCGACTGCGGAGGCCAGCAGCATCACCAGCATCAGCGCGCCGAACGACAAAGGCAATTTGTAACGCAGTTTCATGCAACCGTTTTGAAAGAAACGACAGAAGACAAGCAAGCAGCGACACAGTCGCAGACGACCAGTGTGTCACACGCAGTGGAATTTTTGATGACAGCCACCCCTGCGATGCAGCTCCCCGGGAGTTGTGGGGTTGCCCCCTTTGCCGGGATAATTGCCTGTTGACTGCCCGATCATGAACGCCCCCATCGACGTCTCCTTCTTCCCGCGTGCCGCCAAACCGTTGACCAGTTACAAGCCGTACTGGGCTAAACGCTTCGGGAACGCCCCCTTCCTGCCCATGAGCCGCGCCGAGATGGACCAGCTCGGCTGGGACAGTTGTGACGTGATTCTGGTGACGGGCGACGCCTACGTGGACCACCCCAGCTTTGGCATGGCGGTGGTGGGCAGGGTGCTGGAGGCGCAGGGCTTCCGCGTGGGCATCATTGCCCAGCCGGATTGGCACAGTGCCGAACCGTTCAAGGTGCTGGGCAAGCCGAACCTGTTCTGGGGCGTGACGGCGGGCAACATGGACTCCATGATCAACCGCTACACGGCCGACCGGAAAATCCGTTCCGACGACGCCTACACGCCGGGGGATGTGGGCGGCAAGCGTCCGGACCGCGCGGCCATCGTGTACAGCCAGCGCTGCCGCGAGGCGTACAAGGACGTGCCCATCGTGCTGGGCGGCATCGAAGGCTCGCTGCGCCGTATCGCCCATTACGACTATTGGAGCGAGACCGTGCGCCGCTCGATCGTGCTCGACAGCAAGTGCGACATCCTGCTCTACGGCAACGCCGAGCGTGCGCTGGTGGAGGTCGCACACCGGCTGGCCAAGCGTGAGCCGATCGAACAAATCACCGACGTGCGCGGCACCGCCTTCGTGCGCCGCAGCACGCCCGAAGGCTGGTTCGAGATCGATTCCACCGAGGTGGACCAGCCGGGCCGTGTGGATGCGCACATCAACCCCTACCTGATGGTGTCCGAGCAGGCCAAGGCCCAGGGACAGACCTGTGCCCGCGAGGAAGAAGCCCGAGCCGATGCCGACGCAGCCAACGCCGTGCTCGAAGCCGCAGGCGGGACTGCCGTCGGCCACAAGGCGCAGGCGGCGGCGGTGCAACCGCTGCGCTTCGTGGCCAACCCGGCCCTGCCCTCCAAAGGCAAGCCGCCGCGCGAGCGCACCGTCATTCGCCTGCCCAGTTACGAGCAAGTGAAGGCCGATCCGGTGCTGTATGCCCATGCCAACCGCGTGCTGCACCTGGAAACCAACCCCGGCAACGCGCGGGCGCTCGTGCAGGCGCACGGCAGCGGCTCGTCGGCGCGGGATGTGTGGATCAACCCGCCCCCGATTCCGTTGACCACCGCCGAGATGGACTGGGTGTTCGGTCTGCCTTACGCCCGCAGCCCGCACCCCGCTTACGCCGACGAGAACGGCCGCCACGACGGCCCCACCAAGATCCCGGCCTGGGAGATGATCCGCTTCAGCGTCAACATCATGCGCGGCTGCTTCGGGGGCTGTACCTTCTGTTCCATCACCGAACACGAAGGCCGCATCATCCAGAGCCGGTCCGAAGAGTCCATCATCCGAGAGGTGGAAGACATTCGCGACAAGGTGGCCGGTTTCACCGGCGTCATTTCCGACCTGGGCGGCCCGACCGCCAACATGTACCGCCTGGGCTGCAAAAGCCCAGAGATCGAGGCCGCCTGCCGCAAGCCGAGCTGCGTCTATCCCGGCATCTGCTCCAACCTCACCACCAACCATCGCCCGCTCATCAACATCTACCGACGTGCCCGCAGCTTGAAGGGCATCAAGAAAGTCCTGATCGGTTCCGGCCTGCGCTACGACCTGGCCGTGAAAAGCCCCGAGTACGTGAAGGAGCTGGTGCAGCACCATGTGGGTGGCTACCTGAAGATCGCGCCCGAACACACCGAACCCGGCCCGCTGTCCAAGATGATGAAGCCCGGCATCGGCAGCTACGACCGCTTCAAGCAGATGTTCGAGAAGTACAGCGAAGAAGCAGGCAAGAAACAGTTCCTCATTCCGTACTTCATCGCCGCCCATCCCGGCACCAGCGACGAGGACATGATGAACCTGGCCATCTGGCTCAAGCGCAACGGTTTCCGTGCCGACCAGGTGCAGACCTTCTACCCCAGCCCCATGGCCACGGCCACGGCCATGTACCACACTGGGTTGAACCCGCTCAAGGGCATACACCGCGACGAACGGGCCGAAACGGTGGACATCGTCAAGGGCGAGAAGCGCCGCCGCTTGCACAAGGCCTTCCTGCGCTACCACGACCCGAACAACTGGCCCCTGCTGCGCGAGGCCTTGAAGCGCATGGGCCGCGCCGACCTGATCGGTAACGGCAAGCAGCACCTGATTCCGACCTTCCAGCCCGTGACGGACGGCGCTTACCAAAGCCCGCGGCGAAAGAATTCCACCCCTGGGGGTCAAGCCGCCTCCACCGCTTCGGTGCGAGAAGGCCGGATCCTGACGCAGCACACTGGCCTGCCACCCCGTGGTCAGGGCAGCGGTTCCAGCCCTCGGTATCGCCGATCCACGGGCCGCTGAAACCCCAGGTCAGTTCGCCGGCAGGGTGTGCAAGGGGAGGTCGTGCTCGGTGGCGAGCTTGTCCAGTTGCCGCCGCGTCTTGCTGCGCAGGTAGGCCGCGATGGCCTCGTGGGTGTCCGCGTCGAACATGCCGGCCAAGCTGCGCGGGGTCAGGCCCGCCACGGTGCACAGGGCTCGGGCGAAGTGGGGCTCCAGCGCGGCCACGGCCACCCGCCCGTCCTTGCACGGATAGACCCGATACCCCGCGTGCCCGCCTCCCACGGCGGCGCCCGGCACCGTCAGCCCCCAGTGGCGAGGCAAGGCCAGCCAATCGGCGGCTTCCGACAGAGCCACCTCTTGGAAGCAGCCTTTTCCACTGTGTTGACGGTGCAGCATGGCCCGCAGCACGGCTTCCGATGCCAGCAGGGCGCCACCCATGTCGGCAAACAGGGTGGGTGGGGTGTTCAGGCCATCGACCAAGCCGGCCTCGGCGAGGTAGGTGAGGTCGTGCCCGGGCTCGTCCGCCCGCTCGCCGGGGCTGCCGACGATGGCCACCATGCACAAGGCCGGGTAGGTTCGGCGCAGGGCTGGCCAGTCGAGTCCGAGCTTGCGCAGCGCCGAGGGGCGAAAGGAGGTGAGCAGCACATCGCTGCTCGCCAGAGTCCGGTGCAGCTTGCGCTGGCCGGTCGGGGACTTGAGGTCGGCTTCGATGCGCCGAATGCCCGTGTGCATCTCGTCGTAAGCCTTGCGGCTGTACTGGGCCATCGGGTCGCTGCTGTCCAAGCCTTGCGGTGCAGGGGCTTCGAGCTTGGTGCAGCGGGCGCCCATGGCCCGCAGGCGCATCAGCGCCGCCGGGCCTGGGAGGTTGAGGGCGAGGCTGAGCACGCGCACGCCCCGCAGGGGTTGGAGGGGTTTCATGCCCCTCATCATAAGGTCAGGAACCGAAGTCCAGTGGCAGGCCCACGTAGTTCTCGGCGATCGTGCGCAGGCCCGCTTCGGAGTGCATGAGGTAGTCCAGCTCGGCGTGTTGCAGTTTGGCGTGGATGGCGCCCTCATTGGGGAACTGGTGCATGATGGAAGTGAACCACCAGCTGAAACGCTCGGCGCGCCAGATGCGCTTGAGGCAGCGTTCGGAATAGCTGTCGATGCCTGCTTCGGTCTTGTCCTGGTAGAACTCCACGAAGGCGTTGGAGAGGTACTTCACGTCGGTGGCGGCCAGGTTCAGGCCTTTGGCGCCGGTCGGGGGCACGATGTGGCCGGCATCGCCCGCCAGGAACAGTCGGCCAAAGCGCAGTGGCTCGGTGACGAAGCTGCGCAGCGGCGCGATGCTCTTTTCCAGCGACGGGCCCGTCACCAGCTTGTCGGCGGCTTCCGGGTCCAGACGCAACTTCAGTTCGGCCCAGAAGGCGTCGTCGCTCCACTGTTCCACCTTGTCGGTCAGCGGCACCTGCAGGTAGTAGCGGCTGCGGGTGTGGCTGCGTTGCGAACACAAAGCAAACCCCCGTTCGCTGTTCACATAAATCAGTTCATGGTGCACGGGCGGGGTGTCCGACAGCAGGCCCAGCCAGCCGAAGGGGTAGACCTTCTCGAATTCCTGAATGGCGTTGCGCGGCACGCTGGCCCGGCACACCCCATGGAAGCCGTCACAGCCTGCAATGAAGTCGCACTCGATGGTGTGGCTCTGGCCATTTTTCTCATAGGTCACGCGGGGCCGGGTGCTGTCGAAGTCGTGGATCTGCACGTTGGTGGCTTCGTACACTGTGGGCAGGCCGGCGGCTTGACGCGCATCCATCAGGTCACGGGTGACTTCGGTCTGGCCATACACCATCACCTTCTTGCCGCCCGTGAGTTTTTCTAGGTCGATCCGGTGACGCTTGCCGTCGAACAGCATGTCGAATCCGGTGTGTACCAGGCCCTCCCGGTGCATGCGGTCGCCGACGCCGGCTTCGTCCAGCAAGTCTGTGGCCACCTGCTCCAGCACACCGGCTCGGATACGGCCGAGCACGTATTGCGCCGTCTGGCGCTCCAGGATGACGGCGTCGATCCCCGCTTTGTAAAGCAACTGGCCGAGCAGCAGGCCGGAAGGGCCGGCGCCGATGATGGCAACTTGGGTGCGCATGATGATGTCTCCATTGATGACAGTGCTGCCATGCTAGGCAGGGCCAAGCGGTTTGGGGGGCGTGCAGCAGCGCTTTTGCGCGATGTGTGAAACAATTGCGCGATGAGCGCGCAAAACTTCGTCATCGCCAAGGCCGACTTCATCGAGAGCATGGCCAAAGGGATGGCGGTGCTGGAAAGTTTCGATACCGAGCGTCAGCGCCTCAACGCCACGCTGGCGGCGCAGCGAGCCGGGATCACCCGGGCTGCAGCCCGACGCCATTTGCTCACGCTCGCGCATCTGGGTTATCTGGAAACCGATGGCAGTTACTTCTGGTTGTCGTCCAAGGTGCTGCGTTTTTCCGGCAGCTATCTGGCCAGCGCCCGACTGCCCAGGACGGTGCAGCCCGTGCTCAATCGGCTGGCCGCTTACACGGGGGATTCTTTCTCTGTGGCCGTGCTGGAGGGCGATTCGGTCGTGATCGTGGCGCGCAGCGTACTTGCAGCGAAGGACGGCTCCCGCAACGACTGGCTGGAATCCTCACTGGGTAACCCGCTTCGCCCGTCACAGGATGTGCGCTGGACGGCGCATGGCCTGCATCTGGGGGCGCGTTTGCCCGCGCATGCAACCTCCACCGGGCGGGTGTTGCTCGCCAGCCTCCCAACGGCTGAATTGACGGCATGGCTCAAGGGGCGGTTGCTGTCCCGGCTGACGCCTTATACCGTGATCGAGCACAAGGGATTGCGGCGCATTCTGTCGCAGGTGCGCCGGCAGGACTGGTGCCTGGCCAGCGAGGAGCACGAGCTGGGGGTGCATGCCGTCGCGGTTCCTCTCAGAAACATGGCTGGTCGTACGGTGGCTGCGCTCAACGCCGTGGTCTCTACGGCCAGGCTTCAGTCAGGGGCGGTCCAGGCCGAGCTGTTGCCCCTGCTCCAGAACGCCGCCCTGGAGTGCCGGCCGGCGCTTTAGGGTTGACTGGCAGGCGCATGATGTTGGGCCGGGATGGCAGGGCGTGGTGATCCATTAGGATGGAGGCATGTCACCTGAACCAACCTCCGCCTGGACTGTGTTTTGGGCGTTCTTGCGTCTGGGCCTGACCTCTTTTGGTGGGCCGGTGGCGCACTTGGCCTATTTTCGCGAGGAATTTGTCAACCGCCGGCGCTGGATGAGTGAAAGAGCCTATGCCGACGTGGTGGCGCTATGCCAGTTTCTGCCCGGGCCAGCCAGCAGCCAGGTGGGCATGGCGTTGGGGCTCAACCAGGCGGGTTATCGGGGTGCCTTGGCCGCATGGCTGGGGTTCACGTTGCCTTCGGCGCTGTTGCTGATCCTGTTTGCGCTCGGTTTGGGGGCGATGGATGAGGTCATCTCTGGTGGCGCCTTGCAGGGGTTGAAGGTGGCCGCGGTGGCGGTGGTGGCCCAGGCGGTTTGGGGCATGGCACGCCAGTTGTGCCCCGATGCCCAGCGTGTGACCTTCATGGCGCTGACGGCTGCCGTGGTGCTGCTCGTGCCCACAGCTTGGGTGCAGGTGGGCTGCTTGCTGCTGGCCGGCGTGGCCGGTGTGTGGTGGCTGCCGGCAGGCCAGGTGGGCGATCACGAACCGTTGCCGCAGCGGGTGGGGCGCCGTGCGGGTGCGCTGTGGCTGGTATTGTTCTTCGGGGGGTTGTTGGGCCTGCCGTTGTTGGCGTTTAGCCTGTCATCCCCTGCCTTGCAGATGGCAGATGCCTTCTACCGTGCCGGGTCGCTGGTGTTTGGCGGCGGGCACGTGGTGTTGCCGCTGCTGCAGGCGGAGCTGGTGCCCACAGGTTGGGTGAACAACGATGTATTCCTGGCTGGTTACGGTGCGGCGCAGGCGGTACCGGGGCCGCTGTTCACCTTTGCGGCGTTTTTGGGGGCGTCGTCGTTGCAGGGGCCTACGGGCTGGTGGGGTGGTGCGCTGGCGCTGGTGGCCATTTTCCTGCCGTCTTTCCTGCTCGTGGTGGGCGCCCTGCCGTTCTGGGAGGTGTTGCGCAGCCACCCGCTGGCGCGGGCCGCGCTGGCGGGTGTGAATGCCGCCGTGGTGGGCTTGCTGCTGGCAGCGCTCTACCACCCGGTCTGGACCAGCGCCATTGTGGGCGTACACGAATTCATCCTGGCGCTGCTGGCCCTGGTGGCACTCATGTTCTGGCGCCTGCCGCCGTGGCTGGTGGTGCTGGGTTGTGCGGTGATCGGCTGGGCCGCGGCGTAAGCAGGTATAACCTCGGGCATGCCCGAATCTTCCTACCCTTTCGATCTGATCCTGTTCGATCTGGACGGCACACTCGTCGAGACGGCTGCCGAGATCGCCGATGCCGTCAACGACACATTGGCCGAGCTGGCCCTGGCGCCGCTGGAGCAACCACGCGTGGAACGCTGGATTGGCCTGGGCACGCGTGAGCTGCTGGCGCAGGCGCTGGCCTTTCGTTCGGGGGTGCCGGTGACTCAGGCGCGGGCATCCGGGGCATTCGCGGCGGTGGAGAGCCGGTTTGCCGCACACTACCTGCAACGCTGTGGTACCCGCAGTCGCCTGTACCCGAGGGTGCGCGAAACCCTGCAGGCGCTGCGCGGGATCGGTGTCAAGCTCGCGGTGCTTACCAACAAGGAAGGGCGTTACACCCAGCGCGTGCTCGACGCTCACGCCCTGGTGCCCTTGTTCGATCACGTCGTCTGTGGCGATACCTTCGCCGTGAAAAAGCCGGACCCCCGTGGTGCGCAGGATTGCATGCAGCGCTTCGGTGTGGAACCTGGGCGAACGCTCCTGGTGGGGGACTCGTCCATCGACGTGGACACGGCACGCCGCGCGGCCATGGCCGTCTGGGCGCTGCCCTATGGCTACAACATGGGCGAGCCCATCGAAGCCTGCGCACCGGACCGGGTCATCCAGGACGTTTCGTGGCTGCTCCCCGACCCACAGACCGGCAGCGTCCGTTGAGGTCCGTTTCAGAGGGGCAAGGCGCAGTCCACGGGGCGGGCACCCAGTATGTCTGTGAGCACACGGGGCTCGATTCCGATGAGGTAGCCGCGCCGCCCGCCGTTGAGCCAGATGCGGGGGAGTTCCAGCACCGTGCGTTGTACATACACTGGCATCTCGCGCCGGGTACCGAACGGCGACGTACCCCCCACCAGATAGCCGCTGTGGCGGTTGGCCACTTCGGGTTTGCAAGGCTCCACCGACTTGGCGCCGATCTGGCGCGCCAGGTTCTTGGTGGACACACTGCGGTTGCCGTGCATGAGCACCAGCAGCGGGGCTGCCTTGTCGTCCTGCATGACGAGGGTTTTCACCACGGCAAAAGGGTCCAGTCCCAGCACCTCGGCACTGTGCAGGGCGCCACCGTGTTCCAGGTACTCGTAAGGGTGTTCACTGAACACCACCCCGCGAGACTTGAGCAGGGCGGTGGCCGGGGTCTCGCTGATTCGGGAGGCTTTGGACATGGTGATGGCGATGATTGACCGCCCGGCATGGTAAGCGATAGAGTGTAGTCATGGAATCACCCTACCACCACTTAGGCGAGCTGTTTGCTCAACTGGGTCTGCCAGACGACCCGGCCAGTATCGGCCAATTCATCGAGTCACATTCACCGTTGCCGGACGACATGCCGTTGCACGAGGCACCGTTCTGGACCGAAGCCCAGCGTGCCCTGCTGCGCGAGGAATTGCTGGAAGATGCCGACTGGGCTCCGGTCATTGATCAACTCAATGTGGCCTTGCGGCGCAAGCCTCGGCCTTGAGGCTGACCGGCCGTCGCGTGATCATTTGGCTGCCAGCCCCAGGCGTTCGATCAGTTGGCGGTCTTTCTCGAAGGTGGCGATGGCCCAGGCCCGGTAGTCTTCGCTGTTGCGGTACCACACCTCCTGGTTGAGCTGCCCAAGCACCTCCAGGTGACGCGGGTCTTCCATGGCCTTCTTGAATGCGTCGTGCAGCGTGCGCACCACCGCCGGATCCATACCCTTGGGGCCGACCAGCCCGTAAGGCGACTGCGACACCACGTTGTAGCCCAGGTCCTTGGCCGTGGGCACGTCGGGCCAACGCTTGGTGCGCTGTTCGCCGAAGGTCAGGAGCAGGCGCATCTGGCCGGCATCCACGAACCGGTCCCAGCCCGTGGCGTCGCTGCCCGCGCTCACGTGGCCGCCCAGCACGGCCTGCATCAGGTCGGCATTGCCTCGGAATGGAACATGGTTCAGCTTGATACCCACCGCCGTGGCCACTTCCTCCATGAGCAAGTGCGGGCTGGTGCCGGTGCCTGTGGAGCCGTAGTCGATCTTGCCCGGTTCCCTGCGCGCGGCCTCCACATAGTCCTGGAAGGTCTTGTAAGGCGAGTCGGCCCGCACCACGAAACCGAAGGTGTAACCCGAAACGCCCAGGATGAAGCTGAAGTCGTTGATCGGGTGCCAGTTGGTGCGCTGCATGTGCGGCATGCGCAGCATGCCCAGCGGGAACTGGGCGATGGTGTAGCCGTCGGGGCGTGCCTGCAGGGCCATGGTGCCCGGGCCCAGGGTGCCGCCGGCACCCGGGCGGTTGTCCACCACGATGGGCTGCCCCAGGTGCGTGCTGGCGATTTCGGCCAGGGTGCGCAGGTGCCGGTCGGTGGAACCACCGGCGGGCCAAGGCACGATGAGCGTGATGGGCCGGCTCGGGAAGCTCTGGGCCCAGGCCTGCGGGGCGACCCATGGGGCCATCACGGCGGCGGAAGCCGCGCCCAGCACCAGGCGGCGTGAAACGGGTTTTTTCATGGTTCGTCTCCTTTTCTAGGGGGTGGAAATGGCGCGGTCTAGCCGGTCCTGTTCTTCCTGCAACTGGCGCCACAGGATCTTGCCGCTGCCAGACTTTGGGAGTTGCTCGACGAACTCCACGATGCGCGGTACCTTGTAGGCTGCCATGTGGTCATGGGCCCAACGGATGATGTCTGCCTCGTTCACCGTGCCCCGGTGCTCGGGCCGGCAGACGACGAAGGCCTTGACGGTTTCCCCGCGTCGCGCGTCGCGCGCGCCGATGACGCACACCTCGTGAATGGCGGGGTGGTGGTAGAGCATGGCCTCCACCTCGGCGGGCCAGACCTTGAAGCCCGAGGCGTTGACCATGCGCTTGAGGCGGTCCACCATGAAAAAATAGCCCTCGTCATCGACCCGGGCCAGGTCGCCGGTGCGAAGGTATGGCCGGCCTTCCAGTTCGATGAACGCTTCTCGGGTGGCCGCCTCGTTGCGCCAGTAGCCCAGCATCACCTGCGGGCCGTGTACCACGATCTCGCCGGTTTCGCCTGCCGGCACCGGCTGCAGCGTCTGCGGGTCGATCAGGCGGGCGTCCACGTCGAACACGGGAATGCCCAGGCACTGCGGTTTGGGCCGATGGGGTGGGTTGATGTGGGTGGCCGCCATGGTCTCGGACATGCCGTAGCCCTCCACATAATCCAGCCCGGTGAGAGCCTTCAAGCGTTGCGCCACGGCTTCGGGCATGGCGGCGCCACCGCCGCGTATGCCTTGCAGGGAGGAGAGGTCCGCCTGTTCGATTCCGGGTTGTGCCAGGAAGTCCACCACCATGGTGGAAATGGCTTGCCAGTTCGTCACCCGGTGCTGGGCGATCAGGCGGGCGGCCAGTGCCCGGTCCCAGCGCGACATCAGCACGATGGTGGCGCCCACGTACAGCGGACCGTTCATGCCGCTGGCCATGCCGGTGACGTGGAAGAAGGGCAGCACGGAGAGCAGCACCGCATCCTGCGTGCGTCCGAACCACTGCATGCCCCCCACGGCCGTGGCGGCCACGCTGCGGTGGGTGTGCATGCAGCCTTTCGGCTGCCCGGTGGTGCCGGAGGTGTAAGGGAGCACGCACAGGTCGTCAGGCCCACGGGTGTGGGGGCCGGGTCGCGCATCCGTTGCCAGCGCCTGCTGCCAGGCGTGCAAACCGGGCTGTGCCAGAGGGATGGCCGGAGCGGTGAGCCAGTCGGGCAGGGGCAGGCCTGCGGTTTCAGGCCCCAGATAGTCGCTGTAGGTAGCCACCACTACGTGGTCCAGACCATTTGCACCGGTGGTTGCGCGACCCAGCAGAGGTTGCAGGACAGGCAGCAGGTCCTGAGCCGCGAAGGCCACCCGGGCACCGCTGTCGTGGATCAGGTGCTCCAGTTCGTCCGTCTTGTTCATCGGGTTCACCGGCACCACCACGGCGTTGGCACGCAGAATGGCATAGTAAGCCAATACCCATTGAGGGCTGTTTTGCAGGTAGAGCAGAACGCGCTCACCCGATTGAACACCACAGTGCCGCTGCAGATAGCCCGCCAGCCGCTCGGCCTGGGCGTGAAAGTCGGCGAAGGTCAGCGGCGTGCCGTAGTAGAGGATGAACGGCTTGTCCGGAAAGCGCCGGGCCGATACCTCCGCGTTGTAGAACAGGCTGGTTTGGGGCAGGGTCAGGTGTGCCGGCAGGCCCGGTGGCCAATGGGGGTGGGGCAGGGGACGTGGAGCCATCGGGAGTACAGGTGTCACGCTGCGTAGCCGGGTGAAAGTCGGTCCAGCCGCCGCAGCAGCCCGGGCCAGGCCAGCCCGCCACCCAGCCCCTTGGTTACCTGCCGTGCCTGTTCGGCGGCATTGGCCCGTACCGACAGTGGGATTTCGATCAGGCCCGCTCCACCCGACTGCGCCAGGATCTGGATGCGGCAGGCCGATTCCAGGGTGTACATGGCCAGGAACGCCTCGGCCACGCTGCGGCCACAGGTCAACAGACCGTGGTTGCGCAAAATCATGTGGTTGGCGTTGCCCAGGTCGCGCACCAGGCGTGGCTTTTCGTCGTCGCGCAGGGCCACGCCTTCGTAGTCGTGGTAGGCCAGGCTGGCCAACGGAAAAATCGATTGCTGCGACAGCGGCAGCAGCCCCCCCTGCTGGGCCGAGACCGCCACCCCGCTCGGGGTGTGGGTGTGCAGCACGCATTGCACGTCCGGTCGGGCGTCGTGGATGGCGCTGTGAATGGTGAAGCCTGCCGGGTTGACCGGAAACCGCGTCTCCAGCACCGGCTCGCCGCGGGCGTCCACTTTCACCAGGCTGGAGGCGGTGATCTCGTCGAACAACTGCCCATAGGGGTTGATGAGGAAATGCTCCGCTTCGCCGGGCACCCGGGCGGAAATGTGGGTGAAGATCAGGTCGTCCCAGCCAAACAGGGCCACCAAGCGGTAGGCTGCGGCCAGATCGACGCGGATTTGCCATTCTGCGTCGCTCACCTGGCTGCGGATCGAAGGGGGTGCTGTCTCCTGTTGCTGCATGGGCCGGCTCCTGGGGGTTGGAGGCATTCTGGCGGCGACCGTTCCTCTGGCCTGTAACGGATGTGACGGTCGCTGGCCCCTCCAGTCCGTTGTGTGACAACTCCCTGTATGCGCGTCAGGGTGGTCTGGTGTAAGGTGCGCTCCATGGCCTGAAACCGCTACCGAGGAGTCCCGCATGACCGCAATCAACCCCGATCAAAGTCCGCACATCAGCATCTGGTGGGAAGACCTGTCGGTGGGTGAGGTGCGCGACCTCGGCACCATCTCCCCCACGGCAGAAGAGATCGTGGCCTTCGCTCGCCAGTTCGACCCCCAGCCCTTTCACCTGGACCCGGAGGCGGCCCGGCATTCGGTTTTCGGGGGACTCTGCGCCAGCGGCTGGCACACCTGCGCCCTGGCCATGCGGTTGATGGTCACGAACTTTCTGCACCAAACGTCCAGTCTGGGTTCTCCCGGCCTGGACAGCTTGAAATGGCTGCGGCCCGTGTTTCCGGGCGACACCTTGCGCCTGCAACACCGCATCGTGGAGAAGCGCCCCATGAACAAGCGGCCCGACGTCGGTTTGGTACGCACGGTGTGGGAAATGTTCAACCAGGACGAGCAGAAGGTCCTGCACATGGAAGGCTACGGCATGTTCCGCCGCCGTGAGCCTGCGTCACCGACAAGCGATTGAGGCTGCGCATCACACCATCATCGTACGATGGCCAGCCCTACCCGAACATTCCACGAGGTACGTTGGTTGTAATTCCGGAGGGTTTCACCGTACCCGTCGAATGCCTGGACGTAGAAAAAGGCGCCGGTGCGGGCAAAAATCCGTTCCCGGATGGGGATGCTGAGATCGAGCTGGGTGGTGTGGCGCCCGCTTTTTCCATGCCGGTACATGAGCTGAATCACGGTGCTGTCGTCGTTGCCGTAACGCACGATGAAGTCGCCGTGGCCGCGATAGTCGGCGATGTCCGGGTTGTCGCTGCGCTCCAGGTAGGTATAAAGTTTCGGCGTGAACACCAGATCGCGGCCGAAGGCTCGGGTAGCCAGGCCAGGCATAAAGAACAGGGTGTCGATGGAACGCGATTTTTCACCGGCTTGGCCGTTGGATTCATGCTCGTAGCCCACCCTGAGGAAATGGGTGCGGTCAGGGCCACGCATACGTCCAAACTCCCAGAACAGCGAGGGTCGATAGCTGGTGTCTTCGAAAGGCGCGCTGTCCTTGCTGAGGTTCCAAAGCGAGGTCTGGGTGTAGGCGAAATGTAGGTTTTCCAGCCACGGTAGTTTCTGTACGACTCCCGAGTTTTCGTCCAGGATCCGGTACTTGAGGCTGAGTTGGAAGCGGGCCTTGGTGTCGCCACCGTCTTTGCCCACGACGAAGTACATGGGCTCATTGACCGTCAGGGCCGGTTCTTGGCGATCCGCCAGTACCTCCACGAGGGAAGGCGGGGGAGACTCGGAGCGCGGGTCCACCGGCGCATCGCCGTCGGCCTGAGCGGCCAGAGGTGCCATGATGAATGCCAGTAGGACCACGCGCGGGGACATGTGTTTGACGACAAGTTTCACTCGGTTTCTCCATTGACAGGCGTGAAGATCCTGGCGCGCATGGGCCTGCTGTGATCGCACTCAACCCATGGCCGCCAGGGTCTTGCGGAAACGCGCCAGCGAGAAGATGAACAAGGCCGACCCGATCACGGCCAGGCTGATCAACTGGGGCCAGACCACATCCAGGCCGGCGCCGCGGTAAAGGATACTTTGCGACAGCATCACGAAGTGGGTATTGGGTGCGGCCAGCATCACGAGCTGGACCAGCTCGGGCATGCTCTCGCGCGGCGTACTGCCGCCGGAGAGCATCTGTAGCGGCAGCAGCACCATCAGCAGCAGCATGCCGAACTGCGGCATCGAACGCGCCAGGGTTGCCAGGAAAATACCCAGCGACGTGGTGGCGAACAGGTGCAGGGCCGCGCCGCTGAAGAACAGCAGCAGCGAGCCTTCGATGGGCACCCCCATCAAGCCCCGCACGACGACGTTGAGCGCAAACGCCGAGGCGACCAGGACCACGGCGGCCATCGCCAGCACCTTGGCGGTCATGATCTCGAACGGGGTGACCGGCATCACCAGCAGATGTTCCAGGGTGCCGTGTTCGCGCTCGCGGATCAGCGCCGCACCGGTGAGCACGATGGACAGCATGGTGATGTTGTTGATGATCTGCATCACGCCGCCGAACCAGGCCTTGTTCAGCTGCGGGTTGAAGCGGGCGCGCAGGGCCAGGTCCACGGGGGGGCTTTCCACCGCACGGTGGCGGCGCACGAATTCGTTGACCTGTTCCTGGACGATCACCTGGATATGGCCGCTGCCGGTGAAGGCCTGGCTCATGCGGGTGGCGTCCACGCTCAACTGGATGGCCGGGGCGCGACCGGCCAGCACGTCGCGCTGGAAGCCGGCCGGGATGTACAGGGCGAAGGTGTCGAGGCCCGCGTCCATGCGCGCGTCCAGCTCGGCTGATGTGATCAGCACCGGTGGCATGAAGTACGGTGGATACAGGGCGTCGATGATGTGCCGGGACAAGGGCGAGCGATCCTCGTCGATCACCGCGATGGGGGCCTTGTTGAGCGTCTCGGGCATCGCGGTGGCGGCGGTGTAGATCGAGGCACTGAAGGCGTAGACGATCAGCACCAGCATGATCGGGTCGCGCAGCAGGCTGTGCAGCTCCTTGAGTGCCAGTTGGGTGATGTTGCGCAGGCGCTGGCGGATCATTTTTCCTGCTTCCTCAGCAGCAGGGCGGTCAAGCCGACCAGCACCGGGGCACTGATCAGCAGCGGAACGAACGAGGCCCAGAGATCACCGAATTCCAGCGCCTTGGAGAAGGTGCCGCGGGAAATGATGACGAAGTGCGTGGTCGGAAAGATCTCGCCGATCAGGCGTCCGGCACCTTCGAGCGAACTCACCGGATCGATCAGTCCGGAGAACTGGACCGCCGGCAGGATGGTCAGCAAGGCCGTGCCGAACAGGGCGGCGACTTGGCTGCGCACGAAGGAGGAGATCAGCAGGCCAAAGGCGGTGGCGCTGATGACATACAGGAAGGCGCCCAGCGCCAGTGCCGCGAAGCTGCCGGTGACCGGTACGCGAAACAGCACCACCGCCAACACCACCAGCAGCAGGAAACTCGCCATTGCCAGCACGATGTAGGGAATCTGCTTGCCGAGCAGGAATTCGAGCCGGGTGGCCGGGGTGACGTAGAAGTTGATGATCGAGCCCAGTTCCTTCTCGCGCACCACCGACAGGGCGGCGAGGATGGCCGGAATCAGCATCAGCAGCAGCGGGATCACCGCCGGCACCATGGCCGGCAGGCTGCGCACATCGGGGTTGTAGCGGAAACGCGTCTCCACGGTCGCCAGCGGGGTCATTGCCGTGTCGCCCATCGCCTCGCGCATTCGCTGGCTCAACCAGTGCTGGTGGATGCCCTGGACATAGCCGCGTACGGTCTCGGCACGCTGCGGCATGGCACCGTCGATCCACGCGCCGACCTGCACCGGCCGGCCGCGCAACAGATCGCGTCCGAATCCAGGCGGAATCTCGATGGCCAGGCTGATCTCGCCGGCGCGCATGCGGCGGTCCAACTCGGCGTAGTCGGCAAGCGGCGCGCGCTCTTCGAAATAGCGCGAGCCCGACAGGCTCAGGCTGTAATCGCGGCTGATGCTGGTCTGGTCATGATCGAGCACGGCAAAGGTCAGGTCTTCCACATCCAGGGTGATGCCGTAGCCCAGCACCAGCATCAGCACGATGCTGCCCAGAGCGGCCAGGCTTAGCCGGATTGGATCGCGGCGCAGTTCCAGTGATTCGCGCCGGGTGAAACTCAACAGGCGACGCAGGCTGAAGGCGCTGCGGACATCAGGCGTCGGCGTCGCTTGGGCGGGCGCCGAGTCCACCGGGCGGGCTTTGCGCTCGCGCGCCTGCGGCGCCTCGCCGGCCGCCTCCTGCAGGTAGGCGACGAAGGCGTCGTCCAGCGTCTTTGCCGCGCGCGAGGCCACGATGGCCTGCGGCGTGTCGCTCACCAGCACGCGCCCGGCGTGCATCAGCGAGATGCGGTCGCAGCGCTCGGCCTCGTTCATGAAGTGGGTGGAAATGAAGATGGTCACGCCATCCTTGCGCGACAGTTCGATCAGCGTCTGCCAGAAGGCGTCGCGCGCCACCGGGTCCACGCCCGAAGTGGGCTCGTCGAGGATCAACATCTCCGGGCCATGGATCATCGCCACCGCCAGCGACAGGCGTTGCCGATCGCCCAGCGGCAGGGCGTCGGGCAAGGCATCCAGGATGTCCAGCAAATCGAAGCGTTCGGCCATGGCCTGCACCCGGGGCGCGACGTCGGCTTCCGGCAGGCCGTACAGGCGCGCGTGCAGCACCAGGTTTTGCCGCACCGTCAATTCGCCATAGAGCGAAAAGCTCTGGGTCATGAAGCCGACGCGGCGGCGGGTGGCCAGGTCGTGGGGGTCGAGCGGCTTGCCAAACAGCAGCGCCTCGCCTTCACTGGCGGGCAGCAGCCCGGTGAGCATCTTCATGGTGGTGGTCTTGCCGCAGCCGTTGGAGCCGAGGAAGCCGAAGATCTCGCCACGCCGGATGCGGAAATTCACCCGGTCCACCGCCGTGAAATCGCCAAAGCGCATGGTGAGGTTGCGCGCCTCGATGGCCACCTCCGCCTCGGCGCTGGTTTCGTGCGGCACGATGTCCACCGGCCGGTAGCCGGCGCGTTTGGCTTCCGGCAGCAAGGCGATGAAGGCCTGTTCGAGCGTCTGGCAGCCGGTGCGCTCGAGCAATGCCGCCGGGCTGCCGGTGGCGAGCACGCGCCCTGCGTCCATCGCGGCCAGCCAGTCGAAGCGCGCGGCCTCCTCCATATAGGCGGTGGCCACCAGCACGCTCATGCCGGGGCGCTCGGCGCGGATGTCGTCGATCAAGGCCCAGAACTGGCGCCGCGACAGCGGATCGACCCCGGTGGTGGGTTCATCGAGGATCAACAGATCGGGGTCGTGGATCAGCGCGCAGCACAGCCCGAGTTTCTGCTTCATGCCGCCCGAGAGCTTGCCGGCCGGCCGGCCGGCGAAGGGGGCGAGCCCGGTGGCGGCCAGCAGTGCGGCGATGCGCCGCTCGCGCTCAGCCCGATCATGGCCGAACAGCCGGCCGAAGAAATCCACGTTCTCGAACACCGACAGGGTCGGGTAGAGGTTCTTGCCCAGGCCCTGCGGCATGTAGGCGATGCGCGGGCACACCTCGGCGCGAAAACGCGCGCTGGCCATGTCGCCCCCCAGCACCTCGATGCGCCCGCGCTGCAAGGCGCGCGCGCCGGCAACGAGGGCCAGCAGGCTGGACTTGCCCACTCCGTCCGGGCCGATCAGGCCGGCCATCACCCCGGCCGGGACATCCAGATCGATGCCCCGTAACGCCTGCACCTTCCCATAGTGCAAGCCCACCTCGTGCAAACGCACCACCGGCGCGGGCGCAGAGCCGGCCACGGAGTTCACTCCGGCAGCCTCACCTGCAACTGCGGCGGCCAGGGCGCGTCGGCATCGAGTTTGACATGGGCCACACCGGGCAGCCCGGTCTTGACCTGGGCCAGGTGTCTCTCCAGCAGGTCCGGCGGGATCTGCGCCCGCACCCGGAACATCAGCTTCTCGCGCTCGACCTCGGTTTCGACGGTCTTCGGCGTGAACTGCGCCACGTCCGCCACAAAGGAAATACGGGCCGGGATCACGTGCTGGGGAAACGCATCCAGCACCAGCCGCGCCTCGCTGCCCACGGCCACCCGCCCGACCGCGCGGGTGGGCAGGAAGAAGGTCATGTAGACGTCCTTGAGGTCCACCAGGTTCAGCACCCGTCCGCCGCCGCCGACCACCTCGCCAGGACGGGCCACGATGATCTGCACGCGGCCGTCGCGCGGGGCCTTGAGCACGCTGTCGTCGATGTCGGTACGGATGCGCGCCACTTCCGCATGGGCGGCCTCCACCGCCGATTCGCTGGCCCGGACCTGGTTGCGCGCCGCGGCGATCGCCGCATCACTGGCTGCCACCTGAGCCCGCGCGGCGGCCAGCGCGGCGGCGGCACGATCCACGACTTCGGCCTGGTCATCCAGTTGTTGCTGCGAGATGAAGGCTTGCTGGTGCAGCTCGGCGAAGCGCTGGGCGCGCCGCTTTGCGGCAGCCCATTCGGTCTGGCGCTGCACCACCACGGCCTGCATGGCGGCCTTCTCGCTCTCGCGCTGGGCCAGTTGGCTGCGCGCCGTACTCACCCCGTCCTCTGCCTGCCGGGCACGGGCTTCGGCCTGCCGCAGTTGCGCTTGCAGCGACTCGGTGTCCATGTGGACCAGTATTTGCCCGGTGTGCACCAAGTCACCTTCAGCCACTTCGATGGCCGCGACCCGGCCCGGCTGACGTGGCGCAATATCGATCTCCACCGCCTCGATGCGACCGTTGCCACTGGCGATGTGCTCCAGCGCACCGTCTTTATAGGTTTGATGCCATAGATACGCTGCCACGGCCATGATCACGGCGATCAGGACTGTTGCACCGAGAATGGTTTTGTTTTTTTCAGTCATGTTCCAATCGCCTCGGTTGCCACACGAAATCAATTCCCCCCTTTGGGGTGCGGTTATTGGGGATGATACCTGTCTTTGTGGGGTTGTACGTGTAAAGCAGGCGCCAGGCCTGAGCGCTGACTTGTTCGATTTGGCGCGCAGTTGATTGGCTGGCCATCACGGGGCTGGCATCGAACGGTTTCGACGCTGGATGCCGCCCGTGCCCAGCGTGCGTTGCGAAAGCTGCAATATGGTTGCACCTGCGAGGGCGGCCATGCTCATACCGCCCAGGTGGACCCATGCTCCGGCACCATGGCGTGCCAACGGAGTTCATTTTCGATGCGGCGGCGCAGGCAGTCGGCGGCTTCCTGGTCGCCGTGGACCACGAAGGCCCGATGTGGCTGGCCGGGGATGGCGCGCAACCATTGCATGAGCTGGCCGGCGTCGGCATGGGCGGAGGAGGAGCACAGCTGGGCCACTTCGGCGCGTACCGGCACGTCCTGCCCGTGGATGCGCAAGCTCGTGCCCCCTTTGACCAGGGTGGCGCCACGCGTGCCTGGTGCCTGGTAGCCGGTGAGGACGACCATGTGGCGGTGATCGCCGAGGTACTGCACCAGATGGTGCAGTACCCGCCCACCGGTGGCCATGCCACTGGCGGCCAGGATGACCTTGGGGCCGTGGTGGGTGGCAATGGCCTTGGATTCATCGGGCGTGCGAACCATTTTGGCCACCTTGGCCATGGCGTTGCACTCGGCGGCGTTGAGCCGGTGCTCGCCCAGGTGCTGTGTGAAAACCTCGGTGCTGTGGATGGCCATGGGGCTGTCCAGGTACACGGGCAGGGATCGGGGCAGGCGATGCTGGCGTTTCAGTTCGGCGATGGCGTGCAGCAGCGCCTGGGCCCGACCCACGGCAAATACCGGTACCACGGCCGTACCACCGCGCGCGGCCACTTTTTCCAGCAGCGGTGCGAGTTCGTCGATCAGGTTGTCGTTGGGGTGGTCGCGGTCCCCATAGGTGGATTCGACGATCACCGCATCGGCGCCCGGGGGCGGGTCGGGCGGGAGCATGATGAGGTCGTCCGGTCGGCCCAGATCGCCCGAGAACAGCAGCCGCTTGCCGCCGACTTCGAGTGACACGCTGGACGCTCCCAGGATGTGCCCAGCGCCGTAAAAGCGGGCCTTCCAGCCCTGGATGGGTTCGAACTCGCGCAGCGGCGGCACGGTTTTGAGCAGCTTGAGGCTGCGCACAGCATCGTCTTCGGTGTAGAGCGGGAGCGCAGGAGAATGTTTGGAGAAACCGTGCCGGTTGGCAAAGGCGGCGTCTTCTTCCTGGAGGTGGCCGCTGTCGGGCAGCAGGATCTGGCACAGGTCGCGTGTGCCGGGAGTGCACCACGCCTTGCCCTTGAAGCCTTCCTTGACCAGCAGTGGGAAGTAGCCGCTGTGGTCCAGGTGGGCGTGGGTGAGGATGACGGCCTGCAGATGGTTGGGCTCGAACGGCAGCGGTGTGCGGTTGCGCAGCCGCAGCTGCTTGTAGCCCTGAAACAGACCGCAATCGACCAACAGGCGCTGGTCGTCGTGCTGCACGAGAAACTTGGAGCCGGTGACGGTACCGGCTCCGCCCAGAAAGGTGATCCGAACGCTCATGCGTTCATTTCACCACAGTTTCTTACGAGAAAAATGCCTTGGCTTTCTCAAACCAGCCCTTGTCGTTGGGGCTGTGGCGGTGGCCGCCGCGCTGGAACGACTCATCGAGCTCGCGCAGCAACTTGCGCTGGTGCTCGGTGAGCTTGACGGGCGTCTCGACCACGATGTGGCAGTACAGGTCGCCCGGGTAGCTGGAGCGCAGACCCTTGATGCCGCGCCCGCGGAGCCGGAAGGTTTTGCCATGCTGGGTCCCTTCCGGGATCTCGATGGTGGCCTTGCCCTGGAGTGTGGGCACGGCGATCTCGCCACCCAGGGCGGCGGTGGTGATGCTCACCGGTACCTGGCAGTGCAGGTCGTCGCCGTCGCGCTCGAAGATGTCGTGCTTGCGGATGCGGATTTCGATGAACAGATCGCCGGGTGGCCCGCCGTTGCGACCGGGCTCGCCATTGCCGGCGGAGCGGATGCGCATGCCGTCGTCGATGCCGGCCGGGATCTTGATTTCCAGCGTCTTGTGCTTCTTGAGCTTGCCCTGACCGTTGCAGGCGGGGCAGGGTTCGGGAATGACCTTGCCACTGCCGTGACAGTGCGGGCAGGTCTGCTGCACGCTGAAGAAACCCTGGCGCATCTGCACCACGCCGGCACCGTTGCAGGTGGGGCAGGTCTTGACGCTGGTGCCGGGTTTGGCACCGCTGCCGTGGCAGGTGTCGCAATCTTCCCAGCTGGGAATGCGGATCTGTGCGTCCTTGCCGTGGGCGGCTTCTTCCAGCGTGATCTCCATGGCATAAGACAAATCGCTGCCACGATAGACCTGCCGGCCCCGGCCTGCGCCACGGTGGCCGCCAAAGATGTCGCCGAAGATGTCGCCGAAGGCGTCGGCAAAGCCACCAAAGCCTTCCGGCCCGCCTGGAGCACCCCGCATATTGGGATCCACGCCAGCATGGCCATACTGATCGTAAGCAGCCCGTTTCTGCGGGTCGCTCAACATTTCGTAAGCTTCCTTGGCTTCCTTGAATTTTTCTTCGGCTTCCTTGGCCTTGTCCCCCTGATTACGGTCAGGGTGATACTTCATCGCGAGCTTGCGATAGGCTTTTTTGATCTCGTCGTCGCTGGCGTTTTTGGCGACGCCCAGGATCTCGTAAAAGTCTCGTTTGGCCATGTCGGTACCAGTGCTCGTTTCGAGTGCAAACGCCGCGCCAGGTCACCGGGGTGCCCTGACGCGGCGGCGAATAGGGCGTGCGTCGAGCCGCGCCGACGCACGCGGTGAGGCTTCAGTCGCGCTTGACTTCCTTGACTTCGGCATCCACCACGTCGTCGTCGGCCGCGCGGCCGCCGCTGGCAGACTGGGCCTGCTCGGCACCAGCCGCCCCGGCAGCGGCTTGGCCGGCCTGCATGTCGGCGTACATTTTCTCACCGAGTTTCTGGCTCGCGCTCATCAACTCGTTGGTCTTCGCTTCGATCTCGGCCTTGTCGTCGCCCTTGGTGGCCTCTTCGACGGCCTTGATGGCGGCCTCGATCTTGTCTTTTTCACCGGCGTCGAGCTTGTCGCCGTACTCGTTGAGGCTCTTGCGGACCGAGCTGACCAGCGCATCGGCCTGGTTACGGGCCTGCACCAGTTCGACCTTCTTCTTGTCCTCGGCGGCATTGAGCTCGGCGTCCTTCACCATCTTCTGGATTTCCTCCTCGGTCAGACCCGAGTTGGCCTTGATGGTGATCTTGTTCTCCTTGCCGGTGCCTTTGTCCTTGGCGCTGACGTGCAGGATGCCGTTGGCGTCGATGTCGAAGGTCACTTCGATCTGAGGCACACCGCGCGGGGCCGGCGGAATGCCTTCGAGGTTGAACTCGCCCAGCAACTTGTTGCCGGCGGCCATCTCGCGTTCGCCCTGGTAGACCTTGATCGTCACGGCCGGCTGGTTGTCATCGGCCGTGGAGAAGACTTGCGAGAACTTGGTCGGGATGGTGGTGTTCTTGCTGATCATCTTGGTCATCACGCCGCCCAGGGTCTCGATGCCCAGAGACAGCGGGGTGACGTCGAGCAGCAGCACGTCCTTGCGGTCGCCAGCGAGCACCGCGCCCTGGATGGCCGCGCCCACGGCCACGGCCTCGTCGGGGTTGACGTCTTTGCGCGGCTCTTTGCCGAAGAACTCCCGGACCTTTTCCTGCACCTTGGGCATGCGGGTCATGCCACCGACCAGGATCACGTCATCGATGTCGCTGACTTTGATGCCGGCGTCTTTGATCGCGATGCGGCAGGGCTCGATGGTGCGCTCGATCAGCTCCTCGACCAGGCTTTCCAGCTTGGCGCGCGTGAGCTTGATGTTCAGGTGCTTCGGCCCCGTGGCATCGGCCGTGATGTAGGGCAGGTTGATGTCGGTCTGCGAGCTGTTGGACAGCTCGATCTTGGCCTTCTCGGCGGCCTCTTTCAGGCGCTGCAAGGCCAGCACGTCTTTCGTGAGGTCCACGCCTTGCTCTTTCTTGAACTCGGCGATGATGTAGTCGATGATGCGCTGGTCGAAGTCCTCGCCGCCCAGGAAGGTGTCGCCGTTGGTGGACAGCACCTCGAACTGCTTCTCGCCATCGACGTCGGCAATCTCGATGATCGAGATGTCGAAGGTGCCGCCGCCCAGGTCATAGACCGCGATCTTGCGGTCGCCCTTGCCGGCTTTGTCCAGGCCGAAGGCCAGGGCGGCTGCGGTGGGTTCATTGATGATGCGCTTGACCTCCAGGCCGGCGATGCGGCCTGCGTCCTTGGTGGCTTGGCGCTGGGCGTCGTTGAAGTAGGCCGGCACGGTGATCACGGCCTCGGTGACCGGCTCACCCAGGTAGTCCTCGGCGGTCTTCTTCATCTTGCGCAGCACTTCGGCGCTGACTTGCGGCGGGGCCAGTTTCTGGCCACGCACTTCCACCCAGGCATCGCCGTTGTCGGCGGCCACGATGGAGTAGGGCATCAGGTCGATGTCCTTTTGCACTTCTTTTTCCGTGAACTTGCGGCCGATCAAGCGCTTGACGGCGAACAGCGTGTTCTTGGGGTTGGTGACGGCCTGGCGCTTGGCGCTGGCACCGACGAGGATTTCGCCATCTTCCTGATAAGCGACGATGGACGGCGTGGTGCGTGCGCCTTCGCTGTTCTCAATCACGCGCGCGGTGTTGCCTTCCATGACGGCGACACACGAGTTGGTGGTGCCCAGGTCGATGCCGATGATCTTGCCCATGTGTTACTCCTGAGTATGCTTGGGAATTTGGAAAAATTGAACTGATGTGAATGTGTGGCTGCCAGACGGCTTTTCAAGCCCGCGAGCCTTACTTGGCCCCAGCCACGGTGACCAGGGCCGGTCGCAGTACCCGTTCGCTGATCAGGTAGCCCTTCTGGAGCACCGTCACCACGGTATTGGGTTCCTGGTCTGCAGGCACCATGCTGATCGCTTGGTGGTAATGGGGGTCGAACTTGTCGCCAGGGGCAGGGTCGATGGGGAGTACCTTGTGGCGGCTCAGTGCAGACTGAAGCTGCTTGAGGGTGGCTTCGGCGCCTTCACGGATCTGCTCCAGCGTGGCTTCCTGGACGGCCAGGCCGGCTTCCAGGCTGTCGAGCACCGGCAGCAGGCTTTCAGCAAAACCTTCCACGGCGAATTTACGCACTTTGGCCACTTCTTCTTCGGTACGGCGCCGCATGTTTTCCACTTCGGCCTTGGCACGCAGGTACTGCTCGACGAGTTCGGCGTTTTGGGCCTTGAGGGTGGCCAGTTCGTCAGCGGGGCTGTTGGCCTGCTCGGCGGCCTGGGCCGAGGCGCCTGTTTCGGTTTGCTCGGGGCTGACAGGGGCGTTCGGATCGGGCTTGGTGTAGGTGGGATCTTGCTCGTGTTGCATGGTGGGGCGTCAGGGTTGTGTGTACTTCAAAATGCCTCAGCTGAGGCCGCATCGATGGGTTTCAAGGCCCGACATGCCAGAATCTGGCGCTGTCGAAGGAGATGATCGATGAAATTGTTTCGTTATGGGGAGTCTGGTCAGGAACGCCCGGGTGTGCTGGATGCCCAGGGTGTGCGGCGAGACCTTTCGCAAGTGCTCGACGACCTCACGCCGGCCGTGCTGACGCCGGCCTCCCTGGCCCGACTGGCCACGCTGGACCTGGCTACGCTGCCGGTGGTATCACCGCAGGCCCGACTGGGCCCGTGCGTAGGCCAGGTGCGCAACGTCGTGGCCATCGGGCTCAATTATGCCGACCATGCCGCCGAAGCCGGTCTGCAGCCCCCGAGTCAGCCCATCGTGTTCAACAAGCACAGCGGCAGTATCAGCGGGCCCAACGACCCGGTATGGCTGCCCCCGGATTCGCAGAAGCTGGATTGGGAGGTGGAGTTGGGGGTGGTGATCGGCCGGCCCGCCTGGCACGTGTCGCGCGCGGAAGCGCTGGCTTGTGTGGCCGGTTACTGTTTGGTCAACGACGTGTCGGAGCGGGCCTACCAGATGGAGCGCGAAGGCCAGTGGGTCAAGGGCAAGAGCTATCCCAGCCACTGTCCCATGGGTCCTTGGCTGGTCACCGCCGATGAAGTGGCCGATCCGCAAAACATCGACCTGTGGCTGGATGTGAACGGGGTGCGCCGCCAGACTGGCAACACGCGCACCATGATCTTCGATGTGGCCACCCTCGTGAGTTACCTGAGTCAGTTCATGCGGCTGGAGCCTGGTGATCTGATCCCGACCGGTACACCCCCCGGTGTGGGTATGGGACAAAAGCCTCCGGTGTTTCTGCGCGAGGGCGACGTGATCACCCTGGGCAGTCCGGTGCTGGGTACGCAACGGCAGACGGTGATGCGCCGGGCCGTTTGAGGGGGGCGATGCGCAAGGGCGGTGCTCAGCCGGCGGGTTGATAGACTTTGCGCAGCAGGCCGATGAGGGTGCGGCGTTCCTCTTCCGTGAGGTGGGTGATGGCTTCCGTTTCGAGGGATGCGACCACAGACTGGGCTTCGCCTTGCAGGCGTTCGCCTGCGGCGGTCAGGTACAGCCCTTGAGCCCGCCGGTCGTGGGGGTGAGGGCGTTTCTCGATCAGCCCGCGCTCTTCGAGTTGACGCACCAACCCCACCAGATTGGGGGGCAAGATGGCCAGTGCGCTGCTCAGTTGCCGTGAGGTCACACCGGGATTGTGGGCGATCAGGGTGAGCACGGAAAAGTCGACGACCCGCAGGCCGTAAGGGGCCATGCGCTCCAGAAACACCGAGATCACCGCCAGCGCCGCGCGGCGGGCGTTGTAGCCGATCAGCCCTTCGAGAAAGGTGGCATCCACGGCGGGGGCGGTTTCGGTGGGTGGCACTGCGGCGGAAGGCGGGCGTTGAGTGGGCGTGAAAGGCGGCATAGCCCGAAATGTTACCGTGTTGTCGTATGGCCTCACCCCCTCACCGAAGGTTTCAGTTTAGGGCCGCGCGGACCATCTCGCGGCGCATGGCACATTCGGGCCACACCGAGCGGCCAAAGGCCTCCGGTACGGGCGATGTGCCGTTCGCGCCGGCTTCCAGGCGGCAGACGGCCCAGCCCATCAGCGTCAGGGCGACGGCGCGCAGAAAATCGCCCGCTACGGGGTAGAGCGCGGTGGGCTGGGCGGCCGGCAGGGCGGCGGCCAGGTCGCGCAGGGCATCGACGTCGCGGCGGGCGCGTGGGGCGCTGGGGGAGTGCGTGTGGGTGAGGTCGCCATCCAGCCGGTCGAGCCAGGTGCTGAAGCTGCGTCCCCCGTCGGCGAGCACTTTGCGGAACAGCAGGTCTTGTGCCTGGATTTCGTTGGTGCCTTCGTAGATCATGGTCACGCGCGCATCGCGCACCACCTGCTCGATGCCCCATTCGCGCACGTAGCCGTGGCCGCCGAAGACCTGCAGGCAGTCGCTGGCGCCGTGGAAGGCCTGGTCCGTCCAGGCGGCCTTGAGCACGGGGGTGGCCAGGGCGCACCACTGCTGCGCCTGCTGGCGGCGGGCAGCGTCGGGGTGATGTTTGGCCACGTCGAGCTCGATCGCCGTCTGGTAGGCGATGACGCGGCCGGTATCCACCCAGGCGCGCTGGGTGTCGAGCAGGCGCTGCACCGCCGGGTGTTCGATGATGGGGTCGGCCGGTTGTGACGGGTCGCGCCGCACCGGAGCGCGCATCTGGCGGCGGTCGCGGGCGTAAGCGTCGGCTTTTTGCCAGGCGGCGTCGAGCAGGCCCACGCCTTGCAAGGCCACGTGCAGGCGGGCAGCGTTCATCATCAGGAACATGGCGTTGAGGCCTTTGCCGTGTTCGCCCACCAACCAGCCGGTGGCTTCGTCGAAGCGCATGACGCAGGTGGGGCTGCCGTGCAGGCCCATTTTTTCTTCGATGCGCTCGCACACCACGGGGCTGCGGCTGCCGTTTTCGTAGAACTTGGGCACGAGGAACAGCGAGAGGCCCTTGGGGCCGGGCGGGCTGTCGGGCAGGCGGGCCAGCACCAGGTGGACGATGTTGTCGGTGAGGTCGTGCTCGCCACCGCTGATGAAGATCTTGGTGCCGCTGATGCGGTAGCTGCCGTCGGCTTGTGGCACGGCCTTGGTGCGGGCCAGGCCGAGGTCGCTGCCGGCGTGGGGTTCGGTCAGGCACATGGTGGCGAGCCACTCGCCGGTGGCCACTTTCTCCAGGTAGCGGGCCTTGAGTTCGGGGCTGGCGTGGTGCTTGATGCAGTCGTAGGCGCCATGCAGCAGGCCCGGCGCCATGGTCCAGCCGTGGTTGGCGGCGCTGAGCCATTCGTACAGGACCATTTCCAGCACGGTGGGCAGGCCCTGGCCGCCGTCTTCGGGTGCGGCCGAGAGGGCAGGCCAGCCTGCCTGCCAGAAGGCCTGGTAGGCGTCGCGGAACCCCGGGGGCATGGTGACACGGCCGTCCTGCCACCGGGCACCGATCTCGTCACCGTCGCGGTTGAGCGGTGCCACCACCTCGCCCACGAACTTGCCTGCCTCTTCCAGCACCTGGCGCATCAGATCGGGGTCGGCGTTGTCGGCCAGGGCTGGCAGTGGTGCCAAGGTGTCCTGGGCTCGCAAGACGTCGAGCAGGATGAAACCAATGTCGGAGGCGATGGGACGATAGGCGTTCATGGTGGGGTCAGTGGTGTTTGCGGGCAGCGCCCAGATAGGTCTCGATCACGCGGGGGTCGTCTAACAGTTGCGTGGCAGGGCCTTGAGTGCTGAGTTCACCCATTTCCAATACATAGCCATAGTCGGCTACTTGCAGGGCAGCCCGAGCGTTTTGCTCTACCAGCACGATGGTCACGCCGGTCTTGCGAAGGCTTTCGATGATGGTGAAGATTTCGCGAACGATCAGCGGCGCAAGACCTAAGCTTGGCTCATCGAGCATCAGCAGCGACGGCCCTGACATGAGCGCGCGACCCACGGCCAGCATCTGCCGTTCACCGCCCGATAGCGTGCCCGCTTGTTGGGTTCGGCGCTCCTTCAGTCGGGGGAAGGTGGTGAAGACCTCATCGAGCCGGTCGCGCCAGTCGCGCTGGCCCAGACGCATCTGGCGAAAGCCGCCCAGGACCAGATTGTCTTCCACCGACATGGAGCCGAACAGTTCACGCTTTTCGGGCACCAGCGCAATACCGGCCATCACCCGTTCTTCCAGCGTCAGTTCATGGAGGGCCGTGCCACCGAGCTCGATCTGGCCTTTGCCGGGCAGGATGCCCATCAGGGTGTTGAGCAGGGTGGACTTGCCGGCGCCGTTGGGTCCGATCACGGTGATGACGCTGCCTTTGCCAGCTTCCAGGCTGAGGCCGTGGAGGACTTCAGCCCTGCCGTAACCGGCGCGCAGCTCACTGACTTTCAAGAAGGGTGTGGGCATATCAATGTTCCGTTCCTAGGTAGGCCGCACGAACCGCCGGGTTGGCTTGTACCTCGGCAGGGGTGCCGCAGGTCAACAGAGTGCCGAATTCCATCACCACCAACTGGTCGCAGACGTCCATGACCAGATCCATGTCGTGTTCCACCAGCAAAATGCTCATGCCCTCGCTGCGCAGCTGGCGCAGCACATTGGTTAGTGCCACCTTTTCCTTGTGGCGCAACCCGGCCGCCGGTTCATCGAGCAGCAGCAACGCCGGGTCACAGCACAGGGCGCGTGCAATTTCCATCAGGCGCTGCGGCCCCATGGCGAGGTTGCCGGCCTGCTCGTGAAGGTACTGTCCCATGCCGATACGTTCCAGCTGGCGCTGAGCCTGCTTGAACAACTGGCGCTCTTCGGCCTGGTTGAGGTGCAGCATCGACCGCACCACGCCGGCCTGGCCGCGCGTGTAGGCGCCCAGGGCCACGTTTTCCAGCACGGTCATGTCGGGAATCATCTTGACGTGCTGGAAGGTGCGGGCCATGCCTTCGCGCAAGATGTCGCGCGAGCGCAGGCGGGTGATGTCTTTGCCTCGGAAATGCACCTCGCCAGAGGTCTTGGCGAGCACCCCGGTGACGAGGTTGAAGGTGGTGGACTTGCCGGCGCCATTCGGCCCGATGAGACCGACGATTTCGCCGGCGTGGATCTGGAAGCTGATATCGTTAACGGCCGTGAGCCCGCCGAACTGCTTGCGGATGCTGCGCACGTCGAGGACCAACTCGCCGTGGCCGGGTTGGGCGCGGGCAGGCAGATCCGGGGCATCGGCCCAGTCCATCTGACGCGGGGGGAGCGGAAGACGCTGCTCCACCAGCGACCATAGGCCTTGGGGCAGGAATTTCAGCATCAGTACCAGCAGGATGCCAAACACGATGACTTCAAAGCTGCCACTCGTCCCCAGCAGCTTGGGCAGCAGCACCTGCAATTGATCTTCCAGAACCTTGGTGAGGAAGGCGCCGGTAAGCGCCCCCCAGACCTGGCCTACGCCACCGATGACGGCCATGAACAGGTATTCAATGCCCATTTTCAGGCCAAAGGGCGATGGGTTGATCGAGCGCTGGAAGTGGGCGAACAGCCAGCCTGAGATGGCCGCCAGCAAAGCCGCTAGCACGAAAATGATGATCTTGTACCGCAGGGTGTTTACTCCCATGGCTTCGGCCATCTGCGTGGCACCTTTGAGAGCACGGATGGCGCGTCCGGGCCTGGAGTCGAGCAAGTGCTGAATGGCCCACACCGCTGCCAGCACGCATAACCAGATCAGCACGTAAATGCCGCGCCCCTGGCCTAGGTCATGACCGAACACGCTGATACCGGTGATGCCCAGCAAGCCGTCGTACTTGCCCAGGGCGTCGAGATTGCCCATCAGGTAGTACAGCGACAACCCCCACGCAATAGTGGCCAACGGCAGATAGTGTCCCGACATGCGAAGCGTGATGCAGCCGACGATAAAGGCCGAAATGCCCGTGAGCAGCAGGCCCGCGAACAGCGTGACCCAGGGTGACCACCCCAGATTCAACGTGAGCCAGGCGCTGGTGTAGGCAGCAATGCCCACGAATGCTGCTTGGCCGAACGAAGTGAGCCCGGCGACGCCCGTCAGCAACACCAGCCCCAGGCAGACCAAGCTGTAGAGCCCGATGTAGTTCAGTTGAAGAATCCAGAAATCGGGAAGTGGCAGCAGCGCGATCGCAGCCAGCACCACGATCAAGCCGATCCAGCCCATGCGACGGATAGGCATATCAATGCTCCTCCTCAGAATGGCCACTGGCCAGTGAGCGCCATAGCAGGATGGGCAGAATCAGAGTAAAAACGATCACCTCCTTGAAGGCGCTTGCCCAGAATGAGCTGAAGGCTTCCACCACGCCCACGAAAAGGGCACCGACCAGCGCCACCGGGTAGCTGGACAGTCCAGCGATCACCGCCGCCACGAAACCTTTGAGGCCAATGAGGAAACCGGAATCGTAGAACACCGTGGTGGTAGGGCCAATGAGCAGCCCCGACAGGGCCCCGATCAAGGCCGCCATGGTGAAGGTAAGCTGACCGCTGGCGTGGGACGAAATGCCCATGAGCCGCGCGCCGAGCCGGTTCACTGCCGTGGCGCGTAGCGCCTTGCCGTACAGAGTGCGCTCGAAAAACAGCCACAGCAAGACGATCAGCGAAATGGCCGCGAGGCCGATGATGATGGCTTGCCCAGACAGCATCACAGCGCCTAGGGCGAAACGCTCGTCCCAGAAGGCCGGATTGCGGAAGCCTTCGGCACCGAAAAATAGCAGTCCCAGGCCAACCATGGCGAAGTGCACGCCGACCGACACGATCAGCAACACCAGAGGCGTGGCGTCTTCGAGCGACTGGTAGGCCACGCGATAGACCAGCGGGCCGAACGCCGTGACGATGGCGACGCTCAGCAGTGCCTGGACCGCCAGCGGAAACTGCTGCGGTGCCGCCCACCAGCCCAGAGCCGCCACCACCGCGGGAATCGCCAACAGTTTGACTCCGGCCTGTAAGCCTGCAACTGCGCTGTGTCGGTGGCGCCAGGTGGTGTAACCCTCCATCAGGGCGGCGACCACGGCGAGCAGCAACAGCAGCCAGACCGTGCCGGGCACCTGGCCGGTTTGAAACAGGGCAAGGGTCAGGGCGCCGTAAGCCACAAACTCCCCCTGGGGAATGAATATCACGCGGGTGACGGCAAATACCAGCACGGTGGCCAAGCCCAGAAGGGCATAAATGGCACCGTTGGTGAGTCCGTCAACCAGCAAGATGCTGACGATCGTTGAGTCCATAGGGCGACCCCGAATCAACGGGGCTCATTAGGCTGATGGGGCAAATCGGGCCGGGAGAGGCCGGCATGGAAGGGTCGACCTCAATCGAGTAATGCCACGGGCATCGGTGCGCCCGTGGCTCCCTTTGGTCAATTACTTCTCGAACTTCCAGTCGCCGTTGACGACTTTGTAGATCACGCCGGTGTCGGGCGTGTAACCCCAGTGGTCGTCCTTCGTCCAGTTCAGCGTGCCGTGGGCAACCACGGTGGGTCCCATGGTTTCAAACGCGTCGCGCAAAGCCGTACGGAACTCCGGCGTGCCGGGCTTGGCCTTTTTGAGCGCGATGGGCAACGCCTTCTCGAGCACCAACACCACGTCGTGGGCATGACCGGCGAACTGGTTCGCAGTTCCGGCGCCGTAGGCCTTGTCGTATTGCTGAGCAAAGTCCATGGCAATCTTTTTGGATGGGTTGCTGTCGGGCAACTGCGAGGGGGCGATCACCGGGCCGGCGACAACGAAGGCGCCTTCTACGTCCTTGCCACCCACGCGCATCAGGTCTTTGGTGGCCGCACCGTGGGTCTGGTAAATCTTGCCTTTGAACCCGCGTTCGACGATGCTCTTGTGCGGCATCGCGGCCCCGCTGCCGGAAGCGACGATCAGCATCGCGTCTGGGTTGGCGGCGACCAGCTTCAGGGCTTGGGCAGTCACGCTGGTGTCGTTGCGGGCGAAACGCTCCACGCCCACGATCTGGATGCCAGCCTTTTCGGCCAACGGAGTGAACGCTTGCAGCCACTGCTCACCGTAGGCGTCGGTGTAGCCGAGGTAGCCGACCGACTTGATGCCCAGCTTCTGCATGTGCGACACGATGGCCGTGGCCATTACGCCGTTTGATTGGGGCATGCGGAAGCTCCAGGCATCTTTGCCTGGGGGTAGGCCAATGGGTGTGAGCGCCAGCTGGGGTGTTTTGGTGTCCAGTGCGACATCGGCAATGGCCACGCCCACCGGGGTTGCCACGGAGCCGACGATCAGGTCGACCTTGTCTTCGGTGGTGAAGCGGCGGGCGTTCTTGACACCGTTGGTGGGATCGGTTGCATCGTCGAGAATGGTGACCTGCAGCTTTTCCCCGGCGATGGTGGTGGGCCACAGCGCGATCTGGTTCTTGGCCGGAATGCCCAACCCGGACGCAGGGCCGGTAAGCGGCAAGATCACGCCGATCTTCACGTCGGCCATGGCCGCGGTGGCAGTGGCCAGGATGGTGGCTGAAAGCAGGGCTTTTGTGAACTTCATGGGTCAGTCTCCTAAAAGGACAAGGGTGGTACAGAGGTGAGGAAAGGCCGGCTTCTTGGGTGGCCGGCTTAAAACGAGATGGCGTTAGCTGCACAGGGCCTTGATGTCCCCGGGCACCGAGATGGCCTTGATGCGGTCTGGGTCGTCGGGGTGTTTGATGACGAAGGCGCGGGTTTCCGTGCCTTCGCACAGCACCTCGTCGCCCCGTTTGACCACGTGCTTGTGGATGAACACCTTGTCGCGCCATTCGATGACGCTGGTGTGCACCTGCAGCCGCTCACCGTAGGTGGCCGGGCGCATGAACTTGGTGTGGATTTCGAGCAGCGGGGTGCCAACGATGCCGCGCGTCTTGACCAGCTCGCGCCAGGGCGGGACGCCGCACTTCACGAAGAAGTTCAGTGACGAAGCGTCCATCCATTTGGAGAAATTGGGGAAGAAGACGATGCCGGCGGGGTCGCAGTCGCCGAACATCACTTCCACTTCGTACACGACGGTTTTGCTCATGTTCAATCCTTTTCAGCGCGGGGCCATGCGCAAGGCACCGTCCAGGCGGATGGTTTCACCGTTGAGGTGGCCGTTGCGGACGATGTGACATGCCAGCTCGGCGAATTCCTCGGGTTTGCCCAGGCGCCGGGGAAACGGGATGCTGGCCGCCAGCGATGCCTGCACCGGCTCGGGCAACTGCTTCATGAGGGGCGTGGCGAACAGGCCGGGGGCAATGGTGCAGACGCGGATGCCGTGCTGCGACAGGTCGCGCGCCATGGGCAGGGTCATGCCCACCACGCCAGCTTTGGAGGCGCTGTAGGCCTGCTGGCCCACCTGGCCGTCATAGGCGGCGACCGAGGCGGTGAACACCATGACTCCGCGCTCGTCGTCTTCCATCGGATCCAGTCTGGCACAGGCAGCGGCGAACAGCCGGGCCACGTTGTAGGTGCCCACCAGGTTGACGTTGACGACCTTGGCGAAGTCTTCCAGCGCAGCGGGGCTGCCGTCCTTGCCGATGACCCGCTTGGCGGTTCCAATGCCGGCGATCTGCATGAGGATGCGCGCCGGTCCGTGGGCCGCGGCGGCTGTGTCGATGGCGGCTTGCACACTCTCGGGGCTGGTGACGTCGCAAGCAAGCGCCAGAGCCGTGCCCGCGCCGCATGCGGTGTTGATGTCATGGGCCACGCGCTCGGCGTTGGCCTGATGGATGTCGAGCACGGCCACTTGGGCGCCCAGGCGGGCGAGTTCGCGGGCGGTGGCTGCGCCCAAGCCGGAACCGCCGCCGGTGACGAGGGCTGCTTTGCCTTGAATGTCCATGATGCTTCCTTGGTTGGGTGTGAGGTTCAAGCCGCGTCCGGGTTTTCGATCAGCAGCGCTATGCCCTGGCCACCACCCACGCAGGCGCTGCAGATGCCCCAGCGGTGGCCGCTGCGGCGCAGCTCGCGGGCCAGGGTGATGGTCAGACGCACGCCGGTGGCGGCCAGTGGGTGGCCCAGCGCGATGGCACCGCCGTTGACGTTGAGCCTGGTGAGGTCCAGGTCCAACTCGCGGCCCACGGCCAGGGTCTGGGCACCCTGGGCTTCGTTGATCTCGAAGCGGCCGATGTCGGACAGTTGCAGGCCAGTGCGCTCCAGCAGCAGGCGGATGGCCGGGGCCGGGCCGATGCCCATGATCTCGGGCGGCACGCCCACGGCGGCGGCGGCCACCACACGGGCGGCGGGCTTCTTGCCTTGTGCTTTCGCGTAAGCCCCCGAGGTGACGATGCACGCCGCTGCCGCGTCGACCAGCGCGGAGCTGTTGCCGCCGGTCTGCACGCCGCCTTCGTACACCGGCTTGAGCTTGGCGAGCACTTCCACGGGTGAGGGGCGCGGGTGGGTGTCGCGGTCCACGCTGGTGACCTTGCCTTGCAGCTTGATGCCCCGGGTCTTGTAGCCTTCCAGTTCGAACTTCTCGGTCACCACCGGCACGATTTCGCCGTCGAAGAAACCGGCTTCCTGAGCGGCCACGGCCTTGGCGAAGGAGTCGCTGGCGAAGCGGTCCACGTCCTCGCGGCTGATGCCGTACTTCTTGGCCAGGTTCTCGGCGGTCTGAATCATGTTGATGCCAGCGGCCGGGTCTTTCAACGCCTCCCACATGTAGTCCTTGAAACCCACCGGCGCACCCAGCTTGAAGCCGGTGCGGTGGTCGAAGGCGGCGATGGGGTTGCGCGTCAGGCTCTCGGTGCCGACCACCCGCGCGGCGTCGCACACACCGGCTGCGATCTGCTCGCCGGCTTGGCGGGACAGCTCGAAGCCGGTGCGGCGGTCGAAGGCCGCGATGGGGTTGCGCGTCAGGCTCTCGGTGCCGACCACCCGCGCGGCGTCGCACACACCGGCTGCGATCTGCTCGCCGGCTTGGCGGGACAGCTCGAAGCCGGTGCGGCGGTCGAAGGCCGCGATGGGGTTGCGCGTCATGCTCTCGGTGCCGACCACCAGCGCGGCGTCGCACACACCGGCTTCGATCTGCTCGCCGGCTTGGCGGAACAGCTCGAAGCCGGTGCCGCAGATGCGTTGCGCCATGATGGCCGGCACTTCTTGCGGCACCCCANGCCTCCCACATGTAGTCCTTGAAACCCACCGGCGCACCCAGCTTGAAGCCGGTGCGGTGGTCGAAGGCGGCGATGGGGTTGCGCGTCATGCTCTCGGTGCCGACCACCAGCGCGGCGTCGCACACACCGGCTTCGATCTGCTCGCCGGCTTGGCGGAACAGCTCGAAGCCGGTGCCGCAGATGCGTTGCGCCATGATGGCCGGCACTTCTTGCGGCCCCCCAGCGTACAGGCCGATGTGGCGCGGCAGGAAGAACTGGTCGAAGTCGCCGGGTGCCATGTTGCCGGTGATGACGGAACCGATGTCGGCCGGGTTGACGCCGTTGCGGGCCAGCGCTTCACGGGCGGCTTTGATGCCCAGGTCGGTGGGCGAAATGTGGCCGAGCGCGCCGCAGTAGTCCACCATCGGCGTGCGCACGCCGTCCAGCATCCACACGTCGTTGAAGGCGTTGAAGAATCCCTTGTGGGCCATGGTTGTGTGTCTCTTTCAGTGCGTTTGGGGCTTGAGGATGTGGTGCAGCCGGTCCTCGTGCAGAGCGGTCACGGTATCGGCGCGGTGCGTGAGCACGGCGCGCTGGTTGATGGAGCCTTTGTCGGTGACCTCGCCTCGGTCAATGGTGGGCGGGTCGGCCAGCAGGCACAGGCGTGCGATGCGGTTGGCGCTGCCAGTGGCGGTCTTGGCCAGTTCGTTCACCACGTTCTGGAAATAGGCCAGCACCGGGGCGCTTTCCAGCACCTCGTGCATCGATGCGTCAGCAGGCAGGTTGGCCAGTTCGCGCACCTTGGGTGTGGGGAACACCATGGCGCCCACTTCCTTCTGGTTCAGACCGGTCAGTACCACGTCCTGGATGTAGGGGGCGCCTGCAGCGATGATCTTGGCACGCAGCGGCCCCACGCTCACAAAGGTGCCGGTGGCGAGCTTGAAGTCCTCGGCGATGCGACCGTCGAACTTCAGACCCAGGTGGATGTCGGTCTCGTCGATCCACTTGACCGCGTCGCCCGTTTTGAAGAAGCCTTCCTCGTCGAAAGCCTCGGCCGTTTCCTGGGGCATGCGCCAGTACCCCGGGGTGATGTTGGGGCCTTTGTAGCGCACCTCGGTCTTGCCATCGATGTCCACCAGCTTGAGTTCCAGGCCCGGGGTGGGCAGGCCCAGGTCGCCCGCTTTCACATAGGGGTTGGTCACGAAAATGGCGAAGGGGCCCGATTCGGTCATGCCCAGGCCGGTGCCCATGACGATGCGCTGGCCGATCTCGCGCTCCTCGCTCTCGTACAGGCTGTCCCACACAGGCTGGGCCAGCGCGGCGCCGGCGTAAAAGAACATCTTCACGCGCGACAGCAGGGTCTTGCGCAACAGGTCGTCGGTCTTCATGGCGTTGGCAATGGCCTCGAAGCCCGTGGGCACGTTGAAGTACACGGTGGGCGCGATCTCGCGCAGGTTGCGCAGGGTTTCGTGTATCAGCGCGGGCGTGGGTTTGCCGTCGTCGATATAGAGCGTGCCACCATGGAAGATTACCATGCCGAAGTTGTGGTTGCCCCCGAAGGTGTGATTCCAGGGCAGCCAGTCCACCAGCACCAGGGGTTGCTCCGCCAGCACAGGCATGGACTGCACCATCTGCTGCTGGTTGGCGCACCACATGCGTTGGGTGTTGATGACGGCCTTGGGCAGCTTGGTGGAGCCACTGGTGAACAGGAACTTGACGATGGTGTCTGGCCCGGTGGCGGCCATGGCCGCGTCCACGGCGGGCGTTTCGGGAGTGGCGGCCAAGTCGGCGAAACGGGTGCTGTCCAGTCCGTCCAGCTTGCCGTCGGCCAACACGATTTCCACGCCTTCACCGGCCACGGCACGCAGGGCCTTGCCGTAGCGCGCCGCATCGCTGGCAAACAGCATGCCCGGCGTGGTGATGCGCACCGCGTGCTTGAGCTTGTCGTAGTCGGTGCTGATGAGCGAGTAGGCGGGCGAGATGGGCACGTAAGGCACGCCCGCGACCATACAACCCAGGGCCAGCAGCGCATGCTCCAGGCTGTTTTCCGACAGGATGGCCACCGGGCGCTCGGTGTCGAGGCCGCGGTTGATCAGGCCCTGGGCAATGCGGCGCGCGGTGGCCCACGCTTCGGCGTAGCTGATGTGGCGCCATTCGCCCAGTGCGGGTTTGCCATCGGCATCCACGGTGGGCTGGCGGCGCGCCATCCAGGTGCGGTCGGGTGCGGTTTCGGCCCAATGGCGCAGGCGATCTGTCAGGCGTTCGGGGTAGGGCAGCAGTTCCTGATCGGCGCGCAGGTAGTGCGTGCCGGTGGGGCCGTCGCGCAGCACAGCGCGGGTCACCCCAAAGGGCATCGGGCGGAAGGTGGGAGGGCTCATCTTGTCTCCTGCTAGGGCGGGTCGGGTGGGGTATCAGCCTTTTTGCACCTTGGCGGCCTTGCCTTCCAGGAAGGCGCGCACGCGTTCTTTCGCTTCCGGTGCGGCCTGGGCGATGGAGGCCATCAGCGCTTCGGTGAAGAAGCCGTGGTCGGCCGGCTGTTCGGCAATGCGCGGCAGCGCGTGCATGAGCGCGTAGTTGGTGAGCGGCGCATTGCTGGCTATGCGCTGGGCCAGTTCCAGCGCCTTGTCCAGCGCGGTGCCCTTGGGCACCAGGTATTGCGCCAGGCCGATGCGTTCGCCATCCACGGCGTCATAGACGCGACCGGTCAGCATCATGTCGGTCATGCGGGCAGCACCGATGAGCTTGGGGATGCGCACCGCACCGCCACCGCCCACGAAGATCCCGCGCGTGCCTTCGGGCAGCGCGAAGAAGGTGGTCTCGTCGGCCACGCGGATGTGGCAGGCGCTGGCCAGCTCCAGCCCGCCGCCCACGACCGCGCCGTGCAGGGCGGCAATCACCGGGACCGCGCCGTGTTGCACCTGATCCAAGGCGTTGTGCCACATGCGAGAGTGGTGTACGCCTTCGCCCGCATCCCGTTCCTGCAGTTCCGACAGGTCCAGCCCGGCGCAGAAGTGCTCGCCTTCGCCGTGGATGACGGCGGCTCGCGCCTCGGCGGGCAGGTTCTGGAAGGTGTCGCGGATGGCGAGGATGAGGCCGTCGCTCAGGGCGTTGCGCTTGCCCGGACGGCACAGGCGGATGACGGCGACCGGGCCTTGCATCGTGAGCTGCACAGCGTCGGTGGCAGAGGGGGTGGGGCGAGGGCGCATAAGGTTTGGCTCCTGATGAATGGATTCATAAAGTTATAAAATATAATCAAAAAAATCCAAAAAAGCAATCGCTGGTGAACAGTACACGCAGCGAAGACAGGTGATTTGATTTCAATACATATCTGTATGTTTTCGAGAATGTACCCATCTTCACCCGGTCCGTGCATCCGGGTTAACACCAGGTGTCTGGGTCGGAAACAGAGGCTTCGGCCGAGCCGTGAGGCAACTATCATGGGTGGCACCATGAATGCCTCATCTCCCGTCTTTGCCTCAGCCCCTACCGGGAAAAGCGCCGCTCGCTCCAAGGATGCCAAGCTGACGCCGCAGGATTGGCTGCGTGGTGCCGCCGATCTGCTGGTCGACAAAAGCATCGATGGGGTCAGAGTGGATGCACTGGCGCGCCTATTGGGCGTGACCCGGGGGAGCTTTTACTGGCACTTCGCCGATCGGGAGGATTTGCTGCAGCGTCTTTTGCAAAGCTGGAAACAGGTGCAGACGGAACAGGTGATTGCGGCACACGGTGCCCGCTCAGGCGATGCACGCACGGTGATTCGCGAGCTGACGGAGTTGCCGTTTCACGGGGTGTCGGCGCAGCGCGGCGGGGCCGTGGAGCTGGCGATCCGGGCCTGGGCCCGTCGTGACGACATGGCCCGGGCCGTGGTGGACGAAGTGGACGCCTTGCGTCTGCGCTACATCCAGAGCACCTTTCGCGAGTTGGGCTTTGCTGAGCCCCAGAGCCGACACCGGGCCTTTGTGCTCTATGCCTACATGCAGGCCGAATCTCTGTTCCGCGCCCAAGGCAGCGAGGACGACAAGGTTGCACGCCGCCGATTTGTCGAGCGGTTGCTGACCTCCAAGACGCTGCCGTATTGAACGTATGGGCCCGTGACGACACCTGTGAGCTGAAAGATACCCATGAAACATCAAGACCTGATCGCCATCGACATCCACACCCATGCCGAGGTGAGCTGCTGGAACCCGTTCGACAACTACGGCGAGGAATACGACCGTGCCGCCGACCGCTACTTCGGCAGTGACCGCCGGCCCACCATCGCCGAGACGATCGCCTACTACCGGGAGCGCAAGATCGGTCTGGTCATGTTCACGGTGGACAGCGAATCCAAGCTGGGGCGCCGGCGCATCCCCAACGAGGAAATCGCTCAGGCTGCTCGTGAGAACAGCGACATGATGATCGCGTTTGCGAGCGTCGATCCGCACAAGGGCAAGATGGGGGCACGCGAGGCCGAACGGCTGATCAAAGAAGAAGGCATCAGGGGCTTCAAGTTTCACCCCACGGTGCAGGGCTACCACCCCTACGACAAGATGGCCTGGCCGATCTACGAGGTGATCAACCATTACAAGCTGCCGGCGATCTTCCACACGGGGCACAGCGGCATCGGCAGTGGCATGCGCTGTGGGGGTGGGTTGCGGCTGGAATACTCCAACCCCATGCACCTGGACGACGTGGCCATCGACTGGCCCGACATGCAGATCGTGATGGCGCACCCGAGCTTCCCCTGGCAGGACGAGGCGCTTTCCGTGGCCATGCACAAGCCCAATGTGTGGATAGACCTGAGCGGCTGGAGCCCGAAGTACTTCCCCAAGCAACTCATTCAGTACGCCAACACCCTGCTGAAGGACCGGGTGCTGTTCGGCAGCGATTTCCCACTCATCACCCCCGAGCGCTGGATGAAGGACTTCGAGGTGGCGGGTTTCAGGCCCGAGGTGATGCCCGGCATCCTGAAGGGCAACGCGGTGCGTTTGCTGGGCCTGGATCCGGTCTGAGCGGCATGTCGTGGGGTCAGCGGCCGTGAAACACCGGCGCCCGGCGTTCGGCAAAGGCCTGGCGCCCTTCGGCGAAGTCCTGGCTTCGCAGGGTCATGGCCTGACGCTGGCCCAGTTTGTCGGCGTCGTACAGGCCGTTGGCGATTTCGCTGAGTGAGCGTTTGGTGGCCTGCGCGGCCAGTGGTGCCAGCCGCGACACATCGGCCACCAGCGCCGCCACGGTCGGCACGAAGTGCTCGGTATCGGCCACCTCCATGAGCACACCCAGTTGCAGCAGCTCCTCCACCGGCAAGGGGCGCGCCGTCAGGAAGGCGCGGCGGGCGGCGTTGACCCCGAAGTTGGCCACGTAGCGGCGCAGCCCGCTGGGGTAGTAGTGCAGGCCCAGTGCCGCAGCGGGCATGCGGAATTCGCTGCCGCTCAGGCCTACGCGCAGGTCGCAGGCCAGCGCCATGTCGGTGGCGCCGCCATAGACGCTGCCGTTGAGCGCGCCGATCAGCACCGGGCGCAGGCCGGCCAAAGCTTCCACGGTTTGCTCGAACAGCTGGGTGTCCTGGCTGTCGCCCTCGAAACCGCCCACATCGTACCCGGCGCAGAACACCGGGCGCGGCTGCCCGGCGGTGTTGGCGGTGAGTACCGCTACGCGCACCGAGGGGTCGGCATCGATGCGCTGGCAGTGGGCGATGAGCTCGTGCAGGTCTTCGGGCTGCAGGCGGTTGCGTTTGTCCGGGCGGTTGATCCACAGGGTGGCCACGCCATCCTTGATGGTGAGCACGGGAGGTGTGGACTGGTCGGGGAGTGTGGTCATGGGATGCGAGCGATTCATCGATGGTGTGCGCCCAGCCGCTGGGACAGGCTCGTTGCCACGTCGCGCAGGGCTTGGGCTTGGGGGCCGCCGGGCCTCAGGTCCAACATCTTGCTCGGTCCGATAGCGGCGATGGCCAGCACCAGCCGACCAAAGCCGTCGAACACCGGCACGGCCATGGCGCTGATGCCCGGCAGCAGTTCGTCACGCACCTGGGTGATGCCCGTGGCGCGGATCTCGTCGAGTTCGGCGGCGAAGGCAGGGTCGTCGAGCTCACCGGCCAAACCTTCGCGCTCCAGCGCTTGCGCCACTTCAGGCCGTGCCCGGTAGGCGGCAAAAATCTTGCCCGTGCCGGTGTGCCGCAGCGAGGCCGGAATCCCATGCCGCATGGCCACGTGAACAGGGGTGGGGCCTTCTTCCACGCGGATGATGACCGGTCCCTGCGCGCCCCACACGGCGGCAGAGACGGTGCAGCCGACGCGCTGCGCCAACCCTGGCAGCTCAGCGATCGCGAGACGCACCGGGTCCACTTGCTGCAGGCTGATCAGCCCGAGTTGCATGGCCAGTGGGCCCAGCCCGTAGTGGCCACTGACAGGGTCCTGTTCGATCAGCCCCAGCTTGCCGAAGCTCACCAGATAGGGGTGGGCCTTGGCCGGCGTCATGTCGGCGGCTCGCGCCAAGTCTTTCAGTGCCATGCGCCGGCCGGTGTGGGCCAGTGCCTTGAGCAACTGACCGCCCACCTCCACGCTTTGTATGCCGCGTGACGTGCGCTCCTCCGGCTCCTCCATCGCTTCCGGTTGCGGGTTGTGTTTCATGGTGTTCATGCGTAGATTGTCACTCTGCCCCGGCCGATGTCGGAGCAGGGTTCGGGTTTTCACCTAAACAAATCTATTTGTCAATGGTGAATTTCAAGGTAAGATTGCGTCATTGATCAATAGCGAATCGATTCGTTAATGTTGAATTTTAGGAGTGATTGCTCATGAGCGCCAAAACGTTTGCCTCCGCGGCCGACCTCGAAGAAAAGAAGGTCACCTTCGAACAGATTTCTGAACACGCCTGGGCCTACACGGCCGAGGGTGACCCGAACACCGGCGTCATCATTGGTGACGATGCCGTGCTGGTGGCCGACACTCAGGCCACGCCTGCCATGGCCGCCGATGTGATCCGCCGCATTCGCCAAGTCACCGACAAGCCCATCAAGTATGTGGTGCTCACCCACTACCACGCCGTGCGCGTATTGGGCGCCAGCGCCTACCAGCCGCAGCAGATTCTGGCCAGCCAGGACACCTACGATCTGATCGTGGAGCGTGGCGAGCAAGACAAGGCCAGCGAGATCGGGCGCTTCCCGCGCCTGTTCCGCAACCTGGAGACCGTGCCCGAAGGCCTGACCTGGCCAACCATGACCTTCACCGGCAAAATGACCCTGTGGCTGGGCAAGCTGGAAGTGCAATTGCTGCAATTGGGCCGAGGCCACACCAAGGGTGACACCGTGGTGTGGCTGCCGCAGGAGCGCACGCTGCTGGCGGGTGACCTGGTCGAATTCGACGCCACCCCCTACGCCGGGGATGCCTACTTCCAGGACTGGCCGCAGACGCTAGACAACATCGCCAAGCTCAAGCCGCTGGCCTTGGTGCCCGGCCGTGGTCCGGCGCTGCGCGGCGAAGCGCAGGTGCAAAAGGGGCTGGAAGTCACGCGCGCCTTCATCAGCGACCTGTGGGCCAGCGTGAAAGCCGGCGCCGATGCCGGGCTTGACCTGCGCAAAGTGTACGAAGAGACCTTCGCCAAACTGCAACCCAAATACGGCAACTGGGTGATTTTCAATCACTGCATGCCGTTCGACGTGACCCGTGCCTACGACGAAGCCACGGGTTACCCCGATCCCCGCATCTGGACCGCTGAGCGCGACCGCCAGATGTGGGAAGCCCTCGAAGGTTGATCACCCAGGAGACGACCATGAAAATCGATCGCATTCACCACGTTGCCTACCGCTGCAAGGACGCCAAAGAAACCGTCGAGTGGTACGTCAAGCACCTGAACATGGACTTCGTGCTGGCCATCGCCGAAGACCAGGTGCCCTCCACCAAGGAGCCGGACCCGTATATGCACGTGTTCCTGGACGCCGGGCAAGGCAATGTGTTGGCCTTCTTCGAGTTGCCCAATTCGCCCGAGATGGGGCGCGACACCAACACCCCGGCCTGGGTGCAGCACATCGCCTTCAAGGTGGACAGTCTGGAGACACTGGAGGCCATCAAAGCCAAGCTGCAGGCCAGTGGCATCGAGGTCATCGGCCCGACCGATCACACCATCTTCAAGAGCATCTACTTTTTCGACCCCAATGGCCACCGCCTCGAGTTGGCGGCCGACGTGGGCACGCCCGAGATGTACAAGCAGCTCGACGAAGTGAAGTGGGACATGCTCAACGAATGGGCCCAGACCAAGCGCGCGCCCAAGCACGCCGCCTGGATGCACGAGCACGAGTTCAAGGCACTGGACTGAACCGTTTGCCCTCTTTCTGCTGAAAAACACCATGCTCAAGACCTACACCTACCCCGAATACGCCTACCGGCAGAGCGAAGAGCAGCGCACAGGGACGCTCAAGCGTCACCCGGTGGTCATCATCGGTGCCGGCCCCGTTGGTCTGACGCAGGCGCTGGACTTGGCTTACCGCGGTGTGCCCGCCGTCATCCTGGACGACAACAACACCGTGAGCATCGGCTCACGCGCGGTGTGCTACGCCAAGCGCCCGCTGGAGATCTGGGACCGCCTGGGCTTGGGCGAGGAGTTTGCCGCCAAGGGCGTGCAGTGGAAAGTAGGCAAGGTCTTTTTCCGCGACGAACTGGCCTACACCTTCGACCTGCTGCCGGAAGACGATCACAAAATGCCGGCCATGATCAACTACCAGCAGTACCATCTGGAAGAGCGTCTGGTCAAAGCCTGCGACGAATCCCCGTTGGTGGACGTGCGCTGGAAGCACAAGGTATTGGCCGTCGAGCAGGCCGACGACTTCGCTACGCTCACCGTGGAGACGCCGGACGGCATCTTCAAGATGGAAGCCCAGTGGATCATCGCCGCCGACGGCGCCCACAGCGACACGCGCCGCATGATCGGCGCCGACTTCACCGGCCAGTTCTTCCAGGACCGCTTCCTGATCGCCGACGTGGTCATGAAGGCCGACTTCCCGACCGAGCGCTGGTTCTGGTTCGATCCCCCCTTCCATCGGGGGCAGAGCGTGCTGCTGCACAAACAGGCCGACAACGTCTGGCGCATCGACTTCCAGCTCGGCTGGAACGCCGACCCGGTGGAGGAGAAAAAACCCGAGAAGGTGATTCCCCGCATCCAGGCCATGCTGGGCAAGGACGTGGAATTCGAACTCGAATGGGTGTCGGTATACCAGTTCGCCTGCCGCCGCATCGACCAGTTCCGCCACGGCCGCGTCATCTTCACCGGGGATGCCGCACACCAGGTCTCGCCCTTCGGCGCGCGCGGTGCCAACACCGGCATCCAGGACTGCGACAACCTGAGCTGGAAACTCAAGGCCGTGCTCGATGGCGATGCCCCCCTGGCCCTGCTCGACACCTACCACGAAGAGCGCGCCTATGCGGCCGACGACAACATCGGCCACTCCACCCGCGCGACCGACTTCATCACGCCCAAGAGCCGCACCTCGCTGCGCTTGCGCAACGCGGTACTGGAACTGGCCCGTACCGAGCCGTTCGCCCGCCCGTTGGTCAACAGCGGTCGCCTGTCTACGCCCACACCTTACTTGGCCTCATCGCTCAACACGCCCGACAGCGACGTGTTTGCCGGCAAGATGCTGCCTGGCACCAACTGCGCCGACGCCCCCATCGAGCGCGACGGCCGCAGTGCCTGGTTGCTGGAACAACTGGGTCGAGGCTTTGTGCTGCTGAGTTTCGGCCCCGCGCAACCCGTGACCGTTGGCAACATCACCGCCCAGGTGCTGGAGGTGGGGCGAGACATCATCGACTCCAAGGGTGTGCTGACGCAACGCTACCATGGTCAGCGCGGCACCGTGTACCTGATCCGTCCCGACCAGCACGTGGCCGCACGCTGGCGCCGGTTCGACGCAGCGCAGGTGCAGACCGCCATGCGTCGCGCCCTCAAACTGCAATGAACAGGAGTGAGACTGACCATGGCACTCAACCGTGAGCCCAACATTCCCGATCAGGACGTTTTCTATGCCGAACTGATCAACGCCCAGCGTGACCTGAGCGACGAGCAGGCCGACATGATGCTGGCCAAGCTGGTGCTGATCCTGTGCAACCACATCGGTGACCGTGAGGTGTTGCGCGAGGCCATTGCCTTGGCGCGTGACAACACGCTCGCCTCTCCTGTCTGATCCGCGCATGACACCTCTCAACGAAACCCATGATCCGGCGCTGCGCAGCTGGGTGGCCACGGCCAACCAGGAGGGCACGGACTTCCCCCTGCAAAACCTGCCTTTCGCGGTGTTCCGTCGCCGAGGTGCCGCCGAGTCCTGGCGCGGTGGCGTGGCGATCGGCGACCAGATCGTCGATCTGGCCGCCGTGGCCCACGCCGGTGTGTTCTCCGGTGAAGCCGCTCAGGCCGCCCAGGCCGGGGCCCAGGACAAGCTCAATGCCTTGATGGCGCTGGGGCAGGGGGCCTGGTCGGCGCTGCGTCTGGCGCTGTCGCGGGCACTGCGTCAAGGCAGTCCCCAGCAGGCGGCTTTGCAGGCGTGTCTGGTGCCGCAGGCCGAAGCCGAATACGACCTGCCTGCCCGCATCGGCGACTACACCGATTTTTATACCTCGGTCTATCACGCCACGAATATCGGCAAGCAGTTTCGGCCCGACAACCCGCTGCTGCCCAATTACAAGTGGGTACCCATCGGTTACCACGGGCGTGCTTCCAGCATCGTCATTTCAGGCACCCCTTTCCACCGACCGAAAGGCCAGCTCAAACAACCCGATGCCGACGCGCCCGTGCTGGGGGCCAGCCAGCGCATGGACATCGAGCTGGAACTGGGTGTGTTCATCGGCACCGGCAACACCCTGGGCGACCCGATCGCCATCACCGAAGCCGAGCGGCATGTGTTCGGCATCTGCCTGCTCAACGATTGGTCTGCCCGTGACATCCAGGGCTGGGAGTACCAGCCGCTGGGCCCTTTCCTGTCCAAGAATTTCGCAACCACCGTCTCCCCCTGGGTGGTGACACTGGAGGCGTTGGCCCCGTACCGAACGGCGGTCGAGCGCCCGGCCGACGACCCGCAACCCCTGCCGTACCTGGACTCGCCGGCCAACCGCAGCGCGGGCGCCATCGACATCCAGTTGGAAGTGGGGCTGCAAACCCAGGCCATGCGCGAAGCCGGCCTGCGTGAGACCCGCATCAGCGCCACCAGTTACCGTCACGCCTACTGGACGGTGGCGCAGATGGTGGCGCATCACACCGTCAACGGCTGCAACCTCCAGCCCGGGGACCTGCTCGGCAGCGGCACGCTGTCCGGTCCCACGCTGGATCAAGCGGCCGCGCTGATCGAGCTCACCCAGGGTGGCAAGCAGCCGCTCCAACTGCCCAATGGCGAGAGTCGCACCTTCCTGCTCGACGGCGATGCCGTGGTGCTGCGCGGTTGGTGCGAGAAGCCGGGGGCTGCACGCATCGGCTTTGGTGAGTGCTGGGGCATGGTACTTCCCGCCAGGATGTGAGCGGTGCTTTCATGTGCTGGCACTCTGGTGTGGCAGATATGCTGAGTTGCTATATCAGATAGCGATCTTGCTGCCTTTGAAGGTTGGCCAGACTGGCCTACAGTCTGGTGCTGCCAGCGGCTGCTGGGATCATGGCATGCATCGGGTTTACCCTATGCATTGTTGGGCGTCATACTGTTATATTAAATAACATTGTGTCTGGCTTGCCGTCATCGCAGGCATGGCCTCCGTTGAAAATGGAAAGGAATTGATCCATGAAACTGTTGAAATTACGTACCCTGGGTGTTCTGTGTGCGGCGTTCACCGCCGCCAGCGCCATGGCGCAGACCGTCACCCTGCGCCTGCATCACTTCCTGCCGCCGCAGGCCACGATTCCGGCCAACGCGATCACCCCATGGGCGAAAAAGATCGAGGAAGAGTCCAAGGGCCGTCTGCGCGTCCAGATCTTCCCGGCGATGCAGATGGGGGGTACCCCGCCGCAACTCTACGATCAGGCCAAGGATGGCGTGGTGGACATCACCTGGACCGTGCTGGGCTACACCCCCAATCGCTTCGTTCGCACCGAAGTGTTCGAAATTCCCTTCATCGCGCCTTCGGGGCCCGGCGCCGCAGAAGCCACTTCCAAAGCGGCCTGGGAGTTCGTGCAAAAGCACGCCGCCGAGGAGTTCCGTGATGTCAAGCTCCTGGCCGTGCATACCCATGGTCCGGGCTTGTTCCACACCAAGAACCCGATCACGAGTCTGGAGAGTCTGCGCGGCATGAAGATTCGCGGTGGCACCCGCATCGTCAACAACATGCTGGTCAAGCTGGGCGCGACTCCCGTGGGCATGCCCGTTCCCGCCGTGACCGAGGCGCTGTCGCGCGGCGTGATCGACGGCACCACCATTCCTTGGGAGGTGGCACCGAGTTTGAGGGTCACCGAAATCGTGAAGAACCACACCGGCTTCGCGGGTGACAAGGGGCTCTACAACATGGCCTTTGCGTTCTCCATGAACCGCAACAGCTACGAGCGCCTGCCGGACGATCTCAAGAAGGTGATCGACAACAACTCGGGCTTGGAGCTTTCCGCCGCCTTTGGCCGCGCCATGGATGAGGGCGACAAGGTGGGCTACGAAGAGGCCCGCAAAGCCGGCAACAACATCATTACCCTGAGCGAAGCCGAAACCCGCCGCTTCCTGGAAACCGCGGCTGCGGTCGAGGCCGACTGGATCAACGAGATGCGTGGTCGCGGCATCGACGGAGCCAAACTGGCCGCCGAGGCCCGGGCATTGATCGCCAAACACCGCGCAAAGTAAACTTTCATATTTGAGTCCACTCGTAACGGGTGGGTGAACGCAGGCAGGGGCGACCCTGCCTGTTCTGCAATTGAGGTCTGCAACATGATTGCGTGGGTGTTTCGACTGTCCAAGTGGTCGGCCATCGTGGGTGGCATCCTGCTGGTGCTGCTCACACTGATGGTCGTGATCAGTGTCAGCGGGCGGGCGCTGATCGACATGGGTCTGGGGCCGGTGCCAGGGGACTTTGAGCTGGTGGAGATGGGCACGGCCATCGCCGTCTTTTTCTTTCTGCCCTGGACCTACCTGCGCGGCGGGCACGCGACGGTGGACATCCTCTATTCACACCTGCCGCGCTGGGCCCAGCGAGTGGTGCTGGCGTTCAGCGATTTCCTCATGCTGGTGCTGTGGCTGGTGCTGACCTGGCGCCTGTGGGACGGCATGCTGGAAAAACGCATGTATTTCGAGTCCACCTTCATCTTGCAGATACCGGTGTGGTGGGCCTATGCCCTGTGTTTGGTCGGTGCCGTCATCGGTTGCCTGGCCTACATCGCGAAAAACCTGATCATGTTCGGCCTGGCGTCTTATCCCGCCGGCTGGCCCGTCGAAGAAGCAAAGGAACATTGACATGTCCGGAATTGAACTGGCCGCCTGGTCGTTCCCCGTACTGCTGGCGCTGATCTTCATTCGGGTGCCGATCGGTCTGGCCATGGCGCTGTGTGGTCTGGTGGGCGCGTACTTCATCTATGGCACGCCGCTGCCCATCCTGAACCAGCTCAAGCAGGTCACGTACAGCACATTTTCCAACTACTCGCTGTCGGTGGTCCCGCTGTTTCTGTTGATGGGGCAGTTTGCGGCACTGGGCGGTTTGTCGCAGGCGCTGTTCAAGGCGGCTGAAGCCTGGATCGGGCACCGCAAGGGTGGTGTGGCCATGGCTGCGGTGGGGGCCAGCGCGGGTTTTGGAGCGATCTGCGGCTCGTCGCTGGCCACTGCCGCCACCATGGGCCAGGTGGCCCTGCCCGAGCTCAGGCGCGCCGGCTACTCGGGCGCCCTGTCCACGGCCTGTCTGGCCGCCGGCGGCACGCTGGGCATCCTCATTCCTCCGTCGGTGGTGTTGGTGATTTATGCCATCCTGACCGAGCAAAACATCGCCAAGTTGTTTTTGGCGGCCTTCGTGCCCGGCATTCTGGCGGCCATTGGGTACATGATCGTCATTGCCATCTATGTGCGGGTCAAGCCCGACAGCGCCGGCAAGATGGCGCCCATGCCCATGGCCGAGCGCTGGAAAGCCACCGTCAAAACTTGGCCGGTGATCGTGATCTTCCTGGCCGTGGTCGGGGGGATTTACACGGGCGTCTTCACGCCCACCGAGGGCGCAGCCGTTGGCGCCTTTGGCACCGGCATCGCGGCCTGGGCCGCTGGCGGGCTCAACCGCCGCACCCTGAGCGATGCCATTCTCGGTACGGCACTGGCCACCGGCATGATCTTCATGATCGTGTTGGGTGCCGGGCTCTACAACACCTTCCTGGCGCTGTCGCAACTGCCGCAGGAGTTGGCTCAATGGGTGTTGGACCTGGGCATGAGCCCCTGGCTGGTGTTGGCTTCGGTGTTGCTGATCTACCTGTTGCTGGGGTGTGTGATGGACTCGCTGTCCATGATCCTGCTGACGATTCCGATCTTCTTTCCCATGATCATGGGGCTGGATTTCGGCCTGACGCCTGAAGAGACGGCGATCTGGTTCGGCATTCTGGTGCTGATCGTGGTGGAGGTGGGGCTGATCACGCCGCCGGTGGGCATGAACCTGTTCGTGATCAACAACATGGCCAAGGGCATCCCGATCACGCACACCTATCGCGGTGTCACGCCGTTCGTGGTCAGCGATTTGGTGCGCACGGCGATCCTGGTGGCGTTCCCGGCCATCACGCTGTTTGCCCTGCGGCTCTGATGGACGGACAGCAGGCTTGGCGTGTCGGCCTCGTCGGTTACGGCGAGGTGGGGCGTATCTTTGGCCAGGCGCTGGCGGCGCAGGGCTTGGCCTGGGTGGGAGCCTGGGACCTGAAGTTCGCCCGTCCTGAAAGCGCTGAGGCTGCTCGTGCCCACGCCATGGCGCACGGGGTGCAAGCCTGTGCATCGGTGCAGGAGTTGGTGCGACGGTCGGATCTGGTGATCTCTGCGGTCACCGCATCCAACACCGGTGTCGTGGCCGAGGAGGTGGCGGCAGCGTTACGCCCCGGAACATGGTTGCTCGATTTGAATTCTGCTTCGCCCGGCACCAAGCAGCGTGCGGCAGCCGTTGTGGACGGAGCGGGCGGGCGCTACGTCGAGGCAGGGGTGATGACTTCCGTGCCGCCCTATGGCATCCGTGTGCCCATGTTGCTCGGGGGTAGCGGTGCGGCAGAACTGGCAACCGTGCTGCAGGGCTGGGGCATGGACGTCAGCGTCGTCTCCAGCCGTATTGGCGTGGCCTCGGCCACGAAAATGTGCCGCAGCATTCTGATCAAAGGGCTGGAGGCTTTGGTGATCGAGAGCTACACCACCGCCCGTCACTACGGGGTAGAGGATGCCATGATCGCGACCTTGCAGGAAACCTTTCCGGGGATCGACTGGACGCAGCAAGGTGCCTACTTCTTCAGCCGCGTGGCGCAGCACGGCCGGCGCCGAGCCGAGGAGATGCGCGAGGTGGCCCAGACGGTGCGCGAGGCGGGTTTCGAGCCCTGGATGGCCTCTGCAACCGCCGAAAAGCACGACTGGATGGCCGCGCAGGCTCGTGCCGGTCATGTCCCGGCCGATGGCCGGCGAGATCCCTGGCAGGCCTATGCGGATGGCCTCTTGGCCGGACGCGACAAGCGCTGAGTCAGGCCTGTGGTCTGATGCCCCCCAGCAGGGTTTGACAGGTCTGACGGATGAGGTCGATCGAGGCCTGCTGCGTCAGCGTGGTGGGGCGCTGCGAGCTGAGGGCGAGCGAGACGCGGATGTCGAGCGGGGGATCGCCAATCGGCCGCACCGTATAGGCCGACGGCCGCACCGTACTCGCCACGGCGTGCGGCGAGAGCACCGCGCAGCCCATGCCTTCGGCCACCAGATCCAGTATCGCCCCCACGCCGTCGATCTCCAGGGCGATGGTCGGACGCAAACCGCGCTGGGCCATTTCGGTTTCGATGTGCATGCGCACCGCGTTTGGCCGGCTGGGAATGACCAGCGGCCGCCTGGACACTTCGGCGAGGGTCACTGGTGCCGGGGGCGGGTCTTCCTGCAGCCCTGGTGTTCGGGCCTCCACCAGCACCAGGGAGTCGTCGAACAGCGGCTGCAGCTCGATCTCGGCCATGGGCTGCGCGTTGTAGAGCACGGCAAGGTCCAGTCGACCGTTCCCGACGGCCTCCACCATGCCTGCCGAGAGTCCTTCCGTGATCGAAAGCTGGGCCTGCGGCATCTGCCGCCGAAAAGCGCGCGTGAGCGGCACGGTGAGCATGCGGGCCAGGGTGGGCGGCAGCCCGATGGCCACGCGACCGGCCAGAGCGCCGCGGACGCGGCCCATTTCTTCTCGGGCACGTTCCACCTGGTAGAGAATGCCTCGACCATGATCCAGCAGCAACTTGCCCGCCTCGGTGGGGATGGCACCTCGGCCATTGCGCAACAGCAACGTCTGGCGCAACTCCACTTCCAGCAACCGCACCTGGCGGCTGAGCGCGGGTTGCGCCACCTGCAAAGCCGCTGCCGCCCGCGTGAAGCTGCCCATCTCGGCGACACGGACGAAATACTCGAGCTGTTTCAGGTCCATGGTGGAATTGTAGATAGCCTGTTTTGAGAAATGCCAATTCTTTATAGCTGATAGACGGGCCACTGCCTTGTGGACGATTCGTCGCTTGGCCACAATGTCAGCTGTTTGATGGCATTCGACCCCTCGCTACCCATGACCTCCCAACGGATCACCGGCATATCCTCCATGGCCACCCGGCAGGTGCTGGCCGAACTGGCGCAGGCGTACCGGCAGCGCTGTGGGGTGGAGGTGGTGATCGAGTCGGTGGGGGGGGTCGATGCGGCTCGGCGCGTGCAGGCCGGTGAGGCGTTCGATGCGGTGTTCCTGGCAGCCGATGCGCTGGACAAGCTGGCCGCTGCCGGACACGTGCTGCCGGACAGCCGTGTCAACCTGATGCGTTCCGGCGTGGCCGTGGCGGTGCGTGAAGGTGCCGAGCGCCCGGACATTTCCAGTGAAGCCACCCTGCGCAACGCCGTGCTTCAGGCCCGTTCGCTCAGCGTCTCCACCGGCCCCAGCGGTGTTGCCCTGCTGGCTTTGTTCGAGCGTTGGGGCCTGATGGAGACACTGCGGCCCCGCCTCGTCACCCCGCCGCCGGGCGTGCCGGTGGCCTCGCTGGTGGCCAGTGGCGAGGTCGAACTCGGCTTTCAGCAACTCAGCGAGATGTTGAACGTGCCTGGTATCGCCCTGCTGGGTGGCCTGCCGGCCGGCTGCGAGATCGTCACCGTGTTTGCCGGCGCGGTGGCCACGGCGTCCACGCAGCCTGACGCGGTGCGCGAACTGCTCACTTTCATGGCAGGCCCCGAGACGGCAGACGCCAAGCGCCGTCAGGGCATGGAGCCGGCCTGACCCAGCACCCTTTATACCCACTACAGGAATCCCCATGCGCAAACCCCTCATCATCGACGTGCACGGCCACTACACCACCGCCCCGGCGGCGTTGGGTGCCTGGCGCGATTTACAGATTGCCGCCCTCAAGGACCCGACCGTCGTCGCCGACCCCAAGGCGTTGAAGATCAGCGACGATGAGATTCGTGAATCCATCGAAACCAACCAGCTCGCCAAGATGCGCGAGCGTGGCAGCGACCTGACCATCTTCAGTCCGCGTGCCAGCTTCATGGCCCACCACATCGGCGACTTCAACACCTCGTCCACCTGGGCGGCCATCTGCAACGAACTGTGTGCCCGCGTGGCGCAGCTGTTCCCCGACCACTTCATCGGCGCGGCCATGCTGCCGCAGAGCCCCGGCGTGGACCCGGTCACCTGTATTCCCGAGCTGGAAAAGTGCGTCAAGGACTATGGCTTTGTCGGCATCAACCTCAACCCGGACCCTTCCGGCGGCCACTGGACCAGCCCCCCGCTGACCGACCGCCACTGGTATCCCATCTACGAAAAGATGGTGGAGTACGACATTCCCGCGATGATCCACGTCTCCACCAGTTGCAATGCCTGTTTTCACACCACGGGTGCGCATTACATCAACGCCGACACCACGGCCTTCATGCAGCTCATCCAGGGCGACCTGTTCAAGGACTTCCCGACGCTCAAATTCCTGATTCCGCACGGCGGCGGCGCGGTGCCTTACCACTGGGGCCGTTACCGGGGCCTGGCGCAGGAGCTGAAAAAGCCGCTGCTCAAGGACCACCTGCTGGGCAATGTGTTTTTCGACACCTGCGTGTACCACCAGCCGGGCATCGACCTGCTGACCAGGGTGATCCCGGTGGACAACATCCTGTTTGCCAGCGAAATGATCGGCGCGGTGCGCGGCATCGACCCCGAAACCGGCCACCACTACGACGACACCAAGCGTTACGTGTTGGCCACGCCCCATCTGACCGAGGAAGAGCGTTTCAAGGTGTTCGAAGGCAATGCGCGCCGTGTTTTCCCGCGCCTGGATGCCGCTCTCAAGGCCAAGGGTCTGTGATATCAACGAGGGACAGCACGATGTACGAATTGGGTGTGGTTTATCGCAACATCATCCGCGCCGACCGCGAGGTGACCGACCAACTGGCTGCCCTGGGCTCCGCCACCGTGCACGAGGCCATGGGCCGCGTGGGCCTGATGAAGCCCTACATGCGCCCCATCCAGCAGGACGTGAATGTGTCCGGTACGGCCGTGACCGTACTGCTGCAGCCCGGCGACAACTGGATGATGCACGTGGCCGCCGAACAGGTGCAACCCGGCGACATCGTGGTCGCCACCGTCACGGCCGATTGCAGTGACGGCTACTTCGGCGATCTGCTGGCCACCAGCTTCATGGCACGCGGGGCGCGCGGCCTCATCATCGAAGCCGGCGTGCGCGACACCAAGACCCTGCGCGAGATGAAGTTCCCCGTGTGGAGCCGCTACGTTTCGTCCAAGGGCACCATCAAGGCCACACTGGGTTCGGTGAACGTTCCCATCGTCTGTGCGGGTGCCTACGTGACGCCGGGTGACGTGATCGTGGCCGACGACGACGGCGTGGTCTGTGTGCCCAAGGCGTTAGCGGCTCAAACACTGGAAGCGGCATTGAAGCGCGAGGCCAATGAGGGGGCCAAGCGCGACCAGCTCGCTGCAGGCGTGCTGGGGCTGGACATGTACAAGATGCGGGAGCCGTTGGCGGCTGCCGGGTTGCGGTATGTGGATTGATCCCCGGTATGTGGGGGTTGATCGCTTTGATGTGTGGGGCGACCGTGGGGGCCCGCCATGGGGCTTAGCCGTCCCTGCGGGCCGGAATGGCGCCCCACAGCGGATCCCCACGGTCGCTGCGTTGCGTGTTGGCATACCTGGCCCATCCAGATTTTGGGCGCTTCGACATGCAGGCGGCAGGGCAGGGGTGCGGGGCCCGCGCTCATGCTGTCCTGCGGACAGGAAATCGCGCGAACCCCGCACCCCTGCCCAGTCGCCGGGGCCAACGCCAATGACCCACGAGAGCCACGCGCCACACGCTCAAACCACTCTATCGGAAGGAAGAACCCATGTCCAAACCCACCACGGGTGACTTCACCAAAACCGCTGGCTGGCTCGACTGGACCACCAGCCCCAGCAAGCCGAAATTCCAACTGCCCGCAGGTGCCGTGGACGCCCACTGCCACGTCTTCGGCCCCGGCGCCGAATTTCCCTATGCCCCCGAGCGCAAGTACACCCCTTGTGATGCCTCCAAGCACGATCTGTTCGCACTGCGCGATCACCTCGGCTTTGCTCGCAACGTGATCGTGCAAGCCACCTGCCACGGTGCCGACAACCGCGCCATGGTCGATGCCTGCCTGTCGTCGAACGGGAGAGCGCGGGGCGTGGCCACCGTCAAGCGCAGCGTCACCGACGAAGCGCTCCAACAGCTTCATGCCGCAGGCGTGCGCGGCGTGCGCTTCAACTTCGTCAAACGCCTGGTGGATTTCACCCCCAAGGACGAGTTGATCGAAATCGCGGGCCGTATCAGCCAGTTGGGCTGGCACGTCGTCGTCTATTTCGAAGCGGTGGACCTGCCCGAACTGTGGGATTTCTTCACCAGCCTGCCCACCACCGTGGTGGTGGACCACATGGGTCGCCCCGACGTGACCAAGCCCGTGGACGGCCCGGAGTTCGAGCTGTTCCTCAAGCTCATGCGCGAGCACGAGAACGTGTGGAGCAAGGTGAGCTGCCCTGAGCGCCTGTCGGTGACCGGCCCCAAGGCATTGAACGGTGAACAGGCTGCCTACCGCGATGTGGTGCCCTTTGCCCGCAGAGTGGTCGAGGAGTTCCCCAACCGCGTGCTGTGGGGAACCGACTGGCCGCACCCCAACCTCAAGGACCACATGCCCGACGACGGCCTGCTGGTGGACTTCATCCCGCACATCGCCCCCACGCCCGAGCTGCAAAAGAAGCTGCTGGTGGACAACCCGATGCGCCTGTACTGGCCCGAAGAAGTGAAAGGCTGACCCATGGCTTTGGACAAACCCTACAAGGACATACCCGGCACCATCATCTTTGATGCCGAGCAATCGCGCAAAGGCTACTGGCTGAACCAGTTCTGCATGAGCCTCATGAAGGCAGAGAACCGTGAACGTTTCAAGGCCAATGAACGGGCTTACCTGGACGAATGGCCCATGACCGAAGAGCAGAAGCAGGCCGTGCTGGCGCGCGACCTCAACTGGTGCATGCGCACGGGTGGCAACATCTATTTCCTGGCCAAGCTCGGTGCCACCGACGGCAAGAGCTTCCAGCAAATGGCCGGCTCCATGACCGGCATGACCGAACAGGAATACCGCGACATGATGATTCGCGGCGGCCGCTCGATCGAAGGCAACCGCTACCTCGGTGAGGATGGCGACGCACAACCCCACCGCCAACCCCAGGGCTCCGCAGGAAAAAAGGCTTGAACATGGCACGCATCACCGCATCCGTCTATACCTCGCATGTGCCGGCCATCGGCGCCGCCATCGACCTGCACAAAACCCACGAGGACTACTGGAAGCCCCTATTCGCGGGTTACGAATACTCCAAGCAGTGGATGAAGGAGCACAAACCCGACGTGATCTTTCTCGTCTACAACGACCACGCCACGGCCTTCAGCCTGGAGATGATCCCGACCTTTGCCATTGGCACGGCGGCCGAGTTCGCACCGGCCGACGAGGGCTGGGGGCCACGCCCTGTGCCCAAGGTCATCGGCCACCCCGAACTGGCTTCTCACATCGCGCAGAGCGTCATCCAGCAGGACTTCGACCTCACCATCGTCAACAAGATGGACGTGGACCACGGTCTGACGGTACCGCTGTCGCTGATGTGTGGCGAGCTGGACCCAACGAAGGACGCCTGGCCTTGCCCGGTCATCCCGTTCGCGGTCAACGTGGTGCAGTACCCGGTGCCCTCCGGCAGGCGCTGCTTCGCGCTGGGCCAGGCCATCCGCAAGGCGGTCGAGAGCTTCGACGAAGACCTGAACGTGCACATCTGGGGCACGGGGGGTATGAGTCACCAGTTGCAGGGTGCACGCGCTGGCCTCATCAACCGTGAGTGGGACAACCGCTGGCTGGATTTGCTGATCAACGACCCGGTGGCTTGTGCCAACGTGCCGCATATCGAATACGTGCGCGAGGCTGGCAGTGAGGGTATCGAACTCGTGATGTGGCTGATTGCACGCGGCGCCATGGCCGATGTGAACGACGGCAAAGTCATCGGCCCGCTGCCCACCGTCAAGCACCGTTTCTACCATGTGCCTGCCAGCAACACCGCGGTGGGACACCTCATTCTGGAAAACGCGCGCTGAATCACCGCGCGTGCTTCGTCAAACACGCATCAAGGAAACCCCATGACACTCAAAGTCGCTCTTGCCGGTGCCGGCGCTTTTGGCATCAAACACCTGGATGGCATCAAGAACATTCCGGATGTGGAAGTCGTCTCGCTGATCGGCCGCGATCTGGCCAAGACCCAGGAAGTGGCCGACAAGTACGGCATCAAGCACGTGACCACCGAGCTGGCCGACAGCTTGGCCATCAAGGAAGTGGATGCCGTCATTCTTTGCACCCCCACGCAGTTGCACGCGGCTCAGGCCAAAGCCTGCCTTCAAGCCGGCAAGCATGTGCAGGTGGAAATTCCGCTGTGCGATGTGCTCGCCGAAGGTGAGGAGGTGGTGGCCTTGCAGAAGCAGACCGGCCTGGTGGCCATGTGCGGTCATACCCGCCGCTTCAATCCCAGCCATCAGTTTGTCCACAAGAAGATCCAAGCGGGCGAGTTCAACATCCAGCAGATGGATGTGCAGACCTACTTCTTCCGCCGCACCAACATGAACGCCCTGGGTCAGCCCCGCAGCTGGACCGACCATCTGCTGTGGCATCACGCCGCGCATACCGTGGACCTGTTCGCCTACCAGACCGGCAGCCCGATCGTCAAGGCCAACGCCATTCAGGGCCCGATCCACCCCACGCTGGGCATCGCCATGGACATGAGCATCCAGCTCAAGGCAGCCAACGGCGCCATCTGCACACTGAGCCTGTCCTTCAACAACGACGGCCCGCTGGGCACCTTCTTCCGCTACATCGGCGACACCGCCACCTATATCGCCCGCTACGATGACCTGTTCACCGGCAAAGACGAGAAGATCGACGTGTCGCATGTGGACGTGAGCATGAACGGCATCGAGCTGCAGGACCGCGAGTTCTTCGCTGCCATCCGCGAAGGCCGCGAGCCGAACGCCAGCGTAGCGCAGGTCCTGCCGTGCTACCAGGTGCTGCACCAGTTGGAACAACAGCTCATCAACGATTGATGGCTCGGGCGCGGCCTGCACCGCGCTTTCCCCGGCCCCCACCCGCAGCGACACGTCCTGCAGGGCAGGTCGGGATTCTTTCATCACACGGGAGTTGGCATGCAACAACGCGCACTCGGTCCCTTCACTGTCAGCGCCATCGGCTTGGGCTGCATGAACATCTGCCACGCCTATGGGCAACCCGTGTCCGAGCAGCAGGCCCAACGCGTGCTGCTGACGGCGCTGGATCACGGTGTCACCCATTTCGACACCGCCGCGCTCTACGGTTTTGGAGCCAGTGAAACCCTGGTGGGCAAGTTCCTGAGCCAGCACCGTTCCCGCTTCACCCTGGCCAGCAAATGCGGCATGACCGGCGTGCCCAACGAGCAGGGCGTGAAGGTGCGCGTCATTGACGGACGCCCAGCCACCCTCAAAGCCACCTGTGAAGCCGCATTGAAGCGCCTGCGTACCGATGTCATCGACCTGTATTACCTGCACCGATGGGACAAACAGGTGCCCATCGAGGACAGCGTGGGTGCCTTGGCCGACCTGGTGCGCGAGGGCAAGATCCGCAGCATCGGCCTGAGTGAAGTGTCGGCCACCACGCTGCGCAAGGCACACGCGGTGCACCCCATCGCGGCCTTGCAGACCGAGTATTCCCTGTGGACGCGCAACCCCGAGATCGCGGTGCTGCAGGCCTGCCGCGAACTCGGGGTGAGCTTTGTGGCGTTCAGCCCGTTGGCCCGTGGCTTCCTATGCGGCCCGCTGGACGTGACCGCCTTCGACGCCAAGGACATCCGCCGGAACATGCCGCGTTTTGCGCCCGACAACTACGCCAGGAACGCAGCCCTGCTGCCAGCCTACAACGCCATGGCCGCCGAGGTCGGCTGCACCCCAGCCCAACTGGCCATCGCCTGGTTGCTGCATCAAGGGCCAGACATTCTGCCCATTCCCGGCACCACCCGCGTGGAGCACCTGCTGGAGAACCTGGCGGCAGCCGACGTGAAGCTGTCACCAGAGGTGCTCGCGCACCTGGACACGGTCATGCACGACCGCTTGGTGGCCGGCAGCCGCTACAACGAACAAGGCAACCGCGAAGTCGATACCGAGAGCCTCTGATATGCCGCCCGGCCACTCCATGGGCGGACGGGTGGCCTTGGAAGTGATGCCTCTGGTCCCGCATCAGGAGATGCAGCAGGCCATAGCCGGCTCGCGGTTCACCATCGTGCCAGACTGCGGGCACATGAGTGCCGTGGAGCAACCGGAAGTCGCCAGCCGCGCGTTAGGGGGGTGGTTGTTTACCCTTGTCTGATGACAGGCAGGAGGGAGGTGCTGGTCGAGTTCTCGACTACTTGACCAGCAAGCTGCTCAGGTCGAATGCGGTATCTCCCGCCTGTTCTGGCGTGGGCGACACGCCCGCGTCCAGCAGCTTGCGTGCGAGCAGGTGGTCCCTGGCGGCGTTCACGCTGTCCACCGCCAGCAACCTGTCGCCCCGGAAGTGGTAGATGCTGAAGCTGCCGCTGGCCAGGTCACCACGCACCGTCCACCGGTCTGCGCCAGTGGACAGGCCTGCCATCTGCAGCTTCTTGTCGTACTGGTCGCTCCAGAACCATGGTGTGGTGGTGAAGGGGCGTTCCTGCCCCAGCACGGCAGCGGCCACGCTCTTGCCCTGTTCGGTGGCGTTCTGCACCGATTCGAGTCGCAGCAGCGTGCCATCGGCCAAGCGGCGGGCGGTGCAGTCTCCAGCGGCAAAGATGTGCGCGTCGCTGGTTCGGCCGCAGGCGTCCACCACGATGCCGCGTTCGCACGCCAGTCCGGCGGCCTGAGCCAACCCGTCGTTGGCGTGCACGCCTATGCCTACCACCACCAGCCCGGCAGGAACCAAGGTGCCATCGGCCAGGCGCACACCCGCTACCTCGCCGCTGGGGGCCGTTTCAATGGCGGCAATGCGCGCGTCCAGCACCAGTTCCACGCCGTGGCTGTGGTGCAGCTCGGCATACCAGTCCGACAGCATGGGCGCCAGCACACGGCCCAGCAGGCGCGGCGCGGCTTCCAGCACGGTCACGGTCAGCCCTTTCTTGCGGGCGGTGGCGGCCACCTCCAGGCCAATGAAGCCCCCGCCGATCACCACCACCGGCCGTTGCGTCGCCAGACAGGCGGCCATGCGTTCGGCGATGGCCGAGGCATCGTCCTTGCCGCGCAGGGCCAGCACGCCGGGGGCATCGCCGCCCGGCAGGGACAGCGCGCGCGGGGTGGCGCCGGTGGCCAGCACCAGCGCGCCGTAGGGCAGGGGGCTGCCATCGGCCAGTTGCAGCTGGCGCGCGGCGCGGTCAATGGCCACCACCCGCACGCCGGTGCGCAGGTCTATGCCCTTGCGGGCCAGCATCTCGGGGGTACGCATCACCAGCTGGGCGGCGTCCATCTCGCTCGCCAGCCAGGCCTTGGACAATGGCGGGCGGTGGTAGGGGCCATGCGGCTCGTCGCCCAGCAGGGTGATGGGGCCGGTGTAGCCGCCGCTGCGCAGGGCCTCGGCGGTTTGGACGCCGGCTTGGCCTGCGCCCACGATCACCACGCTTTCGGGGGTGGGGGTGTCTGCGCTGACGTCCGGGTTCATGGCCGCATCACTCCTGCGTTTCGGGCAGTTGCAGCATCAGCCCTTCCAGCAGCGGCGACGCCTTGATCTGGCAGGCCAGGCGGCTGTTGGGGCGGCGCTCGGCCGCCACGTTGGCCAGCATGTCCAGCTCGTTTTCCGAAGGCGGGGGCAGATCGCCCAAGCGGGTTTCGTCCACGTAGCAGTGGCAGGTGGCGCAGGCGCAAGAGCCGCCGCACTCGCCCAGAATGCCCTCGATGCCGTTGGCGATGGCGCCTTGCATGAGGTTCCAGCCGTCGGGCAGGGACACGGTGGTGGCTTGACCAGAGGCCTCTACGTAGGTGATGTTCGTCATGGGTGTTTCCTCGTCTGGGGTTGCCGTTTCAGCCTGCGGCTAGCTGCAGCACCAGCGGGCTGCGGAAGGTGGACGAAGGCATCCAGGGCAGTTGGTCGGCCACGCGGCGGTACTCGGGCACCACCTTGTGGAATTCCTCGAACGCGATCTTCACGGCCAGGCGGGCAATGGCCGTGCCCAGGCAGGCATGCACGCCGCCGCCAAAGCCCAGGTGGCCGCGCGGCTTGCGGGTGATGTCGTACACGTCCGGGTTGGGGAACTGGCGCTCGTCGCGGTTGCCCGAGCCGTAGGCCAGGCACACAAAGTCGCCTTCCTTCATCGTCTGGCCGTGCAGCGTCACATCCCTCATCAGGCGGCGGCGGAAGCGCTGGGCCGATGTGTTGTAGCGCAGGCTTTCTTCAATCGCGTCGGGCAGCAGCGCCGGGTTGGCCACCACGGCACGGCGTGCTTCGTCGAAGGTCGCCAGGTTGTAGGCGAACATCATCATGAAGCCGCCCAGTGACTCCACACCCGCCATGATCAGCGTGGTCGTGGTCAGCAGCACCTCGCGCTCGTCCAGACGGTCGCCGTCGATTTCGGCCTGGGCAAAGTGGCTGATCAGGTCGTTGCGGGGTTCGGCGCGGCGCATGGCGATGACCTTGCTCGCGTAGTCCTGCATCCAGTTGTAGGCGGCAATGTGCTCGGGGCCCTTGGTGCGGGTGCGCGAATCGCTCTGCACCATCAGCACGGCGTTGTCGCGCACGGTCTGCTCGTCCACGATGGCTTCATTGCCCATGGGCAGGCCCAGCGCGGCCATCAGCACCTTCACGGTGAACTGCGACGACACGTCCTTGAAGTCGAAGGTCTTTTCGCCTTGCAACTGGCCGAACACCTGCTGCGCCACGGCGCGGATGGGTTCTTCCAGGGCCAGCAGGTTGCGCTTCATGAAGGCGTGCTGGATCAGGCCGCGCAGGCGGTCGTGGCGCGGTGGGTCGGAGCTGCCCAGGGTGGCTCCGGCGCGGCCCGGCAGTTCGGTCATCAGGTTGCCGCTGGCGCTGGAATAGGTCTGCCAGTCCTGCCCGGCGGTGACGATGTCGGCGTAGCGCGACAGCACCCACATCTGCGCTTCGGAACTCCAGAAGCAGGGGAATTCGTCGCGCAGGCGTTTGTAGTAGGGGAAGGGGTCCGCGTCAACGGCGGGGGAATAGGGGTCGAAGCTGAAAGGCGTCATGCGTTGTCTCCGTGTGTGGTCCGAGATGACGAACTGTAGGCTCTCCAGCGCACAAAGACACTGCAATAATTATGGTCAAATCTTGTACTTTTCGATCAATTTGTTTTTGGCATGCCACCAGCCTCCACATCCCCGCACCGCCCGGGTTCGGCCATTCCCAGCTTTGCCCTCTATGGCGAAGCGGCCACGCTGGGGCAGGAAATGCTGCACATCGAAGAGGTGCAGTCGCGCAGCCGCCTCTACCACTGGGAGATCCAGCCTCACGTGCACCACGGCCTGTACCAGGTCCTGTGGCTCTACCGGGGCCAGGCACAGGTGGCACTGGACGAATGGCACGCCGAGGTCACGGGGCCTGCGGCCATCGTGGTGCCGCCAGGGGTGGTGCACGGCTTTCGCTTCGCGCCCGACACCGATGGGCTGGTACTCACGCTGAGCGCGCGTTTTCTGGTCGAGGGTGAATTCCAGTCGGTGGGCGAAGCCTTCCGGGTGTTGTTCGACGCGCCAGGCATCTTGCACTTTACGCCAAGCGAAGGCGTCACACAGCGTCTCGACGCACTGTTCCGTGAGCTGGCGCAGGAGTTCCTGTGGCCCGGCTCGGGGGACTCGCCCGTGGTGCTGTGGCTGGCGCGCGCCGTGGTGTGGCGGCTGTCGCAGGCCAGTGCGCAGGGCCGCCAGGTCGGGCAGGAGGAAAAGGCGCACCGCCACCAGGCGCTGTTCACGCGCTTTCTGTTGCTGGTGGAGCAGCACTTTCTGGAACACTGGCAGCTGGAACGCTACGCTTCGCGCCTGGGCCTGTCCACCCAGCGCCTGAACCGCCTGGTACGTGCCGAAAGCGGCCGCAGCGCGCTGGAACTGGTGCATGAACGCCTGACCCGCGAGGCCTGCCGCCGCCTCGTCTACATTGCTGCGCCTGCGGCCAGTCTGGCGGCCGAACTGGGCTTCGAGGATCCGGCCTACTTCTCGCGCTTCTTCAAACGACGCACCGGACTCAGCCCGCAGCAGTACCGGCAGGCGCACCGCGCGCAGGGTTGACGGCCTGCGGCACCAGCGTCTCCAGCTCGCTGCGCAGCCAGCGGTGGGCCGGGTCGTGCTGGTGCCGCATGTGCCAAATCAGGTACATGGGCATGGCGGGGCAGGGCACGGGCACTGGTGCGCTGGCCAGTCCGCGCAGCAGGTGCAGCCGCAGCAGGCCGGGCGCGGTGGCCAGCAGGTCGCTGCCCTGTAAAAAAGACGGCAGCCCCGCAAAGCCCGGCACCATCACCCGAAAGCGCCGTTGCACGCCCTTGGCGGCCAGCCACTGGTCCAGGTCCAGCGAGCGGCGCGGCTCATACACCACGGTGACATGGTCGGCGGCCAGGTATTCGCTGGCGTCAACCGGGGCCTGGCGCACGGTGGGGTCGTAGAACACGCGGTATTCGTCCTCGAACAGGCGCTTTTGAAGTACATCCGCCCCGTCGGGCGGTCGCGGGCTGATCACCAGTTGGCAGTGTTCCTGACGCAGCATCTCCAGCGAAGGCACGCCCGATGGAATGATGCGCAAGCTCAACCCAGGGGCTGCATGGCGCAACCGCTGCATCAGCGGCGGCAGCAGCACGTCGCGCTGGAAGTCGTTGGCGGCAATGGTGAAGGTGGTCTCCCAGCGCGCAGGGTCAAACGCGCCCGATCTGGCAAAACGCTCCAGTGCAGCCAGCAGCTCACGGGCCTGCGGCGCCAGCGCCTCGGCACGCGCCGTGGCCACAATGCCCCGGCCAGACTTCACGAACAGCGGGTCGCCCACGATCTCGCGCAGCTTGTCCAGCAGGTGGCTGACCGCCGACTGCGTCACCCCCAGCCGCTGCGCGGCGCCCGTCACCGAACCCGCCTCCACCACCGTCACCAGCAGGCGCAGCAGGTTGGCATCCAAGTCTGACCAATCGAATTTGCTCATGGAATGCATGATTATTCATCTGTTTATCTTGGTCAAACGTTTCGGAATACTACGTGGCCAACACACGTCAAACCCAAGGAGCCCACCGTGACCAATGCGCCCCTCACCATTCCAGGCACCAAGCCGTTCGACGGTGGCATGGCCCAAAAGGGCTATGCCCTGAACAAGATGTGCTTCTCCTTCAACGACCAGGCCAACCGCGAGGCCTTCGTGGCCGACCCCGAGGCCTATATGAAGAAGTACCGGCTGACCGAGGAGCAGGCTGCGGCCATCCGTTCCAAGCAGGTGTTGGCGCTGCTCGACGCAGGCGGCAACGCTTACTACTTGGCCAAGTTCGCAGGCATCTTCGGCCTGAACATGCAAGACATCGGCGCGCAGCAGACAGGCACCACCAAGGAGGCCTTCATGGCCAAGCTGGTGGCCGCCAACCAACAACCCGACTGGCAAGCCGCGCAGCAATAAGCACAAGGAGCACACACATGGCACAACTCATCGGTGGCCTGGCCACGTCCCACATTCCCGCCATTGGCGGCGCCATTGCCAAGGGCTTGCAGAACGAGCCCTATTGGAAGCCTTTCTTCGACGGCTTCCCACCCATCCACGACTGGCTGGGCCAGGTCAAGCCCGACGTGCTCGTGGTCTTCTACAACGACCACGGCCTGAACTTCTTCCTCGACAAGATGCCCACCTTTGCCGTGGGTGCGGCAGCCGAATACCACAACGCTGACGAAGGCTGGGGCATTCCCACACTGCCGCCGGTGGCGGGCTGCCCCGAGCTGTCCTGGCACATCATCAACCAGCTCATCGCCAAGGAATTCGACATCGTCACCTGCCAGGAAATGCTGGTGGACCATGCCTGCACGCTGCCGCTCAAGCTCTTCTGGCCGAACGACGCCGTGGCCCCTGTGCAGATCGTGCCCATCGACATCAACACCGTGCAGTTCCCGCTGCCCTCCGCCAAGCGCGTCTACAAGCTGGGCAAGGCCGTGGGCGAAGCCATCCAGTCGTGGGACAGCGACAAACGTGTGGCGGTCATGGCCACCGGCGGCCTGAGCCACCAGCTCGAAGGTGAGCGCGCAGGCTTCATCAACAAGGCGTTCGACCAGCAGTTTCTGGAAAGCATGGTGTCCAACCCCGAATGGGCCACCCAGTTTAGCGATCTGGAACTGGTGGAAAAAGCCGGCACCCAGGGCGTGGAACTGCTGATGTGGCTGGCCATGCGCGCAGCACTCACCACGGCAGGCGCGGGTGTGCGCAAGGTGCACAGCAACTACCACATTCCCATCTCCAACACCGCCACGGGCGTGCTGGCGCTGGAGACGCTGGCCTGATGCAGGTCCTGCTGGCTTTAGGTTACGGGAAACAACAACGGGAGCCCAAGGCTCCCGTTGTTGTTGGCGTGCCAGTGTCAGCCCGTCACAGCGAGTCGATGAAGCTGCGCAGCTTGTCCGAGCGGCTCGGGTGCTTGAGCTTGCGCACCGCCTTGCTTTCGATCTGGCGGATGCGTTCGCGCGTCACGTCGAACTGCTTGCCCACTTCTTCCAGTGTGTGGTCGGTGGACATCTCGATGCCGAAGCGCATGCGCAGCACCTTGGCTTCGCGCGGCGTCAGCGTGTCCAGAATCTCCTTGACCACCTCGCGCAGGCCAGCCTGCATGGCGGCGTCCATCGGGGCTGTGTTGGTGCTGTCCTCGATGAAGTCCCCCAGGTGCGAATCGTCGTCGTCGCCGATCGGCGTTTCCATGGAGATCGGCTCCTTGGCGATCTTCATGATCTTGCGGATCTTGTCCTCGGGCATGTCCATCTTCTCGGCCAGGATGGAGGCGTCCGGCTCGAAGCCGAATTCCTGCAAGTGCTGACGCGAGATGCGATTCATCTTGTTGATCGTCTCGATCATGTGCACCGGGATGCGGATGGTGCGCGCCTGATCGGCGATCGAGCGGGTGATGGCCTGGCGAATCCACCAGGTGGCGTAAGTCGAGAACTTGTAGCCGCGGCGGTATTCGAACTTGTCCACCGCCTTCATCAGGCCGATGTTGCCCTCCTGGATCAGGTCGAGGAATTGCAGGCCGCGGTTGGTGTACTTCTTGGCGATGGAGATCACCAGGCGCAGGTTGGCCTCGATCATCTCTTTCTTGGCGTCGCGAGACATTTTCTCGCCTTCGTTCATCCGCTTGTGGATGGCCTTGAGCTGTTCCAGGGGCACCACGACGCTGGCCTGGAGGTCGATGAGCTGTTGCTGGAGTTCCTGGATGGGTGGGATGTTGCGGGCCATGACCGCACTCCAGGGTTTGCCAGCGGCCGCCTGCTTCTCCACCCACTCCAGGTTCAGCAGGTTGGGCGGGAACTCGGCCACGAACTTGTCCTGCGGCATACCGCATTTCTCGACGATGATCTTGCGCAGCTCGCGCTCTTTCTTGCGCACCGTCTCGACCTGCTGGCGCACCGTGTCGCACAGTTTCTCGATGGCCTTGGCGGTGAAGCGGATGGTCATCAGCTTTTCTGTGAGCGCCGCCTGCGTCTTGAGGTAGTTGGGGGAGCCGTAGCCTTCTTTGTCGTAAATCTTGTGCAGTTTTTCGAACAGCACACGGATGGCGTCGAAGCGTTCCAAGGCCTCGCGCTTGAGCTCTTCCATTTTGCGCGTCAGGGCTTTGGAGCCGCCCTTGCCGTCGTCGTCATCCGCTTCGTCGTAGTCGTCGAAGTCTTCCTCGGCCACATAGTCGTCGGCCTCATCGGCGTCTGCAAAGCCGTCCACGATGGTGGAGATGACCACGGCCCCGGACCGAATCTCCTCGCCCATGGCCAGAATCTCGTGGATGGTGGCAGGGCTCTCGGAGATGGCGGCCATCATGTCGTTGAGGCCGCTTTCGATGCGCTTGGCGATCTCGATTTCGCCCTCGCGGGTGAGCAACTCGACGGTGCCCATCTCACGCATGTACATGCGCACCGGGTCGGTGGTCCGGCCGAACTCGCTGTCCACGGTGGACAAGGCAGCCTCGGCTTCCTCTTCCGCTTCCTCTTCCGTGGCGGCGGTGGGGCCGGTGTTGCTCAGCAGCAGGGTTTCGGCGTCCGGTGTCTGCTCGTACACGGCCACGCCCATGTCGTTCAGTAGCGAGACCACCACTTCCAGCGTTTCTTGCTCCACCAGCTTGTCGGGCAGGTGGTCGTTGATTTCGCCGTGGGTCAGGTAGCCGCGCGTCTTGCCCAGTTTGATCAGGGCTTTGAGGTGTTCGCGGCGGGCTTTGGCTTCCTCTTCGGTGAGCACCGTGTCGTCCAGGCCGAACTCCTTCATCAAGGCACGTTCCTTGGCCTTGCTGATTTTCATGCGCAGGGGTTTGGCCTTTTCGGCAGGTTCGTTTCCGGCGGCCTCGGCCTCCACGACATCGCTGTCTTCGCCCAGATCCTCGTCCAGGTCGCTCAGGTCGATGTCGTCGTCCACGTTTTTGGCTTCGGCCTTGGGTTTGCGGCCTCGCTTGGCAGCGGGTTGGGCGGGCTTGTTTTCCGCGCCCACCTTGGCCACACGTGTGGTTTTCTTTTTGGTGGGGGTTTCGGCAGCAGCCTCCTGTACAGGCAATTCCTGCTCGGCGGTCTTGGGCTTGGCGGACGATTTCTTGGTGCTCACGAACAACACTTTCTGCCAGGGGCGGTCCCCTAGGCGTTGGATTCAGAAAACAAGTCGATCAGGGGTCTGAGCGAACAGACCACCATGCACCCCAGACGTTCAAGGGGCGAGGCGCAAGCTCGTGGGGCGAACATTTGGATTGCAGTCCTTGCGGGGGCGCTTGGGCCTTGGCCGGGGGAGTTTGTCCCCATCACGCGTTCGTGAGCGTTTGGCCGATCCGGAGGTGCTGCTGTCGCACTTGCGCAAACTTTTGAATTATACAGGAGTCGTTAAGTTCCTGTTTCCGCTTCGAGAGCGATGCGTTGGGCCTGTGTTTCACGGTAACGGGCGAGGGCGCCGGGGTCCGTGGCAGCGAGTGCGATCAGCTCGGTCTCTTGGGCCTTGAGATGTTCGATCCGCATGCGCCGCAGCAGTTCACGCAGTTCGCGGCGCAACTCCTCAGGTCCAGGATCATGGCGCTCGCTGGATGGCGAGAGTTCAGGGGTTTCCAAGGCTACGCCACTGGCATGCAGCGCCAGCGCCAAGTCTTCAAAGGGCTGGCCGCGCAGCGCCACGCTCAAGGCTGCCCATGGCTGGGGGCCGTGTTCCAGCCACTGGCTTTCGAGCCAAGCAAACAGTGGACCATGTGGTTCGGGCTCCGAGGCCAGCAGGTGGTGGTCGTCGGCCGTCAGCCAGTCCCAGGCTTGCGGGGTGTTCAGCACGATCCGTGCAACCCGGTCGGCCCGGCCGAGCAGGCCCCGTGTGGCACGACGGCGACGGGAAGGTGTCGGCCGCGATGCCGCTCTGGCAGTGGAAGGCGGCGGGCGTGGACGATCGATGCGCGCGGCAGGCGCATCCTGGGGCGGCTGGGCAGGCTCCGGTCGGGGCAGTGTCAGGCCGGTCGCTGCAGAGCCCGAAGCCCGGCGCACGGGGCGGGCCGCCCAGAGCTGGGAGAGTTCCCGGGCGTCCAGTTCCACGTGTTCGGACAGTTCCTGCAACAGCTGCCGCTTCAGCGCGCCGTCCGGCATGGCTGTCCACAGCGGTTGGGCCTGGCTGGCCATGCGGGCCCGGCCTTCGGCAGTGTCGAGTTCGCAGCCGGTAGCGGCCACTTCGATCAGAAACCGGCTCAAGGGCATGGCCTCCTTGATGGCTTGGGCGAAGGCGTCTGGACCATGCGCGCGGATATAGCTGTCCGGATCGTGCTCGGGGGGCAGGAAGAGAAACTTGGCGCTGCGGGTGTCGGTGATCCAGGGCAGGGTCGCTTCCAGTGCCTTGCGGGCGGCACGCCGGCCGGCGGCATCGCCGTCGAAGCTGAACACCACGCTCTCGCTGAAGCGGAACAGCAGCCGCACGTGGTCGGGCGTGCAGGCCGTGCCCAGCGTGGCCACCGCCTGGGGAAAGCCGAGCTGGGCCAGGGCCACCACGTCCATGTAGCCTTCGGTCACCAGCACATAGCCGGCCTGTCGGATCGCGGTGCGCGCCTCGAACAGGCCGTACAACTCGTGTCCCTTGCTGAACACAGGGGTTTCGGGTGAATTGAGGTATTTGGGCTCGCCCTGATCGAGGATGCGTCCGCCGAACCCTATGGTCTCTCCCTTCACGTTGCGGATCGGGAACATGATTCGGTCGCGGAAACGGTCGTAGCGGCGCGCTTGCGGGCCGCTGGCGTCCTCCTGTCCCAGGGTCTCTTCAGCGGCAATCACCAGACCGGCATCCACGAGCAGCGGGCTTTGGTAATCGGGGAATACGGTGGAGAGAAAGCGCCATCCCGGCGGGGCATAACCCAGGCCGAAGGTTTTGGCGATCGGTCCACTGACGCCGCGCTGCTTGAGGTAGTCGATCGCTCGTGGGGATTGTTTGAGCTGGATCTTGAAAGCGGTTTCGGCTTGCCGCAGCACCTCGTTCAGGGTCGCTTGGTGGCGGCGTTGGGCGGCCGCACGGGCCCGCTCCTGGACGGGCACATCTTCTTGCGGCACGGCCAGCCCCACCTGTTGAGCCAGATCCTGGACCGCCTCCACAAACCCTACGCCCGTGTGGTCCATCAGGAAGCCGATGGCGTTGCCATGCTTGCCGCAGCCGAAGCAGTGGAAGAACTGCTTGGTCGGACTGACGCTGAACGAGGGGGATTTTTCGCCATGGAACGGGCACAGCCCCATGAAATTCGCTCCTGCCTTGCGCAGAGGAACGTAGCGGCCCACCACCTCGACGATGTCGACGCGGGACAGCAGTTCCTGGATGAAGCTCTGGGGGATGGCCACGCGGTATTTTCGCCGATGTGCTGTTCCCGGCGAGCCGCTGCTTCGGCTACATTGGAGTCGGACGATCCGGCCCAGGCCGATGGAGAGGAGACCCGAAATGACGTCGATTTTCGATCAGGACATGCCACGCAACGAGGCGAACTTCGCGCCCTTGAGTCCGTTGGCTTTCATCGAGCGCGCGGCCCGCGTGTACCCGCACCGGCTGGCCATCGTGCATGGAAAGGGGTCAGATGTCCAGCGCCAGACCTGGCGCCAGACCTACGACCGTTGCCGCCGTCTGGCCAGCGCCTTGCAACAGGCCGGCATCGGTAAAAACCACACAGTGGCGGTGATGCTGCCCAACACGCCTGCCATGGTCGAGGCTCACTTCGGAGTACCGATGGCTGGAGCGGTGCTCAATGCCCTCAACACCAGGCTCGATCCCTCGTCCATCGCGTTCATGCTCGACCACGGGGAGGCCCGGCTGGTGATCGTCGATCCGGAGTTTGCCGGTGTGATGCAGCAGGCGCTGGCCTTGCGCCAGAGCCAGACACCCGTCACCGTGGTGATGGCGCACGATCCCCTCTATGGTCCGCCGGCGGTGGATCTGCCAGCACTGGACTACGAAGTCTTCCTGGCGGGTGGGAATCCGTCTTTCGAGTGGTCGCTGCCTGCCGACGAATGGGACGCCATTGCCCTCAACTACACCAGCGGCACCACGGGCAATCCCAAGGGGGTCGTGTACCACCACCGGGGTGCGGCACTCAATGCGCTGTCCAACATCCTGGAGTGGGACATGCCCAAGCATGCCGTCTATTTGTGGACGCTGCCCATGTTCCACTGCAATGGCTGGTGTTTTCCCTGGACGCTGGCGGCCCGGGCCGGTGTGAACGTGTGTCTGCGCAAGGTGGAGGCGCAGATGATCTTTGATCTGATGCGCGAGCATGGTGTTACCCACTACTGCGGTGCACCCATCGTGCACAACCTGCTCGTCCATGCCCCGGCGTCCATGAAGGAAGGGCTGCCCTCGGGCATCCATGCCATGGTGGCGGGTGCGGCGCCGCCAGCCTCGATGATCGAGGGGATGGAGGCCATGGGCTTCGACCTCACGCATGTGTACGGCCTCACCGAAGTCTATGGGCCTGCCATGGTCTGCGCGAAACAGGCCGAATGGGCCGAGCTGGACATCGGTGAACGGGCCCGGCTCAACGCCCGTCAGGGTGTGCCCTACCACCTGGAACGTGATGCCCGGGTGCTGGAGCCACAGACCCTGAGCCCCGTGCCCTGGGATGGCGAGACCATGGGGGAAATCATGTTCCGGGGCAACATCGCCATGAAGGGCTACCTCAAGAACCCCGCCGCCACCCAGGAGGCGTTCGCCGGGGGCTGGTTCCACAGCGGCGATCTGGCGGTCCAATACCCGGACGGCTACGTCAAGATCAAGGACCGTAGCAAAGACATCATCATCTCGGGCGGGGAAAACATCTCCTCCATCGAGGTGGAGGATGTGCTCTACCGCCACCCCGCCGTGTTGGCGGCGGCGGTCGTGGCCAAGCCCGATCCCCGCTGGGGCGAGGTGCCGTGTGCCTTCATCGAGCTCAAGGCCGATGCCCAAGCCTCGGCCGAGGACATGGTCTTGCACTGCCGCCGCCACCTGGCCGGGTTCAAAGTGCCTCGGGCCATCGTGTTCGGCGAATTGCCCAAGACGAGCACTGGGAAAATCCAGAAATTCGAACTGCGCAGGCGGGCAGGCTCCGCCCAGGCTATCGACGTGTGACAACGGCCTTTCAGGCTGCCACCACGCGGTTTTTGCCCAGTCGCTTGGCGGTGTACATCGCCTGGTCGGCGCGGTGGAGCGCCTCTTCGAGGGACTCGTCAGGCCGGCGTTGAATCACGCCCGCGCTGAACGTGATCAGGATGTGTTCCTCCCCTTCCAGGAAGAACTGTTTGGAGAGTTCGCGCTGCAGACGGGTCAGCACCTCCACGGCCTCGGTGACCGATGTGTCGGGCAGGATGATGACGAACTCCTCACCGCCGAAACGGGCTACCGCGTCCTGCGGTCGCAGCGATGCCTTGGCGACCCGCGCCAAGTGCTGGAGCGCGGCGTCACCTTTGAGGTGGCCGAGCCGGTCGTTGAGACGCTTGAAGTCGTCGATATCCAGCAAAGCCAGGCAGGGCTGGCTGCCGCCGCGGTCGGCGCGAGAGAGCTCGCCTTTGGCCACATCAGTCAGCCCCTTGCGATTCAGGACCCCAGTGAGCAGATCGTGGCTGGCCATCTCGCTCATGCGGTCGAGCTCTTCGCGCAAACGCTGGGCCTCCTGTTCGGCTTCCTGGGCCCGCTGGCGCAGGTGGCTGAGTTCTTCGGCGGTGCGCTGGCTGTCGAGGGCCATGGTCCGGGCGGACTGGATGGCTTGTTGCACCACCGGCGCCATTTCCGCCAGGCTGGAAGCGCTCTCCAGGCGCCGGGCACACTCCTCGAAGCGCTGCTGATAGTGTTGGCTGTTGTCTGCCGTTTGCGAGAGGCGCTGCAGAAAAGTGCTGAGCGTCTCTTTCATCACCTGCTGTGCCGCGAGCGTCTGCTCCTTGGTCTCGATCTGCTTGACGATGAGCCCTTTCAGCCGCCGCTCCACGTTCTCCAGCCGTCGTATCGAAAGTGGGGGTTTGGTGGCCTCCATCAATGCGGCCATCTGACCTTGCAGCCAGGGGTTTTCCGGATTGATGTCGCCAATGTTCTCGAACACCGTGTGCAGCAGAGACAGCAGGGTTTCGCGGATGTCCTGTTGCTCCTGCGCAACAAATGACAGGCGAAACGCGAAGTCTGCCATGAGCTTGCGCAGGGTGGGCAGGTGTTGGCTGTCTTGCTTCAAATAGGCGATGAGCTCCTCAGCCAGTTCGACCACCTTGGCATCGTCCTGACCGACGGCAGGCAGGGTGAAACTGACGATGCGGGCGATCTGTTCCCGCAATTCGGCAGGCAGGCTCTCCGTTTCGATCACCGCCGGAGTGCTCGGCGCGGCTGGTGCCGATTCAGCCGATGTGGCAGCGCTTTGCTTCAGGTGCTGGATGAGCACTTTTTCCAGATCTTCCCAGCTGTGCTGGCTCACGGCCTTGCCGAACTGGGCCTTGAAGCGGATCTGGGCAGGGGTGCGGTCTGGCAGCTGGGCGCCGATGTGGCGCAGGTTCTCCAGGGGGAAGGGCCGCAAAGGTCGCGTGCCAGCGACCTCATGGTAGGTGGCTTGGAAGTTTTCTGGGGTCGGCGGTAGCTTGCGAGCAGCCAGGCGTTTGACTGCTTCCCGTGCAATGTCCTGGGGGGTTGGTGCCGTCATGCCCTAGAGGGTAGGTTGAGACATGCTCATCTTACACCGCGCAGGGGGGCGGGCACGACGTCATCTTGGTGCCAACCGGATGGCGCCGTCGAGGCGAATCACCTCGCCGTTGAGCATGTCGTTCTCGATGATATGTCTCACCAGTTTGGCGTAGTCGTCTGGCCGGCCAAGGCGGGACGGGAAGGGCACGCTGGCGGCGAGCGAGTCCTGCACCTCCTGGGGCAGGCCGAATAGCATGGGCGTGCCGAAGATGCCTGGCGCGATGGTCATGTTGCGAATGCCGTTGCGCGCCAAGTCGCGGGCGATCGGCAGCGTCATGCCGACGATGCCTCCCTTGGAGGCGGCATAGGCGGCCTGGCCAATCTGTCCGTCATAGGCGGCCACCGAGGCGGTCGAGATCAGCACTCCGCGTTCGCCGGTGGGTTCCGGGGCATTCTGGCTCATGGCGGCTGCGGCCAGGCGGATCATGTTGAAGGTGCCCACCAAATTGACCATGATGGTCTTGGTGTACAGGCCAAGATCGTGCGGCCCGTTTTTGCCGACGGTTTTTTCAGCCGGCGCAATGCCGGCACAGTTGACCAGCCCCACGAGTTTGCCCATGGCGGTCGCCTGGGCCACGACCTTTTGCCCATCGGCCTCGCTCGTCACGTCGCAGGGCACGAAGACACCGCCGATGTCGCGTGCCACGGCCTGCCCCTTGTCGGCCTGCATGTCAGCCACCACGACCTGCCCGCCTTGGGCAGCCAGCATGCGGGCGGTGCCCTCACCCAACCCGGAAGCGCCGCCAGTGACGACGAAAACCTTGTCTGCGATGTCCATGGTGTGCTCCTATGTCCTTTGTATTGACGTTTACGTAAACGTCAATTATGACGTAATCGGCATAGGGGGCAGCCA
>NZ_JACCDB010000039.1 GCF_013432195.1 Tepidicella baoligensis | reverse complement strand
CGCCGAACCGTACTGAAGAGCACGGGAGCGATGGCCACGCTGCTGTCGCTGGGCATTGTGACGGCCGAGCAGGCGATGGCTGCGGGCCGGGCGGGTTTTGACGCGAAGAACCTGCAAGACGCCATCAAGGCATTGGGCGGCAGTGTGTCGGCCAGTGATCAGGTCACGATCGTCTCGCCGGACATTGCGGAAAACGGAGCGGTGGTGCCGGTGGGTGCGATCAGCAAGCTGGCGAACACGACGGAGATCTACCTGCTGGTGGAGAAGAACCCGGTGCCGATGGCTGCGGCGTTCATGATTCCGGCGGGGACGGAGCCGGACGTGCAGACGCGACTGAAGATGGGGCAGAGCACGGACGTGGTGGCGATCGTGAAGGCTGACGGCAAGCTGTACTCGGCCACGAAAGAGACCAAGGTGACGCTGGGCGGCTGCGGCGGCTGAGCGCTGGTCTGAGATGTATAGCAAGACACAGGAGTAGAGATCATGGCAGGACCCATGCGAATTCGAGCCGCCGAGGCGGACGGGGTGACGACGGTGCGCGTGCTGATGTCGCACGTGATGGAGCCGGGGACGCGGCGAGACGGGGCGGGCAATCTGGTGCCGGCGCACTACATCACGGACGTGGAGGCGACGCACAACGGCAAGACGGTGCTCAAGTGCGAGTGGAGCGGGGCGGTGTCGCAGAACCCGTTTCTGGCGTTCAAGTTCAAGGGCGCGGCCAAGGGCGACAAGGTGGTGGTGAAGTGGGTGGACAACAAGGGCGAGAGCCGCACCGACGAGGCCACCATTTCTTGA
>NZ_JACCDB010000038.1 GCF_013432195.1 Tepidicella baoligensis | reverse complement strand
ATGGCAAAAGAAAAATTCGAGCGGACCAAGCCGCACGTGAACGTGGGCACCATCGGTCACGTGGACCACGGCAAGACGACGCTGACGGCTGCCATCACCACCGTGCTGGCGCAGAAGTTCGGTGGTCAGGCCAAGGCCTATGACCAGATCGACGCGGCTCCGGAAGAAAAGGCGCGCGGCATCACCATCAACACCGCGCACGTGGAATACGAGACGGCCAACCGCCACTACGCCCACGTGGATTGCCCGGGCCACGCCGACTACGTGAAGAACATGATCACCGGTGCGGCGCAGATGGACGGAGCCATCCTGGTGGTCTCCGCCGCCGACGGCCCGATGCCCCAGACCCGCGAGCACATCCTGCTGGCGCGTCAGGTGGGCGTGCCCTACATCATCGTGTTCCTCAACAAGTGCGACATGGTCGACGACGAAGAGCTGCTCGAGCTCGTCGAGATGGAAGTGCGCGAGCTGCTCTCCAAGTACGACTTCCCGGGCGACGACACCCCCATCGTGAAGGGCTCGGCCAAGCTGGCCCTCGAAGGCGACAAGGGGCCCCTGGGCGAAGAGGCCATCATGAAGCTGGCCGAGGCGCTGGACAGCTACATCCCCACGCCCGAGCGCGCGGTGGACGGCGCCTTCCTGATGCCGGTCGAAGACGTGTTCTCCATCTCGGGCCGCGGCACCGTGGTGACCGGCCGTGTGGAGCGCGGCGTCATCAAGGTCGGTGAGGAAATCGAGATCGTCGGCATCCGCCCGACCCAGAAGACCACCTGCACCGGCGTGGAGATGTTCCGCAAGCTGCTCGATCAGGGCCAGGCGGGCGACAACGTCGGCATCCTGCTGCGCGGCACCAAGCGCGAGGAAGTCGAGCGCGGCCAGGTGCTGTGCAAGCCCGGCTCCATCAAGCCGCACACCCACTTCACCGGCGAGGTGTACGTGCTGAGCAAAGACGAAGGCGGACGCCACACGCCGTTCTTCAACAACTACCGTCCGCAGTTCTACTTCCGCACCACCGACGTGACCGGCTCGATCGAGCTGCCCGAAGGCAAGGAAATGGTGATGCCGGGCGACAACGTGTCGATTACGGTCAAGCTGATCGCGCCCATCGCCATGGAAGAAGGTCTGCGCTTTGCCATCCGCGAAGGCGGCCGCACCGTCGGCGCCGGCGTCGTGGCCAAGATTCTCGACT
>NZ_JACCDB010000037.1 GCF_013432195.1 Tepidicella baoligensis | reverse complement strand
GCCCGGCTTGACCAGCAGCTCGATGACCGCCACGTCCTTGAAGTCGCCGATGTCGGGAACCTTGATGTCCATCAGTGCCATGTTCAGGTTCCTTTGTTTACAGCAACACGCGGCGGAAGTCCGCCAGGATCTGGCCCAGGTAGGCGTTGAAGCGTGCGGCGGCGGCCCCGTCGATCACGCGGTGGTCCCACGTCAGCGACAGCGGCAGCATCAGGCGCGGCACGAATTGCTTGCCGTCCCACTTGGGCTCCATCTGGCTCTTGCACACACCCAGAATCGCCACCTCCGGCGCGTTAATGATGGGCGTAAAGTAACGCCCGCCAATGCCACCCAAGCTGGAGATGGTGAAGGTCGCGCCGCTCATGTCGGCCGGTCCCAGCTTGCCGTCGCGCGCCTTCTTGGCCAGCTCGCTCATTTCCTGACTGATCTGCAGCACACCCTTTTTGTCGGCGTCCTTGATCACGGGCACCACCAAACCGTTGGGGGTGTCTGCCGCAAAGCCGATGTGGTAGTAGTGCTTATAGATCAGGGCGTCGCCGTCCAGCGAGCTGTTGAACTCGGGGAACTTCTTCAGCGCCGCCACGCAGGCCTTGATCAGGAAGGCCAACATCGTCACCTTGATGCCGGACTTCTCGTGTTCCTTGTTGGTGGCCACGCGGAAGGCTTCGAGATCGGTGATGTCGGCGTCATCGTGGTTGGTGACGGCCGGGATCATCACCGCGTTGCGCAGCAGGTTGGCGCCGCTGATCTTCTTGATGCGGCCCAGCTCCTTGCGCTCGATGGGGCCGAACTTGGCGAAGTCCACCTTGGGCCAGGGGATGAGGCCCAGCTCGGAACCGCCACCGCCGGCGGCCATGGCAGGCGCCTTGGCGGCCTGGGCTTGGGTCTGGATCGCCCCTGCCATGACCGACCGCGTGAAGTTTTGCACGTCTTCCAGCGTGATGCGGCCTTTGGGGCCGGAACCTTGGACTTCGGCAAGCGGCACGCCCAGCTCGCGAGCGAACTTGCGCACCGCAGGCGAGGCGTGGGGCAAGCCCAGCACTGGGGTGGCGGCAGGGTTGTGCGCCGGTGCCGACACCGTCGCCGGTGCAGCCGCCACAACGGGCACAGATGCCGGCGCCGCTGGGGTAAGAGCTGGCTCAGGGGCGGGGGCCGCGGGAGCCGCTGGGGCAGCTGCATCGGCGCCGGCAGAATCGACCCCCTCCAGAATGGCCAGCAGATCGCCCATGTTGACCTTGTCGCCCAGCTTGA
>NZ_JACCDB010000036.1 GCF_013432195.1 Tepidicella baoligensis | reverse complement strand
GCGGGGTAGTGCAGAGGTTCCAAAGCTTCCGACCGGGGCTGAGAGACTGCTGATATGTGGGTTTGGTTTTCTGTTAAACTCCACCACCACCATTCAGCGCCCAACCGTTCTCGGTTGGGCGTTTTCGTTTCCGGGTTCCCCGACACCGCGCGGGGTTCCGGGCCGTTCCGCCTGCGCCGCGCCCCACTGCCGGGGGCGGCTGAATGGGGCAGGTTCGACTCCGATCTGCCCTCTCTTCTCTCGAAACCTGCGCCAACTTCTTGGCGCAAGCGCACGCAAGCGGCCTTGCGCCACCGTGACTTACACCTGCGTCACGCAGAGCAGTTGCCCATGGCGCTTGCTCGGGTGTCAGCCCGGTCGGTTCAACAGCGATCGGGGCCATTGCTGGNCGGCCTTGCGCCACCGTGACTTACACCTGCGTCACGCAGAGCAGTTGCCCATGGCGCTTGCTCGGGTGTCAGCCCGGTCGGTTCAACAGCGATCGGGGCCATTGCTGGAAGCTCATGCGGTCCAGCACCTGGTACTCGCAGTCCTCGTCGCTGAGGTTGTACAGCGACTGGATGAACAGCAGCCGCACCATCACCTCGGTGGGGTACGGCGGGCGCCCGCCTTTGCTACGGTCAGCGCGAGGGCAGGCGGTGTCGACCCGGGCGGCAATGGCCGCGAAGTCGATCAGTTCGTCCATTGCTGCCAGGTTGGCGATGAAGCCGCCGAGCTTGGCTTGGCGCTGGTCTTGCACGAACAGGTCAGCGCCAGGCTGGTGACGCCAGAAAGACGAGGGCTTGATGCGCGGGGTGATCATGGGCGACATCATGCCGGCTCACGCGCTGCAAGGGGGAGGGAGGTTTCGAGAAGTGCCCTATGGCGTGACATGGCGCGACCGCCCGATCCGCAGCAGCTTAGGCGGCCTTCTTCGCGGCGAGCTGGCGCAGCACGTAATGCAGGATGCCGCCGTGGCGGGTGAGGGAGGGCCGCTTGCGCGGCACTGCCGCGCGGCCCTTCCGAACGCCCGCGCCGCTGGCGCGGGCGGGGCTTCCGCCCGATCCGCAGCGGCTTAGGCGGCCTTCTTCGCGGCGAGCTGGCGCAGCACGTAATGCAGGATGCCGCCGTGGCGGGTGAGGGAGGGCCGCTTGCGCGGCACTGCCGCGCGGCCCTTCCGAACGCCCGCGCCGCTGGCGCGGGCGGGGCTTCCGCCCGATCCGCAGCGGCTTAGGCGGCCTTCTTCGCGGCGAGCTGGCGCAGCACGTAATGCAGGATGCCGCCGTGGCGGGTGAGGGAGGGCCGCTTGCGCGGCACTGCCGCGCGGCCCTTCCGAACGCCCGCGCCGCTGGCGCGGGCGGGGCTTCCGCCCGATCCGCAGCGGCTTAGGCGGCCTTCTTCGCG
>NZ_JACCDB010000035.1 GCF_013432195.1 Tepidicella baoligensis | reverse complement strand
GCGGGGTAGTGCAGAGGTTCCCTACGGCAATGCCCATGGACTCATCCTCCTGATCAAACACGCCTCGTGGACATGTGCACAGGCCGGCCAGCGGCCTGCACACATGCCCACCGGGCTCAACAACCAGGGGAGCATTGTGAGTGTTGTGTTCCACACGAAATGACGAAGGACCGTCAGAAAACATAAGTTATTGTACTAAAACTTTCTACTCCCATCATCTACATCACAATTTCCGAAAAGAAGCGGACCACTATCATCGCGGATAATAGACCTTCCGGTGACTCTATCGACAAAGACATCGTTATCAAGTAATTTAAATCTTATATTGTCGGAACTAAGCAAAGCATTCTTCTCCCACTTGTTATTTACCTGCACAAAGCCTCTCTTTTCATCGAATCTAACAGACACTTTGAGTTCATCGATGCGATACGCGTCAGAAGAATATCTACACATGATTGATTTGACCCCCGGCAACCAATTCAACTTGAGAATAGATTCGGCGGCCTGCTTGGGATGCAATTTATCCTTAATAACAGCACAACCAAATGCCAAAGCGACCTCCACTGGGTCTGGTGCAAATGGCTTAAGATCCATTAACTGCCGCCTAGTAGACTCATCAGCGGCATCCAATATCTTACTATTCCGTCTCTTTATGAATTCATCTACCGCAAAATGTTGTATTTCTTCAGGTTTAAATCCATTTCTATATTTCTCTGTACCCGGCAGTGAGACCCACCTAGGCTCCTTATTACCATCCGTTTCCATGTTGAGCGAATCGAGGACTATCTCAACACCGTTCACAGAACAATCAACAGAATAAAAAGAAAGAGCGGAACGCCATGGTTTTTTTTTATCAATCAACACCAGCGATTGCGTTTGAACCACCCCCCATCGCGTGCTATCGCCATAAGCAACAACCCTGCCCCCCAAAACCAGTGATCCCGCGAGGTGAATTATTTCAAAGTCAGCAGCCAAAACTAACGCCGGATGAATCAATCCCAAAATAAAGAGCAAACGGGAAATCATTTTTAATTTATTCATCACGATCTAAAATTCAGAAACACCCAAACGAATTACACGTCCGACTATACGGATTACCCCGGCTATCGATGCCCTGGTGAATAGTCGTGTCACCAAATCGCATAGTAGAACCACTCCAAGAACGCCCATCAGCCGCAGTGCCGTTATGGATCGTCGTATTTCCGTAAGTAGAACTCGACTGGTTCCAGTTGCTGCCTGTAGATGGGTTCCACCCCTGCATATGGGTGGTGTTGCCGTACCGCTGGATGTTGTAGGTATTCCCGCTGGAGTCGGTACAGGTGGCATACGAGCCCGAGCCGATGCAAGTGGCTCCGGCTGCTGACGCCAGTGTGAGTGCAAAGACGGTGACCGCAAGACGCTTCATGATGACGCTCCTTGTTGAACAACGTCTCATTTATACCATCTTCGCCCCTGTTTTTGAGCGGTTGAACACCCCCTGTTTGAGGTAGGGAAGGTCTGCAAAACCT
>NZ_JACCDB010000034.1 GCF_013432195.1 Tepidicella baoligensis | reverse complement strand
CCCGAGTTCGACACTTACCCCCGGTTTTAGGAGTATTTCGAGGGTTGAGGCCTCTATGAATCAAGCACTTGGCCATGTTTTTCTGGATTTTCTTGTAGTGTAAACATTTCTTGTTTTGTGTAGCACCTCCTTTCGCCCCTTGCGCTACACTTGTTCCATGTTCGTCAAGCTCGCTCGCTCCCGTGGCCACACCTACGCCCAGATCGTGGAGTCCTACCGCGACGCCAATGGTCAACCCCGCCAACGCAACCTGCTCACCCTGGGCCGCGTTGATGAGAACAACGGGCAGGTCGACAAGGTGTTGCAGACGCTGCTCAAGGCCCGGGGCCATGGGCCCGTGGATACCTCCACACCTCAGGTGCAGTTCGAGTCGGCCCTGGCTTTGGGCGATGTGTGGGCATTGGATCAGCTCTGGCGCGAGATCGGCTTTGACTGCCTGGCCGGCGTTTTCCGCCGTGCTCGCTTTTCCAGCGCAGTGGAGCAAGCCATTCGCGTGATGGTCTTCAACCGCCTGTGCGATGCGGACTCCAAACTGGGTACGCTGCGCTGGCTGCAGACCGTCTCCATGCCCGGGGTCGATCCGGCCAAGCTCACGCACCAGCATCTGCTGCGCAGCATGGATGCGCTGATGGACCATCAGCAAGCCGTTGACGATTGCGTGGCCCATTTGTTGCGGCCCTTGATCGATGACGAGCTCTCCGTCGTCTTTTATGACCTGACGACCATCCGCAGTGAAGGCCTGAGCGTGCAAGACGGCGATGTGTGGCACTTTGGCATGTCCAAGCAGGGGATGGTGGCCAGGCAGTTCATGTTGGGCGTGGTGCAAACGGCCGATGGCATGCCGATCTACCACGAGGTGTTTGACGGCAATACGTCCGAGGCACCGACCTTGCTGCCAACGGTGCGCAAGGTGCTGGCGCGCTACCCGCACATCCGGCGCCTGGTGATCGTGGCCGACCGTGGCTTGCTCTCGGTCGACAACCTGGCCGATCTGGCCGCCCTGCGCTTGCCCGATGGGCAGCCACTGGAGTTCATCCTGGCGGTGCCCGGTCGCCGCTACGGGGAGTTTGCCGAGCTGCTGCAGCCCTTGCACGAGGCTGCCGCGCACGAGGGGCAGACGGTAGCCGAAACCCTTTGGGAAGGCCATCGCCTGATCGTGGCGCACGATCCGCTGCGGGCACAAGAACAAACGGCCCAGCGCTCTGCCCGCATTGCGGCGCTGGAGGCGCGGGCCAGCGAACTAGCCGGCAAGCTCGACGGGCAGGATGCCGGCGCGGTGCACCGCGGGCGCAGGCTCAGTGACTCGGGCGCCAAAGCACGGTTTTTCCACGAGGTGGCCGATGCCCACCTCTCCAAAATCATCAAGGTGGACCTCAAATCCGATTTGTTCACCTATGACATCGATGCCAAGGCCTTGGCCCGCGCCCAAATGATGGACGGCAAGTTGCTGCTGGTCACCAATGTGGCCGACCTTGAACCCGCACAGATCGTGCAGCGCTACAAGAGCTTGGCCGACATCGAGCGGGGTTTCAGGGTGCTCAAGAGCGAGATCGAGATCGCGCCGGTCTATCACCGTCTGCCTGAGCGTATTCGTGCT
>NZ_JACCDB010000033.1 GCF_013432195.1 Tepidicella baoligensis | reverse complement strand
CTCAGAGGCTGAGAAACATTTGACTTCTTGGTGCAGCTACGCTACGTGCTGTGTGCGTGCCGATGCGGGTGCAGCCAAACGAGTGGCTGGGGTTCGAAGTGCTCTGTGGGGCGTTTGTGGGCCTTTCCAGGCATGAATCGGGGCCATTTCTCACTTCGAGCTCCCCTTACGCAGCCGCTTGGCGCATCACGCACTCATCTGTGCCCAGACCGAGCAGCTGTGGCGCGATCTTGACCATGCGCATCAGGTTGTGCGCCAGCGCAAACAGGTAGGCGACCGCGCGCACCTTGCGCAGCCCGCGCACCGGCATGCGCTGCAATCCCCGGTTGCGCGCCAGCGCGTTGACGCACTCGGCGCTGGCCGCGCGCTGCTTGTAGAGGTCCTGCATGGCCGCATTGGCCATGCGCGCTCGCCACTGCGCCACCGGCTCGGAGTCGCTGGCCTTGCGCTGGTGCTTGTCCGCCGTCGGGGGCTCGTCATCACCGCCCTGGTCTGCCTTGGCCCTGGTCTTGGGCTCGGGCACCGGCGCGATGACCTGCGTCTGGCCTTGGGTGCGCTCGTGCACCGCGTCGATCTGCTCGTGCGCGGGATATCCTCCGTCCACCAGCCACTGCTCGGGTGTGCAGCCGCTGCGCTCGATGACTTGTTCGAGCATCGGCGCCATCTGCGCCATGTCGCTGCCCGCGTTGGTCACGGCCACGCCCACGATCACCTGCTCGCGGCAGGTCGTGGCCAACTGCACGTTGAACGCGGGCCTGAAGCCGCCGTCGCCCATCTTCATCACCCGCGCATCGGCGTCGGTCGTGCTCGCACGCGCGTCTTCGGGTTTGTCGCCGTTGCGCCGCTTGGCCGCCTGCACTTGGGGCAACTGCTGCAGCGCCGCCTGGATGCGCGCTTCACGCTGCTGGGCAGCGCGCTGGCGTGCGGCCTGCTGCCGGCGGCTGGCCGCTGCCGGATCGTCCTGGGTGCGCTGCTTGAGCTGCTGTACCCACGCCTGGGCCTGGGCCCAGTGCTGCCGCAGACTGCCTTGGCGTCGAAACGACGCCGCCCCCGCAGCGGCGCGCACCCGCATGCCGTCTTGCGCCACGCGCTGCAGGCTGATCGCCCCGCTGGCGGCCAGCGCCGCCACGTTGGTCGTGAGCACCTCGTCCATCAGCGCCTCGTTGCCCGAGCGGAAATCGTTGAGCGCGTGGTAGTTCACCGACACCCCGCCACAGATCCAGCGGTAGGCGTCACTCTCGCGCGTGAGCCGGGCGATCTCTCGACCACTGCCCACGCCATCGAGCGTGGCGTACAGCCACAGCGCAAACAGGATGCGCGGGTCGATCGCCGAGCGCCCGGCGTTGCTGCCCCGCGCCTTGATCGCGTCGCTCAGCCGGCTCAGGTCCTGGCGCTCAACATAGCCCCACACCAGCCGCGCCAGATGATCTTCGCCCAGCAGCGACTCCAGGTCCGATGCCCGCAGCTCGATCTGCCGCCGGTTGGGCCGCAGCAGCCTGGGCTCACCCTGGCATTGGGCCGCACGGCGCGCCTGCCGCGCCGCCAGAGCTTGGTGCGGTTGCACTGCTGGCATGTCCTCAAACAGACCGCCTGCCACTTCGTTTGGGTGCCGGGATACTTTCATGTCCAAAGATAAGCCAGTTGCGTGCCAATCTGCGGGGCTCCGAGAAAAATTCTCAGGCTCTCAG
>NZ_JACCDB010000032.1 GCF_013432195.1 Tepidicella baoligensis | reverse complement strand
TCAAGCTGGGCGACAAGGTCAGCGAAGGGTCGGTGATTCTGTCGCTGGAGGTGGCCGGTGAGGCGGCCGCGGCCGTGCCCTCCTCGGCGCCCTCGGCACCGACCACTGGTGCCCCGGCGTCCGCGCCTGCCGCGGCTGCGGTGGCGGCCCCGGCCTCGTCCGCTGCGCCCGTGGTGGCGGCCGCGGTGTTGCCGGCGGCGGCCAGCTTTAGCGGCAGCGCCGACCTGGCGTGCGACGTGCTCGTGCTGGGCGGGGGGCCGGGCGGCTACTCCGCCGCGTTCCGCGCCGCCGACCTCGGCTTGAAAGTGGTGATCGTGGAACGCTACGCCACCTNCGCTGCGCCCGTGGTGGCGGCCGCGGTGTTGCCGGCGGCGGCCAGCTTTAGCGGCAGCGCCGACCTGGCGTGCGACGTGCTCGTGCTGGGCGGGGGGCCGGGCGGCTACTCCGCCGCGTTCCGCGCCGCCGACCTCGGCTTGAAAGTGGTGATCGTGGAACGCTACGCCACCTTGGGCGGCGTGTGCCTGAACGTCGGCTGCATTCCCTCCAAGGCGCTGCTGCACGTGGCCGCCGTGATGGACGAGGTCAGCCATATGGCCGACTTGGGCGTGGAGTTCGGACGCCCGGTGGTCAATATCGACAAGCTGCGCANTTGGGCGGCGTGTGCCTGAACGTCGGCTGCATTCCCTCCAAGGCGCTGCTGCACGTGGCCGCCGTGATGGACGAGGTCAGCCATATGGCCGACTTGGGCGTGGAGTTCGGCCGCCCGGTGGTCAATATCGACACGCTGCGCAGCCACACGGAAAAGGTCATCGGCAAGCTCACGGGTGGGCTGGCCGCCATGGCCAAGATGCGCAAGGTCACGGTGGTGCGTGGTTACGGGGCCTTCGTCGGCCCCAACCACGTCGAAGTGGAAGAAACCACCGGCACCGGCCAGGACAAGACCGGCAGCAAGACAGTGGTGGCGTTCAAGCGGTGCATCATCGCGGCCGGTTCGCAGGCCGTGCGGCTGCCGTTCCTGCCCGACGACCCGCGCATCGTGGACAGCACGGGTGCCCTGGCGCTGCCGACAGTGCCGAAGAAAATGCTCATCATCGGTGGCGGCATCATCGGGCTGGAGATGGGCACCGTGTACTCCACCCTGGGCGCGCGGCTCGACGTGGTGGAAATGATGGACGGTCTGATGCAGGGCGCCGACCGCGATCTGGTCAAGGTCTGGGAGAAGATGAACAAGGGCCGCTTCGACAACATCCTGTTGAAGACCAAGACCGTGGGGGCACAGGCCACGCCCGAGGGTATCCGGGTGCAGTTCGAGGGGCTGGACGGTACCAAGAGTGAAGGCATCTACGACCTGGTGCTGCAGGCCGTGGGCCGCACACCCAACGGCAAGAAGATCGCGGCCGACAAGGCCGGCGTGGCCGTGACCGACCGGGGCTTCATCAGCGTCGATATCCAGATGCGCACCAACGTGCCGCACATCTTCGCCATCGGCGACATCGTGGGCCAGCCCATGCTGGCGCACAAGGCGGTGCACGAGGCGCATGTGGCGGCGGAAGTGATCGCCGGCGAATTGCAGGGCAACAAGGAACTGGCCAGCGCCGCCTTCAACGCCCGCGTGATCCCCAGCGTGGCCTACACCGACCCCGAAGTGGCCTGGGTGGGCCTGACCGAAGACCAGGCCAAGCAGCAGGGCATCAAGGTCAAGAAGGGCCTGTTCCCCTGGGCGGCCAGCGGCCGCGCCATCGCCAACGGCCGTGACGAGGGCTTTACCAAGCTGCTGTTCGACG
>NZ_JACCDB010000031.1 GCF_013432195.1 Tepidicella baoligensis | reverse complement strand
AGCTACCCTGCCAAGGCCCGAACTGGCGACGGTTCGGGCCTTGTGCTTTGCGTACCCAAACAATCGCCGCAGAATACTGTGCATTTGTACAGTATTCATGTCAGCCACTTCCAAGCCCAAGCTCTACAACCCACGCCACCCCGAACGCACGCTGCTCTACCAAACGGTAGCCGAGCACTACGAGACCTGGCTAGAGTTGGCCAGCGCGGGTCAGTTCGACGGCCAGGGCGACCACCACACCCCCAAGCCCTTCGTGCGCAAAGCGTTTGCCAAGTATCTTGAGTGCGGCATCTTTGCCCATGGCTTTGCCCGCGCTCGCTGCGGCGACTGTGGGCACGACTACTTTGTAGCCTTCTCCTGCAAAGGCCGGGGAGTCTGCCCCTCGTGCACCACCCGGCGCATGGTGGAGACAGCAGCGCACCTGAACGATCACGTATTCCCCCGCCTGCCGGTGCGCCAGTGGGTGCTGTCGGTTCCCAAGCGGCTTCGTTACTTCATGCAGCGCGACGGAGCGGTGCTGAGCATGGTGCTGCGCATCTTTCTGCGGGTGATCGCACAAACTCTGCAGACCCACAGCCCCGGTGCGGCCCATATGGACAAGGCAGGCCTGCACATCGGTGCCATCGCCTTCATTCACCGATTCGGCTCCAGCCTCAATGAACACGTCCACTTCCACGTTTGTGTGGTGGACGGGGTGTTTGAGGAAGTGGAGGGCGAGGGCGATGCTGATGCGACCCCTCGAATCTCATCGCCGGGTGTCATCTTTCACGCGGCCACCGGCATCGATGCGGCTACCGTGGCCCCAGTGCAGACCACACTGCAAAAACGCATCCTGCGCGCCTTCGTTGCTCGGGGCCTGCTGGAGAACTGTGACGCCAAAGACATGCTGGGCTACAAACACAGCGGCTTCTCGGTGGATGCGGGGGTGTGCATCGAAGCCCACGACCGCGCTGCGCTGGAGCGGCTGCTGCGCTATTGCGCGCGTCCACCGTTTTCCATGGAGCGCCTACGCAAAGAGGGAAGCAAACTGGTGTACCGCTGTGCCAAACAGCGCAGCGAGCCCACCAGTGACAAGCGTGGTGCCAAGGCAGATGAGCTGCACCTCACACCGCTGGAACTGATCGACCGCATCGCCGCGCTGGTGCCACCGCCACGCACCCACCGGCACCGCTACTTTGGTGTGCTGGCACCAAACTCGCCGCTGAGAGCGGCGGTAACGGCGCTGGCTCAGCCTGCTGCGTCGCAACCAGCCACGGTGGAGACTGCACAACCTGGCGCGGGCGTACCTGGGGTGGCGGCGCCGGGCAACGCGGCCACACCCACACCCGAACCTGAAGCACGCCCGAAGCGAGCGGCGCATTACTTGTGGGCGGTGCTGATTGCCCGCATCTACGAGGCATTTCCGCTGCTGTGCCCCATGTGCGGTGGGCAGATGCGCATCATTGCCTTCATCACCCACAGCGCCGAAATCCGCCACATCCTGAACCACATCGGGGTGGAGTCTGCCCCCCCGCACATCACCCCGGCACGCGGGCCACCGCTGTGGGAGGGCTGCGACGCGCCGGTGGATGATGGTGCGCAAGGCGAGCCGGATTGGGATCTGGCAGCTCAACCCGACGAGGTAGACCAGCGCGTCAATTGGTGACCCAGTGAAGCGGCGGTATCCATCGCTGCGGGGAAGCAGCTGCGCGCGCGCCAGGCCCAAATGCATACTGCCTCCCAAGCTCTTGCCATTGAGCGGCAAGCGAGCGCTCAACCTTCCTTGGCCGAACGTGTTTCGAGGCCCAAAACGCGTGCCATACTTGGCCTCATGCGGTTGAATTTCCTATCCGTG
>NZ_JACCDB010000030.1 GCF_013432195.1 Tepidicella baoligensis | reverse complement strand
TGGCTGCCCCCTATGCCGATTCTGTCTTCCTCGGGTGATAATCATCTGATGGACAAAAATGTGAATGCCGATCCGGCCGAATTGGCCAAATTTTCCGAGCTTGCCCACCGATGGTGGGATCCGGAAAGCGAATTTCGTCCCTTGCATCAGATCAATCCCCTGCGTCTGGAATGGATCGATCGCCTCGCGGCGTTGGAGGGAAGGGCAGTCCTGGATGTGGGCTGCGGCGGAGGCATTTTGGCCGACGCCATGGCCAGAAAAGGTGCCAACGTGTTGGGCATCGATTTGGCGAGCAAGGCGCTCAAGGTGGCCCAGCTTCACGCCCTGGAGGCCGAAACCCCTCGCGTACAGTATCGGGAGGTCAGCGCCGAGCAACTGGCCGAGGAATGTCCCGAGAGCTTCGACGTGGTCACCTGCATGGAAATGCTGGAGCATGTGCCGGACCCGTCGTCGGTGGTTCGCGCGTGCGCCCGCCTGGTCAAGCCTGGAGGTTGGGTGTTCTTCTCCACCATCAACCGCAACCCCAAGTCGTTCCTCTTTGCGATCGTGGGAGCGGAATACGTGCTGCAACTGTTGCCCAAGGGCACCCACGAATATGCCAAGTTCATCAAGCCCAGCGAGCTGGCGGCTTACTGCCGTGCCGCGGGCCTTGAGTTGCAAGCCACACGAGGTATGGAATACAACCCGCTGACGCGCCGTTATTGGCTCAGCGGTGACACCAGCGTCAACTACCTGATGGCCACTCAGCGGATATCGGCATGAAGTTTTCCGGTGTGCAAGCCGTGCTTTTCGATTTGGACGGCACGCTCGTGGACAGTGCGCCCGATCTCGGCTACGCAGCCGACCAGATGCGGGTGGCACGAGGGCTGCCGCCGCTGCCTCTGGAAGCCTACCGACCGATGGCTGGCGCGGGTGCGCGAGGCATGATCCAGGTGGCGTTTGGGCATGGCCCTGAGCATCCGGCTTTCGAGGCGCTCAAGCAGGAGTTCTTTGACCGATACGAGGCCTGCATGACGCAACGGACCCGCCCTTTCGATGAAGTGGCCGAGATGCTGGATGTGTTGGAACAAAGGGGCCTGGCCTGGGGAGTGGTCACCAACAAGATGGAGCGTTTCGCTTTGCCGCTGACCGCGGGCATGCCGCTGTTTGCCCGATCGTCCACGGTCATTGGCGGCGACACCACTCCCTACCCCAAGCCACATCCTGCCCCCTTGCTGGAGGCGGCACGTCGGCTGGGCTTGCCCCCAGACCGTTGTGTCTACGTGGGCGATGACCAGCGGGACATCGTGGCGGGCAAGGCAGCCGGGATGCCGACGGTGGCCGCGCTCTACGGTTACCTGGGCCTGAACACCGACGCGGGTGCCTGGGGGGCCGACGCCATCATCGAAACACCGATGGCACTCTTGAACTTTCTGGACTTGGCGTAAACTAAGAGCCAGCAGGGGCTGCATTGGTTTCGACGTGGGTTCGGACACGCAGCAGGGCATGTCGAGGTTCTGTCACCTCGTAAAACCGCAGAAAAAAAGTAACTGCAAACGACGAACGTTTCGCACTCGCCGCCTAATCCGGCGAGCCTCGCAACAGTTGGCCCATGGGCTGGGTGAGGGTGGCTGCAAAGCCGTCCTGACTGCGAGGGAATTCACATGGGCTGGCCGTCGGGCGGGCAACTTGCCCGGCGGTGAGATGAAAGGTTGCTGGCCGGGCCTGCAGCGTGTCGCTGCGCGGCAAGTTCGGCGAGAACAAATCAGACGACTACACATGTAGAACTGCGCGAAGAAGGCTTGCGGACGGGGGTTCGAGTCCCCCCAGCTCCACCACATACAAGGACTCGAAAAATCTCCGGGCCTTTTCTTGTCTCAAATCCCCGCGTGGCGCGGGGTTCCGGCCACCTGTGTTGCGGGCAACTAACTTCCGAAACGCCCGAAATCGGCCGCTTTCTCTGCCAGAGCCATCTCTATTCTCCGTTTGGCCTGCGGGTAGGCGCAGATGGCGGTCTAGCAAAATCAACAACTTACGCGTAACGGTTCGCTGTCAACCAAAGCCGCCAGTCGCCATCGCAACCAGACAGTGTGCGTCACTATAGAGTCGGCAGCAATTAT
>NZ_JACCDB010000003.1:255000-300407 GCF_013432195.1 Tepidicella baoligensis | reverse complement strand
CTCGAATTTTTCTTTTGCCATTTTTCAGCTCCGATTTGAAAATTGCCGAAATTACAAACACACCAATGGATTGGTGCCCATGGGCAGGATCGAACTGCCGACCTCTCCCTTACCAAGGGAGTGCTCTACCACTGAGCCACATGGGCATAGCAGCCTGACGACTGCTATACGAAAACCTGCCGCAACCTCGAAACCGTTGCTGGAGCGGGAGACGGGAATCGAACCCGCGTCATCAGCTTGGAAGGCTGGGGTTCTACCATTGAACTACTCCCGCATCGTGCCAACTGGCCTGACGCGGACCCACAGTCCGCACAACTTCAGTTTCGCTGGTGGAGGAGGCTGGATTCGAACCAGCGTAGGCGTAAGCCAACAGATTTACAGTCTGCCCCCTTTAGCCACTCGGGCACCCCTCCGGCGAGCCACAGATTATGCCACGTTTTTCGCTGATACACCAAACCAGTCGATGGTTTTTTCATGGCGATCGGCCAACCAGCGGTTGACCGCGCCGAAATGGCCACAGCCCATGAACGGCACGGGCGGTCTTCTCGCCGACAGCGGCGAAGGGTGATTGGCCTCCAGCACGAGGTGGTGTCGCCCGGCGATCAGGCCGCGTTTGGCCTGGGCATGCGCACCCCACAGGAGAAACGCCTTGGGTCGCCCTTGGGTGGCACACAGGCGAATCACGGCATCGGTGAACACCTCCCACCCCCAGCGGGCGTGGCTGCCCGGACAGCCTTCCTCCACCGTCAGGGTGGCGTTGAGCAGCAGCACGCCCTGGCGGGACCAGCCCAGCAGGCTCGGGGTCGGCAGTCGTGCACCCAGATCCCGCTGCAGTTCGGCAGCGATATTGCGCAGGGAAGGCGGCGCTTTCTGGCCGGGCGGCACCGAAAACGCCAGCCCTTCTGCCTGGCCTGGACCGTGGTAGGGGTCTTGCCCCAGGAGCACCACGCGGGTTTCGGACAGGGGGGTGAGTGCCAGCGCTCGCAGCGGCTGCGCCGGGTACACCGTGGCTCCGGCAGCCAAGCGCTCGACGAGACGCTGCGCGAGCCGGCATCCTTCGGGGCTGGCCAAAAACGCCTCCCAGGCAGGCCGCCAGTCGGCGGCGATAGGCCATGCCTCAGGCGTCCAGGCGACGAGCCGGCCCGCGGCATCGGCCACCGGCGACTCGTCGGCGCCGAAAAGCGGCATGCTGCCCGGTGATGTCACGCCCAACCGAACAGTTCGGCCAAAGCGACGCCGGGTTCAGGCGCGCGCATGAAGGCCTCGCCCACGAGGAAGGCATGCACGCCTGCCTCTCGCATGCGCTCCACGTCCGCGCGCGAGCGCATGCCGCTTTCGGTGACCAGCAAGCGATCGGCAGGCACGTCGGCCAGCATGCCGAGCGTGGTGTCCAAACTGACCTCGAAGGTGCGCAGATTGCGGTTGTTGATCCCCAGCAGCGGGGTGCGCAGCCTCAGGGCTCGGTGCAGCTCGTCGCGGTCGTGCACTTCCACCAGCACGGCCATGTTCAGCCCCAGGGCCACGGCTTCCAGATCGGCCATCTGCGCGTCGTCCAGGCAGGCGGCGATGAGCAGGACGCAGTCCGCCCCCATGGCTCGGGCCTCATAGACCTGATACGGGTCGACGATGAAATCCTTGCGCAGGACGGGCAGGCCGCAGGAGGCACGGGCCTGCTTGAGGTCGTCAGGCGCGCCCTGGAAGTACTGGCGGTCGGTGAGCACCGACAGACAGGCCGCCCCGTGCTCGGCGTAGCTCTGGGCGATGTCGGCGGGCATGAAATCCGCCCGGATCACCCCCTTGGACGGACTGGCTTTCTTGATCTCGGCAATCACCGCAGCCCGTCCCTGGATGATTTGGGCGCGCATGGATCCCACGAAATCGCGGGTCAGCAAGCGGGACTCGGCGTCCTGGCGCATGGCCGCCAGTGGCACACGCTTTTGTGCGACGGCGATCTCCTCGCGCTTGGTGGCGACGATTTTCTCGAGGATGTCACTCATGGGCGGCTCTCGGTCAGGCGCCCAGAAGATGGGCCGTGGTGATGAACTGCTCCAGCTTGGCCTTGGCGGCACCGGAGGCCAGCGTCCGGTCGGCCAGCTGGATACCGGCCTCCATGGTAGGCACCACGTTGGCGGCATAAAGCGCCACGCCGGCGTTGAGCGCCACGATGTCGCGCGCCGGGCCGGGCTGGTTGTCGAGCACACCCAGCAGCATGGCGCGAGACTCTTCCGGGGTTTCGACCTTGAGCGCCCGATTGCTGGCCATGGTGAGGCCAAAATCCTCGGGGTGGATTTCGTACTCGGTGATCTCGCCGTTGAGCAGTTCACCGACCAGGGTGCCCGCCCCCAGGCTGACCTCGTCCATGCCGTCCTTGCCATAGACCACCACGGCGTGCTCGGTGCCCAGGCGCTGCAGGGCACGCACCTGGATGCCGACCAGGTCCGGATGGAACACGCCCATCAGGATGTTGGGCGCGCCGGCCGGATTGGTCAGCGGTCCGAGGATGTTGAAGATCGTCTTGATGCCGAGCTCCTTGCGCACCGGCGCGACATTTTTCATGGCCGGATGGTGATTCGGCGCGAACATGAAGCCGATGCCGGTCTGCTCGATACAGGCGGCGATCTGCTCGGGCTTCAAGTGGATGTTGACCCCGAGGTTTTCCAGCACGTCGGCGCTGCCCGATTTGCTGGAGACGCTGCGCCCTCCGTGCTTGCTGACCTTGGCGCCAGCCGCAGCCGCCACGAACATGGAGCAGGTGGAGATGTTGAAGGTGTGCGAGCCATCACCACCGGTGCCCACGATGTCCACCAGATGGGTGCGGTCTGCCACCGTCACCTTGGTCGAAAACTCGCGCATCACCTGCGCTGCAGCCGTGATTTCGCCAATGGTCTCTTTCTTGACGCGCAACCCGGTGATCAGGGCCGCCGTCATCACCGGCGACAGCTCGCCGCTCATGATGAGCCGCATGAGGTGCAGCATCTCGTCGTGGAAAACCTCGCGGTGCTCGATGGTACGCTGCAGCGCTTCCTGGGGGGTGATGAGATGGCGATGGGGCATGGGCAGTCTCCGGGGTTCAGCGAAAGGAGGGATCGAACAAGGCCTGCCAGCAACCACGATCGCTGGCAGAGCCCGTAGGCATGAGCAGCGCTGGTGCGTCCGGGCTCATGGGTTCTGATCCAGAAAATTCTTCAGCATGGCATGGCCGTGCTCGGTCAGAATGGACTCGGGATGGAACTGTACGCCTTCGATGGGCAACTCGCGGTGGCGCACGCCCATGATTTCGCCGTCGTCCGTCCAGGCGGTGACCTTCAGCACCTCGGGGCAGGTGGCGCGCTCGATGGCCAGCGAGTGGTAGCGGTTGACGGTGAACTGCTGGGGCAGACCAGCGAACACGCCTTCCTGTGTGGTGGTGATCACGCTGGTCTTGCCGTGCATGAGCTCCTGCGCCCGCACGATGGTGCCGCCGAACGCGGCTCCAATGCTCTGGTGACCGAGGCACACCCCCAGAATGGGCAACTTGCCCGCGAAATGCCGAATCGCGGCGATGGAAATGCCGGCTTCTGCAGGAGAGCAAGGCCCCGGTGAAATCACCAGACGGTCGGGGGCGCGAGCGGCTATGCCTTCGAGCGTGATCTCGTCGTTGCGGAACACCTCCACCTCGGCACCGAGCTCACCGAAATACTGGACGATGTTGTAGGTGAACGAGTCGTAGTTGTCCACCATGAGGAGTTTGAGGCGGCTCATTCCAGCCCCTCCTCGACCAGTTCGCTGGCACGCAGCAAGGCCCGGGCCTTGTGTTCGGTTTCACGCCACTCCATTTCGGGCACGGAGTCGGCCACCACACCGGCCGCCGCCTGCACGTAGAGCGTGCCGTCTTTCACGATGCCGGTGCGGATGGCAATGGCCAGATCCATATCGCCCGCATAGCTGAGGTAACCCACCGCGCCGCCGTACAACCCGCGCTTGGAGGGCTCCAACTGGTCGATCAGTTCCATCGCGTGAACCTTAGGCGCGCCCGTGAGCGTGCCCGCCGGAAAGGTGGCCTTGAGCACGTCCATGCTGGTCATACCGGGTTGCAGCAGCCCTTCGACGTTGCTCACGATGTGCATGACGTGGCTGTAACGCTCGATGGCAAACGCCTCGGTCACCTTGACGGAGCCGATCTGCGCGATGCGGCCGATGTCGTTCCTCGCCAGGTCGATGAGCATGACGTGCTCGGCGCGCTCTTTGGGGTCGTTGACCAGCTCCTGCTCGGCGGCCTTGTCCTTCTCGGGCGTGGCTCCGCGCGGGCGCGTGCCGGCCAGCGGGCGGATGGTGACTTTTTCGCCCTCGTCGGTGTGCTCATGCCGCACCAGGATTTCGGGCGACGCCCCCACCACCTGGAAATCGCCGAAGTGGTAGTAGTACATGTAGGGGCTGGGGTTGAGCGAGCGCAGCGCCCGGTACAGGCTCAACGGTGACGCCTGATAGCGCTTGCTGATGCGCTGACCCACCTGCACCTGCATGAAGTCGCCCGCGGCGATCAGCTCCTTGGCCCGGTCCACCGCGGCCAGAAAGTCGGCCTTGGGGAATTCGCGCTGCTCGGCGTGGGTCTCGCCGGATTTCACCACCGGCGCACTCACCGAGTACTTGAGCTGCTCCTTGAGTTCGCGCAGCCGCTTCTTGGCCCGCCCATAGGCCTCGGGCTGGGCCGGATCGGCATAGACGATGAGGCAGAGCTTGCCCGACAGGTTGTCGATCACGGCCAGCTCTTCGGTCTGCAGCAACAGAATGTCGGGGCAGCCCAGTGTGTCGGGTGGGCAGGTGGCCTCCAGCTTCTTCTCGATGTGGCGCACCGTGTCGTAGCCGAAGTAACCGGCCAGCCCGCCGCAAAAACGCGGCAGGCCGGGGCGTAGGGCCACCTTGAAACGCTGCCGATAGGCCTCGATGAAGTCCAGCGGATTGCCCTGATGGGTTTCGACCACGGCACCGTCATGCACGACTTCGGTTGTCGCCTCGGCCCCGAAACCCGTGGAGCGCAACAGGGTGCGCGCGGGCAGGCCGATGAAGCTGTAGCGCCCGAAGCGCTCGCCCCCCACCACGGATTCGAGCAAAAAACTGTGACGCCCACCGCCCTTGCTGTGGGCCAGCTTCAGGTACAGGGACAACGGGGTTTCGAGATCCGCAAACGCCTCGATCATGAGCGGAATGCGGTTGTAGCCTTGGCCGGCCAGGCTTTTGAATTCGAGTTCGGTGATCACATGAGCCTCCTGCAGCTCGGCTCCGACGCACGGAGCGTTCAATCCTTCGATCGCTCCCGCCACAGCGGCGGTAGCACGGTGCGCCCGGGGCGGGCGCAGACGGGGTCAGATGGCGCTCGCTGGCTTGCGCCAAGGCCAAGCCCCCCGGCCGCAGAAGACAGCCAGGCGCGCGGAGATCGGGCCAACAGGAATGAACATGGCGCACAGTGTAGCAAAGCCAGATGACAGGGCGCAGCGTAGCGGCCTATGATGTCGGGTTGCTCTATTTCGTCCTGCCGTGAACGACAACGCCCTCGACACCCCATCCCGCCCTTGGGCCGAACCCCAGGCCGACGCCCAGGGCACCTACCTGCGCGACGCCTGGCGCCAACCCATGCTCAGCGTGCGCGGTGCCCGCACCCACAACCTCAAGAACATCGACCTGGACATCCCCAAGCAGGCGCTGGTGGTGATCACCGGCCTGAGCGGCTCCGGCAAATCCAGTCTGGCCTTCGACACCCTCTACGCCGAGGGGCAGCGCCGCTATGTGGAAAGCCTCTCCGCCTACGCCCGGCAGTTCCTGCAATTGATGGACAAACCCGATGTGGATTTGATCGAAGGCCTGTCACCGGCCATCAGCATCGAGCAGAAGGCCACCAGCCACAACCCGCGCTCCACCGTGGGCACGGTGACCGAGATCCACGACTACCTGCGCCTGCTGTTTGCGCGCGCCGGCACACCGCACTGCCCGGCACACGACCTGCCGCTGCAGGCCCAAACGGTGAGCCAGATGGTGGACCATGTGCTGGCCCTGCCTGAAGACACCAAACTCATGGTGCTGGCCCCGATCGCCCGGGACCGCAAGGGCGAATTCGCCGACACGCTGGCCGAACTGCAGGCCCAGGGCTATGTGCGCTTCCGACTGAACGGGCAAGTGATCGAGGCTGCAGACATGCCCGCCTTGAACAAGCAGGAAAAGCACGACCTGGACGTGGTGGTGGACCGGCTCAAGGTACGCCCCGATGCACAGCAACGTCTGGCGGAAAGCTTCGAAGCCGCGCTGCGGCTGACCAACGGCCGCGCGGTGGCGCTGGAAATGGACAGCGGCGAAGAACACCTGTTCAGCGCGCGGTTTGCCTGCCCGCTGTGCAGCTATGCGCTGAGCGAGTTGGAGCCGCGTCTGTTCTCGTTCAACTCGCCCGTGGGCGCCTGCCCCACCTGCGACGGCCTGGGCCACACCGAGGTGTTCGACCCGGCGCGGGTCGTCGTCTTCCCCTCGTTGAGCCTGGCCAGTGGCGCCATCAAAGGCTGGGACCGGCGCAACGGCTACTACTACGCCATGGTGGAAAGCCTGGCCGCACACTACGGGTTCGACCCCGAAACCCCTTGGGACGAACTGCCCGACTCTGTGCAGCAGGTGCTGCTGTACGGCTCGGGCGACGAGGCGATTGCCTTCAGCTACGCGCTGGACTCGGGCACATCGGCCAGCAAACGCATCGCCAAATCGCATCCGTTCGAAGGCATCGTGCGCAACTTCGAACGCCGCTACCGGGAAACCGACAGTCCCGCCGTGCGCGAGGAGCTGGCACGCTACCGTGCCACCCACCCTTGCCCGGACTGCGGCGGCACGCGCCTGCGCCCAGAAGCCCGCCACGTCTTCGTGGGCACGGGCACTCAGCGACGCGCCATTTTCGACATCAGTCGCGTCACCCTGGCCGAAGCGCTGGCCTATTTCCAGTCGTTGCAGCTCAGCGGTGCCAAGGCCGAAATCGCCGACAAAGTGGTGCGCGAAATCGTCTCGCGCCTGCGATTCCTCAACGACGTGGGGCTCACCTACCTCAGCCTGGACCGCAGCGCCGAGACGCTCAGCGGCGGCGAGGCCCAGCGCATCCGGCTGGCCTCGCAGATCGGCTCGGGCCTGACCGGGGTGATGTACGTGCTCGATGAGCCCAGCATCGGATTGCACCAGCGCGACAACGACCGGCTGATCGACACCCTCAAACACCTGCGCGACCTGGGCAACAGTGTCCNCCGGGGTGATGTACGTGCTCGATGAGCCCAGCATCGGATTGCACCAGCGCGACAACGACCGGCTGATCGACACCCTCAAACACCTGCGCGACCTGGGCAACAGTGTCCTGGTGGTGGAGCACGACGAGGACATGATTCGCGCCGCCGACCATGTGATCGACATGGGCCCCGGTGCCGGTGTGCACGGTGGCCGCGTGATGGCGCAAGGAACCCCTGCGGCGGTGATGGCCAACCCCCACTCACTGACTGGGCAATACCTCAGTGGCGCTCGAACGATCCCGGTGCCCAAGCGACGCACGCCTTGGTTGCCTGGAAAAGCTGCCGAGGCGCCAGCACTCACCCGCCAGGGGGCGAAAGCCCGCGCCTGGGCTGCGCCCCCAGCGGCTGCGGCTTCCAGCGCCAGCGGCCCGCAGACCCTGCGCGTGGTGGGCGCACATGGTCACAATCTGCGACACGTGACGGTGGACTTCCCCGTCGGGCTGTTCACCTGCGTCACGGGCGTCAGCGGTTCGGGCAAATCCACCCTGGTCAACGACACACTCTACCGCGCCGTGGCCCGCCACCTCTACCGCAGCCACGACGAGCCCGAACCGCATGAAGCCATCGAAGGGCTGGAGCATTTCGACAAGGTCATCAACGTGGACCAGAGCCCGATCGGACGCACCCCGCGCAGCAACCCGGCCACTTACACCGGCCTGTTCACGGGCATACGTGAACTGATGGCCGAGGTGCCGACAGCCCGCGAACGCGGCTACGGGCCGGGGCGCTTCAGCTTCAACGTGTCGTCATCGGCTGGCGGGGGCCGCTGCGAGGCCTGTCAGGGCGACGGCGTGGTGAAAGTGGAGATGCACTTCCTGCCCGATGTGTACGTGCCCTGCGACGTGTGCCACGGCCAGCGCTACAACCGCGAAACGCTGGAAGTGCAATACAAGGGCAAAAACATTGCGCAAATCCTGGATCTGACGGTGGAGCAGGCGCACGCCTTCTTCCACGCCGTGCCCACGTTGCAACGCAAGCTGCAGACCCTGCTGGACGTGGGGCTGTCCTACATCCGCCTGGGCCAGAGCGCCACCACACTCTCGGGCGGCGAGGCGCAGCGCGTGAAGCTGGCCCAGGAACTGAGCAAGCGCGACACCGGCCGCACGCTCTACATCCTGGACGAGCCCACCACGGGCCTGCACTTCGCCGACATCGAACTGTTGCTCAAGGTGCTGCACCAGTTGCGCGATGCGGGCAACACCATCGTCGTCATCGAGCACAACCTGGACGTGATCAAAACCGCCGACTGGATCATCGACATGGGTCCCGAAGGCGGCTCGGGCGGCGGCACCGTGGTGGCCTGCGGCACCCCGGAGACCGTGGCCGCCCACCCCGAGAGTCACACGGGTCGCTACTTGCGGCGGGTGCTGGCCCTGTGATGCGAAGCCGGCTTGGACATCAGAGCCGGGCCAGGTCTTCGATCGCGTCGACCACCATGCTCGTGCCGATGGCGATGAGCAGGATGTCGGCCGCCACGCGCACGTAGCGGTAGCCCGCCGGCGGGGTGCCCATGCGGATCTCCAGGTCGCGGGGCAAGGGGTACACCACCACCCCGCTCGGCAATGGCTGGCCGATACGCCACGCCTTGGCCAAGCCGGGCGGCTGGCAGCCGTTGTTTTTCTTGGCCAAACCGGGCGGACAGTGCCCAATCCGCAACAGCGGGCCATAGTACTCTCGCACCGCGCGACGCTGCGATTCTCCGAACCGGATGTGGACGTTGGCAGAAGCGCCCCCGATCTCCACGGACCCGGAAACGCCCGTCCCCGGCGTTTTGACGGGCTGCTGCGTGAGGCCAGGCGGCCCGCCCTCCGGTTTCGCGGCCCAGGCTGCCGAGGCCAGCCACAGGGCGCCGCAAGCGGCGACCCAGCCTTTGCATGATTGACGTGCTGTATGCATGTTCTTGGCCCTCCTTCGTCAGGCGCTTCCATGCTACCAGGGCCTGCCCACCCCGGTCACGCCACATGTCACCACATGCAACCACGGCTCGGGCACCGTCACACCTCGTCACCTTTCGATTTGGCCGACAATGTGTCTCATGAGCCATTTCGACTTCGATCTTTTCGTCATCGGCGGCGGCAGTGGCGGCGTGCGAGCCGCCCGCATGGCTGCGCAACGTGGCGTGCGTGTGGCGCTCGCCGAAGCCTTGGGCACCGATGGCCTGGGCGGTACCTGCGTCAACCTGGGCTGCATCCCCAAAAAGCTCTACAGCTATGCCGCGCATTACGCCGAGGCGTTCGTGGAGGCCCGCGGGTATGGTTGGACACTGCCGCAGGCCCCGGTATTCGACTGGGCCCGCCTGAAAACCAACCGCGCCCAAGAGATTGCGCGGCTCAATGGCGTCTATGAGCACCTGCTGCGCGGGGCCGGCGTCACCGTGCTCAACGGTTTCGCCCAGCTGCAAGACGCCCACACCATACGCTTGGCCACCCTCAACGCCGATGGTTCGCCCGGGCACCAGACGCTGACGAGCCAACGCATCGTGATCGCCACGGGCGGCACACCGCACATCCCCCATTTCCAGGGCCATGAGCACGTCATCACCTCCAATGAAGTGTTCGATCTGGAACCTTTTCCGCGTCGGCTGTTGGTGGTGGGGGGCGGCTACATCGCGTGCGAGTTCGCGTCCATTTTCAACGGTCTGGGCGCTCAGGTGACACAGCTCTACCGGGGCGAGCAGATCCTGCGCGGCTTCGACGACGAGGTACGCCATTTCCTGGCTGGCGAAATGCGCAAGCACGGCGTGGACCTGCGCCTCAACGCCGGCGTCGTGAGCATCCGGCGCGAGGCCGATGGACTGCACGTGTTGCTGGAAGACGGCAACCGCCTGGTGGTGGACGCCGCGCTCTACGCCACCGGCCGCGTGCCCAATGTGACCGGGCTCGGCCTGGAAGCGGTGGGCGTGGCACAGGGCCCGCAAGGTGCCATCGTGGTAGACGAACACTACCGCACCAACGTGCCCAGCATCTACGCCATAGGGGATGTGACGGCCCGCCTGGCACTCACCCCGGTAGCGCTCGGCGAGGCCATGAAACTGGTCGATCACCTGTTTGGCCCCGCCCCCGGCCAACCGCCACGCGACATGAGCTACGACCTCGTCCCGACCGCTGTGTTCACCCACCCGAACGTGGCCACCGTGGGCCTGACCGAGGCAGAGGCCCGGGAGCGCTTCGGCTCCATCAAGGTGTTCCGGTCCGAATTTCGCGCGCTGAAACACACCCTGAGCGGCAGCCAGGAGCGCACCCTGATGAAACTGGTGGTGGATGGCGCCAGCGACCGCGTGGTGGGCCTGCACATGGTCGGGGCCGACGCCGGCGAGATCGTGCAAGGTTTTGCCGTGGCCATGAAAGCCGGCGCCACCAAGGCCGTGTTCGACAGCACCATCGGCATCCACCCGACCGCAGCCGAAGAGTTCGTGACCATGCGCGAGCCAGTCGCCCCGCCCGCCCCTTGACCACATGCACAGCCCGCCTTTCATCGCCCCCCAGCGTTTCACCGAGCCAGCCGCTGCGTTGGCGCAGGTGCAGGCCCTCTACACCCAGGCAGTAGAGCATCTCCAGGCAGCCATGCAGGCATTCGTGCATGCGGCACCGCCACCCCCAGGCGGGCCGATGCAGCGGGTCCGCGCCTGCTACCCCTTCGTGCGCCTGCATGCCCGCAGCACCAACCGGCTGCCCAAGCCCGGAGGACATGCCCGACTCAGCTACGGCTTCGTGGCCGGGCCGGGCCGGTTCGAGACGACCCTGACCCGCCCCGATCTCTACGCCGACTACTACCTGGAGCAATTTCGCTTGCTACTCGACAACCACGGCGGAGAACTGGAAGTGGGCGTGAGCCACCAACCCATCCCCGTGCATTTCGCCTATGCCGAAGACGACCACGTGGAAGGTGAACTCACCCCTGCCCACCGCGCCGTTCTGCGCGACGTGTTCGACCTGCCCGACCTCACCGTGATGGACGACGGGATCGCCAACGGCACCTATGAGCCCGGCCCGAACGATCCCCAGCCGCTGGCCCTGTTCACCGCCCCGCGCGTGGACTATTCCCTGCAGCGCCTGCGTCACTACAGCGGCACGGCCCCGGCCTGGTTCCAGAACTTCGTGCTGTTCACCAACTACCAGTTCTACATCGACGAATTCATCCGCCTGGGCCATGCCGAAATGGCCCGCCCCGACAGCGACTACATTGCCTTCGTGGAGCCGGGCAATGTGGTCACGCCCCGCACGGGCCTGAGCGCGCAAGCGCTGCAAGCCCTGCAGCCGTTGTGGAGCGGTGAGCCCGGCCAAGCGCCGCCGCGACTGCCGCAGATGCCAGCCTACCACCTGCTGCGTGCCGACCGCAGCGGCATCACCATGGTCAACATCGGGGTGGGGCCGAGCAATGCCAAAACCATCACCGACCACATTGCCGTGCTGCGCCCGCACGCCTGGCTGATGCTGGGCCACTGCGCCGGGTTGCGCAACAGCCAGCAACTGGGCGACTACGTACTGGCCCATGCCTACGTGCGCGAGGACCACGTACTGGACGAAGAGCTGCCCCTGTGGGTGCCCATTCCGGCCTTGGCCGAAATTCAACTGGCCCTGGAAGGGGCGGTGGCCGACGTGACCGGCCTGGCCCCGGGTGAGTTGAAGCGCGTGATGCGCACCGGCACCGTGGCCAGCACCGACAACCGCAACTGGGAACTCTTGCCCGACAACACACCGCAACGCCGCTTCAGCCAAAGCCGCGCGGTGGCCCTGGACATGGAAAGCGCCACCATCGCGGCCAACGGCTTCCGCTTCCGGGTGCCCTACGGCACGCTGCTGTGCGTGAGCGACAAACCCCTGCACGGCGAAATCAAGCTGCCGGGCATGGCCAATGCTTTCTACCGCGAGCGCGTGGACCAGCATCTGCGTATCGGCATCCGCGCCATCGAGCGGCTGCGCACCGCAGGCGTGGACCAACTGCACAGCCGCAAACTCAGGAGCTTCGCGGAAGTGGCGTTCCAGTGAGGCGCATCAAGCACTGGGGCAGGCCCAGTCCGCCATCGGTTCACCCATGCGGATGGCACGTGCGGGCGCCCATGCCGGGTTGAAACGGGCCTCTCCCCGGGGCAACAACACCACGACGGTGGAGCCCAGCAAGAAGCGGCCCATTTCGGCGCCACGTTCGAGTCGGATGTCGCGATCGTCGTAACGCCAGTCGCGCAGCACGCCGGGGCGCGGCGGGTTGACGATGCCATGCCACACGGTGGCCATGCTGCCCACGATGGTGGCCCCCACCAGCACCATGCCCAGCGGGAAGGACTGGCCCTGGTGCTCGCCATCGAACACACAGACCACCCGCTCGTTACGCGCAAACAAACCGGGCACGCCCCGCGCCGTCGCCGGGTTGACCGAAAACAGCGCCCCGGGCACGTGGATCATGCGGCGCAGCCGGCCCGCGCAAGGCATGTGGATGCGGTGGTAGTCCCGTGGGCTGAGGTACAAGGTGGCAAAAAAACCGTCTTCAAAGCAGCGGGCCAGCTCCTCGTCCCCGCCCACCAGCGCGGTGGTCGAATAGCGGTGCCCCTTGGCCTGGACGATCTGGTCGCGCTCGATGGGGCCGAACTGGCTGATGGCACCGTCCACTGGGCACAACAGGCCCTTTGGGGCCAGCGGGCGGGCATCGGGCCGGAGGGCTCGGGTGAAAAAGTCGTTGAAGGTGGCGTAGTGCGCCAGGTCGGGCTCGGCGGCCTCGGCCATATTGACCCCATAACGGGCCACGAAGCGCCGAATCGCGGCTTGCGTCAGCCCGCCCAGAGGGCGCCTGGCCAGCGCGCCCGCCAACGACGTCATGGCCTGTTTGGGCATCAGGTACTGCGGCCAGACGGCCAGCCGGTCAAACACGGGCTTTTCCTTCACTGCAAAATGCCAGATTTTACCGACGCATACCATCGGCCCATGACGCTGCTGTTCGACGCCCAACACCTTACCAAACGCTACGGTGACCAGACCGTGGTCAATGATCTGAGCTTCGGGATTGCCTCGGGCGAGTGCCTCGGCCTGATCGGGCCGAACGGCGCAGGCAAGACCACCACCATCCGCATGTGCCTGGGCTTGACCGTGCCCGACGCCGGACAGATCACCGCACTGGGGTTGCCCATGCCAGCGCAAGCCCAGGCCATCAAGGCGCAATTGGGGGTGGTGAGCCAGTTCGACACGCTGGACCCGGACTTCACTTGCGCGGAAAACCTGCTGGTGTTCGGCCGTTATTTCGGCCTGCCGACCAAGCGACTGCGACAACGGATCCCCGATCTGCTGGCCTTCGCGGCCCTCAGCCACAAGGCCCAGGCCAAACCCGGCGAGCTCTCGGGTGGCATGCGCCGGCGCCTGTCGCTGGCCCGCGCCCTGGTCAACGACCCGCAACTGCTGCTGCTGGACGAACCCACCACCGGACTCGACCCGCAGGCCCGGCACCTGATGTGGGAGCGTCTGCAACAGCTGCTACAACAAGGCAAAAGCATTTTGTTGACCACCCACTTCATGGATGAGGCCGAGCGCCTGTGCCACCGGCTGATCGTGATCGACCACGGCCGCAAGATCGCAGAAGGCCCACCGCGCGCCCTGATCGCCGAGCACCTGGAGCCCGAGGTGGTGGAGGTGTATGGGGGCAGCGGCCAGCAAGCGCAGTCACTGGCGCAGTCCCCTCTGGCCAAGCTGGCGAACCGCGTGGAGGTCAGTGGCGAGACCGCCTTCTTCTACACCCGCCAGGCCGCCCCGCTGCTGGCCGAACTGGCCCAGCACCATCATCTGCGAACCCTGCACCGTCCGGCCAACCTGGAAGACCTGTTCCTCAAACTCACCGGCCGGCAAATCCGCGAAGAAGGCTGACCTGAAAGACCTCATGAACGACCCGATCCGGCCCCCTGCCCCGATGGCGGCCTCGCCCGCCCAACCCCCGAGCCACTGGCGTCACCCAGTCCTGTCCACCCGTTTCTGGCCGGTGTTCCTGCGCAACCTGCTGGTCTGGCGCAAGCTCGCCATCCCCAGCCTGGTGGGCAACATCGCCGAACCGCTGATCTGGCTCGTGGCTTTCGGCTACGGCATGGGCGCGCTGGTGGGGGAAGTCCAGATCATCACCACCGAAGGCGCCAGCCTGGCCGTGCCCTACATCCTGTTCCTGGCCAGCGGCAGCATCTGCATGAGCGCCATGAACGCGGCCACCTTCGAGGCGCTTTACTCGGCGTTTTCGCGGATGCATGTGCAAAAGACGTGGGACGGGATCATGAACGCGCCGGTCACGCTCGACGACGTGCTGTTCGCCGAAATGCTCTGGGCCGCATTCAAGGCGCTGTTCACAGCCACCGCCATCCTGGGCGTGATGCTGGCCCTGGGCATCAGCCACAGCCCCAAACTGCTGGTGGCCTGGCCGGTGCTGTTGCTGGTGGGCATCACCTTCAGTTGCATCGCGCTGATCTTCAATGCGCTGGCCAAGGGTTACGACTTTTTCACCTACTACTTCACGCTCTTCCTCACGCCCATGATGTTCCTCAGTGGCGTGTTCTTCCCGCGTGAGCAGTTGCCCCAGGTGGTGCTGTGGCTGTCGAACCTGCTACCCCTGACCCACGCCGTGCAGCTGGTGCGCCCCCTGTTCATGGACCAGTGGCCCAGCGACGCCTGGCTGCACCTGGGCGTGCTGGTGGCCTATGCCGCGCTGGCGTTCTGGATCGCGCTGGCGCTCACACGGCGCCGCTTCGCCGGCTGAGCTTTCTCAAGCCGCGGCAGCCTGCTCCAGCGGCCGCAGGCCCATCTGGTCCAACGCCTGCGCCAGGTGCGCAACGCTGCGGTCCGCATGGTGCAGCTTTTCCAGGCCGAACAGCCCCACGCGGAAGGTGCTGAAGCCCGGCGGCTCGTCGCACTGCAGCGGCACGCCGGCGGCGGTCTGCAGGCCGAGCGCCCGGAATTTCTGGCCGTTCTGAATCTCGGGGTCGCGCGTGTAACTCACCACCACCCCCGGCGCCTTGAAGCCTTCGGCCGCCACGCTGCGGATGCCACGGCTTTCGAACAGCGCGCGCACTTTCGCACCCAGCTCGATCTGCTCCTGACGCACCTTCTCGAAGCCGTAGGCGCGGGTCTCCACCATCACGTCACGCAATCGCGCCAGCGCATCGGTGGGCATGGTGGTGTGGTAGGTGTGTCCACCTTTTTCGTAGGCTTCCATGACCTGCAGCCACTTCTTGAGGTCGCAGGCGAAGCTGGTGCTGGTGGTGCCATCGATCGCCGCGCGGGCCCGCTCGCTGAGCATCACCATGGCGCAGGCCGGCGAGCTGCTCCACCCCTTCTGCGGGGCGCTCACCAGCACGTCCACCCCGGTGGCGCGCATGTCCACCCACATCGCGCCGGAGGCGATGCAGTCGAGCACGAACAGCCCGCCCACCTCGTGGGTGGCCTCGGCCACCGACTGCAGGTAGGCGTCGGGCAGGATCATGCCGCTGGCGGTCTCCACATGTGGTGCGAACACCACGGCCGGTTGCTCACGGCGGATGGTGGCCACCACCTCCTCGATCGGGCAGGGCGCCCAGGGCGCTTCAGGCTCGTCGCTCACGCGGCGTGCCTTGAGCACGATTTCCTGTGCGGGAATGGACCCCATGTCGAAGATCTGCGTCCAGCGGTAGCTGAACCAGCCGTTGCGAATGACCAGCACCTTCTTGCCGGTGGCGAACTGGCGCGCCACCGCTTCCATGCCGAAGGTGCCGCTGCCAGGCAGCAGCACGGCCGAGCAAGCCCCGTACACTTCCTTGAGGATGCGGGAGATATCCTGCATCACGCCCTGGAAGCGTTTGGACATGTGGTTGAGGGCGCGATCGGTGTAGACCACAGAAAATTCCAGCAGGCCATCGGGGTCGATGTGGGGCAGCAAGCCGGGCATGAGTCTCTCCTGGAAATGCGGGATGATGCCGATCAGGTTAGCACGGACGGCGCAGTGCTTCCACCGCCGCGCGCACCACCCCTTGGATGCTCCCGGACTCTGCATAGCAGCGACGCAGGTAGGAGGCGTGATTGCCGTCGCGGGCGGCCGCGCGCTCGACTTCGTCCAACGCGGGCACGGCGTTCAGGGCCTCGGCATGAGGCACCAGTTTGCGCAGCGTCGCCAAAATGTCCTCGCGGATGCTGATCTGCTCGCGGGTCTTGGGGTTGACCATCATCCCGTCCAGCCCGAAGCGGCAGGCCTGGAAGCGGTTGTAGGTGTAGACGAGGTAGTCGTCTTCCTCGGGCGGAGGTTCGTTGCGCTCCAGCAGGTGACGGCACAGCGCCTGCAGATAGCAGGCCAGCGCGGCGGCGCGCTCCACCGTGAGCGGGGTGTCGCACACCCGCAACTCGATGGTGCCGTACTCGGGCTTGGGACGGATGTCCCAGTAAAAGTCCTTCATGGACTTGACCACGCCGGTGCTCTCCATCTTGGTGAAGTAGCCGTTGGCGAATTCGTCCCAGCTGAGCACGAACGGGGCGCGCCCGCTCAGAGGAAACGCGAACACCGAATTCAGCCGGGCCGAATCGAACAACGTGTCCACCGCCTGCGAATACGGCGAGGAGGCCGACAGCGCAATGAAGTGCGGCACGTAGCGGTTGAGCGCGTGCAGCAAAAACAAGGCTTCGTCCGGCGAGCTGCAGCCGACGTGCACGTGCTGGCCAAACACGGTGAACTGCTTGGCGAGGTAGCCGTACAACCCCGACAACTGCTGAAAGCGCGGTTTGCTGAAAATGCGCTGCTCGAACCAGCGTTGGAAAGGGTGGGTGCCACCCCCAGCCAGCTCGACGTTGAGCCGGTCACCGGCCTGCACCAGCGTGTCGCGGATGTCACGCAGCTGCGCCAGCAACGGGCCGTGCTCGTGATGGATGCCGGTGGCCACCTCGATCATGCTCTGCGTCATCTCGGGCGTGACCGTGCCCGGGAAAGGGGCCCGCGCCAGCAGCTCGAGCAGATCGTCGGCGCTGCTGGAGAGGTCGTAATCGTAGGTGTTGACGAGTTGCAGTTCCAGCTCCACCCCCAGGGTGAGCGACTCCGACGCTTTGAAGGTTTCCAGTGGCATGCCGGGCTCCGGAATCAGGTCTTGGACACGGGCTCGGCCGTGACGTGGGTTTCTTGAGCGGCCATCAGGCTGCGCTGGGTGACCCAGGGGCCGAGCAATTCCTGCAGCGCCATCATGGCGGCCAAAGCGGCAAAGGCCGCCACCGCCGGTTCAAAGCCGTAGAGGCGGCTCTGCTCCAGCAACAGGATGGCAAAGGCGGACATGGGGGTGAGCGCCAACCCGGTCAGCCAGCCCTTGCGGGGGGTGATGCCACTCAACCGGGCCACGGCCAGGTTGCACACCACTTTGGAGGCCACGCGCAGGGCCAGCAACACCACGGCAATGCCCAGAGTCCCCCAGACATGGCTCCAGTCGATCAGAACGGCCACATACACGAACAGGAACATGCCGAGCAGATCGCCGACGGAGCCGAAGTCGCGCTGGGCGTTGGTGAGCTGCACCCGCCGCTCGCGCGCCACGATGCCAAAACTCAGCGCGGCCAACAAGGGGGACACTTTCAGGGCAAAGGCTGTCATGGTCAGCAGCAGCACCGCCAGGGCAAAAAGCACGGTCGCGCCGTTGCTGCGCATCTCGGGCAAGCGCATCAAGGTGGGCACGAGCACGCCCAGCGCCCCGCCCAGTGCCACCGCAATGAACAGGCTGTAAACGCTGCCCAGCCCGGCCGCCACCCAGTCGCCGGATGTGCTCAGGTGCCAGGAGCCCACCACGATCTTGACCAGCATCACCGCCACCAGGCAATTGATGGCACACAGGTGCATGACACGCTCCGTGACCTGGCCAGCGCCGCGCAACTCGTTGGCCACGCGGACGATCCCGGCCGGGGACGCCGACACCGCCAGGGCCGCGACGATCAACCGCACCTCCCAGGCCAGTTCGAACCAGCCGCTGGCCCAGTACACCAACCCAAACGTGATCAGCGACTCCACCAGCCCCACGGCGAGCACCCAAGGGTTGTGGCGGAACCAGCGCAGATTGATCCGGTAGCCCAGCTCGAACAAGACGAGCGCAAGCGCCACGTTGGCCAGGAGCGAGAACCCGACATGCCCGACATGGAGCCCCGGCTGCCCGGCCAAACCCGCCAGCAGCCCCACCGCCACATAGCTCGACACCCGCGGCACCTTCCAGAGGCTGTACAGGCGCTCCCCGACGACCCAGGCCAGCAACAACAGCACGGGCCAGGCAATGAATGGGATCAAGACAGGCAGATCATCCATGGACGCTAGACCGCAAAACGGCTCCGTAGTTCTTGAAGATTCAGCTCATCGAGCACCCGCAGCAGTCGGTCACGGGCGCTGGCCTTGCCTTTGCCAACCCGGCGCGCCAGAATCAGCTCGTTTTTCATCGAGTGCTCCCAGCCCACCAGTTCGGTGACCGTCACCTGGTAGCCGTGCGCTTCCAGGCGCAAGCAACGCAGCACGTTGGTGATCTGGCTACCGAACTCGCGCGTGTGCAGCGGGTGACGCCAGATCTCGCTCAACGGCGTGCGCGAAAGGCTGAGTGCCTTGTGCTTGCGCAGCACACCAGCCACCTCGGCCTGGCAGCAGGGCACCAGGACCATGTGGCGTGCCTGCTTGGCCAGGCCAAAGGCCATGGCGTCGTCGGTGGCGGTGTCACAGGCGTGCAGCGCGGTGACGATGTCCACCTGGGCAGGCAGATCGGCAGACGTGGTGGCCTCCTGCACCGTGGTGGCCACGAAACGCATGCGCTCGAAGCCCAGCCGAGCGGCCAGCGCACGCGAGCGCTCCACCAAATCGGCGCGGGTCTCCACCCCATACACCGTGCCCACGCCAAGCGGACGCAGCACCAAGTCGTACAGCATGAAGCCGAGGTAGGATTTGCCGGCACCGTGGTCGGCCAGCACCACGTCGCCACGGTGCTCGATCACGTCGTCGATCAGGGGCGCGATGAACTGCACCAGGTGCTGCACCTGCTTGAGCTTGCGCCGCGTGTCCTGGTTGAGCCGGCCATCCCGCGTCAGGATATGCAATTCCTTGAGCAGTTCGATCGACTGGCCCGCAAGCAGTTCGGGCAGAAGCGCGGCAGGCGGACGCGGTGAGCCTTTGGGCTGTGTCATGGGCGGATGATAAACAACCGCACCCAGGCACAATCCCCCACCATGCACCCGCACCCCTACGACACCCTGACGCCCGACACGGTTCTCGACGCACTCTCCAGCGTCGGGCTGCACGGCGATGGCCGCCTGACCGCGCTCAACTCCTACGAAAACCGGGTCTATCTGGTTCACCTGGAAGACGACAGCGCCGTGGTGACCAAGTTCTATCGTCCCGGCCGCTGGACTCCCGAGCAGATCGAGGAGGAGCACGCCTTTGCCCTGGCGCTGGCCGAAGCAGAGGTACCCGTCGTCGCGCCGCTGCGGCTGCAAGGGCGTACCCTGCACCGGTACGGCGGCTTCGCCTTCAGCATCAGCCCGCGCCGCGGTGGACGCCCCCCCGAGCTGGACGACCCCGAAGTGCTGGAGTGGATCGGACGCTTCCTGGCACGCCTGCACCTCGTGGGCGCACGAGCGCCGTTCACGCACCGGCCCGCCCTGGACATCCCCCGTCTGGGCCGGGTGCCGATGGATGAACTGCTGACGCGAGGACTCATTCCAGCGGAGGCGAGGACCCGCTGGTGCTCGGCCGCCGAGGCGGCACTGCAGGCCGTCGAAGCGGCCTGGGCCCGCACCCCGTTTCTGGCGCTGCGGCTGCACGGCGACTGCCACCCGGGCAACATCCTCTGGGCCCCTACCGATCGGCCGGGCGGTGGCCCGCACTTCGTGGACCTGGACGACGCCTGCACCGGACCGGCGGTGCAGGACTTGTGGATGCTGCTCAGCGGCAACCGCGCACAGCAGCAACACCAGCTCGGCGCCTTGCTGGACGGCTACGAAACCCTGCGGCCCTTCGACCGCCGGGAACTGGCGCTGATCGAACCCCTGCGCACGCTGCGCCTCATCCATTACAGCGCCTGGCTGGCGCGCCGCTGGGACGACCCCACCTTCCCCATCCACTTCCCCTGGTTCGGCAGCGGGAGCTACTGGCTGGAACAGGCGCAGACGCTGTGGGATCAGGTGGCGTCCATGGAGGACGAACCTTTGGTAGCATGAGGGCATGCCCGTCCGCGTCAGGAGATCGGAGACATGAGCACCACCATCGCGGGCTACGTGCCCACCAGCTTGCCCGAAGCCAAACTGCGACGCTACCCCACCAAGGTCATCAACATCATTGGCGGGCCGGGGTGTGACAAATCGCTGTACTCATCGGCCATCGTGCTCAAGCTGCACCTGCGCCACAAGACAGTCGAAACCGTGCCCGACATCGGCAAGATACTGGTCTGGCAGCGCGACATGGACGCTCTGCGCAACCAGTACGGCATCGCGTTGCAGCAATACCGCATGCTGGAGGTGTTCGACGGTCAAGTGGCTTTTATCGTCACCGAAGGAGCGTTGCCACTACTGCTCTACTACAACGCCCACTACCCGGACAACGTGTGCGACGTGCAAAAGACACACCAGCAGATCCTGGTCTGGTACAAGCAGTTCAACAACGTGAACATCCTGGTGCAGCGCGACCTCGACAAACCCTACGTGCGTAGCGGCCGGCTGCAGGACGAGGCCCAGGCCCTGCAGGTGGACAAGGCTCTGCGCAGCATGCTGGTCGAGTCGGGCATCAGGTTCACCGTGCTGCCGCCCGACCACAAGGCCATCATCGAATTCGCCGGCACGCTGGACTGACGGTCAAGCCAACAACGCGTTGACCCGCTTCACATAGGCCGCCGGATCTTCCGGCAGGCCACCCTCGGCCAGCAGGGCCTGGTCGAACAGGATGTGGGCCAGATCGTCGAAATGGGGATGCCCATCGAGTTTGCGGACCAAGGCATGCTCGGCATTGACTTCCAGAATCGGTTTGACTTCGGGAGCCTTCTGGCCCGCCTGCTTGAGCAGGCGTGCAAGCTGCATGGAATAGTCCCCGTCCTCGACCACCAAACAAGCCGGAGAATCCACCAAGCGAGAGGTCACGCGCACGTCCTTGGCCTTGTCCTTCAAGGACGTTTTCAGCCGCTCGAGCACCGGCTTGAAGGCTTCGGCGGCTTGTTCTGCGGCTTTCTTCTCTGCCTCGTCCTGGAGCTTGCCCAGATCCACCGCCCCCTTGGCCACGCTCTGCAACGGGATGCCGTCGAATTCGTGCAAGAAGGACAACGCCCACTCGTCCACACGGTCCGTCATCAGCAGCACCTCGATACCCTTCTTGCGGAAGACTTCGAGCTGCGGGCTGTTCTTGGCCGCGGCCAGCGTGTCGGCGGTGATGTAATAAATGGCCTCCTGCCCCTCCTTCATGCGCGCCTTGTAGTCGGCCAGGCTCACCGACACGGTATCGCTCTGGGTGGAAGCGAAGCGCAGCAGCTTGGCGATGCGTTCACGGTTGCCAAAATCCTCGCCCAGTCCTTCCTTGAGCACGACGCCAAATTCCGCGTAGAAACGCGCGTACTTGCCGGCATCGGCTTCGGCCTGCTTCTTTTCCTCGTCGCTCAGGCGCTCCCAGTCCTCGCCAGTGGGCAGGCGGTCCTTACTGGCCAGGTCTTCAAGCATGCTCAGCACACGGCGGGTGTTGCCCTCGCGGATGGCTTTGACGTCACGGCTTTCCTGCAGCAGTTCGCGGCTGACGTTGAGCGGCAGGTCGGCCGAATCGATGACCCCTTTGACCCAACGCAGGTAGGTGGGCATGAGCGCCTCGGCGTCGTCCATGATGAAGACGCGCTTGACGTAGAGCTTCACCCCTGCTTTCTTGTCGCGGTTCCACAGATCGTGTGGCGCCTTGGCCGGGATGTAGAGCAATTGCGTGTACTCGATACTGCCCTCGACACGGTTGTGACTCCAGGTCAGCGGGGCCTCTTGGTCGTAGCTGATGTTCTTGTAGAAATCGATGTACTGCTCGTCGCTGATGTCCTTCTTGGGGCGCGTCCACAGCGCACTGGCCGAATTCACCACCTCCCAATCGGCCAGCAGCACGTATTCGCCCTTGTCCTTGTCCCATTCCTCTTTCTGCATGAGGATGGGCAGGCTGATGTGGTCCGAGTACTTGCCGATGATCTGCTTGAGCTTCCAACGGTTGAGGTATTCGCTCGCGTCGTCGCGCAGGTGCAGGATGACACTGGTGCCCCGCTCGGCGCGGGTGATGGCTTCGGTTTCGAAGGCGCCGCTGCCGCTGCTCGTCCAGCGCACCCCCTGTTCAGGCTTGAGGCCGGCGCGCCGGCTCTCGACGGTGATCCGGTCGGCCACGATGAACCCCGAATAAAAGCCCACCCCGAACTGGCCGATGAGTTGGGCGTCCTTCTTCTGATCGCCGCTGAGACGGCTCATGAAGTCGCGGGTACCGCTCTTGGCAATGGTGCCGAGGTGTTCGATGGCTTCGGCCTCGCTCATGCCGATGCCGTTGTCGGTGATGGTCAGCGTCTTGGCGTCCTTGTCGAACTGGACGCGAACCTCCAGGTTGGGGGCATCTTCATAAAGGCTGGGGTCGTTAAGAGCTTCGAAACGGAGCTTGTCACAGGCGTCCGACGCGTTGGAAATCAGCTCGCGCAAAAAGATGTCTTTGTTGGAATACAGCGAATGGGTGACGAGGTGCAGCAACTGCGCGACCTCGGCCTGAAAAGCGTGTTGTTGGCTCATGACAGGTAACGGCGTCTGTGTGGGTTGAAAGAGCAAGCACGCGTGCAGTACGGACCGGCACGCAGACTTCCCGCACATGGGTGCCCCTGCACGAAATTCAAGAGTCACCGGTCAAGCCAGACCGCCAACCTTCAAAACCGTTCGTGTTCACCCAGATAGCGCCACTGCCCCAGGGGGAGATGGCCCAGCGTGATGCGGCCGATGCGGATGCGCTTGAGCCCCACCACATGCAGCCCCACCTGCTCGCACATGCGGCGAATCTGCCGCTTCTTCCCTTCCTGGAGCACGAACCGAAGCTGCTCCGGGTTCTGCCAATCCACCCGGGCGGGTTTGAGGGGCTGCCCGTCCAGCGACAGGCCATGCCGCAGCAGGGCCAACCGCTCGACCGGGAACACCGCCTGCACGTTCTGCGCCACCACCCCAGCGCCTCGTGGGCCTTGGGGGGCCCATTGCACGCGCACCAAATATTCCTTCTCGACCTCGGAGTCTGCCCCGATCAGCGCCTTGGCCACGCGACCGTCCTGCGTGAGCACCAGCAATCCCGTGGAGTCGATATCCAGTCGGCCTGCCGGGGCCAGTCCTCGTGTGTGGGCGGCCTCGAAGCGGCGCCGGGACCGATCCTCCCGCCAGCGCGTGCCCGGCCGAATCAGCACCGCCGCGCTCTGGTGACCATCTTCCGGCAAGCCGCTCACATACCCCACGGGCTTGTGCAGCAAGATGGTCACGCGCGACTGCTGCCGCTCGCCGGCCTCGGCTGCAACCTCTACCCGGTCGGCCAGCGTCACGGACTGGCCCGTCTGTGCCGGCCGCCCATTGACACGTACCCAGCCGCGGGCAATCCACTCATCGGCCTCACGACGGGAGCACAGCCCCATGTCCGCCAAACGCTTGTTCAGCCGCACGGTCACGGGGTCGGCGGGCGACGAGGAACGGCAATCGCCTGCCCCCGGCTTTGGCAACGGGGGCGGCGCAGACGAGGGACTACGAGGCAGGCGCAGGGTAGGAGACATGATGGATGGGAGGATTATCGGCCCAGCCCTGCCACGGTGTCGGGTCGATGCCCGGCAAAAGAACGCAGTTGCGTCAAATCGAGCACCTTCAGTCCCCCATAGACCACCTCGATCAGACCGGCCTCGTCGAGCACCGCCAGCGCCTGGTTCACCCGCTGGCGAGACAAGCCCACCAGATACGCCAGTTCCTGCTGAGTGATGCGCAGCATGCTCCCCACGCCGGGGAACAGCCCCGGATGGAACAGATTGGCCACGCTGCGCGCCACACGCACGTCCGGATCGGTGATGCGATCGATCTCCCGGGCGGCGATGAACTGGCCCAGGCGCTCGTTGAGCTGCCACATCACGAAGCGGTTGAACCCGATGGAATGGTCCAGCAGCCAGTGAAACGTCTCGACCGGCAGCCCCGCCACCAGGCTCTTGCGCAAGGCCTGCACGTTGTAGCGGTAGATTTCGCGCTTCAGTGCCGTACCCTCCCCGAACCAGCCACCCGGCGCCAAGCCAACGAAGGTCATGATCGGCCCCTGGCTGTCGTCGTTGCTCATCTTCAGCAACCCGTCGATGAGTCCAAACCAGTAAGTGACCGGCCGACCGATCCGGCAAATGTAGTCCCCGGGCTGAGCCAAGGTGACCACCATGGCATCCCGCGCCCTGTCTTGTTCGATCGGCGCCAATCGTCGAACCCAAGAAATCGACGCGAACTCCTCATCGCTGAGCGCCCGGGCCCGCTCCCGCAAACCATTTCGCCGGCTCATGCACATCCCTCCTGCAGACACCTAGGGAAACTCCTAGTGCGTAATAACCCCAGATTGTCAACGGAAGGACAACACGACGTCAAACCTTGGCCATACAGTCCGCATCAGATCCTGCCAGCCCCTCCCCCGGTGGCTGGCCCGAGCCCACAGGAGACAACATGCGGACAACGTTCCCCCGGCTGTTGCTGGAACACGCAGCCAAACGCCCTGGCGCTGCCGCCATGCGTGAAAAGGAATATGGCATTTGGCAGACGACCACTTGGCAACAAATGGCCGATCTGGTGCGCCACCTGGCGGGCGGCTTGCACCAATTGGGTCTGCAGCGCGGCGAGCATCTGGTCGTCATCGGCGCCAACCGGCCCCGCCTGTATGCCACCATGCTGGCCGCCCAATCGCTGGGCGCCATCCCGGTGCCGCTGTACCAGGACGCCGTCGCCGCCGAATGCGTCTTTCCCATCAACAACGCTGAAGTGCGCTTTGCCGTGGTGGAAGACCAGGAGCAGGTGGACAAAATGCTCGAGATCCGCGAGCAGTGTCCGCAGCTTGCGCACATCCTGTTCGACGACCCTCGCGGTCTGCGCAACTACGACGAGCCCGGACTGGCCGGCCTGAAGGAGGTCATCGCGGCCGGCCAGGTGTTTGCAGACGAGCATCCGGACTTCTTCCAGGAAGAGATCGACAAGGCCCAGCCCGACGACGTGGCGGCCATGTTCTTCACTTCCGGCACCACCGGCAACCCCAAGGGCGTGGTCCACACCCACTACACCCTGCTCAACCGGGCCGAAGTCGGCGCCAAATTCGACAAACTCACGGATCGGGAAGAGGTGTTGGCCTACCTGCCCCCCGCCTGGATCGGGCAAAACATCTTCAGCTATGCCCAGTGGCTGGCCTGTGGCTATGTGGTCAACTGCCCCGAGTCCTCCAACACGGTGATGATCGACCTCAAAGAGATCGGCCCCACCTATTACTTCGCGCCCCCGCGCGTGTTCGAAGGGCTGCTGACCAGCGTGATGATCCGCATGGAAGATGCGGGCGCCCTCAAACGCAAGATGTTCCACGCCTTCATGAACGTGGCCCGCAAAGTGGGCCCCGACCTCATGGACGGCAAGCCGGTGGGCATCGTGGACCGCTTGCTGTACGGACTCGGCAACCTCCTCGTGTACGGCCCGCTGCGCAACACCCTGGGTTTCAGCCGCGTGCGCGTGGCCTACACCGCCGGCGAGGCCATCGGCCCGGACTTGTTCAGCTTCTACCGATCCATCGGCATCAACCTCAAGCAGCTCTACGGCTCCACCGAGACGGCCGTGTTCGTCTGTCTGCAACCCGACCATGAGGTGCGCGCCGACACGGTGGGTGTACCTTGCGAGGGCGTCGAGATCAAACTGGCCGACAACGGGGAAATCCTGGTGAAATCGCCCGGTCTGCTCAAGGAATACTACAAGAACGAAAAGGCCACCCGCGAGGTGCTCACCGAGGACGGCTGGTACCACACCAGCGACGCTGGCTTCATCGACGCCTCCGGACATCTGAAGATCATCGACCGCGTCAAGGACGTGGGCCGCATCAAGGGCGGCGCGAACGACGGTGCCATGTTCGCGCCCAAGTATGTGGAGAACAAGCTCAAATTCTTCTCGCACATCAAGGAAGCGGTGGCTTATGGGGACGGACGCGAAAAAGTGTGCGTGATGATCAACATCGACTTCGAGGCCGTCGGCAACTGGGCCGAGCGGCGCGGCCTGCCCTACGCCGGCTACACCGACCTGGCCCAGAAGCCCGAGGTCTATCAGCTCATCAAGGACTGCGTGGAAAAGGTCAATGCCGACCTCAGCCGCGACGCCCTGCTGGCCGGCAGCCAGATTCACCGTTTCCTGATCCTGCACAAGGAGCTGGACGCCGACGACGGCGAGCTCACCCGCACCAACAAGGTCCGGCGCGGCTTCATTGGTGACAAGTACAAGGTGCTGGTCGATGCTCTGTACGAAGGCAAATCCGAGCAGTTCATCGAGACCCAGGTGAAGTTCGAGGACGGCCGCACCGGCAAGGTCAGCGCCACGCTCAAGCTCATGGACGCGAAAACCTTCGCCCCGGTCCAAAAGGCCGCCTGACGCCAGGCCCACCGCACCGCAAGAGAGCACACCATGGCACACAAAAAAGTGGGTGACGTCATCCTGGACGTCCAGAACATCAGTCTGCGCTTCGGCGGCGTCAAGGCGCTGACCGACATCTCCTTCAACGTGAAGGAACACGAAATCCGCGCCATCATCGGCCCCAACGGCGCCGGCAAGAGCTCGATGCTCAACTGCATCAACGGCGTCTACAAGCCCCAGGAAGGCTCGATCACCTTCCGCGGCCAGACCTTCAAGCACATGAACAGCCGGCAGGTCGCGGAAATGGGCATCGCCCGCACCTTCCAAAACCTGGCCCTGTTCAAGGGCATGAGCGTGATCGACAACATCATGACCGGTCGCAACCTGCGCATCAAGAGCAACATCTTTCTGCAGGCGTTGCGCATCGGCCCGGCCGAGAAGGAAGAAGTGGCCCACCGGGAAAAGGTCGAGCACATCATCGACTTCCTCGAAATCCAGGCCTACCGCAAGACGCCCGTGGGCCAGCTGCCCTATGGCCTGCAGAAGCGCGTGGACCTGGGCCGGGCCCTGGCCATGGAGCCGCAGGTGTTGCTGCTCGACGAGCCCATGGCCGGCATGAACGTGGAAGAGAAGCAGGACATGTGCCGCTTCATCCTCGACGTGAACGACGAATTCGGCACCACCATCGTGCTGATCGAACACGACATGGGCGTGGTGATGGACATTTCCGACCGTGTGGTCGTGCTGGACTACGGCAAGAAGATCGGTGACGGCACGCCCGACGAAGTGCGCAACAACGAAGACGTGATCAGCGCCTACCTGGGCACCAGCCACTGAGGAGACAGGACATGGGATTTTTCATCGAAGCGCTCATAGGCGGCCTGATGGCCGGCATGTTGTATTCGCTGGTGGCGCTGGGCTTCGTGCTCATCTTCAAGGCGTCAGGGGTGTTCAACTTCTCCCAGGGGGCGATGGTGCTGTTCGCCGCCCTGGCCATGGCCCGTTTCTCGGAATGGGTGCCGCAATGGTTCGGCTTCGAGAGCAAGCTGCTGGCCAACGTCATCGCATTCCTGCTCGCGACGGCCTGCATGCTGGCCTTCGCCTGGCTGGTGGAGCGGCTGGTGCTACGCCACCTCGTCAACCAGGAAGGCGTCACCCTCTTGATGGCTACGCTGGGGATCACCTACTTCCTCGACGGCTTCGGTCAGACCATTTTCGGCAGCTCGGTCTATTCGATCGACGTGGGCATGCCCAAGGAGCCGATCTTCATCCTCGACGGGGTATTTGAAGGGGGTTTGCTGATCAACAAGGAGGACTTCTTCGCGGCTGGCGTTGCCGCCGTCCTGGTCGCCGCACTGACGCTGTTCTTCCAGAAAACCGGCACCGGACGCGCCCTGCGTGCCGTGGCCGACGACCACCAGGCCGCCCAGTCCATCGGCATTCCCCTGGGCCGGATGTGGGTCATCGTGTGGTTCGTCGCCGGCATCACGGCTCTGGTCGCCGGCATCATCTGGGGATCCAAGATCGGCGTGCAGTTTTCGCTGACCACCGTCGCGCTCAAGGCCTTGCCTGTGATCATCCTCGGCGGCCTCACCTCGGTTCCGGGGGCCATCATCGGCGGGCTGATCATCGGCATGGGGGAAAAGCTCTCCGAGGTGTACCTCGGGCCGCTGGTGGGTGGCGGCATCGAAACCTGGTTTGCCTATGTGCTGGCGCTCGTGTTCTTGCTGTTCCGCCCGCAGGGCCTGTTCGGCGAGAAGATCATTGACCGGGTGTGAGGAGATAACACATGTTTTACAGAGAAAACGGCCAGTTCAAGACCTCGTACCAGGCTGACCAGCAAATCTTCCCCATTCTCCAGGACCGCCTGGCCATCATGGGCATCGTGGCATTCGCCGCCGTGGCAGTTCCGCTGCTGGCAGACGAATACCTGTTCCGCGCCATCCTCATTCCGTTCCTGATCCTGTCGTTGGCGGCCATCGGGGTCAACATTCTGGTCGGCTACTGCGGCCAGATCTCACTGGGCTCGGGTGCCTTCATGGCGGTGGGCGCATACATGGCCTACAACACCTTCGTCCGCATCGACGGCATGCCGCTGATCGTGGCCCTGCTGGCCGGTGGCTTCTTTTCCATGCTGGCCGGCATCATCTTCGGCATCCCCAGCCTGCGGGTCAAGGGGTTGTACCTGGCGGTGGCAACACTGGCGGCCCAGTTCTTCTTTGACTGGGCATTCGCCCGCATCGGCTGGTTCACCAACTACAGCACCTCCGGCTCGGTGGCGGTGTCCAACCTGTCGGTGCTGGGCTGGCGCATCGACACTCCGATGGAGAAGTATCTGTTCTGCCTGGGCTTCACGGTGGTGTTTGCGCTGCTGGCCAAAAACCTGGTCCGTTCGGCAATCGGCCGCGAGTGGATGGCCATTCGCGACATGGACGTAGCCGCCTCCGTGATCGGCATCCGCCCGATGTATGCCAAGCTCAGCGCCTTCGCCGTGAGCTCCTTCATCATTGGCGTGGCCGGTGCACTCTGGGGCTTTGTGCACCTGGGGGCCTGGGAGCCGCTGGCCTTCGGCATCGAGCGCTCGTTCCAGCTTCTGTTCATCGTGATCATCGGCGGCCTGGGCTCCATCATGGGCAGCTTCTTCGGCGCCGCCTTCATCGTGGTCCTGCCGATTTTCCTGAACCAGTTCCTGCCGTGGGTGGGAGGACTGGTCGGCGTCTCGATTTCTACCGCCATGGTTTCACACGCCGAATTCATGATCTTCGGTGCGCTGATCGTGTGGTTCCTGATCGTGGAGCCGCACGGCCTGGCCAAGCTCTGGAGCATTGGCAAGCAAAAATTGCGCATCTGGCCCTTCCCACACTGACCCCGTTTTCCCGCCCCTCGCTTCAACCACACGTCGATAGGAGACAACCATGAAGCTTCGTTCCCTCGCCCTCGCCGCAGCCGTCGCGGTGACTTCCATGAGCGCAGCGCTCGTGGCGCCGAGCGTCCACGCGCAGGCCCAAGAGCAGTTTTTCCCCGTGCTGGTGTACCGCACCGGTGCATTTGCCCCCAATGGCGTGCCTTGGGCCAATGGCTTCGTCGACTACCTCAAGCTGACGAACGCCCGTGGCGGCATCAACGGCGTGAGAATCCTATTTGAAGAGTGCGAAACTGCCTACGCCACCGACCGCGGCGTGGAATGCTACGAGCGCCTGAAAGGCAGGCATGGCGGCGCCACCATGTTCCAGCCGCTGTCTACCGGCATCACCTTTGCGCTGACCGAGAAAGCCCCGATCGACAAGATCCCGCTGATCACTGCTGGCTACGGTCGCAGCGAATCGCAGGACGGCGGCGTGTTCAAGTGGAACTTCCCGCTGGCGGGCACCTACTGGGTGGCCGGTGACGTGATCATCCAGCACATCGCCAAGAAAGAAGGCGGTTTCGACAAGCTCAAGGGCAAGCACATCGCGCTGGTCTACCACGACAGCCCGTTCGGCAAGGAGGCCATCCCCATCTTGCAGGAGCGTGCCGCCATGCACGGCTACAAGCTGAGCCTGCTGCCCGTCACCAGCCCTGGTGTGGAACAAAAGGCCACCTGGCTACAGATCCGCCGTGACCGCCCCGACTACGTGATCAATTGGGGCTGGGGCGTGATGAACTCGACCCTGCTCAAGGAAGCCCAGGCCACCGGCTACCCACGCGAGAGGATCTATGGCGTGTGGTGGGCCGGCGCTGAACCCGACGTCAAAGACGTGGGCATGGGCGCCAAAGGCTACAACGCGGTCACCATGCAGCATGGTGCCGAACCGAATGCCCCCTTCATCAAGGAAATCCTGGAGAAGGTGCACGGCAATGGCCAGGGCACGGGGCCGAGGGATGAGGTCGGCTCGGTGCTGTACGTACGCGGAGCGATGAGTGCCATGTTCGCCGTCGAAGGCGTGCGCCGTGCCCAGGAGAGGTTTGGCAAGGGCAAGGTCATGACCGCCGAGCAAGTCCGCTGGGGGTTGGAAAACCTGGACCTGACCCAGGCCAAACTCGACGCCCTCGGCTTCAAGGGCGTGATGCGCCCCATCTCCACGAGCTGCCAGGACCACATGGGGGCGGCTTGGGCACGCATCCACACCTGGGATGGCACCAAATGGGAGTTCACCAGCGACTGGCTGCAAGCTGACGAACAAATCATCAAACCGATGGTTCGCGCTGCCGCCGACCGGTACGCAGCCGAGAAGGGGATCCAGCGCCGCACACCGCAGGATTGCCAATCCTGACCCGGGCCTGACCGCGGTCTGCAACGGCAGACCGCTTGACTGGCGTGCGCCGGCCGCCAGTCACCAGTCCCCGGTCGTCCCGCGCACCGGGACATCGAGGACTGGTTCGTCGTCCAGCGCCATCATTCCAAGGTCTTATCCATGAGCACACCCAACATCGTTCTGAACGTCAACGGCATCGAGGTCATCTACAACCACGTGATCCTGGTGCTCAAAGGCGTGTCCCTGCAGGTGGCCGAAGGCCAGATCGCCGCGATCCTGGGCGGCAACGGCGCCGGCAAAACCACGACACTGCGGGCCGTGTCCAACCTGCTCAAGGGTGAGCGTGGTGAAGTCACGAAAGGCAGTATCGAGCTGCGCGGGGAACGCATCGAAAACCTCACGCCCGCCGATCTGGTCAAGCGTGGCGTGGTGCAGGTGATGGAGGGCCGCCACTGCTTCGCGCACCTGACCATCGAGGAAAACCTGCTCACCGGCGCCTATACACGAACCAACAAAACCGAGGTGGACGCCAACCTGGAGAAGGTTTACAACTACTTCCCTCGGCTCAAAACGCGCCGCCACAGCCAGGCCGCCTACACCTCCGGCGGTGAACAGCAGATGTGTGCCATCGGCCGCGCACTCATGGCCAACCCCAGCGTGGTGCTGCTCGATGAGCCCTCCATGGGCTTGGCGCCGCAGATCGTCGAAGAGGTGTTCGAGATCGTGAAAGACCTCAACCAGAAGGAAAAAGTGACCTTCCTGCTGGCGGAACAAAACACCAACATGGCGCTGCGCTATGCCGACTATGGCTACATCATGGAAAGTGGCCGCATCGTGATGGACGGGAAGGCCGAGGACCTGCGCAACAACGAGGACGTCAAAGAGTTCTACCTCGGCATGGGCGGCTCCGAACGCAAGAGCTTCAAGGAAGTCAAGAGCTATAAGCGCCGCAAGCGCTGGCTGGCCTGATACCTGACGCTGCCCGATTCTCCCGACCCCCTAGCCCCTGCCATGCCGACCCACTTCGACGCCCTGGAAACCCGCACGCCCGCCGACCGCGAAGCCGCCCTCATGGCTGCTTTGCCGGCCCACATCCGACACGCCCAGTCGAGCAGCGCCGCCTATGCCGAACTGTTGGCTGGGGTCGAGCCGGAGTGCATCAACAGCCGCCAGGCCCTGGCCAGCCTGCCCGTGGTCCGCAAACACGAGTTGCTGGAGCGGCAACAGGCAAGCCGCCGCGCTGGGGGGGATCCGTTCGGCGGCTTCTCGGCCATTGGCTGGAAAGGACTGCTCAGGCCGTCCGGTGCGCGCCGTGTGTTCCAGTCGCCCGGCCCCATCTACGAGCCGGAAGGACATGCCCGCGACTACTGGCGCTCCGCGCGCGCCATGGCCGCGGCTGGTTTCGAAGCCGGTGAACTGGTACACAACTGCTTCAGCTATCACCTCACTCCAGGTGCCTGGATCATGGAAAGCGGCGCTCATGCGCTGGGCTGCACCGTCATCCCTGGCGGGGTGGGCAACACCGAGCAGCAGCTCGCAGCGGTGCAAGATCTCCAACCCTCCGCATACGCAGGCACACCCAGTTTTCTGCGCATCTTGGTGGAAAAGGCCGAACAGGCCGGTCTGGTCCTGCCCATTCGCAAAGCGCTGGTTTCGGGCGAAGCCTGTCCTCCCTCGCTGCGCCACTGGCTCGCCGAGCGCGGCATCTGCGCCTACCAGTGCTACGCCACCGCCGATGCCGGCCTCATCGCCTACGAAACCGCCAGCCGGGAAGGCTTGGTGCTGGACGAACAAGTGATCCTGGAAATCGTGCGTCCAGGAACAGGGGATCCGGTCGCCGAGGGCGAGGTGGGCGAAGTGGTGGTCACCGTGCTGAATCCCGACTATCCGCTGGTGCGCTTCGGCACCGGCGATCTGTCGGCGGTCCTCCCAGGCACCTGCCCGACCGGGCGCACCAACACCCGCATCAAGGGCTGGATGGGACGTGCCGACCAGACCACCAAGGTCAAGGGTATGTTCGTCCATCCCTCCCAGGTGGCCGAGATCGTACGTCGGCACCCCGAGGTGTTGCGGGCTCGCCTGGTCGTTTCCGGCGAAATGGCCGACGATCGCATGGTGCTTCAAGTGGAGGCGCGCCAGCCGCTCCCAGACAACGGCCGCTCGCTCGTCGCCGCGCTGGAAAACAGCATGCGAGAAGTGACCAAGCTGCGCGGGCAGGCCGTACTGGTCGGTGCCGGGACGCTGCCCAACGATGGCAAGGTGATCGAGGACGCCCGCCGCTACGACTGACCCCGGTCATTTCCCTCACCCCGGACTACGTAGTTCCCCGCGATGGCGCGTAGCCGTCGCTCGGCTATTATGAGACCTTCTTTTTGTCTTTTCAGGAGGCACGCATGAAAAAGTGGATCACTGTCGCCGCGGCGGCCACGATGGCCATCGGCGCCTATGCGCAGGACTTCCCCTCTAGGCCGATCACCTTCATCGTCCCGTTTGCTGCAGGCGGCCCGACCGACACCGTCGCCCGTCAGCTCGCCGAAGCCATGCGCAAACACCTGGGCAACGCCAACATCGTGGTGGAAAACGCCGCTGGCGCCGGTGGCACCATCGGCGCCACACGCGCCGCTCGCGCCACACCCGATGGTCATACCCTGCTGGTCTGGCACATCGGCATGGCGTCCACCGCCGGCCTGTACCGCCGTCTTCAGTTCAACGCCTTGGAGGACTTCGAATATCTGGGCATGATCAATGACGTGCCCATGACCCTGGTTGGCAAGCCGCAGTTGCCCGCCAACACCTACCGCGATTTTGAAAACTACATCCGCGCCAACAGCGGCAAAATCAATCTGGCGCATGCCGGTCTGGGCTCCGCGTCGCATATCTGTGGCCTGATGTGGCAATCCGCCATCAAAGCGGGCCAGGCCATGACCACCATTCCGTTCGGCGGCACCGCCCCGGCCATGAACGCCCTCATCGGTGGACAGGTGGACGTGATGTGCGACCAGACCACCAACACCACCAGCCAAATCGAGGCCGGTCGAATCAAGGCATTCGCCGTGACCACCGCCCGCCCCCTGTCCAACCACCCGGTGCTCAAACACTATCCGTCGCTACAGGAAATGGGCCTGAAAGACTTCAACCTGACCATCTGGCACGGTCTGTATGCTCCCAAAGGCACGCCAGCGGCCGTGACCAAAAAACTCAACGAAGCCCTGCGCGCCGCGCTCAAAGACCCGGAGTTCATTCAACGACAAGAAGCCTTGGGGGCTATCGTCGTCACCGATAACCGGGTCACCCCTGAAGGCCACAAAGCCTTCGTCGCTGATCAAATCACCAAATTGAAGGCCGCCATCGACGCTGCCGGTCAGTACGCAGACTGACCTGACCGGCCCTGGCATGGGAGCCCCTTGTCCTGCGGCAGGGGGCTTTGTCGTTTCATGCCCCCACACATTTGCCTCGCCGATCCGGTCACCGAGCGGTCGGCAAGGATCCGGCGGGCATGGCCGGTTGACGCCGCTGACAGCGTCCGGCCCCTGATCGGCCGTCAGCTCAAACGCCCCAGACCACCTCGGCGTTCTCACGCTGACAGTGCTCCAGCATCTCCAGAAAGGGCGCCACGCGGGTTCTCAGACTCACCCGCTCCGGGTCAGGCACGTATTCACCCTTCTCGATCGCCTCCTGCTTGCGGCGTTCGAAATCGGCCTCCTCCTTCAAGACCGCGGCGCGAATCGCCTCGATCGCAGCCGGCATCTGCTCCACCAGCAAAATGCCTGGTCCGTTGGGATCCTTACCCAGGATTTCCAACAACTGCTTGCCGTTTTGTTCCAGCATCACCACATCGCCCGTGGCCTTGGTCTTGAATCGGTACACCATTGTGTTCTCCTTGTGTCGCGGTCGATCAGTGCCACCATTTTGGCATCGGCCGCCGAGCCAGGACAGCCGCTGCGCACACTCTTTGATCCAGATCAGGGTATTCCCCCTCCCCATCCAGGCACAACGAGGCCACAATTTGTTTAAACCTAAACCAAAGTATCCGCGCATCACTCGGCCCTACTGCCCGTGTATCCAGCCCACCCAGGATCCGTCCCGATCTCATAACCACAATGTCCGACACCCCTCTTCTCGACCTCGAAGCTCGTCTGCACAGCGAGCACCCGGAGGCTTTACGTCTGTGGCTACGGCTGCTCACCTGCACCCAGCTCATCGAAAAACGCATCCGTAGCGGACTGAGGGAACGGTTCGGCACCACCTTGCCCCGTTTCGACCTCATGGCCCAACTCGAGCGGCACCCCGAAGGCCTCAAGATGAAGGAGCTCTCGGCCCGCCTCATGGTCACGGGCGGAAACGTCACCGGCATCACCGATCAACTGGTGGCCGAGGGCTTGGTCGAGCGGGTGGAGGTGGAGGAGGACCGCCGAGCTTTCCGGGTCCGACTCACCCCTGCGGGTCATGCCGCCTTCGCCGAAATGGCCCAGCACCATGAGGCCTGGATCGTCAACGCCTTCGGCCACCTGAACGAGCGCGATACGGCCCAGCTCTACCGCTTGCTGGGCAAAGTCAAAGCCCATTTGAGGCCCATCCCATGAAACACCCCATCCCCGACCACAACCCGATGCGCCCCCAATTCCGGGCACTGGCCCCCCAGACCACGCGACACTTCCTGTGCGAGGTGGAGGCTGGCATCGCCACCGTCACCCTGAACCGCCCCGAGCGCAAGAACCCCTTGACCTTCGACTCCTATGGCGAACTGCGGGACTGGTTCCGCGCCCTGCCGTATGCGACCGATATCCGTGCCGTGGTGCTGTGCGGAGCGGGCGACAATTTCTGCTCGGGTGGCGATGTGCACGAGATCATCGGCCCGCTGACCCGCATGAGCATGCCCGAGTTGCTCGCCTTCACCCGTATGACCGGCGACGTGGTCAAAGCCATGCGGACCTGTCCGCAGCCCGTGATCGCAGCGATTGACGGCGTCTGCGCCGGTGCCGGCGCCATGCTGGCGCTGGCCAGCGACTTGCGCTTGGGCACCGCTCGCAGCAAGACCGCTTTCCTGTTCACCCGCGTCGGGCTTGCCGGTGCCGATATGGGCGCCTGTGCACTGCTGCCACGCGTCATCGGGCAGGGGCGGGCCAGCGAACTGCTGTTCACCGGTCGCGCCATGACCGCCCAGGAGGGTCTGAACTGGGGCTTTTTCAACGACCTCCACGAACCCGAAGCGCTGCACGACGCCGCCCGCACACTGGCCACCGAACTGGCCCATGGCCCCACCTTCGCTCACGGCATGACCAAAACCATGCTGCACCAAGAATGGAGCATGACCATCGACCAAGCCATCGAGGCCGAAGCCCAGGCCCAGTCCATCTGCATGCAGACGCAGGACTTCCGCCGCGCCTTCGAGGCCTTCGCCTCCAAGCAGCGCCCGGTGTTCGAAGGAGACTGAGCCCGTGGTTGCTTTTGAGAACCCCCACCCTCCTGTGCCGATCGAGATCGCGCCGTCCCTGGCGCATCTGGATCTCCCCTTTTTCGACGCCCCCCATCGCCAGCTCGCTCCCGCCCTGGCCACCTGGGCCGGCGAACAAACCGTGGACGAGCGCGACGACCGTGCCGCCTGCCGCGACTGGGTACGTCGGCTCGGTACTGCGGGCTGGCTGCGCTACTGCGTCCCCGCGGAACACGGCGGCGCCCTGCCGCGATTGGACTCGCGCGCCCTCGTCCTGTTGCGTGAAACCTTGGCTTTCTACTCGCCGCTTGCCGATTTCGCCTTCGCCATGCAAGGGCTCGGCTCGGGCGCCATCACCCTGGCCGGCACCCCCGCGCAGCGGGCCGCTCATCTGCCGGCGGTGGCCCGTGGCGAACAGATCGCTGCCTTTGCCCTGAGCGAACCGGATGCCGGCTCCGACGTCGCCGCCATGCGCACCCGCGCCACCCGAATCGATGACGACTGGCGACTCGACGGCACCAAAACCTGGATCAGCAACGGCGGCCTCGCGGACTTTTACGTCACTTTCGCCAAGACCGACCCCGACGCTGGCGCCCGGGGCATCAGCGCATTCATCGTCCCAGCCCCCACCCCAGGGCTGGACAGCAGCGACCACATCGAACTCATGGCGCCGCACCCCCTGGCCACCCTACGCTTCAACGCCTGCCATCTGCCGGCCCACAGCCTGCTCGGTCCCTTGCACGGCGGCTTCAAACTCGCCATGCAGACCCTCGACATCTTTCGCGCGTCCGTCGCCGCTGCGGCCCTGGGCATGGCGCGGCGAGCCCTCGCCGAAGCCGTCACCCATGCCCGACAACGTCGCATGTTCGGCCAGACCCTGGCCGACTTCCAACTCACTCAGGCCCGTCTCGGCGAAATGAGTGCACTCATTGACGCCGCAGCGCTGCTGACCTACCGTGCCGCCTGGATGCGTGACACGGCACCCGCCGACCAGCCCTTGCCACGCGCCTACACAGCCGCTGCCGCCATGGCCAAAATGACCGCCACCGAAAACGCCCAGCGCGTCATCGACATGGCTTTGCAATTGCACGGCGGTTTGGGCGTACGCGTCGGCCAAAAGGTGGAAAGCCTCTACCGAGACATCCGATCCCTGCGCATCTACGAAGGCGCCACCGAGGTGCAGCTGCTCATTCTCGGCAAGGCGATCCTGAAACCCTGAGTCCTTATGCTGGAGTCCACCATGTCCGTCGCCTCCGCCCCCAGCGCCCAGACCGACCGCTATGTGCATGACCGCCTGCCCCCACAGGAGCAGTGGCCGCAACTGGTCTACGACCTGCCCGAGCTGCAGTTCCCGCCGCAACTCAACCTCGTGGAGCGCCTGCTGGATGAAGCGGTCCATCACAAAGGCTGGGGGGCACAACCCATGCTGCGCAGCGACGAACGCACCCTTACCTACGAGCAAGCTTTGGTCGAAGTGGACCGCATCGCCCACGTACTCACCCAGCATTACCGTCTGCAGCCCGGCAACCGGGTGTTGCTGCGCGGCGGCAACTCCATCACCATGGCACTCACTTGGCTGGCTGTGGTCAAAGCCGGTCTGATCGCCGTGGCCACCATGCCGCTGCTGCGGGCGAAGGAACTCGGCGAGATCATGGCCAAAGCCCAGCCCAGCCTGGCTCTGTGCGATGCCCACCTGCTCGACGAGCTGGACCGCGCGATCGCTGAATCCGGCTGCCCATTGCCTGTGACCGTCTTCCATACCCATGACACCCCTGCGCCCCATCCGCACGCCAGTCTCGACGTACTGGCCAGCACCTACACCGCCCCGTTCCAGGCATGCCCCACGGCAGCCACCGACATCGCGTTGCTGGCCTTCACCTCTGGCACCACCGGCAAACCCAAAGCCGCCGTGCACACCCACCTCGACGTGCTCGCCTCTTGCGAAACCTGGCCCCGGCACGTGCTGAAGCTGCGAAGCAGCGACATCGTCGCCGGCTCACCACCTCTGGCCTTCACCTTCGGACTCGGCGGTCTGCTCATCTTCACCCTGTGGGCCGGCGCCTCCGTCTATTTCCCCAGCGTCCCCTACACGCCCGAAGTCATGGTGCAAACCATGGCACGCGTAGGCGTCACCGTCTGCTATACCGCCCCCACCTTCTATCGGCAAATGGCCCCCTTTGCCAAGCAACATGGCCTGCCGAGTCTGTGCAAGAGTGTCAGCGCCGGCGAAAGCCTGCCCGATGCCACGCGCCAACTCTGGAAAGACGCCACCGGCATCGAGATCATCGACGGCATTGGCGCGACCGAGATGTTTCACATCTTCATTTCCTCGGCTAGCCCCGATGTGCGCCGCGGTGCCATCGGCAAAGTGGTCCCGGGCTATCAGGCCAAGGTGGTGGACGAAGAAGGTCGGGAAGTCCCACGAGGCACCGTCGGCAAACTGGCCGTCATCGGCCCCACCGGTTGCCGCTACATGGACGATGCCCGGCAAACCCAATACGTCCGCCAAGGATGGAACCATCCGGGCGATGCTTTCGTCCAGGATGCGGATGGCTACTTTTTCTACCAGGCCCGCACCGACGACATGATCATCACCGCTGGCTACAACGTCGGCGGACCGGAAGTCGAAGATGCCCTGCTCAAACACCCGGCAGTCGCGGAATGCGGGGTGGTGGGCAAGCCCGACCCCGAACGAGGCATGATCATCAAGGCCTACTGCGTGCTCAAGCCCGGCCACACTGGCGACGCCCAACTCGTCAAGGCGCTGCAAGATCACGTCAAGCACATATTGGCCCCGTACAAATACCCCCGCGAAATCGAATTCCTACCGGCCCTGCCCCGGACCGAAACCGGCAAGCTGCAACGCTTCGTTCTGCGGCAACGGGCGGCGCAGTCCTCTTCCTGACAGCCGTCAGCCGCGCCCCCATCGTCTTCAGGTGTGCCCATCAGGGCGGATGACCGTTTCGACCAAGCGCCCCGCGATCTGAGTCACAGCCAGAGCGGCCGGCGAGCCTGGTGTCTGAGTCAGCAACAGTTGCCGCCGCATCACCGCCTCTTTCACCGCAGCATCCGCCGGAATATCCCCGACATGCACCAAGCGTATCCCCGGCAGTGCCTCCCCAGTCGGCATTTTCTGACTCGTCCCGACAAACCGGTTCAGCACCGTCTGTAGCTGCGTGGTAATGGCCTTGCCGTCACCTGGACGGGACGCTTGGTTGACCAGGATACGGATGCGCTGGCGCCGTTGCTGCTTGGCCAACACCTTGATGGTGGCGTAGGCATCCGTCAGCGAGGTGGGCTCAGGTGTCGCCACCAGCAGCACCTCCGAGGCCAGGGACAAGGCAAACAAGACCACATCTGAAATGCCTGCGCCGGTGTCGAGCAGCACCACATCGTACCTGGGCACCACTTCGGTCATCAGCGCGAGGAAGTCTTCACGCACCTCAGGCGTCAGCCGCGAATACTCCACCATGCCAGAACCGGCGAGGATCACCGAAAATCCACCTGGCGCCTTGAGAATCGCATCGTCCAGGGTGGCCTTGCCGGTGAACACATCGTGCAAAGTCAACTTCGGATACAAGTTGAGCACGACATCGAGATTCGCCAAACCCAAGTCAGCATCCAGCACCAGGACCTTGAGCCCGCGTCGTGTCAGTGCCGCAGCGAGATTGGCCGAAACAAAGGTTTTCCCGACCCCCCCTTTGCCACTGGTCACGGCAATCACCTTGCCCTTGGCCGGCCGCAGCAACACCCCCTCATCAGTGGGGTAGGTCACGGATTCGGGACGGTCAACGGTCATCGAAACAGTCCTTGCGCATCAAGCATTTTTGCGATTTTCGATCATAAGGGGCGCGGTCTGTCCGAGGCCAAGCAGCAGGCCTTTTTCTTCCGCGCTGACGTCGGTACTCAGCATCTCTTCAAGGCGCACACAGTTGCGCCCTTCCCGTTTGGCCCGGTAAAGCTGCTGGTCGGCCCGCTCCAGCCAGTCATTGACAGCGCCACGAATCCAAGGTGTGGCAAAGGCACCTCCACAACTCACCGTGACCGAAAGTTCCAGCCCGGCTTCGATCGCGAACTGCCGCGCCGCAACCGCCGTCCGAACCCGTTCAGCGACCACCGGCGCGAACGACGGCGAGCAACTGGGACAGGCAATGCAGAACTCCTCACCGCCGATGCGAGCCACGGTATCCATCGGCCGCACACACCCCTTCAAAGCCTCGGCCACGGCCCGGATCACCTGGTCACCCACCAGATGTCCATAGGTATCGTTCACACATTTGAAATGGTCAATATCGACTGCCAGCAGCAAGGCATGTTCACCGCCCCGGGCCACCCGATCCAGCTCTTGCTCCAGTACCCACAGAAAAGCCCGGCGGTTCAACAGCCCCGTCATCGGATCCGTGGTGGACAGTTCGCACAAACCATCGAGCAGGATCTGGACAAAATCCTCTTCTGTAGTGGACGCTCGATCCGGCAACGGCTGGCCGGCCCGCTCCAACAAGGCGAGCACAGCATCAAGACGAAGGCGATCGAGATTCATGGGACCCAGGATATGCCCAAACCCAGACAATGGCGCTGCACAGTGGTCACAGTATAGTGCCCACGTCCTTGACTGCACGGAGTTGACCCCATTTCACGGACCGGCCACAGATCAAACATAATGCCTGAACGGCCCTCGCCTCGGCTCAGCACCTTGCACAGAGCGCCCGATCGCCGCAATGTGGTCCGGCGTCGTGCCACAACACCCCCCCACGATATTGACCAACCCTTGCGCCGCAAACTCGTGCAACAGCCGAGACGTGTCAGCCGGTGTTTCATCAAAACCCGTCTCACTCATCGGATTCGGCAGTCCGGCATTGGGATAGCAGGAAATGAACGTGTCCTGTGCGATTCGCGAAAGCTCCTGCACATAGGGCTTCATCAGCGCAGCCCCTAGCGCACAATTCAACCCCACAGCCAACGGGCGAACGTGACGAACACTGGCCCAAAAAGCCCCGACGGTCTGCCCACTGAGCAGTCGCCCCGAAGCGTCGGTCACTGTCCCGCTGACCACGATCGGCAGGCATTCCCCGGTGCGTTCGAAGCACGACTCGATGGCAAACAGCGCCGCCTTGGCATTGAGCGTATCGAAAATGGTTTCAACCAGCAGCAGGTCCACCCCCCCCTCGACCAGTGCCTCCACCTGTTCTTCGTAAGCGGCGACCAACTGATCAAACGTCACGTTGCGCGCCCCAGGATCATTCACATCCGGGCTGATGCTGGCGGTTTTCGGAGTTGGCCCCAAGGCTCCGGCGACGAAACGCGGTTTGTCGATGGTCGAAAAACGGTCACACATTTCTCGGGCCAGGCGCGCCGACGCAACGTTCATCTCACGCACCCACGACGCCATGCGGTAATCGTCCTGTGCAATCGTCGTCGCACCGAAGGTATTGGTTTCGATGATGTCGGCCCCTGCCGCCAAATAGCCTTCATGGATTTGACGGATGACGTCAGGCCGACTCAAGCTCAACAATTCATTGTTGCCCTTGACCTCGCCGGGATGGTCACGCAAACGCGCCTGCAGAGCAGGGGGCAAATCCATTCCATCACCACGGTACTGCGCTTCCCCAAGCTTGAAACGCTGGATCATGGTTCCCATCGCCCCGTCCAGGATCATGATGCGTTCATCGAGCAGCGCTGGCAACTGCGCGCCGCGGGTATAGCGAGGCCAGGATCGGTTCATGTCATTACCACAGAAAAACGAAAACCCCGGACCCGCTGTGAACGGGATCCGGGGTATCGGCACATAACAGCCTGACGATGACCTACTTTCACACAGGGATCTGCACTATCATCGGCGCGAAGTCGTTTCACTGTCCTGTTCGGGATGGGAAGGAGTGGGACCAACTTGCTATGGTCGTCAGGCATAACGGGTTGCCGCTCTGAGCACTCTGCCATAGGGCACTCAGTGCGGCGTATTCATAGAGTCGAAATCGATTTTGATTGCGCTTGGAGCATCTTCGCCGAGTGGATACGGCTCGTATGCATTCTCGCTGTGATCTTGCGATCAAAATTATAGGGTCAAGCCGCACGGGCCATTAGTACTGGTTAGCTCAACGCATTGCTGCGCTTACACACCCAGCCTATCAACGTCGTGGTCTACAACGACCCTTCAGGGGGCTCGAGGCCCCGGCAGATCTCATCTTGGAACGAGTTTCCCGCTTAGATGCTTTCAGCGGTTATCTCTTCCGCACATAGCTACCCGGCGATGCCACTGGCGTGACAACCGGTACACCAGAGGTGCGTCCACTCCGGTCCTCTCGTACTAGGAGCAGGCTTCCTCAAATCTGCAGCGCCCACGGAAGATAGGGACCAAACTGTCTCACGACGTTTTAAACCCAGCTCACGTACCTCTTTAAATGGCGAACAGCCATACCCTTGGGACCGGCTACAGCCCCAGGATGAGATGAGCCGACATCGAGGTGCCAAACACCGCCGTCGATATGAACTCTTGGGCGGTATCAGCCTGTTATCCCCAGAGTACCTTTTATCCGTTGAGCGATGGCCCTTCCATACAGAACCACCGGATCACTATGTCCTGCTTTCGCATCTGCTCGACTTGTCAGTCTCGCAGTTAAGCACGCTTATGCCATTGCACTATGAGCACGATGTCCGACCGTGCCTAGCGTACCTTCGAACTCCTCCGTTACGCTTTGGGAGGAGACCGCCCCAGTCAAACTGCCTACCATGCACTGTCCCCACCCCCGATTCAGGGGGCCAGGTTAGAACCTCAAACGCACCAGGGTGGTATTTCAACGTCGGCTCCAGGCGAACTGGCATCCGCCCTTCAAAGCCTCCCACCTATCCTACACAGATCCGTTCAAAGTCCAATACAAAGCTACAGTAAAGGTTCATGGGGTCTTTCCGTCTTTCCGCGGGGAGATTGCATCATCACAAACATTTCAACTTCGCTGAGTCTCGGGAGGAGACAGTGTGGCCATCGTTACGCCATTCGTGCAGGTCGGAACTTACCCGACAAGGAATTTCGCTACCTTAGGACCGTTATAGTTACGGCCGCCGTTTACCGGGACTTCGATCAAGAGCTTGCACCCCATCAATTAATCTTCCGGCACCGGGCAGGCGTCACACCCTATACGTCCACTTTCGTGTTTGCAGAGTGCTGTGTTTTTAGTAAACAGTCGCAGCCACCTATTTTTTGCAACCCATTCATGCTTCGATGCTCTCTACACACTACTAGGGCACACCTTCTTCCGAAGTTACGGTGTCAATTTGCCGAGTTCCTTCTCCCGAGTTCTCTCAAGCGCCTGAGAATACTCATCTCGCGCACCAGTGTCGGTTTGCGGTACGGTCGACTGCAAGCTGAAGCTTAGTGGCTTTTCCCGGGACCCCGTTCGGTTACTTCGCAAGACAAGCTCGCTCGATCGACAGCCTCGGTATATGCTGGGCGGATTTGCCTACCCAACGCCTACTTCTGTCTAAACCGGCACTTCCAACCGCCGGATAACCTATTAAGATCCGTCCCCACATCGCACTTGCAGCCGGTGCAGGAATATTGACCTGCTTCCCATCAGCTACGCATCTCTGCCTCGCCTTAGGGGCCGACTCACCCTACGCCGATGAACGTTGCGTAGGAAACCTTGCGCTTACGGCGAGCGGGCTTTTCACCCGCTTTAACGCTACTCATGTCAGCATTCGCACTTGTGATACCTCCAGCAGCCTTCACAAGCCACCTTCACAGGCTTACACAACGCTCTCCTACCACGCACAGCTTGCGCTGTGCATCCGCAGCTTCGGTAACCGGCTTGAGCCCCGTTACATCTTCCGCGCAGGACGACTCGATCAGTGAGCTATTACGCTTTCTTTAAATGATGGCTGCTTCTAAGCCAACATCCTGACTGTTTTAGCCTTCCCACTTCGTTTCCCACTTAGCCAATTTTAGGGACCTTAGCTGGCGGTCTGGGTTGTTTCCCTCTTGAGTCCGGACGTTAGCACCCGGTGCTCTGTCTCCCAAGCTGTACTCTGCGGTATTCGGAGTTTGCCTTGGTTTGGTAAGTCGCCATGACCCCCTAGCCAAAACAGTGCTCTACCCCCGCAGGTAATACTTGAGGCACTACCTAAATAGTTTTCGGAGAGAACCAGCTATTTCCAGGTTTGTTTAGCCTTTCACCCCTATCCACAGCTCATCCCCTGGTTTTGCAACACCAGTGGGTTCGGACCTCCAGTACCTGTTACGGCACCTTCATCCTGGCCATGGATAGATCACCTGGTTTCGGGTCTACACCCAGCGACTCAATCGCCCTGTTCGGACTCGGTTTCCCTGCGCCTTCCCTATTCGGTTAAGCTTGCCACTGAATGTAAGTCGCTGACCCATTATACAAAAGGTACGCCGTCACCCTTGCGGGCTCCGACTTTTTGTAAGCATGCGGTTTCAGGATCTATTTCACTCCCCTCCCGGGGTTCTTTTCGCCTTTCCCTCACGGTACTTGTTCACTATCGGTCGATGATGAGTATTTAGCCTTGGAGGATGGTCCCCCCATCTTCAGACAGGATTTCGCGTGTCCCGCCCTACTTCTCTCTAGCTCAGTACCACACAGGCCTTTTCACATACGGGGCTATCACCCACTATGGCCAGCCTTTCCAGACTGTTCTGTTAAGTCCCATGCTATCACTAGAAGGCTCCTCCGATTTCGCTCGCCACTACTCTCGGAATCTCGGTTGATGTCTTTTCCTCGAGCTACTTAGATGTTTCAGTTCACTCGGTTCGCCTCGCACACCTATGTATTCAGTGCGCGATACCCTCGCGGGTGGGTTTCCCCATTCGGAAATCTCCGGATCACAGCTCATTTGCCAGCTCCCCGAAGCTTATCGCAGGCTATCACGTCCT
>NZ_JACCDB010000003.1:0-252500 GCF_013432195.1 Tepidicella baoligensis | reverse complement strand
TGCCAGCCCACCGGCTTGGAAGCGCCAGAACGTTGTGAGGAGCGAGATTGTATACCGGGTTTTCCCGAAATCGCAAGATTGTGGATGGTTTTTTGCGGGGGATGACTGGCCACCTCTTGCTGACCGCTGCGCCCACGCCCAAGCTGTTACGCTCTCGTGTCATGGCACTGATCTCTCTGAATGATGTTTCCCTGGCGTATGGGCATGTTCCTTTGCTCGACCGTGTGCAGCTGGCACTGGAACCCGGGGAGCGCATGGGGATCGTCGGGCGCAACGGGACGGGCAAATCGTCATTGCTTCGCATTCTGGCGGGGCTGGAACGGCCAGACGATGGCGAGATTCAGCGTCAACTCGATCTTCGCTCTTCGTATGTGCCGCAGGAGCCTGCTCTGAACGATGATGAGTCGGTGTTCGATGCGGTCTGCGGGGGGTTGGATGATGTGAGGCGGTTGTGCCAGAGGTATTTGGAACATGCGCCGGGCGCCGACCTGGATGCGTTGCAAAACGAGATCGAGGCACTGGATGGCTGGCGCTGGGAGCAGCGGGTGCAGGAGACGCTGTCTCGTCTGTCTTTGAGGCCGCAGACGCGGATTGCTTCGCTTTCCGGTGGTGTGCGCAAGCGGGTGGCACTGGCACGGGCATTGGTGGCGCTGCCCAATCTGTTGCTGTTGGATGAGCCGACCAACCACCTGGACATGGACGCGATCGACTGGTTGGCCGAGTTGCTGCAGGCCTTTCGGGGGGCCGTGGTCGTGATCAGCCATGATCGGGATTTTCTGGATCGTGTGACCACGCGGATCGTGGAGCTGGATCGGGGTCAGCTGTGGAACTATCCGGGCAATTTCAGTGAATTTCAGCGGCTCAAGGATGAGCGCCTGGCACAGGAGGCGGTGGTCAACGCCAAGGCGGACAAGCTGCTGGCCCAGGAAGAGGTGTGGATACGCAAAGGGGTGGAGGCTCGCCGAACCCGGGCGCAGGCGCGCATCGAGCGACTGAAGGTGTTGCGGACCCAGCGCCGACAACGGCGGGAGGCGGTCGGACTCGCGCGAATGGAGGTGAACCGAGGCGATGCCGGAGGCAAGCTGGTGGCGGAGCTGGAACAGGTGAGCAAACACTTCGGGGCAGGCGAACAACGCCAGACGGTGGTGGATCGGTTCAGCGCGACGATTCTGCGAGGAGACAAGGTCGGTCTGATCGGCCCCAATGGGGCTGGCAAAACGACCTTGCTCAAACTCATGCTGGGGCTGCTCCCGCCGGATGAGGGGACGGTTCGCATCGGTCAGCGGCTGGAAGTGGCCTACTTCGATCAGATGCGCCATCAACTCGATCTGGACGCGACGCTGGAGGACTTCATCAGCCCGGGCAGCGAATGGATCGAGATTGGCAACCGGCGCACGCACGTGAAAAGCTATTTGGGGGACTTTCTGTTCTCGCCCGCGCGGGCGCAGTCGCCTGTGCGCAGCCTGTCGGGCGGCGAACGCAACCGGCTGCTGCTGGCTCGGCTGTTCGCCCGACCGGCGAATATGCTGGTGCTCGATGAACCGACAAACGACCTGGACATCGAGACGCTGGAGCTGCTGGAGCAGCTGCTGGCGGACTTCGAGGGAGCGGTGTTTCTGGTGAGCCATGACCGGCGCTTTCTGGACAATGTGGTCACGAGCACCATCGTCTATGAAGGCGAAGGCCGGTGGCGCGAATACGAGGGTGGCGTAGAGGATTGGGTCCAGCAATCGATGCGGCTGCATGGCCGGGCGCCGGCCTGGCATCCGGTGGTCGAGGCGCAGGTGAACCGCGCCCCTTCGGCCACTGCACGGAGCACGCCCCCCACTGCGCCACCTTCCACGGCAACGAGTCGTTCGCGGCGCAAGCTGAGCTACAAAGAGCAACGCGAACTGGAGGCCTTGCCGGCGCGCATCGAGGCGCTCGAAACCGAGCAGAAAGCGATCGACGCAGCGCTGGCCGACGGCACCCTCTACGGCACGGATCCGGCCCGAGCGGCCGAACTCGTTGCCCGACACAGTGAGATCGAAGCGGCGCTGCTGCAAGCATGGGAGCGCTGGGAAGCGCTGAGTACCGCGTCCTGATTTCAGAGGTCCTCACGAGCAACGGCCAGGGCACGCCAAAACGCGGCAGCCTGGGTGGTGGCGAAATTGATCCGCATGTAGGTGCTGGGCGTGCGGTGCGCGTGAAACAGGGTGCCCGGGGCAATCAGGATGCCATCATCCAGGAGCCGCTGCGCAAGCACTTCGGTGTCCACACCGGTGTCGACCCAGCCGAACAGGCCCGCGGGCTCGGACACAAAACGGCACCCCGCTTCAAGCGCGAGCTTGACACTGCGTTGCCGGGCCGCATGGAGCCGACCACGAATGCGTTCGGCATGACGACGCAGCTGGCCCCGCTCGATGCAGTGGGCCAGCGCCCGCTCCATGAGGCTGGGCGTGGTGAGGGTGGACAGCAGCTTGGTGTCGAGCAAGCGCTCCACCCAGGCGGAGGGGGCCGCCAGGTAGCCAACACGCCAGTTGGGGGCAAGGATTTTGGCAAAGCCACTGACATAGAAGGTGCGCTGCAAGCCGTCGAGCACCGACAGGCGGGTGGCATGTTCGGCGGCGATGTGGCTATAGGTGTCGTCTTCGACCACGAAGAAGCCGTGACGCTGAGCCAGCTGGAGCACGCGGTGGGCACTGGCCGGCGACAAAGAATAGCCGGTCGGGTTGTGCAGCACGCTCACACTGACGTACAGCTTCGGGGCGTGCGCTTCGCAGTAGCGGGACATGGTTTCCAGATCCGGGCCGGCGGGGCCGCGGGGCACGGGCAACAGACGCATGCCGAGCGCCTGGAGACGGGCAAATTCGACCGCCCAGCCAGGCTCTTCGACCATGACGGCATCGCCCGGCCGCAACAAGGTGCGGCTGATGATGTCCAGCGCATGCGTCGCACCCACGGTGGTGATCAGTTGGGCGTCATCCACCGGCAGACCCAGCGCCATCAGGCGGCCGGCCAGCACCTGGCGCAAATGCGGGTCTCCCCGGGGATCCCCATAGCGCAAAGACGCATCGGTGAGCGCGCGCGAGGCGGTGACGCGACGCAGGGCCGCGGGCATGAAGCTGGACGCCAGCCAGTCTGGCGGAAGCACGCCCATGCAGGGCTGGGGTCGGTCATCGCTGCCCTGAAACATGCCCCGGATGAGCGCGGCGGCATTGACCGGTGCCTGTGGACGCGAGCCGGGCAGGCCCCGCTCGGTTGGAGCCTGAAATGGCATGGATGCCGCCCCGGCACGCTCGCGCACGAAAAACCCCCTATTGCGGCGCGCTTCGACCAGCCCGCGTGCCAGGAGCTGGTCGTAGGCAGCCACCACCGTGGACGGGCTCAAGCCGTTGATTGCCGCACACTGCCGCACGCTGGGCAAACGGGTGCCCGGCGCCAGGAGACGATCGCGGATGCGGATCGCGAAACGGTCCGCCAGCTGCTGGGCAAGCGACGTGCCGCTGCCACGCGTGAGGCCACTGGCTGGGGCGGCGGTGTCGCAGTCCGAAGGCAACAACACCGAAGAAAAGGGGGCAGGCATGCGTGCGGGGCTCCAGTGTGTGGCTCGACAAAGCCATACAGTTGATGGCGTGAATGGCGCAACTGTACTGCAAGTGTATTGATTTAAACGCCTATATTGCAGGCATGAGTTCATCCCCCTGTTCAGGTTGCCGCTATGGACGCCGCTGAATTCGGCGCGCTGCTGACACTGGCCACGGCCGCAAGCTTCACACCCGGGCCGAACACCACACTGTCCACGGCGTTGGCCGCCAACTTCGGCCTGCGACGGGCACTGCGCTTCGTGTGTGCCGTGCCGGTGGGCTGGACCCTGCTGCTGACCTTATGTGCCGCAGGCGTGGGGGTGCTGGTGCTGACCATGCCTGTGTTGCGTGGCGCCATCCTGGTAGGGGGCGTGGCCTACCTGCTGTGGCTGGCCTGGGGCTTGGCAGGCAGCCGCACGCTGTCCCACGCGAACCTGGCCAGCCTGAACGTGACCTTCGTGCGCGGTGTGGGCCTGCAGTTTCTCAACATCAAGGCCTGGATGCTGGCCCTGTCCATCGTGGCCGGATGGATTGCAGGCCAGCCAGACGCGCTGCAGCGTTTCTGGCTGGTCATGCCGGTGTTCATCGTGTATGCGTTCGCCAGCAATCTGACCTACGCACTGATCGGCTCTGTATTGCGCGGCTGGCTGGCTGGCCCGTTGGTTCATGGCCAGCCGAGCGGACAGCGGCTGCGCTGGTTCAACCGGGGCATGGCCCTGGCACTGGTGCTGACGGCCCTGTGGATGCTGGTTTCCGGGCTGGACGGTACGGGAAGCACACGAATTCAACCGATGGCCCCCTGACGGATGGCCTGACCATGACCCTGACCAAGCCGCAGGGCAAACGCACTTCCATTCAAACCACGACACAAGGAAAGCCCTGAACCATGGACTGGACCCTGGCCCAACGCGCCCACAAGATGAACCCGTCGGTGATCCGCGAAATCCTGAAGGTGACCGAGCGCCCCGGCATCATCAGCTTCGCGGGCGGGTTGCCTTCGCCCAAGACCTTCCCCGTGGAGGTGTTTGCCGAGGCCTGTGCCAAGGTGCTGCGCGACGATGGCCGCGCGGCCCTGCAGTACGCCGCCAGCGAGGGGCTCGGGGCACTGCGCGAACAGGTGGCCGAGATGCTGCCTTGGGCGGTGGACCCCGCGCATGTGCTGATCACCACCGGCTCGCAGCAAGGGCTCGACCTGGTGGGCAAGGTGCTGATCGACCCGGGCAGTCGGGTGCTGGTGGAGACCCCGACGTATCTCGGCGCGCTGCAGGCCTTCGCGCCCATGGAACCCAGCGTGGTGGAGGTGGCCAGTGACGATGAAGGCCCGCTGTTGCAGGACCTGCACCACACGCTGGGTATGGCAGACGATCCGGCAGATGCCCCGCAAGCCCCGGAACGCCGCCGCCTGCTGCAGCTGGACCTGGACCCGGCCAAGGACTTCCCCCGCTTCATGTATGTGCTGCCCAACTTCCAGAACCCGACCGGCCGCACGATGAGCGAGGCGCGCCGTGCCGCCCTGAGCGCCGAAACCCGGCGGCTGGGCCTGCCGATGGTGGAAGACAACCCCTATGGCGACTTGTGGTTCGACACCCCGCCACCTGCCCCGCTGACGGCGCGCCACCCCGAAGGCTGCGTGTACCTGGGGTCGTTTTCCAAGGTGCTGGCTCCCGGCCTGCGGCTGGGCTTTCTGGTGGCCCCGCCCGCGCTCTACCCCAAGCTGCTGCAAGCCAAGCAAGCGGCAGACCTCCATACGCCGAGCTTCAACCAGCGCGTGGTGGCTGAGGTCCTGAAGAACGGATTCCTGGATCGGCATGTGCCCTCCATACGCGCCTTGTATCGGGCGCAGCGCGATGCCATGCTGCAAGCGCTGGACCAAGAGATGCAAGGGTTGGGCGTGACCTGGAACCGTCCGGACGGCGGCATGTTCCTCTGGGCTCGCCTGCCCGAAGGGATGAACGCGATCGAACTGCTGCCGCATGCGGTCGATAAGGGCGTGGCCTTCGTGCCCGGTGCTGCTTTTTACGCCGACCACGCCGATCCCCGCACGCTGCGCCTGTCGTTCGTCACCGCTTCGACAGGCCAGATGCACACCGGCGTGGCCGCACTGGCGCAGGCCGTGCGCGAGCAGTTGCAAAGGCGATGAGCCGGTTGTCACGCCCTTTTCGGCAGGTGGATGTGCTCACGCCAACCGCTGACCTGGGCAACCCGCTGCCCCACAGGTCACGGCGGCGACTGCGACCCGGCTCGCCAGCTCGGACAATCACCCGTCATGGGAACGCTTTACCTCGTGCGCCACGGCCAGGCCTCGTTCGGCGCGGACGACTACGACCAGCTCAGCCCCCTGGGCCTGCGGCAAAGTGAGCGCCTGGGCGAGCACTTCCGCGAGCACGGCCTGGCGTTCGAGGCCGTGATCACGGGCACGCTGCGCCGCCACGTGCAGACTTGGGAAGGCCTGTCACAGGGTATGGGCTGGGCCGCCGAACCGCTGGCCTGGCCTGGCTTGAACGAATACGACAGCGCGGCGCTGATCGATGCGCTGCACACCCGCCCCACGGAACCACCCACCACGGCCGAGGGCTACCGCCAGCACTTCCGCCTGCTGCGCGATGCCCTGCGCCAATGGATGGCGGGTGTGATGACGCCGCGCGGCATGCCCCGTTACGAGGACTTCGTGGCCGGTGTGACGTCCGTCCTGGACCACGTGCGGGCACACCATCAGGGCCATGTGCTGATCATCACCAGCGGCGGGCCGATTTCCACCGTGGTGGGACATCTGTTGGGCACGTCACCGGAAACGACCATCGAGTTGAACCTGCGCATGCGCAACACGTCGGTGACCGAGGTGGCCTACAACCCCAAGCGCCACACGCTGGTGAGCTTCAACACGCTGCCACACCTGGCACGGGCAGACCTGGCGGGCTGGGTCACCCACGCCTGAGCGCGGTTCAGCACTGGGAGCAGCGGGCCGCCCCGGGCAACGTCAGGAAAAGTCGGGCTTGTCGACCAGCGTGGACAGCGGCAAGGCACTGATTTCGCTCAGCAACGCGGCGAGCGAACGACCCGCTGCCTGTACCAGCAGCTGCCCCACCTCGGCATCGGCAGCGGTGGCATTGCCCACAGCCCCGGCGGGGTGGTAGTCCTGCATCTGCCAAGCCAGCTTGGCACTGCGCCCGTTGCCCAAAATGGGCCAGCGCGCCGCCCGCTCCTGAGACGTGGAGGCAAAATCGAGGGCTCGGTCCATGCGCACGGTGTGCGGGCGCAGCGCCAACATCATCGACGTTTCCACCTGCCCGGCGTGGATGCCGAAACGGCGCTCGGCGGCACTGAAACGCTGGTTCAGGTCTTGCCCCTGTTCATCCAGCAAGGGCAGGTCGAACCAGCTGGCACCGTACACCAACAAGTCGTGGCGGGCACGCAATGCACGCCCCACCACGTCCATGAGCCCGACATGCCCCCCGTGGCTGTTGAAGATCAGCAGCTTGCGCACACCGGCGCGCGCCACGCACGCACCGATGTCACGCCACAGGTTCAGGATGGTCTCGGGGCGCAACGTAAGCGTTCCCGCGAAACGCTCATGTTCGGGACTCAGGCCGACGGACTGGATGGGCAACACATAGACAGGCACCCCCTCCTCCAAACAGCCCCCGGCCGCCGCGAGCACGCCTTCGAGCAGATCGGTATCCACCGACAACGGCAGATGGGGCCCGTGCTGCTCCGTCGCCGCCACAGGCAGCACGGCCACGGTACGGGCCGCATCGAGTGCGGCGAAATCGGTGGTGCACAGATCTGCCCAACGGGGCAGGGACACGGGGGTGGGCGACGGACGCGAAGACATGAGGCCATCTTAGCCGCTACCGATCGCCCCGTCGTACATCCAGCGGCGTGACCACGGCAACTCCTGTGCGGAACGCCCGGCGCGGCGGCACAGCACTTGGAACAGCGAAACCTGGTCGTGCTCGAACGCCCAGGCGCAGCCGGCCAGATAGACGCGCCAGATACGCCAGGTCTTTTCCGGAACCATCGCGCGCAAGCGGTCGGTCTTGGCTTCGAAGGACGCACTCCAGCAGTTCAGCGTGCGGGCGTAATGCCGGCGCAGACTCTCGACGTCGACCGCCTCCAGTCCCCCTTCCTGCATGGAACGCAGCACGGTGCCGATGTGCGGCAACTCTCCCTGGGGAAAAACGTATTTGTCGATGAAGCGGCCGCCGCCGTGGCTCGTTTCGCCATCGTGCGGGTCGGTCGAGGTGATGCCGTGGTTCAGGCACCAGCCCTCGGGCGTGAGAAGGTCGTGGATGATGCGGAAATAGTCCTTGAGGTGCTTGAGCCCCACATGCTCGAACATGCCGACGCTGGTGATGCGGTCGAAGGCGCCGGTGACATCGCGGTAGTCCTGCAAACGAATCTCGACACGGTCCTGCAGACCGGCCGCCCGCACGCGTTCGGTGGCCAGTTCGTACTGGTTCTGCGACAGGGTGATGCCCACGCACTGCGCGCCGAATCGCTGCGCGGCGCGGATGACCAGCGCCCCCCAGCCACAACCGATGTCGAGCAGCCGCTGCCCGGGCTGCAACCGGATCTTGGTCAGGATGTGATCGATCTTCTTGATCTGCGCCTCGGCCAACGACTCGTCGCCGTTTTCAAAGTAGGCGCAGGAATAGACCATGGCCGGGTCCAGCCATTCGCTGTAGAAAGCGTTGGAGACATCGTAGTGGTATTGGATGGCGGCCTGATCGCTCTTGCGGCTGTGGGTGAAGGACTTGACCATGCGGGACCATGTGCCCCCCCCGCGCTCGGCAGACCCGGACTCGGCCAGGGCATGGGCCATCGCCAGGATGTCTTCGACACGGCCATCGACATCGATGAGCCCCTCGACATAAGCCTCACCCAGGCTGTCGAGCGTTGGCGACAAGAGTGCAGGCAGCGCGGCACCATCGCGCACCGTCACCGTGACGGCCGGCTCGTCAAACTCCCCCAGACGCCAGGCAGGGGCGGTGGGAGGCACCTCGCCAGGCGCCGTGTACCACCGGACCAGCAGCGGCAAGTCGACACGCTGGCGCCACCGCGCCACCCAGGATTCCAACGCTTTGTCCATCGACAACATGCACTCGTCCTCCATGACAGGGGCCGCTCATGACCCACAGAGCCATTGTTCAACACTCGAGCGCTCTTGAAAACCCCTTGGACGCTATGGTTTTGATAGATTTCCACTATGAAGAGGCCCTTAGCCTGCACCAACACCTCGCCTGCTGGACAATCGGCAAACCTGCTCCAAGCGGAACTTTGACCGCCAGGAGGATTCGGACCATCCAATCCCGATTGTTCACCCATGTTCAAACGCTGGCTCTATTTCCTGTTCGCGCTGGCCTTGGCGGGCGGCGTCCAGGCGCAAGGTGCGACGGTGTCACCCCCGGTGCAAAGCGAGTTTTCGCGCGCCGAGCTGCTGGTGCATGCCCCGAACGGGGTGACCCCCGGCCAGCCACTGTGGCTGGGCCTACAGATCACCCATGCCCCTGACTGGCACACCTACTGGAAAAACCCGGGGGACTCTGGCCTGCCCACCGAGCTGGAATGGCAGTTGCCAGCGGGAATCACGCCTGGAGACATCGAATGGCCTACGCCGCGCAAATTTCCGTTGGGCGATCTGGCGAATTACGGCTACGACGGCACCGTGCTGCTGCCCATCCCGCTGCGCGTGGGTGCCGATTTCCAGGGACAGACACTTCAGGCTGAAGTCTTAGCCAGCTGGCTGATCTGCCGCAAGGAATGCGTTCCGGAAGAGGCCCATTTTCAGGTCCGGATCCCGGCACAACTGTCCACTGCGGCGCATGCCGCTGCTTTCGAAGCGGCCTGGTCTGCGGTCCCGATCGAGCAGGCACCGGGGAACAGCCGGCTGCATGTCACCAGCGATGGGTTGGAAGTGGTGCTCACCGGCTTGCCGCCCGAGTGGCGTACCCGCCCACTGGAGCTCTTTCCCGAAAAGGCCGGCTTGATCGAGCCGGGCGCGGCCTGGCAGCAGCGCTGGGACAACGGAGTGTGGCACGCCACGATACCCCTCTCCCGATTTCGCGCCGACAGCCCAGACACCGTGGCGTTGGTCGTCGCGCCAGCCAACCCACCCGGGACGGGGCCGGGGCTACGGGGTGTGCGCATGGAGGTGCCCGTCCCCGATGGCTGGCCGCCCGTGGCTCAGGCAGGCAGTGGCGCCTCGGCCGCGCTGCAAGCGGCTCTGGCCGAAAACGCCGCTCGCGCGGCTGCCGCCACAGGCCCAAGCACCACCACGCTGACGCTGTGGGCGGCTCTGCTCGGCGCCCTCGTCGGTGGCATGATCCTCAACCTCATGCCCTGCGTGTTCCCGATACTGGCCATCAAAGTGCTGGCCTTCTCGCAACAGGGGAACAACCACGGCGCCCATCGCGTCGGCGGACTGGCCTACACGGCGGGCGTCGTGTTGTCCTTCATAGCGCTCGGCGGGTTGCTGCTGGCCCTGCGTGCTGCGGGCGAGCAACTGGGCTGGGGTTTCCAGCTGCAGAACCCGGTGGTGGTGGCGTCTTTGGCGGTACTGTTTACCGTGATCGGCTTGAACCTGGCTGGGCTGTTCGAGTTCGGACACATCCTGCCCAGCTCGGTCGCGAGCCTGCAAGCCAGAAACCCGACCGCCGATGCTTTCCTCACCGGGGTCTTGGCCACCGCCGTCGCCTCACCGTGCACCGCTCCGTTCATGGGCGCTTCGCTCGGGCTGGCCATCGCGCTGCCGACCGGCCAAGCCCTGGCGGTATTTGCCGTGTTGGGGCTGGGCATGGCGCTTCCCTACCTGCTGGCGAGCTGGGTACCAGCGATCGCTCGGGCGCTGCCGCGACCTGGCCCGTGGATGGAAACTTTCCGCCAGTTGATGGCCTTCCCGATGTTTGCCACCGTGGTGTGGTTGCTGTGGGTGCTGGGCCAGCAAAGCGGGATCGATGGCGCTGCCGCACTGCTGATGCTGCTGGTGGTGTTGGCGCTGCTCATTTGGGCCCTGAACCGGGGCGGCAAGGTGCGTACGGTGCTGGGCCCGCTCTCGCTGCTGGGGCTGGCTTGGTTGCTGTGGGCCATCGGCCCGACTGTGACCCGGCTGCAGGACAGTGTGGCCTCTTTCGCTCCCACCTCGATCGAAGGCGTGGCCTGGGAAGCCTGGAGTCCCCAGCGTGAAGCCGACCTGTTGGCTCAAGGCCGGCCGGTGTTCGTGGACTACACCGCCGCTTGGTGTGTGACCTGTCAGTACAACAAACGCACGGTGTTGAACCACCCGGACGTGCTGCAAACCTTCGCCGACAAGCGGGTGGTGCTGCTGCGCGCGGACTGGACGCGGCGTGATCCGGTGATCTCCGCATCGCTGGCAGCGCTGGGGCGCAGCGGGATCCCGGTGTATGTGCTGCATGGCCCAGGACGCACGCCTCTGATACTTTCCGAGATTTTGACGGTCGAAGAGGTTCGCTCGGCCGTCCAGCAATTGTCATTGTGAAAGGAGTGTCCCCCATGAAACGACGTGACTTCGCTTTGGGCATCAGCGGCGCGGCGATCTCGCCGCTGATGCTGTGGCCTACGCTGGCTGTCGCCGCCCAGATCGGCCAACCTGCTCCGGCTTTCAGCCTCCAAAACACGGCGGGTCAAACCGTCAGCCTCGGCGACTTCCGGGGCCGGCCGGTGGTGCTGGAATGGATCAACCCGGGTTGCCCGTTCGTGCGCAAGCACTACCAGGGCAACATGCAGAACCTGCAGCGGGAGTACACCGGCAAGGGGGTGGCGTGGCTGACCATCAACTCGACCGAGAAGGCCAGCACCGATTACCTGACACCGGCCGCTCTGGCGGCGTGGATGCAGGAGCAGCAAGCCGCCGCCACGGCCGTGCTGATGGACGAGGAAGGCCGCACCGGCCGCGCCTATGGCGCTCGGGTCACTCCACACATGTACATCATCGACGCCAACGGCACATTGGTGTATGCAGGTGCCATCGACAGCATCCCGTCGGCCCGCGTGGCCGATATCGAACGTGCCACCAACTATGTCCGGCAAGGACTCAATGAACTGTTGGCCGGCCAACCTCTGAGTGTGAGCACGAACCAAGCGTACGGCTGCACCATCAAGTACAAGAGCTGACCGGGATGACCCGCGCTCGGAAAACCGCTCGGCCAAGGTGGTCGAGCCCCTGCGGGCAGCGGGCTGGACCCATGTGCGCTTTGTGTAAGGCGAGACCATTTACCCAAGCCTTTGGCGTGCTTACACTGCGGGGATGAGCGACATTTCCACCCTGCGACGCATTCTCTCGACCTGCCGCACCCTGGCGGTGGTGGGGCTCTCGCCCCAGTGGCATCGGCCCAGCTATTTCGCGGCCAAGTACATGCAGGCGCACGGTTACCGCATCGTGCCGGTGAACCCGCTGGTGGCGCGCGAAGGCGGCGACATCCTGGGCGAACGCTGTTACGCCAGTGTGCAGGAAGCGGCCCGGGCCCTGGCGGCGCAAGGGCAGCACATCGACATGGTGGACGGCTTTCGCAAGAGCGAGGACATCCCGCCCCTGGCCGATGCGGCCATCGAAGTCGGCGCGAAGTGCCTGTGGCTGCAACTGGGTGTGGAGCACGCCGAGGCCGAGGCCAAGGCCGCGCAGGCCGGCCTGTGGGTGGTGCACGACCGCTGCGTGAAGATCGAGCATGCCCGGCTCTTTGGCGGGCTGAACTGGGCCGGGGTCAACACCCGGGTCATTTCGGCCAAACGCCCCCAGCAATTGCCCTATTGACTCTGTTTGAAAGCCCTCATGGCCCAGGACCACGACTACGGCTTCGGCACGCTGGCCATCCATGCCGGTGCCATCCCCGACCCCGTCACCGGCGCGCGTGCCACGCCCATCCACCAGACCACCAGCTTCGTGTTCGACAGTGCTGAACACGCCGCCAGCCTGTTCAACCTGCAGACCTTCGGCAACGTGTACAGCCGCATCGGCAACCCCACGGTGTCGGTGCTGGAGGAACGCGTGGCCGCACTGGAAGGTGGGCGTGCCGCGCTGGCCTGCGCCAGCGGCATGGCCGCGCAGATGACGGCGCTGCTGGCCATCCTCAAGGCGGGCGACCACATCGTGGCCGCCTCCACCCTGTACGGCGGCACGGTGGGTCAACTGGGCGTGGGGTTTGAGCGGCTGGGCATCACCACCACTTTCGTGGAACCGTCCGACCCCGAAAACTTCCGCCGCGCCATGCGCCCCAACACGCGTGCGGTGTATGGCGAAACCATCGGCAACCCGCTGGTCAACGTGCTGGACATTGCCGCCATCGCCGAGGTGGCGCACGACCACGGCGTGCCGCTGGTGATCGACAACACCGTGGCCACGCCCTGGCTGTGCCGCCCCTTCGAGCACGGCGCCGACATCGTGGTGCACAGTGCGACCAAATACTTCGGCGGGCATGGCACGACCATGGCCGGCGTGGTGGTGGAGTCGGGCCAATTCGACTGGGGCAACGGCAACTTCCCCGACATGGTCGAGCCCAGCCGGGCCTACCACGGTGTCAAGTTCTACGAGACCTTCGGCAACTTCGGCTACACCATGAAGGCGCGCATGGAGGTGAACCGGACCTTCGGTGCCGTGCTCTCGCCCATGAACGCCTGGCTGATCCTGCAGGGCATCGAAACCCTGCACCTGCGCATGCAGGCGCACTGCCGCAACGCACGCCGGGTGGCGGAGTTTCTGCGCGATCACCCGCTGGTGGCCTGGGTCAACTACCCCGGGCTGGCCGACTCGCCCTACCACGCACTGGCCGCCAAACAGTTCCGCATGGTGGACGGCCTGCCCGGCGGCTCCGGCATCCTCACCTTCGGCATTCGCGCCGGCGACCCGGCAAAGGCCGGCGAGCGCTTCATCGACGCCTGCGAGTTCCTCAGCCACTTGGCCAACATCGGCGATGCGAAGACGCTGGTCATCCACCCCGCCTCCACCACCCACCGCCAGCTCAACGAGGACGAACTGAAGCAAGCCGGCGTGGCGCCTGACATGATCCGCCTGAGCGTGGGGATCGAAGAGGTGGACGACATCCTCTGGGATCTGGACCAGGCGCTGCGCAAGGCAGCGGGCTGAAAGCCCCGGTCGCCCTGCGACAATGCGGGGTTATGAGCACGACCTTCGCCCCCCTGCAGAACGACACCTTCCTGCGCGCCTGCCTGCGCCAAGCGACCGACCACACGCCCGTCTGGCTGATGCGCCAAGCCGGCCGCTACCTGCCCGAATACCGCGCCACCCGGGCCCGGGCCGGCAGCTTCATGGGCCTGGCCACCCATGTGGACTACGCCACCGAAGTCACGCTGCAGCCGCTGGAGCGCTACGACCTGGACGCCGCCATCCTGTTCAGCGACATCCTGACCGTGCCGGATGCCATGGGCCTGGGTCTGCGCTTTGCCTTGGGCGAAGGCCCCAAGTTTGAAAGAACGGTGCGGACCGAAGCCGATGTCGCCGCCCTGGCCGTGCCCGACATGGACAAGCTGCGCTACGTGTTCGACGCGGTCACCTCCATCCGTCGGGCGCTCAATGGCCGCGTACCGTTGATCGGCTTTTCGGGCAGCCCCTGGACGCTGGCCTGCTACATGGTGGAGGGCGGCGGCAGCGACGACTACCGCCTGGTCAAGACCCTGATGTACCAACGCCCCGACCTGATGCACCGGGTGCTCGCCATCAACGCCGACGCGGTGGCGCTGTACCTGCGCACCCAGATCGAGGCCGGCGCCCAGGCGGTGATGGTGTTCGACAGCTGGGGCGGCGTACTCGCCGATGGCCACTTCCAGCAGTTCAGCCTGGCCTACACGAAGCGGGTGCTGGACCAGCTGCCCAAGGAGCACGACGGCCAGCGCATCCCGCGCATCGTGTTCACCAAGGGTGGCGGCCTGTGGCTGGACGACATGGACACCCTGGATTGTGACGTGCTGGGCCTGGACTGGACCGTGAACCTGGCCAAGGCCCGGGCGGCCGTGGGTGGCGCGGTGGGCGGGCCGGGCAAGGCGCTGCAAGGCAATTTGGACCCCAACGTGCTGTTCGCCCAGCCGGAGCAAGTGGCGGCCGAAGCGGTGAAGGTGCTGGAGAGCTTCGGCGCCCCGCACACCGACCGCACCACCACCGGCCCGACCCACATCTTCAACCTCGGGCATGGCATCAGCCAGCACACCCCGCCTGAGCACGTGAAGGTGCTGGTGGACACCGTGCATGCCCATTCGCGGCGCATGCGGCTGCCTACCTGATCCCTCACGAACGCACCGTTCAGGCCAGCGTGCTAGCACAAAAATGGGGCTGGACACAGATGACGCACCGGGCTTATGCACAAAATTTGCGGTGCGGTGCAGCATCGGCCCGCAGCTGGCATTTCGACTCGCATTTCCCGCAGAAGATACGTAAGTCATTGATTTCATTGATGATGCTTGGCTGCACATTTTCTAGGCAGTCTAACCAAAGCCTTGATTTTCAAGACCTTGCACGGCGGATTCAGCAACTATCAACAAAGTTATCCACAGAAATGCTGAGCAAGTCCAGAAGTTTCGACGGATCAATGACTTACCGTTTTTTTCGCCAAAATGACTGAACTTCCGCCGCCAAGTCCTGCCGTTTGGGTGGACGTGGTCGTGACCACACCGGCCCACAGTGGACTGGGCGACAGCCTCACCTACCGCAGTGAGCGCTCGCTGACGCCAGGCGCTCTGGTCAGGGTGCCATTGGGGACCCGCGAGGTGCTGGGTATCGTGTGGGCCCTCCGCGAGCAGCCGCCGATCGATCTGGATCCGGCACAAACCCGCGTGGTGGGCTCCCTGCTGGACGGCATCCCGGCGCTGAACGAGCGCTGGCGCGAATTGGTGGCTTTTGCGGCGCGCTACTACCAACGGGCCTTGGGCGAGGTGGCCCTCTCTGCCCTGCCGCCCGCCCTGCGCGACTTGCCAGCCGACGCATTCGCGCGGCGGCTGAAAAAACTGCCCGTCCTCACCGCACCCCCGCTGGAGGCCGGCCATTCGCCCCCAGACCTCAGCCCCGAACAGGCCCAGGTTCTGGAGACGCTGCGCGCCGCCACCCAACCCGTGCTCTTGTTCGGAGCGACCGGGAGCGGCAAGACCGAGGTGTACCTGCGCACAGCCGAGCACCTGCTCAGCGACGACCCCCACGCCCAGGTGCTGGTGATGGTCCCGGAGATCAACCTCACGCCCCAGTTGGAAGCCCGTTTTCGGGACCGTTTGGGGGCGCATGGGGTGGTGTCCCTGCACAGCGGCCTCACGCCCGCGCAACGCTTGAAGCACTGGCTGAGCGCCCACCTCGGGCAAGCGCGCATCGTGCTGGGCACGCGCATGGCCATCTTCGCCAGCTTGCCGCGGCTGCGCCTGATCGTGGTGGATGAAGAGCACGACCCCAGCTACAAGAGCCAGGAAGGGGCGCGCTACTCGGCCCGGGATCTGGCGGTGTACCGTGCCCGGCTGGAATCGGCCCATGCACCTTGCCAGGTGCTGCTGGGGTCGGCCACGCCCTCGCTGGAAAGCTGGTACGCGGCCGAGCAAGGGCGGTATCTGCGACTGACCATGCCCGGACGCATCGGCGGCGGCGCGCTGCCGCGCCTGCGGCTGGTGGACATGAACCAGCAACCCCGGCACACCGTGATCGCCCCAGCCCTGCTGCAGGCCATGGCCGAACGCGCCGCCCGGGGCGAGCAGAGCCTGGTGCTGCTGAACCGGCGCGGCTACGCCCCGGTGCTGGCCTGCCACGACTGCGGCTGGAAAAGCGACTGCCCGCACTGCAGCGCCCATGCGGTGTTTCACAAGATCGACCGCACACTGCGCTGTCACCACTGTGGTCACACCACGCGCGTGCCACGGGCCTGCCCCGAATGCGGCAACCTCGACATCACACCCGTGGGGCGTGGCACCGAGCAGATCGAGGAACAACTCGCTGGCCTGCTGGCCGATGCCCGCCGTCCCGATGGGCAGCCGGTGCGCGTGGCCCGGCTGGACGCCGACACCACCCGCGCCAAGGGCAGTCTGGAAAGCCGCTTGGCCGACGTGCATGCCGGCGAGGTGGACGTGCTCGTCGGCACCCAGATGGTCGCGAAAGGACATGACTTTCGGCGCATCACGCTGGTGGCCAGCCTGAACACCGACAGCGGCCTGTTCGCCAGCGACTACCGGGCCCCGGAGCGCCTGTTCGCCTTGCTGATGCAGGCCGCCGGACGGGCTGGCCGTGACGCCGCCTTCGTGGCCGAGCAGGGCAGCAGCGTGGAACTCTGGGTACAGACCTGGTACCCCCAGCACCCCCTGTTCGCGGCACTGGCGCGGCACGACTACCCGGCTTTCGCCGCCCAACAACTGGAAGAGCGGGCCGCCGCCCAGATGCCTCCCTTCGGATACCAAGCGCTGGTTCGCGCCGAGGCCCGCACCCAGGAAGCCGCACAGGCCTGGCTGACCCTGGCCTCCCAGGCGGGCGACGACCTGCCCGGACGCGACCGCCTGACCGTGTACCCCCCTGTGCCCATGACGATCCAGCGCGTGGCCAACGTGGAACGGGCCCAGATGCTGCTGGAAAGCCCCTCGCGTCCGGCGCTTCAAGCCTTTCTGGCCGCCTGGCAACCCGCCTTGCACGCCCTGCGCACCCGACCCGAAACGCGCGGGCTCATCCGTTGGGCCATCGACGTGGACCCGCTGGCGATCTGAACCCGATCAGCCCCACAGCAGAGCCACCGCCCCGGAAAAGGTCAGGAACGCCAGCGCGGTCGAGACCAGGATGATGCGCGCGATGCGCCCGTTGTCGGCACCGAAACGCTCCGCCAGCAAAGACACGTTGCTGGCACTGGGCAGCGCCGCCACCAGCACCATCACCGTGAGGGTAAACGGGTCCAGCGGCACCCCGAACTGAATCGCCACCGAGCCGACCAGCAACACCAGCAAGGGGTGGAGCAGCAGCTTCATCAAAGCCACGGGCACGTAATCGCTCCAGGGCATGGGGTGGTCGGCCTGCATCTGGGAACGTGCCAGCACGGCGCCGATCGTGAACAGGGCCACGGGAGAGGCTGCATCGGCCAGCAGCCAGACGGTCTTTTCGATCGGCCCCGGAAGGGTGAACTCGACCGCCGACGCGACCGCACCCAGGATGATGGCCCAGGGCATGGGGTTGGCCAGCACGCCACGCAGCGCCTTGCCCGCCGCCGCCATCGCGCCGCCGTCACGCTGGTCGAGTCGCGACAAGGCGATGCACAGGGAACTGGTGATCACCATGTCCACCACGATGAGAACGATCACCGTGCCCACGCTCTCGGGCCCCAGCAGGGCCGCCAGCAGGGGCACACCCATGAACCCGGTGTTGGGAAACGCGGCCACCAGCGCACCCAGCGAGGCATCGTTCCAGCGGATGCGCCGGCTCAAGGTCATGACGATGGTGAAGGCCACCATGACGAGCGCGCACAGCAGGTACACCCCGAACACCGCGGCGTCGAGCAGCTGCGTGATGGGCGTGATGGAGCCGAAGCGGTACAGCATCGCGGGCAACGCGAAATACAGCACGAAGCTGTTGAGGCCCGGAATGGCTTCCAGCGGCAGCATGCGGCGGCGCGCGGCCACGAAGCCCGCGAGGACCAGCGCGAAAAAGGGAAAGGTGACGAGGAGGACGGTGAGCACGGCCGCCATTGTCGCAGGACGGCCCGTTATGATCAGGCGCTTTGTTCGTGCTGTCCGTCCATGTCTGCTGGTTTGAACATCGCCCAACTCGACGCCGTGAACCACCTCTCGGGCCCCTGCCTGGTGCTGGCCGGGGCCGGCTCGGGCAAGACCCGCGTCATCACGCACAAGATCGCGCGCCTCATCCAAGCGGGGCTGGCGGCGAACCGCATCGCGGCCATCACCTTCACCAACAAGGCCGCTGCCGAAATGCGCGAGCGCGCCCGGCAGCTCGTGGGCAAACCCGCCAAGGACGTGATCATCTGCACCTTCCACTCGCTGGGCGTGCGCCTGCTGCGCGAAGACGGTGCGGCGCTGGGGTTGAAAGAGCAGTTTTCCATCCTCGACACCGACGACATCACCTCCATCCTGAAGGACTGCGGCGGCACCACGGACGCAACCACCGCCCGCCACTGGCAATGGACCATCAGTGCCTGGAAAAGCGCCGGCCTGAACGCCGAGCAGGCCCTGGCGCAGGCCCGGGACGAGAACGAGCGGGTGATCGCGCTGGTCATGGCCAAGTACCAGGAACGCCTGGCCGCCTACCAGAGCGTGGACTTCGACGATCTGATCGCCCTGCCGCTGAAACTGCTGCAACAACACCCGAGCGTGCGCGAGAAATGGCAGCAACGACTCGGCCATGTGCTGGTGGACGAATACCAGGACACCAACGCCACGCAGTATGAGTTGCTGAAACTGCTGGTGGGCGAGCGCGGCCGTTTCACCGCCGTGGGCGACGACGACCAGTCGATCTACGGCTGGCGCGGCGCCACGCTGGACAACCTCAAGAAACTGCCCCAGGACTTCCCCGACCTCAAGATCATCAAGCTGGAGCAGAACTACCGCTCCACCAGCGCCATTTTGCGCGCGGCCAACCACGTCATCGGGCCCAACCCCAAGCTGTTTCCCAAGACGCTGTGGAGCGAACTCGGCGAAGGCGAGCCGGTGCGCGTGATCGCCTGCGACCACGAGGACCATGAAGCCGAGCGCGCCGTCGCCCGCATCCAGAGCATCCGCGCCGGCTCCGCCGCTGCCGGCAGCACCGGCGCCCAATACAAAGCCTTCAAGGACTTCGCCATCCTCTACCGCGCCAACCACCAGGCTCGGGCACTGGAAACCGCCCTGCGCAAGGCACAGATCCCGTACAAGGTCTCGGGCGGGCAGAGCTTTTTCGACCGCGCCGAGATCAAGGACCTGTGCGCCTGGCTGCGCCTGCTGGTCAACAACGACGACGACCCGGCCTTCCTGCGCGCCATCACCACGCCGAAACGCGGTATCGGCCACCAGACGCTGGCACAGCTCGGCGCCTTTGCCTCCCGGTACAAGGTCAGCCTGTTCGAGGCGCTGTTCTCACACTCCTTGCAGGCGGCGCTGCCCGCGCGCGCGGTGCACGGCCTGCACGAGTTCGGCCGCACCCTCAACGACCTGGAACACCGCGCCAGGCACACCATCGGTCACGAGGCGGCGAAGGCGTTTCTGGACGACTGGCTCAAGACCATCGGCTACGAACAGCACCTGCTCGACAGCGAGGACAGCGACAAGGTCGCCGCCGCGCGCTGGGGCCATGTGATCGACTTCTGCGACTGGATCGCCCAGCGCTGCGGTGGACAGATCGACGACACCGGCGGCGTCACCACCGAGCGCGAACCCAAATCGCTGCTGGAGGTGGCGCAGACCATCGCGCTGATCGCCACCATTTCCGAACGCGAGCAGGAGCAGGACGTGGTCACCCTGTCCACCCTGCACGCCTCCAAGGGGCTGGAGTGGCCACACGTCATCCTCGTCGGTGTCAACGAGGGGCTGCTGCCCTTCCAGCGCGACGACAGCTTGAATGACGAGGCCCTGGGCAAGCTGATCGAGGAAGAACGCCGACTCATGTATGTGGGCATCACGCGCGCGCAGCACACGCTGGTGGTGAGCTGGCTCAAGCGGCGCAAGAAGGGCCGTGAACTGGTGCCTGGCCAGCCCAGTCGCTTCATCGCGGAAATGCAGCTGGATGCGGCCACCGTGAAAGAAGATCCACGCGAAAAGCTGCGCGCGCTGCGCGCCGAATTCGCCCAGCGCGCGGCCACGCCTGCGGCTTGAGGAGGTTCCCCCGAACTGGCATTTCCCCTACCATTGCAACCTGTCAAACAATAAAACCGACAAAGTCATGGCCATTCATTTGATAAAAAAATGGATCCGATGGATGTTTCTGCCCCTGCTGTTCAGCCCCTCGGTCGGTGTGCAGGCGCTGGAAATCCCGCGCCAGACCCCGGTGCTGACGCTGACTGGCCTGATCGGCGTGACCAACCAAACAGGGGCCGCCGTTTTCGACATGGCCATGCTCGAAGCCCTGCCACAACACGAATTCACCACCCTCACCCCCTGGGAAGACCGGCCACTCAAATTCAGTGGCCCCCTGTTGCGCGACGTGCTGCGCCTGGTGCAAGCCCGGGGACAGACCTTGCGCGCCACCGCTTTGAACGATTACCGGATCAGCATCCCGGCCGACGACGCCCAGCAGTTCGATGTCATCATCGCCACCCGGCTCAACGACCAGCCGATGTCCATACGCACCCGCGGCCCCCTGTTCATCATCTACCCCTTCAACGCCCACCCGCAATTGCAAAGCGCACGGTACTATGAGCGGTCGATCTGGCAATTGAAAGCCATACACATCGAATAAGGATGGTGTTCAAAACACGTTTGCCGGCGGCCACTGAGACAAGATATTCCACATGGTGACGAATCCGGCGATTTTGGGGTTGCAAACAAGGGCATTTCACCCTTGCCGCTGGCCCTTTGGCCGATTGCGGACGCACTCATCCCTTGAGCCCCTGCAAAAGCCTGTGCCGTGCCATCCACAGGTTGCTCAGCGCAAACAGCGTCATCAGGTTGGCCGTGTTCTTGGCCAGCCCCCGGTACTTGACCTTGGTGTAGCCGAACTGCCGTTTGATGACCCGAAACGGGTGCTCCACCTTGGCCCGGATGCTGGCTTTGGTCTGCTCCAGTTTCTCCAGGATGGCGCCCATCGGCGTGCCCTTGTCCAGCGCTTTGCGCTTGCCCGGCGTCATGGCGATGTGCCAATTCACCTTGGGGTGTTGCGCCTGAATTTCTTCGCGTTTCTCCACACCCCGGTAGCCCGAGTCGGCAAAGACATCGGTTTCTTCACCGTGCAGCAACGCATGGGCTTGTGTGACATCGTGCGCGTTGGCCGCCGTGGTCGCCACGCTGTGCACCAGGCCCGAATCGGCATCCACGCCAGCGTGTGCCTTCATACCGAAATGCCACTGGTTACCCTTCTTGGTCTGGTGCATCTCGGGGTCGCGTTCTCCGTGCTTGTTCTTGGTCGAACTGGGCGCAGCAATCAGGGTGGCGTCCACCACCGTGCCTTCGCGCAGCATCAGACCTTTGTCGGTGAGTGTGGCATTGACGGTGGCCAGGATTTGTTCGGCCAGATGGTGTTCTTCGAGCAGGTGACGGAAACGAAGGATGCTGACCCGGTCTGGAATGCGCTCGACGCTGCCAAGCCCGACAAACTCCCGGTACAGCGCGGTCTCGAAAAGGGCCTCTTCCATGGCCAGGTCGGACAGGCCGAACCATTGTTGGACGAAGTGGATACGCAGCATCGTCTCCAACTCGAACGGCGGACGACCCGTCTTGGCACGCGGTGCGTGTGGCGCAATCAGCGCCAGCAGCTCCGTCCACGGCACCACCAGATTCATCTCATCCAGAAACACCGCCTTGCGCGTGCGGCGTTTGTTCAGGTTCAGGCCAAGGTCTTGTTGCTTCATGGCGTTATTGTCAGGTGCGGTGACATGGTTCACTGGCCACGGGCGACAGAGTTTTGAACACCATCCATAACCGATCGCCAAGCACATGCCCGAACGCAAAGATGGCCGCCGGTTCTTGTTGTGGCTGGCCTTCACCACGCTGGCGCTGGCCGTGGGGCTGGCGGTGATGACGCTGGTGTTTTGGCGTCAGTCCGAAACGGTCGAAACCACCGCCCGGCTGCAGGCCGACTCGGTCACTTCTCTCACTTTCCAGCTCGAACGCGAATTCCTGCGCTTGCGCAGCGAACTGGGGCTGGCCTTGGCCCGTCCCGAGCAGACCGACTGGAACCAACTGATGCTGCGCTACGACATCCTGGCCAGCCGCATCGGCCTGCTGCGCAACAACCCGAGCATCCAGAAGCTGACCCAGCGGCGGGAGTATCAGGAAACCGTCCCGAAACTCGAGGCCCTGCTGTTGCTGGCCGACGGCCCCATGGCCGACCCGGCTCGGCATCTGAGCGAATTGCAGCGCGTGCTCGACACGATGAACGCCTTGGGGCCGGACGTGCAATCCCTGAGCTTCGCGGCCAACAGCCTGGTGACGCACCTGATGGAGCAGCAACTGCGCGTGGTGCGCCAGCAAAACCGCTGGATCGCCTGGTTGGTGGGCGTGCAGATCCTCATCCTGTTGACGGCATCGGTCAGCCTTTTGCTGCGCCAGCGCCGCCAGCTCAGAGAGCGACGCGAGCTCGAAGCGCTCAACGCGGCGTTGGTCCAGGCCAAGGAGCAGGCTGACCAGGCCAACCTGGCCAAAAGCCAGTTTCTCGCCAACATGAGCCACGAGTTGCGCACGCCCTTCAATGGCATGCTCGGCATGCTCGACATGCTCGAAGACAGCGCACTCACCCCGCAGCAGCGCGACCAGCTCGTCACCGCCCGCGCCTCGGCCGAACACCTGCTGAGCCTGCTCAATGACCTGCTCGACCTCTCGGCCCTGGACGCCGGCCGCATGAAAATCCAGCCCGAGCCGGTGTGCATGACGGCCGTCATCACCGAGGTGCACCGGCTCGTGCAAGCCCAGGGCCAACGCAAAGGCCTGTCCATGCCCCTGAGCGTGGCGGCACAGTGCCCGCAGTGGGTCGAGGCCGATGCCAAGCGCATCCGCCAAATCCTGCTCAACCTGCTCAACAACGCCATCAAATTCACCGACCGAGGAGAAGTGCGACTGAGCGTGGACTGCCTGAGCGATGGCCAGCGAGCGCTGTGGACCCTCACCGTTGCCGACACCGGCATCGGCATGGACCCGGCCACCCTGTCCGGCCTGTTCCAGCGCTTCCGCCAGGGCGACGACAGCACCACGCGGCGCTACGGAGGCAGTGGATTGGGGCTGGAGATCTCGCGCACCCTGGCCCGCATGATGGGTGGGGACATCACGGTCACGAGTCAGCGCGGCCAGGGTTCGGTCTTCGTGGTCACGCTGACCACGCCGGTCTGCGCGGCTCCAGCCACACCGGTCCACTCGGCGCCCCCTGCGGTCTTCGCCCGTCCGACACAGCCTCCACCGCCACCCCTGCCCCCGCCCCCGATCGCAGGACCCCAAGCGAGCGGCGCGGCCGTCACCCCTGCGCAGACTCCCGCCTCCGCCCCTGCCCCGCTGCGGGTCCTGGTGGCAGAGGACCACCCGGTGAACCGCAAATTCATCGGCATGCTGCTCGACAAACTCGGGCACCAGGTCACCTTCGCCGACAACGGTCGCGCCGCGCTCGAGCTCGCCGCCCGCCACGATTTCGACCTCATCCTCATGGATGTCCACATGCCCGAAATGGACGGCTTGACCTGTACCCAGCACATCCGTGCCCTGAGCGGCCCCCGATCGCAGGTGCCGATCATCGCCCTGACGGCCGACGTGATGAACGAAGCACAGGACCGGGCACGTGCGGCCGGCATGAACGCCTTCCTGGCCAAGCCGGTTCAACAACGTGAACTGTGCGCGGTCATGGCGCATTGCGTGGGTCAGGCCAAGCGCGACATCTCTGCGCCGACCGCCTTCGGCACACCGGGCGGCGATCTCACCAGCCCAGCGCCAGACGCAGCGGCAAGTACACCGCCATGCCCGTGACGATGGTGCCCAGCACCCCGCCGCGCCAGAAGAACCAGCCTGCACCGGCGACGGCCGCGAACAACCGGGCATCGCGCCAGGTATCGATGAGCTGCCCCTGATCGGCAATCACTTCCGGAATCACCACGGCGGCCAGCGCCGCGATGGGTGCGTACTGCAGCCCCCGCTCGGCCCAACGCGGCAACGTCCAATCGCGTTCGGAGATGAAAAAGAAACCGCGCGTGAGCACCGTGACCAGCGCCAGGGCGACGATCACCAGCATGGTCCAGGGATCGACATCAACCATGGGGCGGCACCGGTTGACCCCGCAGCCAGCGCGGGCCGTGGGCCTCGATCACGAGGCAAATGGCCACCGCTGCCGCAATCGCCACCACGATGTTGAGCTTCAGCGGCAAAGCCCAGGCAGCGATGGCCGCCGCGCCCGCCACCCCGGCCGACACGATGCGCAGGCGCGACGTGGCCAGCGAGCACCCCACCCCCAGCAAAGCCAGGATGCCTGCAAAGCCCAGCCCCCATTGGGCCGGAATCACATGCGCCAGCGCGATGCCGATCAAGCTGGCCAGCATCCACGCCACATAATTCACCGCGCAGTTGCCCGCCAGATAGGCCTGCTGGCGCACCCGTTCCTCCAGCGACCGGCCAGGGTGCGGGTAGCGGCGAGCGAAAAAGACATAACTCAGGTCACCCGTCACATAGCCGGTGGCCAGGCGTTCGCGCAACGGCATGTGCATGACGTAGGGCCGAAGGTGCGCAGAAAACACCACAAAGCGCAGGTTGACACAAAAGGCCGCCGCCAGAATCACCCACATCGGGGCCCCCGAGGCCATCAGGGGCACGGCCGTGAGCTGGGCGCTGCCGGCATAGACCAGCAAGGTCATGGCGGACGCCTCAAAGACGCTCAAACCCGCCTTGACCATGGCGACACCCGTCATCAAGCCCCACGCCGCGATGCCCGTGGCCACGCCAGCCTGATCGCGCACACCCTCCCAGAACTCGGGTTGACGACGGTACAGGACGCGCCAGAACATGTCAGGAGACCAGCGGCCCGCCACCGAGCACCGCGGTGTCGGGCCAGGGATGCCCACGCAGGAATTCGGCCACGGCCAGACGCCGCCCGCCGGCGCGCTGGAGCTCGAGCAGCCGCAACGCCCCATCGCCCGTTTGCACGCGTAGGCACCCTTGGGCAGACAGCACCGTGCCGGGTGCGGCCTCTGACACCAGCGGCTCCACCGCCGCCGCCCAGACCTTGACCACGCCTCCGGAAGGGTCGGTGGTCCAGGCCCCAGGGGCCGGGTTGAAAGCGCGGATCTGACGCTCAATCTGGGCGGCTGGGCGGCGCCAGTCGATCGCGGCCTCGTGTTTGTCGATTTTCTGCGCGTAGGTCACACCCGCCGCCGGTTGCGGCCGGGGGCGCAGCCCCCCGCATGCCGCCAGCTCCAGCGCCTCGACGATCAGACGCCCACCCAGAGCGGCCAGACGGTCGTGCAGCGAGCCGGTGGTGTCGTGGTCGAGAATGGGGAGCGGCTCAGCCAGCACAATGTCGCCCGTGTCCAACCCTTCGTCCATTTGCATGATGGTGATCCCGGTTTCGACGTCCCCCGCCTCGATGGCCCGGTGGATCGGTGCCGCGCCACGCCAGCGTGGCAGCAACGAGGCGTGGATGTTGAGGCAACCCAGGCGGGGCGCGCTCAGCACCCAGGCGGGAAGGATCAAGCCATACGCCGCCACCACCATGACATCGGCGCCTGCCGCCTGCAACGCCTCGCGCGCGGCGGCGGCGTCATCCGGATATCGGCCATCGAGCCGCAGGCCGCGCGGTTGTGCCACGGCGATACCGTGCTCCTGCGCCAGTTGCTTGACGGGCGAGCCTTGCAGCTTCATGCCTCGGCCCGCCGGACGGTCGGGCTGGGTCAGCACGAGGGGCACCTGGAAACCGGCCGCCAGCAGGGCACGCAAGGCCACGGCCGCAAACACCGGCGTGCCGGCAAACACCACGTTCATGCCGCCTCCTTCACCGGGCCGCTTCGCGCTCGGCCTTCAGGAGCTTGCTCTTGATGCGGTTGCGCTTGAGCGGTGACAGATACTCGACGAACACCTTGCCCATGAGGTGATCCATCTCGTGCTGGATACAGACCGCGAGCAACCCCTCGGCCTCGATGGTGCGAGGCCGCCCCTCGCCATCGAGTGCCCGCACGCGCACCGCCACGGACCGCTCCACACCGTCGTAAATGCCCGGTACCGAGAGGCAGCCTTCTTCGCCCTTGCGCTTGTCCTCGCTGGCCCATTCGAGCTCGGGGTTGATCAGGACCATGGGCTGGTTGCGCTCTTCGCTCACATCGATCACGATGAGACGCTCGTGAACGTCCACCTGGGTGGCTGCCAGCCCAATGCCGTTGGCGTGGTACATGGTGGCCAGCATGCGTGGAATCAGGGCCCGCACCCGGTCATCGACCGCCGCGATCGGCTTGGCCACCTTGTGCAGGCGGGGGTCGGGATAGCGCAGGATCGTCAGCAGTTCAGGTTCGTTCATCGGGACAAAAAGACATGGGGCCGCTCGCAGGCCGTTGCTTGTGGTTATTTTCGCCACTTTCCGGCCCGGATGCAGCCTGCGGCAAGGGATATCATTGCCATAAATAGGGCTTGATCGCAAAATCTCCAGTGATTTCACCACCAAACACCGTGACCGGGGGGAGGACGATGTGCGCTTGCGTTCATCCCTCCAGGCGCGACTTCAGGGCACCCCCATGCGTATGAACCCTCGTCTTGCCGATTCGCGCCTCAACGCCTGTGTGGCCACACCGGTCTGGCGCCATGCCCTGCCCTGGATGCTCGCCGCCGCGCTGCTGGGCAGTCAGTCGGCCGCCGCACAGACCTTCCCGAACTACCCCATCACCCCCGGGCAGCGCAGCACCGCGCAACAGGTGGCCCAGGCCGGCGTGCCACTGAGTGAGCTGTCACCCAACGCACCCGAACGCTACACCATCCAGCGGGGCGACACGCTGTGGGGCATCTCGGGCCTTTTCCTGCAGCGGCCCTGGCGCTGGCCCGAGCTGTGGGGCATGAACATGGACCAGATCCGCAACCCGCACCTGATCTTCCCGGGTCAGGTGCTGGTGCTCACGCGCATCGGCGACCGCGCCATCCTCACGTTCGAATCGGATGCGGCCGGTCTGCCCACGGTCAAGGTATCGCCGCGCATCCGCGCCGAAAGCCTGGCCGACGCCGCCGTGCCGCCGATCCCGCTCAACGCCATCGAACCGTTCCTGACCGAGTCGCTGGTCGTGGATGAGGCCGAACACGCCCGCGCCCCGCGCATCGTGGCCACCCAGGAAGGCAGGGTGCTGCTCAGCCGCGGTGATCGGGCCTACGCGCGTGGTCAATACGGAACCGCCGACGCTTTGGACGGCGTGGCACTGACCACCGACGGCGGACGTCCGCTCGTGCATCGCATCTACCGCAACGCAACGCCACTGATCGACCCGTCCACCGGCGAAACGCTGGGCTACGAAGCCCAGTTCATCGGCCAGTCACAACTCGTGCGCAGCGAGGTGCTGCGCGAAGTCGACGGCCCGGACGGTGTGCAGGTGAAGGTTGAGCCGGCGACCATCGACATCATCCTGTCGCGCGAGGAAATCCGTGTCGGCGACCGCCTGCTGCCCGAACCCCTGCGGGAGGTCCCTGTGTACGTGCCGCGCGCGCCTGCGTCGGCCCAGTCGGGGCAGATCGTCAAGGCCTACGGCAATGCCTTGCGTTTCAGCGGCCAGAACCAGATCGTGGTGATCAACCGCGGCGCCCGCGACGGGCTGGAGCGCGGCCATGTGCTGGCCATCCTCAAGGACACCGAGCGCCTGACCGACACCACCGATGCAACCCGCCCCGCCCTGCTGTTGCCCGGTGAACGCAACGGCCTGATGATGGTGTTCCGGACCTTCGACCGGGTGTCTTATGCGCTGGTGCTGCAGATCACCGATGGCGTGAAGGTGGGCGACCGCTTCGTCAATCCCTGACGAAGCGCATGTTGCCCGACGCACTCGACGCCTGGTTGCGCCTGACCGCCACCCCGGGAGTGGGTCCCGCGACGGGGCGCAAGCTGCTCGCCGCGCTGGGGCCGCCGGAGGCGGTGTTCTCGGCCACGCAGGCAACGCTGTCCCGCCTCGTCGGCGAACGCCTCGCACAAGCCCTGTCAACCCCGACACCCGAGGTCGAGGCCCGGCTGCGCCAGACCCTGGAGTGGTGCGCTGCCGACACCGGGCGTCACATCGTCACGCTCGCAGACGCCGCCTACCCACCGGCCCTGCTGCAAACCGAGGATCCGCCGCTGCTGCTCTATGTGCAGGGCGACCTCGACGCCCTCAACCACCCGCGCATGGTGGCCGTGGTGGGCAGCCGCAATCCCACCCCGCAAGGTGCGGAGAACGCACGCCAGTTCGCGCATGCGCTCGGGCAGGCAGGGGTGTGCATCGTCTCCGGCCTGGCGCTCGGCGTCGATGGCGCGGCCCATCTGGGAGCGCTGGACAGCGGTGCGCCCACCGTGGCGGTGGTCGGCACCGGGCTGGACCGGGTGTATCCCAAGCGGCACTTCGAACTCGCGCACCGCATCGCAGGGCAAGGCGCCCTCGTGAGCGAATACCCGCTGGGCACCCCGCCGCTGGCGCCGAATTTCCCGCGGCGCAACCGCATCATCGCCGGTCTGGCGCAAGGCACGCTGGTGGTCGAGGCCGCGCTGCGCTCGGGTTCGCTGATCACGGCGGAATGGGCGCTCCAGATGGGGCGCGAGGTGTTTGCCATTCCGGGCTCCATCCATGCACCTCAGTCCCGGGGCTGCCACGCCCTGATCCGGCAGGGCGCCAAGCTGGTCGAATCGGCTCAGGACATCCTGGAAGACCTGCGCTATGTGCTGCCACCGGCCGACGCCCGCCGCTCCCCCGCCTCCGCCACCGAAACCCCGCCAGACAGCCCACTGCTCCAAGCCCTGGGCTTCGATCCCGTCGGATTCGATGCCTTGCAGGCCCGCACCGGCATGGACACAGCGACGCTGCAAGCCCGCTTGCTGGAATGGGAGCTCGACGGTCTGGTACAACGCTTGCCGGGCGGTCGCTTCCAGCGCTTGATACGCGGCTGAAGGCGGGAATCGGGCGGCCTGTGAGACCGCACGCTGCTCAGACCGCAGCCCCGGCGTTCGGGTCGTCGGGGTCTTCGACTTTCTTGGTCGGCTTGATCAGGTCCTCGCGCCGCACGCCCAGCCACATGGCCATGGCGGAAGCCACGAAGATCGAGGAATAGATACCGAACAGAATGCCGATGGTCAGGGCCAGCGCGAAATAGAACAGCGTGGGCCCCCCGAACAACAGCATGGACACCACCATGACCTCGGTCGAGCCGTGGGTGATGGCCGTGCGACTCATGGTGCGCGTGATGGCATGGTCGATCACCTCGCGCGTGCTCATCTTGCGCTGACGCCGGAAAGTTTCGCGGATGCGGTCGAAGATCACCACCGATTCGTTCACCGAATAGCCCAGCACCGCCAGCACCGCCGCCAGCACCGCCAACGAGAACTCCCACTGAAAGAAGGCAAAGAAGCCGAGCACGATGATGACGTCGTGCAGGTTGGCCACGATGGCGGCGACGGCGTATTTCCATTCGAAGCGAAACGCCAGATAGACCATGATGCCCAGGATGACGAAGGCCAGGGCCATCAGACCGTCTTCGGCCAATTCCCGTCCCACCTGCGGGCCGACGAACTCGGTGCGACGCAGCTCCACCGACGGATCGTGCGCCCGCAAGGCAGCGAGCACGATCTCGCTTTGCTGGCCCGAGGTCTGCCCCTCGACCAGCGGCAATCGCATGAGCACATCGCGGGAGGTACCGAAGTTCTGTACCGGCACTTCAGCGTAACCGAGGCCCGCGATCACTTGGCGGATCGCCGCGAGATCGGCAGGCTGCTCGTAGGCCACCTCAATAACCGTGCCGCCCGTGAATTCGACCGACAGGTTGAGCCCGCGCGTGACGAGGAAGAACACCGCCAGCACGAAGGCGGTGATGGAAATCGCGTTCAGCAGCACCGCGTGCCGCATGAACGGGATGTCTTTCTTGATGCGGAAAAACTCCATGTGATCAACCCCCGTTCAATCGGCCTTGAGGCCACGCTGGCCCGCGTCGTCGCCACGCCAGACGGTGCCGATCGACAGACTCTTGAGTTTCTTCTGGCGGCCGTACCAGGCATTGACCAGACCGCGCGAGAAGAACACGGCCGAGAACATGCTGGTGAGGATGCCGATGCAGTGCACCACCGCAAAACCGCGCACCGGCCCGGAGCCGAAAGTCAACAGCGCCAACCCGGCCAGCAGCGAGGTGATGTTGGAGTCCAGGATGGTGCCCCAGGCGTTGTCGTAGCCGGTGTTGATCGCCGTCTGGGGCGCGGAGCCGTTGCGCAACTCCTCGCGTATCCGTTCATTGATCAGCACGTTGGCGTCGATCGCCATGCCGAGCGCCAGCGCCATCGCCGCCATGCCGGGCAGGGTGAGCGTGGCTTGCAGCATCGAGAGCACGGCCACCAGCAACATGAGGTTGAAAGCCAGCGCGATGCTCGAAATGACCCCGAACAGCATGTAGTACACGCTCATGAAGGCCACCACGACGATGAAGCCCCACTTCACGCTGTTGAAGCCCATCTGGATGTTCTCGGCCCCCAGACTGGGCCCGATGGTGCGCTCCTCGATGATGTCCATCGGTGCCGCCAGCGATCCCGAGCGCAGCAGCAGGGCGATATCGGCCGCCTCGGCGGTGGTCATGCGGCCCGAAATCTGCACCCGACCGCCGCCGATTTCGGTGCGGATCACCGGGGCGGTGACCACCTCGCCACGGCCGCGCTCGAACAGCAGGATGGCCATGCGCCTGCCCACGTTCTCGCGCGTGACGTCGCGGAAAATGCGCGCGCCCTTGGCGTCGAGCGTGAGGTGTACCGCGGGCTCCTGGGTCTGGCTGTCGAAGCCGGCCTGGGCGTCGGTGAGGTTCTCGCCGGTGAGCAGCACTTCGCGGCGGGTGATCACGGGCTGCCCATTGCGATCCAGATGGCGCTCGGAGCCGAAGGGCACCGGGCCGATGCCGCGCTCGGCGGCCAGGCCTTCGGGGCTTTCGTCCACCAGGCGCACCTCCAGCGTGGCGGTACGGCCCAGGATGTCCTTGGCCTTGGCGGTGTCCTGCACGCCGGGCAGTTGCACCACGATGCGGTCTGCCCCCTGCTGCTGGATGATGGGTTCGGCCACGCCGAGCTCGTTGATGCGGTTGTTCAGCGTGGTGATGTTCTGGCGCAGCGCCTGTTCCTGGATGCGGCGCGCCGCATCGGCGCGCAGGGTGCCCACCAGCTTGAGGTCGGCTCCATCGGTGGTGCGTTCGAACTGCAGCTCGGGGAACTGGTCTTCCAGCACGCGCAGCGCAGCAGCCTGGGTTTCGGCATCGCGAAAGCGCAGCTCGATGGACTGCCCTTCCCGGTGGATGCCGCCGTGGCGGATATTGCGGTCGCGCAGCGTGGTGCGCATGTCGCTGGCCAGCACCTCGGCACGCTTCTCCAGGGCCCCGGGCATGTCCACCTGCAGCAGGAAATGCACGCCGCCGCGCAGGTCCAGCCCCAGGTACATCGGCTGGGCGTTGATCGCCTGCAGCCACGCCGGTGTCCGCGGCAACAGGTTGAGCGCCACCACGTACGTCAGATCGGCCGGATCCGGGTTGAGGGCGCGCTCGATGGCGTCGCGCGCCAGGATCTGGGTATCGGTGCTCTCGAAGCGGACCCGGATCGACTGTCCGTCGAACTGGATGGCGGCCGGGGTGATGTTCTGCTCGGCCAGGATGCGCTCGACCTGCGCCACGGTCGCCTCGTCCAGACGAACCGAGGGCTTGCCCGCGGAGATTTGCACCGCCGGCGCCTCACCGTAGAAATTGGGCAGGGTGTAGAGCGTGGCGATGATGAACGCAACCACGAGGATCGCGTACTTCCACAGGGGGTATCGGTTCATGAGCGGAAGGCTCCGGGAAAAACCAAACGGCCGGGCACAGGCCCAGCCGGCAGGAGAGATCGGTCTGGTCAGCCGTTACTGGACGGTACCCTTGGGCAGGACCTGTACCACGGCGGTTCTTTGCATCTGGACTTCCACGCCGTGGGCAAGTTCCACCCCGATGTAGGGGTCACCGATCTTGGAGACCTTGCCCAACAACCCGCCAGCCGTGACCACCTCATCGCCCTTGGCCAGGGCCTCGACCATGGCCTTGTGCTCTTTCTGGCGCTTCATCTGCGGACGGATCATGACGAAGTACAGCACCACGAACATGAGCACCAGCGGCAGCAGGCTCAGCAAGGTGGAGGGGGAGTCGCCAGCGGCTTGGGCGTAAGCGGGAGAAATGAACACGGTGTTTCCTGTGGATGACGGTCTCTGACACGGCGGGCTGCATGACCCACCTCGAATAACAGAACATTTTAACCGGCTGCGCCAGGAGGGGAAAATGCCGCTCGAACGGATGCTCGGCCACCGCGGAATTCAGTGGGCATGGGCCTCTGCAACGACCGGCACCGGCTTGATCCGCACCGCCCACAACACCCCGGCCACGAGTGCGGCGATTCCGAGCCAGGTGAGCCCGGATGGCCACTCGCCGCGCCACAGATAGGCATAGAGCAGCCCGGCCAGTGTCTCGAACACGATGAGCTGCCCGGCCAGGGCAGTGGGCAGGCGTTGGCTCGACTCGTTCCAGCACAGCGTCCCCAGCCAGGAGGCCAGCAGGCCGACGGAGACCATCAGCGCCACGAACAAGAATGGGTCTGGCCCCAGCGGCATCTCGAATGCGGCGCCGGACAACCCCATCCAGCCCCACAGCAAGGCGTAACCCAGCAGGGCCAGGGGCAGAGTCGCCAGCCCCTGGGCAGTCGCCCAGGCGCGCGGGCTGCGGCCAGGGTGGTCGCGCAACCAGTCGGCATTGCGCAGGGGGTACCAGGTCCAGCACGCCACCGCTCCGACGGCCAGGAGAGCGCCGAGGGCATAGCGGGCCAACGAGGCATCGTCCTGCGCCTGCACCGCCCCCATCTCCACGTGATTGACCAGCGCAATGCCGGCCAGCATGAGCCCCAACGGCCAGACCAGGCGCCCCCACGGCAGGCGTCCGTCGCGCCGGGCGTTGCGCCCGTTGGCGGCCACCGCGATCACCACCGGCAGGGTGCCGATCAGCATGGTGGTCAGTGGCCCTCCGGTGCGCTGGATGGAGCTGGCCAAAAAGGTGTAGTACAGCAGGTTGCCGATGGCGGCCAGCTTGAGCGCCTCGACCCAGTCGGCCCGGGTGAGGCCGCGCAGGTGGCGACGATCCATCCACGCCAGCGGCAGGCAGAGCAGACCGAACGCCAGGTAGCGCCCGACGGCCTGCAGCACCGCGGGATAATCCGGCAACATCAGCGGTGCGACGAAGACCAGCCCCCACAACAGCCCCGCCGCCAACGCGAACGCCACGCCCACCGCCATACCCGCTCCCTTGCTCCAGAAAAACCCGCAAGTCTAGAGCGAACCGGGCCGGGGCATGAACACCGGACTCTCAGGCCGCCTGGCGCTGCCCGCTGCCTGGTGACCGCTGCGGCTCGCGCCAGCGCTCCAGCAGTGCCTGCCAGCGCTCGCGTGCGGCGCGCAGGTTGCGCTCCTTCACGTGGCCAAAGCCCTTGATGAGTTCGGGCACCTGGGCAATGTCCAACGCGAGGGCGTAGCGGGAGGCATCGAGCTGACCGATCACCTCCTCCATCAGGTCCAGGTACTCACCAATCAATGCGCGCTCGGTGCGGCGCTCCTCGGTGTAGCCGAACACATCCAGTGCCGTGCCCCGCAAACCCTTGAGCTTGGCCAACAGGCCGAAGGCTTTCAGCATCCAGGGGCCGTAGGTCTGTTTGATCAGTTCGCCCTTTTCGTTCTTTTTCGCCAGCAAAGGCGGCGCCAAATGAAAGCGCAAGGTGTAATCACCCTCGAACTGCTCGGCCAGCTTCTGCTGGAATGCGCCGTCGGTGTAGAGGCGGGCCACCTCGTATTCGTCTTTGTAGGCCATGAGGCGGAACAGTTGCCGCGCCACGGCCTCGGCCAGCGCCGATTTGCCCGGCCCCATGGCGGCGGTTTCGGCCTGCTGCACCCGGCGCACGAACGCCTCGTAGCGCTGGGCGTAGGCGGCGTTCTGGTAGTCGGTCAGGAAAGCGACGCGACGGCGCAGCAGGCTGTCGAGCGTGTCGCGCGGCTTGAATTCGATCACCTGAGCCGGCGCCAACAGGGCCTTGACCCTGGCCCAATCGTGGGCGGCCTGACGGCCCCATTCGAACGCGGTCTTGTTCTGCTCCACGGCCACGCCGTTGAGCTCGATGGCCCGCATCAGCGACTCACGGTGCAGCGGAATCCAGCCGCGCTGCCAGGCATAGCCCAGCACCATGGGGTTGATGAAGATGCTGTCGCCCATCAGCTTCGTGGCCACGGCGTCGGCGTCAAAAGCCCCCACGGCGTCCAACCCGACCGCCTGCGCGATGCTGGCCACGCACTGCTCGGCCGGATTCTGCCAGCAGCCGTTTTTCACGAAGGCCGCGGTGGGCGTGGCATGGGTGTTCAGCGCCACATGAGTGCGGCCCTCCCACATGCGCAGCGCGGTTTCCTTGCCCGCCGCCACGATCGGGTCGCAACCCAGGATCAGGTCGGCGCCAGCCATGCTGACGCGGGTGGTGCGTATGTCTTCCTGCCGGTCGGCGATCAGCACATGGCTCCAGGTGGCGCCGCCCTTTTGGGCCAGGCCCGCCGCGTCCTGCGTGACGATGCCCTTGCCTTCCATGTGCGCGGCCATGCCGAGCAACTGGCCGATGGTGATGACGCCGGTTCCCCCCACGCCCGCCACCACGATGCCCCAGGGCTGTGCCGCGCTGGGCAGCACCGGCTCGGGCAATTCACCCAGGCCCAACGGCGAGGCGGCGCCCGCGCCCTTGGCCTTCTTCTTCAGCTGCCCGCCTTCGACGGTCACGAAGCTCGGGCAGAAGCCTTTGGTGCAGGAATAGTCCTTGTTGCAGGTGCTCTGGTTGATGGCGCGCTTACGCCCGAATTCGGTCTCCAGCGGCTCCACGCTCAGGCAGTTGCTCTGCACGCCGCAGTCGCCACAGCCCTCGCACACGGCTTCGTTGATGACGACGCGCTTGGCCGGATCGACCAGCGTGCCGCGCTTGCGGCGGCGGCGCTTTTCGGTGGCGCAGGTCTGGTCGTAGATGATGACGGTGGTGCCGGGGATCTCGCGAAATTCCCGCTGGATACGGTCCAGTTGATCGCGGTGCTCCACCGCAATGCCTTCGGGCAGTTTCAGTGTGACGCCGCCGATCGTGGTGTGATGGGCACCCTGGTATTTTTCGGGCTCGTCGGTGACGATGGTGATCTTGGCCACGCCCTCGGCACGCAGGCTGTGCGCGATCTGCAACACACTGTGGCCTTCGGGCCGCTCCCCCACGGGTTGGCCGCCGGTCATGGCCACCGCGTCGTTGTACAGCAGTTTGAAAGTGATGTTGACCCCCGCCGTGATGCACTGACGGATGGCCAGCAAACCGCTGTGGAAATAGGTGCCATCGCCCAGGTTGGCGAAGATGTGCCGCTCGTGGCTGAAGGGTTGCTGCCCCACCCAAGGCACCCCCTCACCGCCCATTTGGGTAAAGCCGACGGTATTGCGATCCATCCAGATGGTCATGAAGTGGCAGCCGATGCCGGCCATGGCGCGCGATCCTTCGGGCACGCGGGTGCTGGTGTTGTGCGGGCAGCCGCTGCAGAACCAGGGCATGCGGTCGGCCAGCGGCGTCTGGGCGTTGAGCACCTGCATGGAGCGCTCCTTGGCCTCCAGGATGGCCAACTGGGCATCGACCCGCGCGGCGATGTCGCTGCCCTCGGGCAGCAGACCGCGTTTCTTCAGGCGGCGGCCCAAGGCCCGGGCGATGATGGCGGGTGACAGGTCGGCGTTGGCGCGCAGCAGCTGGTTCGCGGACGGATTGGGCATGGACCATTCGCCGCCGCTGTGGTCGCCGCCCACCTCATCGAATTTGCCGAGCACGTCCGGACGCACGTCCGGACGCCAGTTGTACAACTCTTCCTTGAGCTGGTATTCGATGACCTGGCGCTTTTCCTCCACCACCAAAATCTCGCGCAGGCCGGTGGCGAATTCTCGCGTGGTCTGGGCTTCGAGCGGCCACACCACGGCCACCTTGTGCACCCGGATGCCAAGCTGGCGGCAGGTGTCGTCGTCCAGGCCCAGATCGTGCAAAGCTTGGCGCAGGTCGTTGTAGGCTTTGCCGCTGGCGATGATGCCGTAGCGGTCGTTCGGGCCTTCGATGACGTTGTGGTTGAGACGGTTGGCGCGCACATAGGCCAGAGCGGCATACCATTTGTAGTCCATGAGACGGACTTCCTGCTCCAGCGCGGTGTCGGGCCAGCGGATGTGCACGCCCCCTGGCGGCATCTCGAAATCGGGCAGGACGATCTGCACCCGCTGCGGGTCGATCTCGGCCGTGGCACTGGACTCGACGATCTCCTGGATCGTCTTCATGCCCGTCCACACCCCGGCGAAGCGGCTCATGGCCCAGGCGTGCAGACCCAGGTCCAGGATTTCCTGCACGCTGGCCGGGAAAAACACCGGCAGCCCGCAGGCTTTGAAGATGTGGTCGCTCTGGTGCGCGGCGGTGGAGCTTTTGGCCACGTGGTCGTCGCCCGCCACGGCTATGACCCCGCCCCAGGGCGTGGTGCCCGCCATGTTGGCGTGCTTGAACACGTCGGAGCAACGGTCCACGCCCGGCCCCTTGCCGTACCAGATACCGAACACGCCGTCGAACCGGTGGCTACCGGGCGGGGCGAAACCGAGCTGCTGCGTCCCCCACAGCGCGGTGGCGGCCAGTTCCTCGTTCACGCCGGGCTGGAACACGATGTTCTGCGCCTGCAGGTGCTTGCGCGCGCTCCACAAAGCCTGGTCATAGCCGCCCAATGGCGAACCCCGGTAGCCGCTGACGAAGCCGGCCGTGTTCTTGCCTTGCAACGCATCGCGCTGGCGTTGCAGCATCGGCAGCCGGACCAGGGCCTGAACCCCGCTCATGAAGGCCCGTCCATGGTCCAGGGCGTATTTGTCGTCCAACGTGACCGTGTCGAGGGCACGGCGAATGTGCTCGGGCAAGGGGGCGTTCATGGTTGTCTCCTGCAATGAGTGACGGCCGTTTGGCCGGTGCAACGGCGAAACCCGCGGGTAGCGGGGCCTTGGCGAGACGGCCAGGATCGCCAGCCGCATCGCATCTGAAAAGTACCGCAAAGTGTATGCCCTGTGCGCTGGAATGTCTTTGCTTTTCGCATCCAGATCAACCCGCAAGAAGAAATATTCTTCCTTAGAATGCATGCTCATGGAAACGCTTGACAAGTTTGACCTCGCCATCCTGCAACATTTGCAGGCCGACGGCCGGCTGACCAATGCCGAACTGGCTCAGCGGGTGGGTTTGTCGGCAGCGCCTTGCTGGCGCCGCGTGCGCGCTCTCGAACAGGCGGGCTACATCACGGGCTACCGCGCCGTGCTGGATCGGCGCAAGATCGGGCTGGGCGTGCTGGCCTTCGTGCGACTGGACGCCGAGCGCAACACCGGCGACGCGACCCGGGCCTTGGAGGAGGCCATCCGCCAGCTGCCGGAAGTGATCTCCTGCCACTACATCAGCGGTGCCGGCACCTTCGAAATCCAGGTGGTCTCCCCCGACCTGGACAGTTTCTCGCGCTTCGCCCTGCAGCGCCTGATCAACCTGCCCAACGTCAAAGACCTGCACACCAGCTTCTCGCTCGGCGAGGTAAAGACGGCCGGGGTGCTGCCTCTGACCCATCTATCCAGATGAACCGGTCGGCCATCCCCAAGGCCGTCTGCAGCAAGCTGCTACAGTCCCGCTGTTCAAATCGGGATCTCCTGCATTGATTCACCACGTGACACCCAACCTGCTGACCGCCCTGGCCTATGCCATGGGCGGCTGGTTGTCGCTGCAGGCAGCCGTCCCGCCGGACTACATCTCGGTGCTGTTCATCGCCGCCGGCATCGCCGTGGGCGCGGTGCTGGCCGCTGGCAACCGGGTGCTGCCCGGGGTGTGGGCCGGGGCCCTGGCCGTGCAGTGGCTGGCCCACGCCCAGGCCGGTCTGGATTGGGGCTGGACCCTCTGGGTGGCGCCATTCGGGGCCGCCGCGCAGGCCTGGATCACGGCCGAATGGATCCGCCGCCGCATCGGCTACCCGTCCGCGCTGGACCAGCCGTTGCAGGTGGTGATGCTGATGTTCGTCTGCCTGCCCCTGGGCTCGATGGTCAACGCATCGCTCTCCGTGCCGGCCCTGGTCGTGGACGGTGCCATGCCCTGGAGCGAACTGCCCGGCGCCTGGTTCACCTGGTGGCTCGGCGATGCCCTCGGTGCGGTGCTGTTCGCCCCGCTGGTGCTGGTGTGTTGCGGTCAGCCGGCCGAAGCCTGGCGCCCCCGGCTCTTGACGGTGGCCATGCCCATGGCCCTGGCGATGGGGCTGATCGGCGTGATGTTTTACCAGATCAACGCCAGCCACCAGCGCGTACTGGCAAATCAGTTCGACCAATCAGGGCAGGAGCTGGCCCAGCGGCTGCAACGCCGCCTCGACGTGCAAACGGACAGCGTCGAGGCCATCGCCAAGCTCATGGAGCTCGCCCCACACATGTCCCAGGCGGACTTCGAGTCCGCGACACAACCCTGGCTGCACCGCTACCCGGGCACCCAGAACTTCGGCTGGAGCCCGCTGATCACCCGGGAGCGTCGTCTGGCTTATGAGCAAGGCGCGGTGGACCCCGGCATGCCGGGCTACGCCATCATGGGGCGCGACTGGGAAGGCCGTATCTCGCCCGCGGCGCAGGCCGACAGCCACCTCCCCATCACCTGGGTGGCTCCTCTGGAGAGCAACCGTTCGGTGCTGGGCCTCGATGTGAGCGTGCTGCCCGCCACGGCCGCTGCGGTGCGTGCCACGGTGGAAAACCAGCGTCCGGCAGTCACCGAAGGCATACGCCTGGTGCAGGAGTCGGGGGAGCAGCGCGGCGTGGTGATGTATCTCGCCGTGTTCGAGCCACGCCATGCCGACGACCCGATGCACCCGGGGGCCCGGGGGCTCAAGGGCGTGGTGTCCTCGGTGTTCCGCATGGACGACGTACTCGAGGCCGCTCTCGGCCGCATCGATCCCCAGCAGATCGCGCTGTGCCTGTACGACCCGTCGGCGCGTGTGGGCAATCAGCGCCTGGCTGGTCCCGAGGGTTGCGAGAACGCACCGTCCGTCAGCCTGCAGGAACAGCGCTGGATCAAGGAATGGCCGCTGGCGATCGGTGACCGCGAATGGACCCTGAGGCTGCAAGCGGGACCCGCCTTCTGGGGACTGGCCGGCCAGAACAGCGCCTGGGCCACCTCCATCACCGGACTGATCGCCGTCGCCATCCTCGGGGCTTTCCTGATCGTCATCACCGGCCTCGGGCGGCGCACCGCCAAGCTGGTGGCGGAGCGCACGCAGGAGCTGGCGCACAGCAACGCGGCGCTGACCCAGATGGCCCATTACGACGCCTTGACAGGCCTGGCCAACCGCCCGTTCTGGACCGTGCAGGCCGAAGCCGCACTGGCCGCCTCGCGCGACAGTGGCAAGCGGGTGGGCGTGATCTTCCTCGACGTGGACCGCTTCAAGCACATCAACGACAGCCTGGGCCACACCCAGGGCGACCAATTGCTGGTCACCATCGGGGCGCGCATCCATGAATGCCTGCGCTCACGCGACGTGCTGGCCCGCATCGGTGGCGACGAGTTCGTGGCGCTCCTGCCCGGCCTGCGCGACCCTGAAGGCGCGGCCACCGTGGCGCGCAAGATTTCCCGGGTGCTGTCGGTTCCGGTGATGCTCGAAGGGATGCAGATCAAGGTCACGGCCAGTCTGGGCGTGGCGATATTCCCGGAGCATGGCGAGACGGTGGAAGAGCTGCTGCGGCATGCCGATACTGCCATGTACGCGGCCAAGGCCGCCGGGCGCAATCAGTGGCGCTTTTTCACCGCAGACATGCATGAGCGTGTCTCGCAGCGTCTGGCCATGGAAGCCGGGTTGAGACTCGCGCTGGAGCCCGGCGCCGAAGAGCTGCAACTGGTCTATCAGCCTCAGGTCAATGCCGCCACGGGTGAAGTCATCGGCCTGGAGGCGCTGTTGCGCTGGAACCATCCGACATTCGGGCCGGTCCCGCCCTCGGTATTCATCCCGATCGCTGAAGACAGCGGCATCATCGAAAACCTGGGGCAGTGGGTGTTGCGTGAGGTCTGCCGCCAGGTCCAGGCTTGGCAGACCGGCCCGGATGCAGCCTGGTTCCGCGACATGTCCGTGGCCGTGAACGTCTCCGCCGCCGAATTCGCACGCCCGCAGTTCCTCGATCACCTCCTGGAGGTGGTCGACGACCTGTGCATGGGCAGCATGTCGCTGGAACTGGAGATCACCGAAAGTCTGCTGGTGCAAGCCAACGGCGAGATCAGCACACGCATGCGGACGATCACCGGCATGGGCATCGGCCTGTCGCTCGATGACTTCGGCACCGGCTATTCCAGCCTGGGCTACCTCAAGCGGCTGCCCCTGAGCAAGCTCAAGATCGACCGCTCCTTTCTGCACGGAATCCCGGGCGATCCGGAGAACGAAGCCATCGTGCGCGCGACCCTGTCGATGGCGCACGATCTGGGCTTGATGGTGGTCGCCGAAGGCGTCGAGACGGCCGGGCAGCGCGATTTCCTGCTGGCCCATGGCTGCGCTGCCTGTCAGGGCTGGCTTTATGCCAAGGCCCTGACCCCAGCCGAACTGGCGGCATGGTTGCGGCAACGCCAGGCGTCAGGCCCGCCGGCCACCGCCTTTGTCGAACCGCCTCAACCGACGTGACGTGCCAAGAACGCGAGCGTGCGCTCCCGCGCCAATTGGGCCGACGGCGCGTGGTACGAGGCGCGCTGATCGCAGTTGAAACCGTGATGCGCCGGATAGGTATACACCTCCACGCCCGGCTGGCGGTCACGGAAGGCCGCGACGGTGTCCAGGGGGATCCACTGGTCCTGCTCGGCGAAGTGCGCCAGCACCGGGCAGCGGGGCGTACGGGCGGCCTCGGCCTCCAGAGTCATGCCGCCGCCGTAATACGGCACCGCTGCCGACAATCCTTCCAGCAAACAGGCGCTGCGCCAGGTCAGCAGCCCGCCCCAGCAATAACCGACGATCCCCACCTTGCCCCCACTGGCGTGCGCGGCATGGTCGATGGCCGCTTGGATGTCGGCCATGACACCGGGCTCCGGCAGCGCCTCGACTGCGGTTTTCAGGCCGAAACCGGTCTGCATGTCGGCCTCGGTGTAGCCCAGCTCCACCCCGGTCTGCACCCGGGCGAAAGTGGAGGGAGCCACCGCGAGGTAACCGGCTGCCGCGTAGCCATCGGCCACTGAGCGGATGTGTGCGTTCACGCCAAAAATTTCCTGCAACACCACCACGGCGCCTCGCGTGGGGCCGGTGGGGCGGGCGACGTAAGCCGGGCAAGTGAAGCCATCGGCGGCGTGCAGATCGGTCCATGGATCCATCGTCATCTCTCATCTCCTGTAGGGTAAGGTTTGCGGCTAGGGCCAGCGATCACTCGACCAGGGGGTCGGGCTTGACGAAAGTGACTGGCACCGGCGATTTTTCCAGCATCTCCTGCGACACAGAGCCCAGCAACGCCCGGCCCACCAGCCCCTTGCCGTGGCTGCCCATGATGACGCCATCACACCCCTCGGCCTCCAGCACCTCCAGCAGCATAGGCACCGGATCGCCGGTGACCACGCGCTGGATGAAGGGTACACCACCGGCGCGGGCCAGTTCGGCCGCCGGGGCCAGCATGTCCATGCCGGCCTCCTCGGCGACCTTCTGCAGCGCCTCCTCGTTGTGCAGGGTCACCAGCTCATAGACGGTGGCCGGCTCCTGCACGTTCACCAGCACCAGCTCGGTCTCCAGCCCGGCACGGGACATGCCCACCGCATAGGCCACGGCCTCGAACGACAGTTCGGAACCGTCCACCGGAATCAGCCATTTCATGGTCGTCACTCCTCGGATCGTCTTCGATGCATACATCATAGACGCCCTGGCGACGTGAAGCAGCCGCCCGGTGCCTGCAACACCGGCGACAAGCATGGACAATGCTCACATGCCTGATCCAACCCTGACGACGCGCCGCCCGCCCCTTGGGCTGGCCGCACTGGCCCCTTTCGAGCACGCGGTGTTTCGCGTGCTGTGGCTGACCTGGCTGATGGCCAACGTCAGCATGTGGATGAACGATGTGGCGGCGGCCTGGTTGATGACCTCGCTGGCGCCCTCCCCGGTGTGGGTGGCCCTGGTGCAGACGGCGGCGACCCTGCCGGTGTTCTTGCTGGGCCTGCCCAGCGGGGCACTGGCGGACACGCTCGACCGCAGGCGCTACTTCCTGGGCACGCAGGTCTGGATCGCCTTGGTGGCGTTGACGATCTGCACCGTGGTGCTGCTCGACGCCATGACGCCCTCGCTGCTGCTGGCCCTGGTGTTTGCCAATGGCATCGGGCTGGCCATGCGCTGGCCCGTGTTCGCCGCCATCGTGCCCGAACTGGTGCCACGCCAGCAGTTGCCACAGGCGCTGGCGCTCAACGGGGTGTCGATGAACGCCTCGCGCATCATCGGCCCGCTGCTGGCGGGCGCCATCATCGCGGCCCTGGGCAGCGCCTGGGTGTTCCTGCTCAACGCGGTGCTGGCCTGCGTATCGGCGGTGATCATCTGGCGCTGGAAACGCGAACACACGCCCAGCCCATTGGGCCGAGAGCCGTTCTTCAGTGCCTTGCGCGTCGGCTGGCAGTACGTGGCGCAATCGCCCCGACTGCGGGTGGTATACCTGCACATCGCCCTGTTCTTTTTCCATTCCACCGCGCTGATGGCACTGCTGCCGCTGCTGGCATTGCGCATGGAAGGCGGCAACGCCGCTACCTTCACCCTGCTCCTGGCCACCATGGGCAGCGGCGCCATCGTCTCGGCCATGCTGCTGCCCCGGCTGCGCCAGAACGTGACGCGCGACACGGTGGTCTGGTGGGGGTCGGCGTTGCAAGCCCTGGCCATGGCCCTGGTCGCCTTTCTGCCCAGTCTGGTCTGGTCGGTGCCGGCCATGTTCCTGGCCGGCATGGCGTGGATCGCCACGGCCAACTCGCTCAGCGTGTCGGCCCAGATGAGCCTGCCCGACTGGGTTCGGGCCCGGGGCATGTCGGTGTATCAGATGGCCATCATGGGCGGGGCGGCAGCGGGCGCGGCGTTCTGGGGGCAGGTCGCGAGCTGGACCGATGTGCACTGGAGCGTGGGCATCGCCGCGCTGTCGGGCATCACCGCCGTGACCTTGGCACAACGCTGGTTCAAGGAGCGCGGCCTGATCGAGGACTTGACACCGGCCAAGGCCTGGTCGCCACCGACTGCCGACTCCACCCCCCCGCCCGGGCGGATCGTGGTCTGCATCCATTACCACATCGACCCGGCCCGCGCCGATGATTTCCGCGCCCTCATGCAGGAAAGCCGGCGCAGCCGTCTGCGCATGGGAGCCCTCGGCTGGGAACTCTGGCAGGACATCGGTGACCCGGGCCACTTCGTGGAATGCATCACCGACGAAAACTGGAACGAGCACCTGCGCCGCTTCGACCGTGTCACCGCCAGCGACGTGGCCCTACGCGAGCGCAAGCTGGCCTTCCATCTGGGTGAAACCCCGCCCGTGGTGACGCGCTATGTCGTCTGACCATCGGTTCGCACCCCACCTCACCGGTTCCGCTCAGGTTCGAATGCCCGGGTTGCGTCAAACAACCCCATGCCCCATGGCTATCGCCGTGATTGGGAAAAACGACCACCCCAATCGCCCACGGCCGATACACTGAAACTGTTTCCAGTGCGCCTCACCGACTCCTTCGACCCGAGGCCACTGGCCCTTCCCCGGAGCCCTGGCGCTCCTCACCCCCGTCCTGGAGAAACCCATGAACACGAAACACCCTGACACCGCCGCCCAGTGCCCCGTCGTGCACGGCGCCAACGTCAACGCCAGCCAAGCCGGCCAGGCCCAAGCCTGGTGGCCCGAAAACCTCAACCTGGACATCCTGCACCAACACGACCGCAAAACCCAACCGCTGCCAGGCTTCAACTACCGCGAAGCAGTCAAGAGACTCGACGTGGCGGCCTTGAAAAAAGACCTGACCGCCTTGATGACCCAAAGCCAGCCCTGGTGGCCGGCCGACTGGGGCCACTACGGCGGCCTGATGATCCGCATGGCCTGGCACGCCGCCGGCACCTACCGCGTGGCCGACGGCCGCGGCGGCGCCAACACCGGCAACCAGCGCTTTGCCCCGCTGAACTCCTGGCCCGACAACGGCAACCTCGACAAAGCACGTCGCCTGCTGTGGCCGATCAAGAAAAAGTACGGCAACCGCATCAGCTGGGCCGACCTGATGATCCTGGCCGGCAACGTGGCCTATGAATCCATGGGCTTCAAGACCTTCGGCTTCTCCTTTGGCCGCGAGGACATCTGGCACCCCGAGAAGGACATTTACTGGGGCTCCGAGAAGGAGTGGCTGGCCAAGAGCGGCAGCGAAGGCAGCCGCTACAGCGGCGAGCGCGAACTGGAAAACCCCCTGGCCGCTGTGATGATGGGGCTGATCTATGTCAACCCCGAAGGCGTGGACGGCCAACCCGACCCGCTCAAGACCGCACGCGACATGCGCGTCACTTTCGCCCGCATGGCCATGAACGACGAGGAAACCGTGGCCCTGACCGCTGGCGGCCACACCGTGGGCAAGGCACACGGCAACGGCAACCCCGCCCTTCTGGGCCCTGCCCCCGAAGGCGCCGATGTGCACGAACAGGGTCTGGGCTGGATGAACCACCAGGCGCGCGGCATCGGCCGCGACACCGTGACCAGCGGTATCGAAGGCGCCTGGACCACCAACCCCACCAAGTGGGACAACGGCTACTTCGCCATGCTGCTGAAACACGACTGGGAGCTGACCAAGAGCCCCGCCGGCGCCTGGCAATACAAGCCCGTGAACATCCGCCCCGAAGACATGCCCACCGACGTGGAAGACCCCTCCATCCGCACCATGCCGGTCATGACCGACGCCGACATGGCCCTCAAGGTGGACCCGGAATACCGCAAAATCTCCGAACGCTTTGCCACTGATCAAGCCTATTTCGAAGAAGTCTTCGCCCGCGCCTGGTTCAAACTCACACACCGCGATCTGGGCCCCAAGACGCGCTACATCGGCCCCGAGGTGCCTGCCGAAGACCTGATCTGGCAAGACCCCGTTCCCGCCGGCCGCACCGACTACGACGTTGCCGCCGTCAAGGCCAAGATTGCTGCGGCCGGTCTGTCCATCAGCGAAATGGTCTGCACCGCCTGGGACAGCGCCCGCACCTTCCGAGGCTCGGACTATCGCGGCGGCGCCAACGGTGCCCGCATTCGCCTGGCTCCGCAAAAGGACTGGGCAGGCAACGAACCCGCCCGCCTGGCCAAGGTGCTGGCGGTGTACGAACCCATCGCGGCCGAGACCGGCGCCAGCGTGGCCGACGTGATCGTGCTGGGTGGCAATCTGGGCATCGAGCAAGCCGCACGCGCCGCTGGCTTTGAGGTGTCGGTGCCGTTCGCTCCAGGCCGTGGCGACGCCACGCAGGCCCAGACCGATGTCGATTCCTTTGCCGTACTGGAACCTCTGGCCGATGGTTTCCGCAACTGGCAAAAGCAGCACTACGCCGTCAAACCCGAAGAAATGCTGCTCGACCGCGCCCAGCTCATGGGCCTGACGGCGCTGGAGATGACTGTGCTCATCGGCGGCATGCGCGTGCTCGGCACCAACCACGGCGGCACGAAACACGGCGTGTTCACCGACCGCGTCGGCGCGTTGACCACCGACTTCTTCGTGAACCTCACCGACATGGCCTACCGCTGGCAGCCGACCGGCCGCAACAGCTACGACATCGTCGATCGCGCCAGCGGCCAAACCCAGTGGACGGCCACCCGGGTGGACCTGGTGTTTGGCTCCAACAGCATCCTGCGCGCCTACGCCGAGGTCTATGCCCAGGACGACAACCGCGAGAAGTTCGTCCATGACTTCATCGCCGCCTGGACCAAGGTGATGAACGCGGACCGCTACGACCTGACCGCTTGAGTGCCAACGGCCGCCATGCGCGGCCAGGCCGGCCGGATGCGACGCCACTGGGTTGCTGCTTCCGGCCGGCACTTCCTCGCAAAGCGCTCGGCCAACCGCATCCCGTTGCGCTTTGCTCGCTGTCTGGCTTTGCAGCACCAAGTATGGTGCCCATGCTGGGCGCAACACACAGCAACAGACAACAAAAAGGCCTCCGCATGGGGAGGCCTTTTGCGCTACACACATGCATGTCACATGCATGCCAAATGCGCATTCTGTTGGTTGCGGAGGCAAGATTTGAACTTGCGACCTTTGGGTTATGAGCCCAACGAGCTACCAGACTGCTCCACTCCGCGTCAAGATTGTTATTGTAGCACGATTTATTCGGAGTCCGCAACCCCTTCAGCCGGTGCTTTTTCCGCACGGTCCACCAGCTCGATCAGGGCCATGGGAGCGTTGTCGCCCACGCGGAAGCCCATCTTCAGGATGCGGGTGTAACCACCCGGACGCGCCTTGAAACGCGGGCCCAGCTCATTGAACAGCTTGACAACCACGTCGCGATCGCGCAGGCGGTCGAACGCCAGGCGCTTGTTGGCCAGGGTCGGCTCCTTGGCCAGGGTGATCATGGGCTCGACAACGCGGCGCAGCTCCTTGGCCTTGGGCAACGTGGTCTTGATGACTTCGTGCGTGAGCAACGAATTCATCATGTTGCGCAGCATGGCCAGGCGGTGGCTGCTGGTGCGGTTGAGTTTGCGAAGTCCGTGTCCGTGACGCATGGGGATTTCCTTTCTAATTTCACCCGCAGCCGTATCAGGTACTGCGGGGGGTCAGGGGCGGTAAAAAAACGATCAGTGCTTTTCCAGGCCGGCGGGCGGCCAGCTTTCCAGCTTCATGCCCAGCGTCAGGCCGCGCGAAGCCAGCACTTCTTTGATTTCATTGAGCGACTTGCGACCCAGATTCGGGGTCTTGAGCAGCTCGTTCTCGGTGCGCTGGATCAGGTCACCTATGTAGTAGATGTTTTCGGCCTTGAGGCAGTTGGCCGAACGCACCGTCAGCTCCAGCTCATCGACAGGACGCAGCAGGATCGGATCGAACTGCTGGGCGCTACGAGACGGCGTACCGTCGGCCGGGAATACTTCGTCACCCGCCAGCTGGGCGAACACAGCCAGTTGCTCGACGAGGATTTTGGCGGCGGCACGCACCGCCTCTTCCGGACCCACGGCACCGTTGGTTTCGATGTCCAGCACCAGCTTGTCCAGGTCGGTGCGCTGTTCCACGCGGGCGTTTTCCACCGCATAGCTCACACGCTTGATCGGCGAGAAGGAGGCATCGAGCACGATGCGACCGATGGAACGGGTGCTGTCGTCACCGCGGCGCAGGTTGCCCGGCACATAGCCACGACCTTTTTCCACCTTGATCTGCATGTCCAGCTTGGCACCGGCGGCCAGAGTCGCGATGTGGTGATCCGGATTCAAGATTTCCACATCGTGCGGGGTTTGGATATCGGCGGCGGTCACGGCGCCTTCGCCCTCCTTGCGCAGGCTCAGCGTGACCTCGTCGCGGTTGTGCAGCTTGAACACCACACCCTTGAGGTTGAGCAGGATGTTGACCACGTCCTCCTGAACGCCGTCGATCGACGAGTACTCGTGCACCACCCCGGCGATGGTCACCTCGGTGGGAGCGTGACCCACCATCGAGGACAGCAGCACACGGCGCAAGGCATTGCCAAGGGTGTGGCCGTAACCCCGCTCGAAAGGCTCGAGCGTCACCTCGGCGCGGTTGGCCGACAGGTGCTCGACGTTGATGTTCTTGGGTTTGAGCAGGTTATTCAGCATTCGGACTTCCTTCAATACCCTCGGCTCGTTACACCGATAAGGCCGATGGAGCACAAAATCCCGGACCCCGCCAGCAGCAGAATCCGGGCTCTAACAAGCATCTCGCGATCAACGCGAGTACAGTTCGACGATCAGGGATTCGTTGATGTCGGAGCCGAATTCGTCACGGTCCGGCACCTTCTTGAACGTACCCTCGGCCTTGTCGGCAGCCACTTCCACCCAGGCCGGGAAACCGATCTGCTTGGCCAGCTCCAGGGCTTCCTTGACGCGGTTTTGGTTACGCGACTTCTCACGCACGGCGACCACGTCACCGGCCTTGACCAGGTAGGACGGAATGTTCACGCTCTGTCCGTTGACCAGGATGGCTTTGTGTGACACCAACTGACGCGCCTCGGCACGGGTCGAAGCAAAACCCATACGGAACACGACGTTGTCCAGGCGGGATTCGAGCAGGCTCAGCAAATTGGTGCCGGTATTGCCACGGCGGCGGTCGGCCTCGGCAAAGTAGCGACGGAACTGACGCTCCAGCACACCATAGATGCGCTTGACCTTCTGTTTTTCGCGCAACTGCAGGCCGAAGTCAGAGGTGCGCTGCCCCGAGGTGCGCCCGTGCTGACCCGGCTTGGAATCGAACTTGGCCTTGTCACTGATGGCGCGGCGAGCGCTCTTGAGCAACAGATCGGTGCCTTCACGGCGAGAGAGTTTGGCCTTGGGGCCGAGATAACGTGCCACGTGATGTCCTTCAGTTTCAACTGCCGCAGGAACTCTGCGGGAGCCGGCACGCATGCATGCCGGCGGTGGTCTTAACGACAACGCCACCGCAGCGAACTGCAGTGGCTCAAAGCAAAAAGCTTTTTAGTATAGAGCACAACGGGATGACCCGTCAAGCCACACCCCTCAGATGCGACGACGCTTCTGGGGACGGCAACCGTTGTGCGGCACCGGCGTCACGTCGGAAATGGAGGTGATGCGAATACCCAGCGCGCCCAGCGCACGCACCGACGACTCGCGACCCGGGCCCGGCCCCTTGATCTCGACGTCCAGGTTCTTGATGCCCTGCTCCATGGCGGCACGGCCGGCCGCTTCCGAGGCCACTTGGGCGGCGAACGGCGTGGACTTGCGCGAACCTTTGAAGCCCTGCCCCCCCGACGACGCCCAAGCCAGTGCATTGCCCTGACGGTCGGTGATGGTGATGATGGTGTTGTTGAACGACGCGTGCACGTGCGCGATCCCGTCGGCAATGTTCTTGCGGACCTTCTTGCGGACGCGGGCAGCGGCGCTGCTGGATTGTTGCTTAGCCATAACTGTCCTTTAACCGATTACTTCTTCAGCGACTGAGCTGCCTTGCGCGGACCCTTGCGGGTGCGGGCATTCGTCTTGGTGCGCTGGCCGCGCACGGGCAGACCGCGACGGTGGCGGAAGCCGCGATAGCAGCCGATGTCCATCAGACGCTTGATGTTCATCGTCGTCTCGCGACGCAGGTCACCTTCGATGGTGTAGGTGCTGACCTGATCGCGCACTTTTTCCAGCTCGGCGTCGGTCAAATCCTTGATCTTTTTGGTGTAGTCGATACCGCAGGCCTCGCAAATCTTGCGAGCGCGGGTGCGACCGATACCATAAATGGCGGTCAGGCCAATTTCGGCGTGCTTGTGCGGCGGGATGTTGATACCTGCAATACGTGCCATGGTGGTCCTCTAAACGATTCAGCCTTGACGCTGCTTGTGTCGCGGGTCGGTGCAGATGACGCGAACGACGCCATGGCGACGGATGATCTTACAGTTGCGGCACATTTTCTTGACCGAAGCCGAAACTCTCATGTCTTTCTCCTGAACAGATTCTCAAAAACTCACTTGCTGCGGAACACGATCCGGGCCCGGGTGAGGTCATAAGGCGTGAGCTCCACTTTGACCTTGTCACCCGGGAGGATGCGGATGTAGTGCATCCTCATCTTGCCGGAAATGTGTCCCAGGACCACATGTCCATTTTCCAGTTTGACGCGAAACGTGGCGTTGGGGAGGTTTTCAATGACCTCGCCCTGCATCTCGATGACATCGTCCTTGGCCATGACTTACACACCTGGAGACGCCTTGAAATTGGCTTTCTTCAGTAGCGACTCATATTGTTGTGACATCACGTAATTCTGCACCTGGGCCCAGAAGTCCATGGTCACGACCACGATGATCAACAACGAGGTGCCCCCGAAGTAAAACGGCACGTTGTAGCGCAGGATCAGGAACTCCGGCAGCAAACACACCGCCGTGATGTAGATCGCGCCGGCCAACGTCAGCCGAACGAGGATTTTGTCGATATACCGCGCCGTCTGGTCACCCGGACGGATGCCCGGAATGAAAGCGCCGCTCTTCTTCAAGTTGTCTGCCGTCTCGCGGCTGTTGAACACCAACGCCGTATAGAAAAAGCAGAAGAAGATGATGGCGGCGGCGTAGATACCGACATAGATCGGCTGCCCCGGCGACAAGGCCGAAGCCAGATCGCGCAGCCAGCGGGTCGAATCCCCCGTGCTGACCCAGCTCACCAGCGTGGTCGGCAACAGGATGATGGACGAGGCAAAGATCGGTGGAATCACGCCTGCCATGTTCAGCTTCAGCGGCAGGTGCGAGGACTGGCCACCATACACCTTGTTGCCTACCTGACGGCGCGCGTAGTTCACCAGGATCTTGCGTTGACCGCGCTCGACGAACACCACGAAGTAGGTCACCACGACCACCAGCAGGACGATGAAGATCGCCGCCAGAATGCTCATCGCACCCGTGCGAACCAACTCCAGCAAACTGCCGACAGCTCTGGGCAGACCTGCCACAATGCCTGCGAAGATCAGCAGCGAAATGCCGTTGCCGATACCACGCTCGGTGATCTGCTCACCCAGCCACATCAGGAACATGGTGCCGGCCACCAAGCTGACCACCGCCGTGAAGCGGAAGGTAAAGCCAGGGTCGATGACCAAACCAGGCATGCCCTCCAGCGCCAGGGCGATACCGAGCGACTGGAAGATCGCCAGCGCCAGCGTGCCGTAGCGCGTGTACTGGGTGATCTTGCGGCGACCGGCCTCGCCTTCCTTCTTGAGCTGGACGAGCGAAGGCACCACATAGGTCATGAGCTGCATGATGATCGATGCCGAGATGTACGGCATGATCCCCAAAGCAAACACCGCGAACCGCTCCAGCGAGCCGCCGGAGAACATGTTGAACAGGTTCAGGATGTTGCCCTGCTGCCCACGAAAGAGCTGACTCAACTGGTCCGGGTCGATCCCCGGCACCGGAATGTGTGCACCGATCCGGTACACCACCAGCGCGAGCAGCAAAAAGACCAGCCGGCGACGCAGGTCACCGAACTTGCCGGTTTTCGCGAGGGAGGCTGCGTTTGTGGCCACAAGCGTTTCCGAGGGTTAGCCGAATCAGGCCAGCGAGCCGCCAGCGGCTTCGATGGCGGCCTTGGCACCCGCCGTCGCGCCGATATTGCTCAGCTTGACAGCGATGTTCAGTTCACCTGTCTTGATGACCTTGACCTTCTTGGCCAGCTCAGGCACCAGCCCCGCTTGCTTCAGCGTCAGCAGGTCCACCTCGGCAGCACCCAGGGCCTGCAGATCAGCCAACGTCACCTCGGCGTTGAACTTCAGGGACTGGGACTTGAAACCCCGCTTGGGCAGCCGGCGTTGCAGCGGCATCTGGCCGCCTTCGAAGCCGACCTTGTGGTAGCCCCCAGCACGGGATTTCTGGCCCTTGTGACCGCGACCGGCGGTCTTGCCCAGACCTGAGCCGATGCCACGACCCACGCGACGCTTGGCGTGCTTGGCGCCAGCGGCGGGCTTGAGAGTGTTGAGTTCCATGTGTCAGACTCCGATCAGATCACTTTGACCAGATAGCTGATCTTGTTGATCATGCCGCGCACGGCAGGGGTGTCCTGCAGCACGCGCTCGCTGTTGAGCTTGCGCAGACCCAGGCCACGCACGGTGGCCCGGTGATCCACTTTGCAGCCGATGGGGCTGCGAACCAGTTTGACTTTGATGGTGTTGGCAGTCGTCATGATCGCTCCAGTCAACCTACGAGCTCTTCCACCGACTTGCCGCGCTTGGCAGCCACTTCGGCAGGGGTCGTCGAGTGTTTCAGCGCGTCCAGCGTGGCGCGCACCAGGTTGTACGGGTTGGTCGAGCCATGGCTCTTGGCCACCACGTCGGTCACGCCCAGCACCTCGAAGACGGCACGCATCGGGCCGCCAGCGATGATGCCGGTACCCTTGACGGCCGGCAGCATCATCACCTTGGAAGCGCCGTGCTGGCCGTGCACCTCATGGTGCAGGGAACCGCTGCGCAGCGACACCTTGAACATGTTGCGACGGGCTTCATCCATGGCTTTCTGGACGGCCACCGGCACTTCACGCGCCTTGCCCTTGCCCATGCCCACGCGGCCGTCGCCATCACCGACCACGGTCAGCGCCGCGAAACCCATGATGCGGCCACCCTTGACCACTTTGGTCACGCGGTTAACCGCGATCATCTTTTCGCGCAGGCCGTCGTCGTTGCCTTCGCTCTTCACATTGGCTTGCATCTTTGCCATTTGCGTTTCCCCAATCAGAACTGCAGGCCGGCGGCACGCGCGGCATCGGCCAGGGCCTTGACTCGGCCGTGGTAGGCGAAACCGGAACGGTCGAAGGCCACCTTCTCAATGCCAGCGGCCTTGGCCTTCTCGGCAATGCGCTTGCCGATCAACTCTGCTGCCGCCTTGTTGCCGCCTTTGCCCGCACCGCCCAACTGGGCGCGCACTTCGGCTTCGACGGTCGAAGCCGACACGAGTACCTTGGAGCCATCGCCGGAAATGACGTTGGCATAGATGTGCAGGTTGGTACGGTTCACGCTCAGGCGCACCGCGCCTTGCTGGGCAATGCGGATGCGGGTCTGACGGGCACGACGCAAACGCTGTTCTTTTTTCGTCAACATGTTCGCAGTCCTTATTTCTTCTTGGTCTCTTTGATGACGACCTTCTCATCCGCATAGCGAATGCCCTTGCCCTTGTAGGGCTCGGGAGGACGCACGGCGCGGATTTCGGCGGCGACCTGGCCCACGCGCTGACGGTCAGCGCCCTTGACCACGATTTCCGTCGGAGCCGGTGTGGCCACGCTGATACCCTCGGGCATCACGAAGTCCACCGGGTGGGAATAACCCACGGCCAGGTTGAGCTTGTTGCCGGCAGCGGCGGCCTTGTAGCCCACACCCACCAGCGTCAGCTTCTTCTCGAAGCCTTTGCTCACCCCATTGACCATGTTGTTGACCAACTGGCGCATCGTGCCGCGCATGGCGCTGGCTTCGGCTGTGTCGGCAACGGCTGCAAAGGTCAGCTTGCCGTCGGCGCTTTCCACCTTGACCAGCGGATTCAGATTCACGCTCAGGGCCCCGAGGGCACCCTTGGCGGTGATGACGTCTTGCTTGATGGCCACTTCGACACCCTGAGGGATGACGACGGGCGCTTTACCTACACGAGACATTTCAGATACTCCTCGATGCGCGCGTCAGGCGACGTAACACAGAACTTCACCGCCGACTCCGGCAGCACGCGCTTTGCGGTCGGTCATCACACCCTTGGGCGTGGTGACGATCGCCACACCCAGGCCATTCATGACCTGAGGAATCGATTTGGCACCTTTGTACACGCGCAGACCAGGGCGGCTGACACGCTCGATGCGCTCGATCACCGGACGCCCGGCGTAGTACTTCAGGGCAATCTCGAGCTCACTCTTGCCCCCTTCGGTCTTGACCTGGAAGCCGTCGATGTAGCCTTCGTCTTTCAGCACCTGCGCAATGGCAGCCTTTACCTTGGAGGAAGGCATGGACACAGTGGCTTTTTCCACCATCTGCGCATTGCGGATGCGGGTCAACATGTCGGCGATAGGATCACTCATGCTCATTTCGTTACTCCTTCGCGGCTCACCAGCTGGCCTTGGTCACGCCGGGAATCTCGCCGGCAAAGGCCATTTCACGGATCTTCATGCGGCCCAGGCCGAATTGCTTGAAGGTGCCGCGGGGACGGCCGGTGATTTCACAACGGGCGCGCTGGCGGGTCGGGTTGGCGTTGCGAGGCAATTTCTGCAAGGCCAGGCGAGCGGCGTCGCGCTCTTCGTCGGAGCGCTTGGCATCCTTGGCAATGGCCTTCAACTCGTTGTATTTGTTGGCGAACTTGGCGGCGAGTTTTTCGCGCTTGAGTTCACGCTGGAGCAAAGCTTGTTTAGCCACACACCACCTCAGTTCTTGAACGGAAAACGGAAACCGGCGAGCAACGCCTTGCACTCAGCGTCGTTCTTGGCGGTCGTCGTGATGCTGATGTTCAGACCACGCACGGCATCGACCTTGTCGTATTCGATTTCCGGGAAGATGATCTGCTCTTTGACACCGATGTTGTAGTTGCCACGACCGTCGAATGCCTTACCGGAAATGCCACGGAAGTCACGCACACGGGGCAGGGCCACGGTGACGAAACGATCCAGAAATTCGTACATACGGGCACCGCGCAGGGTCACCATGCAGCCGATGGGTTGGCCTTCGCGAATTTTGAAACCGGCGATGGCCTTGCGGGCGCGGGTGACGACCGGCTTCTGGCCGGCGATCTTGGTGAGGTCGCCGACGGCGTTTTCCAGCACTTTTTTGTCGGCAACGGCCTCACCCACACCCATGTTCAGGGTGATCTTGGTGATGCGCGGCACCTCCATGACGGACTTGTAGCCAAACTGCTCTTTGAGCGCCGGCGCGATCTTGTCGCGGTAGATTTGTTGGAAGCGTGCCATGGTCATGCCACCTTGATTTCTTCACCGCTGGACTTGAAGACGCGCACTTTCTTGCCGTCAGCCAGCACCTTCACACCCACGCGATCAGCCTTGCCGGTGGCCGCGTTGAAGATGGCCACGTTGGACTGATGGATGGGCATGGCTTTTTCCACGATGCCGCCGGTCACCCCCTTCATGGGGTTCGGCTTGACGTGCTTCTTGACGATGTTCACACCTTCGACCACCACACGCTCTTCGTCGGCACGCAACACCACCTTGCCACGCTTGCCTTTGTCACGGCCAGCAATCACGATGACTTCGTCGCCTTTACGGATCTTGTTCATGACAACTCCTTACAGGACCTCGGGCGCCAGCGACACGATCTTCATGAACTTTTCGGTACGCAGTTCGCGCGTGACCGGCCCGAAGATACGGGTGCCGATGGGCTCCAGCTTGTTGTTGAGCAGCACGGCGGCGTTGCCATCGAACTTGATCAAGGCGCCGTCGGGGCGACGCAGGCCCTTGGCGGTGCGCACCACCACGGCGTTGTAGACCTCGCCCTTCTTGACGCGGCCACGCGGAGCGGCCTCCTTGATGCTCACTTTAATGATGTCGCCCACACTGGCATAGCGGCGCTTGGAACCACCCAGCACCTTGATGCACATCACGGACTTGGCACCCGTGTTGTCAGCAACATCGAGTCGAGATTGCGTTTGGATCATTTGATTTAAGTCCCAACTTGAATCCCGCAGGCCACCATGGTCTGCGGCGATCAGTCTTGGGCCCGTCGTCGCCGCGTCGTCATGACGGACGATGCAGCTTCGGTGGGCAGAAAACTCCGCCTTTGAGGGCGAAGCTGGGTATTATTGCCTACCGATTCGGTGCTGTCAAGCGACCCTGGCCAGTCTGCGCAACCGCTTTGCATGTGTGGCCGGCGCGCTACAGTGTGGGCACATGGCCTGGATGGCGGAGACCCGAGATGACCCAATACCTGCTGGCCCTGGATCAGGGCACCACCAGCTCACGCAGCCTGGTGTTCGACCCCGAGGGACGGGTCGTGGCCTGCGCGCAGCGGGAGCTGCGTCAGCATTATCCTCAGCCCGGCTGGGTGGAACACGACCCGAAGGCGATTTGGAATGATCAACTCCACACCGCGCAGGAGGCGCTGCGCCTGGCTGGAATGACGCATCGCGACATCGCCGCCATCGGCATCACCAACCAGCGCGAAACCACCCTGCTGTGGGACCGTCGCTCTGGTGAACCGTTGTACCGGGCGATTGTCTGGCAAGACCGGCGCACCACCGATCTATGCCAACGCCTGGAGGCCCGGCTGGGCGCGGACACCATCCACCGGCGCACGGGTTTGCGGCCCGACCCTTACTTTTCGGGCACCAAGCTGGCCTGGTTGCTGGACCACATCCCAGGCGCCCGTGCCCGTGCGCAGGCCGGGGAGCTCGCTTTCGGCACGGTGGACAGCTGGCTGGTATGGCAGCTGACGGGCGGGCGGCGCCACGTGACCGACGTGAGCAACGCCTCCCGCACCCTGCTCTTTCACCTGCAGCGGGGAGACTGGGACGACGAGTTGCTGGCAGCACTCGACATTCCGCGTGCCGTGCTGCCCGAAGTCTTGCCGTCCAGCGCCGCTTTCGGCACCACCGATGAACCCCTGTTCGGTGGGCCGATCGCGATCGGCGGGGTGGCCGGCGACCAGCAAAGCGCCCTGATCGGCCAGGCCTGCCTGCACCCCGGCATGGCCAAGAACACCTACGGCACCGGGTGTTTCCTGCTGATGCACACCGGCGCCCTGCCCGCGACCAGCGACAACGGCCTGCTGAGCACGGCCACGGCCCGCTACGACGCGACGCCAGCCTATGCGCTGGAGGGCAGCGTATTCATCGGAGGGGCGGTGGTGCAATGGCTGCGCGACGGCTTGCGGGCCATCGAGGCCAGCCACAACGTGGAGGCGCTGGCGGCCTCGGTGCCAGACAGTGAGGGAGTCGTTTTCGTGCCTGCCTTTACGGGTTTGGGTGCGCCCTACTGGCAGCCGGACGCCCGGGGAACCCTGACCGGGTTGACGCGCGGCACCACCATGGCCCACATTGCCCGCGCTGCACTGGACAGCATCGCCTTCCAGTCCACCGCGGTGCTGCAAGCCATGAACCGGGACGCGCAAGCGCATGGCGCGGCTGCCCTGCAAGAACTGCGGGTGGACGGCGGTGCCAGTGTGAATGACCTGCTGATGCAGACACAGGCCAATCTGCTGGGCATTGCGGTGGTACGCCCGGCCGTGACCGAAACCACGGCGCTCGGCGCGGCCTGCCTGGCCGGTCTGCAGGCCGGGGTGTTCGATGGCCCGCAGGCCTGGGAGCACCTGTGGCGGGCGGATCGCCGCTTCGAACCTCAATGGACGGCCGATCGAGCCGCCGAAGCCATGGCGGCCTGGGAACGCGCCGTGAGACAGGCGACAATCGCCCCATGAACCGCCCGATCCAAACCACTCCCCCTGCTGCGCCTGTGTCGATCCTCGCGGACAGCCGCCTGGCGTTCATCGGTGGCGGCAACATGGCCAGCGCCATCATCGGCGGCCTGATCCAGCGAGGCCTGCCTGCCGCACGGATCGACATCGTCGAACCCCATGCCCCGCAGCGCGACAAGCTGGCCAGCCAGTTCGGAGACGTGCGCCTGCACGAGGCCCCCAACCCGGCGCTCGCGGGCAGCGACCTCGTGGTCTGGGCCGTCAAACCGCAGACCTTCAAGGAAGCCGCCTTGGCCTGCGCCGCCCACACCGGCTCGGCCCTGCACCTGAGCGTGGCCGCCGGCATCCGAACCGGCAGCATGCGCGCCTGGCTGGGCAACGGGCGTCTCGTGCGTGCCATGCCCAACACGCCAGCCCTGGTGGGTCTGGGCATGACCGGTCTGTATGCCGGCGCAGGCGTCACACCCGAAGACCGGCGACTGGTGGAGGCCGTGGTAGGCACCACGGGGCGCTTTCTGTGGCTGCCACAAGAAGCCGACCTGGACGCGGTCACGGCCCTGTCCGGCTCCGGTCCGGCCTATGTGTTCTACTTTCTGGAGGCGATGCGACGGGCTGGCACCGAGATGGGGTTGGATGCAGACACCGCGCTGCAACTGGCGATCGGCACCTTCGTCGGGGCCGCGCATCTGGCGCAGGACGCCAGCGAACCGCCCGAAGTGTTGCGCGAGCGCGTGACCTCCAAGGGGGGGACCACCTACGCCGCGCTCACGGCCATGAACTCGGCCGGTGTGGCCGATGCCTTCGTCGCCGCCATGCATGCCGCGCAACGCCGCGCACGGGAGCTGGGCGACGAATTTGGCGCCTGAGCCTGCGCGTCAACCCCACCACTGGCGCTGGGCGTAAGTCAGCGCCAACCCGGCGAACAAGGTGAAACCCAGCCAGTGGTTGAGCCGAAAGGCCCGAAAGCACCCCTCGCGCGTGCGGTCGCGGATCAGGGTCAGATGCCACACCACCTGTGCCAGGGCCAGAACCAGGGCCAGGCCAAACCAACCGCCCCCGACCACCGGCCACAGCAAAGCGCCCCACAGCGCGAGATGCACGACATAGAACGCGGTGACGGCGGCCACGTCGTAGCGCCCGAGCGTGATGGCCGAGGTCTTCATGCCGATCTTGAGGTCGTCGTCGCGATCGACCATGGCGTATTCGGTGTCGTAGGCCAGCACCCAGAACAGGTTGGCCACCAGCAGCGCCCATGCCTGCCAGGGAACTGAGGACTGCACCGCCGCATAGGCCATGGGAATGCCGAAACTGAAGGCCACGCCCAGCACCGCCTGCGGCATGGACAGCACCCGCTTGGCATAGGGATACACCATGGCCACGGCCAGCGCCGGCAGCGACAGCCAGACGGCGGCCCAGGTGGTGGTCAACACCAGCACAAAGGCAAGCAAAGCCAGCACGGCCCCCAGCAGCAGCGCCTCTTTGACCGAGACCCGACCACTCGTCACTGGCCTGTGCGCCGTGCGCTTGACGTGGCGATCGAATTCCCGGTCGGCCACGTCGTTGATGCAACAGCCCGCGCTGCGCATGAGGATGGTACCCAGCACGAACACCGTCAGCAGATGCCAGCCCGGCCAGCCGTCTGCGGCCACCCACAACGCCGACAGGGTCGGCCACAGCAACAACAACCAGCCGGCGGGGCGGTCCCAGCGGATCAGGTCCAAATACAGCGACAGCTTGTCGCGCCAGAGGGAAGCGGTCATGGGCATGCTCATGATGAAGTCAGGCGTCTGACACCCGGCAGCTCGCAGGCATAGATGGCATTGCGCAGCGCGGCAATGGCCTCATAGCGCGTGAAACTGCGCCGCCAGGCCAGCACCACGCGACGCGTCGGCGGTTCACCGGCAAACGGCAGATAGCGCACATAAGAGGTGTCGCCCGGCCCGGTGCCTGGCGCAACGGCCTTCGCACCTGGCCCCAACGCTGCAGAGGGCACGCTCAGCCGGGGCACCAGGGTGATGCCCATGCCCGCCGCCACCATGTGCTTGAGGGTTTCGAGCGAGGAGCCTTCGAAGGTCTTGCGTATGCCTTCGGCGTCGTTGGAAAATCGCGCGAACTCGGGGCACACCTCCAGCACGTGGTCGCGGAAACAATGCCCGCTGCCCAGCAACAGCATGGTTTCCTGCTTGAGTTCTTCGACCGTCACGTCGTCGCGCTGGGCCAGCGGATGGTTGGCTGGTACCGCCGCGAAAAACGGCTCGTCGTACAGGGGGGCGATGGCCAGATTGGTGTCAGGAAAAGGTTCGGCCAGGATGGCGGCGTCGATTTCGCCCAGGCGCAATTGCTCCAGCAGCTTGACGGTCAGGTTCTCCTGCAGGATGAGCGGCATCTGCGGCGTGTGCTCGATGATCTGCTTGACCAGATCGGGCAGCAGATAGGGGCCGATGGTGTAAATGACCCCGAGCCGCAAAGGGCCGGCCAGCGGGTCCTTGCCGCGCTTGGCGATTTCCTTGATGGCGGCGGCCTGCTCCAGCACCACCTGGGCCTGGCGTATGATTTCCTCGCCCAGCGGGGTGACGGCCACTTCGGTCGCGTTGCGCTCGAAGAGCTTGACCTCCAGCTCCTCTTCCAGCTTCTTGATGGCCACGCTCAACGTGGGCTGCGACACGAAGCAGGCCTCGGCGGCCTTGCCGAAGTGCCTTTCGCGCGCCACGGCGACGATGTATTTCAGTTCGGTCAGGGTCATGGCTGCTATCGAATCAAGCTTTCAGATAGTCGGATTTTCCACCCAACCAGCGGTCCAGGTGTTTGTGCGCCAGATCGGGCCATTGGTCAAGCACCCGGGGCGCCCATTCGCGGGCCCATTCCAGCAGATGGCTGTCGGTGGCGAGATCGGCGAAGCGCAACAGCGGTGAGCCGGACTGGCGCGCTCCGAGGAATTCGCCCGGCCCCCGAATGTCCAGGTCGCGCCGGGCGATCTCGAAGCCATCGTTCGTCTCGACCATGGCACGCAGGCGCTCGCGAGCGGTCGGACTGACGCGGCCGTTTTCATCGGGCGAGTACAGCAACAGGCAAACCGAGGCTGCCGTGCCGCGCCCCACCCGGCCGCGCAGCTGATGCAATTGGCTCAGACCGAAGCGCTCGGCGTGTTCGATCACCATGAGCGAGGCGTTGGGCACATCCACCCCCACCTCGATGACGGTGGTGCTGACCAGCACCCCCATGACGCCTTGGCTGAACAGCGCCATGACGGCCTTTTTCTCGGCCGGGGGCATGCGCGAATGCAGCAGCCCCACGAGTACCGGCGAGCCGTCGGCGCCGACCAGCCCATCCATGGCCGCAGACAGCTCGGCATGGGTGGCGGTGGCGTTGCTCAGGTCGAGCGCCTCGCTGTCCTCGATCAAAGGGCAGACCCAATAGACCTGCCGGCCTTCGGCAACCTGGCGGCGCAGGCGCTCGATGAGCTCGTCGCGCCGGCTGTCGGCCAGCAGTTTGGTGACGATGGGGGTGCGGCCGGGGGGCAGTTCGTCGATGGTGGAAACGTCCAGATCTGCGTAATAACTCATGGCCAAGGTGCGTGGGATGGGGGTGGCACTCATCATCAACAGATGGGGTTCCAGCCCAGTGCCTTGCATTTTTTCCCGCAGGGCGAGACGCTGGGCCACGCCAAAGCGGTGCTGCTCGTCGATGATCGCCAGCGCCAGCTTGTGAAAACGCACCTGTTCCTGGATCACGGCATGGGTACCCACCACCAACGCGGCACGCCCGGTTTCGATGCGCGCCAGCATCTCGGCGCGGTCCTTCTTTTTCTGGCTCCCGGTGAGCCAGGCCACCTCTTGGCCCAGGGGCTCCAGCAAGGGCTGGAGCCAGCCGACCAGTTTGGCAAAGTGCTGCTCAGCCAGAATTTCGGTCGGCGCCATGAGGGCGCACTGCCAGCCTGCGTCGATGGCCACGGCAGCCGCGAGCGCGGCCACCACCGTTTTGCCGCTGCCCACATCGCCCTGCAGCAGCCGATGCATGGGTACGGTGCGGGCCAGATCGCGCGCGATCTCTTCACCCACGCGGCGCTGAGCGGCCGTGAGTGGAAACGGCAACGCCGCGAGGAGTTGTTCGTGCAAGCCGCCGGGGCGGCTGGGCAGGGCCGGGGCCCGCAGTCCAGCCCGCTCCTGCTTGGCACGGTATTGCGACAACTGCTGCGCCAGCAACTCCTCGGCCTTGAGGCGCTGCCAGGCAGGGTGGCTGCGATCTTCCAGAGCCGCCAGCGGCACATCGGGCGCGGGATGATGCAGAAATTGCAACGCTTCACGCAGGCTCCACGGGCAGCCCTGGCCGGGCAGGCGCAGGCCCGGACATTCCGCCAGCGCTTCGGGCGGCACGGTGTCGCTCAGGTCGGCCCGCTGCAAAGCGGCCTGCACCGCACGGCGCAAATAGGCCTGCGGCAAACCGGCGCTGGTCGGATAGACGGGGGTGAGTGCATCAGGCAACTCGCCACTGGCCACACGGAAGCTGGGATGCATCATCGTCCAGCCCAGCAAGCCACCGCGCAACTCGCCGCGGGCCCGGATGCGGGCCCCCACGCTCAGGGTTTTTTGATGGCTGGGGTAGAAACTGAAAAACCGCAGGGTACAGGTGGCGCTGCCGTCGTCCAACGTAACCAGCAACTGGCGGCGCGGTCGCTGAACGACTTCACAGCCGGTGACCGTGCCTTCGATTTGCACCGATTCGCCCTCGCGCGCATCGGCCAGCCGGGTGATGCGGGTTTCGTCCTCGTAGCGCAAGGGCAGGTGCAGCGCCAGATCGATGGCGCGCACCAACCCCAGCTTGCGCAACGCTTTTTGCGGTGCGGACAAGGGCTTGGCAGCAGACTGGGGCAGCGACGGAGACGGGGCGGCTTCAGCCATGGACCGATTGTGCCAGCCTTTAAAGATAGCATTTAGGCTATGAATCCGTCATGAAAAATGGATTTTACAAAATGGTTTTCTGTCCTTACGATCGCCCGTCACGCCTGTCGCGGCCTCGGCCTGCCATCCGGGCACAAACCATGACATCATGCACGCTATGGATCCGGTCATCCTGTTTTTCTTGTTCGGTCTGGTCGCGGGACTGCTGCGCTCGGAACTGAAGCTGCCCAATGCCCTGTACGACTCGCTGTCGATCTTTCTGTTGCTGGCCATCGGCCTGAAGGGCGGCCAGGGGCTGGCCACCCAGCCGCTGCTGCCGCTGCTGCCGCAAATTGGAGCGGTGATCGTGTTGGGTGTGTTGCAGACCCTGATCGCCTATGCCGGCCTGCGCATGGTGTTCGGATTCGACCGCCCCAACGCGGCGTCCACAGCCGCCCATTACGGCTCGGTGAGCGTGGCCACCTTCGCGGTGGCGGCCGCCTGGCTGGCCGCACGCAACATCGACATGGAGCCGCAGATGGCCATCCTCTTGGCAGTGATGGAAATCCCGGCGATTCTGGTGGGCATCATGTTGGCTCGGGGTGTCAGCCGGGACACGGACTGGCAATCGCTGGGGCACGAAGCCTTCCTGGGCAAGGGCGTGACGCTGCTGCTCGGCGGCATGGCCATTGGCTGGGCCGCCGGCCCGCAAGGTCTGGCGCCCATCGGCGGCTTGTATTTCGACCTGTTCAAAGCGGTGCTGACGCTGTTCCTGCTGGAAATGGGCCTGATCGTAAGCCGGCAAGTGGGCGAGCTGCGGCGGCGCGGGCTGTCGCTCATCGTCTTCGGGCTGGCCATGCCCCTGCTGTCGGCTGCCCTGGGGCTGGGCACCGGGATGATGTTGGGCCTGTCGGTCGGCGGCCTCACCATGTTGGCCACCCTGGCGGCCTCGGCCTCCTACATCGCGGTGCCGGCGGCCATGCGCATCGCGGTGCCGCAAGCCAACCCGGCGATCTCACTGGCCGGCTCGCTGGGCGTGACCTTCCCCTTCAACATCCTGCTGGGCATTCCGCTCTACCACTGGATGGCCACCCAACTGACCGGAGCGTGACACAGGACCGACGCCATGGACAGCATGCACACCGAGAAACGCACCCTGCTCACCGTGTTCACCGAAGCCAGCATCGAGCAGCTCCTGATCAAGGACATGGACCGCATGGGCGTGCGCGGCTACACCATTTCGGATGCGCGCGGCAAAGGCAGCCGGGGCGTGCGCGACGCCTCGTGGGACGAGTCGCGCAACATCCGCATCGAGGTGATCTGCGCCCGCGAGCAGGCCGAAGCGCTGCTGGCCCACCTGCAGGCCCGCTACTACTCCAACTACGCCATGGTGGCCTGCTTTTCGGAAGTGGAAGTCCTGCGGCCCGGCAAGTTCTGACACCATCCTGGACGGAATCGAGCGGGCTATGATGCTCGCATGAACCCTGCCGCGACCCAGCCCCCCTCCACCGCCACGGACACCGAGTTCGAGCATGTGTTCGAACTCGCTCCGGTATCTCTCTGGCTGGAAGACTACAGCGAACTGATCGCCTTGTTCCAGCGTTGGCGGGCCGCCGGCGTGACCGACCTCGGCCTCTACCTGCGCGAAAACCCCGCCCGGGTGGCTGAGTGCACGGCTTGCTACCGCGTGTTGCGCGTCAACCAACGCACCCTCGAGCTGTTCCGTGCCGAATCCCAGGAGCGCCTGCTGTCGTCGCTGGACCGGGTGTTCTCGGGCGACATGCACGAGACGGCCATCCGTGAACTGACGGCCATCTGGAACGGCGAGCCGGTGTTCGAAAACCAAACCGTCAACTACACCCTCGACGGGCGACGCCTGGACGTGCTCATCCGAGGCAAGGTCCTGCCCGGACATGAAGACCGTTGGGACCGCGTATTGGTTTCGCTGGAGGACATCACGGCACGGGTACAGGCCGAGCGCGATCTGCACGACAGTGAGCAGTACGCCCGGGACCTGTTCGAACGTTCCCCCGTCTCGCTATGGGTCGAGGACTTCCGTGCCGTCAAACAATTGCTCGACGAGGTGCGGGCGCAGGGCATCGAGGACTTCCCGGTATTTCTGAAGGTACACCCGGAGTTCATCACCCGGTGCATGCGGGAAATCCGCGTCATCGACGTCAACCGCCAGACGCTGCGCTTGTTTGGCGCTGCCGACAAACACGAACTGCTGCGACGGCTCGATGCCGTGTTCCGCGACGACATGGAAGAACCCTTTGCGGCCCAGTTGATCGACCTCTGGAACGGCAAATACGCCCAGGAGCGCGAAGTGGTCAACTACACGCTCGGCGGCGACCCCCTGCATGTGCACATGCAGTTCGCCATCCTGGAAGATCATCTCGACGACTGGAGCCTGGTGCTCGTGTCGTTGGTGGACATCACCGCCCGCAAGAAGGCCGAGGCCTACCTCGAATACCTGGGCAAACACGACGTGTTGACCCGCCTGCGCAACCGGGCCTACTTCGTCGAGGAAACCAACCGCCTCAGCCGTAAAGGTCCCTGGCCGGTGGCGGTGATCGCGGTGGACCTCAATGGCCTCAAGATCGCCAACGACGAAGGCGGCCATGTGGCCGGTGACGCCCTGCTGCGCCGTGCGGGCGAGGTGCTCAACAAAGCGGTTGACGCTCCGGGTTGTGCCGCGCGCATCGGCGGCGACGAGTTCGTGGTGCTGCTGCCGGGCACCGACGAGGAAGGGGCACGCGGTGTGATGGAACAGATCCGGCAGGTGTTGGAGCTGAACAACCAGTTTTACCCCGGCAAATCACTGAGTTTTGCCATGGGCCTGGCGGTCTGCCAGCGTGGCGAGTCGATGGAGGCCGCCTTGCAGGCCGCCGACCGTGCCATGTATGAAGACAAGGCCCGCTATTACGAAACCCATGCACCCGCCCGGCGACGCTCGGACCGGGCTTGATGCCCTTGCCCCCGCACCCTCAACCCAGCCGCTCGTGCAAAGCCCAGAGGGCCTGCGTGAGCTTGTGTTTCGAATCCAGATGGATCATGGGCCGCGCCAGCTGATGCGACTCACGCACCTTCACCGAAGCGGGCAGATAGGGCTCCAATACCGGCAAGCCTTCGTCCACCAATTCCTGCACCAGCCGCTGCGGCAGGTTGGCACGCGGCTGGAACTGGTTGACCACGATGCCCTTGATGTCCAGCCCCGGGTTGTGATCGGCGCGGATTTCCTGCACATTGGCCAGCAGCGTGTAAAGCGCCTGACGTGAGAAATCATCACAATCAAAGGGAATGAGGCAGCCACTGGCCCCCATCAACGCCGAGCGGGTGTAGAAGTTGAGCGCGGGAGGGGTGTCGATGTAGATCCGGTCGTAGCTGTCGGCCAACTGTTGCAAGGCTTCGCGCAACTTGTAGATCTTGTGGCGCGATTCCAGCTTGGGCTGGAGTTCGTCCAGTCGCTCGCTGGCGGCCATCACCTTCAAGCCATCGAACGGCGTGTCGATCACGAATTCATTGGCCGGCAAGGGGTTGAAGGTAAAGCTCAGTGTCTGATCGAAAAAACTGGCCACGGTGGGCTGGTCGGCCGCTGCCGGCACGCCCAGCAAATAGCGGGTCGAATTGCCCTGCGGGTCCAGGTCGATGAGCAGGGTCCGCAAACCCTGGACCGCGCTGATGGCCGCGAGGTTGCACGCGATGGTGGACTTGCCCACCCCACCTTTCTGATTGAACACGACGAGGGCCATGGGATTCTCCTGCTTGTTGCAGCGCAACATCATACCTTCTGCGACAATCGCGGCCTTGTTTCACTTGGAACGGGCCCGTCCGGCCCTCAAGCCCATGACCGCATCCACCGCTGACGCAACCCGCGTCTTCACCCTCAGCGATTTCGATTTTTCGCTGCCGCCTGAGCTCATTGCCCAGCACCCCGCGCCCGAACGCAGCGCCTCACGCCTGCTCGATGGCAGAGGCGCGCCGCCGGTGGACCGCCTCTTCCGCGAGCTGCCCGAGCTGCTGCTGCCGGGCGATCTGCTGGTGTTCAACGACACCCAGGTGATCAAGGCCAGGCTGTTTGGCGAAAAAGCAACTGGGGGCAAAGTGGAGCTGCTGGTGGAGCGTGTGTTGCCCGGCCCTGGCCACGAGGTGGTGGCACACATGAAGGTGAGCAAAAAGCCCCCTGTGGGCGCGACGCTGCACATGCACGCCCGTGGCAGCACCCGCACGGCATTCACCGCCACGCTGCTGGGCCGCTGGCCCCACGATGACGGGCCGCTGTTTCGCTTCGCATTCAGCGGCGAGCCCCATGCCCTGATGGCCGCGCACGGCCACGTGCCGCTGCCACCCTACATCCAGCACGGTGACACGGAAGAAGACGAGCGGCGTTACCAGACCGTGTTTGCGAAAAACCCGGGAGCCGTGGCCGCGCCGACCGCCGCGCTGCATTTTGACCAAGGTGTGCTCGCGGCCCTGGACGCCCGCGGCGTGCAGCGCGCCAGCGTCACGCTGCACGTGGGAGCCGGCACCTTTCAGCCTTGCAAGACCGAGAACATCGCCGAGCATGTGATGCACAGCGAGTGGTACCAGGTACCCGCAGCCACGCAGCAGGCCATACGCGAGACCCAGTCCCGGGGTGGACGCATCGTCGCCATCGGCACCACCAGCGTGCGCACGCTGGAAAGCTGGGCCCGCACCGGCTTGGCCTGCGGCGACACCGACATTTTCATCACCCCAGGCTTTCGTTTCCAGGTGGTGGACGTGCTCATCACCAACTTCCACCTGCCCAAAAGCACACTGATGATGCTGGTGAGCGCCTTCGCGGGCCATGACCACATCATGGCGCTGTACCGGCATGCGATCGAGCAGCGCTACCGCTTTTTCAGTTACGGTGATTCGATGCTGCTGAAGCGGGCGGGCTGATGGCCAGCAAGGGGGTCTGCGGCGAGTCGTCCCGGCTCAGTCTGAAGACCTGAACCGCCTCTTGCAGCAACTGGGCGTTGCGGTAGAGATCGTCGGCTGCCACAGAAGCCCTTTGCGCCAGCGAGAGATTGTCTTGTGTGGAGCGGTCCAGCTCGGCCAGTGCCTCGCTGACCTCTCCTATGCCACTGGTTTGCTGCTGTGTGGAAACACTGATGTCGCGGATGATGCCGGCCACCTGCTGCACCTGCTGCACGATGTTTTCGATCTTGGCGCCGGCATTGGTCACCAGCTGGGAGCCAGACTCCACCTTGCCGACGCTGGCCTCGATCAGCGACTTGATCTCGCGAGCCGCTTCAGCGCTGCGCTGCGCCAGACTGCGCACCTCCGAAGCCACGACAGCGAAGCCGCGCCCCTGCTCGCCCGCACGGGCAGCCTCGACCGCCGCATTCAAAGCGAGGATATTGGTCTGGAACGCAATGCTGTCGATCACACCGATGATGTCGCCTATTTTTCGTGAACTGCTGGAGATGTCATCCATGGTCTGAATGACCTGTTGCATGACCTCGCCGCCCTGGTGAGCGGCATCGCTGGCCGATGCCGCCAGCCGGGCTGCCTCCTGGGCCGAATCGGCATTGGCACGAACCGCGGCATTCATCTGCTCCATGGATGCAGCGGTTTTTTGCAGATGATCGGCCTGCTCCTGGGTTCGCCGATTCAGATCCGCGTTGTCCTGGGAAATCTCGGTGGATCGGCTGGCAATCACACTGGAAGCCGAACGGACTTTCGACACAATGGACTCCAGGCTGGCCTGCATCGCCCCCAAGTAAGCCAGCACGCTGCGACTGTCTCGCGCCCGAATACCCTGTACCGATTGCAGGTCGCCCTTGGCCACCCGCTGGGCCACATCACCCAAAGCGGCAGGCTCTGCACCGAGCTGGCGAATGATGCTGCGAGAAATACCCACCGCCAACGTGATACCGATCACCAAGGCCAAGGCCAGCGCGAACAACATCACTTTCAAAAAGCCTGCCGCTTGTTCTTGTGCAATCTGGTTTTTGGCTTGGATGTTGGCTTCTTCGAAGTCGATGAGCCGGTTGATGGCCGCCAGCCACTGCTCATATTGGGGCTTGACCTGGGTCCATAAGATGGTACGGGCGCCCTCTGGATCGCCTTGCGCCACACGGCTGGCGACGGCCTGCGTGGACGCAACGGCCTGGGCCTCGATCGCCTTGATGGCTCCATACAAACGTTGCAGTTCCTCCCTGTTGGCAGAAGTCGCCAGCAGTTGCTCCAGAGGCGCGGCAGCATCGGCATAGAACTTGGCCAGATCTTGAATGCGCCGCAGTTCGCGATCCACCTCCTCTTGCGTGCCCGCCAGAACCACATCCCGGATCGCAATGGATCGATCGTGGGCCGAGCCGCGGAAGTTGATCGCAAAACGCTGAATGGGCGCATGTTCGAGGCTGTTCTCGGCCAGCGCAGCCTCGATCGACAACACCCTGAACACGCCCGTCAGTGTGACGGCGATCAGAATGGCCTGCAGCACCCCAAAGCCCAGGAACAGACGTTTGACCACCGTCATTCGTTCAAGCATGAAAATCTCCTCGATTACCAATGGCTTATTTATTTGGACTATAGCCCAACTGCGATGGGCTCTGCTTGGGCTGGCTATTCTCCCCGCTTCCATGCAAAAGCCTTGCACAATATGCCCAATGCTGCAATTTGACCTCCTGATCACCGACCCGCCCCGCGGCGGCTACGAAGGCTCCCACGCCCGCCGTGGCACGCTCACGCTCAACCACGGCGTGGTGCAGACCCCCATCTTCATGCCCGTGGGCACCTATGGCACCGTCAAGGGCGTCACGCCGCAAAGCCTGCACGACATGGGTGCGCAGATCATCCTGGGCAACACCTTCCACCTGTGGATGCGCCCGGGGCTGGACATCGTGAAGGGCTTTGGCGGCCTGCACCAGTTCGAGAAGTGGGACAAACCCATCCTGACGGACTCGGGCGGCTTCCAGGTCTGGAGCCTGGCACACAGCGCCAAGATCACCGAGGAAGGCGTGCATTTCGCCTCGCCCGTCAACGGCGACCGGCTGTTCATGTCGCCCGAGGTGAGCATGCAAATCCAGACCGTCCTGAACAGCGACATCGTGATGCAGCTGGACGAGTGCACACCGTACTGGCAGGGCAACCCACCCAGCCAGGGGGGCAGCGGCCACATCACCACCGAGGCCGAAGCGCGCCGGAGCATGGAGTTGAGCCGCCGCTGGGCGTTGCGATCCAAAGCCGAGTTCGAACGCCTGGGCAACCCCAATGCGCTGTTCGGCATCGTGCAGGGGGGTATGTTCGAGCATCTGCGCCAGGAGTCGCTGGAAGCGTTGGTGGAGATGGACTTCCCCGGCTACGCCATCGGCGGCGTGAGCGTGGGCGAACCCAAGGAGTTGATGCGGCAGATCATGGCGCACACACCGCACCGCCTGCCCGCCCACAAACCACGCTACTTGATGGGCGTGGGCACCCCGGAGGACCTGGTGGACGGCGTGGCCTGTGGCGTGGACATGTTCGATTGCGTGATGCCCACCCGCAACGCCCGCAACGGCACCCTCTTCACCCGCTACGGGGACCTGAAGATCCGCAACGCGCGCCACAAGGCCGACCCGCAACCACTGGACCCCACTTGCACCTGTTACGCCTGCGCGGGCCCAAGCGGCGTGAGCTGGGACAACGGCGGCCGCGACGGCTTTTCCCGCGCCTACCTGCACCACCTGGACCGATGCGGCGAGATGCTGGGCCCCATGCTCAACACCATCCACAACCTGCACTACTACCTGAACCTGATGCGTGAGGTGCGCGAGGCGCTGGACGCGGGCACCTTCGGCGCCTTTCGGCAACGCTTTCAGGCCGAGCGTGCGCGCGGGGTCTGAGTCTGCAAATCGTCGCTGCCTCCCGCGCTCAGGTTTGACTCATGCCGCCTCGCTGTCGGCCGTTGCGAAGACCGTGAGCACACCGGTGTACCCATACAGCCGGTGGTGCGCGATTTCGCCACTGGCCAAGAAGCCAACCAGCGGCACATCGCCCAGCGCATGGCGCACGACCTGGAGTTCGGCGCTGGATCCACCAAAGTACGGCCCGCCGCGGCCACTACAGCTTACATACACCGCGCCCACGATGCGCTCCCTCGCAGGCTGCGCCTGCGCTGGGAAGGGTGAGCCCTCTGCCTGCGTGGCAGGAGATTCCAGCTCCTCGCGGATTTCGGCACACATGCGCATCAGGTCTGCCTTGGCGGCCTGCACATGGCGCTCGCAAAACACCAACCGCCCGCCCACAGGCACGACATCGGCCATGGCCACGCCACGCCGGCCCGGGTCCAGTCCGATCAGATGCCGCACCAGCACATCGTCCCCCACGGCGCCGGGCACCTGCAGGCCAGGCCCCCGAGCCGGCTCCGGCGCGGTGAGGCCCACCAGCGTCTGGCGCAACCGTTGCACCGCAGCGGGCGGGTCGTCCAACGTGATCGCCAAGTCCTCCAACAACACTTCCAGGGCCGGGCGGCCGTCCAGCACCAGGGCGACGTTGTGATCGGCGCGGTCGATGCGGTGCATGCCCGCCAATGGCCGAACTCCCTGTGTGACGCGGGACAGCAGCCGCACGTCAGGCCCAAAGGCCACACCGCTCAATCCCCCATGGAACACCCCAACAGCGCCACGCTGACCGCTGCCGGCCACGGCTCCTCGACTGGAACGGGCGAACTGCACCGTCGGGCCGCGACTCGATGCCAGGCCTCCGAAGACGTGGTGACTCCAGGTCCGCTGCGCCACCTCGGCGATCAGTTCGGCCACGTCAGGGGTGGATCCATCCGCGTGCACCAGCGCCGTTTGCGGCACGAAGCCGTCGGTGTCCTGGGTCGCCGCCAGCGGGGCAACCCCACTGAAAACACGGTATTGATGAGGGGCCAGGTCGCACAGCATGACGGCCAGGGCCGGCTCGTCGATGTACTCCACGTTGTTGGCCACGATGCCGACCCCCACGGTCCCCACCCAATCCGTGACCTCGGGCAATTCGGTGCTCAGATGATCCAGGATGCCTGGCGCCTCGGCGGCGTAGTGGTCGGTGATGTAGAGCAGGCCCAACGCCGGCTGGGACGCATGGTCGGGCAGGGCCATCTGGGCGCGCAGCTGCGCCAACACCAGCGCGGCGGCCATGCGCCATTGCGGGTGGGTGGCGTGGGCGTAGGGAAACCGCTTCATCCCTTCCTGGCCGTGCTGGCCTTCTTGCGCGTGGCAGCGGCAGGTGCTTTTTTCGCTGCAGGCCGGGACGCCCCTGTGGTCTGGCGGGGCGCCGGGCGGGGACGCTTCGTGGCCCGGCTGCGGGTCGGGGGCGGGAGATCGGCGGGGGACGCCTGGGCGGCGGCCGCCGGTTCGGTGCCGGCCTGTACCGTCTGGGTCATCTGTTCGGCCGCCCGGCTGGCATGCTCGGCCATGTCGCGGATGGCCCCGTTGGCAATGGTCTGGAACTGATGGGTCAGCGCGTTCCACCATTGCAGCGGGTCCAGCGCGGGGGCGGCATTGGCAGCAGCGGCTTCAGAAGGCGGCGCTGCCGGTGTTGGGGCCGCCGTGGCGGCCGTGGCAGCCGCGGCATCGGCCGTGGGCTCGGGGCGAATCTGAAATGCCTCGGCCATGTCCTGCAAGCTCACGTTCATGCCCTTGAGCGCGGCCAGCGTCATCTTCTGCACTTCCAAAGCCTGGATGGTCGCGGCCAGGGCCTTGGTGTTCTGGTCGAGCCAGAAATGCACGGCCCGCAGGTCCTGAATGCGCTTGTCCAGTTCTTCCACATCCAAGGTCGGGGCCACCCAGTGGCTCATCGGAGGCATGCCGGGTGCGGCTCCAGCCTGCCCAGGGGCCGCACCGGCGGCCGTCTGGCGCGAGAGGTTCTGCAAAAACTCGAAGCCGGGGATGTATTTGGCGAAAGCGTGCATGTCGGGTGCGGTCATGGTCCAGCTCCAGGGCAAAACGGATACCTGCAAGCATGCCACAGCTCGCCTGGCTTGACACTCCCGGCCTTGACCCGCATCAAGGCAGAACCACCCCGTTTGCATGACAATGCATCCATTCAGCACAGGAGCCTTCCCATGAGCCAGCACATTTCCGATACCTTTGCCCAACAGCTGCAACAGATGCGCAGCGACGTGATTGCACAGATCCGTGCCCAGCGCGGCGGCAAAATCGGGCGTGCCGAAGCCGCTGGCGACCTGCGTGACGTGCAGAGCGGCGACTGGGCGCAGGCCGACGCCGAGCGTGACCTGGCCATGGCCATCGACGAGCGGGAGGCCGAAACCCTGGCCGCCATCGATGCCGCCTTGCAGCGCATCGCCTCGGGCGACTATGGCTTGTGCGTGGACTGCGGCGTCGACATCCCCACCGCCCGGCTGCACGCCAACCCCACCGCCCTGCGCTGCGTGGCCTGTCAGGACAAGGCCGAGCACGACCGGGACGTGACCCATCCGTCCCTGTGACCGCCATGCGCAGCCTGTTTCATTTCGCCTTCAACGTCACCGACCTCGACGAAGCCCGCCGCTTCTACGGTGGGCTGCTGGGCTGTACCGAAGGCCGCAGCACCGACACCTGGGTGGATTTCGACTTCTTCGGCCACCAGCTTTCGCTGCACCTGGGCCAGCCGCTGGCCACCGCCGATACCGGGCATGTGGGCGATCACCGGGTGCCGATGCCGCATTTCGGGCTGATACTCACACTCGACGACTGGCGGGCCATGGCCGATCGGCTCACCGCCGCTGGCGTGCGCTTCGTGATCCCACCGCAGGTGCGCTTCCAGGGGCAACCTGGGGAGCAGTGGACCATGTTCTTCCGCGACCCTTTCGGCAACCCGATCGAGATCAAAGGCTTCCGTTCGCTGGACACGGTGTACGCCAGCTGACGGAAACCAAGGCTCAGACCGGCGCGGCCACCGTTTGCTCGACGGCGCCGAAGACCGACTGTCCGTCGCGCCCCTTGACCTCCAGCCGCACCACGTCTCCCAGGGCCAGGTAGGCCGTCACGGCCCGGCCATCGCGTTGCTGTTCGGCGGCCCGGCGGTCGGCGATGCAGCCGTGGCCCTTGGGCCAATCGGGGCGGCCGTCCGCGTCCACCGGGGAGCTCCCGACGATCCCACCTCCCACGATACTGCCGCTACGCAACCGGCGCGTGCGGCACAGGTCCGCGATCAACGTGCCGAAGGAGCCGCGCATGTCGGCGAGATCGCACATGCCGAGCTTGCGTCCGGCGCAGGTGATCTGCAGGGTCAGGTGCAAGCGCCCCTGCTGCCAGGCCTCGCCAAGTTCGTCGGGGGTCACCGCCACCGGGCCGAAGGCGGTCGGCCCGGGCTGGATGCGCTCGCCGCATGCGCCCTGTCGGGCCACAGCCAGCGCCGTGTCGTTGTAGAGCATCAGCAGCCGCACCCCTTCCAGCGCCCGCTCAGGCGTGGCTCCCTGGGGCACGTCATCGGTGATCACCGCGATCCCGGCGCCGACATCGACGCCTGAACCCGGCTGCGCCAGGATCAGATCGTCACAGGGGCCACGCAGATCGTCGCTCGGGCGCTGGAGTGGGCCTTGCGCCTCCACCGGGCGGGGGTGAGCGGCACCCGTCACCCACTGATAGGCTCGGGGCAGCGGGGCCATGCACATCCGGGGGTCGAAAGGAAAGGCGTGCCGGGCCTTGCCGTGGTTCAGGGTGACCGCAAGGTCCTGCAACTGCGGCGCGATGAAATTCCAGTCATCGAGCGCCTGTTGCAACGTGCCGGCGATTCCCGTGGCATAGTGGGCCATGCCGAGGTCGCGCGAGACCACCACGAGCTGACCGTCGCGGGAGCCGTCCTTGTAAGTGGCGAGTTTCATGGCCGACAAGTGTACGATTGGGCCCATGGAGTCAAACACCAAGGATACCGTTGGCTGGACCCGCCGCGCCTGGATGACCGCAACGGGTGCGGCTGCCGTGGGCATGTGGGGCACCGGCCGTGCCGTCGAGCCGCCGCCATGGCCAGCGGCCATGACGCTGGAATACGAGGTCAGCGGCCGTGCGCGCGGCCTGCCCTACCGCGCCGCCAGCGTCTTGCACTGGGAACCGAATGGGGCGGCCTACACAGCATCGCTGGACATGCGTGCGCCGCTGGTGGGCACCCGTACCCAGCGCTCCGAGGGCCGGCTCAGCCGCGACGGCCTGCGCCCCGAGCGCTACATCGACCAGGCCCGCCGCGAACGGCGCTACGAGCTGGCTTGGGCCGAGCAGCGTTTCCGCTATCTGCGCGATGGGCAGTTGATGCATGACGGGCCTCTGGTCGCGGGCACGCAGGACCGTCTGAGCCTGTTTTTTCAGCTGGGTCTGTGGGCCAGGTCCCAGGCGCAGGAGGCGATGGGCAGCGCCACCGCCGTGGTACCGGTGCTGGGCCAGGGCGGTACCGAACCGTGGCGTTTCCGCCTCGCCGCCCAGGAAGCGGTGGACACCCCCGCCGGCAGCCTGCCGGCATTGCGCCTGGAGCGCGAACGCGCCGACCCGGGAGACACCCAAATCACCTTGTGGCTCGCGCCTGCCGTGCACCATCTGCCCGCTCGCCTGGTGCTGGAGGACGATGAAGGCCACCGGGTGGACCAACGGCTGCGCCGCCTCCCTTGAGCCCCCGCTCATCGCCTCTTGAAGTGCCGCCGGTCGGCCTCCATATCCAGGTCGTGGCAGCCATGCCGAAAAACGTGTCAGGGACACGGCATGAAGCTTGCAGGGTTATCGCATTTCGAGGACATTTGAACCATGCACATGCTCTACGACTCAGAATCCTTCGCGGTGGTGCATATCTTCGCGAATGTGCCTGCCCACGCTTGCGATGTGCAAGCCAACGAGTCCGCGAATGGCCCACAGATGCCCCGTCATGGGTTCGAAATCGTTGACAAACGCTCGGGCAAGGAGGTCTATCTCGACGGCTCCTGGGCCGAGTTGTTTCAGCAGCAGATCCAGGCTTGGCAGCGCGACACCCCCACCCAAGAAGAGGTGGAGGACACGCTGGAACGCTATGCCACGCTGGCTCAGACGCCAGTCGTGGTGCACTGAAGCGGGGCTCAGTCTTCCAGCAGGCTGCGCAGCATCCAGGCGGTCTGTTCGTGCACAGCCAGGCGTTGCACGAGTATGTCGGCGGTGGGCTCATCGCTGGCCTTTTCCACCAGCGGAAAGAGGCTGCGGGCAGTACGGGCCACCGCCTCATGGCCTTGGGCGAGGATACGCACCATCTCCATGGCCTTCGGCGGTACCGCTGGGGCGTCGGGCAGGGAGCTGAGCTTGCCGTATTCGGCGTAGGACCCGGGAGCGACATGACCGAGGGCGCGGATGCGCTCGGCGATCGGGTCCACCGCATTCCACAACTCGGTGTACTGGGCCATGAACATGTCGTGCAGGCTGTTGAACATGGGCCCGGTCACGTTCCAATGGAAGTTGTGCGTGGTCAGATACAGCGTGTAGGTATCGGCCAACAGCCGGCTCAGCCCCTGGGCGATGGCGGCGCGGTCCTTGTCGTTGATACCGATGTCCATCTTGAGGGGCTTGACGGGGGCGGGCGGGGCTTTCTTGGCCATGGGATGACTCCAAAACAAGGTTTACAAGGATGACAACCCCTTATCCTAGCGCCTTTAGCTGGTCGTGGCTGGCAGCGTCATGGCGCCTGCTGGGGCTGGTGGTCGTGTTGACGGCCACGTTTGGCCTGACGCCTGTCAGGGCGGCTCAGGGCATGACGCCAGAAGTCCGCCCGTCCGAGGTGGCTCAGCGTGTAGATGCCTTGCTGCCCGCGCAGGTGCTGATCATCGGTGAACAGCATGACGCCGACGCCCACCAGGCGCTGCAGGCCGAGGTGGTGCACCACCTGGCCAGCCGGGAACTGTTGCACGCCTTGGTGCTGGAAATGGCCCCACGCGGCCACAGCACCACTGGCTTGCCCACCGACAGTGCGCCCGAGCGCGTGCAGCAAGCGCTGGCCTGGCCCGATGCCGACTGGCCCTGGGAACGCTATGGCCCGGTGGTGATGGTGGCGGTGCGGTCCGGTGTGCCGGTGCACGGCGGCAACCTGCCTCGCTGGGCCATGCGTTCGGCCATGACCGACACCACGCTCGACCGCACCCTGCCACCCGATGGCTGGCAAGCATTGCAGGCGCTGATCCACACCGCCCATTGCGAGTTGTTGCCGGCAAGCCAGTGGCCCGGCATGGCTCGCATCCAGATCGCCCGAGACCAGGCCATGGCCCACACCGTGCGATCGCTGCTGCAGCCTGACCGGGTGGTGCTGCTCTTGACGGGTCGGCAGCACGCGCGCAAGGACATCGGTGTGCCCTGGCAGCTGGCACAGATCGATCCGGCACTGCCCACGGCACAGGTCCGGGTGATCGACCTGCGCACGGCAGGCGCCGAACCGCTGGCGCCTGAAGGGACCCCGCTGTCCCCCGATGCCGTCTGGCCCACGCCTGCGGCCCCGCCGCAAGACCACTGCGCCGCGTTGCGGCAGCGTTTTCAGCGTCCGGCAGGCGGTCCTTCGGGCACAACCACGCCGTGAGCCGGCATGCCGGGGTGAGCGGCCTCCCCTGCCAGCCAAGGGCGGGCCCAGGTCAGGGCAGCGTGGAGGGCGTGCTCGGCCGTCGCCGACACCGGCTCCCCCAGCCCCCAGGCTGCGCCTGGCAGCGACAACAACCAGGCAGGAGGTGGCGGTTGTGTCTGGGTGTCGGCAAAGGCCTGTAACACCGCCTGCGGCGACAGGGCATGGCTGGTGAAGCTGGCGTCCCGCCGGGGGTGCAGGGGGGTCACGGTGAACGGGACGCCCGACACTTCCATGGTTGCGTCCACAGTTGCGTCCACAAACAGCACGCGCTCGCGTCCCACCAAGTCCAGCGCATGCTCGACCTGGAGTTGGAAGTCGGTCAGGCACTCCACACCGGGCAGTTGCCAGCTCTGCACGGCCTCGGCAAACCGGGGGCCCAAGGCGTCGTCGCCCCGGCTGGGGTTGCCCCAGGCAAACACCAGGGTGGGGGCGGTCGTTTGCTCAGCCACGGTCAATGGCGCACCTTGCGGTCGAGCTCGGTGCCATCGGCATCCAGCAGCACCACCTCCAGCGGCATCTGGCCCAGCGCATGGGTGGCGCACGAGAGGCAGGGGTCGTAGGCGCGGATGGCGACTTCGATGTGGTTGAGCAGGTCTTCGGTGAGTTCGCGCCCGTCCAGGTAGCGCCGCGCGACCTCGCGCACCGCCGTGTTCATGGCCTGGTTGTTGTGGGTGGTGGAGACGATCAGGTTGGCCATGGTGACGAGGTCATCATCGCCCACCTGATAGTGGTGGATGAGCGTGCCGCGCGGGGCTTCGATGACGCCCACGCCTTCGCGAACGCCAGCCGACGGGCGCTCGCCCTGGGCCATGAGGTCGGTGCCTTCGAGCGCGTCGTCGTGCAGCAGGCATTCGATGGTTTCGGCCGCGTGCAGCATCTCGATCATGCGCGCCCAGTGGTAGGCCAGGGTGGCGTGCAGCACGGCGTGGCCGCGCGCGCGGGCGTAGGCCAGCAGCTGCTGGCGCGCCTGCTCGGCCAGCGGGGTGGGCAGGCGGTCGGCGTTCTGGATGCGCGCCAGCGGCCCCACCTTGTACCAGCCCTGCTCCGGCCCCAGGGCGGTGAAGTAGGGAAACTTCATGTAGGTCCAGGGCTTGACCTCTTCGGTCAGGAGGCGGTCGTAGCCATTCACATCGAACCGGTCGAACAGGCGTTGGCCGTCGGCGTCGGTGGCGCGCAGGGCGCCGTCGTACAGGTCGAGGCTGCCGTCCGGCGCCACCAGCCCCATGATGGGCGAGCGGAAGGTGCCGAACACGTCGTACAGCGCCGGGTTCTGTTCATGAAGTTGTTGCACCAGTGCCACGGCCTGCCGGCTCCAGGCGATGACCTGTGCGATGCCCTGCTGCAGCTCCAGCCGCTGCGCGCCGGTGAGCGAGCGGTTCACGCCCCCGGGCACCGACGCAGTGCCGTGCACGCGCTTGCCCGAGGTGAGGCGGATCACCTCCTGCCCGTACTTGCGCAGCAGAATGCCTTGCTTGGCGATGTCCGGATGGGCCTGCGCCACGCCCACGATGTTGCGCCGCTCCACCTCCGACTCGAAGCCAAACAGCAGGTCGGGCGAGGACAGGTGGAAGAAATGCAGCGCATGGGACTGCAGGATCTGCCCATGGTGCATGAGCCGGCGCATGGCTTCGGCGGTGGGGGTGAGTTGGCGCACGCCGACCACGGCATCCAACGCCTTGCTGGCCGCCAGGTGGTGCGACACCGGGCAGATGCCGCACAGCCGCTGCACCATCACCGGCACCTCCCAGTAGGGCCGGCCCTGGATGAAGCGCTCGAAGCCGCGAAACTCCACGATGTGCAGCCGCACCTGGTGCACGCGGTGCTGCTCGTCCAGCAGCAGCGTGACTTTGCCGTGGCCTTCGACGCGCGACACGGGGTCGATGGCGACCCGGCGCAAGCCTTCGCGGGGCACCTGGGCGGTTTCGAGGTCGGCAGCGGGGTTCATGGCAGCGATTCAGTCGTAGTGCAGCAGGCCGTGGCCCAGGCGGGGCTCACGGCTGGCAATGAGATCGTTCAGGAAGGCCCAGATGGCGTCGCCCGAGGGCGGGCAACCGGGCAGGAAGTGGTCGATGCGCACCACCTCGTGCACCGGGTGCACCTGGTTCAGTGGCAGGGGCAGTTCCGGGTCGTTGGGGATCTGGCTGCCCGCGGCCAGTCCGTGGCCGGTGAGGTAGACCTGCTGCAGCACGTCGCCCACCGCCAGGTGGTTGCGCTGCGCCGGCAGACCGCCGTTGACGGCGCAAGCCCCCAGCGCCACCAGCACCCGGCACTGGGCGCGGAATTCGCGCAGCACGTGCACGTTCTCGGCGTTGCACACGCCGCCCTCGATGAGGCCGATGTCGCAGGGGCCGCAGTGCTTGATGTCGGTGAGCGGGGAGCGGTCGAATTCCACGAGGTCGAGCAGCGGCAGCAGGCGTTCGTCGATATCGAGAAAGGACATGTGGCAGCCGAAGCAGCCGGCCAGCGAGACGGTGGCGATCTTGAGCTTGCGTGGCGGGGTGGCCATGGGCTCGGTCATGCGTTGTCCCTCGCGGGTGAGGCCACGTCCACCGCGCTGGCGGGCTGGGCGTCGTAACGGCGCTGGCCGATGGGCACGGCAAAGCCCACGCGCTTTTTCAGGATCACGCCGACGGGGCAGATGTCGGCCGCGCGGTCGGAGGCGGCGAAGTCGGTGTCGGCCAGCCGGCCGGTGGGGCTGTTGACGATGAGGTGTGACTGCGTGCCCCGGCCGGAGAGGGCGAACACGTGCTTGCCGTCCACGTCCCGGCTGGCGCGCACGCACAGCTCGCACAGGATGCAGCGGTTGAAGTCCAGCAACACCTCGGGGTGGGAGGCGTCCACCGGCCGGGCGGGAAAGAAGTGGTCGAAGTGCGGGGTGAGCATGCCGGCCTCGTAGGCCGTGGCCTGCAGCTGGCAGTTGCCGCTTTTCTCGCACGAGGGACAGAAGTGGTTGCCCTCCACGAACAGCAGTTGCAACAGGGTGCGGCGTTTGTCTTGCAGTTCGGGGGTCTGGGTGTGCACCTCCATGCCCTCGGCCGCAGCCAGCGTGCACCCGGTGGCCAGCCGGCCGTTGGCCTGCACGGTGCACAGCTTGCACGAACCGTGGGCGGAAAAGTCGGGGTGCCAGCAGAGGTGGGCGATGTAGCGGCCGGCCGCGTAGGCGGCCTGCATCACCGTTTGGCCGGGCGTGAAGGGCACGGGCTGGCCGTCGAGCAGAAAAGTGGGTGGTGAAGCGGGTGGGGATGGCGTGGTCATGGCGTCTGCCCCAGGCCCGCGCTGCGGTTGCTGCCCAGGTGGGCGTGGGCGTCGTCGCGCCCGGTCATGCGGCGGGCTTCGCTGAGGGCCGCGTCGAGGTCGAAGGCGGGTTCATAGGCCGTGGAGGCCAGGCGGCGCTCGAAAGCGGGGCGGAATTTGTGCACCAGGTCCTGCAGGGCCAGCGTGGCGGTGTTGCCCAGGCCGCAATGGCTGGCACCCTGCATGAGGCGGTGCATGCGGTCCATTTCGTCCAGGTCGTAGGGCGAGCCGCGATGGGCGGCCAGCTTGTCGAGCAAACGCGCGTTGACCGCCGTGCCCACCCGGCAGGGGGTGCAGAAGCCACAGCTTTCGTGGGCAAAGAAATGCGCCACGTTGTGCGCCAGCTCGAACAGGTCGCGCGAGCGGTTGAACACCATGATCGAGCCGCCGGTGGCCACGTCTTCAAAGGCGATGCGGCGGTCCAGTTCGCTGGCACTCAGGCAGGGTCCGGCGGCCCCGGCGGTGGTCACGGCCTGGACGTCGGTGGCACCGGCCGCATCAAGCACCTCGATCAGCGGGGTACCGAAAGGGAACTCGTAGATGCCAGGGCGGGCCACGTCGCCCGAAATCGACAGCACCTTGGTGCCGCTGGATGCCGATGTGCCGATGGCGCGCAGCCAGTCGCCCCCGTGCAGGGCCACCAGCGCGGCCGTGGCCAGCGTTTCCACGTTGTTCACGGCGGTGGGCAGGCCCAGGTAACCGTGGGTGACCGGGAATGGCGGGCGTATGCGCGGCTTGCCCGGCTTGCCCTCCAGCGATTCGATCAGCGCCGATTCCTCGCCACAGATGTAGGCGCCGGCACCCAGGTGGATGTCGATGTCGAAGTCCTGCCCCGACCCGAGGCAGCCCGGCCCCAGCAGGCCCTGCACGCGCCGTTCGGCCAACCGGGACCGCAGGCGCGGCAACAGGAAGCGGTATTCGGCACGCAAGTAGATGAAGCCCAGGCTCGCCCCCACGGCCAGCGCCGCCACACACATGCCGTCCACCACCAGATCGAACGCGGTGGTCAGCAGCACGCGGTCCTTGAAGGTGCCGGGCTCGCCCTCGTCGGCATTGCAGACGATGACGCGCCGATCCCCCGGGGCTTCGGCGCAGGCACGCCACTTGAACCCAGTGGGAAACCCCGCGCCCCCACGCCCGCGCAGGCCGGAGCGCTCCACTTCCTTCAGCACGCCCTGCGCCCCCCGCTCGCGGGCAGCATGCAACACCTCACCCGCTTGCCACACGTGGCTGAGCAGTGCATCGCGCCGGTGTATGTGGTCTTCGATCGCGAACCAGTCATCGGGCCAATCAGCCACCGGCACGCGCCGTTGGATCAGTCCCGCCATCGCGTCGATGCGTTCGTTGGTCAGGCGCGGTATGGCACGGCCGTTGACCAGCAGCGCAGGCCCCTGGTCGCACAGGCCGGTGCAGGAGGTGGTGGCCACGCTGGCCAGACCGTCCGGCGACACTTTGCCCGGCTCCAGCCACAGGCGCTCACACAAACGTTGCATCAATGCGGGGGCGCCCAGCATGCGGTCGGTGATGTTGTCGGAGAACAGCACCCGATACTCGCCGACCGGTTGGGTGTACAGGAAGCTGTAGAAGCCTGCCGTGCTTTCCACGGCCACACGAGGCAGGCCCAGCCCTTGGGCCACGGCGGTCAAGGCCGCGGGGGGGAGCCAGCCCAGGTGGTCCTGCACGTCGTGCAGGATTTGCAGCAGCCGCTCGGGCGCATTCCGGTGCAACCTCAGGATGGATGCAAGCTGCTCAGGGTGGTGGTCGTTGAACTGCAAACAGAGGCCTCCACATCAGGCTGACCCGGTGCAACACGTGAACCCGGGCCGGCTGCGGACTATTGTGCCCTATTCAAGCGGATCGGGCACGCCTGACCAGGCGCCTGCCTCAAGCCAACTGACAGACTGTTGATGAGACCGACCAATCACTCAGAGGCTGACTGAGATCGATGCCGCGGCGCAGCGCCGTCAGTTCGGCCATGATGCTGAGTGCAATTTCTGGCGGCGTCAATCCACCGATGCGTAGGCCCACCGGTCCACGCATGCGGGCGGCTTCTTGCGGCGAGACGTCGAACTCCATCAGGCGCTCGCGGCGTCGCGCATTGTTGTGCCTGGACCCGAGCGCCCCCACGTAAAAAGCGGGCGTCCGTAAGGCTTCCATCAGGGCCAGATCATCGAGTTTGGGGTCGTGCGTCACCGCTACGACCGCACTGTGCTCGTCCAGATTCATGGCGAGCACCAGATCGTCCGGCATCTGAGTGGAAAGGGTGACACCGGGCAGAGCATCCCAACCTTCGTGGTATTCGGTGCGCGGCTCGCAGACGATGACCTGATAGTCCAGCATGAGGGCCATGCTGGCCAGATAACGCGACAACTGCCCACCGCCGATGATGAGCAGACGCAACCGGGGGCCATGCGCCGTGACAAGGTACCTGCCGTCGAACGAGACTCGTTCTCCATGTGTGACGGGGCCGAGCCGCACGAGGCCTGTTTGCACATCCAGCTCACGTTGCACCAACCGGTGTCCGGCAATCTCCACCAGCAATTCGCGCAACTGGGACTGTGGCGACAGGGGCTCCAGCACCACCTGCACCGTTCCGCCGCAGGGCAAGCCGAACCGGCGTACTTCTTCAGCGGTCTGGCCATAAATGGTTACCTCCGGGCGGCGCAGGGCCAATTCGCCCGCTGCCACGCGACGGATGAGGTCGTCCTCTATGCACCCTCCCGACACGGAGCCGGCGACCTGACCGTCATCGCGAATCACCATCAAGGAACCGGGTGGTCGAGGCGCAGAACCCCAGGTACGCACCACCGTCCCCAACACCACCCGATGGCCGCGCTCGAGCCAGTCCAGCGCATTGCGTATCACATCCATATCGATGCTGTTCATGAAGCCCTCCTTGCATACCAAAGACGTACCCAGACCCCGATCGCCCACACAACGCTGAGCCCGATGAGCGGTCCGGCAATGGCTGGGGGGCCACCAGTCGGGGCGGCATACCCCATCCAGAGCAGCGCCGGCAAGAACAGACTCAAGGTCCACAAGCGGTAGGCACGGGCTTCGGCAAACGCGGGGGCCTGCGTTTGGCTCAATGCGATCAAGGCCATGGCAGCCAGCATGGCCGCCGCATCATCTGCAAACCAGAAACACACCGCTGCGGCGATGCCCAGCAAAGGAGCCAGCGCATACCCGGACCGATGCCAGCGATTCGGTGCCCATGGGGATGGAGCCGCACCGGCATCCGCTCCCATCACCTGATGAACGGCATGAGCCAGGACCATGACGATACCATGGGCCAATACGGCTTGCGTGTAGGTCCAGCCGATCGCAACGCACCACTGGGCCATCAGCAGCTGCCCTCCCATCATCAAGGCCATGGCTGGGTGGAACAGAAACGAAGGGACACCATGAGAAGGCTGGAGCACACGCCGACTCATGCAAGCACACAACAACCAAGCCAGCCACACCATCAGCAGCCCTGGCCAGCGATGGGTCCAGAGCATCGGATCGGCCGCAAGCCAGACGGCCAGCAAAAGCCCGGCCAATTGGGTCGGCACACTCACGCACAGGCGCGACAACGACCCGCACGCTTCACAGGCGAGTCGGTACTGCGGCACAGAGCGGAGCCATTGCGCCCAAGTCCATGCTGCCAGCAGCAGACCCGTCCAGCCCAACAGCGTTCGGCCACCCATGTGAGCCAGGCATATTCCCACCCCTACACCGACTGCCGCCCACATCGCCACCCGCTGATGTCGGCCCCTGTCTCCCAGGGGATCCAGAATCCACCATGCCCACCACGCCGCCAGCGGCAACAGCCCACTGAACCAATTCCAGGTCAGCGTCATGCCCATCTGGAGCAATACCAGCCAGGCGCTGTAAGTCAGACAGGCCACGCACACCTGATGGGCTATGCCCCAGCCGGAAACCGACATCAACCGACTCGGGATCGAGCGTACAGGATGAGCGACCGGCAACGGATGCACGCTTATCCCCTGCCCAGCCCGCGTTCCAGCAGCGGGTTGACCGTGGCAGCATGGAGCCACTGGTAGGTGCCCAGTGGGGTGGCCCACAGCGCGGGGGCCCAGTCCCCGGTGTGTCGATCAGCGGCGCTCATGGCTGCGCAGCTTCAGTCTGCCAACGGGCCGGCCAGCGCAGTTGATGCCCGGTGGTGGCCGCCACCTGTGTGATGTCGTCCTCGCTGTCGATGTCGATGCGATAACGACGATTGGGTGTGTCCCAACGATACACCTGTTCAGGATGGGCTGCCTGCCACTGTTTGCAGCCCAGCCGGGCATTGCCCGACAACACCGCATCACGTACCTCGGCAGCAAACATCACGGGGTTGCCGGGCAGACCGTCCACCGTGGGCACCACCACCTGAGTACCCGAAGGTCGCTTCTTGTAGGCCCCGATCACGTCCCTCAGGTCCTGGGCATTGAGCAGCGGCTGATCGGCCAGCGCCACCAGCACCGCGTCGAGCTTGCCGCTCAGGGCCTGCAGACCCAGACGTAGCGACGACACCTGCCCGTCGTCCGGGACGGGGTTGCGCACCACGCTCACCGGGAAGTCCTGCACCACGGGCTCGATGTGGTCAGCATGGTGACCCAGCACCACCACCACCTCGTCCACGCCCGCCCCCGACAGAGCGATGAGCTGCCGACGTATCAAGGGTACGCCGCCCAGTTCCAGCAGGCTTTTCGGACGCCATCCGATGCGCGATCCTGCACCCGCTGCCAAGAGTACCGCCCCCACCACCACACGGCTGTAGAGACCGCCACCGCCTTTGAGGATGCAGCCCATATCAACCTCCACAACAGGATGTCTTGGCCTGCTGTGTTGAGGCCGCAGGCGTGGACGGCTCAGGCATGGCGGTTGCCGCTTCCATGGCCGCTTCCGTCAGCGTGGCGCCTGCCGTGACTGCCGTTGCTTCTTCCGACACCCTCGCTGCCGCTGTTGCCTGCGCAGCGGCTGGCTTGCGCCCCCCGCAGCACGATTTTGGGGACGCCGCATCGTTGACCTGCTGGCGTCGCGCCGCCACCACCGAAGCCAGCACCGACAGGGCGATTTCCTCTGGCGTGTCGGCGCCGATGGGCGTGCCCGCCGGCGCCACGATGGCCCCGACACGGTCCGCGTCTTCGCCAGCGGCCAGCAGGCTGTCTTTCAGCACACCCGCCTTGCGTTCGCTGGCCACGAACCAGATTCTGCGGGCACGGATCTGCAACGCCGCCTTCAGGGCCGGCATGTCGCGCCGCCCCTGCGTGGCCACAACCACCCAGCTGGCCGGCGGCACGGTGGCCGTCACCGATGCGGCATCGTCGTTGTCCAGCACCCGATGGGCTGCAGGGGCATCCGTGGCCACCGCCCCCTGGGCCACCCAGTGCACGGCAAAGCCCACGCGCGGCGCCAGATCACACAGCGCACGTGCCACCGGCGAATCGCCAAACACCACCAGTGCTTCTTGGGGCAGCACCGGGTCCACAAACAGCTCCAGCGTCCCCCCCGAATGGCAGGACATGCCGAACTCCAGCACATCCTCCAGCTGCTTTTCTTCGCTCTCGCTGGCTGGGGTGATGCGGATGGTGCGCGGTTGGCCGTCGGCCAGCGCGAGCCGGGCCGCCTTGATGACCGCGGGCTGCGCGCAGCCACCGCCGATCCAGCCCCTGAGGGTACCGTCGGCCGTGACCACCGCCTTGTCACCCGCTCGGGCAGAAGCGGGCGGCGTGACACGCAGCACCGTCACCAGGGCATAGGCCCGCTGTTGCGAGTGGAACTGTTGGGCCGCTTCGAGCCAGGCGGTCAGGTTCATGATCGCTCTCCAGTCGTGCATCAGTACAGCCACGGACGAGCCCGGGCCAGATCTGCCAGGGTGGCCAGTGGCAGAAAATGATCCACGCAGCTTCGAGCCTGCTCCAAGGCTGCGGAGGCAGGCCGCTGCCGCGTGGGGTGAAACCAGGTGATGCGCGCGCCGTGACGGCGCAGTGCCTGCAAGGATTCGCGCAGTGCTTCGGGCGCGTCGGTATCGAAGCCGTCCGACATCAACCAGACGCGACTGTCGCGGCTCAGCTGGGCGCGGGCGCTCTGGCGGGTGAAAGCTTGCAGGTTGGTGGCAATACGGGTGCCAGCGCCAAAACCGGCGGTGACTGCATTGATTTTTTCCTGCACCACAGCACTGTCGCGCTGCAGCAGCGGCGTGATTTCGGCCAGCCGCACGTGGAACACAAACACCCGCGCATCGGCACAGCGGGCAAAGGCACGCGCCACGCGCAGAAAGAATGCCGCGTGCGACTCCATGGAGCGGCTCACGTCGACCAACAGAAACAGCCGGGGCGGTTGGGTCTGTGGCCGCTGCCATACCGGCGTCAACGGCCAACCTCCGTGAGGCACACTGCGACGCAGGGTGGCGCGCAGGGCCAGCCGTTGCCCGGCGGGGTGGCTTTGCCAGCGCCGGGTGGGCCGGGGCCGCATGTGCTGGTGAATGTCCTGGGCCAACCGCTGCAGTGCATGCAGGTCGTCGGGCATCCACATCTGGTGGGCCCGGTCGTGCAGCGCATCGGTGCGTGCAGCCCCTCCCATGCTACGGGGCGCGTCAGCCTCGGCGCTCTCGCCCACACCGAAGGCGTGGTCGGCCGCCGCCATGGCCGCTGGAGAGGCACCGGGGATCTGCCCACCCTCGTCACCTGTCTGCTTCAAATTGGCTACCGCCTGGCGCAGATCCCGCCGCGGGCGCGTGGCGCCGCTGACCTTCACCGTGCCTTTGAGCCGATGCGGATACCAGTACCGCTCGAACAGCTCCGGCCACTGCTTCCACTGCCGGGCGTTGCTGCATGCGATGGCGCGCCACGCCGCCTCGAGCCCACGGGCCTGCGTGGCGCCCAAGACGTGCGCCGCCTGCAACATCGCCTGCTGCTCGGTGAGTCCCACCGGCAGCCCGTGATCGCGCAAGAACTGGGCAAACCCCGCCAGGCGTTCACCAACCGGCTTTGGCAAAGTGGACATCATGTGACCCCCGTCAGACTGGGCGTTTTTTCAGCCACGCCCACGGTGCGGCGACCTTCAATCAGCTGTCGCGCGCGGTCTTCACCGATGGCGAACCGATCTTCGCGCGTCTTGAGCAAACAGCCCAGGGTGGTCAGGAGTGCGGTCATGTCTTCTGGTAGGGCACTCCAGTGCATGCCGTGCAGAGCACGCAACCAATCCAGTGTTTCGGCAATCCCGGGGGTCTTGGCCAAGTCTTCTTGGCGCAGACGCTGTACAAAAGTCACCGCCTCCTCGACCAGGCGGCCATCGGCATCGGGCAGAGCCTCCCGGACGATGGCCATTTCACGCGCCAGCGTGGGGTAGTCGAGGTAGTGGTAGAGGCAGCGCCTGCGCAGGGCATCCGACAGCTCGCGCGTTCCGTTGCTGGTCAATATCACGGTGGGCACCTGCCGCGCTTTCACCGTGCCCAGTTCGGGGATGGTGAGCTGGTACTCGGCCAAGGTCTCGAGCAGGAACGCTTCGAAGGCCGCATCGGCGCGATCGACCTCATCAATCAGCAACACACAGGCTGTTTCGGTGCTCAGCGCCTTGAGCAGCGGCCGCTCCATCAGATAGTCCCGGGTGAACAGATCGGTCTCGCGTAAACGATTGGAACCTGCTTCGCTCAGGCGAATGGCCATCAGCTGGCGCCCGTAATTCCATTCGTAGGCGGCCTGCGCCATGTCCAGGCCCTCGTAGCATTGCAAGCGCACCAGCTCGGCGCCCTCGGCCCGTGCCAAGGCGGCGGCCAAGGCGGTTTTGCCGACCCCGGCATCGCCTTCCAGCAGCAGGGGCCGCTGAAGGGTACGCGCCAGCCACAGCGTGGTGGCCAACGCCTCGTCGGCGAGGTAGCCCGCACGCTGCAACTGCTGACGCAGCTGGGCCTGGCCGGTGCTGGACATCGTCGGTAGCCTCCCGTCAGGTGCGCCGGCCGAACAGGCCGAGGAACCACGATTTCACCAAGCGCCAGAAGATGCTCAGGCCGTTGATTTCCTTCGCCACCACCGGCGCCGCCTTGGATGCAGCCACAGCGTCCGCGCGGACACCTGATGAGGGACTTGCAGCTTCTTCGGTCGTTGTATGGGCCGCCGCGGCACCAGCCGCCCCTTTCGCTGGGGCCGGCATGGCCAGTGCGGTCTGGCGGAAGTTCTCCACGAACTGGCTCAGAATCATGTCGGAGACCTGCACCATCATGCGGCCCCCGAACTGGGCGAACTTGCCGTTGACGATGACCGTTGCGCTGCCGTTGAGCACACAGTGCGACGGGTTGTCGGGATCGGGCACGATCACCGCCGTCAGATCCATGGTGGCAGACGAGCCGCCCTTGTCGGCGCCCTTGCCGCGCATGACCACCTTGCGCTCGGCATCTGCCTTTTCCAGCACGTCGACCGTGCCACCGAACTGGGCGGTTGCCGGTCCCACTTTGACCTTCACGCAACCCTTGTAGCTGGTGTCGCTCAGCTGTTCGGTGATCTCGGCACCCGGCATGCAAGCGGCCGTGGCCTTCAGGTCCGAGAGCAGCTTCCACGCTCGCTCGGCATCCACATCGAGTGGGTACTGCTTGTCGAGTTTGACTTCCATGTTGAATCCTTCGGTTTACAGGGCCAGGCCATGTTCCTTGAGCGCCTTCCAGACGCGGAACGAGGTGTGCGGCATGTCCAGGTGGGTGACGCCGACGTGGGCGAAGGCGTCCACCACGGCGGCGGTGAAGGTCGGGATCGAGCCCACGTGCGGCGACTCGGCCACGCCCTTGGCACCGATCGGGTGGTGCGGGCTGGGTGTGACGGTGTAGTCGGTCTCCCACTTCGGCGCCTCGACGGCCGTCGGCAGGAAGTAGTCCATCAGCGTGTTGCCCAACAAATTGCCCTGCGCGTCGTACGGCATCTGCTGGCCCATGGCCACCGCGAAGCCCTCGGTCAGGCCGCCATGGATTTGGCCTTCGATGATCATCGGGTTGATGCGCGTGCCGCAGTCGTCCAGCGCGTAGAAGCGGCGGACCTTGGTCTCGCCCGTGGCGCGGTCGATGTCCACCACGCACAGGTAGATACCGAAGGGGAAGGTGAAGTTCGGCGGGTCGTAGTAGTGCACCGCCTCCAGGCCCGGCTCCATGCCGGCGGGCGGCTGGTGGTAGGCCTGCCAGGCGATGTCGGCCATGGTCTTGAACTTGGAGTCATCGCCCTTGACCTTGAAGCGGTCGACTTCCCAGTCGAGGTCGGCCTCGTTCACCTCCAGCATGTGCGCGGCGATCTTGCGCGCCTTGGCGTGGATTTTGCGCGCCGCCATCGCGATGGCGGCCCCAGCCACCGGTGTGGAGCGCGAACCGTACGTGCCCAGCCCGTAGGGCGCGGTGCTGGTGTCGCCTTCCTCCACCTGGATCACCTCGGACGGGATGCCCAGCTCGGTGGCGATGATCTGCGCGTAGGTGGTCTGGTGGCCTTGGCCCTGCGTGATCGTGCCCATGCGGGCGATCGCGCTGCCGGTGGGGTGCACGCGGATCTCGCACGAGTCGAACATGCCCACGCCCAGGATGTCGCACATTTTGCTGGGGCCGGCGCCCACCACCTCGGTGAAGGTGACCAGGCCGATGCCCATCAGTGTGGGGCTGTTGGGGTCGGCGCGCTTGGCCGCCTGCTCGGCGCGCAGGGCGGGGTAGTCCACCGCGTCCAGCACCTTCTTGAGCGCCGTGTGGTAGTCGCCGCTGTCGTACTCGAAGCCGAAGGCGCTGGTGTAGGGGAACTGTTCCTTGCGAATGAAGTTTTTGGCGCGGATCTCGGCCTTGTCCATGCCCAGCTTTTGCGCCAGCACGTCCACCATGCGCTCGATCAGGTACACCGCCTCGGTGACGCGAAACGAGCAGCGGTAGGCCACGCCGCCCGGCGACTTGTTGGTGTAGACGCCCTTGACCGAGCAGTGCGCGGCCGGGATGTCATACGAGCCTGAGCAGATGTGGAACAGGCCCGCGGGAAACTTGGTCGGGTCCGCACACGCGTCGAACGCGCCGTGGTCGGCCACGACGTTGACGCGCAGACCCAGGATCTTGCCGTCGGCGGTGGCGGCCAGCTCGCCGTCCATGTGGTAGTCGCGGGCGAAGGCGGTGGTGGAGATGTTCTCCACACGGTCTTCCACCCACTTGACGGGACGGCCCAGCACGATGGACGCGACGATGGCGCACACGTAGCCGGGGTACACGCCCACCTTGTTGCCGAAACCGCCGCCGATGTCCGGGCTGATGATGCGGACCTTGGATTCCGGCACGCCGGACAGCATGGACACCACGGTGCGCACCACGTGCGGGGCCTGGCTGGTGATCCAGGTCGTCAGTTCGCCGCGCACCGGGTCGAAACTGGCCACACAGCCGCAGGTCTCGAGCGGGCAGGGGTGCACGCGCGGGTAATACATGTGCTGGCTCACCGTCACCGGTGCGTTGGCAAATGCGGCATCGGCCGCGGCCTTGTCGCCCGCTTCCCATGTGAAGATGTGGTTGTGGTGTTCGCGCTTGCCGTGTGCGCCTTCGGTCTTGCCGGCCAGGTCCTCGCGGATCACCGGGGCATCCGGGGCCAGGGCGGCGTAGGGGTCCACCACCGGGTCCAGCTCGTCGTACTCGACCTCCACCGCCTCGACCGCGTCGGCGGCGATGTAGCGGTCGTCGGCGATGACGATGGCCACCTCTTGCATCTGGAAGTGCACCTTGCCGTCGGCCAGCACGGCCTGCACGTCGCCGGCCAGGGTCGGCATCCAGTGCAGCTTCAGCGGCTTGAGGTCGTCGGCCGTCAACACGGCGTGCACGCCGGGCATGGCCAGCGCGGCCTCTTTGTTGATGCGCTTGATGCGCGCGTGGGCCACCGGCGAGCGCACGATGTCCATGTGCAGCATGCCGGGCAGCTTGATGTCGTCGACGTAGTTGCCCTTGCCCTGGATGAAGCGGGCATCCTCCTTGCGCAGGCGCGAGGCGCCCATGCCGGCCAGCGCAACTTCGCGGGCCTCGACGGAATTGACGGGTGCGTTCATGTGCGGTTCTCCGTATCGGTGGGCGTTCAGGCGGTGGCGGTGGCCGATGCCTGCAGCTTGCGGGCGGCGTACTGCACGGCCTTGACGATGTTCTGGTAGCCCGTGCAGCGGCACAGGTTGCCGCTCATCCCCATGCGGATCTCGGCCTCGGTGGGGTTCGGGTTCTCCTGCAAGAAGCGGTAGGCGCGCATCAGCATGCCGGGGGTGCAGAAGCCGCACTGCAGACCGTGCTCCTGGTAGAACCCCTCCTGCACCGCGTGCAGCACACCCTTGTTGGCCAGGCCTTCCACGGTCAGCACCTGGGAGCCGTCGCACTGCACCGCCAGGTGGGTGCAGCTCTTGACGCTGCGGCCATCGATGTCCACCGTGCAGGCGCCGCAGTGGCTGGTTTCGCAGCCGATGTGTGCGCCAGTCAGGTTCAGCTCCTCGCGCAGAAAGTGGATCAGCAGCGTGCGCGGCTCGACGGCCTTTTCCTGCACTTTGCCGTTGACGGTAACGGAAATCAATTTCTTGGGCATGGTCGTCTCCTGGGCGTGGGGCTCACTGGCAACGGGCGAAGGCCTTGGTCAGCGCGCGCTTGACCATCTGCCCCGCCATCGCGGTCTTGTATTCGGCGTCGCCGCGCAGGTCCTCGGCCGGCTCGCAGATCGCCATCGCGGCCTGCGCGGCGGCCTCCAGCACGTCGGGCGTCAGGGCCTTGCCCAGCACCGCCTGCTCGGCGGCCTCGGCCCGCAGCGCGGTCGGCGCCACATTGGTCAGTGCGATGCGGACGTGGCTGACGGTGTTGCCGCTCTTGCGCATGACGACCGCACAGCCGGCGGTGGCCCAGTCGCCCGTCTTGCGCTTGAGCTTTTCGTAAGCCCAGCCGGTGCCCTGCGCGAAGGCGGGCACGCGGATCTCGACCATCACTTCGGTCTCCTCCAGCAACGTCATGTAAGTGCCGAGGAAAAAGCCGTCCGCCGCCACCGTGCGCCGGCCGTTGGGGCCTTCGAGCACGAAACTAGCGTTGCAGGCCAGGGACAGCGCTGGATGGTCGTTGCCCGGATCACCGTGCGCGATGTCGCCGCCGATGGTGCCGCGGTTGCGCACCTGCGGGTCGGCGATCAGCTTGGCCGCCTCGGCCAGCAGCGGCACCTTGGCCTGGAGGATGGGGGAGTTGATCAGGTCGTTCTCGACCGTCATCGCGCCGATCACCACCGTGTCGCCTTCTTCGTGGATGCCGCGCAGCTCCGGGATGCGGTTGATATCGATCAAGTGTGCCGGCTGCGCGAAGCGCAGCTTCATCATCGGCAGCAGGCTGTGGCCACCAGCCAGCAGCTTGGCATCCGACCCATACTGGCCCAGCAGGGCCACCGCTTCGCCGACGGAGCGCGGCGCGTGGTATTCGAAGCTCGGTGGAATCATGGCGTCTCCTCGTTTTCGGGGGGGGAAATTGATTTTTGTCAATGCAAAATCAGTCTACGCCCAGGGCATGACCCTGTATAGCCATGGGTTTTGAGCCCCAGAAAAACCTGAAACGCGAAAATCTCGCACGAATTGCAGCCTGAGCTGCACGAAACGACGAGATCAAGCCCAGCGGTTTCGCGCAATCAGGGAAAATCCGGAGCTGTCGTCGCGCTAGGTTTTGCCTCGCAACCCCAAGCGTTCGCGCAGGCGGGTCACCTCGGTCCGCGAGACAGGTACGGCCACCTTGGGATGCCGATGCAGTTGAATGCGGGTCTTGCTGCCGTCCCGCACCAACGACTCGATCGCCCCGAGCCGTACGATGAAGCGGCGGTGCACGCGCACAAACTGCTCCGGGTCGAGCCGGGCTTCCAGATCACTGATGCTGAGGTTGCAGAAATGCCAGCCCTCGGGGGTGAGTACCCGGCAGTAATGGCCGTCGGACTCGATGCAGCACACGTCCGTCGTGTTGACGAAGGCGATCTTCTGGTTGGCGACGGTCGGTATGCGGTTGAGCCGGCGTGCGCTGGCATGGGACGATGGATCGTCCTGGCTGACGATCTGCGTCACGTCGTAGAACACCAGCGCATAGCCTGTGAGCCGCTGACTGGCGTCGGTGATGCGGGAAACCTTGATCAGCAACACCTGTTCCGGAATGTTGATGATCATGGTCATCGGCAGGTTGTTCGCCACCGGGCAACCGCTGGCCTGATCCAGCATGAAGTTGACCTTGGCACGCGAGCGCTCGGGGTGAAAGTCGAGCACGAAGCGGTCGAAGGGCTGCATCCGATCGACCGGCAACACGCTGCGAGCATAGTCGTTCATGCCCACCACCTCGCGCCGCTTGTTGAGCAGCACGATGCCGGCATCGAACTTCTCGAACACATACAGGGGTGATTGCACACCGGCCTGGCCCATGGGCTTGCCTCCGTTTTTTCTAGGGTAATCGATTTCGAACTCTCACGCACTTCAACACACCAGCCAAACCGGCTTATCCTTGCAGCATGCACGAACTGTCCCTCGCTGAGGAAATGGTGCGCCTGATCGAATCGGCGGCCTTGTCTCAGGGCTTCCAGCGGGCCCGGGTGGTGCGGCTGGAGGTGGGCGATCTGTCGTGCGTGGAGCCGCAGGCGCTGGCGCTGGCCTTCGACGCCGCCAGCCACGGCACCTGCGCCGAAGGCGCCGAACTGGTGCTGCTGCCCGTGGCCGCTCAGGGGGCTTGCCCGGCCTGTGGACGGCAGCAGGCGCTCTCCACGCTGTACGATGCATGCATGGCCTGCGGCCACCTGCCGATGCAGGTGCTGTCGGGCACCGAACTGCGCGTCCGCGATCTGGACGTGGAATGAACCGGGAGACCTCCATGTGCACCACCTGCGGCTGTGGCGGCGACGGCGCCACCTTCCACACCTACCCTGCCCACGACCACTCACATGACCACCACGGGCATGTTCATGCGCACGGACATACCCACGAACATCATCGTGACCACGCGGATGCCCATGTGACCCATGTGACACTGGCACCCGAACCGCGCCTGGTACAGATCGAACAGGACCTGCTGGCCCGCAACGACCGGCAGGCGATCATCAACCGCGCCACCTTCGCGGGGCTGGGCGTGCTGGCGCTGAACCTCGTGTCCAGCCCGGGGTCGGGCAAGACCACCTTGCTGGTCAAGACCATCGAGCAACTCGCCGGCCGGGTGCCGGTCGCGGTCATCGAGGGGGACCAGCAGACCGGCTTGGACGCCGAGCGCATTCGCGCCACCGGTGCGCCGGCGTTGCAGATCAACACCGGCAAGGGTTGCCACCTGGACGCCCGCATGGTGGCCCAGGCCCTGCCCGCCTTGCCCCTGCCGCGTGGCGGGCTGCTCATGATCGAGAACGTGGGCAACCTGGTCTGCCCCGCCGCGTTCGACCTGGGGGAGGCTCATCGGGTGGTCATCCATTCCGTGACCGAAGGCGAGGACAAACCCCTCAAATACCCCGACATGTTCCGCAGCGCCGACGTGATGCTGCTCAACAAGTGCGATTTGCTACCGCACCTATCGTTCGATGTGGCCCAGGCCGAAACCCATGCGCGACGTGTCAACCCAGCCCTGCGCATCATCCGCGTGTCGGCCACCACCGGCGAGGGCATGGACGACTGGCTGGCGTGGCTGCAGGCGGCTCTGCGCCTGGCCCCGCTCGCGACGGTCCGCTGACCGGGCGGCCCGCGCCACCCGCCTGACCTCCCGAGCACGCTGTGGCCGACGCCTGGATCGACGACCTGCCGCTGCCTCCCGGGCCACCCGTGCTGGCGCTCGGTGCACTCTCTCAGGCCACCGTGTGCGTGGCCGCCGCGCGATTCGCCCAGCTCAGCCGCCCGCCACTCGATCTGGACGACGCAACGGCCTGCGAGCAGCACACCGCCCAAGCCCAGACCGGCTGGCAACAACTGGCTTCCCAAGGCTCGCCCGCACACACCCTGGCCCACGATCTGCATCCGGACTTTCCCAGCACGCGGCTGGGCCAAGCCCTGGCCGCCGAAGCGGGTGTGCCCACGCTGGCCGTACAGCACCACCACGCCCACCTCGCGGCGGTGTGGGCCGAGCACGCGCCGTCCGAACCGGCCCCTGACCTCGTGGGGCTGGCCCTGGACGGCTTCGGCCTGGGCACCGATGGCCAGGCCTGGGGCGGTGAGCTGCTGCGCCTGCATGGCCCGCACGCCACCCGGCTGGGCCATCTGAGTCCACTGCCCCTGCCGGGTGGCGACGCCGCCAGCCGCGAACCCTGGCGCCTGGCCGTGGCCGCGCTGCACCGGCTGGGCCATGCCGACAGGGCGCTGGCCCACGCCCGTGCTCATGGGCCGGCCGGCATGGCCGAGCCACTGCTGCACCTGCTCGACCGAGGCGTGCGCTGCCCCCCCTCGACCAGTCTGGGCCGGCTGTTCGATGCGGCCGCCTCGTTGCTGGGCCTGTGCCACCGGCAAGCGCACCCGGCCGCTGCCGCGCAAGCCCTCGAAGCCGCCGCTCAACGCCACGGCCCCTGGCCACCTTTAACCGGAGGTTGGCAAAAACATACCTCCCCTGGCCAGCCGGAACGACTCGATTTCGGCCCGTTGCTGGACCATCTGGCCAATACACCCGACGCCGACGCAGGCGCCGCCTGCTTCCAGGCCACACTGGCCGAAGGCCTCGCCACCTGGCTCATGAACGCTGCGGCGCAGGCAGGCACCGACACCGTCGCGCTGGGCGGTGGCTGCCTGCACAACCGGCTGTTGCGCAGTGCCCTGCTCGATCGCCTCACCCGCGCCGGCCTGCGCTGCCTGTTGCCACGGCGCCTGCCGCCGGGCGATGCCGCCATCGCCTACGGGCAGGCCGTGGTGGCCCGGCTGGTTCTGGCCTACCATTGAGCCATGTGTCTGGCTGTCCCTGCCCGCGTGGTTGAACTGCTCCCGCCCCAAGACGCCTGGGTGGAGCTGGACGGCGTGCGCCAGCGGGTGTCTTTGGCCCTGCTCGACGGGGTGCAGGTGGGCGACTACGTGATCGTGCACGTGGGCTTTGCCCTGCAAGTGATCGACGAGGCTGAAGCCCTGGCCACGCTGGCCCTGATACGTGAACTCCAGTTCGACCCCCTGCCCCCACCCTTGCCATGAACCCCGCCACGGAGTCACCTCCCCATCTCATGCACGCCTTTCGCGATGCCCGTCTGGCGCAGGGCCTGGCCGACGCCATTGCACAGGCCATGCCGCCCGACCGCGACGTGCGCGTGATGGAGTTTTGCGGCGGCCACACCCATGCCCTGTCACGCCATGGACTGCAGGACTTGCTGCCCCCACGCCTGCGCCTCATCCATGGACCGGGTTGCCCGGTCTGCGTGCTGCCTATCGGCCGCATCGACCAGGCCATCGCGCTGGCGCAGCGGCCCGGCGTGACCCTGTTCACCTACGGCGACGTGTTGCGGGTGCCAGCCTCGGACCGCCTGACGCTGCGCAAAGCCCAGGCGCTGGGTGCGCAGGTGCGCATGCTCACCTCGCCGCTGCAGGCCCTGCAGTGGGCGCGGGAACATCCGCAGCAACAGGTGGTGTTCCTGGCCATCGGCTTCGAAACCACCACGCCCCCCACTGCGGTAGCCGTACTCCAAGCCCACGCCGAAGGGCTGCGCAACTTCTCGGTGCTGTGCCACCATGTGCTCACGCCGGCGGCCATGCACGCCATCCTCAGTGGGCCTGAGCCCGCGGTCATCGACGGCTTCATCGGTCCCGGCCACGTGTCCACCGTGATCGGCAGCGCCCCCTACGAGGCCGTGGCCCGCCAGCACCGCAAGCCCATCGTGATCGCCGGTTTCGAGCCGCTGGACCTGTTGCAGGCGATCTGGTGGCTGCTGCGCCAGATCGTCCAGGGCCAGCACCGCGTGGAGACCGCCTTCACCCGCGCCGTCACCCGTCAGGGCAACGCCAAGGCCCAAGCGCTGATGCAGCAGGTGTTCACGCGGCGCGAGTCCTTCGAATGGCGTGGCCTCGGCAGCCTGCCCGACAGTGCGCTGCGGCTGGCCGACGCCTATGCCGATTTCGACGCCGAACGCCGCTTCGGCCTCGCCTACCGGCCCGTGTCCGACCACAAGGCCTGCGAATGCGCCGCCATCGTGCGCGGCGACAAGCGGCCCCAGGACTGCCGCATCTTCGGCACCGGCTGCACACCGGAACACCCGATCGGCGCCTGCATGGTGTCGGCCGAAGGCGCCTGCGCGGCGCACTACCAGTACGGGCGCTGGCGCGACCCGCCCGCCACGCCTCCCCAGAGCACCACCCAGCCCGCATGACCGCCCGCACCGACTTCTTCGCCCCCACGCTGGACCTGACCCACGGCCATGTGGACCTGACCCACGGCGCCGGCGGCCGGGCCATGACGCAACTGGTGCAACAGCTGTTCGTGCAGATCTTGGGCAACCCGCACCTGGACGCCGGCAACGACGGGGCCGTGCTGCCCACCCCCCGAGGCCAGCTCGTCATGGCCACCGATGCGCACGTCGTCTCCCCACTGTTCTTTCCCGGTGGCGACATCGGCTGCCTGGCGGTGCATGGCACCCTGAACGACGTGGCCGCCATGGGCGCGCAGCCGCTCTACCTCTCGGCCAGCTTCATTCTGGAGGAGGGGCTGGCGCTCGCGGACCTGCAGCGCATCGTCGCGTCCATGGCCCGTGCCTCGCGCGCGGCGGGTGTGCCCGTGGTCACGGGCGATACCAAGGTCGTGCCGCGCGGGCAGGGCGGTGGCGTCTACATCGCCACCACCGGCGTGGGCGTGCTGCGTGACGGCGTCGATGTGCACGGCGCGCGCGCCCGGCCCGGCGACCACATCCTTGTCACCGGTCCCATCGGCGAACATGGCCTGGCCATCCTGTGCGCCCGCGAATCGCTGGGGCTGGCCACTCCCATCGTGTCCGACACCGCGGCCCTGCACGGCCTCGTGGCCGATCTGCTGCAAGCCGTCCCCGAGGTGCATGTGCTGCGCGACCCGACGCGCGGCGGCCTGTCGGCCACGCTCAACGAGATCGCCCACCAGTCCGGTGTCGGCATGGTGCTGGAAGAGGCGGCCATTCCGGTGCGCCCGGCCGTGGCCGCCGCCTGCGAACTGCTCGGCCTGGACCCGCTGGACATGGCCTGCGAAGGCCGCATGATCGTGCTCTGCCCGGCCGAGCTGGCCCCGCAAGCGCTTCGGGCCCTGCGCGCCCACCCCCTGGGCAGGGAGGCCGCACAGATCGGCGCCGTGGTGTCCGACGAGCGGCGCTTCGTGCAGATGCAGACCCGCCTCGGTGGCCGCCGGCTGGTGCACTGGCTGGCGGGCGATCCGCTGCCACGCATCTGCTGAGGGCAAGCTATAGTCCCTCCAATTCCCACACCCATGTGACCGACGCCCATGTACCTCAACGAATTCTTTGACGACGCGGACGACGAGCTCCTCGGCTGTATCCGCTGTCGCGACGCGCAGCCCCTGAACATGGAGCTGAAGATCGCGTTCCAGCCCATCGTGGACGTGCAGGCGCGCCAGGTCTTCGCCTACGAGGCGCTGATCCGGGGTGCCCAGGGCGCCTCCGCCGGCGAGGTGATCGCCGCCGTGCGGCCCGACCAGCTCTACACTTTCGACCAGACTTGCCGTGTGCTCGCCATCTCAACCGCCAAACGCCTGGGCATGGAATCGCATCTGTCGATCAATTTTCTGCCCAATGCCGTCTATGAACCGGCCACCTGCATCCGCCTGACCCTGGCAGCGGCACGCAAAGTCGACTTCCCGCCAGAACGCCTCATCTTCGAAATGACGGAGTCCGAGCGGATGCGCGATCCAGACCATGCCCTGCGCATCATCAAGGACTACCAGCAGCGCGGCTTCCTCACCGCCATCGACGACTTCGGGGCCGGCTACTCCGGGCTGAACCTGCTCGCCCAGTTCCAGCCCCACATCGTCAAGCTCGACATGGCGCTGACGCGCGACATCGACCAGGATACGGTCCGGCGCGCCATCGTCGGCGGCGTCATCGGCACCTGCCGATCACTGGGCTGCGAAGTCATCGCCGAGGGCATCGAAACCCGCGCCGAACTCCACACTCTGCGCGACATGGGGGTGACGCTGTTCCAGGACTACCTGTTGGCCCGACCGGGTCTGGATACCCTGCCCCAGCCTGACCTGAGCGTCTGCTGACTCCCCCCCGCCTCGATGGACCTCAAGCCGCTCATCACCCTGCTGGCCATCGTCAACCCGCTGGCGATCGTGCCCTTCTTCATCCATTACACGCAAGGGTTCTCCAAGGCGCAACGGCGCCGCACCGTGCTCACCGCGTCGTTCAGCGCCTTCGCGGTGATCGCCACCGCCGCCGTGCTGGGCCTGAAAATCCTGGAGTTTTTCAGCATCTCGCTGGCCAGTTTCCAGGTCGGCGGCGGCATGCTGCTGCTGACCGCTGCTTTGTCCATGCTCAACGCCCAGCCGGCCGAGGCCAAGACCACCCAAGACGAGGTGGACGACGCCTCCGCACGCGCTTCCATTGCCGTGGTGCCGCTGACCATTCCGTTGCTCACGGGCCCGGCCAGCATGTCCACCGTGGTGATCTACGCCGACCAGGCCCAGACCTTCTGGCAGCACGCCGCCCTGGTGGGCTACGGGGTGGTCATTGGCCTGGCCACGGCGGTGTGCTTCACCCTGGCCGAACCCATCGCCCGGGTCCTGGGCAAGACCGGCATCAACGTGATGACCCGGCTCATGGGCCTGATTCTGGCCGCCCTCGCCGTGGAGGTGATGGCCGGGGGGCTCGTCAAGATCTTCCCCGCGCTCGGCGCCGGGGCCTGACGCGGGGCCGCTCAGCCGCGCACGCTGCAGAGCTTGAGCATGTTGGTGCCGCCTGGTGTGCCCATGGGCTCGCCGCAGGTGATGGCGTAAATGTCGCCCGGCTTGACGATGCCGCGTTCCATCAGGTAGTTCTCGGCCTGCCGCAGCGCGGTGTCGCGGTCGGCGCTGGTGTCCATGAGCAGGGGCCGCACGTTGCGGTAGATCGTCATGCGGCGTTGCGTCGCCAGCTTGGAGGTGACGGCATAGATGGGGATGTTGACCTTGTGCCGGCTCATCCACAGCGCGGTGGAGCCGGACTCGGTCAAGGCCACGATCGCCTTGGCCCCCAGGTGCGAGGCGGTGAACAGCGCACCCATCGCGATCGACTGGTCGATGCGGTGGAAGCGCTTGCCCATGAAATCCGATTCCAGCTCGTGGTGATCGGCCTTCTCGGCGGCTTCGCAGATCTGCGCCATTTCCCGCACGGTCTGCAGCGGGTACTTGCCGGCGGCGGTCTCGGCGCTGAGCATCACGGCGTCGGTGCCGTCGAGCACGGCGTTGGCCACGTCGCTGACTTCCGCGCGCGTGGGCACGGGCGCATGGATCATGCTCTCCATCATCTGCGTGGCGGTGATCACGAAACGGTCGTGTTCGTGGGCCAGACGGATCATGCGCTTTTGCAGCGCCGGCACGGCGGCATGCCCCACCTCCACGGCCAGATCGCCGCGCGCGACCATGATGCCGTCGCTCGCACGCAGGATGTTTTCCAGCTCGGGGATGGCCTCGGCGCGCTCGATCTTGGCTATCAGCCCCGGCTTGTGACCCGATGGGCAGGCCACCTGGCACAGCTGGCGGGCCAGCTCCATATCGGTGGCGCTTTTGGGAAAGCTCACCGCCACGTAGTCGGCCTGCAAGGCCATGGCGATCTTGATGTCCTCCATGTCCTTGGCGGTGAGCGCGGGGGCCGTCAGCCCGCCGCCCTGTTTGTTGATGCCCTTGTTATTCGACAGCTCGCCGCCCACCACCACCTCGGTGTGCACCGCAGCGCCCTCCACGCGCAGCACCTTGAGCACGATCAGCCCATCGTTGAGCAGCAGGGTGTCCCCTGGGCGTACGTCGCGCGGCAGCTCCTTGTAGTCCAGCCCGACGCTTTGGGCATTCCCCGGCTCGGTGCGGTCGGCATCCAGCACAAAGGCTTGACCCGCCTCCAGCTGGACCCGTCCCTCGGCAAACTTGCCGACCCGGATTTTGGGGCCCTGCAGATCGGCCATGATGGCCACTTCCCGGCCCGCCCGGTGCGAAGCCTCGCGAACCAAGCGGGCGCGCTGCCGATGGTCGTCCGCGCTGCCGTGCGAGAAATTGAGCCGTACCACGTTGACACCGGCACGGATCATGGCCTCCAGCAGATCGGGATCGCTGGAGGCGGGGCCGAGGGTGGCAACGATCTTGGTGGCACGGGCAGGCATGGGGTTGCGGGGCAGCGGGTGGTGGATGTTCAGGCGCGCTTGGCCAGCACCTCGAAAGCCGGCAATGTCTTGCCTTCCAGCACCTCCAGGAAGGCCCCTCCACCCGTGGAGATGTAGTCGATGTCGTCCTCGATGTGGAACTTGGCAATGGCGGCCAGCGTGTCGCCCCCACCGGCGATCGAAAACGCGTCCGAATGCGCGATGGCCGACGCCAGCATTTTGGTGCCACCCGCAAACTGTGGGATTTCGAACACGCCGAGCGGTCCGTTCCAGACGATGGTACCCGCGTGCGCGATGATGTCGGCCAGTTTGGCCGAGGTCTTGGGGCCGACGTCCAGGATGCGGTCGTGCGGACCGACTTCGTCCACCGACACGCGGTTGGCGCGCGCCAGTGCCGACACCTCGTCGGCCACCACCACATCCACCGGCAGCGGCACCTCGGCGCCCCGCGCCTTCATCAAGTCCATCACCTGCTGCGCCTCGCGCACCATCTCGGGCTCGGCCAGGGAGTCGCCGATGCGCTTGCCCGCCGCCAGCAAGAAGGTGTTGGCGATGCCGCCGCCCACGATGAGCTGATCTACCTTGGACGCCAGCGTCTTGAGGATGGACAGCTTGGTGCTCACCTTGGAGCCGCCGACGATGGCCACCAGCGGCCGGCGCGGATTCTCCAACGCTTTGGAGATGGCATCCATCTCGGCGGCCAGCAGCGGGCCGGCACAGGCCACCGGCGCGGTTTCGGCGATGCCATAGGTCGTGGCCTCGACCCGGTGGGCGGTGCCGAAGGCATCGTGCACGAAGATATCGCACAGCTTGCCCAGCTTGGCGGCCAGTTCGGGTGAGTTCTTCTTCTCGCCGATGTTGAAGCGGCAGTTTTCCAGCAACACCACTTCGCCGGGCTTGACTTCGAAGCCGCCGTCCACCCAGTCGGCCACCAGCGGCACCTCACGGCCCAGCAGCTTGCCCAGACGCCGGGCGACCGGGGCCAGGGAGTACTCGGGGCGGAACTCGCCCTCGGTCGGGCGGCCCAGGTGGGAGGTGACCATCACCGCCGCACCGGCTCCCAGAGCCATCTGGATCGCGGGCAGCGAGGCGCGGATGCGCGTGTCCTCGGTGATGTTGCCTTCGTCGTCCTGGGGCACGTTGAGGTCGGCCCGGATGAAAACGCGCTTGCCGGCGGCCTGTCCGCTGGCGCAGATGTCGGAAAAACGGAGGAATTTCATGAGTCGGCATTATTGCAGCTCCTCTTGACAGCCTGCTTGCAGCCAGGCCAGAACGGCGTTCTGGTTGCGTATAAACTCAATCGACCTGCCCCAGCGGATGGGTTCTGCACGACAACCGGAGACACCGCCCATTGAACCAGCTCACCGCCTTCTGGCATCTGCTGCTGCACGCCTTGCGCAACCTGCTGCCCATCGTGCTGGTGGTCGGCTTTTTCCAGTTTGCCGTGATCCAGGAAGTGCCCCCGGGCCTGTTGTCCATGGTGATCGGGCTGTTCATAGTGGCGGTGGGTGTGGCGGTGTTCCTGCAAGGGCTGGAGCTGGGCATCTTTCCCATTGGCAAGAACCTGTCCAACCAGTTCACCCAAAAGGGTTCGCTGGTGTTGCTGATGGTATTTGGCTTCAGCCTGGGCTTTGCGGCCGTGGTGGCCGAGCCGGCGCTGATCGCCGTGGCCTCTCAGGCCGAACTCATCAGTGAAGGGCGCATCCATGGCTGGACGCTGCGGCTGCTGGTCGCCGCCTCGGTGGGCGTGGTCGTGGCGGTAGGCATCGTGCGCACGGTGCTGGGGCAGTCTCTGCACTGGTACATGATCGTGGGCTACGTGCTGGTGGTGCTGGTCACCTTCTTCGCCCCCGAGGAGATCGTGGGGCTGGCCTACGACTCCGGGGGCGTGACCACCAACATCGTCACGGTGCCACTGGTGGCGGCCCTGGGCATCGGCCTGGCCATGTCCATCCGCGGCCGCCATCCCCTGCTGCACGGCTTTGGCCTGGTGGCGCTGGCGGTGATGGTGCCCATGATCACGGTGCAACTGTACGGCATCTATGTGTACCGTTTCGCCGAAGCCCCTGCTGAAGCCGCTGCACTCGCAGCGGCGGCCGCCGAGGGCGAGGCTGCCGCACGACACTGGCTGCTGGTCATGGTGACGGATCTGCTGCTGATGTTCCGCGACGTACTGCCCATCATCGCGGTGATTCTGTTTTTCCAGTACGCGGTGATCCGCAAACCCATTGCCCACCTGCACAAGGTAGCGGGTGGTTTCGTGCTGGTGATCGTGGGCTTGTATGCCTTCGTGGTGGGACTCAAGCTCGGCCTGTTCCCGGTCGGGCGCAGCATGGCGGCGCAGTTGATCCAGCTCGACACCTTTGCCTGGGTCTATCTGTTTGCCTTTGCCATCGGTTTCGCCACCACCATGGCCGAACCGGCGCTCATGGCCATCGGCCAGCAAGCCGAAGAAGCCGCCAAGGGCAAGTTGCAGGCCAGCCGCATCCGCATGTTGGTGGCGCTCGGGGTGGCCATCGGCCTCACGGTGGGCGTGCACCGCATCATCACCGGCGACTCCATCCACTACTACATCATGGGCGGCTACATTCTGGTCATCGTCTTGACCTGGCTGGCGCCCAAGTACATCATTCCCCTGGCGTTCGACCTCGGTGGGGTCACCACCTCGGAAGTGACGGTACCGCTGGTCACAGCCCTGGGCATCGGCTTGGCCAGCAGCATCGAGGGGCGCAACGTGCTGATCGACGGCTTCGGCCTGATCGCGTTCGCGTCCATCTTCCCCATTCTGACCGTCATGCTCTACGCCATCTATGTGGAGCGGTTCAAGCAAGAAGGAGCATCCGCATGAAGTTTTCCGTGCTCGTGGCCATCCTCGCCGAGGAGCTGGAGGAGCAAGCCATCGACGTGGCCCGCCGCAGCGGTGCCAGCGGCGTGACCATCCTGGGCGGCAAAGGCATCGGCGCCAAGGAGAAGAAAACCTTCTTCGGCCTCACCGTCGAGGGCAGCCAGTCGGTGCTGGTGTTCGTGCTCGAAAAAAAACTGTCGGTGCAGGTGCTCAAGAACATCAGCAAGGAGCTGGAGCTTGATCAACAGTCGCGCGGGGTGGTGTTCACCCTGCCGCTGGAGCACATCACCGGGATCGACATGACGCAGATCCACCAGTTCGAGAACCGCATCAAGGACGACATCTAGGAGCCCCAACCATGCTAGTGCAAGACCTCATGGTGCGCGACGTTGCCACCATCTCTCCCATGGCCCCCCTTCGCGAGGCCATGAAGACCATGAAAGCCCGGCGCGTGAAATCGCTGGTGGTGGAGCGCCGCGACGCGCACGACGTGTACGGCATCATCACCTACACCAACATCCTCAAGACCATCGTGGCCGAGGAGGGCGACATCGACCTCATCAACGTGTACGACGTGTGCGCCAAACCGGCTCTCACCATCAGCGCCCAGGCGCAAGTCAAATACGCCGCCCGCATGATGGTCAACATGAGGCTGCGCCGCCTGTTGGCCATGGAAGGCAACGACATGGTGGGCATCATCACCATGAACGACATCGTCGGCTCCATCCTGCAGATGGCCGAGATCGATCCGCCTTCCGTCTGAACTTCGTCGGCGCACCCTGTCGCCGCAGACCCCACGTCTGTATCGCTGCCGATGTCCTGCGTCGTCCTGTTCCCAGCCGTGCGGAGGTGCACCGGGGCCAGCAGATCACCGACGTGGGGTTGTCGCCTCAGCTGCCTGCCCCCACGGGCGTGAAGTCCTCACGCTCGGCGATGAACGGCGGCCTCGGAGCCAGCCCACAGTATGGGTCCACCGGGGTGTTGTGCACGCTGTTGAACACCATGAACACGTTGCTGCGCGGCAGCGGCGTGATGTTGGAGTTGGAGCCGTGCATCACGTTGCACTCGAAGAAGGTGACCGAGCCGGCCGGGCCGATGGGTGCGGTGATGCCGAAGTCCTGCACCAGCTGCGTCAGGCTCACGTCGTCGGGGACGCCGATCTCCTGTTGCTTGAGTGAAGCCTTGTAATGGTTTTCGGGCGTGGCCCCCACACAGCTCACGTAGCGCTGATGCGAACCCGGAATGATCATCAGCGGGCCGTTATAGGGTGTGTTGGGGGTGAGCGCGATCGAGCAGCTCACCATGCGCATGTTCGGGATGCCGTCCTCGACGTGCCAGGTTTCGAAGTCGGAGTGCCAGTAGAACTCTTTGCCTCGAAAGCCGCCTTTGTAATTGATGCGGGACTGGTGAATGTACACCTCGCTGCCCAACAGTTGCCGGGCCACCGCCACCAGTTTCGGGTGGTTGGCCAGGCGGCGCAACACCTCGCTGCTGCGGTGCACCGCGAACAGGGAGCGCAATTCCCCGCTGCCAGGTTCGATCACGGCTTCGTCGGCGCTCTTGACGGACTCGTCTGCACGCAGGCGCTGCAGTTCCTGCAGGCAACTCTCCACCTCTGCCGGGGTGAGCAAGTCTTCGAAATGCAGGTAGCCGTTGTCGGTGTAGAAATTCAGCTCCATTTCGCTCAGGGGGCCGTCTTCCGCGCGGCCCCACACCACCGGATCGAGCCGGCGGGTGATCAGCACCTCGTTGCCGAAGCGTGAAGGGTAGCGGTCGTCGGCGCGGGGCCTGCTGAGTTGGGCGCTGCGGGCAGCCATGCCCATGGTCGGGGTCGATGTCGTCATGGCACAGTTCCTTTCAATCGGCCAGCGCATACGCGCCGGTTTGGTCATGCACTTCACGGCCGGTCAGCGGCGGGTTGAACACGCACACCATGCGCATGTGGGTGCCCTTGTTGGCACGCAGAATGTGCCGGTCGTGCTGGTTGAGGCAATACAGCGTACCGGGCCGGATGGGGTGGGTCACACCGGTGGCCAGGTCCACGATCTCGCCTTCGCCTTCGATGCAGTACACGGTTTCGAAATGGTTTTTGTATTCGAACTCGTGCTCGGTGCCGGGTTTGATGATGGTGTCGTTCACCGAATAGCCGACGCCGGCGTCCTTGTAGATCAAGCGCCGGCTGTTCCAGCCTTCGGTGTCCACATCGGCAGCGGTGCCGATCACGTCGTCCAGGTGTTTCACGATCATGCTTGCTCTCCTTGGATGATGCGCAAAGGGGTCAGGCGGCCTGGGCCAGGGCGGGTTCGGCGGCATGCGCGCTGGCCGCCGGCAGGCCCAGCACCGCACGCAGGGCGTCCTCGATCACGTCCAGACCATGCGCCAGCTCCTGTTCGGTGATGGTGAGGCTGGGCAGCAGCTTGAGCACTTGGTCGTCGATACCGGCGGTTTCGATGATCAACCCGCGCTCGAAGCAGGCCTGCGAGACCCGGCCCGCCAGCGTCGGATCGTCGAATTCGATGCCCCAGATCAGGCCGCGTCCCCGAACCTTGGCCTCGGGCGTCAGCCGCTGGGCCATGGCCTGCAGCCGTCGCTCGACCAGACCCGCCTTTTTCTGCACGCTTTGCGCGAGTGCGTCGTTCTGCCAAAACTGCAGCGCGGCCGTGGCGGTGACGAAGGCCGGGCAATGGCCACGGAAGGTGCCATTGTGCTCACCCGGGGCCCACTGGTCGAGTTCGGGCTTGATCAACACCAGCGCCAGCGGCAGGCCATAGCCCGACAGCGACTTGGACAGCGTGACGATGTCCGGCACGATGCCGGCTTCCTCGAAGCTGAAGAAACGCCCGGTGCGTCCACAGCCGACCTGGATGTCATCGACGATCAACACGATCCCGTGTTCGGCCGTGATGCGGCGCAGACGCTGCAGCCACTCCACGCTGGCCACGTTCACGCCGCCTTCGGCCTGCACCGTCTCCACGATCACGGCCGCCGGCGTGTCCATGCCGCTGCCACTGTCTTTCAGCAGGGCTTCGAAGTAGTCCAGCGTGTCGGTCTCGGCGCCCAGGTAACCGTCAAAAGGCACCGAGGCACTGTGGCTCAGCGGCACGCCGGCACCGGCACGCTTGAAGCCGTTGCCCGTCACGGCCAGGGCGCCCAGCGTCATGCCGTGAAAGGCATTGGTGAAGCCCACCACCTGCTCACGCCCGGTCACCTTGCGGGCCAGTTTCAGAGCGGCTTCCACGGCGTTGGTGCCGGTGGGGCCGGGGAACTGAAACTTGTAGTTCAGGCCGCGCGGTTGCAGGATCACTTCATGGAACCGCTCGATGAAGCGTTGCTTGGCCTCGCTGTACATGTCCAGCGTGTGGGTGATGCCGTCGCGCATCAGGTAGCCCAGCAGGGCCTGCTTGATCTTGTCGGGGTTGTGGCCGTAGTTCAGCACGCCGGCCCCGGCGAAAAAGTCCAGGTAGCGCTTGCCTTCGGTGTCGGTCATCCAGGCGCCCTTGGCGCTGCTGAAAACGGCCGGAAAGCTGCGGCAGTAGCCGCGTACCTCGGATTCATGCTGTTCGAATGTGTTCATCGGATCTCCTTTCTCCTGGGGTGAATGGCGCGGCCCGGGCCTCACAGGCCAAGCCACGCGCGACGAGGCGCACGAACCGCGCCAGTTCAGACAGGCACCGGAGTGCCACGATCGATCGGCCCGACACGGAACAAGGGCTCCGCAGGGTGATCGATGGGAAACAGGTCGGGCGTGAAGTGAGGACGCACCTCGCAGGAGGTGCGGTATGCCCGGGCCAGCCGGCGGAACAGCGCCTGTGAGGCGGCGTTGTCGTCAGCCACCGTCGCAGTGACCCAGCGACAGCGGGCATTGGCCGGTAAGGCGAGCCAACGCTGCAGCAACGCCAACCCCAACCCCTGGCCTTGCCAACGGGGATGGACACCGACCTGCCAGACGAAGGCGGTTTCGGGTTGCAAAGGCGGGTGGTATCCGATCACGGCACCGGCCGTTTCTCCTTCCGGCGTCTCGGCCAGCAGGGAGGTGGCGCCGAAATCGGTGGCGAAGAGCACGTAGAAGTAGGGGGAATTGACTTCCAGCGTGCCCGTGGCCCGCACCAGGTGCCACAAGGCAGCGCCGTCGCTTTGCCGGACGCTGCGGAATCGAAAAGTCGTCAATAGAGGGGTTTCGGTGTTGTCCGTACTGGTCATGCCATGCGTTGTTTCGAGTGGCGGGCTCGGTTCATAACGAACCGGTGACACGCCAGACCACGTCAGCGCCTGAGGGCGGGCACCGCGGTCGGTCGACCGGCGCCGAAGCACCGATCCACAAAAAACTCAAGCGACCCGTTGGCCGTTGAACGATCGCCCACCACACGGTGAAGAACGAGGCAAGAACCTGCGTTCGGTGGCGGGAGGGACCAAGGAGGGTCAACTCCCCGTCCTTTTTTCAGAATAAACCGATGACCGCGGCGTTGCAACCGCTTTGATGCCGCTTGCACCCCAAGCAGCCCAAGAAAAATACCTTTATTATCAATTAATATTATTAAATAGATCAATAAAAAGGCATTTTTAGGCAAGAACCTGGGATGTTGCATATCAATCGAATAGTATTTTTCGATTGGAAATTTCTAAATCAAAGGCTTACCATAGGTCTCATCCAACCATCACGAGGAGTGTTCCATGGCCCGCATCCGTGCCTTTGCCCGCCACCACCGTCGCGACCTGCTCAAGACGGGCAGTTACTACCTGTTGCACATCCTGGTAGCCGCTGGGGTTGCCTACGCCGTCACCGGACAGCTCTGGGCCGCCTTGACCCTGAGCGTGCTGGAGCCTACGGTACAGGCCGTGGCCTACTTTTTCCACGAAAAAGCCTGGGCGCGGCGCTCGGATGACGGACTACGGGTTGCCCACATCACGTAAAACAGAGGGGCAGCCTACAATATTCGACGCGCCCGCTCCACCATGCGGCCCTTCATTTCACATGACGGAGACACCCCCATGTCGCAACCCCAGGAAGACAAGCGCGCCGAACTGCGCCGCGCGGCGCTCGAATACCACGAGTCCCCCACACCCGGCAAGGTGGCCATCGCTCCCACCAAACAGCTCACCAACCAGCGCGACCTGGCGCTGGCCTATTCGCCCGGCGTGGCTGCGCCGTGCGAGGAAATCGTGGCCGACCCGGTCAACGCCTTCAAGTACACCAGCCGGGGCAACCTGGTGGCCGTGATCACCAACGGCACCGCCGTGCTGGGCCTGGGCGACATCGGACCGCTGGCCGCCAAGCCGGTGATGGAAGGCAAGGGCGTGCTGTTCAAGAAGTTCGCCGGCATCGATGTGTTCGACATCGAGATCAACGAAAAGGACCCGGACAAGCTGGTCGAAATCATCGCCGCCCTGGAGCCCACCTTCGGCGGCGTGAACCTCGAAGACATCAAGGCCCCGGACTGCTTCTACGTCGAGCGCCAACTGCGCGAACGCATGAAGATCCCGGTCTTCCACGACGACCAGCACGGCACCGCCATCGTGGTGGGAGCGGCGATCCTCAACGGCCTCAAGGTGGTCGGCAAGGACCTCAAAAAAGTCAAGCTGGTGACCTCCGGAGCAGGCGCGGCGGCTTTGGCCTGCCTGGGGCTGCTCGTCAAGCTGGGCATCCCGCGTGAAAACATCTGGGTGACCGACCTGGCCGGGGTGGTCTACGAAGGTCGAACCGAGCTGATGGACCCGGACAAGGCCCAGTTCGCCCAAAAGACCGACCAGCGCACGCTGGCCGAGGTGATCGAGGGCGCCGACATCTTCCTGGGCCTGTCCGCCGGTGGCGTGCTCAAACCGGAGATGGTGGCGAAGATGGCCCCCAGGCCTCTCATCCTGGCGCTGGCCAACCCCACGCCTGAGATCCTGCCGGAGGAGGTCAAGGCCGTTCGCGACGACGCCATCATGGCCACCGGCCGCACCGACTACCCCAACCAGGTCAACAACGTTTTGTGTTTCCCCTACATCTTCCGTGGAGCGCTGGACGCCGGGGCTTCCACCATCACCGACGAGATGGAGATCGCCGCGGTGCATGCCATCGCCGAGCTCGCCCAGGCCGAGCAAAGCGAGGTGGTGGCGGCCGCCTACGTGGGTGAAAAGCTGGCCTTCGGCCCCGACTACCTCATTCCCAAGCCCTTCGACCCGCGGTTGATGATGAAGATCGCGCCGGCGGTGGCTGAGGCGGCCGCGCGCAGCGGCGTGGCCCAGCGCCCGATCACCGACATGGATGCCTACCGGGACAAGCTGCAAAGCTTCGTCTTTGCATCCGGCACGCTGATGAAGCCGGTTTACAACATCGCCAAGCGCGCCCAGCACAAGCGCATCGCCTACGCCGAAGGTGAGGAAGAGCGCGTGCTGCGCGCCTGCCAGGTGGTGGTGGACGAAGGGCTGGCCCGGCCCACGCTGATCGGACGCCCGGCCATCATCGCCCAGCGCATCGAAAAATTCGGCCTGCGCCTGCAGCAAGGGCGTGACTATGACGTGGTCAACACCGAATACGACCCACGCTACCGCGAACTCTGGCAGACGTATCACCAGATCATGGAGCGCCGGGGCGTGACCGAACAGCTCGCCAAGATCGAGATGCGGCGCCGCCTGAGCCTGATCGGCGCCATGCTGCTGCGCCGCGGCGACGTGGAGGGCCTGATCTGCGGCACCTGGGGCACCACCCCCATGCACCTGCAATACATCGACCAGGTGATCGGCAAACGACCGGGCGCGCTGTGCTATGCAGCCATGAACGCGCTCATGCTGCCCGGCCGCCAGTTGTTTCTGGTGGACACACACGTGAACTACGACCCGACGGCGCAACAGCTGGCCGAAATCACGCAGATGGCGGCGCGCAAGGTCATGCGCTTCGGCATCACCCCCAAAGCCGCACTGCTGTCGCATTCGAATTTTGGCTCTTCCGACCAGCCTTCTGCCGCCAAAATGCGTCAAGCACTCGCCATTTTGCGCGAACAGGCACCTTGGCTGGAAGTGGACGGCGAGATGCACGGCGACGTCGCGCTCGACGCCCTGGCGCGCCAGCGCATCATGCCGCGCAGCACCTTGGCGGGCGATGCCAACCTGCTCGTGCTGCCCAACATCGATGCCGCCAACATCGCTTACAACCTGCTCAAGACAGCGGCGGGAGGCGGGATCGCCATCGGCCCCATGCTGCTGGGTGTGGCCAAACCGGTTCACATCCTCACCGCCAGCGCCACCGTGCGGCGCATCGTCAACATGACGGCACTGACCGTCGCGGAGGCCAACGTAGGCCCGCGGGCCGTCGATGGCCCCACCCCTTCTCACGACGGCGCCTGAGTCCTTCGGCAACCCCTGGGGGCGGCCCGGTTTCTGCTGCCGCCCCCTTGCTTTTTGGGGCCGGATCGGGCACACTTGCGCCCTTGAATTTCAGGGTTTACCCGTGTCGCCTCGACAGAGCCGACACGCCCTACCCGCCGGGCCAAGACGCTGGCAAGACGGCTTGCAGCCGCCCGCGCCGTGCCCCGACCAGTCTCGCTTTTCTAACGTTTCACCATTGGAAGAACCGCGGAGATGGACACACCGCTTCGTAATGTGAGAACCAACATCGTGCAGTCGATTCGCGCCTACACGGTCAAGGACCTGGAGGCCGCCGCCGAACAGCTCGGACACCACTTCCTGTACGCCAACCTGGCCAGCGCCCAGAGCAAGCAGGACGTGATCGATCTGGTGGCCGAACAATACACCTTGCCCGTGCAAAACGGCAAGAACTTCGATGCGCTCTACGACAGCATGACCGACGTGGTCCACAAGTCGGGCCCACAGACCGGCTTCATCGTGGTGCTGGAGCATATCCCCACTGGGCCGAAGTTCGACAAGGAAGCCCGCGAGCAGCTGCTCGACATCTTCCGCGACGTGGCCGACTACTGGAGCGACCGCAAGGTACCGTTCCGCTGCTTCTACTCCTTCTCCGTGGCCCGTGCCCCGAAGGCGGCCGACTTGGCCGCCACCGAAGAGCCCTTGCTCACCGACAAGCTGGTGGATGTCAGCCCTCAGGCGCTGCGCATGAGCAGCCCCTTCAACGCCGGCTACTGGCTCACGGCAGCCTGAGCCCCTGGCTTTCGGGCGGTGGTGCTGCCTCCACCGCCTGGGCCAGGCACAGGTATTCGCTCACGGCCACCTCCTCGGCGCGCCGTTGCAGATCGAAATCCCCGGCATAGCCCCTGGCCTCCAACCAGCGGCCGAGGGTGTGGCGCAGCAGCTTGCGGCGCTGCGAGAAAGCGGCTTGCACCAGCGACTCCAAGGTGGGCACATCCACTCTGGGCGGCACATGGTACGGCACCATCCGCACCACCGCGCTGTCCACCCGGGGCGGCGGCTCGAAACTTTCGGGCGGCACGAACAGCACGTCCTCCATTTCATAACGCCATTGCAGCATCACGCTGAGCCGGCCGTAGCCGGCCGTCGCCGGCGCCGCCACCATGCGGTCGATCACCTCCTTCTGCAACATGAAGTGCTGGTCCTGCACCACGTCCGCCACCGGCAGCAGGTGAAACAGGATGGGGCTGGAGATGTTGTAGGGCAGGTTGCCGACGATGCGCAACCGCGCACCCGGCACGGCAGACGCGAGCCCTTGTACCGACAGGCGGCGGAAATCGACACGCAACACGTCGGACTCGACCACCGTGAGCTGCGGATGCTGGCGCAGGCGTGCAGCCAGATCGCGGTCCAGCTCGATCACCGTCAGGTGGCCGAGGCGTTCGACCAGCGGCTGGGTCAGCGCCGCCAAGCCCGGGCCGATCTCGATCATCGCATCTCCCGGACGGGGCCCGATGGCTCGTACGATGGCGTCGATGATGGCCGGATCGGTCAGGAAATGCTGGCCGAAACGCTTGCGGGGCTGATGTGGCCCCACCCGTGGAGCAACGGCGCGCTTCACCGATCGTTCTCGCGGTACTCCACAAAGGCCCGGGCCCGCAACTCGCGCGCCCAGGCCTCATAGGCTTCCTCGATCTTTTGCTCACGCAGCACATTGCGCACCCACTCGCGGCGTTCGCGCATGGGCAGTTCGGCCTCCCGGCGTTCGACCACCTGGATCAGGTGCAGACCGAAACGGGAACGCACCGGCTCCGAGACTTGCCCCGGCGCCAGCCGGTTCATGACTTGCTCGAACTCGGGCACGAACTGACCGGGCTGCGTCCAACCCAGGTCGCCACCTTCGCTCGCGCTGCCGTCGCGGCTGTGTTCTCGGGCCAGCACGTCGAAGCGGGCCTGGCCAGATTCGATCCGTTCGCGCCACTCCCGCATGCGGCGAACCATGGCTTCTTCCTCGGCAGGCGAGCCCGGCACCAGCAAGATGTGGCGGGCACGCGTCTGGATCACGTGGGTGGGCGGAAGGTTCAGGTTGCGGTTTTCCAGCACGAGCAGGACATGGAACCCGGCCCCGCTGCGCAGCGGCCCGACCACGCTGCCTTTGGGCAGCGATTGGGTGGCCTCGACAAACAGGCTGGGATAGCGGTCGGCGGTGCGCAGGCCCATCTGGCCGCCGGCGGCACGCTCGGGGCCGTCGGAAAATTCACGCGCCAGCGCCGCAAAATCCTCTCCGGCACGGGCGCGCCGCGCCACCTCACGAGCCAGCGCTTCGCGCTGGGCCAGGGTGGCGGCATCGGGGCTGTCCGGCAGAGCGATCAGCACCTGGGCCAGATGCAGGGCCGTCTGCTCGAGCGCGCGAGTGGCCGTTTGCTCACGCAGGTAGTTATCGATCTCGAGTTCGGTCACCCGAACCTGCCTCTCCACTTCACGCTCGCGCACCCGCTGCAACAGGATGTCGTTGCGCAGATTGGCCCGGAAGCTCGCCGGCGTCATGCCGATGGCGGCGAGGCGTTCATGCAGTTGCGGCACGGTCAGTCCGTTTTGGCGGGCCACCGACGCTTCGGCATCGTTCAAGGTCGCCTCATCGACCCGGATACCGATCTCCGTCGCCCACTGGATCTGGGTGCGTTCGAGGATCAGGCGCTCCAACACCTGCCGCTCCAGTTCGTCCGGGGGAGGCAGTGCCTCGCCGGGGGGGGCCTCGATGCGGGCCATGCGGTTACGCACGTCACCGCTGGTGATGGGCTCGGAATTGACCAGCGCGACGATGCGGTCCACCTCCCGCACCGCAGGCGCTGCGGCCTGCGCGAAGGCGAAACCAGTGACCAGCGCACTGGACAAGACGGCGCCCAGAGTGGCTAGGCGCGACGCGCGGCGCAACATGGATTGCTGATGTGACTTAGTCATAACGCTCGAAACGGCTCGGCGGATTGATCTGCTCGCGCAGGTATTGGTAACGCGGGATGTTCTCACGCAGCGTCTGCAAGGGACTGGAGCCGATGCGCGAAAACCCCGAGAATTCGAGTTGGAACAGGATGCGTTGGTTCGCGCTGCTGAAGCTTTGTTGCAGGCGCTCCAGCACGATGCGGCCGATCCAGCAGCCGGCGTCGTATTCGAAGCCCGCGATCAGATCCACGATGCGGCGATCCTCCAGGCTGTAATTGAGTCGGCCGACGCTGTACCAGTGGCCAGGGCCCAGCCCGCGGCCGGCCCCGAGATCGAGGGCACGCGGCCCTCCCAGCAAGTCGCGCAGCGGCCACTGCCAACCCAGATCGAGCTGCTCGCTCTCGCCACGCTGCAGGCGGTAAGCGGCGCTCACCACGCGATAGTTGCCTGGGTTGTAACGCCCGCTGAGCGTGGTCCGCACCGACTCACGGTTCTTGGGGTTGTACTGCACGGTACCGCCGAAGGACCATTCGGGCGTCCAGTTGAGGGAGCCACCGAACAGCACGTCGCTGAGCCGTTCGCTGATCGGCTCCTGGTCGGGCAGCACCACACGCTGGTCACGCAGGCGGATGCGTTGGGCAACCCCGAAACTCAGCCATTCGGCTCCCGTCTGTGGACTCAGCAGGCGGGAGGTCACACCGAGCGTCAGGGCGTTGAGGTCGGCCACCCGGTCGTCACCACCAAAGGCGTTGGAGGTGAAGATCGTCGCCAGGTTGAAGTCCAGCGCCGAGCTGTCGTACACCGGCAGGTAGCCCTGCTCGCGGTAGGGCGTGGCGGTGTAGAACAGGCGCGGCTCCAGCGTCTGCAGCACCTCTCGGCCGAAGACGGAGGCATCACGCTCGAAAAAAAGTCCCCCGTCGAGCGAGACCGTCGGGATCACATAACCTTGGCTGCGCTCACGCGCCCCCAGCGGCCCCACCGCTTCATCGAAGCGGTACTGGCGTGCATGCACCCGCAGGCCCGGACGCAGGTACCACCCAGGGGTCTGCCAGGTTTTGTCGATCTGGACCGTCCCCAGCCAGCGCGTCCCGTTCACATCGGTCACCCGATTCCGATCGCCGATCGTGGCGGCCCGGTCGGTGCGGAAATGCGTGACATCTCCCAGGAAAGCCCAAGACCAGCCGTCGGCACCGCCCCACTGCTGGCCCATGGGCCGGTAGGCCACGGCCAGCGAAGGCAACCGGTCGTAGGGTGCGACGATCGGGGCATCCGGATCCTGCAGGGTCTGCCAACGATAGGCCCCGGCGCTGAAGGACCAGTCGCCCCGGCCACCAGTCAGCACGACGTCGCTGGGCAGGAGGCGTTCGGTCAGTGAGGTGCTGCTGCGCGGAAAGTCGCGCCAGTAGTTGTCATCGCTCACGCGGTTGTGGTCGATCCGCAAGCCGACCGTCCCCAGCGGGCCGCCGACGGGGAGCCGGTGCTCATGCTTGAGCGACACGGCCCAGCGGTCTTCCTGGCGCAGCCGGTCGTTCGGCATGTAGCTGGCACGAGCGATGCCGGCGTGGCTGCGCTCCAGATAGCGGTATTCACCTCCCAAGTCCAAGCCGCGCCGGCTCATCACCGTGGGGTAGAGCGTGGCGTCGCGGTTCGGGGCCAGGTTCAGGTAGTAGGGCGCCGTGACTTCCAGGCCGCTGCGGTTGTCGAGGTTGATGGTCGGCGGCAGGACGCCGGACTTGCGCCGGTCCGACAACGGAAAACTGACCCAGGGCGAGCCCAGCAACGGCACCCCCTTGAAACGCAGCACGCCGTTGGTGGCGGTAGCCGTCTCCTCGGCCTGGTCGAACTCGATGCGGCTGGCGCTGACATACCAGTCCGGCTCCCAGGCCTCTGCTGCCGGGCGGGGACACGTGGTGTAGCGAACCCGGTGCGCGACCATCCGGTCCTTGCCCAGAAACTCCGCCTGCTCGGCATCACCCTGCCCGCCCGTGAGCAGAAAGGAAAAGCGGGGCCGATCGAAAACTCCCTGGTAGGTGTCGAGCTGAAGCTCCAGCGCCGGTCCCTCGAACACGTCCCCTGCGCGGTTGATGCGCACATTGCCGGTGGCGATGGCCTTGTTGTCCTCGCGCTGGTGCTCCAGCCGGTCGGCACGAATCACCAGATCGTGGCGGCGCCATTCGGCCTCACCCTCGACGACGACCCGCTCATCGGTCCGGCCATGGATGCGCTGACCCGATACGAACACCGGCGTCTGTTCGCGCACGGCCTCGGGCAGGGTTTCCTGCAGTCGATCGCTCAGTTGCAGCGTCAGACCCTGTCCCTGAGCCAGCCCGCCCCAGCTCAACAGCAGACAGCCACAGGCGGCCAACACCCAGCGGGACACGGAGGGCAGGCATTGTAAAGCGATCGGACGCGCGGCGGGCGAAGCAGCAGGCATGGACAAATGCGGTTCTGAACTCGGGGCGCGAGACGATGGCCTCCGTAGAATTACCGGCAATTATCCACGAGCCCCCACAGGCGTTCACTGCCATGACCCACCCCTCTTCTGCCACCGCCCGGACCGTGAGCTGGAATGACGCGGAGCGCGCCGCCGCATTCAGCCACTGGCTGACTGGCATCGCCCCGAAGCACGCCATCGACCCAGCCACCGTGCGCCTGGCCTCGGCTGACGCGAGTTTTCGGCGCTACTTGCGCGTGGACCGCACCGACGCACCCGGCAGCCACATCATCATGGACGCCCCACCCGAGAAGGAAGACTGCCGCCCCTTTGTACAGGTTGCCCGCCTGATGCAGGAGGCGGGCGTGCGGGCACCGCACGTACTGGCCTGGGACGAATCCCTGGGCTTCATGCTGCTGACCGATCTGGGCGACCAGCCCCTGCTGGCCGCGCTGAACCCGGAGCAACCAGCCGCAGCCCTGCCCTACTTCCAAGACGCTGTCGCGGCCTTGCTGACCTGGCAGCGTGCCTCCCGACCCGGCGTGCTACCGCCCTACGACGCCGCCTTGCTGCAGCGCGAGCTACAACTCTTCCCGGACTGGTATCTGGTACAGCACAAAGGCCGCCGCCTCGACGACGCCACCCGCTCCTTGCTGAGCCAGACCTTTGCCCGCATCGTCGAGCGCAACCTGGCCGCGCCCAGCGTGTTCGTGCACCGCGACTTCATGCCCCGCAACCTGATGCTGCCACGTGAGGGCTTCGACCCCTCCGATCCGGCCCGGCGACTGGGGGTGCTGGATTTCCAGGACGCGGTCTACGGCCCGGTGACCTACGACATCGCCTGCCTGATGCGTGACGCCTTCCTCACCTGGGAGGAGGACATGGTGCTGGACGTGACCATCCGCTACTGGGAACAGGCACGTAAAACCGGCCTGCTGGACTTCGACGGTTGGAGCGAGGACTTCGGCAGCTTTTACCGGGCCGTGGACTGGATGGCGCTGCAACGCCACCTCAAGGTGGCGGGCATCTTCGCGCGCCTGACGCTGCGCGACGGCAAGCCCCAGTACCTGGCCGACGCACCGCGCTTCCTGCTCTACATCCGCAACACGGCGGCGCGCTACCGCGAACTCACGCCCTTGCTGCGACTGATCGATCAGATCGAAGGCTGGGAGGCCGCCAGCGGCTTCGCCTACGGTCGCGTGTAAAACAGAGCATGCCCCGCATCCACCACCCCGAAGCCTTGCACCCTGGCCAAGTGCTGACCCTCACGCCCGAGGGCGCACGCCACGTGCAGGTGCTGCGCCTGCAGCCTGGCGATGCGCTCACCCTGTTCGGCGACCCGGTGGCGGGGGGCGAATGGACGGCCATCGTGCTGCGCATGGGCCGCAGCCGTGTGGAGGTGCAGGTGCAGGCCCATCAGGCCGTGGAGCGAGAACCGTTACGAACCGTCCAGCTGGCCGTTGGTATGCCCGCCAACGAGCGCATGGACTGGCTGGTGGAAAAGGCGACCGAGCTGGGCGTGGCCGGTATCCAGCCGCTGATGACTGAGCGCACCGTGCTGCGCCTCAAGGGTGAGCGGGCCGACAAGAAACAGGCCCACTGGCAGGCGGTGGCGGTGAGCGCCTGCGAGCAATGCGGCGGCAACCGGGTGCCCACCATCCATCCGGTGCGCACGCTGGACGACTGGCTGCGCCAGGCGCCGCCCGCTCCTGGGGTGTGGCGGGGCGTGCTGTCGCTGGCCGCAGACAGTCGGCCACTTTCACAGGCCATCCCCCGCGACCCTGCCGTCGCACTGTGTCTGGTTCATGGGCCGGAGGGTGGACTGGGCCCGGCCGAGGAGCAAACGCTACGGGCCACGGGCTTCGTCCCAGTCAGCTTGGGGCCCCGTGTGTTGCGCGCCGAGACCGCGGCGCTGGCCGCGCTGGTCCGAGCCCTGTCCTGAACCGGGTTCCGTCGCCTACTTCCAGCGCAGCGGCTCCAGTGCCACGCTGCCCCGGTTGCTGCTCATTGTCAACACCCCGTCAAGCACGGTGGCCTGCAGCTGCATGCTGCGTTCGGCCAGACCGGCCAGCGCCTGGGCGGCCTCGGTGGGCAAGCGCCACACCTGCAGCTTGTCCAGCCTCGTCAGCCTGGTTTCGATGCCTTTCCACCACACCTCGGCGGCGTGGTGAAACGCATACACGCGCACGGCATCGGCTTGGCTACAGGCTTTGGCCAGGGGCTTGTCCTCGGGTTGACCGACCTCGATCCACAGCCGCTTGCGGCCGGTGAAGTCGCTCAGGTGGGCGTCCGGGTCGTCAGGGTCGGACAGCCCGGCGCCAAAGGCCAGCGTACCGTCGCCCCCGCAGGTGTCCTGCAGTTCGTGCGCGTTCAGCGCCAGCGCGGCCAGCCGCACCATCAAGCGTTCGTCGGTCTCGCTGGGGTGGCGGGCCAGCGTCAGCACATGGTCGGCGTAGTAGTTGTGGTCGATGTCGGCCACCTGCAGGTTGGCCTTGAAGATGGTGGATTTGAGGGCCATGCGGGTCTCTGGGTGGCGATCAGCGCAAGGCCAGAACGGAAGGGTCGGTGTGGATCAGCTCGAGCGGGTAACGCCGCCCGGCCAGGTGATCTTCCATGCACCGCAGCACCAGCGGGCTGCGATGCCGCTCGCGGCTGGCCCGGATCTCGTCGGGGGTCAGCCACACGGTACGCACGATGCCCGTGTCGAGCGCGCGGCCAGGCACCGGCTCACCCACCGTGCCGCAGAAGGCAAAGCGCACATAGGTGATGTCCTCGCCGGTGGCGGGACGCTGAAATCGCGAAAGATAGATGCCCAGCAAAGCCGTGGGCGTGAAGCGATGGGCGGTTTCCTCGAGCACCTCGCGCACGCAACCCTCCAGCGGACCCTCGCCCGGATCCAGATGCCCGGCGGGATTGTTCAGCCGCAGTCCTTCGGGGGTATGCTCCTCCACCAGCAGGTAACGCCCCTCGCGCTCGATCAGGGCGGCCACGGTGACACTGGGTTTCCAACGTTCTTGCATGTCGGGGATTATCGCGAGGACTGGCTGCATCGGAAAACACCCACATATCATCGATGGCTGATACAAGTCGGGCTTCGTTTGCGCAGCAGATGTCGTGGCGCTGACAGCACAGCCGTCGAAAAAGCGGTTACGCTCGGGGCGAAGTCAGGTTGTTGACATTTCAGCGAGTGAGGAGACTCATATGCAGATAGGCGTTCCCGCCGAAACCATGGCGGGTGAAACCCGTGTGGCTGTGACACCCGAGACGGCCAAGAAGCTGGTGGCGCAAGGGCATCGAGTGCTTGTACAGTCCGGTGCCGGGCTGGCCGCCAGCGCCACCGACGAGGCCTACCGCGCCGCAGGGGCCGAGGTGGTGGATGCAGCCACCGCTCTGGGCTGTGAGCTGGTGCTCAAAGTCCGTTCACCCCAAGCCAACGAGCTGGCGCTGATGAAGCCTGGCGCCACCCTGGTGGGCATGCTCAACCCCTTCGATGCCCAGGGCCTCGCCGCGCTGGCCCAGGCCGGCCTGACCAGCTTTGCCTTGGAAGCCGCCCCCCGCACCACGCGCGCGCAGAGCATGGACGTGCTGTCCAGCCAGGCCAACATCGCCGGCTACAAAGCGGTGATGTTGGCAGCCAACCAGTACCCGCGCCTGTTTCCTATGCTCATGACGGCGGCAGGCACCATCAAGGCCGCACGCGTCGTCGTGCTCGGCGTGGGCGTGGCGGGCTTGCAAGCGATTGCCACCGCCAAGCGTCTGGGCGCCGTGATCGAAGCCTCTGACGTGCGTCCATCGGTCAAGGAACAGGTGGAGTCGCTGGGCGCCAAGTTCATCGACGTGCCTTACGAAACAGCCGAAGAGAAGGAAGCCGCCGAGGGTGTGGGCGGTTACGCGCGCCCCATGCCGCAAAGCTGGCTGGACCGTCAGAAAGCCGAGGTGGCCAAGCGCGTGGCGCAGGCCGACGTGGTCATCTCCACCGCGCTCATCCCGGGCCGGCCCGCGCCGGTGCTCATCACCGAGGACATGGTCAAGAGCATGAAGCCGGGCTCGGTGATCGTGGACATCGCGGCCGGCAAAGGGCCCAACGGCACCGACGGCAACTGCCCGCTGACCGAAGCCGGCCAGACGGTGCGCAAGCACGGGGTGTTCATCATCGGTGAAACCAATCTTCCCGCCCTGGTGGCCGCCGACAGCTCGGCGCTGTACGCCCGCAACGTGCTGGACTTTCTGAAACTCATATGCCCCAAGGGCGCCACCACCGTCCAGGTGCCGATGGATGACGACATCGTGGTGGCCTGCCTGATGACCCAGGGCGGCGAAGTCAAGCGCAGCTAACCGAGGAGCTTACCCATGGATGCCATTTCTCCCATCGTTTTCAACCTCATCATCTTCGTGTTGGCCATCTACGTGGGCTACCACGTGGTCTGGAACGTCACACCAGCGCTGCACACGCCGCTCATGGCCGTGACCAACGCCATTTCCGCCATCGTGATCGTGGGGGCCATGCTGGCCGCTGCGCTGACCGAAACGGGCCTGGGCAAGACCATGGGCGTGCTCGCCGTGGCGCTCGCGGCGGTGAACGTGTTCGGCGGCTTCCTGGTGACGCGGCGCATGCTCGAGATGTTCAAGAAGAAGGAACGCAAGGCCCCCGCTGCTGAAGGAGCCGCCCAATGAGCATGAACCTCGTCGTTCTGTTGTACCTGGTGGCCTCGGTGTGCTTCATCCAGGCACTCAAGGGCCTGAGCCACCCCACCTCCTCGATCCGTGGTGTCATGTTCGGCATGACCGGCATGGGGATTGCCATCCTCACCACCGTGGGGTTGATCGTCACGCTGGCGCAGGCCATGTCGGTGGACGCGGTCTCCGGGCTGGGCTGGATCGTGCTGGGCCTCGTGGCCGGTGGCGCTTTCGGCACGGTGCTGGCCCGTCGCGTGGAAATGACGAAGATGCCGGAGCTGGTGGCCTTCATGCACAGCATGGTCGGTCTGGCGGCGGTGTTCATCGCTTTCGCGGTGGTGGAAGAGCCTTGGGCCTTCAACCTCGCGGACAAAGGCGGCGAGATGCCGATCGGCAACAAGATCGAGCTGTTCCTGGGTTCGGCCATCGGGGCGATCACGTTCAGCGGCTCGGTGATCGCTTTCGGCAAGCTCAGCGGCAAGTACAAGTTCCGCCTGTTCCAGGGCGCACCCGTCACGTTTGCCGGTCAGCACATGCTCAACCTGGTGCTGGGCCTGGCGGTGCTGGCACTGGGTATTTTCTATGCCTTCACCGGCAACTGGACAGCGTTTTTCGTGCTGACCGCGATCAGCTTCGTGCTGGGGGTGCTGATCATCATCCCGATTGGCGGCGCCGACATGCCGGTGGTGGTGTCCATGCTCAACAGCTATTCGGGCTGGGCGGCCGCGGGCATCGGCTTCAGCCTGAACAATTCCATGCTGATCATCGCCGGCTCGCTGGTGGGTTCGTCGGGTGCGATCCTGAGCTACATCATGTGCAAGGCCATGAACCGCAGCTTCTTCAGCGTGATTCTGGGCGGCTTTGGGGGCGAAGCGGGTGCAGCCGCGTCTGGTGGCGGCGTACAACGCACGGTCAAAAGTGGCAGCGCCGAAGACGCGGCCTTCATCCTGAGCAATGCCGAGACGGTCATCATCGTGCCCGGCTACGGCCTGGCCGTGGCCCGCGCCCAACACGCCGTCAAGGAGCTGGCGCACAAACTGACCGAAAAAGGCATCACGGTGAAGTACGCCATCCACCCGGTCGCGGGCCGCATGCCCGGCCACATGAACGTGCTGCTGGCCGAAGCCGAGGTGCCCTACGACCAGGTGTTCGAGATGGAGGACATCAACTCCGAATTCGGGCAAGCCGACGTGGCCATCATCCTGGGCGCCAACGACGTGGTGAACCCCGCGGCGCTGCAAAAGGGCTCCCCCATCTACGGCATGCCCATCCTGGAAGCTTACAAGGCCAAGACCGTGATCGTGAACAAGCGTTCCATGGCCGCGGGCTACGCCGGACTGGACAACGAGCTGTTCTACATGGACAAGACCATGATGGTGTTCGGCGATGCCAAGAAGGTCGTGGAGGACATGACCAAGGCGATCGAGTAAGCACCGGGGGGTGGCGGCTTACGCCTGCGGGAGGACACCCACCCCCTCCTTGCCACCGCCGGCCATGGACGCAACCCGGCTCAGGCGTTGGAAGATGGCACGACCCGGCGGCGCCCGCGGCGCATCGCCACCGGGGGAACACTCGGCACGGGCTGCCGGGTGGCGGAGGCTCCGTGGATCACCCCTCCCCCCAGACAGACCTCGCCGTCGTAGAGCACGGCGCTTTGCCCCGGCGTGACGGCCCACTGAGGCTCTTCGAAAGTGAGGGCGAAGCCGCTGGGACCGGCTGTGACGAGCGTGCAGGCGGCGTCGGCCTGGCGGTATCGGGTCTTGGCCGCGTAGACGCCAGGGGCGGGGGGCTCGCCGGCCACCCAGCTCGCATCCTGCGCCTCCAGTTCGGGCGAGAGCAACCAGGGGTGGTCGTGGCCCTGGACCACCCACAGCGTATTGCCGGGCACGTCCTTGCGGGCCACGAACCAGGGGGCATGTTCGCCACCTCCCTTGGCCGCGCCTACTTCCTTCACCCCGCCAATGCCCAGGCCCTGGCGTTGGCCCAGGGTGTAAAAGCTCAGCCCCACATGCTGGCCGATCTCGCGGCCCCGGTCGTCGCGAATGGGACCAGGGGCTTTCTGGATGTAGCGGTTGAGGAACTCCCGGAAGGGCCGCTCGCCGATGAAGCAAATGCCGGTGGAGTCCTTCTTCTTGGCGTTGGGCAGACCGATCTCGGTGGCGATGCGGCGCACCTCCGTCTTGAGCAGCTCTCCCACCGGAAACATCGTCCGGGCCAATTGGGCCTGGCTGAGGCGGTGCAGGAAGTAGCTCTGGTCTTTCAGCGGGTCCAGGCCCTTGAGCAACTCGTGCAGTCCGGTTGCTGGGTTGTGACGCACGCGGGCGTAATGGCCGGTGGCGATCTTCTCGGCCCCCAGGCGCATGGCATGGTCCAGGAAGGCCTTGAACTTGATTTCGGCGTTGCAGAGGATGTCGGGGTTGGGCGTGCGGCCGGCTTGGTATTCGCGCAGAAACTCGGCAAACACGCGGTCCTTGTACTCGGCGGCGAAATTGACGTGCTCGATGTCGATGCCGATCACGTCGGCCACGCTGGCGGCGTCCAGCCAGTCCTGGCGACTGGAGCAGTATTCGCTGTCGTCGTCATCTTCCCAGTTTTTCATGAAGATGCCGATGACCTCGTGACCCTGCTGCTTGAGCAACCAGGCACTGACGGCGGAATCCACGCCGCCGGACAGGCCGACGACGACTCGGTGTTTGCTTGACATGGAGGGATTATCCCCTCAGGCATCCCAGGCCCGGTCCCCGCGCGCATCGCGTACCCGGGTGGGCAGGCCCATGCGGTCCAGCAGGCGCAGGAAGGGCACCGGATCCAGTTCTTCGACGTTGACCATGGTGCGCGTGTCCCAGGTGCCGTTGGCGATCAGCAGTGCGGCGGCCACCGGCGGCACGCCCGCGGTGTACGAGATACCCTGGCTGCCTACTTCGGCGTAGGCTTCGGCGTGGTCGGCCACGTTGTAGATGAACACTTCGGTCTCTTGGCCATCCTTGCTGCCCTTGACCCAGTCACCGATGCAGGTCTTTCCGGTGTAGCTCGGCGCCAGGCTGGCCGGGTCGGGCAGCACAGCCTTGACCACCTTCAGCGGCACCACCTCCAAGCCCTCGGCGGTTTTCACCGGTTGCTCCGACAGCAGACCCAGATTCTTCAGCACGGTGAACACGTTGATGTAGTGATCGCCAAAGCCCATCCAGAAGCGCAAATCGGCCTTGGGGTAACGACTGGCCAGCGAGTGCAGTTCGTCGTGGCCTGTCAGGTAGGCTTTTTGCGGGCCCACCACGGGCAGATCCCACATCTGGCTGACCTCGAACATCTGGTTTGCGGTCCATTGCCCGTTCTGCCAGGAATACACCGTACCGGTGAATTCGCGGAAGTTGACCTCCGGGTCGAAGTTGGTGGCGAACCAGCGGTCATGCCGGCCGGCGTTGATGTCGATGATGTCGATGCTGCGAATGGTGTCGAAGAAGCGGTCTTCGGCCAGGCGGGCATAGGCGTTGACCACACCGGGGTCGAAGCCCACGCCCAGAATGGCGGTGACACCGGCCGCGGCGCAGCGCTCACGCCGCTTCCACTCGTGGTTGGCGTACCAGGGCGGGGTTTCGCAAATCTTCAGCGGGTCTTCGTGAATGGCGGTGTCCATGTAGGCCGCGCCGGTGGCGATACAAGCCTCCAGCACCGACATGTTCACGAAGGCGCTGCCCAGGTTGATGACGATCTGCGCGCCGGTGCGCCGGATCAGTTCGGCCACGGCAGGGGTGTCCATGGCGTCGATGGTGTGGGCCTGCAGCACGCCCGGCACCTTCAGGTTGCCTTTGGCATGGATGGAAGCGATGATGGCCTCGCACTTGGCGATCTTGCGTGAGGCGATGTGGATGTCGCCCAGCACGTCGTTGTTCTGGGCGCATTTGTGCGCCGCCACTTGAGCCACGCCACCGGCGCCGATGATGAGAACGTTGCGCTTCATGTCGTCGAGTTCCTTTCGTCGGAGGGGTTGCAGATTCAGGACAGCGCCGCAGCGAAGTCCTCATAGCCGAAATCGCGCACCAAACGCACCTGGCCATCGAGTTCGCGCACCGCAATCGCCGGCATCTTCACGCCATTGAACCAGTTCTTCTTGACCATGGTGTAGGCGGCAGCGTCCTCGATGGACAAACGGTCGCCGACTTGCAGGGGTTGCGCAAAACGGAATTCACCGAAGATGTCGCCGGCCAGGCAGGACTTGCCGCACACCATCCATTCGTGCGCGCCTTGGTTGGGTTCGATGCGGCCGCTGTAGCGATAGACCAGCAGGTCCAGCATGTGAGCCTCGATCGAGCTGTCCACGATGGCCAGATTCTTGCCGTTGTACAGGGTGTCGAGCACGGTCACCTCCAGCGTGGTGGAGTTGGCCACCGCTGCCTCGCCCGGCTCCAGGTACACCTGCACGCCGTACTCGCCAGCAAAGCGCTTGAGCCGCTCGGCGAACGCCGCCAGCGGGTAGTCGGGGTGGGTGAAGGCGATGCCGCCACCCAAGCTGATCCAGTCCATACGCCGGATGAGGTGGCCGAAGCGTTGCTCGATATGGTCCAGCAATTCACCGAACCTCTCCAGCCGGCCGTTTTCGCAGTTGTTGTGGAACATGAAGCCGCTGATGCCACCGATCTCACCCAGTGCGCGCTCGATGGCGCGCGGATCGTGCTCACCCAAGCGGGAAAACGGCCTGGCCGGGTCGGCCAGATCGTAGCTGGAGGAGCTGACCCCTGGGTTCACCCGCAACCCGCGCACCTTGGCGCGCGAGGCCGCATCGAAGCGGCGGAGCTGACCCAGGGTGTTGAAGATGATCTTGTCGCAATGGCCGACGACCTCGTCGATCTCGTGGTCGGCCCAGGCCACGGAGTAGGCGTGGGTTTCGCCGGGAAACTTCTCGCGGCCCAGGCGTACTTCATAGAGCGAGGAGCTGGTGGTGCCGTCCATGTACTGGGCCATGAAGTCGAACACCGCCCAGGTGGCAAAACACTTGAGGGCGAGCAGGGACTTGGCGCCCGAGGTCTGGCGCAGCCAGGCCATCTTTTCCAGGTTGGGCAGCAGGCGGTTTTTGTCGATGAGGTAGTACGGTGTCTGGATCATGAGAGGGTCTCGACATCGGCCGGACGGCAAAACCCTTGATTATGGCAACCCCCACAGCGGGGGGCGCCGTTTCCCGGCGTCCTCAACCGTTGACGACCGCCGCAGGCCGATCGGCGCAAGGGCGCATGGCGCTGGCGGCGATGTCCAGCGAGCGCAGCCGCAGTGCCGGGTCGTACACATCGCTGACCAGAATGAACTCGTCGGCCTCGGTCAGGTCGGCCAGGCGTTGCAGGCCATCCCGAACGGTGTCGGGCCCGCCGATGACCGCAGCGGCCAGAAAGTCGCCGATTGCGGCACGGGCCCGGTCATCCACCTGTTGCCAGAAATGGGGAATGGGGGGTTGCAGGCGCCGCCGGTCGCCGGTCAGGATGCCCAGCACGCGCTGGTAGGTGCTGCTGGCCAGGAACTCGGCCTCGTCGTCGGTGGGCGCGGCAATCAGCGGCACCCCGATGGCCGCGTAAGGCCGCTGGAGCGTGGCCGACGGGCGGAAGCGGCTGCGGTACAGCTCCAGGGCCTGCAGCAGCAACCGTGGTGCGAAATGAGAGGCAAAGGCATACGGCAGGCCGCGTTCTGCCGCCAACTGCGCCGAAAACAGGCTGGAACCCAACAGCCAGATGGGCACCTTGGTCCCGGCACCAGGCATGGCAATCAGCCGCTGGCCGGGTTGCGGGTCGTCCAGCAGTCGCTGCAGTTCGGCCACGTCGCGCGGGAAGTCGTCTTCGGTTTCCACCCGCTCGCGGCGCAGGGCACGCATGGTCAGGCCGTCGGTGCCGGGCGCGCGGCCCAGCCCCAGGTCGATGCGGCCGGGGTAGAGTTCGGCCAGGGTCCCGAAGGCCTCGGCCACCACCAATGGCGCATGGTTGGGCAGCATCACCCCGCCCGAGCCGACGCGGATGCGTTGGGTCCCGCCCGCGATGTATCCCACCAGCACGGCGGTGGCCGAACTGGCAATCCCCGCCATGTTGTGGTGCTCGGCCAGCCAGTAGCGCTGGAAACCCAGGCGCTCGGCGTGCTGTGCGGTGCGAAACGCGATCTGCAAGGCGTCGGCCACGGTGCCGCCTTCGCGCACGGCCACCAGGTCCAGCATGGACAGGGCGATGGAGTTCAGGGTCTTGTTCATGAGCCGATTTTCATATGGCGGGCATGCCCTTGCAGGACAATGGCGGTTTCGATATCGTTTTGCAACATCACCAAATGCCTCGCCTGCACTTCACGCCGCCGGAGCGTTTTCGCTTCACCACCGACATCCAGATCTATATCAGCCATGTGAACCAGGGCGGCCACCTGGACAACGCCCAGTTGCTGACACTGGTGTCCGAGGCACGCGTGCGCTTCTTCAAGGCGCTCGGCTACAGCGAAGGCGATGTGGCCGGCCACCCCATCGTGGTGGGCGATATCGGCGCGCAGTACCAGTCCGAGGGCTTTCATGGCGAGGTGATGTGCGTGTCCATGGAGCCGACAGATTTCAACCGGTACGGCTTCGACCTGGCGTTCCAGATGCGCGAAAAAGCCACTGGGCGGGACGTGGCGCGGGGCAAGGTGGGCATCGTGTTCGTGCAGCGTGAGGTCAAGAAGGTGGCGCAGGTGCCTGCCGCTTTCCTGCAACGGCTCGATGCCGTGTTCGGACCCGACGCACCATGACGCCACGGCCTTGGATGGCTGGCGACGGGGCTGGCGCAGGGGTCGCAGTGGAGGCTGCAATGGGCACGAACCCAGGCGGGCAAGCCCGCTTGACTCGGCTCAGCCGCGCACCTCGCCCTCACCCAGCACCACGTACTTGAGCGAGGTCAGCCCCTCCACCCCCACCGGCCCGCGGGCGTGGAACTTGTCGGTCGAGATGCCGATTTCGGCGCCCAGGCCGTACTCGAAGCCGTCCGCAAAGCGCGTGCTGGCATTGACCATCACGCTCGCCGAATCCACTTCGCGCAGGAAGCGCTGTGCGTGCACGTGGTCGGTGGTGAGGATGGCCTCGGTATGGTGGCTGGAATAGCGGTTGATGTGGGCAATGGCCTCGTCCACCCCGGCCACCACCTTCACACTGATCACCGGTGCCAGGTATTCTTCTGACCAGTCCTGCTCGGTGGCGTCCTTCAGGTTGGCACCGGGCACGCTGGCCAACAGTGCCTTGGCTTCGGGGCAACAGCGCATTTCCACACCCTTCTGCGCGTAAATGGCCCCGATCTGCGGCAAAAATGCCGCCGCCACCCCGCGGGCCACGAGCAGGCTCTCGGTCGCGTTGCAGGGGCTGTATTTCTGCGTCTTGGCGTTGTCGGCCACCTTCACCGCCATGGCGATGTCGCAGGGGTCGTCCACGTAGGTGTGGCAATTGCCGTCCAGGTGCTTGATCACGGGCACCTTGGCGTCGCGGCTGATGCGCTCGATCAGGCCCTTGCCGCCGCGCGGGATGATCACGTCCACATAAGCCGGCATGGCGATCAGCTGGCCCACGGCTTCGCGGTCGGTGGTGGGCACCAGCTGCACCGCGTCGGCCGGCAGGCCCGCCTGCACCAGCGCCTGCTGCACCAGCGCGGCCAGGGCGCGGTTGCTGTCGATGGCCTCGGAGCCGCCACGCAGGATGCAGGCATTGCCGCTCTTGATGGACAGGGAGGCGGCTTCGATGGTGACGTTGGGTCGGCTCTCGTAGATCATGCCGAACACGCCGATGGGCACGCGCATCTGGCCCACGCGGATACCACTGGGTTGCTGCTTCATGCCCATGATCTCGCCGATGATGTCGGGCATGGCAGCGAGCTGTTCACAGCCTTCGGCGCAGGTTTCCAGCACCTTGGGGGTGAGCTTGAGCCGGTCCACCATAGGCTCGGCCAGGCCGGCGGCGCGGGCGCGCTCCAGGTCCTTGGCGTTCTCGACCTGGAGCTGAGCGACGTTGGCGCGCAGCAGCGAAGCCAACCCGCGCAGGGCGGCAGCCTTGGAGGCGGCACCGGCCTTGGCCATCTGCGCCGAAGCGACCCTGGCCTGCCGACCCAGGGCGTTCATCAATTCAACGGTGTTCAGGGCGTTCATGCCCGGATTTTCGCACCGATAAAGACAGCACGGGCCTGACGTGCAGATGCGGCGGTCAGTCCTGGCTGAGGACCACTCGAATCCCCACCTCCCTCACCCCGCCCCTTCACTCGGCGCCCGACTGAACGCGTTGTTCTCCTCCACCAGCCGCTGCAGCAGCCGCATGAAGGTACGCTGTTGTGCAGGGGTCAATGGCGCCAGGATGAGCGCCTGTGCACGCGCAACGGCCGGCTCGGCCTGCACGAGCAGATCGATGCCACGGCTCGTGATGAACAGCCGTCGCACGCGCCGGTCTTGTGGCGACAGCTGGCGTTCCAGCAAGCCCCGTGCTTCGAGCCGGTCCACCACGCCGGCGGTGGTCGAGGTGTCGAGGGCGATCAGACGCGCCAGGGTGCGCTGGTCCACGCCCGGCTGGTCGCGCACGGTCACCAGCGCGCCGTACTGTAGCGGCGTGAGGTTGAGTTTTTCCACCTCCTGGTGGAAGATGCCCACAGAAATCTGGTGCAGACGCCGGATCGCATGACCAGGCAGGTGGTTCAAACCGGGCATGGCAGAAGGCAAGGACTCGCTCATGAGGCATCAGTCTAGGGCATGCCAGGCAAGAGCCTGCACCTCGAATCAAGACCCAAAAACACTTGCACAAGCCCCAAATAGTTACTACACTAATCGTCAGTGTACTGATATTTTGACAGATTCTCAGGAGACGACGCATGAGCCCATCGAGCAGTGAACTCCCCGTGCTGATCGCCGGCGGCGGCATCGGCGGGCTGGCCGCCGCCCTCGCCCTGGTGAACCAGGGCTTCCAGGTACAGGTGTTTGAGCAGGCGCCGGCAATCGGTGAGATCGGCGCCGGTATCCAGCTCGGCCCCAACGCCTTTCATGCCTTCGACGCGCTGGGCGTGGGGCCACAGGCGCGTGCCCGTGCGGTCTACACCGACTACATGGTCATGCACGACGCCGTCGATGAATCCCTGGTGGGCAAGATCGAGACCGGTGAAGCCTTTCGTCAACGCTTCGGCAACCCCTACGCCGTGATCCACCGGGCCGACGTGCATCTGTCGCTGCTGGAAGGCGCACAGGCCAGCGGGCAGGTGGCGTTTTTCACCGACACGCACATCGAAACCATCGAGCAGGACGAGGCCGCCGGAACGGTCACGGCCATCGACCAGAACGGCAAGCGCTGGGTCGGCCAGGCCTTGATCGGCGCCGATGGCGTGAAATCCGTGGTGCGGCAGCAGTACGTGAACGACCCGCACCGCGTGACCGGCCATGTGGTCTACCGGGCCGTGGTGGACAAGGCCGACTTTCCCGACGAGCTGAAGTGGAACGCCGCCAGCCTGTGGGCCGGCCCCAAGTGCCACCTGGTGCACTACCCGCTGCGCGGCGGCGAGCAGTACAACGTGGTCGTGACCTTCCACAGCCGCCAGCAGGAGCAGTGGGGCGTGACCGAAGGCTCCAAGGAAGAGGTGGAAAGCTATTTCCAGGGCATCAGCCCCAAGGCCCGTCAGCTCATCGAGTTGCCCAAGAGCTGGAAGCGCTGGGCCACGGCGGACAAGGATCCGATCGAAAACTGGGTGTTCGGCCGCGTGACCATTCTGGGCGATGCCGCGCACCCCACCACGCAGTACATGGCGCAGGGCGCCTGCATGGCCATGGAAGACGCCGTGACCCTGGGCGAAGCCCTGCGCGTGACCGGGAAGGACTGGGCCGCCGCGCTGGCCCTGTACCAGAAGAACCGCGTCCCGCGCACCGGGCGCATCGTGCTGAGCAGCCGCGAAATGGGCCGCATTTACCACGCCACCGGGGTGGAGCGCCTGATCCGCAACCAGATGTGGAAAAACCGTCCGCAGGAACGCTTTTATGATGCGTTGGAATGGCTGTATGGCTGGAATGTGAGCAACTGCCTGCAACAGGGCTGAAACGACGGAGACGAACATGCGAGAACTTGGCCGACTGGAAGACCTGCCGCAGGACTACCGCGACGCACTCGAGGCGCTGAACCTGGTGCCCCTGTGGCCCAGCCTGCGCAGCGTACTGCCCCCGAACGTGCCCACGCGCCAGACGCGCGCCACCCACTGGCCCTACGCCAGCCTCAAGCCCTTGCTGCTGAAGGCCGGTGAGTTGACCCCGATCGAAAAGGCCGAGCGCCGCGTGCTGGTGCTCGCCAACCCCGGCCACGGTCTGGAGAAGATGCAGGCCAGCGCCGCGATGTACCTGGGCATGCAATTGCTGCTGCCTGGCGAGTGGGCGCCCAGCCACCGCCACACCCCCAACGCCGTGCGCATGATCGTCGAAGGCGAGGGCGCCTACACCACCGTGGACGGCGAGAAGTGCCCCATGAGCCGAGGCGATCTCATCCTCACCCCCACCGGCCTGTGGCACGAGCACGGGCACGACGGCAACGAACCCGTGATCTGGCTGGACGTGCTGGACCTGCCACTGGCCTATTACCTGGAAGTGAGCTACCACGTCAACGGCGAGCGCCAGCAGGTCAAGCCCGGCCGCGGCGACCGCGCCTGGACGCGCGCCGGCGTCGTCCCCACCCCCGTGTTCCAGCGCAGCGACAAGCGCTACCCCATGCTGCGCTACCCCTGGGCCGATACCCGCGCCGCGCTGTTGTCGCTGGCGGCCGACCAGCCTGAGCAGGAGTGCGTGCAGGTCACCTACGTCAACCCCGAAACGGGTGACGACGCGGAGAACATCCTGGGCTTCTACGCGCTGATGCTCAAACCCGGACAGACGCTGCGCCTGCCCGCACGCTCGCCGGCCCAGGTGTTCCACCAGATCGAAGGCCGCGCCGAAGTCACGGTGGACGGAGCCGGCCAGACCTTCACCCTGATGGAGGCCGACACCTGCTGCGCCCCGGGTTACACCGCCGTCACGCTCCGCAACCTGAGCGCCGATCAACCCGCCTTCCTCTTCATGGCCGACGAGTCTCCGCTGCACCGCAAGCTCGGGGTCTATGAAGTTCGCCCGTCCATCCATGTGTCCAACCCCTGACGCCATGAACCACTACCTGTTCCCCCCGCCCCCCGTTCGATCCCTGCCCATTCGCGGCACAGCGCAACGCTTCCCCATCAACCGCCTGTTCTTCGTGGGACGCAACTACCACGCGCACGCCGTCGAAATGGGGCGTCCCGTCGATAAAAGCACCGAAAACCCCTTCTACTTCACCAAATCGCCCAGCTCACTGGTGGAAAGCGGGGCCACCATCCCGTACCCGCCGCGCACCCAGAACTACCATTACGAAATGGAACTGGTGCTGGCGATCGGCAAGCCCGGTTTCCGCGTGCGCGAAGACCAGGCCCATGAGCTGATCTACGGTTACGCGGCTGGCCTGGACATGACCCGACGCGACCTGCAACTGGTGGCACGCGACAAGGGCCGCCCCTGGGACACCGGCAAGGACATCGAGAACGGCGCCGTGTGCACGGACATCGTGCCCATGGAAGGCGTGGTGATGAGCCAGGGAGCGATCACTCTGGAAGTCAATGGCGTGACCAAGCAGTCCTCCAACGTGGACAAGCTGATCTGGAACATCCGCGAAATCATCGCCGACCTGTCCACCTATTACCACCTCCAGCCGGGCGACCTGATCTACACCGGCACCCCCGAAGGGGTGGGCCCGGTGGTCGCTGGTGACAGACTCACCGGACGTGTCGAAGGCATTGCCGAGGTCAGTTTGCACATCGGCCCCGCCGAGTGAGCCGGTGACAATGGAAACATGAACGCCACGCCCCCTGCACCCGCCCTGGCGGACGGCGTACCGCTCTACGACCCGGCCTCGGGACTGCTGAGCCGCGCGGCGGTGTTGGAGGCGCTCGGCCGCACGCTGTCAATGGCCGCCCGGCTGCAACATCCGGTCACTGTGCTGTTCATTGAAATCGACGGACACGAGCATCACCGCGCGCAGGCACCGGAGCGAGCAGACACGATGGAACGGACGCTGGCTCGTCAGCTGGTGGGCCGGATGCGCGTCCATGACGTGCTGGCACACTGGGCCCGTGGCCAGTTCGTGGCGGTACTGCCCGATGCCGATGTGGCCAGCGCGCTCGTGCTGGCCGAAGACCTGCGCACCTTGGCCCAAACCTGCGCATCGCCGGGGGTGACCGTCAGCATCGGCATACATGGACGCACGCCATCTGCCACGCAAGCCTTGCACGGGCTGGCGGCCGACATGGTGGTGGGCGCACAGCGCGCCCTGGAGGCCACCGTGGCCGAAGGACCCAACCGCCTGGCCATAGAACCCGCCCCACAGGCGTGAGCCTGGAGTGGGTTCAGCGCTGAGCGGCCCACTGCACCAGAGCGTCGAGGGCGGGACGTGCGGCACGGGCGTTGGGGTGGTTGACAATGGCCACCAGCACCAGCCGCTGACCGTCCGGGCGGTGCACGTAACCGGCCAGGGCCTGCACGTCGCGCAGACTGCCGGTTTTCAGATGGGCCAGCCCCTCGCCCATGGCGCTGCGCCGCAGCGTGCCATCGAGCCCGCTGGCGGGCAGGGACGACATCAGCTCCGGCATCATGGGTGAGACGTAGGCCACCTGCAGCAATCGAGCCAGTGCCGCCGCGGTGATCCGGGCGTCCCGGCTGAGACCGGCACCGTTGTCGATCCGGGGTGCAGGTACCGTGGGTCCCAGCCGCTGGACCCACCACTGGGCGATCCGATCACGCGCCGCCTCGAAGGTGGCCGGGCGATCGGGGCCTTGGGCCAGCGCCAGCAGCAGGTGTTGGGCCATCACGTTGTTGCTGAATTTGTTCACGTCCCGCACCACCTCCGTCAGCGGCGGCGACTCCAGCGCCAGACGCTCCACCGCCTCGGGGGGTGTCACACCGGTGCGCACCTGGCCATCGAGCCGGCCACCCACGGCTGCCCACATGCCCTGCACCGCCCGCGCGGTCATCCGATCGGGTTCCGGATGGGCCAGCGGCCAGATGCGCTCCCCGCACGAGGCGGGATAGGCGCCGGCGAAACGCGGGCGCGTGGCGTCGCTGAAATCCGCGCGCAGACCGGCGCGCCAGTCGTTGCAAGGCCCGCCGGTCAGCGGCACTGACGCGGGCACCTGAACACCGGCCAACGGGGGCTCCATGCCCACGCGCGCCACGCCGGCCACGGGGTCGGGCACGAACTGGAAGACCTGCGCCTTGAAGTTCACCAGCAAGGCGTCGGGCGTGGCGTTGTAGGGCCGCAGCGGCTCACCGTCGAAAGCCCCAGGGTCCACGGCCGGCACGTCAAAGGTGCTGCGGTCGATCACGATGTCGCCCGCCACGCGTGCAATCCCCAGGGCCTGCACCCGCCTCATCAGCAGCCAGAGCTTTTCCGACACCAGTTTCGGGTCACCGCCACCCTTGAGGTAAAGGTGCCCCTGGAGCACGCCATCACGCACCGGGGCATCGGTATGCACCGTGGTGCGCCAGACATGGGCCGGCCCCAGCAGATCGAGCGCCGCGAAGGTGGTCACCAGCTTCATGACCGACGCCGGGTTCACCGCTTCATCGGCACGGTGATGTATCCAGGGTGCCGACCCGGGCACGGCAGGTGCCACCACCACCGCCACACTCTCTGCCGGCAATGGCGCCCGCTGCAAGGCAGCCAGCACCTCGGGAGGCAGGCCAGACGCCCAGGACGGACTCAGCCAGCCACCCAGCCAGAAACCGATGACCGCAACCCATTTCCAACGCACAAAGCAAGCAAACGAGGAAGGCATGCGGTGATTATCCCGGCACCCGATAATCGCGGCATGTTTTTCGGATTTCAGCGCCTAAGCCCCCGGGCGGTGGGCTGGATGGCCGCCGTGGTCACGGTGCTCATCTGGACCTCCTTCATCGTGGTGGCCCGGGCCACCGCTCACCAGACCCTCACCTCCTTCGACATCGCTTTCATGCGCTTCGTCGGGGCGGGTGCGGTGTTGCTGCCCGTCGGCTGGTGGATGGTGCGGCAGCAGCGCCTGCGCGCACCCCACGCCGGCAGTTGGCTGGGTTTGTCACCGCTGGGTTTCCGGCTCACGGCCGGGGTGGGCATGGTCGGTGGCGTGGTCTATGCCTGCGTGGCCTACAGCGGCTTTTACTTTGCGCCCGCCTCCCACGCCTCGGTGCTCATGCCGGGCAGCCTACCCCTGTGGACCACGCTGCTGGCGGCCTGGGTGCTGCGCGAACACATCACGCCCACCAGGGCTGTGGGACTGGCCTTGATCGTTGCGGGCGACCTGCTGGTCGGCGGCGCCAGTCTGCTCAGCGCCTTCGACGGTGGCGACGTGTGGAAGGGTGACCTGCTGTTCCTGCTGACCGCCTTCACCTGGGCCAACTACACCATCATTGCGCGCAAGCACGGCCTGCCCGCGGTGGAAGCCACGGTGGCAATCTCGGTGTTCGCCTTCCTCACCTACGTGCCGGTGTATGGTCTGCTGGCCGCTCTGGGCTGGATCCAGAGCCACCTGGCGCATGCGCCCTGGCGCGAGCTGTTGTTCCAGGCGGGCTTCCAGGGCATCGGTTCCGTCGTCATTTCGGGCATCACCTTCACGCAGATGGTGCGCCACTTCGGCCCGGTGCGCTCCACCATGATCACCTCGCTGGTTCCTGGCCTGTCGGCGCTGGGGGCCGTGGTGTTTCTGGGAGAACCCATGCACGCCAACCTGCTGGCTGGACTGGCCCTGGTGACCGTCGGCATCGTCTTTGGCGTGCACGCGGCCGTACGCCAATCGGTCACGGCGACCACGCCACCTTCTACGTTTGCCTCTACGTCCGCCGCTACCTCCGCCCCACCCCCTACCCGGCCGTCATGACCCTGCCCACCTCCACCCTTCCTCAGAAAGTGCTGGCCCTGGACACCAGCACCGAGCGCATGAGCATCGCCCTGGGAGCGGCAGGCCAGCCTCCCCTGGCGCTGCATGAAGCCGAAGGCGGCGCACGGGCATCGGCCACGCTCCTGCCCACCGTGCGCCGACTCCTGGCGGCACTGGGCTGGCGCCTCGCCGAGCTGGATGCCATCGCCTTCGGCTGCGGCCCGGGGGCCTTCACTGGCCTGCGCACGGCCTGCGCGGTGGTGCAAGGCCTGGCCGTGGCCGGGCGACCGGGGGGCATACCCGTGATCCCGGTGCACACCCTGCTGGCCGTGGCCCAGGCAGCGCTCACCCAATGGCAGCAGACCAAGGGCCCGTGGCCCGGCGGTTTCATCACCATTGCCCTCGACGCCCGCATGGACGAGATGTACGTGGCGGACGTGGCCGTCGAGCCCATGGCCGGTGGGGACGATTCATGCGCGCTGAAACTGATCCGCCCCGCTGCCCTGTACGCCCCCGAGGCCCTGGCCACTGGCGAGGGCTGGCCCATGGGCGGTGGCTCTCCCCCCGTCTGTCTCGCGGGCAATGCCGCCCCCCTCTATGCCGAGCGCTGGCCCACGGGCTGGCGTGGCGTGCCTCAGATCCTTGCATGGCCCACCGCCGCCGCGGTGTTGCGCCTCAGCGGCGCCCTGTGGGCCGAAGGCGCGGCGGTGCAGGCCGCCGATGCGCAACCGCTGTACGTACGCGACAAGGTAGCCCAGACGACGCAGGAGCGTGAACGGCTCCAAGCCCTCAAGACCCGGGACCCGGCGACAGGAACCCACGCGCCATGACCCCCTGGCCCGCCGCCCTGCCCGCCCCCTATCAGCGGGCCGGCTTTGCCCCCATGACCGCCGAGGTCCTGGACCTCGTGGCCGAGGTGGACAAGACCGCCTACGCCCACCCCTGGAGCCGGCGCCACTTCGCCGACTCCCTGGAGAGTGGGCATGCCATGCAGATGCTGGCCCTGACCCCAGACCCGCGGAGCGACCCCCCATCGTGGGCTTGCGCCCCGGTGCTGCCCGACGGCCGCTGGCTGCTCGGTTACCTCGTCGCCATGCAGGGGGTGGGCGAGGTCCACCTGCTCAACCTCACCACCGTGCCGTTGCACCAGCGCCAGGGCTGGGCGCGCCGCATGCTGGCCGCGCTGGGCGACTGGGCCCGCAGCCTCGGGGCACACGCTGTATGGCTGGAGGTCCGGGCCAGCAACCAGGCCGCACAGGCCCTCTACGCCTCGAGCGGCTTTGAAGCCGTAGGCGTGCGCAAGGGCTACTACCCCGACCACGGCGCGCGGCGCGAGGACGCCATCGTCATGCGCGGCCACGTCGACGCATTACACTGACCGCATGTCTGCTCCTGTCCCCACCCTGCCGCTCCTGCCCCGGCTGAGCGACCGCCACCGGGCGATGTTGCAGGAAATGGGCGTCCCCATCTGGTGGCCAACCGCCGCAGATGCCGTGGGTACGGGCGCCGCAGCCCCATCCGATCCGGCCACCAAGGACGAACGTCGTGCCACAGCGGTACCAGACCCGGTCTGCCGACCCGTCGAGCCCACGCGCCCACCGCCCAACCACCCCGTGCCCACGTCCGCACCTGGCGCCGCCCTTGACCACCCGGCCCGTTGGTTGCCCAACCTGGCCGCCCTGGAAGCTGCCGTTCACGACTGCTCGCGATGCGGCCTCGCGCAGCGGCGCCAGCGGGCCGTCCCTGGCATGGGCGATCCCCGGCCCGACTGGCTCATCATTGGCGAAGCGCCCGGCGAGGAAGAAGACCGCCAAGGCCTGCCCTTCGTCGGCCGGGCCGGCCAATTGCTGGACCGCATGCTGGCGGCCATGGGGCTGACCCGTGAGCATCGGGTCTACATCGCCAACGTGATCAAATGTCGCCCGCCCCTGAACCGCAACCCCGACCCGCTGGAAATCGCGCAGTGCAGCCCCTACCTGCTGCGCCAGGTGGAGCTGTTGCAGCCCAAGGTCATCATCGCCATGGGCCGCTTTGCGGCGCAGACCGTGCTCGCCGAGGGCGGCGCCCTGTCTCCCGAAGCGGCGCGTCAATGGCCCCTGGGCAAGTTGCGTGGTCAGGTCCATCGGGTCACCCTGGGCGGGCTGTCCTTGCCCGTGGTGGTCACCTACCACCCGGCTTACCTGCTGCGCAGCCCCGCTGAAAAAGGCAAAGCCTGGGCCGACCTCTGCCTGGCGCTCGATACCATGGACGGCCTGCACCCTGCACGCGCTGCGGTGTAGCCACATGTAACACCAGTAACCACCCGCCTTTTTTCTCGATCCGGCACTTGAGCCGACTCACGCACAGTGTTAATTTGATAAGCATGATCATCTGGCAACTGTGCCGGAGCCTTTGATGGACACACCATGACTCTTCAACGCTACCTGATCGCGGGCCTGCTGGCCTTCACCGCCCTGCTGGGGGCCCAGCAAACCGCTGCCCAGACCCAGCCAACCATCCAGACCTTCACGGTGCAGCAGGTCACCGAACTGGTGCCCGGCACCGAACTCGTGTTCCAGGTCCATGACACCGCCGGTGCCACGGTGACCGTGACCCTGGAAGGCAGCGCCAACGCCCTGACCTTGCGTGAAACCCGTGCCGGCCGTTACGAAGGCAGTTACACCCTGAGCCTGCGTGACCAGGTCAAGTACAACAGCCCCGTGCGTGCCACCATGCGTATGGGCAGTGCGGAAACCCAGGCCGTGCTCGGCCAGACCCTGCTGACCGCCACCGCGCACCAGCGTGCCGTGGCCGCCGCCACGCCCACCCCGGTCATCGACTACTTTGCATCCCAGGCCTCCGGCTGGACCGGTGGTCACGAAATCACCCTGACCGTGCGCGGCACGCCAGGGGCCCAAGCCACGGCCACCCTGACCGGCACCGACGTCCGACCTGTCCTCAAGGAGATCAAACCCGGTGAATACACCACCACCTACACCATCCGCACGCGCGACACGCTGAACGAGCGCAGCATGGCCAGTGTCACGCTGGCGCTCGCCGGCAAGACCGTCAAGGTGGACAAGGCTGTCGGCGCCCCCCCTGTGCAGCCCACGCTGGCCCGGCATCAGAACTGCTATCCCCGCGGTGTGGTGCAGGCCATCAACACCGTGGAGGTCGAAGGCGAAGCCGGACTGACCGGCATGGTCGCGGGCGGCGTGGCCGGGGCCGTGCTCGGCAGCCAGGTGGGCAAGGGCAGTGGCCGCACTGCGGCCCAAATTCTCGGTACCGTGGGCGGTGCCTACGCCGGACGGGAAATCGAGAAAACCATCAAGAAGGAAACCCGCTACGACGTGACCGTTCGGCTGCACAACGGCACGGTGCAAACCGTGCGGCATGCCGAAGACCCCGCCCTGAAGATCGGTCAGCCGGTCAAGATCGTGGATGGCAAAGTGGTGGCCAATGACTGAGCGGCGCCATCGTTTCATCCGCGCCCTGGTGGGCACACTGGCGGCCGTCATGTCGGCGGGGCTGGTGGCCTGCAGTTCGGGGCTGGAAGGCAGCTATGAGGACCCGATGGGCGTAACACGCTACACCTTCCAGTCGAACGGCAAGGTGCTCATACGGCTGATGGGCACCGAGGTCGAGATGACCTACGAGAAGGACGGCGACAAGATCAAGGTGGGCACGCCCGAGGGCCGGGTGGTGATGACCCTGCTGGACGATGGTTCCATCCAGGGACCCATGGGTGTGAAGCTGACGCGCATACCACGCTGAGGCGCGTATCAGATCCGCCCTTCCTCCACCGCATGGCACGCCACGCGAATGCCCTGGACATCCTGCATGACCGGGCGCTCGGCCTTGCACCTCGCATGGGCGTGCGGGCAGCGCGGGTGGAAAGCGCAACCGCTCGGCGGGTTCAGCGGGTTGGGCACCTCGCCCTGCACCGGCGTGCGCGCACGGCCCGTGTCGTGCAACTTGGGAATGGCATCGAGCAGCATGCGGGTATAAGGATGCCTGGGCCGGCTGAACAGCGTGGCCTTGTCGGCCAGCTCCACCAGCCGGCCCAGGTACATCACCCCCACTTGGTCGCTCACATGCCGCACCACCGCCAGGTTGTGGCTGATGAACAGATACGTCAGCCCTTGCTCGCGCTGCAAGTCCTTCATGATGTTGAGCACCTGGGCCTGAACGCTCACGTCCAGCGCGGAGGTGGGTTCGTCACACACCAGGAATTCGGGGTGCGTGGCCAGGGCGCGCGCGATCGAAATCCGCTGACGCTGGCCACCCGAAAACTGGTGCGGGTACTTGATCATGTCCAGCGGGCTCAGGCCGACCGATTGCAGCAATTCGCCGACACGCTGCTTGACTGCATGGGCGTCACTCATCAAGCCGTGTTCGCGCAGGGGCTCGGCCACGATGTCGGCCACTCGCCAGCGCGGATTGAGGCTGGCATAGGGATCTTGGAAAATCATTTGAATGCGCCGGCACAGCACTCGCCCCTGCGGCGTGGCGTAAGCGGCGTGGGCGTCCTGCCCGTCGAAGATGAAGCGGCCGCGCGTGGGGCCATAGAGCCCGACCAGCAGGCGGGCCACCGTGCTCTTGCCGCAGCCGGACTCGCCCACCAGTGCCAGCGTCTGGCCGCGCCGGATCTCGAAGCTCACGCCATCGACGGCATGCAGGAGCTGGCGCGGTTTGCGTTCCAGCACCCGGTTCAGCCAGGGAGCGGACACATCGAAGGTACGGGCCAGGTCGTGCGCCTGGACCAACGGAGCCGAATCATCGGCGGCGGGTGAGGGTGCGGTCATCGGTTCCATGACGAAGCTCATGCGACGGCCTCCGGTTGGGAAGATGTCGGTGGCACGGCAGCGCCGGCTTCGTGCAGCCAGCAGGCGGCGCGGGTGGGGCCAGCCAGCATCAGATCAGGACGGTCACTGGTGCAGCGCAGGAAGGCATGTGCGCAACGCGGGTTGAAGGCGCAGCCCGCGGGAATGGCATTGAGCCGCGGCATGGCTCCGTCGATCTGATGCAGGCGCTCGCGCTCGACCTCCATATCGGGGATGCAGCTCATGAGGCCACGGGTGTAGGGATGCGCCGGCCGGTTGATCACCTCATGCACCGGCCCGATCTCGACCACCCGTCCGGCATACATCACGGCCACACGATCACAGGTTTCGGCGATCACGCCCATGTCGTGCGTGATCAGCATCACCGCCGCTCCGCGCTCCTTGCAGATGGTCTTGAGCAGCGTGATGATCTGCGCCTGGATGGACACGTCCAGCGCCGTCGTGGGCTCGTCGGCCACGATGAGCTTGGGTTCGGCCGCCAGGGCGAGGGCGATCACCACGCGCTGGCGCATACCACCGCTGAACTGGTGCGGGTAGTGGTCGATGCGCTCCTCGGCCGCCGGGATTCCTGTATCTTTGAGCAGCTGGATGGCGCGCCGGCGCGCCTCGGCCGCTGTCACCGGCAGGTGGGTGGTGATGGTCTCGATCAACTGACGGCCGATCGAGTACAGCGGGTTCAGCGAGGTCAGCGGATCCTGGAAGATGGCTCCGATCTGGCGACCGCGCACCCGGCGCATCTCGTCGTGCGGGAGGTTGTCGATGCGACGGCCTTCCAGCAGGATCTCGCCGCCAGCGATCCGCCCGGGGGGCTCCAGCAGACCGATGATGGACGCCCCCGTGAGGGATTTGCCCGCACCGGATTCACCCACCACACCCAGGATCTCGCCAGGCGCGATGTCGAAGGACACGTCATCCAGGGCGCGCAGGGTGCCCCGGCGGCCTGGAAATTCGACCACCAGGTTCTTGACTTGCAACAGGCTCATGGTCGGCTCCTCAGCGCAGTCGGGGGTTGAGGGCGTCGCGCAGCCAGTCGCCCAGAAGGTTGACGCTCAGGGCAATCAGCACCAGCACCATCCCTGGGAAGATGGTGATCCACCACTCGCCCGAGAACAGGTAGTCGTTGCCGATGCGGATCAGCGTGCCGAGGGACGGCGACGTGGGCGGAGCGCCCACGCCCAAAAAGGAGAGCGTGGCCTCGGTGATGATGGCCGTGGCCACCTGGATGGTGGCCAGCACCAGCACCGGGCCCAGCACGTTGGGCAGCACGTGCTTGCGCATGATGCGCAGCGGCGCCACGCCGATGACGCGTGCCGCCTGCACGTACTCCTTCTGCCGCTCCACGAGGGTGGAGCCCCGCACCGTGCGGGCGTACTGCACCCAGCCCGTGAGCGAGATCGACAGGATGAGCACGCCGAAGGCCAGCGTCTCGTGCGCGTTCGGGAACAGTGCGCGGCCCACACCGGCGATCAGCAAGGCCACCAGGATGGCGGGAAAGGACAACATCACGTCGCACAGGCGCATGAGGAAGGCGTCAAGCCAGCCGCCGAGGAAGCCGGCCAGCAGGCCCAACGTGACGCCGACCAGCACCGACAGCACGACCGACGCCACGCCCACGGCCAGCGAGATGCGTGCACCGTACATGAGAGCCGATAGGATGTCACGGCCCTGGTCGTCGGTGCCCAGCGGGAAGGCCCAGACCCCGTCTTCGCTCCAGGCGGGCGGCAGGCGGGCGTTGCTCAGTTCGAGGGTCGCCAGGTCGAACGGGTTGTGCGGCGCCACCCAGGGGGCGAACGCAGCGCAGAACACGCAGATGAAGGCGATCACGGCGGCCGTGATCGCGGTTGGGGACGTGCGAAAGCTGTAACCGATATCGCTGTCGAACCAGCGTTTGAGTGTGGAAATCATGAGCGGGGGGTCACCTCTTCAATGACCGCTGGCCTTGTCGAGGCGCAGGCGCGGATCGACGGCAAAGTACAGCAGATCGACGATCAGGTTGATGACGACGAAGATGAGGGCGATCAGGCACAGGTAGGCGGCCATGACCGGGATGTCGGCGAAGGTCACCGCCTGGATGAACAACAGCCCCATACCGGGCCATTGGAACACCGTCTCGGTGATGATGGCGAACGCGATCAGGCCGCCAAGCTGCAGCCCGGTGATCGTCATCACCGGCACCAGCGTGTTCTTGAGCGCATGGCCGAAGTGCACCGCCCGGTCGCTGAGGCCGCGGGCACGCGCAAACTTGATGTAGTCGGTGCGCAGCACCTCCAGCATCTCGGCGCGCACCAGCCGCATGATCAACGTGAGCTGGAAGATGGCCAGGGTCACCGCCGGCAACGTGATGTGGTGCCAACCCTTGGCGGTGAGCAGGCCCGTGGTCCAGCCGCCGATGTTGACCACCTCGCCACGGCCGAAGCTCGGAAACCAGCCCAGCTGCACCGCGAACACCAGAATCAGCAGGATACCAATCAGGAACGTGGGCAGTGACACGCCCAGCAGCGAGACGGTCATGAACACCTGGCTCAGGAAGGAGCCCCGGCGCAGTGCGGCATACACCCCCATGGGAATGCCCACCACCAGCGCCATGAACGCGGCCACCAACGCCAGCTCCAGCGTGGCAGGAAAACGTTCGGCTATCAATTGGGACACCGGCACCCCCTGACGCAGACTGATACCAAACTGCCCCTGGGCGGCGTTGCTAAGGAAATGCCAGAACTGGATCACGAAAGGCTGGTCCAGGCCGAGGGCGGCACGCATTTCTGCCACCTGCTCGGGGGTAGCGTCCTGCCCCAGCAAAAAGATGATCGGGTCGCCCACGTACTGGAACAGCATGAACGAGACGAAGGCCACGGCGACCATGACAAGCATGGCCTGACCGAGCCTTCGCAGAATGAAAGCCAGCATGTCGGTAAGTCCAATGAGAGGCGTCGACTCGACGCCCCGTGTGGAAACGATTCGTGAGGGGTCAGTTGACCTTGATCAGACGCCAGTCGAGGCGGTTGTCGGCGCGATGCACCACCTCGATGTTGCGCTTCATCGCCCAAGGAATGACCTGGTTGTGCAGCGGAATGTGCGCCACGTCGTCGTTCTGCAATTGCAACGCCTCGGTCATGAGCGCGGTGCGCTTGGCCGTATCCATCTCGACCTTGATCTGATCGATCAAAGCATCCATCTTGGGGTTGCTGTAGCGGCCGACATTGTAGTTCCCATCACCCCCTGGTCCAGGCGTACGCACCAGCGATTGCAGAGAATACAGCGCATCGAAGGTGGGCACACCCCAGCCCAGCATGTAGATACTGGCCTCGTGCCGCTGGATCATCGGGAAGTAGGTGACCAGCGGCATGGTGCGCAGCTTGGCGCGCACTCCAATGCGCGCCCACATGGCCGTGACGGCCTGGCAGATTTGCTCGTCGTTGATGTAGCGGTTGTTCGGACAGGCAAAGTCCACCTCGAAGCCGTTGGGGTATCCGGCATCAGCCAGCAGTTTGCGGGCCGCTTCTACGTCGTAGGGCAAGCGCTTGTGCACCGCCTCCGTCCAGCCAGCCACCTGCGGTGCCACCAAGGCACCAGTGGCCTGGCCCAGGCCGCGCATGGTGACGCGGGTAATGGTGTTGGCGTCGATGGCCTGGTACAGCGCCTTGCGCACGCGCACGTCTTTCAGCGGATTCTTGCCCTTGACGTCGCTGCCCACGAGTTCGTCACGGTACTGGTCCATGCCGAAAAAGATGGTGCGATTCTCGATGCCGTCGATCACCTTCAGGTTGGGATTGGAGCGGATGCGCGGCAAATCCTGTGGGCTGGGGTCGAGCACGAAATCGACCTCACCCGACAGCAGGGCAGCCATGCGGGTAGCCACGGCGCTGACGGGGGTGTAGATGATTTCGGTCACGTTGGTGGGCGCAGTGCCCCACCAGTTTGGGTTGCGCGTCAATACCAGGCGCTGATCCGGCTGCCATTCCTTGAGCATGAAGGGACCGGTGCCCATGGCGTTGCGGTGCGCAAAGTTCTCGTCCTGGGTCTTGATGTCCTTCGGCGCGACCGAGTTGTTCTTCTCGGCCCAGGCCTTGCTCATCATGCGCAGCTCGGTCATCTGGTTGAGCAGCACCGGATTGAAGGCCTTGGTAAAGATATCAATGGTGTTGTTGTTGACTTTGACGACGCGGTCGATGCCCTGAATGTAAGGCGTGAAGTTGGAGGTGGGCGCCATCGCGCGCTGGATGGAGAACACCGCATCGTCGGCCGTGAAGTCGGAGCCGTCGTGGAATTTCACGCCGGTGCGCAGCGTCATGCGCAGCTGGGTTGGCGACACCTGCGTCCATGAGGTGGCGAGCACGGGCTCGATCTTGAACGTCTCACTGTTGTAGTAGACCAGGCTTTCATAGACCGCCGCGTGGATGCCGTTTTGCAGCGCGTTGTTCTGGGAGTGGATGTCCCAGGTGGCGATGTCGCTGGCGCTGGACCATTTGAAGGTCTTGGCATGCACCTGGGCGGCTCCCAGCGCCAGCAGGGCGGACAGAGCAATGAGTCGAAGCTTCATATACTTGACACCTAAAAAAATAATCAAAGACTTAACTTTGCAACATCTGTGCCTTCTGAGCCCTCAGGACTTACCCGAATCTATCACGGAAACGGCATCTGCAACTCAGGGCTCACCCAACGAGACGCCGATCTGGCGGGCGGTCTGCAACAACGGGTGATCGAGCGGCACCTGGCGGTGTTGGTGCGCCACCTCGGCCAGCGCGATGCTGTCGAGCCGTCCCTGCTGCAGCGTGACCATGCGATTGAACTGCCCGTGCATGACGAGCTGCGCGGCCTGGTTGCCGAACTGGGTGGCCAGCACCCGGTCGAACGGGGTGGGCGAGCCGCCACGCTGGACGTGGCCCAGCACGGTGGCACGCACCTCGCTTTGCAGGAGCGGCTGCAGCTGCTCGCGCAGGGCATGGGCCACGCCCCCGAGGCGGATCGGGTCCGGGCTGTCGGCGATGCGGCGCTCCACGGTGAGCGCGCCGCCTCGGGGTTTGGCGCCCTCGCCGATGCAAATCACGGTGTGGCGCTCGCGCTGCTCACGCTCGCGGCACACCCGGGCCACGGCCTCGATGTCGTAGTCGATTTCGGGCAGCAAAATCACATCGGCGGCGCCAGCAATGCCCGCCTCCAGCGCGATCCAGCCGGCATAGCGGCCCATGGTCTCGACGATCATGACCCGGCTGTGACTTTGCCCGGTGGTCTGGATGCGCTCCAGGGCATCGGTGACGGTGGCCACCGCGGTGTCGAAGCCGAAGCTGCGCTCGCAACCGACGATGTCGTTGTCGATGGTCTTGGGCACCCCGACGATGGGCAGCCCCTGCCGGGCCAGGCCATGCGCAATCGCCATGCTGCCGTCGCCGCCAATGACGACCAAGGCATCCAGCCCGAGGCGCTGGGCGTTGGCCAGGGTCTGGGCCGTGGCGTCGGGGGTGGCCAGCGGGTTGGCTTTGTTGCTGGTGCCCAGAATGGTGCCCCCGAGCATCAGGATGCCACTGACCGAGTCCCAGTCCAGCAAGCGGGTGCGGGTGGCGGGGCCCATGAGGCCGGCAAAGCCGTCCTCGATGCCGATGACCTGCGCGCCTGCCTGGCGCAACAGGGATTTGGTGACCGCCCGGATCACCGCGTTGAGACCGGGGCAGTCGCCACCGCCGGTCAGGACGCCGATACGCATGAGCTCCTCCTTGGCATGGATCAGGGCCGGGGCCACAGCGCCCACATCTGCAGCGGCTGCTTGATGCCGGCCGCGAGGGTGTAAGCTGCGTCGCCCCAACCGGTGAAGAAATCGGCCCGCACGGCGCCCACGATGGCACCGCCCGTGTCCTGCGCCATCACCAGCCGGCGCACATGCGCGTGCGGACCAGGTGAATGCACCCACACCGGGGTGCCGTAGGGAATGCTGTCGCGGTCCACCGCGATCGAACGCCCGGGGGTGAGCGCCACGCCCTGGGCCCCGCGTGGGCCGAACTGGGCATCGAGCTCGTTGAGCGGCTCCTCGCGAAAGAACACGGTGCGCGGATTGCTCCAGAGCATTTCGTCGATGCGGTCCGGGTTCTCGGCCGCCCAGGCGCGGATGGCTTCCCAGGTGCCATCACGGATGAGGCCGCGATCCAGCAACCAGCGCGCCACGCTGCGGTAGGGATGCCCGTTGTGGCCGGCAAAAGCCAGCCGCACGATCTGCTGCCGGCCATCGGGTTCGGTGAACACGATACGCCCGGACCCTTGAATCTGCAGCAGCAACGCATCCAGTGGATCGGCCAGCCAGGCGATCTCGCGTCCTTGCAACTGGGCCCGTGCGACGGGGTGATTGACCATCTGCTCGCGGGTGAACCAAGGCTGACCGGGGCGCAGCGTAGCGGGCAGGCTGTGCAGCGGGATCTGGTGCACCTCGTCGCGCGTGCGGCGTGCCGCCAGCACCGGTTCGTAATAACCCGTCAGCAAGCCCTGCGCCTGACCGCCCGGGGCCTGGACGCGGTAAGGCTGCAGGCGTCGCATGACCCAGGCGTGTTGCTCCTCTGTCGAGGCGATGCTGTGCTGGCGCACTTCGGCGCACAGGCTGCCGACGACCGGCGCGGGGCGTTCGCAGCTGCGCAGCCAGGCGTTCCAGGCTTCGTGCAGCGCATCGCGCCCCCAACCCGGGAGTTCACTCCAACGCACCGGCAGCCAAACGCTTTTGCCTCGTTGCAGGGGCGGGGGCAGGGGCTGGCTGTCGGCCCATTGCCAGGCAGCGTGCTCCGGGGTGACGACGGGATCGGGCCAGCCCTCGTCCAACGAGACGGGCGCAGCCACGGGCGGCGGCACGGGAGCCGGCTGCACGGGGGGCGTTGCCGGCACCGGCGTCGGGGTTTGCGGAATCGGCCGCGTGGCGCAGGCGGCCAGGGTGCCTACAATCAAGGGCCACGCCACCCTGCGCCCCGCGAGGCGCAACCACACCGTCCATGATCCCATGACTCTGTTGTTGCTCGAAATGTTGGGCGCCTTGCTCATCTTCCTGTTCATCATCTGGTGGACCATGTTTTCTGGGCGCAAGAAAGGCGAGCTGCCCGAGGACGTGGAACGCGAGAAGGCGCCACCACGCCAGGACCACGGGGAGCCGAAAGCCTGAGTGTCACAGATCGCGCAACAGGTTGACCAGTTCCACCGCCGAACGAACCCCCATCTTGTCGAACACATGGGCGCGGTGCACCTCCACGGTGCGCACGCTGATGCCCAGTTCGTCGGCCACGAGCTTGTTCGGCAACCCGGCCGCGATCAGCCGCATCACGTCGCGCTCGCGCTCGGTCAGCGCATCGACCCGGATGCGCAGTTCGCGGCGCGCCCGGCGTTGCGCCTGCACCTGAGCCGAGCGCACCAGGGCCTGCTCTACCCGATCCACGAGGGCGTTGTCGGAAAACGGTTTCTCGCAAAAGTCGAACGCTCCGCGCTTGACCGCATCGACCGCCGTCGAGACATCGGCATGTCCACTCAGGAAGATGACCGGCAGGCTGTCAAACCAGTCCAGCTCCCGCAACCGCTCGAACAAGGCCAAGCCGCTCACGCCGGGCATGCGCACGTCCAGCAGCAGACAGGCCGCAGAGCCGGGCTCGTCCCACTGGCGGGCTTCGTCCCAGAAACGCTCGGCGCTCTCATAGGGAATGCTCAACAGACGCCGGGTGCGCAGCAGCCAGCCGAGCGCGTCGCGCACACTGGCATCGTCATCCACCACATGGACACAGGCATCGGCCGCAAGCTGGGCATTCATCAGGTCGTGATCATAGAGTGTCGGCAGCGGGCAGGGTGAAACGGAACACCGTGCCACAGGGCTGTTGGGGCTCGAACCGCAGGCCTCCGCCATGCTGCTCCACCACCGTGCGGCACAGGTTCAACCCCAGGCCCATCCCCTCGGGCTTGGTGGTGAAGAACGGGGTGAAAAGCCGCTCGGCGTCCTCGGCGGAGATGCCCCGCCCGTGGTCCGCCACGGCGAATTCGACCCAGCGCTGGGTGCTGTGCGCCGACGCGCTGCGCACGGGCTGGGCGCTCAGACGCAAACGCCGCCGGCCACTGGGGGTGGACGGCTCGCCCGGCGGCATGGCTTGCATGCCGTTGCGCGCGAGATTGAGCAGCACCTGCTCGACCATGGTGCGGTCACACCAGACCGGCGGGCAGTCGTCGGCCACGCGGATGTCGAGCGCGATGCCGAGTTTGCGGGCCTGCAGTTGCAGCAGGGGCAGGATGGCGTCGAACAGCGCGGCCACGGGAACGGCCTCGCGTTCGCGCTCGCGCCGGCGCACCAGATCGCCGACGCTGCGGATGACACGCCCCGCACGCTCGGCCTGCTCCAGGATGCGCTGGATCGCGGTGCGCAGCTCGGTGGTGTCGGCGCCCGCCTGGTTGGGGCCGATCAGGTTGAGCACACCGGTGGCATAGCTGGCGATGGCCGCCAGGGGCTGATTCAGTTCATGGCTGATGAGCGAAGCCATTTCGCCGGCCATGGCCAGCCGAGCCGTGGCCTGCAACCGCTCCTGGGACGCGCGCGACATCTCCTCGCTGCGGCGTTGTTCGCTGAGGTCCAGGATGGCGCTCATCCAGCCGGTCTGGGTGCCTTGGGCGTTGATGAGCGGAGCCTCGATGATGAGCACGGGAAAGCGCGTGCCATCGGAACGCATGAATTCCGACTCGAAGCCCTCGCGCGGCAGCAAGCGCCCGGCCAGGCGCACCGCCAGCCGCTGGCGGTACTCTTCGATCTGCTCGGGCGGCCAGTAGGGCGCCGGCACACTGGTGCCCAGCAGCTGCTCGGCACTCAGCCCCACCATCTGACAAAACGCGGGGTTGACGTAGGTGATGCGTCCTTCCATGTCGCGCGCGCGCAGGCCCGTGACGAGCGAGTCTTCCATGGCCTTGCGAAACGCCAGCGCCTCGGCCAGTTTCTGTTCGGCGAGCTGGCGCAGGCGCAGGTCGCGCGCCAGCAACGCCAGCACCCCGAGCAAGCTCAGGGCCAGGACTGCGACGGCAACGGTGAGCACGTGAGGCAGCCAGCCGTCTGCGATCCGGGGCTGCTCCAGCCGCAGGATGTAAGTGGCGCCCGGCAAATCCACGAGCTGGTTCACGTGCATGACCGGCAGCCCGGTCGGCAGGTCACCCACGATCGTCAGACGCGTGCCGTCGGGCTCGGTCCACGCGACGCGCTGGCCGCGCCGCACCTCTGCGGGAATGAGCTCGGTCAGCAGGCCGGCCATGGCGTAGGTGGCTATGAGGTAGCCGTCGGCCTGTCCATCCCGGTTCAGCGGCAGGCACATCTCCATGAGTTCGATGCCTTGACCCTGGGCCAGGGGCCAGAAATAGCTGTTGGAATAGGCCGGCCCGCTGATGCGATCGGCATTGAGGCAGGCCTGGATGACATCGGGCAGCGCATCTCGCCGGGGCCGGTAGGCATAGACATCGGGCAAGTAAGGGGTGGGGCGAGTGGCCAGCGGGTTCAGGTCGCGGTCACGCCACTCCAGGTGCATGATCTCGCGCTGGGAGGCGAGGATGTCGGCGGCCAGACCGGGCCAGCTCGATGGCGTGGGCGCCAGGCTGTGCAAGGCCAGCAGGTTCTGTACGCTGCGCGTCAGACCGGTGCGCACGTCCATGCTCATGCTGGCGGCACTGCGCTCCAGCCGGGTCAGGGTCTGGGTTTCCTCGTACTCCCGCACCAGAAAGACCAGCACGGCCAGCAGGGCCATGACCAGCAGGCAGGTCAGGCCCCAGAGCAACCAGCGCCGCGACAGGCGCCCGAACCAAGGCACAGAGGCCACTTACAGGCGCCGGTGCTGCAGGGCGGGCAATTGCTGGCGTACCTGACGCAGCCGGTTCATATCGATGTCGGCGACGACCACGCCGGCGCCACTGGCACGCTGAGCAAGCACCACCCCCCAGGGGTCGATCACCATGCTTTGCCCCCAGGTCCGGCGGCCGTTCTCATGGTTACCGCCCTGGGCGCTGGCAAGCACATAGGCCTGGTTCTCGATCGCCCGGGCGCGCAGCAGTACCTCCCAGTGGGCTTGGCCGGTGGTGTGGGTGAAGGCTGCGGGCACGAGGAGCAGATCGGCGCCGAGCTGACGGTACAGCTCGGGAAAACGCAGGTCGTAACACACGCTCAGACCCACGCGCCACAGGTTGCCGCAAGCGTCGTGCAACTCGAAGGCGGTGGGCCTGTCGCCTGCGGCGAGCACGGCCGCTTCGTCGTAACGCTCGCGGCCATTGTCATAACGGAAGAGGTGGATCTTGTCGTAGCGTGCCACCACGCGGCCTCGGGGGTCATACACCAGAGAGGCGTTGGCAACGTGGGCCGGGTCTTCGGTGGTCATGGGCAGAGTACCGCCCACGATCCACAGGCCCAATTCGGCCGCGCTGCGGCCGAGGAAATCCTGGATCGGGCCGTTGCCTGGCGTCTCGGCAATGAGGAGCTTGTCGGCATCCTGACGGCCCATGAAACAGAAATACTCGGGCAGGACCGCGAGCTCGGCCCCGGCGTCGCGGGCCTGTTCCAGCAAGCCACGGGCCTGGGTCAGGTTGTCTTCCAGGCGGATGCCCGAAACCATCTGTATCGCTGCAACTTTCATGGGGAACTGATTCCTGGTGTGGAGAAGGAATCGACCGGACTGGCCGATCCGTTGCCTATGTTACGCCGTGTCACGCGCTCGACTTGGGGGTCGCTCCATGGGCCGGTGATGCGAAACTGGCGGGTCGCCGCTTCCTGCAACGGCTGGCGCAACAGAAACTGGGCCAAAAAGGTGCTCAACCCCGTGACCGGGCTGATGACGGTGGCCACCAGCGAGGCGGTACCGGCATTGAGCTCGGGAATCACCACGGCGGTGATGTCCTGGGTTTCTCGCACGATGTCGGCCTGCCCTTCCATCAGCACGGCGGCGCTGACGCCCTTCATCTGCAGGTTGTTGGTGTGGGCGACGCCCTCGGCGATGCGGGCGTCGCCGCGCAAGAAGTCAAACGCAAAGCCTTCACTGAACACGTCGCGGAAGTCCAGCGCCAGCCGGCGCGGCAACGACTGCAGGCTCAGCACGCCGAGCAGCTTGGCAATGCCAGGATCGGCGCGCAGGAACTGCCCTCGCTCCAGGTCGATACGCAGTCCGCCGCCTAGCGTGGGGGCATGGAAGGACATGGGCGAGCCCATCCAGCCGATGTGACCCTCGATCCGGCCTTTGCCACCACGCACCACGCCAGGCATGCCGAAACGGCCCAGCAACAGGCCGGCGTCGTCGATGTCGAGCTCGATGCGCAGCGCGGTGCGGCGCGCGCCGGTTGGTTCGCCGGCACTGGCGGCCCAGTTGCCACTGGCGCGCAAGCGCGCCTCCGGCACCTCCAGGTTGAGGGTGTTCAGCCGCCATTCGCTCACCTGCTCGCGCGCGGCGAGCACGGCTTGCCGGTTGACGGCCTGGATTTCCAGTCGCCCCAGGTCGAGGCCAGCCATGCGGAACCGGTCCACGACGAGATCGATCGCGGGTATCGCTTCGGGCTGGGCCTGCAACAAATGCTCCACCTCGGTGGCTCCCTGGGAAGTAAGGTCCAGACGCGAGAGGCGGGCTCGCAGTTGCCCCGGCAACTGGGGGGTGTTGGGGCGGTATTCGACTTGGCCGGCCATCTCGTTGGCCTCGACGGAGAAACGCCATTGCTCGCGCTCACGCGTGCCGTTGGCCACCACGTTCTGGAACACCCGGCCCGCTTGCTCGATGCGGCGCGCCGTCAGGGCGAACTGCGTAGGCCAATAGGCTTGACCGTCCAGCAGCCCGGCAGCACTTGGACCGCTCCCGGCACCGGACCACACACGCTCCCAGGCCGCGACATCGACATCGCCCAGATCGACCTGAGCCCGCACGCCCTGTGCCGGCAAGGCGGGGCGCTCGCTGCGCACCGCCACGCTGCCGCGCAACACCTTCAGCGCCGACCCGGCCCATTCGCGCTGGTAGAGCACGCCCAGCAGGGGGCGGGTACCGGCTCCGAGCTCGAAGCGCAGTTCATCGCGTTCGAGGCCGGCGGGCGCATCGGCAAGGGGCTGCACAACCAGGCGCAACGGCAGGATGGCGTCCGGGGCTTTGTCGAACGGTGCGGGCAGATCGAGTCCCAATCCCTGCAGCCCCGACTCGATGCGAATGCCCGTGCCCTGGGGGCCGAACGCCAGCTCGATCTTGTAGTTCGTCTGACCGCTTGCCACGCGCCCGAGTGGGGCGAGCCAGGGCCAATGCTGCTGACGGCTCAGCGCTTCGGCCGTGACCTGGCCCTGACCACGAAACACGACCCGGTCGCGCGCGCCCTCGTCGAGCAAGCGGCCGGAAAAGCGCAGCGTACCCCCGAGCAGCCGGGCGCTGGCCGACGCCACCTCGAAGCCCGTCTCGGTGAACTGCAACGCAGCCTGAACGCCTTGCAGACGCGGCGTCTCGGGGGTGATCTGCACATCATTGCCGGCCAGACGGACCTGACCTCGCACCCGAGCGGCGTCCACGTCCTCCAGCGGCAGGGCCAGCTCCAGATCCAACTCGACCGGGCCGGTGGCGCGTGCAGCCACGAGAGCTTCGGCAACCATACCTCGGACCAGGGAGCGGTTCACCAGGGCCAGGGCATCCTGGGCGGGTCCGCGCACCACCCCGCGCACATGGAGCAGGGGTTCATCGGCCGCAAAATCCGCAATCTCGGCCCGGGCCTGGAGCACCCGAATCTCTGGCCAGGCCTGGGCAGCGGCACGCGCCTCCTCGATCACGAGCCGGGTGCGGTCGATGTGCAGCCGGGCCTGCTCGACCCGCAGGCCTGGCCAGCCGAGACTGTCGGGCGGCAACAGGTAGGCGGGGGCATAGTCGAACACCACGTCGCTCAACTGGGCCGTGACTTCGAACGCACCGGTGCCGGCGACGTCGAACGGAAAATCCCACAGGTCGCCGCGGACACGGAAACGCCCGTCATGGGCCCTCCCCTCGCGGATCGCGGCCTGGAGATAGCGCCGCACGGTGGCGTCGATGGTTTGCGGCAGGTAGCGGTGAACGCGCGCGCCATCGGCCCGGTGGACGCGCGCCTCCAGATCCAACACCCCAGGAAACCGGGACTGCGCCGGACTGACGGCGGGATCGGCGGTGTGCCACTGGAGCCGGACGTCGGCATCGACATCGCGATTGACCAGTTGCAGGCGGGGGATGTCCACCCCGATCCGTTCACCGTTCACGGTCCAGGTCAGGCTGGCGACGAGGCGATCGACCTCCAGCCGGGGCTCCTCGAACAGGCCGGGAAACTCCAGATGCCCTGGCTGCAGAACGAGGTTGGCCTGCCCACCGTCGGGCGTCGCCCGAAAGACGACATCCGCCCCGCTCACGCCCGGCCGCCCCAGCTCGGCCCCGTTGTTGGTTCCGGCCGCCAGATCCAGTCCACGCAGGCGCCCCTCGGCCTCCCAGGTGGCGGGCCGTTGAGGAGTGGCGGCGGTCCAGTTCACGCGAAGGGTTTCCGCCAAGCCACGGGGAGCGGTGCGCTCCAGCCAGGGGCCGGCTTCGGCGGGCAAGGGCAGGTGCTGCGCCAGTTGCCGCAAGGCGGCCAGGTCGAGCTGCTCACCGGCCAACTCGAAACCGGTCAGCGTCCCGGACGGGTCCTGCACCTGCTCGTAGTGGATGTTCCCGCCGGGCCAGCGCACCCCTTCGCCCGTCACGAACGCCAAATGCTGCGTGCTCAGGCGGGTGGTGGCGCCGCGTCGTTGCAGATCCAGCCGGGTACGGAGCTCTTGCACGGCCAGCGGGCCTTCGACCCTTTCCCACTGGAGCGCCACCTGCCCCAGCGCCAGATCGGCGGTGACTTGCTGCACCACGCCCCGCTGCCAGTCCAGCCACAACCGGGCACCTCCCTGGCCACGCAGCAGATCCACCCCGAAGGCGGAACGGGTATCCACATAGGTCCCAAGCCCTTGCATGTCCACCCATGGCAGTTCGACATAGAGCACGCCGGTCCAATCGCGCACTTGCCCAGCCCGTGTCTGCCATACCGGACGGCTGAACTGTCCCTGCACCTGCAACCGCTGTCCCCAGTCCTCGGGCGGTGTCGCGTCCAGCCGGAACTGGTGCTGCCAGGCCACGTGACGGCTCACAAAGTCTATGCCTTGCAGTTCGAGTGGAGGGGCATGCGGGCGGCTGTCGTCGGTCCAGCGCAACGTGCCCTGCAGGATGGCGAACTCGGTCTGGGAAAAAAACCAATCGGCCAGCCGGCTCTCTCCGACCTCGGCATCCCCCCCCATGTCCATGCCACCCAGCAGCAGCCGGCCATCGGCCGTGCGCCGGATGTCGAGCACCGGCCGCTCGATCACCAATTGGTCAAAACCCATTCGCCACAGAGAGCGCACCGACAGCGCGGCCCGGACTTCGGCCAGCCGCAACGCCTCTCGCCCCTCGGCATCGCGCAGCACCACATCACGCAACTGCAGACTGGGTACCGGCCCGCTGGAGGCTGCCGTGACGGCACCGATGCTCACGGAGACCCCCAAGGCGCGTGAGGCCAAACGCTCCAGCACCGGACCCCATTCCCCGACTCGCGGCACAATGACCAGATGCAAAGCTCCCCAGCTCAGCGCAAACAGCAGCCATGCGGCGAACACCAGCCAGAGCAAAGCCCTGGCCAGTCCGGCCCAAAGGCGCAGCAGAGGCGCTGGCAAGGGGGTCACACGAGTATCGAGCACGCGAAATTATGATGGCCAGCGCCCCGGCAGGTTCAGATCACCCGGTTCAATTTGTATCGAAACATGTCGATGCCGCTACCCATTCCCGATTCGTGCAGCGGGTGCGCCGACGCTACGCCGCCGAGCTGACCGCGCTGCCGCCCGGCGCGCCCAATGCCGCCTCCCTGCGGCAGGCTCTGAACACCCTGCGCGGCCGTGGCCTGGACCTGGGTGCCGCGCTCAGGGTGCTGCGCCACCTGGTGCTCGAACGTCTGGCCGTGCTCGATACCGAATACGATGCCCCTCTGGGCGTGGTGACCGGTGCCGTGACCGCCCTGGCCGAACTGGCGCTGGACGAGGCGCTGGCACAGACACTGCGCGAACTCGACGAACTGCATGGCGCGCCCGAGTACCTGGACCCGGCCGTGCCGGCTGCGCAGGGCCCGGCCCTGCGACGGGCCGAACTCTGGATCATCGGCATGGGCAAATTCGGTGCACGCGAGCTCAACGTCTCCAGTGACATCGATCTGATCTACGTCTACGACCACGACGGCGAAACCGCCGGCAATGCCCTGGGTCGCAACCGGATCAGCAACCACGAGTATTTCGCCAAGGCCGTCAAGCGGGTCCATGGGCTGATTGGGGACACCACCGAACATGGCCAGGTGTTTCGGGTGGACCTGGCGTTGCGCCCCAACGGCAACTCCGGGCCGCCAGCCGTCTCGCTGGGGGCGCTGGAGGAGTATTTCCTCGTCCAGGGCCGGGAATGGGAGCGTTTCGCCTGGCTCAAGAGCCGCGTCGTCGCCCCGCGCGAAGCGATCGGGAGCGGAAGTGCCACCGCCTTGCGTGGCGTGGTGCTGCCCTTCGTGTTTCGCCGCTACCTGGACTACAACGTGTTCGAATCGCTGCGCCTGCTGCACCGGCAAATCCGGGAACACGCCACCAAACGGGCGGCGGGACACCCCGAACGGACGCACGATGTGAAATTGTCGCGCGGAGGCATTCGCGAGATCGAATTCACCGTACAACTGCTCCAGGTGGTGCGCGGGGGGCAGTTTCCCGAGCTGCGCACCAGGCCCACGCTGGCCGCCCTGCTACGGCTCGAACGCGCCGGCCTGATGCCGGCCGACAAAGCCCGCGCCTTGGCCGAGGCCTATACCTTCCTGCGCCGGGTGGAACACCGCATCCAGTACCTGGACGACCAGCAGACCCACATCCTGCCCACCCGCGACGACGACCTGACCTGGATGGCCCACACCATGGGCTTTGCCGACACCTGCGCTTTTCTGCATGCGCTGGACGCGCACCGCGAAACCGTGGCTCAGGAATTCGACACCCTGCTGGGCACCTCCGGTGGCCAGTGCAACGGCAAGGGCTGCCAGGGCCGGCGCAGCGCGGTGGAAGATTTGCAATCGGTGATCGCCCAACTGCCCCCTGCTTTTGCCGCCAAGGTGGCCGAATGGTGCGAGCACCCGCGGGTGCTGGCCCTGCGCGAGGACGCGCGGCTGCGGCTGGCTCGCCTGGTGCAGCGCACCGGTGCCTGGCTGGAAGACGGCCGGGTCAGCGAAACCGCTGCACTGCGCATGGCCGACTGGATCGAACCGCTGCTGCGGCGGGAAAGTTACCTGGCGCTGCTGCAGGAGCGCCCCTCGGTGCACGAGCGGTTGCTGCACGTGCTCGGGGCCGCGAAATGGCCGGCCCGTTACGTGCTCAAACACCCGGGCGTGATCGACGAGCTCGCCGGCCAACAACTCTACGAAGAGCGGTTCGACCCTGCAACCTTCGAAGCCGAGCTGGAAGCACGCAAGCGTTCGCTCGCCGCCACCGGAGAGGACGATGACGAAGAGCTGCTCAATCTGCTGCGCCGCGCCCACCATGCGGAGACCTTCCGCACCCTGGCACGCGATGTCGAGGGCGTGCTCACGGTGGAACAGGTGGCCGACGACCTCAGCGCGCTGGCCGATGCGGTGCTGCGCGTGACCGGCCGCTGGTGCTGGGAGCGCCTGAAACAGCGCCACCGCGAGGAACCCCGTCACGCCATCATCGGCTACGGCAAGCTGGGCGGCAAGGAGCTGGGCTATGGCAGCGACCTGGACATCGTCTTCGTTTACGAAGACGACGACGAACGCGCCCCGGAGGTCTATGCCGCCTTCGTACGCAAGATGATCAACTGGCTGACGGTCAAGACCAGCGAGGGCGACCTGTTCGAGATCGACACCGCGCTGCGCCCGAACGGCAATTCCGGGCTGCTGGTCACCAGCTTCGAGGCCTACGCCAACTACCAGCAGAACCGGGGCAGCAACACCGCCTGGACCTGGGAACATCAGGCCATCACGCGGGCCCGCTTCGTGTTGGGCGCGCCGGACCTCGCTCCCCGCTTCGACGCCGTGCGCGAGGCCGTGATCACGGCTCCACGCGATCACCGGGCCCTGGCCGATGAAATCCGCGCCATGCGCGAGCGCGTCCGCCAGGCACACCCGGTCAAGGCTGGGCGGTTCGACATCAAGCACAGCCCCGGCGGCATGGTGGACGTGGAATTCGTGGTGCAGTACCTGGTGCTGGCCCATTCGGCCCGACACCCTGCATTGCGCGGCAACACCGGCAACATCGCGCTGCTGCTGCAGGCCGAGCAGGCAGGGCTACTCAAGCCGGGCATGGGCCGAGCGGCCGCCGACGCCTACCGCGCCCTGCGCTTGCTCCAACACCGGGCCCGTCTCGACGAAACCGGTACCCAAATCGAACGCGCCACGGTGGCACCGCACGCCCAGGCCGTGGAAGCGCTTTGGGCCCACGTACTGGGCACCTGAGCGGGGTCAGGCCCCCTGATAGGCCGGCGCAGGCGGCAACGTGGCCGCCACCTCTTTGCGGAAGCGGTTGAGTTCCTGCACCGTCTTAAAGCTGCGCTCCATCAGCAGGCTCATGTTGTGCAGAATGCGCTCCACCACTTTGGATTCCCAGGCCGCGTCGAACTGGATCTGTTCGCTGAGCCAGTGCTCCAGCCATTGCGGATTGGGCAGGCGGCTTTGCACCGTATCGCGGGGGTAATGCACCTTGCTCACGTGCAGATTGGTCGGGTGCAGGGCCTGGGCGGTACGGCGGGCGCTGGCCATGAGCACACCGACTTTGGCGAACGCCGCTTTGGCTTCGTTGCCGAATTTGGCAATGGCTCGCTTCATATAGCGCAAATAAGCACCGCCATGCCGGGCTTCGTCTTGGCTCAGGGTGGTGTAGATGTGCTTGATCACCGGCTCGGTGTGCCATTCGGCGGCACGCCGGTACCAATGATTGAGGCGGATCTCGCCGCAGAAATGCAACATCAGCGTTTCCAGCGCAGGCGCCGGATCGAACTCGAAGCGCACTTCGTGCAGCTCTTCCTCGGTCGGCACGAGTTCGGGGCGGAAGCGGCGCAGGTATTCCATCAACACCAGGGAATGCTTCTGCTCCTCGAAGAACCAGATCGACATGAAGGCCGAGAAATCGGAATCGTCGCGGTTGTCGCGCAAAAACATCTCGGTGGCCGGCAGCGCCGCCCACTCGGTGATCGCGTTCATCTTGATGGTCTGCGCCTGCTCGTCGCTGAGCTTGGCGGGGTCGAACCGATCCCAGGGAATGTCCTTGTCCATGTCCCAGCGGACGGATTCAAGCTGCTTGAAAAGTTCGGGGTAAAGCATGGCGAGCGGGTTCCTGGCAACATCTCGGTGATGAAAAACGGCAGGATTTTATCGAGTCTCACCAATCAATAGCCTTCAAAATCATAGGGCTACTGGCCTGTCGGGCATATCGGACCCGGTTGGCCCAAAGTGCAAAAGTCTGCACAATAGGGCTTCTTCGACTGCATCCTGTCATGGCATATCGACCGTCTTCATCGCCAAACGTTCCCCGCGCCAGCCAAGCCATGCCGCGCCGGGCATGGCTGATGGGCGCTATGGGCGTGGCGAGCCTGGTCTGGGGTGGCCTGGGACGAGCCCGTGCGGCGCAGACGGCACCACCCGCTCCCGCCTGCCCCCCCTTGCTGCAACACCGCTTCGAGCGGTTGCAGGACGAGCAACCCCAAGACCTGTGCCAATACGCCGGGCGGGTGGTGCTGGTGGTCAACACGGCGAGTTTCTGCGGGTTCACCGGCCAGTACCGGGGGCTGGAGGCCCTGCACCGGCAATACGAACACGAGGGCCTGGTCGTGCTGGGCTTTCCGGCCAACAACTTCGGCAACCAGGAGCCCGGCTCCAACCAGCAGATCGCCGAGTTCTGCGAAAACACTTTTGGCGTGCAGTTCCCGATGTTCGTGAAGACCGACGTGGTGGGCCCCAACACCAACCCGCTGTTCCAGCAATTGGCCCAGATCACGGGTGAGCGGCCACGCTGGAATTTTCACAAATACCTGATCAGCCGCGACGGTGCGACGGTGCTGAGCTACGGCAGCATGGTCTCGCCCGACAACCGGCGTTTCCGCGCCGACCTGCAGCGCCTGTTGCGCGAAGGCCGGGGCTGAGGAGCCGAAGGCTCGCCATGCCTTGACCCGTGGCCGGATCGATCGTGTTTCTGGGCGTGCATTCGGTGCGCAGCGCGGTCCACGCCTGGCTGATCGGCGTGAGCCCACTGGGGCACTGAACCTCAGCGGGTGGCGCAGGCCTGGCAAACGGTCTGGGCCAGACGGTGCAGGGCCTGCCAGGCGTCGGTCGGCCAGCGCGGATCGCGCAGGCCTTTGACGATGCCATCGACGGTGTGAGCCGCCTGCAGCCAGCCGGCCAGCTGCGCCAGGGCCAGCCGGGGCAGCACGCGTTCGAACCGTTTTTCCTTCGGACCCCACACCCGCTGCTCACGCAGCGCCAGCGGCAAGGGCTTGCCCTCGGCCACGGCCGTCTTGACACGCCACAGCGCCCGGATGTCCTCGGCCAGCGCCCAGTGCACCAACACCGGCGCCGTGCCTTCGGCCTGCAGACCATCGAGCATGCGCTGCACCCGCAGGGCCTGCCCGTCGAGCACGGCTTCGGCCAGCTTGAAGGGGTCGTAGCGGGCCACGTCCAGCACCGCGCTCTCCACCTGCTCGAACGTCAGCACGCCCGGGGGATGGAGCAAGGCGAGTTTCTGAATTTCCTGGTGTGCCGCGAGCAGGTTGCCCTCGACCCGGTCGGCCATAAAGGCCAGTGTCCGCTGGCCGGCCTCACCCGGCTCGACCCGCTGCCCTTGCGCCTGCAGCCGCTGGGCGATCCAGGTCGGCAACTGCGCACGTTCCACCGGCTCCAGCCGAACCGCGACCCCATGGCTCTCCAGGGCCGCAAACCACGCACTCTTGAGCGCGGCGGCATCGAGCCGCGGCAGCGCCACGACCACCACCAGGGCGTCCGAAGCCACCACCGATTCCGCGAGCCGTTGCAGGGCCAGCGTCCCTTCCTTGCCCGGCTTGCCGGAGGGAATCCGCACTTCCACCAACTGCCGTTCGGCGAACAGGCTCATCGCCTGCCCCGCCTGCAGCACGGCGCTCCAATCGGCATGCGCGCCGGCCATCGTGAACACATGGCGCTCCGTGTGTCCTTGCGCGCGCGCGGCCGCGCGGATCGCGTCCAGCGCCTCCTGCTGGAGCAGCGGGTCGTCGCCATGCACCGTGTACAGTGAACGCAACCCCCGCTGCAACTGGGCGTTCAACTGGTGGCCGCTGATCTGCATGACGACTTGCCGTTTGGTTGGTATTTCACAATTGTGACCAATCTCCCCGCAGTGTACTCAGCCGCTGGTGCCAGCATCATCCTGGTCCCAACCGATCAGCATGCGCTCATCGATGAGAAACGCCGTCGTGCGGGCGTGTTGCGCGATGGCACCGGAACACCCGAGAATCTTGACCTGCATGGCACCCCTTCGACGCACACCGGAAATGCCGACAATGGTACCGAATAAACCGCCCCATGAAATCACCCGTACGGTCGCGCTCGTGGGAGCACCGACAGACGTAGGCGCTGGCGCCCGTGGCGCCTCCATGGGCCCGGAGGCGCTGCGCGTGGCCGACATAGGGGTGGCCTTGCAGCGTCAAGGCGTCGAGGTCATCGACCGTGGCAATCTGCACGGGCCCGACAACCCCTGGCAGCCGCCGGTCGATGGCTACCGCCATCTGGAGGCTGTGGTGGCCTGGAACCAGCAGGTCTATCAGGCCGTGCTCCACGAATTGCACCAGGGCCACCTGCCGCTGCTGCTCGGCGGCGATCATGCGCTGGCCATCGGCTCCCTCAGTGCCGTGGCCCGGCATTGCCGCGAACAAGGGCGCCGCCTGCGCGTGCTCTGGCTGGACGCCCATGCCGACTTCAACACCTCGGCCCTGACCCCCAGCGGAAACCTGCACGGCATGCCGGTAGCGTGCCTGTGCGGTTTCGGTCCCGAAGCGCTGACGACCCTCAGCGGTCAGTCGCCCGCCCTGACACCGGAGTCGATCCGCCAGATCGGCATCCGCAGCGTGGACCCCGGGGAAAAACGCTTCGTCCACGAGCAGGGCCTGGAGGTGTTCGACATGCGCTACATCGACGAGCACGGCATGCGCCACACCATGGAACGCGCCCTGGCCGGGGTTGGCCCCGACGTGCACCTTCACGTCAGCTTCGACATCGACTTTCTCGACCCGGACATCGCGCCCGGCGTGGGCACCCCCGTCCCCGGCGGCCCCACCTACCGTGAGGCCCAACTGTGCATGGAGATGATCGCCGACACCGGCTGCCTGGCCAGCCTCGACATCATGGAACTCAACCCCGCCTGGGACCGGCGCAACACCACCGCCGCGCTGGCGGTCGACCTGATCGAGAGCCTGTTCGGCAAAAGCACCTTGATGCGCCCTCGCCCGATCGGTTGATCAGAGGTCGCGGACGGCGGCCAACCGCGCCATCCATTGGCGCACGATGGCTTGCTGTATGTCGCTGTAGAGCAGCGCCTCTTCGGTTTCCTTGCCCAGCACCTGGGTTTCGGTGAAACTGAGTTCGCGCTCCTGCACCAGTTCGGTATCGGGGATGAGTTCGCGCCCGCCGGGTGTACGCAGCCGAAAGCGCACACGCTGCCGCAACACCAGCTCCCGAACCTGACCGGCGGACGTGGTGCCCACCACCACCCGCTCGCGCTGGTCCTGCACCACGTCCAGCACCACGTCGACCGGCGCTTCCTGTGGGCCCGGCATAGACCACCGGACGGCCACGCCACGGCCCTGCAACTGGGCCGCCAGATGCCGGGTCGTTTCGGTCGGGTTGGGCAGGTTGATCCATAGACTGCTGAAGGCCATGGGCGCGCCAGTGCCGCGCAGCCGGAAACCGCAGCCTGCCAGCCCGAACACCCCGGCCGATACCAAAGCGGCAAGGGCCGCACGGCGCCCGATGGTCACGCCGCGCCCCTGTGCCTCGGGATGGAAATGATGCGGGTACGCCATTTGCTCAAAGCACCACATTGACCAGCCGGCCCGGCACCACCACCACCTTCTTCGGTGCCGCCCCTTGGGCCTGTTTTTGCACCGCCTCAGCGGCCAGTGCGGCGGCTTCGATGGTTGCCCGGTCGGCCGAGGCCGGCACCCGAACCGAACCGCGCAACTTGCCATTGATCTGCAGCACCAGCTCGATCTCGTCCTGCACCAGGGCCGCCGGATCCACCTGCGGCCAGGCGGCATCCAGCAAGTCGCCCAAGGTGCCGGCATAGCCGAGCTCGGTCCAGAGTGCGTGGGTGATGTGCGGCGTGGCCGGGTACAGACAGCGCAGCAGGATACCAAAGCCCTCGATCAGTGCCACTTCGGCACCGGCATCGTCGGTGGCCTTGAAGTCCTCCAAGGCGTTGAGCATCTTCATGCAGCCTGACACCACGGTGTTGTACTGCATGCGCTGGTAGTCATAGTCCACCTGCTTGAGCACGGTGTGGATCTCGCGGCGCAGAGCCTTGGCCGCCTTGCCAAAGACCACGTCGCGCAACGACTGCGCACCGGCCACGCTGGCCGTGGCCTGCCCCCAGTCGTTCTGGGCCAGTTTGTAGCCAAAAGCCCATACCCGCTTGAGGAAGCGGAAACTGCCTTCGACGGCGGCGTCATTCCATTCCAACGTGGCTTCGGGCGGGGCGGTGAACATGGTGTACAGGCGCGCGGTATCGGCGCCGTACTTCTCGATCAGGTCCTGCGGATCGACGCCATTGTTCTTGGACTTGGACATGGTGCCCACGCCCTCGTAGTCGATCGGGGTGCCCGCCGGCAAGCGGCCGTCGGCACTGTCCACCGCGTTCTTCAATCGGGCCCCGACCACTTTGCCGGCGTCATCGAGCACCTGCTCCACGTCGTGTGGCCAGAAGTATTCCTTGCCCCCCTTGGCGGTGCGGCGGGAATAGATGTGGTTGAGCACCATGCCCTGGGTCAGCAGCTTCTTGAACGGCTCGTCCACCTGCACCAGGCCCAGGTCGCGCATCACCTTGGTCCAGAAACGCGCGTACAACAGGTGCAAGATGGCGTGCTCGATGCCGCCGATGTACTGGTCCATCGGCATCCAGTACTTCGCGCCGTCGGCCACCATCGCGTCGGCGTTGGTGGGATCGCAGTAACGCATGAAGTACCAGGACGAATCGACGAAGGTGTCCATGGTGTCGGTTTCACGCCGGGCCGGTTCACCGCAGATGGGGCAGGTCACACCGGCATGGAAGCCTTCGTGCTTGACCAGCGGATTGCCCGAGCCGTCGGGCACGCAGTCCTCCGGCAACACCACCGGCAAGTCTTTTTCGGGGACAGGCACCGAGCCGTGGTGCGGGCAATGGATGATGGGGATGGGCGTGCCCCAGTAGCGCTGGCGGCTGATGCCCCAGTCGCGCAGGCGGAAGGTGGTTTTCTTCTCGCCCAGGCCCTTGGCGGCCAGCAGTTCGGCCACCTTGTCCACCGCGGCCTTGTGGTCCAGACCGTTGAGTTCGCCGGAGTTGATGCACACCAAGCCTTGTTTGTCGGCGTACCAGTCCTGCCATTTCGTGGGGTCGAATACCTTGGCGTTGGCGTCCGGTGCCGTGCTGGCCGGGCGCGCGCGCTCCTCAGTCGCAGGCTCCGATTCGTCACCGGGGCTCACCCCTTGCGCGGCCGCAGCCCCATCAACGCCAACCACCTGCTTGATCGGCAACCCGTATTTGAGCGCAAACGCAAAGTCCCGCTCGTCGTGCGCCGGCACCCCCATCACCGCGCCATCGCCATACGACATGAGCACGTAGTTGCCCACCCACAGCGGCACCGCCTCCCCCGTCAGCGGGTGCGTCACCGTCAGGCCCGTGGGCATGCCCTTTTTCTCTTGCGTGGCCAGTTCGGCCTCGGTGGTGCCGCCGGTCTTGCATTCCTCGATGAAGGCTTGCAGGGCGGGGTTTTTCTCGGCCGCATGAGTGGCGAGCGGGTGTTCGGGCGCCACCGCGCAGAACGTCACGCCCATGATGGTGTCGGCGCGGGTGGTGAAGACGTACATCCGCCCTTCGCCAATCAGGTTGCCGTCATGGCCCCGCACGTTGTGCGTGAAGGCGAAGCGCACGCCCTCGCTTTTGCCGATCCAGTTTTCCTGCATCAACCGCACCTTGTCGGGCCAGCCGTCGAGCGTGGCCTGCGGGTTGCCCAACTGAACGTGCTGCAGCAACTCGTCGGCATAGGCGGTGATGTTCAGGTAGTAGCCCGGGATTTCGCGCTTTTCCACCGGCGCGCCGGTACGCCAGCCCTTGCCGTCGATCACCTGCTCGTTGGCCAACACGGTCTGGTCGACCGGGTCCCAGTTCACGACTTGCGTCTTGCGGTAGGCGATGCCTTTTTCCAGCATCTTCAGGAACAGCCACTGGTTCCACTTGTAGTAATCGGGCGAGCAGGTGGTCACTTCGCGCGACCAGTCGATGGCCAGGCCCATGGCCTGCATCTGCTGCTTCATGTACGCGATGTTGGAGTAGGTCCACTGCGCGGGCGGCACCTTGTTCTTGAGCGCGGCGTTTTCGGCTGGCAGACCGAAGGCGTCCCAGCCCATGGGCATGAGCACGTTGTAGCCCTGCATGCGCAGCTGGCGCGTGAGCATGTCGTTGATGGTGTAGTTGCGCACGTGCCCCATGTGCAGCTTGCCGCTCGGGTAGGGCAGCATGGAACAGGCATAGAACTTGGGTTTGGGTTGGCCTTGCGCGTCGGTGGCGTGTTCGTTCACACGGTAGGCGTCACGGGCATGCCAGTGGGCGTGGGCGGCACGCTCCACCTCCTGCGGGGTGTATTTGTCTTGCATGGGGGATGATCAGCGCAGATTCAGCACATCAAACATGTCATACAGGCCGCTGGGCTTGTCGGCCAGAAAGCGCACGGCGCGCAGGCTGCCTTGGGCGTAAGTGGCGCGGCTGCTGGACTTGTGGGTGATTTCGATACGTTCGCCGGTGCCCAGGAACATGACCGTGTGGTCACCCACCACGTCGCCGCCGCGCACGGTGGCAAAACCGATGGTGGACGGGTCGCGCTCGCCGGTGTGGCCGACGCGCTCATACACCGCGCAGTCCTTGAGGTCGCGTCCCAGCGCCGCAGCGATCACCTCGCCCATCTTGAGGGCGGTGCCGCTGGGGGCATCCACCTTGTGGCGGTGGTGGGCTTCGACGATCTCGATGTCGTAGCCGATGGCCATGGCCTTGGCGGCCATTTCCAGCAGCTTCAGGGTCACGTTCACGCCCACACTCATGTTGGGGGCCATCACGATGGCGATGTGCTTCGATGCCTCGGCGATCTCGGCTTTCTGCGCATCAGAGAAGCCGGTGGTGCCGATGACGAGCTTGACCCCATGACGCACACAGGCCTGGAGATGCGTCATGGTGCCCTCGGGACGGGTGAAATCGATCAGCACGTCGCTGCCAGCCAGGGTTGCGAGGTCATCGGCGATCGCCACGCCGCTGTGCTGCCCCAGGAAGGCGGCGGCATCCTGACCGATCGCCGGGCTGCCCGGTTGGTCCAGCGCACCGCTCAAGGTGCAATCGGCAGCGGCTTGGACGGCCTCGATCAACATGCGGCCCATGCGGCCACTGGCGCCCGCGATACAGACGCGGTAGGGTACAAAGGTAGGCATGGCGGTCAGCGGGGTTCCAGCGGCGGATAGCTGGCGGTGGACGGCGCCGGCGGCGCAGGGCGGGCAGCCGCAGTGGCCGCTCCGGTGTTGTAACGCTCATGGAAGGCCCGCAGCTGCTCCTCGGTGGCTTCCAGCGCAGGCGCACGGCCCATGCGGCGCCGCGTGTCCAGCGAGGCCACGAACTCCTCCTCGGTGGGCAGCTCATCGGCCTCCACCCGCTGCAGCAAGGGGCCCTCGAAAAACACCGACACGCGCCGCTGCTGCGGCTCCTGCCCCTGCCGCCGGAAGGTGAACACGTAGTCCCAGCGGTCGGCGTGGAAGGCGCTGGCCACCAGGGGTGTACCCAGGATGTTGCGCACCTGCTCGCGCGACATGCCCGGCTGCAATGCTTCGACCTGCTCGCGCACCACCACATTGCCTTGAACAATGTCGATGCGGTAGGGCGTGATCAGCCCACCGAGGGTGCTCAGGGAGGTCGAGGCATCGTTGAGGCTGGCACAGCCTGGCAAGGTCAGGGCCGCGGCCGCCAGCGCACCGGCGCCGGCCAGCCGAAGGCGATTCGAGAAGGGTGTGGACATGGTGGCGGTGCGGATATGTGAACCGACACGTGCGCCGGTCAGGCGCAACGTACTATCATGCAGGGCATTGTAGCCCTTGGTCAACGACCGGCGAGATCTGCATGACCAACATCGAAGAACTCAAGAGCACCGGCCTGAAGGCCACCCTACCCCGCCTCAAGATTCTGGAGATCTTCCAGGCAGGCCATCAACGCCACATGACGGCCGAAGACGTGTTCCGCGCGCTGCTCGACGAGCGCAGCGACATCGGCCTGGCCACCGTCTATCGGGTGCTTACCCAGTTCGAGCAGGCCGGTCTGCTGATTCGCAGCAATTTCGAATCGGGCAAGGCGGTGTATGAACTCAACGAGGGGCAGCATCACGACCATCTCGTTTGTCTGGACTGCGGCCGGGTCGAGGAGTTTTTCGACGCCGAGATCGAAAAGCGTCAGCAGTCCATCGCCACGTCCCGCGGTTTCGAGCTCCAGGAACACGCCCTGTCCTTGTACGCGCATTGCACCAAGACCGACTGCGAGCACCGCGCCAAGCAGCGCCGGCCTTGAGGGCCGGGAAACGCTCAGGCGTTGCGCAGCATGGCCGCACGCTGGCGCTGCACGAATGCCTGATAGGTGTCGATGCCACGCAGCTGCAAAATGGTGTTGCGCACGGCCGCCTCCACGAGCACGGCGATGTTGCGTCCGGCCACCACCTCGATCACCGCCTTGCGCACCGCCACCCCCAGAATGTCCTGATACAGCGGTTCATGGGGCAGGCGTTCGTAGTCGCGCTCCATGGTCTGCTTGCGCACCAGGTGCACGATGAGCCGCAACCGCATTTTGCGGCGCACGGCCGTTTCGCCGAAGATGGCCTTGATGTCGAGCAGGCCGATCCCTCGCACTTCCAGCAGGTTTTGCAGCAGATCGGGGCAACGCCCTTCGAGGGTGGTCTGGTTGACGCGGTGAAAGTCCACCGCGTCGTCGGCGACCAGCCCGTGGCCGCGTGAAATCAGCTCCAGCCCCAGCTCGCTCTTGCCCAGCCCCGACTCCCCGGTGATCAGCACGCCCACCCCCAGGATGTCCATGAACACGCCATGCAGCGTGGTGCGTTCGGCAAAGTGGCGCGACAGGTAGGCGCGCAACACGTCGATGACGAAACCCGCCGAGTAAGTGGTGGTGAACAGCGGAATGTGCGCGCGCTCGCACATGGCCAGCAGTTCCGCCGGCGGCGGGACATCGTCGGCCACCACCAGCACCGGCGGCTCCAGCACCACGATGCGCGAGACCCGGCGGCGACAGTCCTCGAGCGTAGAGTTCGACAGATAGGCCACCTCCCGGTGCCCCAAGACCTGGACCCGATACGGATGGATGTAGTTCAGATACCCCACCAGATCGGCACCGGAGCGGGCTTCGCTGACGGCTTTTTCGTCGAAATGTCGCTCAGACGCACTCTGGCCAGCGGCCCATTGCCACTTGAGGGTTTCGCGGTGATCCTCGAACAGGACGTCGGCACTGACGACGGCAGGCTTCATGAGCAGGACGGTGCGCAGGCACCGGTTGGGTGCTCAGGCAACGGCGTGGGCCGATTGCCAGTTGGCGATGAGTTGATGCAGTTCGGCAGAAGCCTTGCTGTCCTTCATCCGTTCACGCAACGAGGCGTCGCTGAGGAGCTCGGCAATCTCGGACAGGATTTCCAGGTGCTTCTGGGTCGCGGCTTCCGGTACCAGCAGGAAAATCATGAGCCGCACCGGCTGCTCGTCGGGCGCGTCGAAGCCGATCGGGTTGGCCAGTTGGAACACCGCAGCCAACGGCTGCTTGAGCCCTTTGATGCGGCCGTGGGGAATGGCCACACCATGCCCCAGCCCGGTCGAACCCAGACGCTCGCGGGCAAACAGGCTGTCGGTGATCAGCGCACGGTTGAGTCCGTGCAGCGTCTCGAACAGCAGCCCTGCTTCTTCAAACGCACGCTTCTTGCTGGTGGCATCGACGGCAACCAGCACCTGTTCGGCAGGCAATATCGCAGAAAGACGGTTCATATCAACCTCACGGATGCCAGATTATGCCCTTATGCGCCATTCTGCCTAGTCTCCAAAAACAAACAAGCCGCTTGACAAAGTCAGCGGCTTGTTGCAGTGCAATATAAGTCAGCTCGATGACAAGCGTCTCATTGAAGCTCGCGTTTCGCTGTTTCGTGATGATGTTCCTGTACTTTGGTCTTGTAGCGCAGCACCTGCCGGTCCAGCTTGTCGGCCAGTTCATCGACGGCCGCATACAGGTCGGCGTGGGCACTTTCGGCAAAAATATCCTTGCCCTTCACGTGGATATTGCATTCCGCCTTCTGTCGGAAGTCCTTTTCCTTGATGTTGTCTACGGTCAGCAGAACCTTGATGTCCACCACCTGGTCGAAATGTCGGGAAATGCGGTCGAGTTTGGTCGTCACGTAGGAGCGCAGTGCGGGTGTGATTTCGAGGTGGTGACCACTGATCGTCAAGTTCATGAAGAGCCTCCTTTGCTCTGGTTGACACGATCGGAGCCGGTGCGGCCCGATCCGGGAAACGTGGTTCTTTGGCCTCCACTATGCCCGTTCGCCCGGTTTTGGGCAAGCCGGCACGGCGTGATCGATGCGTCATCGGCGCGTCATGCGGCGGTGCGATAATTCCACGTTGTCCTGAGATTCGGAAGATCGTCCCGGATGACCGCCTTGATGGCGCGCGCCCGGTGACCGGTGGTGGTGAGCAGCCAGACACCGATCTGGTCGCGACCCCGGTCTCATCGTTTGCGTTCTGGGAGCATCGGATGCTCAATGTGTTCACCCTGGTCAATGGCCGCCTGTTCCAGGAAGAGATCGACTCCCTGGAGGAGTTGGCCCGTTTCAAGCCCATCTGGGTGGATCTGGAGTCACCAACGCCGGAAGAGCGGCGCTGGGTGCGTCAGCATTTCGGCCTGTCTATCCCCGAGGACGCGATGGACGAGGACATCGAGGAGTCGGCGCGCTTCTTCGAGGAAGACAACGGCGAGCTGCATGTCCGCTCCGACTTTCTCATCGATGACGAGGAGAACCCACGGCACGTGCGCGTGGCCTTCATCCTCAACGAACAGAACGAGTCCCTCAAGAGCCGGGGCGTGCTGTTCTCCATCCACGACGAGGACGTGCCGGTGTTCCGCCTGCTGCGCCTGCGCGCGCGCCGCATGCCCGGTCTCATCAACGACGCGAAGGACGTGCTGCTGAGCCTGTTCGACACCGATGCCGAGTACTGCGCCGACACCGTGGAAGAGATCTACGACGACCTGGAGCGCATCAGCCGCAAGGTGCTGTCCGGTCAGGTGACGGACCAGATCGCCTCGGAGGTGCTGGCCGGCATCGCGCGGCACGAGGACATGTCGGGCCGCATCCGCCGCAACATGATGGACACACGCCGCGCCGTCAGCTTCATGATGCGCACGCGGCTGCTCAGCGCCGAGCAGTTCGAGGATGCGCGCCAGATCCTGCGCGACCTCGATTCGCTGGACAGCCACACGGCCTTCATGTTCGACAAGATCAACTTCCTGATGGACGCGACCATCGGCTTCATCAACATCAACCAGAACAAGATCATCAAGATCTTCTCGGTGGCGAGCGTCTCGCTGCTGCCGCCCACGCTGGTGGCCAGCAGCTACGGCATGAACTTCGAGCACATGCCCGAACTGCAATGGACTTACGGCTACCCTTTCTCGATTTTGCTGATGGTGTTGTCGGCGGTGATCCCGATGGTGTACTTCCGCAAGCGCGGCTGGCTGAAGTAAGCTCAGAGTAAATTGAGCGCCTTGCGCACGATGCGCCCGCTGTAATGGCGCGCCACCTGCTGTAAAAAGTGTTGAAAGTCCACATGGGCCTCGTCGTCGGCCCGGTCGGAGATGGTGCGCACCGCGCCGAAAGGCACGCCGTAGTCGTGGCACACCTGGGCCACGGCGGCGCTTTCCATGTCCACCGCGAGGGCTTCGGGCAGAGCGGCGCGCAGGGCGGCGCACTCGGCCTCGGTGGCCACGAAGCGGTCCCCGGTGACGACCTCCCCCTGATGCACGCTGGGCGTATGCAGACCCAAACCGCGCAGCACCGCCTCGTCCAACAGCTTGGGCAGCCAGGTGACGGCGTCTTTGGCGGCGGCGTGCAGCACCTGCGTCAGCGCCAGGTCGGCCTGGAACCGGCTGACGCCGTAGCCTGGCACCTCCCAGCGCGGGAACAAGGGAGAAGCGTCGAGATCGTGCTGAGCCACGGCCGTGGCCACCACGATGTCGCCCACCTCGACGCCCAGTGCCAGCCCCCCGGCCACGCCGGTGAAGATCACCTGCTGCGGCTCGAAGCGCTCGCACAGCACGGTGGTGGTGGCGGCGGCCGCCACCTTGCCGATACCTGAGAGTACCGCAACCACCTCGTGGCCCTGTAGGTGGCCGGTCCAGAAGGTCCGACCACCCACGACCACCTTGCGCTCGTCGGGCATGAGCTGCAGGATTTCGGCCAGCTCCTCGTGAACGGCGCTGATGAGGGCGATGTGTTGACCCACGGGCGTAGACTCCGATCAGGCTTGGTCGCGCAACTCGCGACGCAGGATCTTGCCCACCGGGGTTTTGGGCAGCTCGGTACGGAACTCGATCACCTTGGGCTGCTTGTAGCCGGTCAGGTGCTGACGGCAATGGTCTCGTATTTGTTCCTCGGTCAGCAACGGGTCTTTCTTGACCACGATCAGCTTCACCGCTTCGCCCGAATGCGGGTCGGGAATGCCCACCGCGGCGCACTCCAGCACACCCTCCAGGCCCATGACCACATCTTCCACCTCGTTGGGAAAGACGTTGAAACCGCTGATGAGGATCATGTCCTTTTTCCGGTCCACGATCTTGAAGTAACCGCGTTCGTCCATGATGCCGATGTCGCCGCTCTTGAACCAGCCGTCGGCCGTCATGACCTTGGCGGTTTCATCGGGGCGCTGCCAATAACCGGCCATGACCTGCGGCCCCCGAATGGCGATCTCACCAGGCTGACCCACCGGAACTTCATTGCCGTCGTCGTCGATGCACTTCATCAGCGTGCTCGGCAGAGGCACGCCGATGGTGCCGGTGAACGCGGTGTTGGTGACCGGGTTGCAACTGGCCGAGGGGCTGGTTTCGGACAAACCGTAACCCTCACAGATGGGGCATCCGGTGCGCTCCAGCCATTGCTGTGCGACGGCGCTTTGGACCGCCATGCCCCCGCCCACCGCCACCTTGAGGTTGCGCCAGTTGACCCGATCGAAGTCCGGGTGGTTGAGCAAGGCGTTGAAGAGGGTGTTGACGGCCGGGAAGCTGTGGAAGGTGTGGCGGCTGAGCTCCTTGAGCACCGCCGGGAGGTCGCGCGGATTGGGAATGAGGATGTTCTTGCCGCCGTTGCGCATGCTCAACATCATGTTCACCGTGAAGGCAAAGATATGGTAGAGCGGCAGGGCACACACGGCGGTGGATTGCTCGTGGGCCGGGATCTTCTTCATCACCGGGTCGTTCCAGGCTTCGGACTGCAAGACATTGGCGATGATGTTGCGATGCAACAAAACCGCCCCCTTGCTGACACCGGTGGTGCCGCCGGTGTACTGGAGCACGGCCATGTCGTCGGGGTCGATGTTCACCGGAGACAGCGCCATGCGGCTGCCGGTACGCACCGCATCGTTGAATCGCACGGCCCCCGGCAGGTCGAAGGGGGGCACCATTTTTTTGACCTTGCGCACCACGTGGTTGACCACCGTGCCCTTGAGCCAGCCCAGCATGTCGCCCATGGCGCACAGCACCACGTGCTTGACGGGGGTGTTGGCGATGCAAGCCTGCAGGGTGTGCGCGAAGTTTTCGATGATGACGATGGCCTTGGCGCCCGAGTCTTTGAGCTGGTACTCCAATTCACGCGCGGTGTAGAGGGGATTGACGTTGACGACCACCAGGCCCGCGCGCAGGATGGCGGCCACCGCCACCGGGTATTGCGGCACATTCGGCATCATCACGGCCACCCGGTCACCTTTGACCAGCCCCTTGCCCTGCAGGTAGGCCGCCAACGCCATCGACTGCTGGTCGATGACGGCATAGCGGAAATCCTTGCCCAGGAAGCTGTAGGCCGGACGGTCGGCATAGCGGGTAAAGCTTTCCTCCAGCAGCGCGACGAGGGATCGGTAAGCGCTGGGATCGATCTGCTCAGGCACCCCAGGCGGGTATGCACTCAGCCATGGCTTGTCAGCCGAAGTGACGGAACTGGTCATGCAGGTCTCCAATGTGGTTGTATGACACCGGGCTTGGCATCACCGATGACGATGACGATGACGGCAATTATGCGGTCAGGCCAGGGCTTGGCCCTTCATGTATTTCCCTGACATCTAGCTGACCATTATGATTCATGATTGACTGCAGATGGCCCTGCCGAACGGCCGCAGCTCAACATGGATGCCGAAGGCTTGAACATGGGTCCCAAGGCCGATCGGGACGCAGCCCTGGCCTGACACCCAGCCTGACCTGCCGGTGGCAACGGCCAGCGAAACCGTGACTCGGCCGCGCCACGTGGAGAGGCTGGGGACCGGCCAGCCCACGACGGACGGGGCGGCTGGCCTGAACATCTTTAAAACGGGATGTCGTCGTCCATGTCGTCGAAGCCGGTGGAAGCCGCTGCGGGCTTGCTCGCTGGCGCCGGGCGGCTGGGGGCGGCGGCTCGGGCCGGCGCCGCCGCGCGGGGGGCGTAGCCGCTCTCATCGGCACTGGGGCCGCCCATGCCTTCGCGTCCGCCCAGCAGTTGCAGCTCGGTGGCGATGATGTCCACCGTGTTCTTCTCGATGCCCGACTGGTCGGTGTACTTGCCGTATTTGAGTCGGCCTTCGACGTAGATCGGGCGGCCTTTCTTCACATACTCGCCCGCGATTTCGGCCAGGCGGTCGTAGAAGGTGACGCGGTGCCACTGGGTGTCTTCAACGGTCTCACCCGAGTTGCGGTCCTTGCGCCGGCTGGTGGTGGCCACGCTCACATTCGCCACGGCCTGGCCCGAAGGCAGGTAACGGATTTCAGGGTCGCGGCCGCAGTTGCCGACCAGGATGACTTTGTTGACGGATGCCATGGCGGGGGTGTCCTCTCTCGCGTGGTGTGATTCAAACAGTGATTGTGCAGCATTTGCGCCTCCGTCGGTCCTGTCGTCCCCCAGACCGGTTTCGCTTTTACACTGTCGGCATGCCCCGGTCGCAGCAGCCCGATTTTCTGCAAAACCTTCGCCACGAGATGGTGGACGGGCGGCACTGGCTGGACCGGGTGGTGGTGATCGGCTTCGCGGTGCTGGCGGGCTTGGCGGTGGTGGGCTTCACCCTGCTCTACGACACCGCCTTCGAGTGGTTCCAGTCCCTGCAGTCGAACCACGGCTGGGCCACGCTGCTTTGGACGCCAGCCGTCACCGCGTTCGTGGTGTGGGCCTTGCGTGCATGGGCTCCGGGAGCAGGCGGCTCCGGGGTGCCGCAGGTGATGGCGGCGTTGGAGCCGGCGCTGCCCCGGTCTGAACGCGGCCGCTTCGTCTCGGTCAAACTCAGCGTGGCCAAGGTGCTCGGCGTCTCGGGCGGGGTGCTCGCCGGACTGTCGATCGGACGCCAGGGCCCTTCGGTGCAAGTGGCCGCCGGCGTCATGCACCACGCGCGCCGTTACCTCTCCCCCCGGACGGCGATCACGGACCGGGAGCTGCTGGTGGCCGGTGGCGCGGCTGGCATCGCGGCGGCGTTCAACACCCCGCTGGGCGGCATCGTGTTCGCGATCGAGGAGCTGTCGCGCCGGCTGGAACAGCGCAGCAGCGGCCTGATGCTGGCTGCGATCGTGGTGTCGGGGCTGGTATCGGTGTCGGTGTTCGGCAACCTGTCGTATTTCGGCCGGGTGCGCATCGAGGTCGTCTCCTGGGCCGACCTGTTCTGGCCCGGACTGTTGATCGCGCTCGCGTGCGGCCTGTTCGGGGGTCTGCTGTCGCGCTTGCTGCTGTTGTCGTTCACCGGCCTGCCCGACCGCTTCTGTGCCTACCGCCGGGCGCATCCGGTGCGGTTCGCGGCGTGGTGCGGGCTGGGCGTGGCGGTGATCGGCCTGGTCACGGGCGGTGCGGCCAACGGCGGCGGGCATCATCACGCCCGCGAGTTGCTGGAGATGACCTCGGTGGAAGAACATACCCCGTTTCTGTTCTCCGGGCTCAAGTTCGTCGCCTCCTGGTGGTCGGCCTGGTCCGGGGTACCGGGTGGGATTTTCGGCCCCAGCCTTTCGCTGGGAGCGGGCGTGGGTGCGGACGTGGCCTGGCTGACCGACTCGCGTCAGGTGCAGGCGCTGATCGCGATCGGCATGGCCGGTTTCCTGGCGGCGGTCACACAGACGCCGATCACCGCGATGATCATCGTCATGGAGATGACCGACGGCCACAGCATGGTGTTGAGCCTGATGGGGTGCGCCTTGTTGTCCAGCCTGGTGTCGCGCATGATCAGCCGTCCGCTGTATTCGACCATGGCGGAATTCATGCTGGAACGGGTGCTCGACCGCCCGGCGAGTGACGGCGCGGCCCAGCCGAGTTCGGGGTCCAGCGCCAAGCCTGCGCAGTCCCCGGTTGCTACGGCGCCTGCCGAATCTGGGCCGACTGCCGCTCCTGGAGTACCACGCGGCGCGGACCCTGGATCGCCGGTGCCCGCATCGGCCACGCCACCACCAGCCACACCAGACTCAGGCCCGCACAAGCCATGAACAGGCCACTGGCCCCGAGGTGCGCCACCAGCCAGCCGCCAGCCGCCCCGCCCACGAAGAAGCCCACCGACTGCAAGGTGTTGTACACCCCGAGGGCCGCCCCACGTGAGCGCGCCGGTGCCAGCCGAGAGACCAGGCTGGGCTGGCTGGCCTCCAATGTGTTGAACCCCAGGAAAAACAGGAACAGCGCCACGGCCAGCCACGCCAGCGCAACCGGTTCGGCCTGCCGGCTACCCCACCAGAACATGAGCTGCACCAGCAGGATGAGGCCGATGGCGACCAGAAACACCGCGCGCAAATAGCCGCGACGCTCCAGGCGGAACAGCACCCCGCCCATGACCGCGAAGGAGCCGACCAGAGCCAGCAGATAAACGATCCAATGCCGTGGCGCCTCCAGTCCGGCACTGACCAGCAGCGCTGGCACGGCCATCCACATGGCGAGCTGTACCGCATGCAACACGAACACCCCCAGGTTCAAGCGCAGCAGGCCCGCATCGCGCAGGACCTCGGCCAGGCCACCACGCCCGGCGTCGTGCTGCAAGGCCGGCTCGGGCGGCACCACCCAGGCCACCACCGCCATGCCGGTCAGGGCCAGCCCACAGGTGATGGCGAACAAGCCGTTGAGCCCGACATGGTGGGCCAGGATCGGCGCCAGCACCAGCGAGCTGGCGAACATGAGCGCAATCCCGATGCCGACCATGGCCATGGCCTTGGTGCGGACCTCGTCACGCGTGGCGTCGGCAACGAAGGCGGTGACAGCCGCCGAGATGGCCCCCGCCCCTTGCAGGGCACGTCCCACCGTGAGCCATTCCAGTGTCGGCGCCCAGGCCGCCACCAGGCTGCCGAGGGCAAACACCGCGAGTCCGGCCAAGATGACGCGCTTGCGCCCCCAGCGGTCGGAGGCCATACCGAGCGGAATTTGCAGAAAGGCTTGGGTCAGACCGTAGATGCCCATGGCCAGGCCGACCAGGGCCGGGTTGTCCCCGCCGGGATAGCGGGCGGCCTCCAGCGCGAAGACGGGCAGCACCAAGAAAAGGCCCAGCATGCGCAGGGCGAAAATGGCCGCCAGCGAGAGGCTGGTGCGGCGCTCGGCCGCGGTCATGCGGTGCGTGGAAACGGGCGGTTCGGACACAGGCGATCAAAGAGGGGGAAGCCCCCGAGACGAAGCCCGCATTGTCGCTCATGCCGGCCCACCGTGCCGAGCAGGAGGGCTGTCAGGTCTTGATCGCGCTGCGGTAAGCCCCGCAACCGACGAGCAGGTGCTCGTTGATCGGCAGCACAAAAGAGGACTTGCCACGCACGTCGCCCGTCAGCGGATTGAGGATGTTGTACTCGACCCACCCGCCGCCGTTGTCGGCACGGTCCCAGGCATCGTGCAGAAACTGGTCGGCGTCGATGCCGGGCGCATCGTGGACCCGGGTGCCGGTCTTGGCTCGGTCGGCCCCCATGACGCGGTAGATCCCTTGGCGGTCGAGCACGAAAATGTAGAGATCTCGATCGAGGAAGCGACCGTCCTTGCGGTAGAAATCCTCGCAGGCCTGCTCGTAGCCCACGGTCTGAATATGGGCCAGTGCCTCCTGGGCCATGCGCATGGCTGCGTCGGCGGTGCCGTTCTTCAGCCGCATGTGGTGCACGGCGGCATCGAGGTCGCCGGTGTGGGCCAACAGGTCCTCGGAGCGTCGGCTGGTGCGCTCGACCATGGCCGCGTTGTCGTAGGTCATGGTGTCGATCTGGTTCATCGCCAGCGCCACCTCCTTGAGCGCGGCGCTTTGCTGGTTGCTGGCCACGGCCATGCCGTCGATGCGAGCCGTGATGTCGCGGATGCCCTGCACGAGCTGATCCATGACGGCATTGACGGAGCTGATTTCCGTGACTGAGGATTGCACGCGGCCGGTGGATTCGGCAATGAGCTGTCGGACCTCGCCAGCGGCGGCCTGACTGCGCTGCGCGAGGCTGCGCACCTCCGCAGCCACCACCGCGAAACCGCGTCCGGCTTCACCCGCACGGGCTGCTTCGACGGCAGCGTTCAGCGCCAGGATGTTGGTCTGAAACGCGATGCTGTCGATCACCCCGATGATTTCGTTCATTTTCTTGGAGGTGGCCTGCAAGGTGCCCATGCCTTGCATGGTTTTTTGCATCAGGCCGCTGGCCTCCTCGGTCTGCTGGTGCAGCTGGGCACTGACGCGGCTGACCTCCTGCACGTTTTCGCTGTTGCGGTTGACGGTCTCGGCCGCTTCGCGGATGTTCGCGCTGGCTTCCTCCAGGTTGGCTGCCTGGGCCTGGGTGCGTTCGGAGAGCTGGCCGCTGTCATGCACCAGTTGCTGGCCCATGTGCCCGAGGACGGCCGAGACGCTGCGCACGTCGGTGACGATGGCGGCCAAGCTGTTGAGCATGCCCTGGAACTTGCGCGCCATCTGGGCCATTTCGTCGGTCCCATCGATGTGAACCTCGCCAGCGAGATCCCCCTCGGTTGCGCGCTCGATGACCACGTTGAGCTGGCGCAGACCGTCGATGGTGGCGTGGTAAAAGGCCACCAGGCCGTAGATCAGGACGAACAGGAGCAGCACCGCCGCCACGCCGACGATGATGCCCTGCCGCTCGTGAGAGGCGGCGCGGCCACGGAGCAAGGCCTCCAGACGGCTGGCCAGGGCTTGGCCGAAAGCGTACTGGTCGGCCTGCAGCGCGGTCCCATCCTGGAAATGGGCCATCGGGTCGGCGATGAGGAAACCAGACCCCAAGCTCGAACGGGTCGTGGCCGCGTAACCATAGCCCGCCCCGGCGACTTCGTTCCACACTTCAGGCACCGCTTCGCCCACCCGCTCCATCGCATCCAGGCGCTCCTGCATTTGGCTCAGGCGGCTGTCCACGAAATCGGTCTGCCCGCCCAGGCGCACGGCATTGGTGATGAGATCGGCGCTGTAACCCTGGGTTTGCTGGACGAGCAGGCCAGCGCCTTCGTTGCGCAGATGGGTGGTGGCCTGCATCAGGGGCAGCAACCGCTCGACCAGCAGGTCCACGAGGTAATACACGTTGGCGTGAGGATCGAGCATCAGCTTGGAGGATTCCCCGGCGACCGCAGCGAGCTTGTGCAGCCGCCCGAGCAGCTCGTTGTGCAGCCCATACCACTCCCCTTGGGACTTGCTGTTCGGAGCGGCACCGATGAGGGCCCGGAGCTCGTCGCGGATCGGTTCCCACTCAGCCGCCAGGTTCAGATCAGACTCATTGCGCACGGCCTGATCCAGCGCCTCGAGGCGTTCGCGCAGGCGGCTGCGCGATGCCTCCACATCCGCGGCCGACGGGCTGCGCCCGGCGAGCAGCAAGTTCAGATGCCCCTGGTGGTCCTGCAACGGCACAGACAGGTCCATCACCCGCTGCACGACGCGCAGACCGGCCAGTTCGCGCAGGGCAGTGACGCGGTCGGCCCAGAAACTCTGCACCAGCAACACCCCGGCCAGCGCCAGTGGCAGCAGCAGCACGGCAGCCATGGCGAGCATCTTGGCGCTCATGGGCAAACGCTGCATCAGCGAAATACCGGGACGGATGAAAGGGTGCGCGCGATGCGATGCATTCATGATGGGCAACTCTTGGGAAACTTCAAACAATGATGATAGCCACGATTGGGTGGCATCCAGTCGCCCGCAATACCGGGATTTCCCCCGGAAAATCGTCCAAAATGCTCAATTTAGCGTGAACATCGGCTTCACGCCAGGGCAGCCCGCATGTCGGCGATGACCACCCGGTAGTCGGGCTTGCCGAAAATCGCGCTGCCGGCGACGAAGGTGTCGGCCCCTGCATCCGCCACACGGCGGATGTTGTCGGCCTTGATGCCGCCATCCACCTCCAGCCGGATGTCCTTGCCGCAGGCATCGATGCGTCGGCGCACCTGCTCGATCTTGCGCAGCGCCGAGTCGATGAAGCCTTGCCCGCCAAAGCCCGGGTTGACGCTCATGATGAGGATGAGGTCGATGTCGTCGATGACCCAGTCCAGCACGTCCAGCGGCTCGGCCGGGTTGAACACCAGGCCGACCTGGGCACCGCGCGCCTTGATCGCCTGGATGCTGCGGTGCACATGGGTGGAGGCGTCGGGGTGGAAGCTCACCAGATCGGCGCCGGCGTCGATGAAGGCACCGGCCAGCGCATCGACCGGCTGGATCATGAGGTGCACGTCGATGGGCACCGGCGCGCCGTCTGCCCGCTTGGCGTGGGGCTTGAGCGCCTGGCAAACCATGGGCCCGACCGTGAGATTGGGCACGTAGTGGTTGTCCATCACGTCGAAGTGGATCCAGTCCGCGCCGGCGGCGATGACGGTGCTCACCTCCTCGCCCAGGCGGGCAAAGTCGGCCGAGAGGATGGACGGGGCGATGCGGTAAGAGGTCATGGCGGCAGGTGTCGAGGATGGCAACGGGGGCCTCCGCGCCCCCGCAGGCCCGCATTGTGGCAGCTTTGCCGGGACAACCGGAAGCGGGGCACAATCCTGTCCATGCCCACCTACCAATTCATCTGCGAGGCGGTGCCACAGTACCTGCCCGAGGCATCGGACCCCGAGATCCCGCTGTACGTTTTCGCGTACACGATCACCATCCGCAACGTCGGTGACGTGGCGGCCCAGCTCATCGCCCGCCATTGGGAGATCGAAGATGCCCACGGGCGCGTCCAGGTGGTGGACGGACTGGGCGTGGTCGGACAACAACCGCTGCTGCAACCCGGGCAGGCGTTCCAATACAGCAGCAGCGCCCCGCTGCAAACACCGATGGGCATCATGAGCGGGCACTATTTCTGCGTGGCGGTGGATGGGCACCGCTTCGAAACCCCGGTGCCGCCCTTCGTGTTGCGCGCCGAGGGGCCGGCCGCCGGTGCATCGTGGCATTGATGGGCGAATTCGACCTGATCCGTCGCCATTTCCAGCATGCCCTGCGCCCGGCAGGCGTGACGTTGGGCAACGGGGACGACGCCGCCCTGCTCGCCCCCGCGCCCGGCTGCCAGTTGGCGGTGTCCACCGACATGCTGGTCGAGGGACGCCACTTCCTGCCGACGGTGGACCCGCGCGCCCTGGGCCACAAGGCCCTGGCGGTGAACCTGAGCGACCTGGCCGCCATGGGCGCGCGCCCCTTGGCCTGCACGCTGGCACTGGCCCTGCCCCGTGCCGACGATGCCTGGCTCTCGGCCTTCGCGAGCGGGCTGCTGGCGCTGGCCGACGCGCACGGCTGCGCGCTGGTGGGCGGCGACACCACGGCCGGCCCGCTCAACCTGTGCCTGACCGTGATGGGTGAAGTGCCCTGGGCTCAGGCCTTGCGGCGCGATGCGGCCCGCGTGGGCGACGATGTGTACGTCAGCGGCGCCTTGGGCGACGCACGGCTCGCGCTGGAGGTCTTCCGCGGTCGTTGCGAGGTGCCAGCGGCCGTGTTCGCCCGGGCCCGACGGCGCATGGAATGGCCCGAACCTCGCGTCGCGCTGGGGTTGGCACTGCGCGGCGTGGCCCATGCCTGTGCCGACGTGAGCGACGGGCTGCTGGGCGACCTTGGTCACATCCTGCGCGCGTCGGGCGTGGCAGCCCGCATCGACGCCGAAACCCTGATGCGCTCCGAGGCGGTGAGCGATGGCGTGCGCACGCTGGATGCGGCGCTGGCCTTGACCTGCGTGCTCGCCGGCGGCGACGACTACGAGCTGGTGTTCACCGCCCCGGCCTCGGCCCGCCAGGCCGTGGCACAGGCTGCACTCGAGGCCCGGATCGCCGTCACGCGGATCGGTGAGATCGTGCCGGCGCAGGACGGCGTCTGCACGGCACGGCTCGTCAACGCCGAGGGCGATCCCTTCCCCATCCCTGCCGGTGCCGCGCTCGCGGGCTTTGATCACTTCGCCTGACCCATCACCCGTCGCGGTGGTGTCAAAATCCCCCCATGAGTCACGACATGCCCTCTTCAGCGGCCGCCCGCCCTCCGGCCGACGACGCCCCACCCCGCGACGCCGCGTCGGTCGTGCTGCTGCGCGACGGCGCCCACGGCCTGGAGGTGCTGCTGCTGCGCCGGCACCAGAATTCCGGCGTGCTGGGCGGGCTGTATGTGTTCCCTGGTGGCAAGCTGGACGTGGCCGATACCGACGCCGGCTGGCGCGACGCCCTGGACCTGCCCCCAGACATCCTGCAGGCGCGGCTCAACGAGGCCGACACGCCGCTGCCGAAAGCCCAGGGCCTGCACGTGGCCGCCCTGCGCGAGCTCTACGAGGAAGCCGGCGTGCTGCTGGCGCTTCCTCCCCCGAGCCTGGAGCAGACCCAGACCCTGCACACGCGGCTGCAAGCGGATGAAGCGTGGCCGCAGGCCCTGCGCGGACTGAACCTGCGCGGCCACGTGTCTGCTCTGCTGCCATGGTCACGCTGGATCACGCCGCGCAACCCTCCCGTGGGCACGCCCCGCTTCGACACCCGCTTCTTTCTGGCGCTGCTGCCGGCGGGGCAAGAAGCCGCCCATGACGACCACGAAGCCGTTGAAAGCCTCTGGCTGACCCCGCGCGACGCTCTGCAACGGTACTGGCAACGTGAGATCGAACTGATCCCCCCCCAGCTCATGGCCCTGGCCCAGTTGGCCCGCCACGCCCGCGCCGCCGACGCCTGGCAGGAGGCGCTGTCCCGCCGGGCTCCCTGCATCCAGCCCGAGCACTTCATGGACGGCGAGGTGCGCGCCATGTGCTACCCCGGCGATCCGCTGCACCCGATCCCGGAACGCGCCCTGCCCGGCCCTACTCGGCTGCGCTTCGTACAGAAGCGGTTCGAGCCCTTCGACGGTTTCGAGGGCTGGTTTCGATGACGCAGCCCCCGCTCACCCAACCGGACACGCGCTTCCTGTTTGCGCGCCTGTCGCACCTGATCGCGCTGGGCTTCGGCTCGGGCCTGAGCCGCCGCGCGCCGGGTACCGTGGGCACGTTGTGGGGCTGGGCGCTGTTTCTGATCATCGATGCGCTGTTCCAACCCACCGACTGGGCCTGGGCCGCCCTCATCGGCGGGGGGCTGCTGGTGGGATGGTGGGCCAGTGTCGCCACGGTGCGTCGTTGCGGCATCGCCGATCCGGGATACATCGTGATCGACGAGATCGTGGCCTTCTGGCTGGTCCTGTGGCTGGCCATGCCCATGGGGCTGATGGGGCAGGCGGTGGCCTTCGGGCTGTTCCGCTTCTTCGACGCCGCCAAACCCGGCCCGGTGGCCTGGGCCGATCAGGCTTTCAAGGGCGATGGCTGGCGCGGGGGCTGGGGCATCATGTTCGACGACCTGGTGGCCGCGTTCTGCACCTTGCTGGTGATCGCTCTGTGGCGCTTCTGGTGGTGAGGCCCGAATGGATACGCTGGCGCCGGAACTGCTGCACTGCTGCGAACAGCTGGCCAACGCCCTGCGCCTGCGCGGCTGGATGCTGGCCACCGCCGAAAGCTGTACCGGGGGCTTGATCGCGGCCACCTGCACAGGCCTGAGCGGCTCCAGTGACTGGCTGGACCGGGGCTTCGTGACGTATTCCAACGCCGCCAAAACGGCCCAATTGGGTGTGCCTGAAGGCCTGATTGCGCGGCACGGCGCCGTCAGCGAAGCGGTGGCACGTGCCATGGCCGAAGGCGCGCTGCGCCATTCGCTGGCCCAGGTGAGCGTGGCCGTGACCGGGGTGGCCGGCCCCACCGGCGGCAGCCCCGACAAGCCGGTCGGCACCGTCTGGTTCGCCTGGGCCACACCCCAGGGCTTGACCGCCGAGCGGCAGGTCTTTGGGGGCGACCGCGACGCGGTTCGCACCGCCACCGTGCGGCATGCCTTGGCGGGCCTGCTGCGCCGTCTCGAGGTGTAACGCCACCCCTCTTCGTGGCGCGCAGGGCCCCGACGGCCCGGCCATAGCCTTGGCGCACGTTCAGGAGCGGTGGCCATGCGGCGGTCGGCTGTCCATCAGCGCCTGTGTACACTGGGGCTTTCTGCGCCGAATAGTTGGATTTGTTATTTTCAACTGAGTTTTTATTCGTTCCATGTTGATGGAACATTCGGGATGATGCGCTCCGTTCGTTCAACACCGTGGAGTTCACATGCATCGCCGACACGCCATCCAAACCCTCGCCGCCGCGTCCGCCCTGGCCACTCTGGGCCCTCTGGCCCATGCCCAGTCCAACCACATCACCCTGCTCAACGTGTCGTACGACCCGACGCGGGAACTGTACGTGGAATACAACGCCGCGTTCATCAAGCACTGGCGCGAGAAAACCGGGCAGAACGTGACCCTCCAGCAGTCGCATGGCGGCTCAGGCCGACAGGCCCGCTCCATCATCGACGGCCTGGCCGCCGACGTGGCCACGCTGGCGCTGGCTGCAGATACCGACGCCCTGCACACCAACGGCGGTTGGATTCCCAAAGACTGGCAGAAGCGACTGCCCCACAACAGCTCGCCCTATACCTCCACCATCGTGCTGGTGGTGCGTGCCGGCAACCCCAAGAACATCAAGGACTGGGATGACCTGATCCGCCCCGACGTCAAAGTCATCACCCCCAACCCCAAGACCTCGGGCGGCGCCCGCTGGAACTACCTGGCCGCGTGGGAGTATGCCAAGCGCAAGTATGGCGGCGACCAGAAGGCGCAGGAGTTCGTCAAAAAGGTGTACGAAAACGTGCCCATGCTGGACACGGGGGCGCGCGGTTCGTCCGTCACCTTTGCACAGCGCAACCAAGGCGATGTGTTCCTGAGCTGGGAAAACGAGGCCTACCTGCTGGACAAAGAATTCGGTAGCCGGGTGGATTTCGTGTACCCGTCGCTGTCGATTCTGGCCGAACCCGCCGTGACCGTGGTGGACCGCAATGTGGACCGCAAGGGCACACGCGCCGTGGCCCAGGCGTATCTGGAATACCTCTATACCGAAGAGGGGCAGGACATCATCGGCAAACACTTTTACCGCCCACGCTCGGAAAAGGCACATGCCAAATACGCCAAGCAGTTGCCCAAGCTGAACCTGTTCACCATCGATGAGGCCTTTGGCGGGTGGGACGAGGCCACCAAAGTGCATTTCGTCGATGGCGGCAAGTTCGACCAGATCTTCACGCGGCGCCTCTGAGGGCAACGCGCACGGGTTTGCAGTCGCTCCGCCCGGCTCGGAAGGCACAGCGATCCGGCCTCCGAGCCCGATGCGGCTGGCGGTGCCACGCCCCAGGTTTTATATGCACAAACCAAATAAAGAAAGAAAAACAAAGTAGTTTGGATTGTTTGGACTGTTTTCCACAATCATGCTCATCCTGTCACTCGATGTCCCGTTCTTCATGAAAACCACACTCCGTCAGGCGCTGGCCGTCATCGCCCTCACCGCCACCACCTGGGTGTCGGCCCAGACCACGCTGCTCAACGTGTCTTACGACGTGTCCCGCGAGTTCTACCGCGACTTCAACGCCGCCTTCATCGAGCATTACAAGAAAACCACCGGCAAAGACATCAAAATCGACCAGTCCCACGCAGGCTCCAGCGCGCAGGCCCGCGCGGTGGCCGATGGCTTGGCCGCCGACGTGGTGACCTTCAACACCACCACCGATGTGGATTTCCTGGCCGAGCGCGGGGTCGTGGCCAAGGATTGGCGCCAACGCTTCCCGCACAACGCCGCTCCCACCACCTCCACCATGCTGTTCCTGGTGCGCCAGGGCAATCCCAAGAACATCAAGGACTGGGACGACCTGGTCAAGCCTGGCGTACAGGTGGTGGTGGTCAACCCCAAGACCGGCGGCAACGGCCGCATGGCCTACCTGGCCGCCTGGGGCTATGTGCGCAGCAAGGGCGGTACCGACGCCGAGGCGCAGGCGTTCGTGAACAAGCTCTACCGCAACGTCCCGGTGCTGGCCCGCGGCGGGCGCGATGCCACCGGCATCTTCCTGCAGCGCAACATCGGCGACGTGCTGGTCACGTTCGAGTCGGAGGTGGTGTCGGTGGACAACGAATTCGGCAAGGGCCGGGTCGATGCCATCCACCCCAGCGCCTCGCTGCTGACCGAAAACCCCGTGGCCATCGTGGAGCGCACCGTCAGCCGCAAGGGCACGGCCGCCGAGGCCAAGGCCTACCTGGACTTCCTGTACAGCCCTGAAGGCCAGGAAATCGCCGCGAAGCACAACATCCGCCCCCGCGATCCGGCCGTGCTGGCGCGTTACGCCCAGGCGTTCAAGCCGATCCAGCTGTTCACGGTGGAAGACTACTTCGGCTCCCTGATGGAAGCGCAGCGCGTGCACTTCAACGACGGCGGCCTGTTCGACCAGATCTACACCCAGGGGCGTTGATCCATGTCGGCTGCTGCTTCCGCGCTGGCCGGGCCTGGAGCGCCCACCACGCCCGTGCGCCGGGGAAGTGCACGGGTGCTGCCGGGGTTCAACCTGACCCTCGGTTACACCCTGCTGTACCTCAGCCTGATCGTGCTCATCCCGCTGTCGGCCCTGCTGTTCAAGACGTTCACGCTCACCTGGGCCGATTTCTGGGCGGCGGTGTCGTCCCCCCGGGTGGTGGCCTCCTACAAGCTCACGTTCGGGGCTTCGTTGGCGGCGGCCCTGGTGAATGTGGTGTTCGGACTGCTGGTGGCCTGGGTGCTGGTGCGTTACACCTTTCCGGGCAAGAAGATCGTCGATGCGATGGTCGATCTGCCCTTTGCCCTGCCCACCGCCGTTGCCGGCATCTCCTTGACCGCACTGCTGGCCGGCAACGGCTGGATCGGTCGGTGGCTGGAGCCCTACGGCATTCAACTGGCGTTCAACCGCAATGGCGTCGTCATCGCGCTGATTTTCGTGACCCTGCCTTTCGTGGTGCGCACGGTGCAGCCGGTGCTGGAAGACGCCGAGCGCGAGCTGGAAGAAGCGGCCACCTGCCTGGGCGCCACCCGCTGGCAGACGTTCAGCCGCGTGATCCTGCCCACCATCCTGCCGGCCCTGCTCACGGGGTTTGCCCTGGCCTTCGCCCGCGCAGTGGGCGAGTACGGTTCGGTGGTGTTCATCGCGGGCAACATCCCCATGGTGTCGGAAATCACCCCCTTGATCATCATCGGCCGCCTGGAACAGTACGACTACGCGGGTGCCACGGCCGTGGCTTCCGTGATGCTGGGCATTTCGTTCGTCCTGCTGTTGATCATCAACGGCCTGCAGGCCTGGCAGCGCCAACGTGCGGCAGGGAATTCGCAATGAGCACCACCCTCACCAGAAGCGCCTCGCACGGCACCACCGAGGCGCCGTGGATACGCTACACCCTGACCGGGCTGGCCCTGGTCTTCATGCTGCTGTTTCTGGTGCTGCCGCTGGCCGCCGTTTTCACCGAGGCGCTGCGCCAAGGCTGGCAGGCCTATTGGGAGGCCCTCAAGGAGCCCGATGCCTGGTCGGCCATTCGCCTCACCCTGCTGGTGGCCGCGATCTCGGTGCCGCTGAACCTGGTGTTCGGCATCGCCGCCGCCTGGTGCGTGGCCAAGTACGAGTTCTGGGGCAAGTCCTTCCTCACGACTCTGATCGACCTGCCGTTTTCCGTGTCGCCCGTGGTGGCCGGCCTGATCTACGTGCTGGTGTTTGGGGCGCAAGGCTGGCTGGGCCCCTGGCTCATGGAGCATGACATCCGGATCATCTTTGCCGTGCCCGGCATCGTGCTCGCCACCTTGTTCATCACCTTCCCCTTCATCGCGCGGGAACTGATTCCGCTGATGCAGGCGCAGGGCAACGACGAAGAACAGGCCGCCATCGTGCTGGGCGCCACCGGCTGGCAGACCTTCTGGCGCGTGACGCTGCCCAACATCAAGTGGGGTCTGATCTATGGCGTGATCCTGTGCAATGCGCGCGCCATGGGCGAGTTCGGCGCGGTGTCGGTGGTGTCGGGACACATCCGTGGCCAGACCAACACCATGCCGCTGCACGTGGAGGTGCTGTACAACGAATACCAGTCGGTGGCGGCGTTTGCCGTGGCCTCGCTGCTGGCGTTGCTGGCGCTGGTCACACTGGCCATCAAGAGCTACGTGGAATGGCAGCATGAGCGCACGCTCAAAAGCGTTGCCGAACTGCCGCCGGAGCGGCCCACCCAACCCCACACCTCCGTGAGCATGAGCCATGAGCATTGAAATCCGCAACGTCAACAAGCACTTTGGCAGCTTTCACGCGCTGCGCAACGTGAACCTCGACATCGACTCGGGCGAGCTGCTGGCCCTGCTGGGCCCCTCGGGTTGCGGCAAGACCACGCTGCTGCGCATCATCGCCGGGTTGGAAACGCCGGACACGGGCAGCATCCTTTTCAGCGGCGCTGACACCACGGATGTGCATGTGCGCGACCGCAACGTGGGTTTCGTGTTCCAGCACTACGCGCTGTTCCGGCACATGACCGTGTTCGAGAACGTGGCCTTTGGCCTGCGGGTGAAACCGCGCGGCCAAAGGCCAAGCGAAGCGCAGATCCGGCAGAAGGTGACCGACCTGCTCAAGCTGGTGCAGCTCGACTGGATTGCCGACCGCTACCCGTCACAGCTCTCGGGCGGGCAGCGCCAGCGCATCGCCCTGGCGCGTGCCCTGGCGGTGGAACCCAAGGTGCTGTTGCTCGACGAGCCCTTCGGTGCGCTGGACGCCAAGGTGCGCAAGGAGCTGCGCCGCTGGCTGCGCCGTCTGCACGACGAGTTGCACGTGACCAGCATTTTCGTGACGCACGACCAGGAAGAAGCCCTGGAAGTGGCCGACCGCGTGGTGCTGATGAACCAGGGCAACATCGAACAGGTGGGCACACCGCAAGACGTGTGGGAACACCCCGCCAGCCCGTTCGTGTACGGCTTCCTCGGCGACGTGAACCTGTTCCATGGCCGGGCGCACGAAGGCCGGCTGCACCTGGAGGGCGTGGCCATCGACAGCCCCGAGCACGCTCAGGTCCGCGACGCCAAGGCCTACGCCTACGTCCGCCCGCACGACCTGGAAGTGGAACGCTATTCACCCGGTGCCACGGGCATCGTGGCCGAGCTGCAACGCGCCATCGTGGTCGGGCCGATTGCCCGGCTCGAATTGTGGCCCGAAGACCCGCAGCAGCCCGACGGCCACGACCCGCTGATCGAGGCGCAGATCCCGGCCGAACACTTCCGGGCTCTGGGCCTGAAAGAGGGCGAGAGGCTGGTGGTGTCGCCGCGCAAGGCGCGGGTGTTTCTCAGCCCGGCCTGATCGGTCTGTGGCGGAGGGGCTCAGGCCCCGCAGCACTTCTTGTACTTCTTGCCGGAGCCGCAAGGGCACGGGTCGTTGCGGCCCGGCTCTTCGGCCTTGCGCACGGTGTCCACACGCGGGCCCACGTGCTTCCAGGTGTCGCGCAGGTCGTACACCGCCCAGATGGCCTCGCCGTAGGCGTTCAGCCGCTCCTGGCTCACGCTGGGTGGGCTGTCGTCGCCGAACATGCGGATGGTGGGTTCGCCCTCGTCGTCCTCGGTCATGGCCACGATGCGTTCCATCGCGTCCTCCACCCAGCCGGCGGCTTCCTGGTCGCGCGGGGGCTGCCATTCTTCGGGCCACGTCTCGACGGCGTACATGAAACCCAGTGCCCACACCTGGGCGAAGGAGGGCAGGCTTTCACCGCCGAGCTGCTGCATCATCTCGGCGCGTTCGGCGTCATTCATGCTGGCGACGGCGCCGCGCAGGTCCATCACCTCGGGCGCGTAGCAGCGGTCATCGTCCAGCGACTCCACCGGGGCGTCCAGCGCGACCTGTACCTCGGCCCAGCGGCGTTGCCAGAGCTGGATGAACCGGTCGTGCTGTTCGGGGCTGGCAAACAGATGCGGCCCGAAGGTACCGGTCTCGGGGTCACTCAGCAGGGCGCCGAAGTATTCCTGGGGCGGGATGGCACGGCGGCAGCAGATGAGCGCCGCCATGAAGCCTTCGCAAAACTCCCATGAGGGAACTTCGTCCAGGCGCTCACGCAGGTCGTCGAGGATCTGGTCGAGGATGTCGAAATCGGTATCGCCCAACGGGTCGGTGGACAGAGGGGTGGGGATAGAGGTGGGGGTGGCAGACATGGGGTCTCTCGGACGATGATGCAGCCAGTGTAGCCGCCCCTTGGCGGCGCGGATCACCCGCTCCTCGAACCGCTGTGCAGGCTGACCTGTACGCGGCGACGGGTCAGCCTGCCCTCGGCGCTCATGATCGCCATGCAGGCTTCGATCGGCGAGCGCGGGCTGGACTGATCCGACGGCGGACAAACGGCGCTAGACTGGCTGCAAGATGACCGACATGCCAGACCCTTCTTTCCCCAAGCCTGCGCCTCCGTTGTGGGCCGTCGCCACGCGCCTGGCGCCTTCGGACCTGCGCTTGCGCGTCGATCCGGCCAGCCTGGGGTTCACCACCACGGCCGAACTGGCCCAGGAGCCCTTGCCCTGGATCGGGCAGGAGCGTGCCCACACGGCCGCCCGCTTCGGACTCGGCATCGACCAACCGGATTACCACCTCTTCGTGCTGGGTGACGTGGGCACGGGGCGTTCCACCCTGCTGCGGCAGGAAATGGAGGTCGCCGCCGCCCTGCGGCCGGTCCCGCCCGACCTGTGCTACCTGCACCACTTCGAAAGCCCTGAGCGGCCCCGCGCCCTGCGCCTGCCGGCGGGTCAGGGGCGCGAGCTGCGCCAGCTCATGCAGCAATTCATCCGGGTGCTGCAGACGGACATTCCCAAGCGTTTTTCGGAACCCGATTTCAAGGCCGAACTGGAGGCGCTGGAACGGCGCTATGCCGACCAGGAAGCCCAGGCCTATGCCGAGTTGTCGGCCTTCGCCGAGGCGCGCCACTTCGCGTTGCGACGCGACGGCGGCCAACTCATCTTCACCCTGGTCACGGCACAGGGCGACACGCTGTCGGCCGCAGACATGGCCGCACTGCCCAAGGAGGAGCGCGAACGCTACGACCAGGGCGAGCGCGAACTGCGCAGCGAAATCCTGCGCTTCCTGGAAACCACCGCGCCGCTGGAACGGGCCTTGCGCGAAGGGGTGATGGCCTTGCGCCGCCAGACCATCAAGCCGCTGGTGGAGCGCGAGATGCAGGCCATACGCCAGGGATTGAAGAAGCAGTTCAAGGACACGCGCAAGCTCGGCACCTGGCTCGATGAAGTGGCGCGCGACGTGCTCGACCATGTGGAGCTGTTCGAGGCCGGCGCGCCCGAGGACGAGGAGGAGCGCCGCGCGACGCTGGCCGAGCAGTTGGCGCGTTACCGTGTGAACCTGGTGGTGGACAACGCCAACGCCCAAGGGGCACCCGTGATCGTGGAAAACAATCCGCTGTACCGGCCGCTGTTCGGCAGCATCGAATACCACTCCGAGAACGACGTCCTCGTCACCGACTTCTCGCGCATCCGGGCGGGCAGTCTGCTCAAAGCACATGGGGGTTTCCTCATGCTGCATCTGCGCGACCTGCTGGCCGACGAACTGGTGTGGGAAAAGTTGCGCCGTTTCCTGCGCAGCGGCCGGCTGCAGATCGAGGAGCCCGGCACCATGTTCAGCGCCCTGGCCACCACGTCGCTCTCGCCCGAAGCGGTGGACGTGGACGTGAAGCTGGTGCTGATTGCCTCCAACGAGCACTACTACGCCCTGCAGGAAGGCGACCCCGAATTCACCCGGCACTTCCGCGTGAAGGTGGACTTTGCCGACGCCTTCCACGCCAGCGACGACACGCGCTACGCCACCGGCGTGTTCGTGGCGCACACCTGCCAGCGCCTGGGCCTGCCGCACTTCAGCGCCGCGGCGGTGGCCCGGCTGGTGGAAGACTCCCACCGCGAGGCCGAAGACCAGACCCGCCAGAGCGCGGCCTTTGCCCGCACCGAGGCGCTGGTGGTGGAAAGCGCGGCCATGGCACGGGCGCGCAACGCCCGCCTCGTCGAGCGGCACGACGTGGACGCCGCCTTGGCCGCGCGCAACCACCGCCACGACTACCCGGACCAGCGGCTGCGCGAAGCCATCCATGAAGGTGACCGGCTGATCGCCCTGGGCGGTGCCCGCGTCGGCCAGCTCAATGGGCTGACGGTGATCGACCTCGGCGACTACCGTTTCGGCCTGCCCATGCGGGTGGCCGCGCGCACGGTGGCCGGCTCCGAGGGGTTGCTCAACATCGAGCGCGAGGTGGAGCTCTCGGGGCCCATCCACGACAAGGCGGTGCTCATCCTGCACAGCTACCTGTCGGCGCTGTTCGGGCACATCGCGCCACTGGCCTTGTCGGCCTCCATCGTGTTCGAGCAGGAATACCACGGCGTGGAAGGCGATTCGGCCTCCTGTGCCGAGCTGTTCGCCCTGCTGTCCTCGCTGTCGGGCGTGCCGCTGAAGCAAGGCATTGCCGTGACGGGCGCGCTCAACGCCTTCGGCGAGGTGCTGCCCATCGGCGGGGTGAACGAGAAGATCGAAGGCTATTTCCGCGTCTGCCAGGCCGAAGGCCTGACCGGTGAACAGGGCGTGCTGATCCCCCACCGCAACCGGCGCCACCTCATGCTCAGCGACGAGGTGGTGGAGGCCGTGGCGCAGGGGCGCTTCCACATCCACACGGCCACGCACGCCGCCGAGGGCCTGGCCCTGCTGGCCGGTATGCCGGTGGGCACGCTGGTGCAGGCGCCGACCGGCGCCACGGCGTACCCGGCCGACACGCTGCTGGGCCGCGCCGAGGCGACGCTGCACGCCTACCGCCGCGCCTGTTTGCGAGCAGGCAATCCGCGGGCATGGCGACGCCCGGGTTGACGCCCGGGATCAGGCCGATTGCGGGTCCTGGGCCCAGCGCCGCGCGCGTTCGATGACGAAATCGATCAGCGTGCGCGTGGCCAGCGTCTGGTAACGGTCGGGCATGCGCAGCAGGTACAGCCGGGTGCCGAACAGGCTCAGACGCCAGTCGTCCAACGCGGTAACCACGCGGCCGGCCGCCACGTCGTCGGCCACCAGGTAGTCGGGCACCAGGCCCACACCCAGGCCGGCCAGCAAGGCCTCGTGGAGGAACTGGAAGTTCTCGGAAGCGAGCGTGGGCTGCAGCGCCAGCTCCTGGCGCTCCTCGCCCCGGTAGGCGGCCAGGCGCAGTTCGCGCCCCACCACGGTGGAGGTGATGATGGGAACCTCGCGCAGGGCCTCGGGCGAGTCCGGCATGCGGTGTTGCGCCGCATAGCCGGCCGAGGCGCAAGCCACGTGGCGCATCGGTGCGAGTTCGCGCGCCACCAGATTGGGGGGCGGCTCGCTCATCACCCGCACCGCCACGTCCACCTCGTCGCGCAACAGGTTGTCCACCCGGTTGTCGAACAACAGCTCCAGGGTGATGCTCGGGTACAGCCGCTTGAATTCGATCAGCCAGTTCGACATCACCACCTGGCCAAAACCAGTGGGCACGGCCAGCCGCACGTAGCCGTGCAGCCCCTCGGTGAGACTGGCCACCGACTCCTGCGCCGCCAGCAGTTCATCACGAATGGTGCGCCCGTGGCGGTACAGCCGCAGGCCGGCCTCCGTCGGCTCGATGCGCCGGGTAGTGCGGCGCACCAGTTGCACCCCCACCGCTTTCTCCAGCTGGCTGAGGTGATAGCTCACGTTGGCGCGACTCATGCGACGCTTGCGCGCGGCCTGGCTCAGCCCCCCGGCGTCCACGATGTCCACCAACAACAAGAGGGCAGCGACATCCAGCATTGTTCGATTTCGTTTGACGGTCTGTTTACTTCTTTTGGGATTGTCAAGGAAACCGTGAAAAGGAACAATGCCCGGACCCCTGTTCCTGTCCCAAACCATGACCTTCTACGCTTTGCAAGACGGCATCGCCGTCATCACCCTCCATCACCCGCCGGTCAACAGCCTCAGCCATGGACTGCGCAGCTTCATCGTGCAGGCGCTGGACGCGGCCGAAGCCGACCCCACTGTGCGAGGCATCGTGCTCACAGGGAACGACAAGGCCTTTTCCGCCGGGGCCGATGTGGCCGAACTGGGCACGCCCGCTCAACTGGCGGAACCCATCCTGCTGACGGTGCTGGCGCGCGTGGCGGCTTGCCGCAAGCCCGTGGTGGCGGCTTTGAGCGGCGTGGCGCTGGGCGGCGGCCTGGAGCTGGCCATGACCTGCCACGGCCGGGTGGCACTGGCCAGCGCCAAGGTGGGCCTGCCCGAAATCCATCTGGGCCTGATCCCTGGCTCCACCGGCACACAGCTGCTGCCGCGCCTGGTGGGCGTACCCAAGGCATTGGGCATGATGCTGACCGGCCAGCCGCAGACCGCCCAAGCATGGGCCGACAGCGGCCTGTTCGACCGGGTGGTGCCCGACGACGTGGTGGGCGCCGCCTGTGCACTCGCACGCGAGTGGGCCGATTCCGGCGCCCTGCCGGCGAGCACCCGCGAGCGCACGCTGGACAGCACCGCGGTGGCCGAACAGGTGGCGGCCGAGCGCGCCAAGCTCAGTGCCCGCCAGCGCCTGCAACCCGCCTATGGCGCGCTCATGGACGCAGTCGCTGGCTGTGCACTGCCATTCGCCGAAGGTGCGAAGCGCGAACGCGAGCTGTTCCTGCAACTGGTGTCCAGCCAAGCCGCGCAAGCGCTGCGGTACCAGTTCCAGGCCGAGCGCGAGGCCACCAAGCTGCCGCCCGACGTGCAGGCCACACCGCGCCCGGTCCGAACCGTGACCGTGATCGGCGCCGGCACCATGGGCGCGGGCATCGCCATCTGCGCGCTCGACGCCGGCCTGGACGTGCTGCTGCTGGAGCAAAACGACGAGGCGCTGGCGCGTGGCCAGCAGCGCGTGAGCGAGCACTACAGCGGCCGCGTGGCCGCCGGCAAGATGCAACCCGCCGTCGCCGCGGCCGCCCAGTCCCGCCTGACCCCCACCCTGGACTGGACGCAGCTGGCCCGCGCCGATCTGGTGATCGAAGCCGTCTTCGAAGACCTCGCCGTCAAGCAGGCGGTCTTCCAGCAGATCGACACCCACGCCCGCCCTGGCGCGGTGCTGGCCACCAACACCTCTTATCTCGACATCGACCAGATCGCCCAGGCCACGTCGCGACCGCAGGACGTGCTGGGCCTGCACTTCTTCAGCCCCGCCAACGTGATGAAGCTGCTGGAAGTGGTGCGTGGGGCCAAGACCGCACCCGACGTGCTGGCCACCGGCATGGCGCTGGGCAAGACGCTCAAGAAAATGCCCGTGCTGTGCGGCAACGCCTTCGGCTTCATCGGCAACCGCATCTACAACGCCTACCGCAACCAATGCGAGTTCATGTTGGAAGACGGCGCCTGGCCCGAAGATGTGGACAACGCGCTGACCGGCATGGGCTTTGCCATGGGCCCGTTTGCCGTGGCCGACCTCTCCGGCCTGGACATCGCCTGGCGCATGCGCAAGGCGCAGGCCGCCACGCGCGACCCGCGCGTGCGTTACGTGAGCATCCTCGACCGGCTGTGCGAACTGGGCCGCCTGGGCCGCAAGACCGGCGCCGGCTACTACAGCTATACCAACGGCCGACAGGCTCCGACCACCGATGCCACCGTGCGCGGCATCATCGAGCAGGCCAGTGCGGCGCGCGGCATCACCCGCCAGCCGCTGAGCGCCGAGCAGATCTGCCGCCGCGCCCTGCTGGCCATGGTGAACGAGGCCGCGCTGCTGCTGGCCGAAGGCGTGGCCGCCCGCGCCAGCGACATCGACGTGGTGCTGGTGCAGGGCTACGGCTTCCCGCGCTGGGAAGGGGGGCCGGTGTTCTGGGCCCGCCAGCAGGACCGTGCCGCCCTGGAGCGCGACCTGCAAGCCCTGGCGCAAGCCGCCGGCTTCGGCTTTCGCCTGGGCGACCTGGACACGCTACTGGCATGACGCCTGCATACACCCCGAGACCGGTAAGCTCAAACCTCGACACCCCATCCCTGGAGACCCTACATGAACCAAGCCTTCATCTGCGACGCCATCCGCACCCCCTTCGGCCGCTACGGCGGCGCGCTCTCCAGCGTGCGCACCGACGACCTCGGCGCCATCCCGCTGAAGGCGCTGATGACGCGCAACCCCAACGTCGACTGGGCTGCCGTGACCGACGTGATCTACGGTTGCGCCAACCAGGCCGGTGAAGACAACCGCAACGTCGCCCACATGAGCAGCCTGCTGGCGGGCCTGCCGCTGGAAGTCCCCGGCGTCACCGTCAATCGCCTGTGCGGCTCGGGGCTGGACGCCATCGGCACCGCTGCACGCGCCATCAAGGCAGGCGAAGCGGGCCTGATGATCGCCGGTGGCGTGGAAAGCATGAGCCGAGCCCCCTTCGTCATGCCCAAGGCCGAATCGGCCTTCAGCCGCGCCAACGCGGTCTATGACACCACCATCGGCTGGCGCTTCATCAACCCCCTCATGAAAGCCCAGTACGGCGTGGACTCCATGCCCGAAACCGCCGAGAACGTGGCCGCGGACTTCCACATCGAGCGCGAAGCGCAGGACTTGATGGCGCTCAACAGCCAGTCGCGGGCGCTGGCCGCCATCGAGGCCGGCCACCTGGCGCGCGAGATCTGCCCCGTCACCCTCCCGCAAAAAAAGGGCGACCCGGTGGTGGTGGACACCGACGAACACCCGCGCCAGACCAGCTTGGAAGCGCTGGCCAAGCTCAAGGGTGTGGTGCGCCCTGACGGTACGGTGACCGCTGGCAACGCCTCGGGCGTGAACGACGGTGCCTGCGCCCTCATCCTGGCCGACGAGGCCAGCGCCGCCAAGAACGGCCTCACCCCGAAGGCCCGCGTGGTGGGCATGGCCACCGCCGGTGTGGCGCCGCGCATCATGGGCATCGGTCCGGCCCCGGCCACGCAGAAGGTGCTGGCACAGACCGGCCTGACGCTGGAGCAGATGGACGTGATCGAACTCAACGAGGCTTTTGCCGCCCAAGGCCTGGCCGTGCTGCGCCTGCTCGGCCTCAAGGACGACGACCCCAGGGTCAATGCCTGGGGCGGCGCGATTGCGCTGGGCCACCCGCTGGGGGCTTCGGGCGCGCGACTGGCCACCACGGCCGTCAACCGCCTGCACACCACCGGCGGGCGTTATGCGCTGTGCACCATGTGCATCGGCGTGGGTCAGGGCATCGCGCTGGTGCTCGAACGGGTCTGAACCCGGTTCAGCCTCCCACCACCAGGCGGATCGCTGGCATCACCTGCTCCACCTCGCTGCGCCGGGCCAGTGCGAGCCGCAGATTGGTTTGTGCCACTTCGGTGTGCTCCACGGCCAGCGCCTGTGCCCGAGCCCCTTCACCACGCTTGAGGGCCTCCACCAGCATGTGGTGCTGGCGATGGGCGTAGAGCATCCAGTCGCGGTCGATGGCGAGCGAGCCCTGCATGGGCAGCATGGCCGAAGCCGGGGCGAACGGCAGCTTGTCGTTGAGCGCCACCGCCCGCTGCAAGGCCCGGTTGCCGCTCGCCTCCAGGATGAGGGCGTGCAAACGGTCGTTCATCACGGTATACCGCGCATAGTCGTCCATCGTCAGGGGGTTGTTCGCCAGCGCGGCATCTCCTTCGGCCAGGCAATCGTCCAGCTCGCGCGCCAGCTGCCGCGTCATCCCGTGCTCGGCCACCAGCCGGGCCGCCATGCCTTCCAGGTGGCCGCGCACCGCGATCGCGTCGGCCACCTCGCTCGCGGTAAAACGGCGCACGACATAGCCCCCGCTTTCGCTGACCTGCACCAGGCCTTCCTGCTCCAGCGCAGCCAGCGCTGCCCGCACCGGCGTGCGCGAGGCACCCAGCCGCTCGGCCACCTGCTGTTCGGCCAGTCGCTGGCCGGGTTCGAAATCGCCACGAAGTATGCCTTCGCGCAACTGCAGCAAAACGGTTTCTTGCACATTCATGGCAACAACTGTACACTGAAAAATCAGAACGGTATACAAAGGAGCCTCCATGAAAGCCGAACAGAACGAACTGCTCACCCGCATCGGGCCCGGCACCCCCTGTGGCGCCGTGCTGCGCCAGTACTGGCAGCCCGTGGCGCTGGCGGAGGAGTTCGACCCGGCATACGAGCCGCGCATGGCCGAACGGCCGCTGAAGGCGGTGCGCCTGCTGGGGCAGGACATGATCCTGTTCAAGGACGATCAGGGCCGATGGGGCCTGCTGGACCGCGACTGCCCACACCGCAATGCCGATTTGGCCTACGCCCGACACGAAGGCGACGGCGTGCGCTGCCCCTTCCACGGCTGGAAGTTCGACGCCACCGGCCAGTGCCTGGACACGCCGGCCGAGCCGTTGGGCAGCACCTTGTGCCAGCGGGTGCGCCAGCGCAGCTACCCGGTCATCGAGCAAAGCGGCGTGCTGTTCGCCTGGCTGGGAGAGGAAGGCCAGCAGCCCCCCTTCCCCCACTTCGATTGCTTCGCCGCGCCCGACACGCACGTGTTCGCCTTCAAGGGCATGTGGCACTGCAACTGGCTGCAGGCGTTCGAGGTCGGGATCGACCCGGCCCACACCTCCTTTCTGCACCGTTTCCTGAACGACGCGCCGCTGGAGGCGATCGGCGACAACGCGGCCGGCAAGCAGTTCCGCAGCGCCAGCATGGGCGAGGCCGATGGCCAACGCTGGCCCATGACGCGCATCATGCGCGAGTTCCATCGGCCCGACATCCGCTTCGAGCCGCGCCCCTGGGGGTTTCAGATCACCACCCTGCGCCCCATGACGGACGCGCTCACCCATGTGCGCGTCACGCACGAGGTCTTTCCCCACACCTTCGTCATCCCGCTGTCGGAAACGCTCACCATCACCCAGATGCACGTGCCGGTGGACGACACCCACACCTACTGGTACGCCTTCTTCACCAGCTTCGACAAGCCGGTGGACAAGGCCGCCATGCGCGCCCAGCGGGTGCAGTTCATCGAGCCACCCGCCTACCTGCCCAAGGCCGGCCGCCACAACCAGTGGGGCTTCAACCCGAAGGAGCAACGTGAGCAGACCTACCTGGGCATGGGCGAGGAAGACATCAACGTGCACGACCAGTGGGCGGTGGAAAGCATGGGCCCGATCCAGGACCGCACCCGCGAACACCTGGGCACGACCGACAAGGTCATCATGGCCAACCGGCGCCTGCTGCTGCAAGCGATCGAAACCGTACGGAGCGGCGGCAAGGCCCCCGGCATGGCCGACCCCGCACTCAACGCCCAGATGCAGGGCCCCGACACGGTGGACGGCATCGCACCAGCCAGCCAATGGGCCGAGTGGTGGCAGCAACAGGCGCGCGCCAAGCGCGAACGCGCGCCGTGGCAGGCCACAGTGAAAACCACCGCATGAGCGATTTCGCCACCCGTTGCGGCGTCCAGACGCCCGAGCGGCTGCAGGCTGGCGAGCGGTTGCTGCAAGCCATCGAAACCCAGGGTCTGGAGCAGGTGCGCGTGGCCTGGTGCGACCTCCACGGCTTCACCCGCAGCAAAGCACTCAGCGCTACCGCAGTGAAATCAGCCCTTCGATCCGGTGTGGGCATGGTGTCCACCCTGCTGCTCAAGGACACCTCGGACCGCACCGCCTGGCCGGTGTTCCAGCCCGGCGGCACCGACGGTTTGCCCGGTTTCGGTCAGGCCAACAACGTGCTGCTGCTGCCCGACCCGGCGAGCTTTCGCGTCCTGCCCTGGCGCGAGCGCACCGGCTGGCTGCAAGCCCAGGCCTGGTTTGCCGACGCCACTCCCGTGCCCTACGACAGCCGCCGCCTGCTGCAGCGCGCCCTCGACCGCCTGGCCGCGCACGGCTATGGCCTGCGCTGCGGGCTGGAGGTGGAGTTCCACATCTACCGCATCACCGGCACCGAGGCCCAGACCGACCCGCACCGCGCCGCCTGGCCCGGCGAGCCACCCGAGGTGGCCATGATCCATCCCGGCTACCAGCTGCTCTCCGAAACCTGGCTGGACCAGGTGGACGAGCCGCTGCGCATCGTGCAGCGCACCGCCCAGGCGCTGGGCCTGCCTTTGCTCTCGCTCGAAGCCGAAATGGGCCCGAGCCAGGTGGAGGCCGTGTTCGACGTGACCGACGCCCTCACCGCCGCCGACCAGATGGTGCTGTTCCGCAACGCGGTGAAGATGGCGCTGCGCGACGCCGGCTACCACGCCACCTTCATGTGCCGCCCGCCGTTTCCCAACATCATGTCCAGCGGTTGGCACCTGCACCAGTCGCTCAGCAGCCTCGCCACCGGCGCCAACGCCATGGTGCGAACTCAATCCATGGCCGGCAGCACTGCGCTGGATGCCCGCCACACCCTCTCAGACGTGGGCGCCCACTACCTGGCCGGGCTGCTGGAGCACGCGCGGGGCATGGCGGTGTTCTGCACCCCGACCGCCAACGGCTACGCCCGGTTCCGCCCCAACGCGCTGGCGCCACAGTCGGTGCAATGGGGGCGCGACAACCGGGGGGCCATGTTGCGCGTCATCGGCGGCGCGAACGACCCGGCCACCCGCATCGAAAACCGCATCGGCGAATCCGCCGCCAACCCCTACCTCTACCTGGCCGCGCAGATCGAAGCCGGGCTGGACGGCATCGAACGCCGGCTTGCCCCGCCCCGGGCCACCGAAGACCCCTACGGTGCCCAGACCACTCCCTTGCCCACCAGCCTGGGCGAAGCGCTCGACGCCCTGCACGCCGACACCGTGCTGGCCGAACGCATCGGCGCCGACTGGGTGGCCTACCTGACGCAGATCAAACGCCTCGAATGGCAGCGCTTTCGCGATGCCGACGACCCCGACGCCTTCCAGCGCCGCGAATACTTCAGCCGATTCTGATGATCACCGTCACCCTCGTTTCCCCCGCCACGGGCACCGAACGCACCATCGAAGCCCAGCCTGGCCAGAGCCTGATGCAGGCCGCCATCGCCGCCAACGCACCCGGCATCGAAGGCGACTGCGGCGGGCTGCTTACTTGCGCCACCTGCCATGTGTACGTGCGCGAGCCGTGGCTGGCGCACCTGCCGCCCCCAGTGGCCGACGAAGACAGCATGCTCGACTTCGTCGCCGCCGAACGGCGCCCGAACAGCCGGCTGAGCTGCCAGATCGCCCTCACGCCGGAACTGGACGGCCTCACGGTGGAGCTGCCCGCATCCCAGTACTAGAATCGCCGGATGTGGAAAACGCTGATCAGTCTGCCCCGCACCGTCTGGGTCATCGGGCTGATCAGCCTGGTGAACGACAGCGCCAGCGAACTGCTCTACCCCCTGATTCCCTTGTACCTGGCATCGGTGCTGATGGCCGGCCCCAAGGCGCTGGGGATCATCGAGGGCATAGCCGAAGCCACGGCCAGCCTGCTCAAGCTGTTTTCGGGTGTGGTGGTGGACAAGACCCGCCGCTCCAAGCCCTGGCTGGTGGTGGGCTATGCCCTGGCGGGGTTCGGCAGACCGTTGATGGCCTTTGCCGGTTCGTGGCAAGTGGTCCTGTTCATCCGCTTTGCCGACCGCGTGGGCAAGGGCCTGCGCACCTCCCCCAGAGATGCCTTGCTCGCCTCCAGTGTCGGGCCAGACCGCCGTGGTCTGGCTTTTGGCGTGCACCGCGCCATGGACAACGCGGGCGCGGTCGTTGGCCCCTTGCTGGCATTCGGTCTGTTGGCGGCAGGCGTGCCGCTGAAGGACATTTTTCTCTGGTCCATCGTCCCTGCCGTGATCTGCCTGGGCTTGGCCCTGAGCATCGAGGAACCCAGGCAAGCGGCTGCCTCCAGACCCCCGAAGTTCGACTGGCGGCTGCGCGACATGCCGCATGCCTTCAAGCACTTTCTGGTCGTGGTGCTGCTGTTCACGCTGGGGAATTCGTCCAACATGTTTTTGCTGCTGCGCGCCAGCGAGATGGGGGTGGCCGCTGCGTACATTCCGTTGCTCTGGGCTGCGGTGTCTTTCGTGGCGATGCTGTTTTCAGCCCCGTTGTCGGCGTTATCGGACCGGTTCGGGCGTGTCCGCCTGCTGATCGGTGGCTACCTGGCCTATGCCGGCGTTTACGCCGCACTCGGCTTTGCCTCGGTGAACCTGCCCATGTTGTTTGTATTGTTCGCCGCCTACGGCCTGTTCATGGCCGCCACCGAGGGCGTGGAAAAAGCGCTGGTGGCGGATCTGGCACCCGAGGAGCGCAGAGGCACCGCATTCGGCTGGTTCAACCTGGTTGCTGGTCTGGGCTTGCTGCCTGCATCCATCGTGTTCGGTTGGCTGTACCAGGAGTGGGCCCCCTGGGTGGCGTTTGGCTTCTCCGCCAGTTGCGCGGTGGCTGCGGCCGTGATGTTGTGCTTCATGCCCAGCCGATCAACCCCCACCACCCCCCAGTGACCAGCATCAACACGCCACGAGCCCCAGCGGCAGGCGGCAGGCTCACCCAGCGGCGGGTCACTTAATGAACGGCTAATGTCAGACCGCTACGATGTCGACATGACTTCGCCCTTACCCCCCAAACGACGCGGCCTCAGCCGCATCTGGCATGCCACCCGTTATTCGTTGAATGGGCTGCAGGCCGGCTGGCACGAGCCCGCCTTCCGCCAAGAACTGATACTGGGAGCGATCTTGCTGCCGACGGCCTGGGCTCTGGGTCGAGACTGGGTGGAAACGGCTCTGCTGATCGCCGTGCTGGTGCTGGTGCTGGTGGTCGAGCTGCTCAACACCGCCGTCGAGTCGGTGGTTGATCGCGTGGGCCCGGAATGGCATGCTTTGTCCAAGAGGGCGAAGGACATGGGCAGCGCAGCCGTGCTGCTCAGCCTGCTGTTGTGCGCAGGCGTTTGGCTGACGGCTGCGGCCCACCGCTGGCTGGCGTGAGCGCCTACCGTCTGCAGGCGGCGGTCAGGTCGAGCTCAGCCCGGTAAGCCTGGGTGCGAACCCGTGTCAGGCCCAAAACGGTGTGAAACAGATGGTCGTGTGAAGCGGGCTCGCGCGCTCTGGCCTCCAGGCAGGGTTGATCCAGTCGAATGGCGGATCGCATGGCGCCGTTCATCCACATCAGCATAGGCACATGGGTTTGTTCGTCCGGGGACATGGTATAGGGCATGCCGTGGAGGTAGAGGCCCTTTTCACCCAGCGATTCGCCATGATCCGACAGGTAGATCAGCATCACTGGGCGCGACTGCCCCTGAAGCCATTGGATGGTTTCGGCCACCACATGGTCGGTATAGCGAATCGTGTTGTCGTAGGTGTTCCGCAGCGATTCGGGGGAACATTCCTGCAGGTTCGTGGACGTGCATTCCGGCTGGAAGGGCTTGAAATTGGCCGGGGTGCGTTTGGAATAGGCCGGCCCGTGACTGCCCATCTGATGCAGCACCACCAGTGTGCCCAGGGCACGCTGCTGCGCGGGCAGCCCAGCGAGCTGATCCGGCAGCACCTTGAGCATCACTTCATCGAAGCATTCACCGCCACCGCACAGGCCCGCAATGTTCAACGAGGTGGTGCTGGTGTGAGGAATGCGGTCGCACACGCCCTTGCAGCCCGACTGGTTGTCGATCCACAGAGTCGCCAGGCCTGCGCGTTGCACCACGTCCAGAAGGTTTTCGCGGTTGGCACGGTTGTCGAAAGCCTTCCGATCCAGATCCGAGAACATGCAGGGCACCGACACCTGGGTGTTGGTGCCGCAAGACCGCACCTGGTCGAAATAGACCAATTCCCCCTTGTCCCGCAAGGCGGCCAGCCGCGGGGTGGTGTCCCGGGCATAGCCCGACAAGCCGAAGTTGGCCGCTCGGGCGGTTTCTCCGACGATCAGCACCACCAGAGGCGCAGCGGCAGCGTCCGCCGGTGGGTCCATGAGCTCGGCATCCAGCCCGATCGGCTGCAGGGGCTGCGCGACCCGAGTCGCCTGGGCCATCGAGTTCTTCGCCACGGCATAGGCCGTGTTGAAGGGGTTGATCATGTAGCGTACGGACTTGTGGTTGCGCATGGTCGATGACAGATCCTGAAAAGTCAACCACATCGACACCAGAGCCAGCAACAGCGCCAGCAGGGCCCATGCGCCTTGTTGCATGACCAGCCGGCCCGCTCCGACCCGTCGCACCGGCTGACGCCACCACCACCAGCCAGGGATGAGTACGCCCGCGGCCAGAAACACGAGCATGTCCGGGCTGAGCAGGTCGCGGACTTCGCGCGTGTCGGTGTGCAGGGCGTTGGCGACCATGGTCGGGTCGATCACCACGCCATAGCGCACCATGAAATAGCTCGCTGATGTGGACACGATCAGCAGCACGATGCCGGCCACCTTCAGCCACCGGGGCCATACACAGAGTGCAAGCACGCTCAGCGTGAAGGCCGCCAGGGCCAACCACCAGGCCGCCAGGATCAGGCCGCTGCGTACCCCCTGGTCTGGCAATAAATCGAACAGGTTGAACCACAGGGGGGCGTTGCCAACGCTGGCCAGCCAGAGGGCCAAAACGGCCAGCAGTGCGGTCGGATGCCAAGGATGTGAGGGACGGGGTGTCAAAATCATGGCCGCGAGTCTGTCCCACGACCGTTAGCGCAACATTAACGCGCATCGGATGCCGGCCAAGTGAGTGCAAAGCGCGTGCGAAACGGTGCCTGTGCCGTGTCGTGCTCGAGGACGGCTCCCTGTGCGTCAGCAATCCGCCTGACCAACGTCAAGCCAACGCCCATGCCGCTTCGCTCGGAACCCTCGGGCCGGAACACGCCATCGTCGCAAACCGACACGGCCCGCCGGCCATCAGGCAGCACCATCACGCTCAGTTCTACATGCGTGCCTCGGGGGTTGTGGCGCAGGGCGTTGTCGATCAGGTTGCGCAGGGCCAGCTCCAGCAGCGCGGCATGGCCGGGCACCTGCACCGCTTCATCGGGTATCTTCAGCGACAGCGTCTGCCCCCACTCGTGTGCCAGCCCCTGGTGCCGTGTGCAGACGTCTCTGGCCAGGGCACATAGGTCCACCACGCCTGCTTGAGCCATGCTCGATTGCTCGGCTCGCGCCAGCTCGAGCAACTGCGTCAGGATGTTCGCGGCTCGCAAGGCATCGGCTTCCAGCTGCTGGAGCGCCTGCTCTCTTTGCGCGGGGTCTTCGGCCAAGCGGGCAATGTGGGCCTGCAGCACCGCCGATGTCAGGGGAGTGCGCATTTCGTGCGCCACGTCGGCATTGAATTGGCGTTCCCTGGCCCATTGATGCTGCAACTGATCGACCAGGTGGTGTATGGCCTGCACCGTGGTCTCCAGCTCCACAAAAGCCTGCCGGCCCTCCAGTCGCTTGCCGGCTCTGACATCCAGTCCCGCCATATCGGCCGACAGCTGGTTCAGCGGCTTGAGGCCACGCCGGATGGCCCAGATCAGCAGCAGCGCCGTGAGCGGAAACAAGATGATCGCTGGCCTGACGATGTGTTCGGCCATGTCCAGGGCCAGCGCATGATGCCTCACGGTGTCGGTCATCACCGCCACCCGGCGCTTCCAGCCGGGCAAAGATGCATCGGTCGTCACGAACAGCCGCCAGGTCTGAACGTTGCCGTCGTTGGCCAACACCAGGGTGTGATGGCCATCCACCAAGGTCGGGGGCAGACGGGCGGCCATGTGGTGCGTGTCCCAGGTCAGGCGGTCGTTTTCCCAGGCCACCACATGCAGGTCACTGGCATAACGATCCTCCGACGAGGGTGGCCCGATGCGAGCCGGGGCGGGAAGCGATGGTGGGCCTACGCCCAAGGCCTTGATCCGCAACAGCAGTTCGGCCGCGGACTTCAGGTGCCCATCCGTGATTTCCTGGGCCTCGTGCAGGCCAGTGGTGTAGGCAATGCCGCCGAGGCCCGTCCATGTCAGCAGCACGACCAGCAGCGTCCACCCCCACAAATATCGCCACAGCCAGCGCCGCCGGCGCGTGGTGTTCATGCCACCTCTCCGGGCCGCGGCACAAAGTAGCCGACGCCGCGCACCGTTTTCAGGAGGTCGTTGCCGAGCTTGCGCCGCAGGTGGTGAATGTGCACGTCGAGTGCATTGCTTTCCAGCGGCTCGTCGAAACTGTAAAGCGCCTCTTCCAGCCTTTGCCGGGTGACGACCTGCCCGGCCGAGCGAACCAGCACCATGAGCAGATCGAATTCCTTGGCTCGCAGCATCACCGCGGTTCCCGCCCGATGAACCGTTCGGGCCGCCGGATCGATGCTGAGCTCGCCGTGGCGGATCGTCGGCTGGGCACGGCCCTCGCTGCGGCGCAGCGCCACGCGCATGCGGGCCAGCAGCTCTTCGGGAGCAAACGGCTTGACCAGGTAGTCGTCTGCTCCCTCATCGAGCCCCTGCACCCTGGCGGGCAACCCGTCACGGGCCGTCATGATCAGGACGGGCGTCGCATGTCCCTGCCGACGCAGCTGCCGCAACCAGTCGAGCCCATCCCCGTCCGGCATGCCGAGATCCAGCAGGATCAGATCGAAGCGTTCCGTCGCCAGGGCCGCCCGGGCGAGAGCCAGCGTGGGGGCCATGTCCACAGCGTAACCGGCCTGTTTCAGGGTCAGGCCGAGTCCATTCGCTATGCCGGGGTCGTCTTCGATGATCAGCACCCGCATCGGGTCTGCCTCCTGGAGGGGTCCATGCAAACGGTAGTGTAGGCGCGGGGGGCGACTTAACGTTCCATTAATGTTCGTGGCGTCCAATCCACCACATGTTACCTGCGTCAGCACCCACTGCGTGGCCGACCGTTTCGCGAGAATGGCGGTGGTTCCTGGCCTGTCTGTTTCTGACCCTGCTGTGGGATGTTTCCGGGCTTGACCAGGTGGTCATGTCATGGCTGGCGAGTGACACGGGCTTCCCCCTGCGGCACGCATTCTGGCTCGAAACAGTGTTGCACGACCGGGCCCGTCAGCTGTCCTACGCCATCCTTCTCATGGCAGTGATGTCGGCTCTGCTGCCTTGGGGGCCGATCCGGCACCTGTCACGCTTGCAACGTTTCGAAGCCATCAGCGGCTCGCTGCTGGCGTTGCTGGCCGTCAACCTGATGAAGAGCAGCAGTCAGACCAGCTGCCCGTGGGATCTGGAGGCATTTGGTGGCGTGGCACATTACGTCTCTCACTGGCAATGGTTCACCGCCGATGGCGGGCCCGGGCGCTGTTTTCCGGGCGGGCATGCCTCCACCGGCTTTGCATTCCTGGCGCTGGCTTGGCCCTGGTTGGAAAGCCCCCGCGCGGGGGATCGCCGGATAGGCCGCTGTGTGCTCGCCACCTTCGTCGTGGCGGGTGTGTTGTTCGGTGTGGCCCAGACCCTGCGAGGTGCCCATTACCCCAGCCATACCCTCTGGACGGCCCTGATCTGCTGGGCCGTGACCTGGGCTTGGCATCGGTCGTCGGTTTTTTTGATGGAGAAAGTGCAATGACTATGCAAAGACGTGTGTTCATGATGAATGTGGCTGCCACTTCGTGTGCAATGGCCTTGGCCTCTGTGGCGAAGGCGGCCGGCATGCCCATGGTCGCTGAAACCGATCCCATGGCGGTCAATCTCAACTACAAGGCCGATGCAACGCAAGTGAAGCATGCCAAGTACAAGGAAGGACAACAATGCAGCAACTGTGTGTTGTACCAAGGCAAGGCAACCGACGCCGCCGCAGCCTGTGGCATCTTCCCCGGCAAGCAGGTGGCCGGCAAAGGCTGGTGCACGGCCTACGCCAAGAAGGCCTGAGAGGGCTTTCTGGCCTCAGGGGTGTGAGGTGGCGGGCAGCGTCAGGGTGGCGCTGAGGCCGCCGCCTTCGCGCTGCCCCAGACGCAGTTCCCCCTCATACAGCGCGGCCAGTTCCCGCACGATCGCGAGGCCCAGTCCATGGCCGGGCCGCGACTCGTCCAGGCGCATGCCCCGTTCCAGCACCAACGGCTGCTGATCGGGCGCGATGCCCTTTCCATCGTCCGCAATGGTGATCCGCAGACGGCCTGCCTGCACGTCTGCGCTCACCCACACCGCCCGTCGGGCGCTCAGAAAGGCGTTGTCCAACAGGTTCCCCAGCATTTCCCGCAAGTCCTGCTCCTCGCCGGCAAAGCACAGTTGCGGACCCGGATCGTCCATGTGAACCTCGATGCTTCGCTCGGCGTGCAGTTTGTGCATCGCATTCAGCAGGCCGCCGAGCAGCGGCGCGAGCGGTGTGCTCACCCCGGGGGTCTGCATGGAGCCGGCGGCTCGCGCCCTGGCCAGGTGCCATCCGATCTGGCGCTGGGCCACATCCAGCTGCTCCCGGATCAACCCCGCCTGTGGGAAGGCGGCATCCGTCTTGACGGCGTTGCCGATGATGGCCAGGGGCGTCTTCAGGGCATGGGCCAGGTTGCCGGCCTGCGCCCTGGCCCGCTCCAGCAAGGCGTCATGCTGCCGGATCACCTGGTTGAAGTCATCCACCAGCGGCTGCACCTCAGAGGCGAATTCGCCTTTCAGTTGTCTGGAGGCTCCTTGGCGGAGTTCGTCCACGGCTTTTTGCAGCCGGCGCAGCGGTGCCAGACCCACCGACCACTGGGCCCATGCAGCGGCTGCCAGCAACAGCCCCAGGCCCAGCAGCGAGGCCGCCAGGACGCCCCGAAAATCGTCCATGGCCTCCACCAGGGAGCGGGTGTCCGAGGCGACCATGATTCGCCATGAATACCCAGGAACATCCGGGTTTCGCAGGGTTCTTTCGATCACCCGCAGGGTTTCGCCATTGGGCCCGATGTCGGCATGGGCATGCATGTCGTCATCCGTCAGCGCATCGATGTCCAGAGACAGCGCGCCGTCCCACAGGGAGCGGGAGCGCAGCACCACCTGGCGGACCTGGCTGGCTGTGTCCATGCGGTCGATCTGCCAGTACAGCCCCGAATACGGCTTGTCCCATCGAGGGTCAGACAGCGCGCCGGCCGGCACCGCGGGTTGTCCGGCCTCATCAAACACCAGCCGTGCGGTCACCTGGTCGAGCTGCCAGCTCAGTGCCTGGTCGAATTGGTGCGTCAGATGCTTGCTGAATTGCTCGCTCAACCACCAGTGGGCGGCGACCAAGGCCAGGCTCAGCGTGATCAGCGTGATCACGCCGACGCGGAGTCGCAGCGAACGGGCCCATGCGCTCATGGCTGCACCAGCCGGTAACCCAGTCCGCGAACGGTTTCGATCAGGTCCGGTGACAGTTTCTTGCGCAGCCGGCCAATGAACACCTCGATGGTGTTGGAGTCGCGATCAAAGTCCTGCGCGTAAATGTGTTCGGTCAGCTCCGTGCGGCTCACCACGCTGCCCGCTCGATGCATCAGGTAGGCCAGCACGCGGTATTCGTGACTGGTGAGGGCGACGGGCTCGCCGCCCCGGGTGACCCGCCCGGTCCGCGTATCGAGCACCACATCGCCACACGACAGCGTGGCCGATGCATGCCCTTGCTGTCGCCGGATGAGCGCCCTGAGTCGGGCCAGCAACTCCTCCATGTGAAAGGGTTTGGCCAGGTAATCGTCGGCGCCGGCATCGATCCCGGCCACCTTGTCGCTCCAGCTGTCGCGCGCCGTCAGGATCATCACGGGCATGTGCCGGCCCGACTGACGCCAGCGTTTCAACACCGTGATGCCGTCCAACACCGGCAGCCCCAGGTCGAGCACGACCACGTCGTAGGGGTTGACGTCGCCCAGCAACCAGGCATCCTGCCCGTTGTCGGCCACATCGACTGCATAGCCCGCTGCTTCCAGTGCGGCGTGCAACTGCCGGCGCAGCGACGGTTCGTCTTCCACAAGCAACAGTCTCATGGCCGTAGGTTATCAGCGGCGGTCGCGGTCACGCACCCGTTCCCGCAGGATTTGGCCGTTTCGGGCATCGACCTCGAGCTTGACCAGGCGGCCATCGGGTTGCAGCAGCCGGATCTCGTACACCCATGCCCCGCGTTCGTTTTCCAGCTTCACCTCCATCACCTGTCCGCTCCGCTGGCTGTCCAGCTGTTCCAGGATCTTCTTCAAGGGCAGGATGTCGCCCGCCACCACGGCCGAGCGCGCCCGGTTGTGGTCGTCATCGGCGTGGCTCGGCGGGGCCATGCCAACGCCGGCCAAGAATGCCATCAGCAGCCACCTTTTCATGCCGACATGATGCACCGGCCAAGCTGAACGCCGGATGAACAGCGCCTTCAGAACCGGTTCAGGTGGAGCGGCGCACACTGAAGCCATGTCCACACACCGGAGTCCGAACATGCGCCCACGTGCCCACCTATCCGCCAGCCTGATGCTGACCCTGCTGTGTGCTGCCCCGGGAACATACGCCGCCGACACGACCCCCGCCCAGCAACTCTCCCATTGGAGCGCAGCCGCAGGCCAACCCGGTGATCCCGCCAGAGGGCAGCGCTTTTTCGAGTCGCGCCATGGCGCAGAGTGGTCTTGTGCCAGCTGCCATGGTTCCCCCCCGCGTGCCAACGGCAAGCACGCCAGCACGGGCAAGACCCTCGCGCCCCTCGCCCCGGCGTTCAATCCCCAGGCCTTCACCGACACCGCCAAGGTCAACAAGTGGTTCAAGCGCAACTGCTCGGATGTGCTGTCGCGCGAATGCACCGCGGCGGAAAAAGCCGATGTGCTCGCTTACCTGCTTCAGGTTCGCTGATGCAACGCCCGTTTCTGGAGCCCACCCATGACCATCCCTGCCCTCACACCGACTTGCACCCGCATCCTCATGGCTGGTGCCCTCTGGCTGCTGCCAGCGCTGAACGCTCTGGCCGACAGCGGCCCGCTCATGCCACGCGTCGTACCCCAAGCCTATACCCAGGAATGCGCCGCTTGCCACACGGCTTACCCCCCGGGCATGTTGCCAGCGGCGTCCTGGAAACGGCTGATGTCGAACCTGGACAAGCACTACGGCACCGATGCATCGCTCGACATGGCCACCGTTGAGCAGCTCTCCGGCTGGTTGCAGGCCCACGCGGGCACCTACAAGCGCGTGGCCGAACAGCCGCCCGAAGACCGCATCACCCGATCGGCCTGGTTCATACGCAAGCACCGCGAGATCGACCCCCAGGTCATGACCTTGCCCAGCGTGAAAAGCGCGGCGAACTGTGCCGCCTGTCACATCGGTGCCGACCAGGGACGCTTCGATGACGACAGCCTGCGCATGCCCGCCGGGCTGACGGCCCGGCAGCAACGGGCCTGGAAACACTGAACCCACAGGAGCTCATGATGATCACCCCCTCCACCCCTGTGCATGCCACTGCCCCCAGCCGTTCCCAAGTGCCCCCGGGTTCCCGCGGGCGGCTCGTCACCGATGCGCCCACCCGCGCCTTTCACGCCTTGTTCGCGCTCAGTTTCGTGGGTGCCTATCTGACGGCAGAAAGCGAGTACTGGCGCCTGCTGCACGTCACATTGGGGTACACCTTCGCTGGCCTGCTGCTGTTCCGGCTGCTGTACGGTCTGGTCGGCCCGCGCCAGGTCCGGCTGTCGGTCCTTTGGCGCAAAGTCACGGGCGCGCTGCAATGGCCGCGCACCCTGTGGACCACCCGAGGTCTGCAGGCATCGGTCTGGAAACAGGCGCCCCAGGCCGGCATGGCGCTGACCATCGGCCTCATCCTCCTGCTCGTGTGCCCACTGGCGCTCACCGGCCATGCCACCTACAACGACTGGGGCGACTGGATCGGAGGCGAATGGCTGGAAGAGCTGCACGAACTGGCAGCCAATACCACTTTGGCCCTGGTGCTGGCTCACATGGGGTTGATCGCCCTGCTCAGCCTGATCCGCCGCCAGAATCAGGCGATGCCCATGATCACAGGCCGTCTGCCAGGCAACGGCCCCAGCCCGGTCAAACACAACCATCTCTGGCTGGCCATTCTGGTTGTGCTTGGCGTGTGCGCCTTCTGGGGCTGGCAGTTGTTTTCAGGTCAGCCGCTGGGGTGAGCGACTCTGAGCCCCGTCGCCAAGGGCAAAGCCCCTGAGGATGGAATGGGATTTCCATAATTCCTAGAATTTCAGAAATTTCTGAAAATTCGGAACTCCATGGACATCACCCCACTCACCCAGTCCTTCATCCACCATTTCGGCGAAATGGGCAGCCGCTGGGGCATCAACCGCACGGTGGGTCAGATCTATGCGCTGCTGTTCGTGTCGCGCCGGCCCTTGTGCGCCGACGAGATCGCCGAAGCGCTGGCGTTTTCCCGCTCCAACGTGAGCATGGGGCTCAAGGAGCTGCAGTCCTGGCAGCTGGTGAAACTTCGCCACTTCCCGGGGGACCGGCGCGAGTTCTTCGAAGCGCCGCAGGACGTCTGGGAAATCTTCCACACCTTGGCCGAGCAACGCCGCCGGCGCGAGGTGGAACCCACCCAGAGCATGCTGCGCGCGGCACTGATGCAGACCCCCGCGAGCGAGGACGAAGCCTACGCGCAGCGGCGCATGAAGGAAATGCATGAGCTCATCGAGCAGCTCATGAACTGGTTCGACGAGGTGCAGAAGCTCTCACCCGACACCGCCCGCCAGCTGCTCGACATGGGCGCCAAGGTCTCGAAGGTGCTGGAATTCAAGGACCGGCTCACCGGCAAGGGCACACGTCCGCCGACCTCCCGGTCGGCGGCCAGCGCGTCGGCACATTGACCTCCGGAGACTCTGCATGGAATTCGACACCCTGCTGTTGTCGCGCATTCAGTTCGCGCTCAACGTGAGCTTTCACATCCTGTTTCCCACCATCACGATCGCGCTGTGTTGGTTCCTGCTGTTTTTCCGCATCCGCTTCGTGCAGACGCGCGATCCCGCATGGGAAGAGGCCTACTACTTCTGGACCAAGGTGTTCGCGCTCACCTTCGCGCTGGGCGTGGTCTCGGGCATCGTGATGAGTTTCCAGTTTGGCACCAACTGGCCCGGCTTCATGGAGCGCACCGGCAACATTGCCGGCCCATTGCTGGGCTATGAAGTGCTGACCGCCTTCTTCCTGGAAGCCAGCTTCCTGGGCATCATGCTGTTCGGTCGGGGGCGTGTGAGCGAACGGGTGCACCTCGCAGCCACGCTGTTCGTGGCCATCGGCACCACACTGTCGGCGTTCTGGATCCTGAGTCTGAACTCTTGGATGCAGACGCCGGTCGGTTACGAGATCGTCAACGGCGAGTTCGTCCCGGTGGACTGGCTGGCCATCGTCTTCAACCCGTCTTTCCCTTACCGGCTGGCGCACAAGCTGCTGGCGTCGGCGCTGACGGCGTCGTTCCTGATCGCGGGGCTGTGTGCCTGGCAACTGCTCAAGGGAACCGCCACCCGCGGCACGCACAAGGCCCTGCGGGCGGCGGTAGCCGTGGCGGTGGTGGCCATGCCTGTGCAGTTTTTGGCCGGCGACCTGCACGGCCTCAACACCCTGGAGCACCAACCGGCCAAGGTGGCGGCCATGGAGGGCATCTGGGAAACCCAGCGCGGCGCCCCCCTGACGCTGTTTGGCATCCCCGATGAGGAAGCCCGCACCACCCACTACGCCGTCAAGGTGCCCCAGCTTGCCAGCCTCATCCTCACCCACGAATGGGAGGGCGAGCTCAAAGGTCTAAACGACTTCATGGGCGAACACCCCCCCGTGGCGCCGGTGTTCTATGCCTTCCGCGTGATGGTGGGCGTGGGCACGCTCATGCTGCTGGTCGCTGCTTGGGCTGCCTGGAAGTTGTGGCCACAGCGCCGCGAGCCCAGCACCAGGCTGTCGCCACCCCTGCTCTGGGTGCTCGCGGGCATGACGTTTTCCGGCTGGGTGGCAACCCTGGCTGGCTGGTACGTCACCGAGATCGGCCGCCAACCGTATATCGTGTATGGGCTGCTGCGCACCGCCGACGTGGTCACACAGATTGCGCCAGCGCATGTGGGCACCACACTCGCCGCTTATGTGATCGTCTATGGCCTGCTGCTGGTGACCTACATTGGCGTGCTGAAGCACATGGCCGAACACCCCAATCCAGCGGGCATCACCCCACCCGCCGACGCCAGCTTGGGCAAAGCCGGAGCCTGACATGACATTTGCCGAATTCCTCCCGCTGTTCTTCATGGCCATCATGGGGCTGGCGCTGCTCGCCTACGTGGTGCTCGATGGCTACGACCTGGGTGTAGGTCTGCTGCTGCCTCTGGGCAATGACGCGCAAAAAGACACCATGATCGCCAGCATCGGCCCGTTCTGGGACGCCAACGAAACCTGGCTGGTCCTGGGCATAGGCGTGTTGCTGGTGGCATTCCCCAAAGCGCACGGGGTGGTGCTGCAAGCGCTGTATCTGCCCGTGGCCGTGATGCTGATCGGCCTCATCCTGCGCGGCGTGGCCTTCGATTTCCGCGTCAAGGCCCCACTGCGCTACAAGCCTTTTTGGAACCGCGCCTTTTTCGGCGGCTCGCTGTTGGCCAGCGCGGCTCAGGGCTGGATGCTGGGCAGCTACATCACCGGCTTCGACCAGAGTGCATTGGGCTGGGCATTCAGCCTATGCATTGCCCTGACCCTGCCCGCCGCGTACGTGATGCTGGGTGCTGGCTGGCTGATCATGAAAACCGACGGTGCCTTGCGCGACCACGCCGTCACCTGGGCGCGGCGTGCCTTGTGGCCCATGGCCGGTACGCTGTTCGCCATTTCGCTGGCCACGCCGCTGATCAGCGATCAGGTATGGGACAAATGGTTCTCCGTGCCCGAGCTGTTCATGCTGCTGCCCGTGCCGCTGATGAGCGTGCTGGCCCTGGTGGCCATCCACTGGGTCACTGGCCGCGCTTCCGTGGTCCAGGCCGGCTACGGCTGGCTGGTGTTCGCCAACACGGTGCTGATCTTCGTGCTGGCCTTTTTCGGCCTGGCGTACAGCCTCTACCCCTATGTGGTGATCGGGCAGATGACGGTGTACGAAGCCGCCGCGGCCACCCCCTCGCTCGTGGTGATCTTCGCGGGGGTGGCGCTTACGGTGCCGGTCATCGTCGCTTACACGGTCTTCATGTATCGGGTGTTCTGGGGCAAGGCACGAACGTTGAGCTATTGAGCAGGCAATCTCAGGGTTGTTGCTGAAACGGGTTGGCCAAGCTTTTCCGGGTCAAGAAATCGGCATCGGTCAATGACTCCAGAAACGCCACCAGATCGTTGATTTCATCATCGGTGACATCGAACCCTTCAATGAGGGCGCTGCGCAGCGGATTGGTGCCCTTCCCCTCCACCGTGGCTCGCCCTGCCACCGAATAGTGCTGGCGTATCACATCCACCAGCGTGGGAATGGAGCCGTCGTGCATGTAGGGCGCCGTCACCGCCACGTTGCGCAGGCTGGGGGTGCGAAACAGGCCATGATCGTCGGACCGACCGGTGATCTCCTGCAGCCCCTCGTGCCCCTTGGGGTAGCTGCCCCGGCCGTCGGTGTTGTAGAGGCCCGTGTTGTGAAAGCCCAGTTCCGGAAACGGCAGGCGGCTGTGCCGGATGTTGTCGTTGAACAGAAATCCGCCGTGGCAGTGGTAGCACTCCATGCGTTCGCTGAAAAACAACTCCTCACCCCGCTTGGCGGCGGGGCTGATCGCGTCGGGCTGCCCCCCGTAGCGGTAGCGATCGTACGGGCTGTCGAAAGACAGCATCGTGCGCTGAAAGGCGGCCAGTGCCTTGGTCAACGTCGACAGTGAGAACAGCGCCTGGGCACCCTGTTGGGCCTCTGCAGGAAAAGCCGCCCGGAAAAGCCTCTGGTACTGGGGGTCTGCACCCAGCCGCTCGAACAGCTCCTGTTCGCGGCCGGCCATCCCCATCTCCACGGGATGCTCGCCAAACAGGGGTATGAGTGCCTGCACCTCCAGTTCCGTCAGCAATGGGTTGGCCCACGTCAGCACCGGCATGTACGCCACATTGGCCAGACTTTGGGCATTTCTGGGGGCAGACTCGCCGGTGATGCCGGGCGAGCGGGCCAGCCCATCGGTGAACGCTTTGTCCTGGTGGTGGCAGGTGGCGCAGGCCATCTGCTGGTTGGCCGACAGGCGCGGATCGTAGAACAGGTGGCGCCCCAGTTCCACTTTGGCCGCAGACATGGGGTTGTCGGCTGGCACCACCGGTTCGGGTACCCAGGCGGGCAGGCCCCAGTCGAAGGTGCTGGCGGCCAGTGTGCTGGTCACGCCCATCAGCCAAGCGACGGTTATCCGTTTGCCCCACATCCACATGTCGGCCTCCACCCATCAGCGAACCGAGAACAGTTGCTGGCCTGCGGCAGGCGCCGGTGTGCCGTCGTAGGCCAGGCCCAGGGCGGCCATGACGGGCGGGCAATCGGCGTCATTGCTGAAGCTCATGCACCCGGGGGAGGTCTGTGGGGCGTTCACGTCCACATTGGCCCCCGCCAGTATGCGACCCATATCGGCCACGATGGTTTGCTTGCTCAAATCGAAACGGTCAAAGCGCACGGTGACGGTGTTGGGGTTGGCGCAAGGCGTTGCGGGCGCCACGGTTCTGCCTGCAGAGGTGCAACCCGTGCTGCCCAGATGCACCGCATAGCGAGTGACTGGCCCCTGTGGGCTGGGTGCGCCAGGTTTCTCAGGTGACAGGCCGGCGCTGGTGGTGTCGAACTTGAGGAACTTGTAGCCGCCCTGCCAGTTCCAGAACATCGCCGTGCTGTTCAGCGGTGCAGGAGCGGTGGTCGGGTCTCCGTGGTTCTGCTCGAAGGGCACGCCCAGCGTGAATTCGATGCCCTGGTAGTTGCCGGCGGGCACCGTGCCACGAACGGTGGTGTTCACCGCGGGCGTGCCATTGCGGCAAGGGCCCTGGCCGTTTTCGAAATCCAGCAGGGCCAGTGCCCCCAACTGCCACATGCCATCCTGTGTCAGTTGAACGGGCACCGCGCGGCCTTGCTCGTCGATCAGCTTCACGTTGCTCACATAGAAGCGGAAATCCATGGGGGTGATGGTGGATGCGGTGGTGCCGATGGGCCCATACTGCTGACCACAGGCGAAAGGCTGGCCGTTGATCTCGGCCGCGAAAGGGATGGCGACGGACAGCGTGGTGGCTTGGGGCGGCGTCGACGAACAAGCGGCCAAGCAGACGGCGCAAGCAGCCACAGAGAGGGTGAGGAGGGTTTTCATAGGGGAGCCTTTTGGGTTGAGGTGAAGGTCAATGCTGGTGTTGGTGATCGGCATCGCGCGGTGTTTGCACCCACACCTGCACCGTGTACGACCCGGCTTTTTCAAAGTGCAGGGTCAGGGGGAAACGGTCCCCATCGTTCAACGGGACCTTGAGGTTCAGCAGCATCAGGTGGTGGCCGTTGGGCGTGTGGTGGCGCATCTGCACCGCGGTTCTGGCGGGCAGCTCCAGGTCGGGCACGGCCCTCATGCGCATGATGTCTCCATCCATGTGCATCTGGTGGATTTCGACGCGTTCTGCCACGGGCGTGCTGGCCGACAGCAAACGGTCGGCCGTGCGCCCGCGGTTGTCCAGGCTGCGAAAGTACACGGCGCCGGTTTGCACGCCTGGCCGCGAGGGCGTGGCGTAGGGGTGGTCGATACGCAGCTCGCCGACCCGAAAACCATGCGCATGGCCAGCAAAATGGACGGCCAACAGGCAGATGCTCAGAATGAGTCTGATCATGTGCATTGCCCTCAGGCCATGCCAGCCGCCGGTTGGACCCAGTGGCCCTGTGCCCACACCCTGGACAGGTGCGGGGTCGAGAACGTGCTTTTCAGTGAGGGCGCCGGGCATGAGCGAGCAGACCGTCTGGACAGCGTTCGGCACACGGTTTCCACGGTGGCGTCCACCACCTCGGCGATTTCGCGCAGCGGCGGAAGATGCCCGCCCGCTGAACACGTCTGGGCGTCTGACAGGTCCAGCAGTTCAAGCAGGTACTCGACCCGACCGGCGACCTTGCCGGTGCGAAGCTGGGTCATGTGCACATGACGCTGCTGTTGCTGTGCCCATGCCCGCGCCCAGATGTGCGTGTCATGAACATCCACAGTGGTCTGCTCCACCACGCAGTCTGTCAAGGCCTGGGCTTGCAACTGGTAGCGGCCGGCCGTGAGCATTTCGAGACCCAGCCAGTCACCCGGCAAGGCCAGCTGAACCAGTTGCCTCTGCGAGCCCATGACCCGGTCCAGCCGTAGGCACCCTTTGAGCAAGCGCCAGACGGGCCCGCTATCCTGAGCATGAAACAGCACCGATTGCCGGGCAACCTCGGCGTAGGTGCTCGATGAATTGAAACGAGAAGACATGAGATGACTCCATCCATGGGAAACACACACGGGGGTTTCCCGACCCACGAAACACGAAGGGGTCAGTCGTGCAGTGGAGGCGCCCTGGGCTGAGAGACGGCCCAGATGGAGTCGGTGAATGGGGGTGCCCGTAGCGGCGGAAGAGTGCCTGCAAAATGCGCGCGCACCAGCCCTGGGGCTGACTGCGCGGGGGGTAGCGCCTTGCCAAACGGGCTCGCCAGACACCAGAAGCAATACAAGCCACTGGCCTCGGTGTCGGGCGCAACGCTGGCGTCATCGCCCGAATCCTGGTTCGGATTCACCCACACCATGCCGGTGCTGGTGCAAACCTGAACCCAGTCACCGCCCCCCTGCAGTTGAACGAGGGCCTGAGAGCCCAGTGGCATCAAAGCGCCCAGCAGCAACAACCACATGGCGAACCATGTGGTGATGCGCTGGTGCCGCTTCGTCAGGCGCATGAATGCACAGGTCAGTGCTTATGCCCACCTTTGGAGCCATGGCCGTGTGACATGGGGGCATGGCCTTCGCCCAGGGCCTTGACAGGGGCTTCGATCTGCTGGGTGAACCGCAGCTTGTTGGCATCTTCAAACACCAGGGTGATAGGCACACTCTGGCCCGGCTGCAGTGGCTGCTTCAGGTCCATGAGCATCACATGGTAGCCACCGGGCTTGAGTTCGACGGTTTGGCCGGCGGGCAGGTCCAGTCCCGGAATCTGGCGCATCTTCATCACGTCTTTCTCCATGACCATTTCATGGATTTCGGTCACGCCGGCCACGGGCGAGCTGGCCTCCACCAGCCGCGCATTCGCCGAAGGGGTCAGGCGCATGAAGGCGCCAGTGGCCTTTTGCTGTGCGACCGTGCCACGCACCCAGGCGTCTTCGACGGTGATCTGCACCTGCGCCCAGGCCTGGGCCGTGATCGCCAAAAGGGCAGAAATGATAAGTCGTTTCATGAAAATCTCCTTGAAGAAACAAACGGGAAAGGCCCCGGTCAATGACCCGCGCGCAAGCGGTCGGGCGCTCGGTCGCACAGGAAAAGGGAAAGCCACAGATGCCCGAGAACGACCGGCTCAGGCGGACGCCGGCTCAAGCCGTGAGCGGTGGAGCGCGGGCATGCGCGCCCGGCCAGTGTGGCTCCGCGCAAGCAGCCAGCAGCTGCGTGGGTGGGCGCTCCCGAAGTGGAGGCACCGCGAACGTTGGCCGGGAGGCTTCTGGCGGCAGCGCGGCGCCGCCATGGCCTGACAGGCAGTAGGCGCACGGCATCCCCGCCCACTGGGCCGTAGCGGGATCAGGCTTGGCCTGGCTCGTTTCGGCCTTCACCCAGAGCATGCCGGTGCTGGTGCAGATCTCGATCCAGTCGGACCGATCTGGCGTGGGCCACGCCGCCTGAGCCACGGCAGGCAGCAAAGCACCCAGCAGCAACGACCACAGGGCACACCATGCGGTCAAGCGGCGTTGGGCTGAGGTCAGCGGCATGGATCGATTGTAGATGCTCAGCCCAACAAGCGCTTGAGGGCTTCCTGGTACTTGGCCGCGGTCTGTTCGATCACCTCACGTGGCAGGCGCGGCGCGGGCGCGGTCTTGTTCCAGAGACGGCCATCCACATGGGCGGTTTCCAGCCAGTCGCGCAGGAACTGCTTGTCGAAACTGGGCGGGTTGCTGCCTTCGGCGTAGCGCTCGGCCGGCCAGTAGCGCGAGCTGTCGGGCGTCAGCACCTCGTCCATGAGCACGAGGGTGCCATCGGTGTCCAGCCCGAACTCGAACTTGGTGTCGGCGATGATGATGCCCTTGGTGGCGGCATACGCGGCGGCGGCCTGGTACAGGCGGATGGAGATGTCGCGGATCTTGGCGGCCAGCTCGGGGCCGATCAACTCCACCGTCTTCTCGAAGGTGATGTTCTCGTCGTGCTCGCCCATCTCGGCCTTGGCCGCCGGGGTGAAGATGGGCTCGGGCAGCTTGCTGGCGTTCTTCAGGCCCTCGGGCAGGGGCACGCCACAGACGCTGCGGCTTTCCTGATATTCCTTCCAGCCACTGCCGGCCAGGTAGCCGCGCACCACGGCTTCGACCGGAATCGGCTTGAGCCGCTTGACCAGCATGGAGCGGCCGCGCACCAGGGGCTTTTCGGCGTCGCTCACCACGCTCTCGGGGTCTTGGCCGGTGAGGTGGATGGGGCAAATGTTCTGCCCCTTGGGGCCCAGCAGGTCGAACCAGAACAGGCTGAGCCGCGTCAGCAGCTCCCCTTTGCCGGGAATGGGTTCGCCCATGATCACATCAAACGCGCTGATGCGATCGGTGGCCACCATGAGGATGCGGTCGTCGCCCACGGCGTAGTTGTCACGCACCTTGCCGCGCGCGAGCAGGGGCAGGGATTTGAGGGCGGAGGTGTGCAGGGCCGACACCATTTCAGTTCACCACCTGCGCCAGTTCGCCGCGCGCGTATTTGGCGGCCATTTCGCTCAAGGAATAACCCTTGATCTTGCCGGCCTGGCCCTCGCAGCCGAAATCCAGGTAGCGCTGCTTGCACACGGCTTGGGCCGCCGCGCGGGCGGGTTTGAGCCATTCGCGGGCATCGAACTTGTCGGGGTTTTCGGCCAGGAACTTGCGCACCGCGCCGGTCATGGCCAGGCGGATGTCGGTGTCGATGTTGATCTTGCGCACCCCGTGCTTGATGGCTTCCTGGATCTCTTCCACCGGCACGCCGTAGGTTTCCTTCATCTGGCCGCCGTATTGGTTGATGAGCGCGAGCAGTTCCTGCGGCACGCTGCTGGAGCCGTGCATCACCAGGTGCGTGTTGGGAATGCGGGCGTGGATTTCCTTCACGCGGGAAATGGCCAGGATGTCGCCCGTGGGCTTGCGGCTGAACTTGTAGGCGCCGTGGCTGGTGCCGATGGCAATCGCCAGCGCATCCAGGCCCGTGGCCTTCACGAAGACGGCCGCCTCCTCGGGGTCGGTGAGCAATTGGCTGTGATCGAGCTTGCCCTCCGCACCGATGCCGTCTTCCTCGCCGGCCTCGCCGGTTTCGAGGTTGCCCAGGCAGCCCAGCTCGCCCTCGACCGACACGCCCACACGGTGCGCCATCTCCACCACGCGGCGGGTCACCTCCACGTTGTAGTCGAAGCTGGCGGGGGTCTTGCCGTCTTCCAGTAGCGAGCCGTCCATCATCACCGAGCTGAAGCCCAGGTCGATCGCGCCCTGGCACACCGCCGGGCTCTGGCCATGGTCCTGGTGCATCACCACCGGAATGTGCGGGTAGGCCTCACAGGCAGCTTGCACCAGGTGCTTGATGAAAGGCTCGCCGGCATACTTGCGCGCGCCGGCGCTGGCCTGCAGGATCACCGGGGCATTGACCTCGTCGGCGGCGGCCATGACGGCCTGCACCTGCTCCAGGTTGTTGACGTTGAAAGCCGGAATGCCGTAGCCGTGCTCGGCCGCGTGGTCGAGCAGTTCGCGCAGGGAAACGAGCGCCATGAGAAAGCCTCTTGGGGGTTGTAAGCGACAAAAATCCGATTTTACGAGGCTCAGCTCCGAACGAGGCGCATCACCTCAGTGGCATCGAGGCTACGCGCCCGGGCCTGGATGTCCCCCAGGTGCTGTTGCTGCAGCGTCTTGGCGGGACCGAGCAGGCCTTGATAGGTCTGACGCAGCAGTTCGGTGGACATCACCCGGCCGCCCGCGTAGTAGCGCTTGGCCAAATGCCCGAGGGCGTAGGTGGTTGCGAAGGAAAACGCCATGCCGGTGGCCTGCCCGGCAAGCCCACCCAGCAGCCGCCCTCCCGCCTTGCCGACGAGCCCACCCAGCAGCTTGCGGCCGAACTGCTCCACATACTGCGAAGTCAGCCCCACCCCGGCCGTCGCGATGAATTCCCGGATATGCCCCTGGTCCAGCGTGACGCCATGCGCCTTCCCGACGCGATACACCATCTTGATCTGCAGCGGAATGATGGCCACCGAGGCCCAGGACTGCGGCAACAACTCCAATGCCCCGTTGAGAATGGCGTAGTTGAGGATCATTTGGTCGAGGGCGGCAGAGTCCACGACCGGGGCATTCTGCACGGTCGCATGAGCGGCTGCGGCCACCGCGTGGGTCTGGGTTTCCGTATCGGCCACGGCAGCATCGGCGCTCAGGCCAAGCTGCGCCTTCAGCTGGAGAAGGAAGTCCTTCTCTGCGGTGCTGGTCAGGCCGTCGGCGTCGCACACGGCCACGGCCCATTCGTAGGCGAGCTGGCGGTGGGCCGGGTTGGACAGAACCTGCGCTGCTTGCGCCAGCGTGACCCGCTGCAGCAGGGCATCCTGCACCGCTTGGGCCAGGTGGGTCGAGGCTGCTGTGGCGTCGAGCTGCTGCGCGAGTTCACGAATGAACTGCCGCTCGCTGTCGACCTTCTGGCCGTCGCACAGAGCGGCCTGCACCAGAATGCCGAGCAAGGCCCGTTGTTCTTCGGGTTTCATGGGATGGTCTCCGGAATGGGGATGTGGCTCAGAGTATGCCCAGGGCCAGAGGTTCAGTCCTCAGGCCGCCAGTTCGCTCAGGATCTGTCGGGCCTCGTCGATGAAGGCCTGGGCCGGCAGGGCCAGGCGGCGGTCGCGCCGCCACACCAGCTTCCACTGGCGGCGCACGGGAAAGCCCGTCACCGGCAGCACGGCCAGGCCTTCTTGCGCCGGGTCGCGGTTCAGCGCGTGGCGCGAGAGTGCGGCCAACCCCATGCCCGCCGCCACCGCGTGCTTGAGGGCCTCGTTGCTGCCCAGCGTCATGCGTTCCTGCGGCTGCACGCCCAGATGGCTCAGGTGCTGCTCCACAGCCAGCCGCGTGCCCGAACCCGGCTCCCGCGTCAGCCAGGGCACGCCGTTGAGCGCCTTGACCGGCACCTTGCGCCGCCCAGCCCAGGGGTGGCCTGTCGGGCCGATGACCACCAGCGGGTTGTCCAGGCAATCCAGCGTGTCCAGCTCCAGCGTGGGCGGCGGCATCATCATCACGGCGAGGTCACAGCGTTCGTCCTGCAAGCGCTGGATGATGCGGTCCCGGTTGTCCACCGACAGGTCCACCTCGATGCCCGGGTGGCGCTGCGCGAAGCGCTGCAGCCAATGCGCGATGAAGTATTCGGTGGTGGTGACGCCCGCGATGCGCAGCAGCCCGCGCTCCAGCCCGCGCAGGGCATGCAGATCGTCTTCGCAGTGCCGCCACAGCCCGAAGATGTCGGTGGCCGCCTGTTGCAGCCGGCGCCCGGCCTCAGTGATGCGGATGCCCCGCCCGGCCGGCTCGATCAGAGCGGTGGCCAGGGCGTTTTGCAGCTCCTGGATCTGGACCGTGACCGTGGGTTGCGTCAGGTGCAATTCGCGCGCCGCCTGGGTGATGGACCCCAGGCGCGCCACGCTCTCGAACGTGCGCAACTGGTTGAAAGTGGCTTTGGGGAGGCGGAATTTACTCATAGATTAAAACCTATGTAATTCTAAAAAACAAATCATTTTTTACCAATGACTTTTTCTTGCAAACTTGCCATCACCCATCCACACAACAGGAGCAAAGACATGTCACAAGCAGTCCCCATCACCGTGGCCAAAGGCGACGGCATCGGCCCCGAAATCATGGAGGCCACCCTGCGTGTACTGGAAGCCGCCGGTGCCGCCATCACCCCGGAATTCATCGAGATCGGCGAGAAGCAGTATCTGGCTGGGCACACCTCGGGCATCGCCCCCGAGGCCTGGGAGAGCCTACGCCGCACCAAAGTGTTCCTCAAAGCCCCGATCACCACGCCACAGGGGAGCGGCTTCAAGAGCCTCAACGTCACCATCCGCAAGACGCTGGGCCTATACGCCAACGTGCGGCCGTGCGTGAGCTATGCGCCGTACGTGAAGACGCTGCACCCCAAGATGGACCTCGTCATCATCCGCGAGAACGAGGAAGACCTGTACGCCGGCATCGAGCACCGCCAGACCGACGAGGTCTTCCAGTGCCTCAAGCTCATCACCCGCCCGGGGTGCGAGAAGATCATCCGCTACGCTTTCGAGTACGCACGGGCCAACGGGCGCAAAAAGGTCACTTGTATGACCAAAGACAACATCATGAAAATGACCGACGGCCTGTTCCATAAGGTCTTCGACGAAATCGCGCCCGAGTACCCCGAGATCCAGACCGACCACATGATCATCGACATCGGGGCGGCCCGCCTGGCCACCCGGCCCGACCTGTTCGATGTGATCGTCACGCCCAACCTGTACGGCGACATCCTCTCCGACATCGCAGCCGAACTCACCGGCTCTGTCGGGCTGGCGCCGAGCGCCAACATCGGCGAGCATGTGGCCATGTTCGAAGCCATCCACGGCAGCGCACCCGACATCGCGGGCAAAGGCATCGCCAACCCCTCGGGCCTGCTGCTGGCCGCGGTGATGATGCTGGTGCACATCGGCCAGGCCGAGGCGGCCGAGCGCATCCACAATGCGTGGCTGAGCGCGATCGAGGACGGCGTACACACCGCCGAACTGCACAGCCACCTGAGCATCGCCCGCCCGTTCGGCAGCATGGACTTTGCCGATGCCGTGATCGACCGGCTGGGCAACGTGCCGCAGAAGATGAAACCCGTGAGCTACGCGCAGACCCGCGAAGTGAAAATGCCCGGCTCTGCCGCCATGTCCGCACCCAAGGCGCAGCCGACCGCACAGAAAGCGCTGGTGGGTATCGACGTCTTCATCCACGCCGCCCACACCCGGCCCGAAACGCTCGCCGATCAACTGAAGGCCTGCACACCGTCGGGACTGGAGCTTCAGGTGATCACGAACCGGGGCGTCAAGGTCTGGCCGGGCGGCTTCCCTGAAACCTTCTGTACCGATCACTGGCGCTGCCGGTTCGTCTCGTCCACAAACGAACCCTTGCCGCATACGGCATTGGTGGCCCTGATGAGCGCCCTGGCCACCGAAGGCATCGACTTCATCAAGACCGAAAACCTCTGCACGTTCGACGGTGCGCGGGGTTTTGCGCTGGCGCAGGGGCAGTGATCCTGAATCCAGCAGTCATCCGGTCGCCGCCAGCCGCACCAGCGCTGGCTCAGCGGCCGCTCACGGGCCCACAACTTGCCGGGCTCGGTCTCATTGATTTTCCCAAAGCCTATTGCTTACCTTATGCGTTCGGCTACAGCATCACTCACACATCGATATTCCCCGCCCGCAGTGCATTCGTCTCGATGAAGTCGCGACGCGGCTCGACCTCGTCGCCCATGAGCATGGTGAACACCTTGTCGGCCTCGATGGCGTCTTCGATGCGCACCTGCAGTAGGCGGCGCACCTCGGGGTCCATGGTGGTTTCCCAGAGCTGTTCGGGGTTCATCTCGCCCAGGCCCTTGTAGCGCTGGCGGGTCGTGGAACGTTCGGCTTCGCCGATCAGCCAGCGCATGGCTTCGCGGAAGTCGCTCACCTTTTCCTCTTTCTGCCGGTCACCCTCGCCGCGCATCACCTTGGCGCCTTCGCCCAATAGGCCGCGGAAGGTGTTGGCGGCTTCGGCCAGCGCGGCGTAGTCGGCACCGTGCACGAAGTCCTGCGTGATGACGCTGCTCTTGACGTTGCCGTGGTGGCGGCGGCTGATGCGCAGGATGGGCTTGTCGGTGCGCACGTCGAATTCAGCGGCCACCTCGGCCGGCACGCCCGTGGTGTTCAGTTCGCGCAAGGCGACTTGCAGGGCCGCGGCGCTGGCGGCGGCCTGTTCCATGTCGTCGAGGTTGAGCACCACGCCATCGGCCACGGCGCGCAGGGCCTCGGCGTCCATAAAGTTACTCAGGCGCGCGATCACGCTTTCGGCCACCTGGTGTTTGCGCGCCAGCTCGGCCAGCGTCTCGCCTTCCAGCACGGTGTTGGCCGCACCACCGGTGGCGACTTTCGCATCCTTGAGCGCGATGCGCAGCAGAAACGCGTCGAGGGCAGCGGCGTCCTTGAGGTACAGCTCCTCCTTGCCGGCCTTCACTTTGTACAGCGGCGGCTGGGCGATGTAGATGTGCCCGCGCTCCACCAGCTCGGGCATCTGGCGGTAGAAGAAGGTCAGCAGCAGGGTGCGGATGTGCGCGCCGTCCACGTCGGCGTCGGTCATGATGATGATGCGGTGGTAGCGCAGCTTGTCGATGTTGAAGTCGTCGGCGCCGCTCTTGGCCTTGGGGTTGTATTCATCGGCCGCGCTGGCTTTGCCGATGCCGGTACCCAGCGCGGTGATCAGCGTGAGGATTTCGTTGCTGGACAGCAGCTTTTCGTAGCGGGCCTTTTCCACGTTGAGGATCTTGCCGCGCAGGGGCAGGATGGCCTGGAACTTGCGGTCGCGGCCCTGTTTGGCGCTGCCGCCCGCGGAGTCGCCCTCCACGATGTAGATCTCGCACAGCGCCGGGTCTTTTTCCTGGCAATCGGCCAGCTTGCCGGGCAGGCCCATGCCGTCGAGCACGCCTTTGCGGCGCGTCATTTCCCGGGCCTTGCGCGCGGCCTCGCGGGCGCGGGCGGCTTCGACGATCTTGCCGCAGATGATCTTGGCGTCGTGGGGACGCTCCTCCAGGTATTCGGTCAGCGCTTTGGCCACGATGTCTTCCACCGGCGCGCGCACCTCGCTGCTCACCAGCTTGTCCTTGGTCTGGCTGCTGAACTTGGGCTCGGGCACCTTGACCGACAGCACGCAGCACAGGCCTTCGCGCATGTCGTCACCACTGACCTCCACCTTGGCTTTCTTGGCCAGCTCGTTGTCGGCGATGTATTTGCCGATCACGCGCGTCATGGCCGCACGCAGGCCGGTCAGGTGGGTGCCGCCGTCGCGCTGCGGAATGTTGTTGGTGAAGCAGAGCACGTTTTCGTTGTAGCTCTCGTTCCACTGCATGGCCACTTCGACGCCGATCTCGGTGCCGGGGATGCCGCCATAGCTATCGGCAGGGCGTGTGCCGATGGCATGGAACACCGTGGGGTGCAGCACCTTCTTGCCGGCGTTGATGAACTCGACGAAACCTTTGACGCCACCGGCGCCGGAGTAGTCATCTTCCTTGCCGGTGCGTTCATCCTTCAGGCGGATGCGCACGCCGTTGTTCAGGAAGCTGAGCTCACGGAGCCGCTTGGAGAGGATTTCGTAGTGGAAATCGTGGTTCTGCTGGAAGATGTCGGTATCGGGCAGGAAATGCACCTCGGTGCCGCGTTTCTCGGTGGTGCCGATCACCTTCATGGGCGACACCTCGATGCCATCCACCGTTTCCAGCAGCCGGTTTTGCACCACACCCCTGGCAAACTCCAGGGTATGGACCTTGCCGTCGCGGCGCACCGTCAGGCGCAGCCATTTGCTCAGGGCATTGACGCAGCTCACCCCCACGCCGTGCAAACCGCCCGAGACCTTGTAGCTGTTCTGGTTGAATTTGCCGCCGGCGTGCAGCTCGGTCAGCGCGATCTCGGCCGCGCTGCGCTTGGGCTCGTGCTTGTCGTCCCACTTGATGCCGGTGGGAATGCCGCGCCCGTTGTCCACCACGCTGATGGAGTTGTCGGTGTGGATGGTGACGACGATGTCGTCGCAGTGCCCGGCCAGCGCCTCGTCGATGGAGTTGTCCACCACCTCGAACACCAGGTGGTGCAGGCCGGTGCCGTCCGACGTGTCGCCGATGTACATGCCGGGGCGCTTGCGCACCGCTTCCAGGCCTTCCAGGATCTGGATGGCGCCCTCGCCGTAACCGTCGCCTGCCGCCGTGGCGTGGGGCTGTTGCTCGGGACTGGAAGGGGTGTGATCTGCACTCATGGGGGGCTGGACTCGGTGTTCTTGAAAACCAAAACCCGCGGGTTGCGCGGGCCGGGGAAATGGGGGCGTTCGCTGGCGGTCAGATGCGCATCGGCATCACCACGTACTTGAAGTGCTCGTTGCCGGGGATGGTGAGGAGGGCCGAAGAGTTGCTGTCGGCCAGCTCGATGCGCACCATGTCTTGCGACATGTTGCCCAGCGCGTCGATCAGGTAGGTCACGTTGAAGCCCATTTCGATCGGGTCGCCGCTGTATTCGATGTCAAGCTCATCGACCGCCTCCTCCTGGTCGGCATTGTTGGCCGCCAGCCGCAGCACGCCGGGCTCCAGGCTCAGGCGCACACCTTTGAACTTCTCGCTCGTCATGATCGCGGCGCGCTGCAGCGCGGCCAGCAGCGGCTGGCGGCCCAGCACCAAGATGTTGTGGTGGTTGCGCGGGATGACGCGGTTGTAGTCCGGGAACTTGCCTTCCACCAGCTTGGTGACGAACTCCATACCTTCGAAGGTGAAACGGGCCTGGTTGGAGGCAAACTGCATCTCGATGGCGCCCTCCTTGTCGCTGAGCAGGCGCTGCAGTTCCAGCACCGTCTTGCGCGGCAGGATCACCTCCTGTTTCGGCACATCCACGTCGAGGTCGGCGCTGGCGAAGGCCAGGCGGTGGCCATCGGTGGCCACCAGACTGAGCTTTTGGCCCTCGGCCACGAACAGAATGCCGTTGAGGTAGTAGCGGATGTCGTGCACCGCCATGGCGAACGACACCTGGCCCAGCAGGCTTTTCAAGGTTTTCTGCGGCACGCTGAACACCGGGCCAAAGCTGGGCGACTCCTGCACCAGCGGGAAATCCTCGGCCGGCAGCGTCTGCAGCGTGAACTTGGATTTGCCACCCTTGAGGATGAGCTTGTTCTGCTGCGACTCCAGGCTCACGCGTTGATCCGCGGGCAGCGTCTTGAGAATGTCGATGAGCTTGCGCGCACCCACCGTGGTGGCAAAGGCCTGGTCGTCGCCACCCAGATCGGCCTGGGTGCGGATCTGGATTTCCAAGTCACTGGTCGTGAGCTGCACCTGCGCCCCCATCTTGCGGATCAGCACATTGGCCAGCACCGGCAGGGTGTGGCGCCGCTCCACGATGCCGGCCACCGATTGCAGAGCCGTCAACACTTTGTCCTGGGTCGATTGGAAAACGATCATGCGCGTGCTTTCAGGGGGTTTGTCTCATGAAATCGTGGGGCGCGAAAGGCCGCACACACCACCTGACATTGTTACAGGTTTGCATGTCAGCCCTTGAGGGTTTGCTCCAGTATGTGCAGCTGCTGGTTGAGCTCGCTCACGGTCTGGCGCTCGGCGGCGATTTTGCGCACCGCGTGCAGCACCGTGGTGTGGTCACGCCCGCCGAACAGTTCCCCGATTTCGGGCAGGCTTTTCTGGGTCAGCTCCTTGGCCAGGAACATGGCGATCTGGCGCGGCCGCGCGATGTTGGCCGGCCGCTTCTTGGAGTACATGTCGGCGACCTTGATCTTGTAGAAGTCGGCCACCGTCTTCTGGATGTTCTCCACGCTGATCTGCCGGTTCTGGATGCTCAGCAGGTCTTTGAGCGCGTCCCGCGCGAGCTGGATCGACACGTCTTTCTGGTTGAAGCGGCTGTAGGCCAGGATCTTGCGCAAGGCGCCTTCGAGCTCGCGCACGTTGGAGCGCACGTTCTTGGCCACGAAGAAAGCCACGTCCTCGGGCATGGTGGCGCCTTCGGCTTCGGCCTTGCTGATCAGGATGGCCACCCGCATTTCCAGTTCGGGCGGCTCGATGGCCACCGTGAGGCCCGAGTCGAAGCGCGAGACCAGCCGCTCGTGGATGTCGGTCAACCCCTTGGGGTAGGTGTCGCTGGTCATGACGATGTGGCTTTTCTTGGCCAGCAGCGCCTCGAAGGCGTTGAAGAACTCTTCCTGTGTGCGGTCCTTGTTGGCGAAGAACTGCACGTCGTCGATGATGAGCAGATCCAGCGAGTGGTAGCGCTCCTTGAAGGCGTCAAAGGTCTTGCGCTGGTAGGACTTGACCACATCCGAGACGAACTGCTCGGCATGGATGTAGAGAACTTTGGCCTGGGGACGATCGGCGAGCAACTGGTTGCCGATGGCGTGCACCAGGTGCGTCTTGCCCAGGCCGACGCCGCCATAGACGAACAGCGGGTTGTAGAGCTGGCCGGGACTGCCGGCCACGTGCATGGCCGCAGCGCGCGCCATGCGGTTGGCCGAACCCTCCACCAACGTGGCAAAGGTGAGTGCAGGGTTGAGGCGGTGCTTGTGGGCTTCGGCCTGGGGTTCGGGGGCAGGGGCCGGGACTTCGGGCAGCTCGGCGAAGATCGGGTCCTGCAAGCCGGGTGGAGGCTTTTGGGCGAACCCGGATCTGGCAGGGGCTTCACGCGGAGCGAGCACCAACTCCAGCCCCACCGGCCGGCCCGTGAGCGCCTGCAGCGTGGCGCTGATCTTGCCGCCATACTGGGCCCGAATCCAATCCATTTTGAACCGGTTCGCCACCGCCAGTGTGACCTTGCTGCCGTCGGGCGCGACCCTGGCCGCCAAGGGGCGGATCCAGGTGTTGAATTGCTGCTCCGGGAGTTCGAGCGCCAGCCGCTCCACGCAGGCGCTCCACAGACCGGCGGTATCGACCGAGACCTCGGGCGTGGGATGAGAGGGGTTCATGGACATCCGGAAAACAGGATCGAACGGCGTGACGGGCTGTGGATAGCGGACCAAAATCGAGGCGCCATTGTAGCCGCTGCACCCAGTTATCCACATCCGGGTTTGCCGGGGTGGCGGGATGTGTCAACGCCAGGTTCAACGGACTTGGCTTGGCGAAAAAGCGAATCTTTGCAATAATCTAGGGTTTCCTCGGAAATTTCCGGAATTCACACCATCATGAAACGCACCTACCAACCCTCCAAGATCCGCCGCGCCCGCACCCACGGTTTTTTGGTTCGCATGAAGACCCGTGGCGGTCGCGCCGTGCTCAACGCCCGCCGTGCCAAGGGCCGCAAGCGCCTGAGCGTCTGAAGCGTCGCCGAGTCCAGGTGTCGGCCAGCGCGAACCCCGGTGGATCGGCGCCCTCGGCCCCTGCGCTGCAGCGCCTGCGTCATCGTGCCCAGTTCGACGCAGTGTTGTCGTCTGCGCCGGCAGCCAAGACCATGCATTTCGCGCTTCACCTGACCGACTCGCGCGCCCGCGGGGCGTCGGATGGGCTCTTCCCTGGTGGAGGACGCTGGGTTGGGGCCATGGTGCCCAAACGCTGGGCCCGCCGGGCCGTGACGCGCAACCTGTTGCGGCGGCAGATCTATGCCGTCGCACGTGAGTGGATGCATGCACTGCCCGAGGTGGCCGTGGTGGTGCGTTTGCGCAGCGGCTTTTCCCGCGAACAATTCCCGAGTGCCGGCTCCGAGGCCCTGCGCCACGCCGCCCGCGCCGAGTTGCAGCGCCTGTTCGAAAGGGCCCGCCGTGCGTGACTGGCCCAGGCACATCCTGATCGGTATCGTCAAGGGCTACCGGCTGCTGCTCAGCCCGTGGCTGGGGTCGGGTTGCCGCTTCGAGCCCACCTGCTCCGCCTATGCGCTGCAATCCCTGGAACGCCATGGCGCCCTGGGCGGCAGCTACCTCACCTTGCGGCGCCTCGTGCGCTGCCACCCCTGGTGCGAGGGCGGATGCGACCCCGTCCCTGACGGCCTGCCGCGCCCTTTTTCTTCCCTCGTCTCCGCTCCTTCCGAAAAGAAACCGTCATGAGCGACATACGCCGATCCATCCTGTGGGTGATTTTTGGTTTCTCGCTGGTCCTGCTGTGGGACCAGTGGCAGATTTACAACGACCGTCCCGCCACCTTCTTCCCGTCGAGCTCGCCAAGCCACCGCGCCGCCGGCCAGGAGCCCACGCCGGCCGGCGACAGCGCTTTGCCCACGGCCTCGATGATCGGCACCGCCCCAGGCAGCCTCACACCACCTGAGGCCTCGGCCAACATCGCGCGCGAAACCCATGTGGTCAGAACGGATGTGCTGGAACTCACATTCGACTCGGAAGGCGGCTCGCTGGTGGGCGCCACCTTGCTGGAGCATTTTGCCGCCACCGGCAAGGCGCTGCGCCGTGACCAGTCCCCGCTGACGCTGCTGACCCAGGACGGCAATCGCACCTACGTGGCGCAGACCGGCCTGATCGGTGGCGACTTCCCCACCCACAAAACACCGATGCGCCTCGTCTCTGGCGATCGTGCGCTGGCTCCGGGCCAGGACGAACTGGTCTTGCGCTTCGAGTCGGCGCCCGTCAATGGTGTGGTGTTGGCCAAGACCTACACGCTGCGCCGGGGCGCGTACGACATCGGCGTGCGCCATGAAGTCATCAACCAAGGCGAAACGCCGGTGAGCCCGCAGCTCTATCTGCAACTGGTTCGTGACGGCCAAAAGGCCAGCAGCGACACCCCGTTCTACTCCACCTTCACCGGCCCCGCCATCTTCAGCCAGGAAGGCAAGTTCCAGAAGGTCCAGTTCGAGGACATCGACCGCAACAAGGCCACCTTCCAGCGCACCGCCAGCGACGGCTACGTGGCCATGGTCCAGCACTATTTCGCCACCGCCTGGCTGCTGGGGCAGGGCATCGAGCGCGAAAACTTCGTGCGCCGCATCGGCAACCTCTACGCTGCCGGCATGATCACCCCGATGGGTGCGGTGGAACCGGGTACAACCCAAGCCCTGGACACCGTGCTGTTCGTCGGCCCGCAGCTGGAGAAGGTGTTGGAAACCTTGGCTCCCGGCCTGGAACTGGTCAAGGATTACGGCTGGCTCACCATCTTGGCCAAACCGCTGTACTGGCTGCTGGAGAAAATCCACGGCCTGGTGGGCAACTGGGGTTGGGCCATCGTGCTGCTGGTGGTGCTGATCAAGGCCGCTTTTTACTGGCTCAACGCCAGCGCCTACCGCAGCATGGCCAAGATGAAGGCGATCAACCCACGCATCATGGAAATGCGCGAGCGCCTGAAGAACAACCCGCAGCAGATGCAGCAGGAGATGATGAAGATCTACCGCGAGGAGAAGGTCAACCCGCTGGGCGGCTGCCTGCCAATCCTGATCCAGATCCCGGTGTTCATCGCCCTGTACTGGGTGCTGATGTCCAGCGTGGAAATGCGCAATTCGCCATGGATCGGCTGGATCGTGGACCTGTCCTCGCCGGACCCGTACTACATCCTGCCGTTGATCATGGCCGTGACGACCATTTTCCAGACCGCGCTCAACCCGCTGCCGCCCGATCCGCTGCAGGCCAAGCTGATGTGGCTGATGCCGGTGATCTTCAGCGTGATGTTCTTCTTCTTCCCGGCCGGCCTGGTGCTGTACTGGATCACGAACAACATCCTGACCATTGCCCAGCAGGCCTACATCAACCACTCCATGGGTGTGCCGTTGAAATTCAACATGCCGAAGTTCAAATAAGCTCAAAGGGCCGCCTCAGCGGCCCTTTTTCCTTGGCCTCACCGATCGCCGACCGCTGAACATGCTGCCCCGCCATCAGGACCCCATCGTGGCCATCGCCACCGCACCCGGTCGCGGGGCGGTGGGGATCGTTCGGGTATCGGGCCGCGGGCTGGATGCACTGCTGCAGGCGCTGTGCGGCAAACCCCTCAAGCCGCGCGAAGCCACCTACCTGGCGTTTCGCGATGCCGACGGCACACCCATCGACCACGGCCTGGCGCTTCATTTCCCGGCCCCGCACTCCTACACCGGGGAGGACGTGCTGGAACTGCAAGCCCACGGTGGCCCGGTGGTGCTGCAACTGCTGCTGGCGCGCTGCTTGCAGGCGGCTGCCGAACCCGATCCGGCCACGGGTCGTCCGCGCCTGGCCGGGCTGAGATTGGCCAGGCCGGGTGAGTTCACCGAACGCGCCTTTCTCAACGACAAGATCGATCTGGCTCAGGCCGAAGCGATCGCCGACCTGATCGATGCCAGCACCGAAGCCGCGGCCCGTAGCGCCTCGCGCTCGCTCGCCGGCGACTTTTCGCGCGAGATCGGCACGCTGCGCGACGCGCTGATCCACCTGCGCATGCTGGTGGAGGCGACACTGGACTTCCCGGAAGAAGAGATCGACTTCCTGCAGAAAGCCGACGCTCAGGGCCAGCTCGACCGCCTGCAAGCGCTGCTTGCCGAGGTGCTGCGCAAGACCCGCCAGGGCGCGCTGCTGCGCGAGGGCATCAAGGTCGTGATCGCGGGCCAGCCCAACGCCGGCAAAAGCTCGCTGCTCAACGCGCTGACCGGTGCCGAGCTGGCCATCGTCACGCCCATCGCCGGCACCACCCGTGACGTGGTGCAGCAGGCCATCCAGATCGAGGGTGTGCCGGTGCACGTGATCGACACCGCCGGCCTGCGCGAAGGCGAGGGTATCGACGAGGTGGAGCGCATCGGCATCGAGCGCGCCTGGGCCCAGATCGAGGCGGCGGACGCGGTGCTGTTCCTGCACGACCTCACCCGAACAGGACAAGCCGCTTACGACCGGGCAGATGCCGAGATCGCGGCACTGCTGGACGCTCGACTGCCCGCCAGCGTGACGGTGATCGATGTGTGGAACAAAGCCGATGTGTCGGCGGGGGGCAACCTGCCCACGACGCCGGACGTGCCTTCAACCGTGACTGCGCCGGGCCACGCCGCGCACGAAAACCTGCGCCTTTCGGCCAAGACCGGTGTCGGGATGGACGCCCTGCGCCAGCGCCTGCTGCAACTGGCCGGCTGGCAGGGCGGCGCCGAGGGGCTCTACATTGCCCGGGAACGCCATGTGCAGGCTTTGCGCCGGGTGGAGGACCACTTGCACGGGGCCGCACGGCATCTGGCTGCCCAGGCCCAATCGCTGGACCTGCTGGCCGAAGAGCTGCGCCTGGCGCAAAACGCGCTCAACGAGATCACGGGCGCGTTCAGCGCCGACGACCTGCTGGGGGAAATCTTCTCGTCGTTCTGTATCGGCAAGTGATGGATGAGGCCAGCACCGAAAAAGCCGCTACAGTCGCTGCCATGACCCTGAGAATCTCCGACCGCGCGCAAAGCGTCGCGCCCTTTTACGTGATGCAGGTGGCCAAGCGGGCCCAGGCCCTGGCGGCCGACCTCGGTGCCGGCCAGCCTCGCATGCTCTACCTCAACATCGGTGAACCGGACTTCACGGCCCCGCCTCCTGTGCAGGCGGCCGCGCAGCGTGCCATCGAGGCCGGTCTCACCCAGTACACCCCGGCGCTGGGCCTGCCGGCGCTGCGCAAGCGCATCAGCGCGTGGTATGCGCAGCGCCACGGCCTGGACGTGCCGGCGCGCCGCATCGTGGTCACGGCCGGGGCATCGGCAGGCTTGCAACTGGCCTGTCTGGCCCTGTTCAACCCGGGCGACGAGGTGCTCATGCCCGACCCGAGTTACCCGTGCAACCGGCACATCCTGGCGTCCATCGGCGCGCGGGCCCGGCTGCTGTCGAGCGCCGCCGCCAACCGCTTCCAGCTCGATCCGGCCGGCATCGCCCAGGCCTGGAGCGCGCAAACCGTCGGGGTGCTGATCGCATCGCCCTCGAACCCGACCGGCACCTCGGTGGACCCCCAGGTGTTGCGGGACATCCACGCCGAGGTCCGCGCACGCGGGGGCATTCTGCTGATGGACGAGATCTACCTGGGGTTGAGCTTCGACGAACGTTACGGACAGACCGCGCTCGCCTTGGGCGAGGACGTCGTCAGCATCAACAGCTTTTCCAAGTACTTCAGCATGACCGGCTGGCGCCTGGGCTGGCTGGTGCTGCCCGACGCGCTGGTGGACGTGGTGGAGCGGCTGGCGCAAAACCTCTACATCTGCGCCAGCACGGTGGCGCAGCATGCGGCCCTGGCCTGCTTCGAGCCCGAAAGCCTCGCCATCTATGAAGAGCGCCGCGCGGCCTACCAGGCCCGGCGCGATGCCTTCATCCCCGGACTGCGCGCCCTGGGCTTTGATGTGCCGGTCATGCCCGATGGGGCGTTCTATGCCTGGGCGGACGCCAGCGCCCTGTTCGATCGCCTGGGGGTGCATGACAGCGCAGCGCTGGTCGAGCGCATGATGCGCGAGACCCACGTGGTGGCCACCCCGAGCGTGGACTTCAGCGAACACGATCGCGGCACCCACGTGCGCTTCTCCACCGCCAGTTCGATAGAAGACCTGACCGAGGCGCTGCAGCGCCTGCAACGCTGGCTGGCCTGAAGCGCAACGCCGATCAGAAAGCATGCGTCCTTGCCTGCCCGTTTGGCGTCTGCGCTGCGTCAGGGCCAGGATGTTGGTTTGGCGGAAGGCCGCCCCCTTCGTTCGCCTGGGACCTCACCGACTGGATGGTGCCATGGCCTCCTCCATCGAGATTGCGGTTTGCGTCGGCCCCCGTTTACTCTGGTTCGTGTGCTTCACTGAGCGGATCTTCGTTGCCCTCGTCCACCGGGACCTCCGCCCGTGGCACCACCCGGGCCACGAGGTCCGGGGCAAACCCTTTGGCCAAGAGGTGGCGAATCTGGCGGGCGCGCTCCGCAGCGGAACGCGGAGGTTGTCCGAATTTGCGCGTCCAGGCCTGCCGGGCCCGATCGGCCTCGCTGCCCTCCAGGCTCGCCAGCGTGGCGCGGATGAGCGTCTCATCCACCCCTTTCGCCCGCAAATCGGCGCGCACGCGCCGCAGACCGTAGCGGGCGGCGCGCTGGCGACCAAGGGCCTCAGCGAAGCGTTCGTCCGACAGCCAGCCCTCCGCTTCGAGCGCGTCGAGCAACGCCTCCAGCTCCTGTGGCCCGGCCGCATGGGAGCGCAACTTGCGCTCCAGCTCCTGGCGGCTGTGCTCGCGCTGGGCCAGCAGGCGCAAGGCCCTGCCTTTGAGGGAAAGGGGTTGCAGCACCCGCTGCGTCATGCCTCCACCGAGGCCGCCGGCTCGACGTCGGCCGCCAAGGCCGGCACACCCAGCGCCTCACGGATACGGTTTTCGATCTCGCGAGCCAGGCCCGGGTTTTCGCGCAGGAATTCGCGCGCATTCTCGCGCCCCTGGCCGATCTTCTCGCCGTTGTAGGCATACCAGGCGCCCGACTTCTCGATCACCTTGTGGTTCACACCCAGGTCGATGATTTCGCCCTCGCGGCTGATGCCCTCGCCGTAGAGGATGTCGAACTCGGCCGTCTTGAAGGGCGGCGCCACCTTGTTCTTCACCACCTTGACCTTGGTTTCGCTGCCCACCACTTCCTCGCCCTTCTTGATCGAGCCGGTGCGGCGAATGTCGATGCGCACCGAGGCGTAGAACTTGAGCGCATTGCCGCCGGTGGTGGTCTCGGGCGAGCCGAACATCACACCGATCTTCATGCGGATCTGGTTAATGAAGATGACCATGCAGTTGGTCTTCTTGATGGTGGCGGTCAGCTTGCGCAGCGCCTGGCTCATCAGGCGGGCCTGCAGGCCGGGCAGGCTGTCGCCCATGTCGCCCTCGATTTCCGCCTTGGGCGTGAGCGCGGCCACCGAGTCCACCACGATCAGGTCCACCGCACCGGAGCGCACCAGGCTGTCCACGATCTCCAGCGCCTGCTCGCCGGTGTCGGGCTGGGAGATCAGCATGTCTTGCAGATTCACGCCGAGTTTCTGGGCGTACTGCACGTCCAGGGCGTGCTCGGCATCCACGAAGGCACAGGTGCCGCCTTGCTTTTGCATTTCGGCGATGACCTGCAGCGTCAGCGTCGTCTTGCCCGATGATTCCGGGCCGTAGATTTCGATCACACGGCCGCGCGGCAGGCCGCCCACGCCCAGGGCCACGTCCAGGCCCAGCGAGCCGGTGGAGACGACTTGAATGTCTTCGATCGCCTCGCCTTCACCCAGACGCATGATGGTGCCCTTGCCGAACTGTTTCTCGATCTGGGCCAGCGCGGCTTGCAGGGCCTTGGCTTTGTCGCTGTCCTGGGGCTTGACGGCTGCATTCATGAACAATCTCCTTGAAAAACATGGGGTTGAAGCACCTGCCTCCCTCGCTTCAACAACGGTGTGTCGGTGCTTGAGCGGCAGTTTAACGGCGAATATCTTTTAAATATTCATATTTTTGGTCAGTCTGTATTACTATTTGCGCATGACATGGAAAACCCCTTCCAACCCCCGGGTGCGTGACGACGGCTGGCGGCTGACCCATCTGGGCCGGCTCATGGGGCATGCCCTGCGCCGCTTCGACGAGCGCGTGCTCGAACGCATGACGCACGACCCGCAGGCCCCATTGGCCCTGTCCCACCTCGCCGCGCGCGGTCAGGTGGGGGCGGCGATCGTGCACATCACCCGCCACCTGCCGTTGCAAGGCGCGCGACTGACGGCGCTGGCCCACAGCGCCGGCATGAGCAAGCAGGCCATGGGTGATCTGGTGGATCAGTGCGAGGCCTGGGGCCTGGTGCGGCGCGAACCGGACCCGCTCGATGCGCGCGCCAAACGCATCGTGTTCACGCCGGCGGGGCTGGACTGGCTGGAGGCATTTCGCCTGGCCGTGGCCCAAACCGAAGCGGAGTTCCGCGACGCCGTGGGCGAACAGGTCGCCACCGTCGTGGCACTGGGCCTGGAAGCCTACGCACAGGGGAACTGAAAGCCTAAAATGGACACCTGAACCCCCCACCCGCGGGTTCCCAGCCTCACCGCAGGAGACCGACGATGCGCATACTCATAGCCGAAGACGACCAGGTGCTCGCTGACGGGTTGCTGCGCACGCTGCGTGCCGCCGGCGCCGCCGTGGACCACGTGGCCAGCGGCACCGAAGCCGATGCCGCGCTGATGACGAACAACGAGTTCGACCTGCTCATCCTCGACCTCGGGTTGCCGCGCATGCACGGCCTGGAAGTCCTGAAGCGGCTGCGTGGACGGGGCTCGACCCTGCCCGTGCTCATCCTCACCGCCGCCGACAGCGTGGACGAACGGGTCCGGGGGCTGGACCTGGGCGCCGACGACTACATGGCCAAGCCATTTGCCCTGCAGGAACTGGAGGCACGGGTACGCGCCCTGGTGCGGCGCGGCAACGGCGCGGCCAGCAGCCAGATCAAGCACGGCCCGCTGGTCTATGACCAGGCCGGCCGAGTCGCCACGATCGACGGCAAGATGATCGAGCTTTCGGCGCGCGAACTGGGCCTTCTGGAGGTGCTGCTGCAACGCGCCGGCCGTCTGGTGAGCAAGGACCAGCTCGTGGAGCGCCTGTGCGAGTGGGGCGAAGAAGTGAGCAACAATGCCATCGAGGTGTACATCCACCGCCTGCGCAAGAAGATCGAGAAAGGCCCGATCCGCATTGCCACCGTGCGCGGGCTGGGGTATTGCCTTGAAAAAATCCCTGGCTGACGCTTCACCGCTCGATGCGCTGCCCGAACCGGCGGCCGACCCGCCGCTGTCGCTGGGCCTGTTTCAACGCGAGCAACGCAGCCTCTTTGGCGAGATTCTGGACTGGATGCTCACGCCACTGCTGCTGCTGTGGCCGTTGTCGCTGGCCCTGACCTGGTTCGTGGCCCAGGGCATTGCCAGCAAGCCTTACGACAGGGCTCTCGAATTCAATTTGCAGGCGCTGACCCAGTTCGTCGTCGTGCGCGACGGCCAGGTGCAGTTCAACCTCACCAACCAGGCGCGCGACCTGCTGCGGGCCGATGACACCGACCTCGTCTTCTACCAGGTGCGCGATGCGGCGGGCCGCCTCATCAGCGGGGACCCGGACTTTCCCGCACCGAATCCAGAACTGCACCCCCAACCCGGTGAAGTCCACCTGCGCGACGACATGGTGCGCGACGAAAACGTGCGGGTGGCCTACACCTGGATCGTGCGTGGACCGGACCGCGAACAGCGTGTGCTCATCCAGGTGGCCGAGACGCGGGGCAAGCGCTCCAAGCTCGCCACCGAAATCATCAAGGGCGTGATGGTGCCGCAGTTCATCATTCTGCCGCTGGCCGTGCTGCTGGTCTGGCTGGCGCTGGTGCGGGGCATCCGGCCGCTGAACGACCTGGAACAGCGCATCCGGGCGCGCAAGCCCGACGATCTCAGCCCCATCGACAACGAGCACGTGCCGCAAGAGGTGGCCCCGCTGGTGTCGTCGATCAACGACCTGTTGCAGCGCCTCAAAACGTCGGTCACCAACCAGAAACGGTTTCTCGCCGATGCCGCGCACCAGCTCAAGACCCCGCTGGCGGGCTTGCGCATGCAGGCCGAGATGGCGCAGAACGCCTCGGGTGACGACATCCATCGCTCGCTCCAGCAGATCGCGAAGTCGAGCATGCGCGCCACGCACACCGTCAACCAGCTCCTGGCCCTGGCCCGGGCCGAAACCTCGGGGCGCAGCCTGCCCAGCATGCCGGTGGACCTCGCCGAAGCCATCACCGACGTGATCGAGGACTCGGTGCCTCGCGCCCTGGACAAGCAGATCGACCTCGGCTACGAAGGGCCGGAGCACACCCCGCCCGGCTGCACGCTCATGGGCAACCCGACCCTGGTGCGCGAACTGGTGCGCAACCTGGTGGACAACGCCATCAACTACACCCCGGCCGGCGGCGTGGTGACGGTCCGCCTGCTGGTGGACCGGTTCAGCGGTGTGCAGGTATTGCAAGTGGAAGACGATGGGCCAGGGATTCCCGAGCCCGAGCGGGCGCTGGTGCTCGAACCCTTTTACCGGGCCCTGGGCACCAATGTGGACGGCTCCGGGTTGGGGCTGGCCATCGTGCAGGAAATTGCCCGCCAGCATGGGGCAACCCTGCAATTCGAGGACACCCATCCGGGGCGAGCCCAGCGCCGGGGCCTGCGCGTCATCGTGCGTTTTGCGCAGTCGGTGAACGCCGCTGCTGCGGCTCAGGCCGCCGGCTTGTAGACGTTGAGCTGCAGCTTTTCGCGCTCGACCACGCGGGCCACGGCGGGCAGGGCCGCGAAAGCCTGTGCCAGCGCCCAGGTGTGCGGCAGGGAGGTGGGGTCGATACCGGCGAAGCCGCCCCAACGCAGCAGGGTCAGCGCATAGGCGTCGAGCACGCCCGGATTCGCGCCGGTCAGCCAGGGGGTGGCCTTCTTGGCCACCATGGCCTCGATTTCGCCCAGCAGTTCGCGGTAGAGGCGAACACAGTGGGCTTTGACCGCTGCCTGCGCCGCGGCGTCGTCAGTGAACTTCTGCGGCATGAAGACGTGGGTGAACATCGGGTGCACGGTGTTGTTCATCCACACGAAGGTCTCGATCACGCGGGTGCGCTCCAGCCCGGCCTGCGGCAACAGGCCGGCTTCGGGCAGGCGCTGGTCCAGGTGCAGCACGATGGCCACGATCTGGGTGATGACGTCGGCACCATCGACCAGCACCGGCACCTGGCCACGCGGATTCATGGCGAGGTACTCGGGCGTGCGGTGCTCCCCCTTGTGCAGCTTGACCATCACGGGCTCGAACGGCACGCCGGCCAGCTCCAGCAGGCTGTGAGGAACGAAGGAACAGGCGCCAGGGGCGTAGTACAGCTTGAGGCTCATGCAAAGATCTCCGCGTAGTGATGCATCCAGACGTGATGATAGGGCCTCAGGCCGCTTTGCGTGTCGCCTTCTTGGCGGGGGTTTTCCGGGCAGCGGTTTTCACCGCGGTCTTGGCCGGGGCCTTGGCTGCCGCCGTCTTGCGCGGCGGGTATTTGCTCTCGCGCGGCTCGAACTCGAACGTCACCTTGCCCGCGCCCGGGTCCCAAACCAGGTAAGCTTTGAAAGCACGGCGCGTCTTGTTGGAGACGAATTGGTCCAGCAGGTCGGTCTTGCCGGTGCTCAGCAGTTTGCGCATCTGCTCGGGCGTGATTGCCTGCTGCAAAATGGTGATGCCGGTCTTGAAATCGCAGCTCGGTGTGGGTTGCGCCAGCGTGGGAACGGCCTTGCTGCACACATAGTTGTTGCCGTGCGCATGCACCGGACTGCCGCATTTGGGGCAGGGGCCCAGCGCCTCGGCGGCACTGAAGTCGGCCAGCTCGCCGCTTTCCTCCTCGGCCTTGTCGTCGCCGAAATCGAATTCGAGTTTCCAGTTCCGGTCGGCTTCGCTGAACTTGAGCACCAGCTCCGCCACGAAGGGCCAGCCGGCTTTGGAGCGGAAGCCGTCCAACGGTCCGATGCGGCGGTCTCGCAGCAAGGCTTCGGCCTCGTCGATTTCGAAGGTGCGCCCGCCGGGTGATTTGCCGAAGGAAAACCCGCATCCTTCGCTCTGCCCGTCGGCGCCGGTACAGGCGAAACGCCGGTAGTTTTCTTTCACCACGCCGCCGCAATGGGGGCAGGGCGTGCGCAGGGTGGCGTAGTTGCCGGGCACGGTGTCGCGGTCGTATTCCTTCGCTTTCTTGACGATGTGCTCCGTCATCTCGGCGATCTCGCGCATGAAGGCTTCGCGGCTGAGCTGGCCGCGCTCCATGAGCGAGAGCTTGTGCTCCCACTCGCCCGTGAGTTCCGGCCTGGAGAGCTCTTCCACCCCCAGGCCGCGCAGCAGCGTCATCAGTTGGAAGGCTTTGGCCGTGGGCACGAGCTCCCGGCCCTCGCGCAACAGGTATTTCTCGGTCAGCAAGCCCTCGATGATGGCCGCCCGCGTGGCGGGGGTGCCCAGCCCCTTGTCGGCCATGGCGTTGCGCAGCTCCTCGTCGTCCACCATCTTGCCGGCGCCTTCCATGGCGGCCAGCAAGGTGGCTTCGGTGTAGCGCGCGGGCGGCCGGGTTTTGAGGGCTTTCACCAGTGCGTCCTCGGTGCGCACCGTCTCGCCGGGTTGCACGGCCACCAAATTCTGGCCTTTGTCGCCGTCCTTGGCGTCTTGCACATCGGCCGCAGCCTCCTTGCCATACACCGCCATCCAGCCGGGTTTGAGCAGCACCTTGCCTTCGGTCTTGAAATGGTGGGTAGCGCCCGGCACCTCGACCTGGGTGATGCGGGTGGTCACCAGGAATTCGGCCGGCGGGTAGAACACCGCGATGAAGCGCCGCACCACCAGATCGTAGAGCTTCTGCTCGGCCTCGCTCAGACCGCTGGGGGCCTGCAACGTGGGAATGATGGCGAAGTGATCGCTCACCTTGCTGTTGTCGAACACGCGCTTGCTGGGCTTGACGTAGCCCTGGCTCAACGCCAGCCTCGCATGCGGCGCCAGGTGGTTCAACGGGCTGGCCGCCAGCATCTCGAACGTCTGCTCGACGGTGCTCAGATAGTCTTCGGGCAGGGCGCGGCTGTCGGTACGCGGATAGGTCAGGGCCTTGTGCTTTTCGTACAGGCTCTGGGCCAGTTGCAGCGTCATCTTGGCCGGGAAGCCGAAACGGCTGTTGGCCTCGCGCTGCAGGCTGGTGAGGTCGTACAGCAGGCCGCTGGCCTGGGTGGTTGGCTTGGACTCTTCGGTCACGCTGGCAGGCCGACCGCGCACGGCCTGGGCAATGGCCTGCGCCTCGGCTTCGGTCCACAGCCGGTCGGCCTTGAGTTCGGCGTCGGCACCGTCTTCGATCTGCTGGGCCGTGGGCTTTTTGAACGCCGGATCGAACCACTTGCCCGGGTACTGGCCGGCCTGGGCCCCGAAGGTGGCGTGGATTTCCCAGTAGTTGCGGCTCTTGAACGCACGGATCTTTTCCTCACGCTCCACCACCACGGCCAGCGTGGGCGTCTGCACCCGGCCCACGGTGGTCAGGAAAAAACCGCCATCACGGCTGTTGAAGGCGGTCATGGCGCGGGTGCCGTTGATGCCCACCAGCCAGTCGGCCTCGGAGCGGCTGCGCGCGGCGTCGGCCAAGGGGCGCATCTGCTCGTCGCTGCGCAGCTGCTCGAAGCCCTCGCGTATGGCCTGCGGTGTCATGGATTGCAGCCACAGCCGCTGCACCGGCTTGTTCAGGCCCTTGGCGCCCCCGGCGTATTGCTCGATCAGGCGAAAGATCAGCTCACCCTCACGACCGGCGTCGCAAGCGTTGACCAAGGTGCCCACGTCCTTGCGCTTGGCCAGCTTGACCACCGCATTGAGGCGCGATTTGGTCTTGTCGATGGGCTTGAGTTCGAAGTGCGGCGGGATCACCGGAAGGTGGGCAAAGCTCCACTTGCCGCGCTTGACGTCGTAGGCTTCTGGGGCAGCGATTTCCACCAGGTGCCCCACAGCCGAGGTGACGACGTAGCGGTCGTTCTCAAAATAGTCCTCGTGTTTCTCGAACTTGCCCGCCACGGGCGTCAGCGCCCGCACGATGTCCTGGGCCACGGACGGCTTTTCGGCGATCACCAGCGTCTTTGTCATATCTTTCGCATTCATCTCTACAATCCACTCCCATGCGCGCGCACGCGCACCGGTGCGCACACGTGCGCGCGCAGGCATGAAATAACGTTACCAAATTTCCGCACGTGCCCGCTCAAACCGCTCTCCATGCCCCCCGGCCCGCAGGCCGTCGGCTCCAGATCCGCCGCTCCGGCGTGCACGGCAAGGGCGTGTTCGCACTGCGCCCGCTGAAGGCTGGGGAGCGGCTGATCGAATACACGGGCGAGGTCATTTCCTGGGCGGAGGCGTTGCGCCGCCACCCGCACGACCCCGCCCACCCCACACACACGTTTTACTTCCACATCGACGACGGGCGCGTGATCGATGCCAAGTTTGGCGGCAACGCCTCGCGCTGGATCAACCACAGCTGCACCCCCAACTGCGAGGCCGAGCAGACGCCCGATGGCCGGGTGTTCATCAAGGCGCTGCGCGACATCGCTGCCGGCGAGGAGCTGTTCTACGACTACGGCCTGGTGATCGACGAGCCCTACACCGCCCAACTGAAGGCCGACTATGCCTGCTGGTGCGGCACACCCCGCTGCCGAGGCACGCTGCTGGCTCCCAAGGCTCGCCAACCGCGCCGGGCGCCCTCTTCACGCCGCCCGCGCGCCCCATCATGACGCCACAACGCGCCCTGGCCGATCTGCACGCTGCTGCGGAAACCCTCTGGCAAGCCGTCGCCCCACTGTGGCCGGGTTTCGCGATCGAGGTCCTGCCCACGATCGACTCGACCAACACGGAGCTGATGCGCCGCGCCCGTCAGGGACTGGCCGATCCGTTGCTGTTGGTGGCCGCCGAGCAAACCGCAGGGAGAGGCCGGCGAGGCCGCAACTGGGTGAGCCGGCCGGGAGGGTCGCTGACGTTCTCACTCGGGTTGCCGCTGCGGCCCGCCGATTGGTCTGGCCTGTCGCTGGCAGTCGGCGTGAGCCTGGCGGAGGCACTGCATCCCGATGTGCGCCTGAAATGGCCCAACGATCTGTGGTGGCAGGACCGCAAGCTGGGCGGCATCCTGGTGGAGACGGCCAACGTGGGCTCTGGGCGCTACGCCATCATCGGCATCGGCCTCAACGTCACCACGCCCAAACTGCCCGAAACGCCCCCCGATCTCCACGGGGCTGCACCCATGCCCGCTGTGGGCCTGCACACACTGGCTCCCCAGGTTGCGCTGACGGCCGGCGGCTGGCTGGCCCGGGTGTTGCCCGCGCTGGTACGCGACCTCTTGGTGTTCGAACGGGAGGGCTTTGCCGCCTTCCAGGCCCGGTTCAGCCAGCGAGACGCCCTGCGCGGTCGGGCGGTGCGCCTGTCCGACGGGCAGGAGGGTATGGCCGACGGTGTTCGGGCGGACGGTGCCCTGTGGCTGCAAGGGCCCTGCGGGCGCGTGGCCGTGGTGCAGCAGGAAGTGAGTGTACGCCCGTGCTGAGGGCGCTGGTGCTGATCCTGCTGCTGGCCAACCTGGCCTTCTGGGGCTACACGCAAGGTCATCTGGCGGGGCTGGGCTGGGCCCCACACGATCCGCGCGAGCCCCAGCGGCTGGCCCAGCAAGTGGCCCCCGAGGCGCTCGTGGTCCTGAATGCCGCGGGAGGCGAAACCGCTTCTTTCCCAACAGCCACCCAGGGCCCCGAACCCGAGCCGCCTGATGCCGAACCCACCCCGCCCGCCTTGGACGCTTCACCGCCTCTGCCGGCCACCTGCTGGCAGGCCACGGGGCTGCCGCCCGCGCAGGAAGTGCTGGTGCGGGCTGCACTGGAACACATGGACGGCATGAACGGGCGTTGGAACCTCACCGAAAGTCTGCTGCCAGCGCGCTGGATCGTCTATCTCGGTCCATTCCCCAACGACGCCGCCCTGCAACAACGCCGCAGCGAATTGCGCCGGGCCAACATCGACCACCGCGAATTGTCGTTGCCCAGCCTGTCCCCGGGGCTGGCGCTGGGCACTTACTCCACGCGGGAAGCGGCGCAGCGGGCGCTCGCCGACCTCAGCCGGCAAGGCGTGGCGGGTGCCCGGGTGGTGCAGGAACGGCCGGACACGGTGGTCTACACCCTGCGTCTCGAAGGCGTGACCGATGCACAACGGCGCCGGATCGAAGCCATGGGCATACTGCGGGACCGCCCTCTGCAACGCTGCCCCTGAGACGGACCCGCCCCGAGCCGGTGGCTTCAGGCCGTCATTTCGCCACGACGCGAACCATCTCCAGGCACTTGGCGGCGTAACCCCACTCGTTGTCGTACCAGGCCACGACCTTGACGAAGGTCGGGTCCAGCGCAATGCCGGCGCCGGCATCGAACACGCTGGTGCAGTTCTCGCCGCGGAAGTCGGTGGAGACGACCTTGTCGGTCGTGTAGCCCAGCACCCCTTGCATGCCGCCTTCGCTCACGGGCTTTTCGCTCATGGCTTTCATCTGCGCACAGATGTCCTCATAGCTGGCTTCGCTGGCGAGCTCCACCGTGAGGTCCACCACCGACACGTCAGACGTGGGCACGCGCAGGCTCATGCCCGTGAGTTTTTTGTTCAGCTCGGGAATCACCTTGCCCACCGCCTTGGCCGCCCCGGTGCTGCTGGGAATGATGTTTTCCAGAATGCCACGGCCGCCGCGCCAGTCCTTCTTGGAGCTGCCGTCCACCGTCTTTTGGCTGGCGGTGGCGGCGTGCACGGTGGTCATGAGGCCGCGCTTGATGCCCCATTTGTCGTGAAGCACCTTGGCCACCGGGGCCAGCGCATTGGTGGTGCAAGAGGCGTTGCTGATGATGGCTTGCCCGGCGTAGGCGGTGTGGTTGACGCCATAGACGAACATGGGCACGTCGTCCTTGGAGGGGGCGGAGATCACCACTTTCTTGGCGCCCGCGTCCAGGTGCACCTGGCAGGCCTCGGCGGTCAGGAAGGCGCCGGTGCATTCGAGCACGATGTCCACGCCCATCGCGCCCCATTGGAGCTGCGGGTTGTCGCGCTCGTGCGAAAGCGGAATGCGCTTGCCGTTCACGATGAGGGCTTCGTTGCCTTCATGGCTCACCTCGCCCTGGAAGCGGCCGTGCACGCTGTCGTACTTCAGCATATAGGCCAGGTAGTCGGCGGGTTTGGGGTCGTTGATGCCGGCGATCTCCATCTCCGGAAAATCGCGCAGGGCGGCGCGCAGCGCCAAACGGCCGATACGGCCAAAACCGTTGATACCGAGTCGGATGCTCATGAGAATGCCTCTGGGTGTCGGAGAAAGGGGATCAGCGTTCGAGCACGGCCTGCACCGTGGCGGCCACGTTCTCGGGCGTGAAGCCGAAATGCTGGAACAGCACCGCAGCGGGGGCCGATTCGCCATAGGTGTCGATGCCCACCACGGCGGCGCAGCCGTATTTCCACCAGCCGTCGGTGGCGCCCATTTCCACCGCCACACGCGGCACGCCTTGGGGCAGAACCTCCAACTGGTATTCGGTGCTCTGGCGGTCAAAGGTGGTGCTGCTGGGCATGGACACCACCCGCACCGGCACCTTCTGTTCGGCCAGCAACTGCTGGGCCTTGAGCGCCAGTTGCACTTCGGAGCCGGTGGCGATGATGACGGCCTTGGCTTTCTTGTCGGCTTTGAAGCCCACATCCTGCGGCTCGCTGAGCACATAAGCGCCCTTGTTGATGTCGCTCAGATCCTTCTTGGGTGCATAGCTCAGGTTCTGGCGGCTGAGCAGCAGCGCGGTGGGCTTGCTGTCGTTCTTCAAGGCCACCGCCCAGGCGATGGCGGTTTCCGCCGTGTCGGCCGGGCGCCACACGTCCAGGTTGGGGATCAGGCGCAGGCTGGCGGCGTGCTCGATGGCTTGGTGTGTGGGGCCGTCCTCACCCAGGCCAATGGAATCGTGGGTGAACACATGCACCACACGCTGCTTCATCAGCGCCGCCATGCGAATGGCGTTGCGCGAGTAGTCACTGAAGGTCAGGAAGGTGCCCCCGTAGGGAATGAAGCCGCCGTGCAGCGCCACGCCGTTCATGATGGCGGCCATGCCGAACTCGCGCACGCCATAGTTGATGTGGCGGCCACCCTGGCCCTGCTCGTTTTTCACCACCGCGCCGGCAGCGTCAAAGCGCAGGCTGGGGGTGGACTTGGTGTTGGTGAGGTTGGAGCCGGTCAGGTCGGCGCTGCCACCCAGCAGCTCGGGCAGCGCGGCGGTATAGGCTTCCAGCGCGAGTTGGCTGGCCTTGCGGCTGGCCACGGTTTCGGCCTTGATGTGGGCGGCCACGGCGGTGTCCACCACCAACTGGTCGAAGCCCTTGGGCAGTTCGCCCTTCATGCGGCGCGTGAACTCACGGGCCAGGTCCGGGAAGGCCTTTTTGTAAGCGGCGAAGCGGTCGTTCCAGGCCTTTTCGGCAGCCTTGCCGGCGGCCTTGGCGTCCCAGGCGGCGTACACGTCTTTGGGGATCACGAAGGGGGCGTGCGGCCAGCCCAAGGCTTCGCGGGTGAGCTGGATTTCCTCGACACCCAGCGGCTCGCCGTGGGCCTTGGCGGTGTTGGCGCGGTTCGGGCTGCCCTTGCCAATGCTCGTCTTGCAGACGATGAGCGTGGGCTTGTCGGTGCTCTGTCTGGCCTGGGCAATGGCCGCGTCCACCGCATCCACATCGTGGCCGTCCACCGGGCCGACCACATTCCAGCCATAGGCCTTGAAGCGGGCGGGCGTATCGTCAATGAACCAGGGCGCCACCTGGCCGTCGATGGAAATGCCGTTGTCGTCGTACAGGACGATCAGCTTGTTGAGCTTCCAGGCACCGGCCAGGGCGCAGGCCTCGTGGCTGATGCCTTCCATGAGGCAGCCGTCGCCCAGGAACACATAGGTGTGGTGATCGACGATGGCGTGGCCGTCGCGATTGAACTCGGCAGCCAGCAGCTTTTCGGCCAGCGCCATGCCCACCGCGTTGGCAATACCCTGGCCGAGCGGGCCGGTGGTGGTTTCCACCCCGGGCGTCACGCCCACCTCGGGGTGCCCCGGCGTCTTGCTGTGCAGCTGGCGGAAGTTCTTCAGCTCACCAATGGGCAGCTTGTAGCCGCTCAGGTGCAGCAAGGCATAGATGAGCATGGAGCCGTGGCCGTTGGAGAGCACGAAACGGTCGCGGTTGAACCAGGCCGGGTTGGCGGGGTTGTGCCGAAGGTGCCGCGTCCACAGGGCCACGGCCATATCAGCCATGCCCATGGGGGCGCCCGGGTGACCGGAATTGGCCTGCTGCACGGCGTCCATGGCCAAGGCGCGGATGGCGTTGGCCATGGTTTGCACGGAAACGGAAGAGGGGGTGGCGGCGGTCATCAGAACCTCGAAGTGGCGGCGCGAACCCGTTCGGCCGCAGTGGGGAGGGAAACTCTTTATTTTAACCGGGGGCCACAGACAGGCTGCCGCGCCCGGGGCCTGGGACCCCTGGCTGTTGTGCGCAAGCGGTGACTCATGGATTTTGCTGGGCGTTCTGCGGGGCGCCTTCTGGGTACTCCGGTATGCCTGCCACGATTGGCCACCAGCTGGCTTTTGAGTTGGTGAATGCTTGGAAGCCAAGGTGCGAGCCAACAGGCTCACGCAAAAGGCCAGCCCTGATACGCAAGATGCCTGGCCGTGTATCCCGCTTGCTGTACAACGGGGAGCCGCAGACTTTGCAGAACGCCCGAATTTTGCCGGGTGACGATTCGTACTGCTGCAGCAACTCTTGGCCCTTTAAAAACTCAAAGTTTGATGCTTCAACGGGAATGTTTGTGGCGACGGGTCCGCCCTGGGCTTGCCTGCATTGAGAGCAGTGGCAAACCTGAATCGGCGCCAATGGGCCGTGTATGTTGAAGCTGATACCTCCACAGAGGCACGATCCCTGGTGTTTGATGCTCATGTGGTTTTCGTGTGGCCTAACGTGGAGGTCCCCGGCGCTGCGTGGCTTTATCGTGCAATGTCCGGTAGAGCGCAGGGTTATGCCTCATGGGTTGAATAAATATCCGTGATGCTGTGGTGCTGGTAGCGTTTCAACCTGCCGTTTGGAGGGTGTGCTGAATTTTGTGTATACGGACAATCCACCGCCGGCGCAAGCCGGCCTGTCCGTAAGCACCATGAGCACCAAGAAACACGACGTACCCGAAGAACTGTTGTCCGGCCTGCTGGCCAACTACAAGAAACCTGAAGACCTCATAGGCGCCAACGGCCTGCTCAAGCAACTGACCAAGTTGCTGGTCGAGCGAGCCCTGGATGCTGAACTGACCGAACACCTTGGCCACGAACGTAACGAGCCGGTGTCCAATGCCAGTGGCAACACCCGCAACGGCAAAAGCAAGAAGACCCTCAAGGGCGATTTCGGTGAACTGCCCATTGAGGTGCCCCGCGACCGTCATGGCAGCTTCGAACCGCAACTGATTCCCAAGCACCAGACCCGCTGGGCCGGCTTCGACGACAAAATCATCTCGCTGTACGCCCGTGGCCTGACGGTGCGCGAGATACAGGCCCACCTCGAAGAGATGTATGGCACCGAGGTCTCGCCCAGCCTGATTTCCTCGGTGACCGACGCTGTAGCCGACGAGGTCAAGGCCTGGCAGTCCCGGCCGCTGGAACCCATCTACCCCATTGTCTACCTGGACTGCATCCATGTGAAGGTGCGCGAGGGCGCGGTGCGCGTCAAGGCGGTGTACCTGGCCATCGGCATCACCATGACGGGTGAGAAGGAGGTGCTGGGCCTGTGGCTGGCCCAGACCGAGGGGGCCAAGTTCTGGCTGCAGGTCGTCACCGAACTGCGCAACCGTGGCGTGCAGGACATCTTCATCGCCTGCGTTGACGGGCTCAAAGGTTTCCCCGACGCGATTGAGGCGGTATTCCCCAAGGCGGTGGTACAGCTGTGCATCGTGCACATGGTGCGCCACAGCCTGAACTACGTCTCGTGGAAGCGCCGCAAAGAGGTGGCAGCCGACCTGCGCCGCATCTACACGGCCGCCACCGCCGAGGAGGCAGAGCTGATGCTCGGGGAATTCGAGGCCCGCTGGGATGCGGAATACCTGCCCATCGGCCAGTCCTGGCGCAGGAATTGGAGTCGGCTGATACCGTTCTTTGACTACCCACCCGAAATCCGCAAGGTCATCTACACCACCAATGCCATCGAGTCGGTGAACATGAGCTTGAGGAAGCTGACCAAGAACCGGGGTTCGTTCCCCAGCGATGAAGCGCTGACCAAGCTGTTCTATCTGGCCTTGCGCAACATCAGCCAGAAGTGGACCATGCCTATCCGGGACTGGAAGGCCGCACTGACACGATTTACCATTCAGTTCGGAGACCGCATCTCCGTCAACTGAAGTCCGACCCGTTTACACAAAAATTCGGACAGCCCCGCCGTTTGTGGATTTGACCTTCGTTACCGCCGCGAATAGTGAAGTAGCTCCCACTTTGCTATAGAAAGCTTCTTTGTATCAGCGAGGGACTTTACCTCACCCATAACCTTCCTGTACTCTGCCTGAGACTTTATCTCGGTCCAGTTTACCTTGCCCTTATGACCTGCCTGAGCGTATTCGTGCTCACGCCAGCATCTGTTTCATGGCCCTGATCCTCTACCGCGTGATGCGCCAGCGCCTGAAGGCCGCCGGTCACAGTCTCTCGCCCGAGAGCGCACTGGCGCAGCTGCGCCGGATACAGCGCCAAAGTGTCAGCATCAACCAGGGGGTGCTGATCAGCGGCATCTCCAACATCGACCGCGAGCAAGCCGAGCTGCTGGCGGCCATGAACATCAGAAAGCCCGCACCGGATGCCCAGTTGAGCCTGTTGTAGTGGAAATTTCGGAATGGTTTCCAATGAAATCAAGCACTTACAGCGCTTCGTGTCGAACTCGGGATGCCCGAGAACTAGTTCTTCCACTTGAAGTAAGTCGGCTCGCTGATGCCGTGCTTCCTGCACGTCTCGCCGACCTTGGCGCCCAGCTCGACCTCCTTGTGGATGCCGACTATCTGCGCTTCGCTGAATCTGGATTTCTTCATGTAGAGACTCCGTTGAGGTGGATTCTCTACTTCCAAGTGGCTCAGGTTTTCAAGGGGACTTCAAAAGGGACGTCAAAGCCTCATGTTCTCAATCAAAAACTTCCATGCTTGCTCAATTCCATCCTGAGTCGCACGCGGATCGTAGCTCATAAAAATTGAACGACCTAGAGCAAAAATAGTTCTTGGCGGATTGGGTGCATCCCAAGCATGAGTCGCGTTGTTGTAAATTTTTATATTTACAGTCGAGCCTTCAAATGCAGTGATACAAGCATCTATTGGTGTGTATGTATCTGCAGTCCCCCCTAAAATCAGCGTTGGGGTATGTAAAGTACTGCCACCCATTGTCAATGCATTACAAAATGGATAAAGGGCGATAGATCCCGAGTTCGACACGAAGCGCTGCAAGTACTTGATTTCATTAGAAACCATTCCGAAATTTCCA
>NZ_JACCDB010000029.1 GCF_013432195.1 Tepidicella baoligensis | reverse complement strand
TTTTCAACGGCCTGCTAAGGAGCAGGTGATCCAGGCGTTGCGGCAAGGCCGCATCGGAAAGGCGGCATGATGGCCGAGCTGAACGAAAAAACCTTCGAGCGCCTGGGGCAGGCCACGCAGGCCGCTGCCCGCGTCAGCGACCCGATTTTCGGCCGGCTCACGCGCCGGCTCACCTCCGGCGGTGGCACGGAATCGCTGGACTGGGCGTCCGATGCCGACTGGGCGCAGCTGCAGCAGGAGCCTTTGCGGGCTCGCTGGTTGTTGCGCATCGCCGCCGTGGTGCTGGTGCTGCTGATCGCCTGGGCCTCGGTTGCGGAAATCGACGAGGTCACGCGCGGCGAGGCACGGGTGGTGCCCAGCAGCCAGGTCCAGGTCATCCAGAGCGTGGACGGTGGTGTGGTCGAAGAAATCATGGTCCGCGAGGGCCAGATCGTTGAACCGGGGCAGTTGCTGCTGCGCGTCGATACCACCCGCTTTGCCTCCAGCCTCGGCGAAAGCCGGGTCAGCCAGGCGGCCTTGCGGGTGAAGGCCTTGCGCCTTCAGGCCCTGGTGCAAAACCAGCCGTTCGATCCCCCGCCTGAGCTGGCGCGGGAGGTGCCCGACATCGTGGCACAGGAGCGCCGCCTGTACGAATCCAGGCGTGCCGAGATGAGCGCCCAGCTCTCGATCGCCCAGAGTCAGCTCAGCCAGCGTCAGCAGGAGCTCAACGAGGTCATGGCGCGGCGCGAGCAGGCGGAGCGCGGCCTGCAGCTCACCCTGCGCGAACTGCAGGCCACCCGTCCCATGGTCGCCACGGGGGCGGTGTCGGAGGTCGAGGTCTTGCGCCTGGAGCGCGAGGTGGCCCGGTTGCGAGGCGACCTGGAGCAGGCCACGGCGCAAATCTCACGGGTGCGCGCCGCCATTGCGGAAGCCCAGCGTCGCATCGAAGAGGTGCAACTTACTTCTCGCAACCAGATGAGCGCCGAACTCTCCGAGACCCTGGGCCGGCTGTCGGCCCTGACCGAGGGTGGGCGGGCCCTGGAGGACAAGGTCGTCAAGGCCGAGATCCGCTCCCCGGTGCGCGGCACGGTCAATCGCTTGTTCATCAACACCGTGGGGGGTGTGGTGCAGCCCGGCCGCGAGGTGGTTGAGATCGTGCCCCTGGACGATGCCCTCATCCTCGAGGCGCAGATCACGCCCAAGGACATTGCCTTCCTGCGCCCCGGCCTGGAGGCCATGGTCAAGTTCACGGCCTACGACTTTGCCATTTACGGCGGGCTCAAGGCAGACGTGGAAAGCATCAGCGCCGACTCCGTGGTGGACGATCGCGGCAACGCGTTCTACATCGTGCGACTGCGTACCCGCGAGGCCAGCCTGGGCGAAGGGCTGCCCATCATTCCCGGCATGGTGGCGCAGGTGGACATCCTCACGGGCAAGAAGACGGTGCTCGACTATCTGCTCAAGCCGGTGTTGCGCGCCAAGGCCAATGCCATGTCAGAGCGTTGAAACCGAAAAGAGACCCACATGAGCAAACCGCATTTTCTGGTCCAGGCCGGTGTTTCCCTGTTGGGTGGCGGTCCGGGGATTCCCCCTGAGCGCTGGATCCAGGCCTTTCCCGATGGGCGCTGGGCCGATTGGTCGTCCCTGGTCAAATCCCTCGGGGCCGACGACGGGGTTTGGGTTCCCACCGCGCGGCCGGACTGGGAGGAGCGGGTGGCAGCGCTGTTGCAACTGCACCCCGGACGCCGGGTCGTGGTGGTGAGTGGTGTGCCCCAGGACGCCGAGGGGTTGCGCGCCTTGCAGGCCGGCGCTCGTGGCTACTGCCATCAACTGGCGCTGCCGGCGGTGTACCGTGAAGTGGAACAGGCGGTGCGCCATGGCGGCCTGTGGGTCGGGCCGGACCTCGTGCAGCGGCTGATGGTGGCCACGCGCTCGGCGCTGGAGCGCAGCCCCAGGGCGCCGCTGCCGCCAGCCGACCTGTCCAAACTGTCGGACCGGGAGGCCCAGGTGGCCCGTCTGGTGGCCGCTGGCAAGAGCAACAAGGAAGTGGCCGAGCAGCTCTTCATTTCGGAGCGCACGGTCAAGGCCCATCTCGGCGCGGTGTTCGACAAGCTCGGGGTGCGCGATCGGGTCCAATTGGTGCTGCATCTGGCAGACCGTGCCTGAAGGAGAGAGGCCATGACCGATTCCGCTGCGCAACCCCCGGGCCCATCATCGGAAAATGAGGAGCGCCAGGCCCTGTCCGACACCGACGCCAGCCTTGCCCGCGTCACCGAGGATCTGATCGATATTCTCATCGCCCGCGGGGTGATCCAGTTCACCGATTTCCCACCGGCCGCCCAGGCCAAATTGCTGCAGCGCCGGCAGACGCGCGCCACCCTCAGCCGCCGTCTTCAACTGCTCGACGAGGACGATGCCGGTTTGATTTGACACGGCGCCGTCCGGTTCGGTGCAAAACTGTACTTAAGTCCAATGGCCACGGCCTGCGCGCAAGCGTAAGCTGTGGCCATCTTTCATCATGAGGAGTGCCGCCATGGCCCAAGCCACCGTCCTGTCAGTCACCGGTAACGCCGTCGTCGTTGCCGCCGATGGATCCACCCGCCCCCTCAAGGTAGGCGATGTGATCCAAAAAGGTGAAACCATCCGTACCGCACCCGGCGCCCGCGTCGAGCTGATGATGGAAGACGGACAGGTGGTCGCCATGGGCCCCGGCCAGAGCCTGCGCGTGGACGAGTCCATGGCGCAGTCCGACGCCACGCCCACCGCGGCCGAAGCCGGCGTGCAGCCCAGCTCGGTGGACCAGATTCTGCAGGTTTTGGAGCAGGGCGGTGACCTGACCGAAGAACTCGAAGCCGCTGCGGCCGGTGCCGGCGGTGGCGGTGGCGGCGACGGCAGCGACTTCGTGCGCTTGTTGCGTGTCACCGAGGGCGTGGACCCGTTGTCGTATGAGTATGCACCTGTCAGCCCTGCATCTTTCGATGAGGTGCTGCTGCCTGCCGTTCCAGCGGCAGTCGTTCCCCCAGAGATTGCCCCGGTCGTTGGTAATGTCACCCTGCGCTACATCCGGCTGGATGAAGGGGGGCAGCCGTTGGTCGACCCCGAAACCGGAGGCTTCGTATACATCGGCGGCGAAGACGTGATCGAGGGTTCCTTCGTTGGCGTGGTGGCAGAAGTGGACGTGCCGCCCACGGGTACAGGCTTGATCCTGAACCTCACCAACGGCCAGACCATTGTCGTTCCAGTCGGCGAAAGCTTTGGTTTCGTCCAGATCGACATCCGGGAAGACGATGAATACCTTCAGGGCCGGGATTTGATTGATATTGGCGTCGAGTCCGCTTCCGGGGGAGGTTATGAAGAAATTAATATTGATCAATCCACCTCCATTGGTGTGATTGATGATGACGACACGACCAAGGTGACGCT
>NZ_JACCDB010000028.1 GCF_013432195.1 Tepidicella baoligensis | reverse complement strand
TGCAGGATGCCGCCGTGGCGGAAGTATTCGACTTCCTTCGGCGTCAGCAGCAGCACGCGCACCTCGAAGCGGACCTCGCCGCCGTCGGCCTTGCGGGCGATGACGGTGGCGGTCTTCGACTGGCCGTCGGCGAGGCCGACGATGTCGTAGGTCTCGGTGCCGTCGAGGCCGAGCGTCTGCGCGTTCTGGCCGTCGAGGAACTGCAGCGGCAACACGCCCATGCCGACCAGGTTGGAGCGGTGGATGCGCTCGAAACTCTCGGCGATCACCGCCTTCACGCCCAGCAGTTTGGTGCCCTTGGCCGCCCAGTCGCGCGAGGAGCCGGTGCCGTATTCCTTGCCGGCGATCACCACCAGCGGCACGCCGTCGGCCTTGTACTTCATCGCCGCGTCGTAGATCGCCAGCTTCTCGCGCGAGCCGTCCTTGCCGAAGTAGATCGTGTTGCCGCCTTCCTCGCCGCCCAGCATCAGGTTCTTGATGCGGATGTTGGCGAAGGTGCCGCGCACCATCACTTCGTCGTTGCCGCGGCGCGAGCCGTAGCTGTTGAAGTCGGCCGGCTGCACGCCGCGCGAGATCAGGTAGCGGCCCGCCGGCGAGTCCTTCTTGATGCTGCCGGCCGGGGAGATGTGGTCGGTGGTGATCGAGTCGCCGAACAGACCCAGCACGCGCGCGCCGTGCACGTCGTCGATGGTGCCGACGTTCATGCTCATGCCGTCGAAATAGGGCGGGTTCTTGATGTAGGTCGACGAGGCGTCCCACTTGTACGACTCGCCCTCCGGCGATTCGATCTGGTTCCAGCGGGTGTCGCCCTTGAACACGTCGGCGTAGTTCTTGGCGAACATCTCCGGGCCGATGGTCGCGGCGATGACGTCGCCGATCTCCTTGTTGCTCGGCCAGATGTCGCGCAGATAGACCGGCTTGCCGTCGGGCGTGTGCGCCAGCGGGTCCTTGCTCAGGTCGATGTCGACCGTGCCCGCGATCGCGTAGGCGACCACCAGCGGCGGCGAGGCGAGGTAGTTCATCTTCACCTCGGGGTGCACGCGGCCCTCGAAGTTGCGGTTGCCCGACAGCACCGAGGCGACCACGAGGTCGTTCTCGGCGATCGCGCGCGAGACCTCGTCCGGCAGCGGGCCGGAGTTGCCGATGCAGGTGGTGCAGCCGTAGGCGACCACGTAGAAGCCGAGCTTCTCCAGATCGTCGAGCACGCCGGCCTTCTTCAGGTAGTCGGTGACCACCCGCGAGCCCGGTGCGAGCGAGGTCTTGACCCACGGCTTGGCCTTCAGGCCCAGTCGCGCGGCGTTGCGCGCGAGCAGGCCGGCACCGAGCATCACCGCCGGGTTGGAGGTGTTGGTGCAGGAGGTGATCGCGGCGATCACCACCGAGCCGTCGGTGAGCTCGCAGTCCTGGTCCTGGATGCGCAGCTTCGAGATCGGACGGGCGGCCAGGTGCGCGGCCTGCGGCTGCGCACCGCCCTCGGCGGCCATGGTCTCGACCGCCGCCTTCGGCGTGCGCTTGGCGGTGAGGCCGGCGATCGCGTCGCGCGCGTTGGCCTGCATGTCCTGCAGCAGCACGCGGTCCTGCGGGCGCTTCGGGCCGGCCAGCGACGGCTTGACGTCGCCGAGGTCGAGATGCAGCACCGCGGAGTACTGCGCTTCCGCCTGGCCGGGCTCGTGCCACAGGCCCTGCGCCTTGGCGTAGGCCTCGACCAGCGCGATCTGCGCCTCCGGACGGCCGGACAGGCGCAGGTAGTTCAGCGCCTCGGCGTCGATCGGGAAGATGCCGCAGGTGGCGCCGTACTCGGGCGCCATGTTGGCGATGGTGGCGCGGTCGGCCAGCGGCAGGTGCTGCAGGCCGTCGCCGAAGAACTCGACGAACTTTCCGACCACACCGAGCTTGCGCAGCATCTGGGTGACGGTGAGCACGAGGTCGGTGGCGGTGGAGCCCTCCGGCAGCCGGCCGGTCAGCTTGAAGCCGACCACCTGCGGAATCAGCATCGACGAGGGCTGGCCGAGCATCGCCGCTTCCGCCTCGATGCCGCCGACGCCCCAGCCGAGCACGCCGATGCCGTTGATCATGGTGGTGTGCGAGTCGGTGCCGAACACGGTGTCCGGGAACGCCTGCAGCACGCCGTCCACTTCGCGCTCGACGACCACGCGCGCGAGGTACTCGAGGTTCACCTGGTGCACAATGCCGGTGTTGGGCGGCACCACCTTGAAGTTGCGGAACGCCTTCTGGCCCCAGCGCAGGAAGCTGTAGCGCTCCTTGTTGCGCTCGAACTCGATCTTGCCGTTGAGGTCGAGCGCGTCCGGACGGCCGAACACGTCGACCTGCACCGAGTGGTCGATCACCAGCTCGGACGGGATCAGCGGATTGATCTGGGCCGGGTTGCCGCCGAGCCGCGTCACCGCGTCGCGCATCGCGGCGAGGTCGACCACGCAGGGCACGCCGGTGAAGTCCTGCAGCACCACGCGGGCGGGCATGAACGCGATCTCGGTGTCCGGCTCCTTCAGCGGATCCCACTTCGCGACCGCCTCGATGTGCTCGGGCAGCACGGTGACGCCGTCCTCGTGCCGGAGCAGGTTCTCCAGCAGGATCTTCATCGAGTACGGCAGCTTCGCCAGATCGAATCGCTGGGCCAGTTTCGGCAGGCTGTAGTAGGTGTAGGTCTTGCCGTTGAGGTCGAGATGCGCGCGGGTGGCGAAGGAGTCGGCCATGTGGGGCTCCGTGGCTGCAGCGAGGAGGGGAGAATCCGCGCGGCGCGCGGAGACGGCGCCGGCGTCAAGCGCCCAATTATGCCGGAAATGGCGACCTTCCTGCAGGGCACTTCGCAAAACCCCATTTCCGAGAGCTGAACCGGCATGAGGGCGCTCGCGTCGTTCAGTTCGGGGTTCTCGGTGCCGCTCAGGCCCCGTCATCGCAGCCTTGGCGGGCGCCCGAGGCCCTGCAAAACTGCGTTTGCAGGCTGCAGCGGGCGCACCTCGCCCTTCATCGCGCCCACCCGCACGGGTCATGGCGCACCAGCCAGACCAGCCGCTTGGCGTTGTACGCCGCGCACTTGAGCAGGATCGCCAGTTCGTTTCTCGCCAGCGTCATCGCCCGCACCCACTTGCCGCCCAGTTGCTCCAGGCCGGCGAACACATGTTCGCCTCTGGCGCGGACGCGGTTGATCGCCTTGTTGCGCGCGTCCAGTCGCACGCGCCGCTCCTGCCCGGGCTTGGCACGCCGCGCGATGCCGTCGCGCAGCCCGTGGGCCTGCAGCAACTCCCGGTTGGTCTGCGCGTCGTAGCCTCGGTCGGCCAGCAGCCGCGCGCCGGTGTTGGCGCGGTCCAGCACCTCCTTGAGCGTCTGGCCGTCGTCGGCGTTGGCCGGCGTGACCTTCGCCTGGCGGATCAGCTTGTAGCGCGCGTCCGCGTTGGCGTGCACCTTGTAGCCGTAGAAGCTCTTGCCGTGCTTCTTGGTCCAGCGCGCGTCGCGGTCGGTGTGCTGCAGCCGCTTGGCATTCCAGCCCTCGGGCCTGCGGCCTTCGTTGAGCGCTTCGCGCTCGTCCTTGTTCGCCTGGGTCAGCGGTGCCTGCACGATGCTGGCATCCACGATCTGCCCGCCGCGCGGGATGTAGCCGTGCTGCTGCAACTGCAGGCTCACCGCCTCGAAGATGGCGCGGCCGCCCAGACCGCCTTGGGCCAAGCGCTGCTTGAAACTCCACAGCGTGCGCGCATCGGGGATGTGCAGTGCTCCGTCCAGGCGGCAGAAGTGCGGCAAGCTCATGCGGTCCAGCACC
>NZ_JACCDB010000027.1 GCF_013432195.1 Tepidicella baoligensis | reverse complement strand
AGTGAGAAATGGCCCCGATTCATGCCTGGAAAGGCCCACAAACGCCCCACAGAGCACTTCGAACCCCAGCCACTCGTTTGGCTGCACCCGCATCGGCACGCACACAGCACGTAGCGTAGCTGCACCAAGAAGTCAAATGTTTCTCAGCCTCTGAGCCCGACGCGGCCGTGCTCAGATCGCGGTTTCGTCCTCTTCGCCGGTGCGGATGCGCACCACGCGCTCGACAGGGGTGACGAAAATCTTGCCGTCACCAATCTTGCCGGTGCGCGCCGCCCGGATGATGGCATCGACACAGCGCTCCACATCATCGGACTTCACCACGACCTCGATACGCACCTTGGGCAGGAAATCCACCACGTACTCGGCCCCGCGGTAGAGCTCGGTATGGCCCTTTTGGCGCCCGAAACCCTTGACTTCGGTCACCGTCAGGCCCGTCACCCCCTGCTCGGCCAGGGCCTCACGGACCTCTTCGAGCTTGAACGGCTTGATGACGGCGGTAATCTGCTTCATGCGGTGAACTCCAGGTGAGAAATGACTCCTTTGAACTTTAACATGTCACGTGATGGCAAGTAATTGCGTACTGGTACTCCACGCCCAAGGGGGGCGGCCCTGCTCTGCCCAGACAGTACCTACCGCACCGCCGCCCCCTGCTTGAACTCCAGCATCTAGCGGCGACCTCACCTTCTTCATTATCCCCGTTCTTCTTATCTGTATTGAATCACTCATCAAGGTATTTGCTCTCACAAGGGTCAAGGTCAGTCACGACGCCTCGCGGACTTAGCGGCGGACACATCATAGATCCAGAACCAGCATCTGTGACTTGCTACGGGACACACAGATCATCATGGATTTGTTCTCTGCCTGTTCTTTCGAAGTGAGAATACTATCTCGATGATCAGCTTCACCCTCTATGATTCTTGTCTCACATGCACCGCAAAGCCCCTCTCGGCAACTATGATCAGGCATACAACCAGCATCGATCACTGCATCCAGAATCGATTGATCCTTACGGACATTGACCATTAGTCCACTTTTTCTTAGCTCCACAACAAACTCACTGGCAGCCAATTCTCCTCTGGTCACCGGTGCACTAAAACGTTCGATATGTAAATTAAGTAACCCGAGCTCACTGCACGCCGCCTCAAATGCATCTAGCATGGGCAGGGGACCACAGCAGTAGAAATGGCTGTCTTTCGAGTGGCCGGACATCAATTTCTTCAAAGATGGCGCACACCCTTGCTCATCATCAAAATGATAATTCACTTTCAGAGTACTAGAGGCAAGTTGAGAAATGTCATCAAGGAATGCAGCCTCAGGTTTACTGCGGGCGCAGTAATATAAAGTTGCTGGTTTCTTTTGTCGTGACAAACTGCGCAACATGGACAAGATTGGAGTCACACCTATTCCGCCTGCCACGAATACCGATTCATGTTCCCCGACAACAAGTGGAAAGTTATTTCGAGGCACTGAAATAGTCAACTCCTGACCCACCCTCAATCGCTCATGAATAAATGCAGAGCCGCCACGACTATTCTTTTCTTTAAGTACCCCCAGCACATATCTGTCATTTTCTGCTGAATCATTGCATAAGGAATAGCTGCGAACAAGCCCCTCCTCAAGGATTAAGTCAATGTGTGATCCCGGCTCAAACGAAGGGAAGTGATCTTCGAAATTGACTGGGCACAACTCTACACTCAAAACATGGGAGGCCTCTCTGCGCAGACCACGCACTATAGCTTGAAGTTTTTCAGTGGACATTTTATTTAGGAATAGCTACCAGCGCTATGCAACGACTATAAAAGAAGGACGATCAAAGAGGATACAAAATCACATGATATGAAGACCACCATCCACCAGGAGAGTTGTACCCGTAATATAAGATGCTTCTGATGAAGCCATCCAAAGAATGGGATATGCAATTTCTATCGGGGAGGCCCAGCGACCTATCAATGAGGTATTCTTGCGTTCCGCAAGCAACTCCTTTTCGTCTTTGCCACTTTGACGAGCTCTTCCTAAATGAAAGTCTGTTAAAGTAGAGCCTGGACAAATTGCATTTGCACGAACACCATGTTCCGCCTCTTCAAACGCAAGCGTTCTCGTATATGCCAACTGAGCTGCTTTGGTAGCATCATAAAGCGCCATGCCTTTTCGCCCGGTAACTGCGTAGCAAGAGGATACGTTTACAATACTTCCTTGACCTGACGCACGAAGAGCGGGCAAAGCAGCCTTGCAATAGTTGGACATACCAACTAAATTTACCGCCACCATGTTTTGCCACTCTTCAGGGGTAGCAGAATCAGCAGCGCTATAGTTACGCATGGCCGCATTGTTAACCAAAATATCGAGCCGACCAAACTTTTCTATTACCTGATTGACAGTTTTGACAGCTTCGTCCGAATCACGCACATCTGCCACCAACCCCATAACAAGACTGCCGTGTATAGTGGAGCGAATAGCATTAAGAGTTCGATCTACGGCCGATGCATCTGTATCAACTATGCAAACGGATGCCCCTTCTGAGCAGAACAAATGTGCAGTTGCAGCCCCTATGCCAGCTCCTCCTCCAGTGATAAGGCCAACACGGCCTGCAACACGCCTGGCTGGCCCCATCAAGGAGGTACTCTTGAATTGATTTAAACTCATCATTCCAACTTTGTTCCGGTTTCTTTGATAACAGCTCCCCAACGCTTTATTTCTGTATCTATCCACGAAGCAAACTCATCAGGGCTACTACCAACAATTTCGAACTCCATACTTTCAAGCTTATCCTTTACATCTGGCATTTTAAGAATTTCTACAATGGCGGTGTTGTATGCTTGTATGATGTGTTTTGGTGTATTTGAGGCTGTCAGAAAACCAATCCATGAAGTAGCTTCGAAATTCTCAAACCCCAGCTCTGCTAAGGTAGGAACATCAGGGGTACTTGCAAAACGCTTTTTCCCCGAAGATGCCAACAGCTTGATACGGCCTTGCTGCGCGAGTTGCTGAACGTTGCCTGGCACAAAGAATCCGACATGTATGGTTCCCGCCAACAAATCAGCGATTGCTGGTGGCGCACCTCGGTAAGGGATGTGAGTGACATTGATCCCAGCTGCACTCTTGAACATTTCCATGGTCAGATGGGAAGCGCTGCCTACAGCTACAGAGCCATAAGAGAACTTCTGTGGCGCTGCCTTGGCTTGTGCGATGAAGTCTTTGACATTTGTGATACCAGTGCCTGGAGTGGTTACCAAATACTGTGGCGCTTTCACTGCCAAGGTAATAGGAGCGAGATCCTTTTGCGGATCAAATGGCATATTAGTGAACAGGCTCGGGTTAATAGCCAATGGTCCGTTGTAGCCAACGAGTAAGGTGTGCCCGTCTGGTGCTGCACGAGCAGCCAAACTTGCACCAAGGTTGCCTCCTGCTCCAGGCTTGTTGTCCACCACAAAGGGCTGCCCGAATTTTTCGGCCAGCTTGGGCGCTACCAAACGGGCAACTGTGTCATTCGTGGTACCCGCAATCGGAACAATAATAGTGACAGGTTGCGTGGGTTTCCAGTTTTGAGCAAGCGCCCAAGGACTCGCTAGGCAGATCCCTGCAATTACAGTCCCAACCAATGCTTTATGCCGCAAAGAAATCATTTTGTCTCCTTCGATTTGAAATAAACTGATTGAATATTTGAATTAGAGGCTGTGCACAGGCTTGGAAAGACTGTCAGCCAACTCTTTACTAGCCCATGCAACAGGATCTACTTCCTTTGGAAGTAAAACACCGGCAGCTCGCACGCGCTGTGCTTTGGCATCCAGCGCTGGAGGCTCCATTCCCTCTGCAAGACCTATAGCGGCCTCGTGCAACATACGCCGAGCCATAACGATAGCCTTGTCTGTAGGGAGTAAGTTTTCTTTTTCATGATCTTGAATCGTCCCCATGCTTTCCTGCAAGGAATAATCTTGAGCGGCAAAACCAAAAACACCGCTATAGGAACGTTTTTCTTTCTGTGCAACCCGATCCATAAGGTAATCGTTTTTATAATTCGCCTTAGGAATAAAGCTGCCAGGTTCCTCATACTCTACATGAATGCCCTTCCCAGCTTTCATCGCATCAAGTTCTTCCTGGCTCAGGGGCCTCTCTGGGCGAAAATTGATACTCCAAGCCCAACAACTATGGTCATCGATGGGTACCCATACATGACCACCGAGCGCATGCTCGCCAAATGGTGGGATCAGCGTGAACCATGGGAAGAGCCACTGGGTAATTCTCCAGTAATATGAATCAGGCTCTCCGTTTCTACGGCCAAACAGCGTCAGACCAAAAGGGGTTTTTTCAATGTTGAACACCACGTTACCATCGGCCTTGATGTAGTCGAGAGCTTTGGTGCCCTGATGCATCGGATCGATGTCGACCTCATGGCTGTGGACGAACGAAACATGACTGGTGTCGATGCCGCCCTCCATGGCCTGCAGATAGTTCGAGAACTGGATTCTCTTTGATACGTAAACGTGCTCTGGCGGCAGCAAACACCACTCCAATTCAGGCGGTTCAGGCTGTTTGTCTTTAGGGCCCATGTAGGCCCAAACTATGCCTCCCCGCTCAACGGTCGGATATGCCTTGATGTGCATACGCGCGCAGGCCTGAGGTGCGGATGGCACATCAACGCATTTCCCATCACGGTCAAATTTCACACCATGGTAAGCACACCGTATGCCGCCTTCCTCATTGCGCCCGAAGTAGAGGGATGCGCCACGGTGCGAGCAAAACTCATCAATCACCCCGACCTTTCCCTCGGTGTCGCGGAAAGCCAGAAGCTTCTCACCCAGCACCTGAATCCGTACCTGTGGGCCATCAGGCTCGGCAATCTCGTCAGATTTCAGAAGAGGAACCCAGTATCGGCGCATCAGATTGCCCATTGGGGTACCGGCACCAGTACGGGTAAGTATTTCTGACATTTCTTTGTTCATGCTTGTTCTCCGCTTTCATGAAGTCCATTGGTTGATACAAGTGTCCATTGTACGATCTTTTTGACTTACGTCAAGATCCTGATTTTTTGTCCGACTGACGAGACAAAATAGGACAGAATACAGGTTCAAGTTATGCAAAAAACACATGCGCGAGACAGGTGATCAGATGAGCAGCGGCATTCCCAACTTCGAAAGACCAGTAGACGGTGTAAGGGCTGTTGATAGGGCTCTAGACATACTTTTGGCCTTTACCGCCCTCAACCATGAGATGACTGCGGGGGAGTTGCTGCGAAGAGTTGACCTGCGCAGGCCTACGCTGTACCGTCTTCTCAGGACACTCGAAAACAAAGGTTTTGTCGTTTCCTCAGGAGACCCACAACGGTTCTCCTTAGGACCATCGGTGGGTCACTTGTCCTATGTTTGGACGTCGACACTTGACATCGCAAGAGTTGCCCAGCCGATGATCCACAACCTCTGGTCAGAGACTGGTGAAACTGTGGCCCTCTATCTTCGGCAAGGTGATGTCCGAGTTTGTGCAGCGGAGCTGCCCAGCGCTCAACCTCTGAGCTTCAAGCGCGGTGTTGGACACAGCGTACATGTCAGCATTGGTGCAAGTGGTCGTGCGATACTAGCCTTTGCTGAAGATGCCGAGTACCACTCCAAGAAGGACAGGACCCCTGAAGAACAAGCTCACTACAGAGCGCAATTGGAACTCGTTAAGAAAGATGGTTACGCCGTCAGCAGAGACGAGCTGATTGAGGGTGCCGTTGCTATTGCCGCCCCCTTTTTTGCTGCAAACAACATTGTGGTCGGATCTTTAACTGTTTTTGGTCCCAGCGCTCGAGTAAAGCAAGCCCAAGTCGAAAACATAGCCTCATTGCTAAAAAAGGAGTCTGAAGCCTTATCCAAGGCGCTGGGTGCTATGAGCTTGCCCTCGAGATGAGAATGCGAGTCCAAAGTATTGATCTGGCCACCACGTCGGCGCCTGTGAGGGCATGACCCTGACAAATCTCTCGGCTGCTTTGTCGGGGGGAATTACCGTGCCTGGACTTCTGTGCAGTACGCTTGAACAGGTTCAACAGCGAGGCCTGTGTCATCTGCGTCGTGAATCTCCCAGCCGACGACCTTACGGCTGAGCGCGTCCAGGATGCTCATCGATCTGCTACAACCGCGTCAGACAGCGAGTGCACCGGGGGCGCACACCCCTATACTCAGAGGCTGAGAAACATTT
>NZ_JACCDB010000026.1 GCF_013432195.1 Tepidicella baoligensis | reverse complement strand
CGGTTGAATTTCCTATCCGTGTCTATCCGTGTCGAGGAGCTTTTCTAGAGGAAGCAAGCAGGCGACGGGAAGATTACATAGGTTATAAAAAAGCCAACCCATATTCGAAAGAAATTCGATTACGCCCGTATCGTTTCCGAATCCCTGAAGCAGGTCCCACGACAGTCCCCTATCGATCAGTCCAGACGCCTGTTCAGCGCCAGGCTGAACGCATCAAAGTTACGAGGCTTGCGGTCAGCCGGCGGCGCTTCCGAACGGCGATTGAGCAACAGAGGCACGCGCTGTTCTGAGGTGCCGCCATGAGAGCGAAGTGGCTCCTTCAGTTGGCTAAGATCATGGCGATCTGGACGCGTACCCAAGGTCCAGTCGGACTCGGAAATCACGATCAATTCCCCTTCCCGGTCAGGCGGTAGTCCGAAGCGGACGCAGGCCTCGTCCCGTTCCAATACTTCATTCACGCCGGTGACGAGACGCAGGCGTGCAGCCACCATCGATGTATCGCCCAGTGAGGTCAGGTGGATTACGGCGAAACTGCCCAGGGCGCCGTGATGCACCACATAGGGATCAGTAATGGGGAGTACAACTCGGCAGTGATCCGCACCCACCCACTCATCAAGCAGGGGCTGCAGGTAGACCACATTGGGTCGTCCGGCGTCATCGTGCTTGGGCTTCATGCCGTGGTCGGCGGTGATGGCGATGGTGGCGCCGAGCGCGTCGAGGCGGCCCAGGTAGCCGTCCATCATCGCGTAGAAAGCGTTGGCCACCGGCGTGCCCGGCGCGTGCTTGTGCTGAATGTAGTCCGAGGTGGAAAGGTACATCAGGTCCCAGGGAGCGCTTTCCAGCAGGCGGCAGCCGGCGGCGAAGACGAACTCGGAGAGCTCGGCCGAATAGACCGAGGGCAAAGGCAGACCGACAAAGCCAAGGGCATCGGCAATGCCATGCTCGGCGACGCTCGTGCGGTCCGCCTTCTCCGAGGAAAAGCAGACGACTCGACCGGAATCCATGGGCAGGCCATGTCCCAGCAGGGTGCGGAGCTTGTCCTTGGCGGTGACGATGGCGATACGGGCCCCGGCGGCGGCGAAGGCGGCGAGCAGTGTGCCGCAGCGCAGGAAGGTAGGGTCGTTCATCATCACTTCCTCGCCGCTGGCCGGGTCGATAAAGTAGTTGCCGCAGATGCCATGGACGGCCGGCGGCACGCCGGTGACGATGGAGAGGTTGTTGGGATTGGTGAAGCTGGGAACGACGCAGTCGGCGCGCAGGTCCGTGCCCCGGGCCAACATGGCCTTGAGGTTGGGCATGAGGCCGGCGGCGATCGCCTGCTCGATGTAGGCGGGTTCGCAGCCGTCGACGCAGATGACGACGGTGGGGTGTTGCGGCCAGGCGTAGGCGCGGCCGTTGGCGGTGACGGGATTGTTCATGGTGGTCAGGCGAGGACGAAGTGGAGCAGATCGGCGTTGCGGCGGAAGCGTGCCGGCGGCGGCAGGTCCCCCCGCCAGTTGTGGATGATCAAGGGCACGTCGCTCTCGTGCAGGGAGCCGTGGGAGCGGTAGCCGGACTCCAGGGCTTCGTAGGGCCCGGGCAGTTCGCCGAAGACGGTGTCACGGTCGCCGGTCACCACCAGGTCGCCGATCCGCTCGGGCATCAGATCGAAGTCCCGCGCCGCCTCCTCGCGCGTGCGCACGCCCTCGATGCCGTCCAGTTGCAGCAGGGCAGCCTTGACCTCGGCGGCATCCTCGGCCCGTTCCAGCCAGACGTAGGCGGTGCCGCCGAAGGTGCGGTGATGCTTGACATAGCGATCTTTCTCGGCGGAAAGGGCGAAGCGCACCGGGTGGCCGTTGCCGCGCAGGGCCTTGTCCAGATCCCAGCAGCGGGTCTTGAAGTTCATGCCATGGTCGGCGGTGAGGAAGAAGGCCGCATCCGGCGCGGCGGCGGCGGCCTCGCCGATGAGGGCATCGAGGCGGGCGAGATGCTCCTGCGATTCCGGCCGCTCCGGCGCCCAGGCGTGCATCGGGTAGTCGGTCGTGTGCACATAGAGCACGCCAATGTCGGGCCGGGTCTTGAGCAGGTCGATGGCCACCTGCCAGAGCCAGTAGTTGATCTCTCGGCTGTAGATGTCTGGCGCGGGGCCGTAGCGGGCCACGTACTCGGCCGGTGGCCGTTCGGCGGCGATGGCGATCTCGGCCTCCCGCGCCAGCAGGTTGATGGATTTGACCTTGCAGGTCAGCAGGGCCGACTTGATGCCGCGGGCGGCAGCGCGCTGGGCCAGGGTCGGCCGTTGCAGGAAGTCGGCGTTCTCCATGTAGTCCGCCTCGCCGCTGGCCGGGTTGAAGTAGGAGTTGCCGGTGAGGCCGTGCTCCCTGGGCAGCGAACTGCAACTGATGGAGACGTTGTTCACGTTGGTCACCGTGGGCATGATGGCCTTGACCTCGGCTTCGAGTCCGGTGGCGGCCATGCGGCGCAGGGTGGGCAGGGGCTGGGCGGCGTAATAGTCGAGACCGAAGCCGTCGATCATGCCGACGACGATGCGTTGATGGTTGCTCATGGGATTTCCTCGCTGGGATTTAGCCGACCACGCCGGTGACGAAGTCGCGGACCACCGGATGGCGGGGGTCGCCCAGGACTTCGTCGCGGCTGCCGGTGTCGATGACCTCGCCGTCCACCATGAACACCGCCTCGTGGGCGACGCGCAGAGCCTGGGCGATGTTGTGGGTGACGATGACGATGGTGTAGTCAGCGGCGAGCTCCTTAACTAGGCCCTCGATCACCGAGGTTGAGCGCGGGTCGAGGGCGGAGCAGGGCTCGTCCATCAGCACCACGCTGGGTCGCACGGCCAGGGTGCGGGCCATGCACAGGCGCTGCTGCTGGCCCCCGGAAAGGGAGAGGGCGGAGGACTTGAGGCGGTCCTTGACCTCGGTCCAGAGGCCTACCCGTTCCAGGTATTCGCGGGCGTGCTCCACCGGGTCCCTTTGCAGGCCGTGGTAGCGGGCGCCGAAGAGCACGTTGTCGAGGATGGACATCTGGAAGGGCGTGGGCTTCTGCTGCACCATGCCGACGTGGGTGCGCACCCAGCTGGCGGAGACGCCGGGGCCGTAGATGTCGAGGCCGTCGAAAAGCACAGCGCCGGCCTGGACGTGGGCGCCCGGCACCAGTTCCAGGGTGCGGTTGAGCGTGCGCAACAGGGTGGACTTGCCGCAGCCCGAGGGGCCGAGGATGGCGCTGACGCGATTGCGCGGAAAGGTGACGTCCACGCCCTTGAGGCGAGTTGCGCCGGCATAGGCGGCGGTGACGCCCCTGGCCTCGATGGCGAAGCACGCTTCGCGGGCCGGCGGCGGGACTTCGAGAACGGCGTTCATGGGACTCCTTTCAATGGGCGCGGCGGCGCTTGAAGACTAGGGCGATCACCGAAACCGATAGCACCAGCGCCGCCAGGACCAGGGCTGAGCCGAAGGCATAGGGCACGGCGCCGATCTCGGCGGTGACGAAATAGAGGTGGGTGGGCAGGGCCATGACCGGCTTGCTGAGGGACACCGGTTCCTTGGTGAACACGGTGGCGGCGGTGAACAGCAGGGGCGAGGCGGCGCCCAGGGCGTGGATCGCGGATAGCACCACCTGGGTCAGGATCGCCGGCCAGGCCACGGGCCAGACCACGCGGAAGAAGAGATAGCTGTGGGATACGCCCAGGGCGTGGGCCGTCTCCCGTAGTACCGGGTCCACGGCGCGCAGGGCCTCGTGGGTGCCGATCAGGATCTGGGGCAGCATGACGAAGCCCAGGGTGATGGCGCCGGCGATCAGGGAAGTCTTGAGTTGGAAGGCCACCACCAGCAGGGCATAGCCGAAGAGGCTGTAGACCAGGCCCGGTACGGCGGAAAGGGATTCGATGCAGAAGCGCGCGCCATGTTCCAGCGCCGGCGAGCGGTTGAACTCGGCGAGATAGATGCCGCCACCCACGCCCAGCAGCAGGGCGGGGATCAGGCCGTAGCCGACCAGGGCGAGGCTGCCGGCAATGGCTGGCCAGATGCCGCCCTTGCCGTCCAGCGAGCCGCCGCTCGGGGGCGAGAACAGGAATTCTGGCGTTACCGCGCCGAGGCCATGCCAGAGCAGATAGAGAAAGATCGTGATCGGAATCAGCATGCCGATGCCGCCGGCGACCCAGGCCAGCGCGTGGTAGGCCAGATCGCTGGCCGCCGTGCGATGGCTCAGGCGCGAAGGTGGCGCGGCGAGTTCAGTGGCGCTCATGGCGCAGCAGTCCTTTCTTGAGCCAGATCACCGCGCCGTTGATCGCGATGACCATGAGCATCAGCAGCAAGCCGGCGGAGAACAGGGCGTGGTAGCGGTCGGAGTTGATGGCGGCTTCGCCCAGGTCGGTGGCGATCAGGGCGGTGATGGGTTGGCCGCGGCTGAAGAAGCCCTCGGGAAAGGCCGGTGAGTTGCCCGCCAGCATCAACACCGCCAGGGCTTCGCCCATGCCGCGTCCGACGCCAAGGATGACCCCGGCCAGCACGCCGGGCGCGGCCTTGCGCAGCGTGATGCGGGTGAAGGTGTACCAGCGGCTGACGCCCAGGGCGAGACCGCCCAGGCGCAGCTCGGCGCCAACAAGGGCGAAGGACTCGGCGGCGGTGGCGGCAATGAAGGGCAGCACCATCAGGGCCAGCACGATGGCGGCGCAGAAGAGGGTCTCCCCCGTCGGCAGCCAGTACTCCATGAAGGGCACGAGGGTGGTGTAGCCGACGAAGCCGTAGACCACGGCGGGGATGCCGGCCAGCAGTTGCAACACGGGTTCGGCCACATGGCGCACCAGCGGCGGCGCCACCTCGGCGAGGAAGACGCCAATCGCCAGGGCCAAGGGCGTCGCCATGGCGACCGCGAGCCCGACCACCATCAGCGTTGCCATCCAGGCGTGGCCGATGCCTAGCAGGGGCGGCTCCCCCGTCGGGTCCCAGCGGTCGAGGATGAGGAAACCGGCCAGGGTGGTGCCCGGTCCCGGCGGCAGCCGCGATTCCAGGATGACGAAGCCGATCACGAGGCCGAGCACGGCCACGCCGCCGGCGAGGGCGAACATGGCGCCGTAGCGCAGCAGTAGATCGGGCAGCCGCCGGGCGAGGGACATTTACTTGGCCGCCGCGACGGGGACGAAGCCTAGTTCCTTGACCACGGACTGGCACTCGCCCAGCACGTAGTCGAGGAAGAGCTGAACCTGGCGCGAAGGATTCGCCTTGGCAACGAGAATCAGGGGCCGATTCAGGGTGTACGCGCCGCTGACCATGTTCTCCTGGGTCGGTGCCACGCCATCCACGCCATAGGTGCGAACCTTGGAGTCCTTGCTGATGGCGCCGGCGGAGACGAAGGCGATGGCGGTGTCGCTACCTTCCAGTTTCTTGATGAGACCGGCCGTGGAGGGGAATTGCAGGCGCGAGGCGGCCAGACGATCCTCTTTCATCACGCGCTGCTGGAATATCTCGGTGACGCCGCCGGCCGCGTCGCGGGTCAGCAGCACGATGGGTTTGGCCGGCAGGCGCTTGTCGATCTGGGACAGTTTTTCCGTCTTGCCGGAGAAGATGGCGGCCAGCTCGGCGGAGCTGAAATCCTGCTTCGTCTTGGCCAGGGGGCTTTTCGCGCTGGTGGCGATGGCCACGGCGTCGCGGGCGAAGGCCTTGACCACCGGAGCGCCGAGTTCCTTGGTCTCGGAGTCCTTGAGTTCCCGGGCCACCATGCCGAGGTCGATGGTGCCGTTGAGCAGGCCCTTGACGCCAAAGCCTGAGCCGCCGCCGGTGACATAGATCACCACTTGCTGTTTGGGCAGGGATGCATCGGCCTTGTCCCAGGTCGGGTACTTCTCCATGAAGTGGGCGGAACAGCTGGAAATGATCGGCAGCGAGGTCGTGGAACCGCCGATACGGAGTTCCTGAGCCGAAGCGCCGGTGGCGCCAAGCAAGGCAAAAATAGAAACAGCGAGGACAGACGTGCGCATGACTACTCCTGGGCAGGTAGGATGAAGTCCTCGCATGCTAGAGGGTCAATATTGCAGATTGTTGACAATAGACAATCTGCAAAAAAGATCGGCGCCGGGTAACATGTTCAGTCATGAATCAGCCCGCTTCCCTCGCCTTGTTGAAGACTCACTCCTTGCCCTCCCTTGTCCAGGAGGAGTTGGAGCGCATGATCCTGGATGGCCGCCTCGTCCCCGGCGAACCTTTGCGGGAGGCTGCGCTGGCCGCGTCGCTTGGCGTCTCGAGAGGGCCGGTAAGGGAAGCTTTCCGTGCCCTGGAGGAAAAGGGGTTGGTGCTGGTGGAAAAGAACCACGGCGTCCAGGTGCGCACCCTGAGCCTGGAAGAGGCCGACGAGATTTACGAAGTCCGCATCTGCCTCGAAGAGTTGATCGGCCAGAAGGCGGCGGCGAGCGCCGATGTTGCCGGTCGCCGGGAACTCAAGGCCGTGCAGCTACCCTGCCAAGGCCCGA
>NZ_JACCDB010000025.1 GCF_013432195.1 Tepidicella baoligensis | reverse complement strand
ACGCAACTGCGCCTGGATGAACTCACGGTGGGGTTCGCACAGGGAGGAGGCCAGTGGCGCAGGGGCAACAGCAGGAGCCGGTGGCCGGGGTGGGGCAGTTTGACTGGCCACCGCCTCAGAGCCGGTGGCCACCCCGGGGCAGTTTGCCCCTTCTGCGGCAAAGCGCTGCTGGTAGGCGCGGATGGTGTGACGGGAGATTCCCGTGACCCGCTCGATCTCTCGCTGGCTGGCATTGGCCTTCAGCAGCGTCCAAATGGTGGTTTGCAAGTGTGGCTTCAAGACGTTCACTCCTGTGGTCCCCTCGGTGATGAGGGGGTGAAAGTAACGTCCTGCCGATCGACCATCAGGCGACCAACATGCCACGCTCAATGCACCAGGTCACCCTCGGCCGGGTGGAGCAGTTTGGGTGGCCATCAGTGGGGCACTTTGGGTGGCCGCCGGGGGTCGATGCGATGAAGTCGAAGACTTGGGTGTAGCGGGTGCACACCGATCGTTCACGAAGATCTTTCGATGCAGTGAAAGGCGAAACCCCGCATGTCCAAACTGTTGCGGTGACACCGAAGGCTTCACTTGTCCGCGAACAGATCGCTCACAAGTTGCCGCAGCCACATATTGGCCGGGTCACGGTTGTACTTGGCGTGCCAGAACATGTTAATGGCAATTTCGGGCAGCTTGACAGGGTGAGGGGAGACGACCAAGTCAAATGGGCCCTTGCTGCGGTCAGCAAACCGCTCGGGCAATGTGGCGATCAGGTCGGTGCTTTGAAGGATGTGGCCCACAGCGATGAAGTGCGGCACCACCAGTCGAACGCGGCGCGTGACGCCCGCACGGGTTAGCAGGCTGTCGATCTCCCCATGGCCTGTGTTTGGCGCCGTAACACCCACATGTTCAAGCTTGCTGAATTGGGCCAGCGTCATGGGCGACTTTGCGACGGGGTGTCCCTTCCTGAACATGCACACGTAACGTTGCCTGAACAGCCGCTTCTGGAAGAAACCGGTTTGCAGGTTGGGCATCAGACCCAGCGCGAGATCGATGGCGCCGGACTCCATGCCTTCCTTCAGGTCGCCCGAGCCGGGCCGGTGGGTATGGATCTGGATCTTCGGTGCCAGCCGGGACAGCGCGTCCATGAGCGGCGGCATGAAGTACATCTCGCCGATGTCGGTCATCGCCAGGTTGAAGGTCCGGGCACTGGTCTGGGGGTCGAAACTTTCTTTACTCGACAGAGCTGTCTGCAGCGCATTGAGTGCGTACACGACGGGTTCTGCCAGGTGCAGGGCGTAGGGCGTCGGCTCCATGCCCTTGGATGTGCGTATGAAGAGCTCGTCGTTCAGCAGCTCACGCAGGCGACGCAGCGCGTTGCTGACGGCGGGCTGTGACATGTTGAGCTTCTCGGCAGCAGTGGACGCGCTGCGGTCCATCAACATCTGGTTGAACACCACCAGCAGGTTGAGATCAATGTCGCGAAGCCTCATGCTGTACCTCACTATTCATGCTGGTGATTCTAACTATCAGGTTCGCTGCATCGACTTATACGACTTGTCTATCCAGAATCGCGTCATTCGGAGACAAAGAGAGCGCACAACATGGAACTGGTCGTACAGCCACTGAATCTGCGGCTGCAGACAGAGATTGGGAAAAATCTGCTGGACGTGCTGCGTGCGCACAGCGTTCCCATTTCCTACAGCTGCATGTCCGGTCGCTGCGGCATCTGCCGCTGCAAGGTGACCGAAGGCAGCGTGCTGGACGGCGTACCGGAGACAGGACGCCCCCATTCGGCCAAGGCCGGTGAGGTATTGGCCTGCCAGGCTACCCTGACCGGGGACTGCACCATCGAGGTTCCCGATGTGGATGAGGTGGTTACCCATCCGGCCAAGATCATCAAGGGCACGGTCACATCGATCGAGCAGGCCACGCACGACATTCGCCGCATCAAAGTCAAGCTGGCCAAGCCGCTGGAATTCAGCCCGGGGCAGTACGCCACTTTGCAGTTCACGCCCGACCATATCCGCCCATATTCCATGGCCGGCCTGCCGGGTGATGAGGAGATGGAGTTCCACATCCGAAAAGTGCATGGAGGCCGCGTCACGGAATACATCTTCGGTGAACTGAAGGTCGGATCGAACATCCGCATCAGTGGGCCGCTGGGCACGGCATACCTGCGTCGCAAGCACACCGGCCCAATGCTGTGCGTGGGCGGTGGTACCGGTCTGGCCCCTGTTTTGTCGATCGTGCGCGGCGCGTTGGCCGAGGGCATGACCAACCCTATTCACCTCTATTTCGGTGTGCGCAGCCAAGAAGACCTGTACGACGCCGAGCGGCTCCAGGCGATGGCCGATCAACACCCTCAGCTCAAGGTCCACGTTGTCGTCGCCACCGGCCCGGTGGACGGTGCATGGCGCAGCGGCCTGGTCACCGATGCCATCGAGAGCGATTTTAAGTCGCTCGATGGCTGGCGAGCGTACCTGTGCGGCGCTCCCGCCATGGTCGAGGCCCTCAGTTTGATCGTCGCCAAGCTTGGCATTGCGTCGGAGCATGTTCACGCCGATGCCTTCTATCCCAGCGGTGTCTGAACCCCACCGATCGTTCCCAGTGCATTCCACCCAAGGAGACCCACGATGAGTGAAACCAAGACAGTGTTTCCCAAAGACCCCGTTTGGCCAGGAGACGGCACCAGCCGGATCCCCTTCTGGGCTTACACCAGCGAGGACCACTACAAGCGCGAACTCGACCGCTTTTTCTACTCCGGCCACTGGTGCTACGTTGGTCTCGAAGCCGAGATTCCGAATCCAGGCGACTTCAAGCGAACGGTGATCGGTGAGCGCTCGGTCATCATGGTGCGTGATCCGGATGGCGGCATCAACGTGGTGGAGAACGTCTGCGCCCACCGTGGCATGCGCTTTTGCCGCGAGCGCCACGGCAACGCCAAGGACTTCTTCTGCCCCTACCACCAGTGGAACTACAGCCTCAAGGGTGACCTGCAGGGCGTGCCCTTCCGCCGTGGCGTCAAGCAGGACGGCAAGGTCAACGGCGGCATGCCCAAGGACTTCAAACTCGAAGAACACGGCCTGACCAAGCTCAAGGTGGCCGCCCGAGGCGGTGCAGTGTTTGCCTCTTTCGACCACGATGTCGAGCCTTTCGAGGACTTCCTGGGCCCAACCATCCTGCACTACTTCGATCGCGTCTTCAATGGCCGCAAGCTCAAGATCCTGGGCTACCGCCGCCAGCGCATCCCGGGCAACTGGAAGCTGATGCAGGAGAACATCAAGGACCCCTACCACCCGGGCCTGCTGCACACCTGGTTCTCGACCTTCGGGCTCTGGCGCGCCGACAACAAGTCGGAACTGAAGATGGACGCCAAATTCCGCCACGCCGCGATGATCTCCACGCGCGGTCAGGGCGGCAAGAACGAGGAGGTCGTGTCCGGCGTGGACAGCTTCAAGGAGCAGATGAAGGTGAACGACCCGCGTCTGCTGGACATCGTGCCCGAGCCCTGGTGGGGCGGCCCGACCGCCGTGATGACCACGATCTTCCCCAGTGTGATCATCCAGCAGCAGGTCAACAGCGTATCGACGCGCCACATCCAGCCCAACGGGCACGGATCTTTTGATTTCGTCTGGACCCATTTCGGCTTTGAAGACGACACGCCGGAGATGCACCAGCGCCGCCTGATCCAGGCCAACCTGTTCGGCCCGGCAGGCTTCGTCTCGGCCGACGACGGCGAGGTGATCGAGTGGTCGCAGGAAGGCTTCGAGCAGAACCCGTCGCACCGCTCCGTGATCGAGATGGGCGGCCACGAGATCGGCGACACCGACCACATGGTCACCGAAACGCTGATCCGCGGCATGTACGACTACTGGCGCAAAGTGATGGGGGAGTGAACATGATCGACTTCAAGACGTACTTCGAACTGCTGAACCTGTACAGCGACTACGCCATGGTCTGCGACTCCGCCGATTGGGAGAAGTGGCCTGATTTTTTCATTGAGACCGGCACCTACCGCCTGCAACCGCGCGAAAACTTTGAGCAGGGCCTGCCCCTGTGTCTGCTGGCTCTGGAGAGCAAGGCCATGATTCGCGACCGTGTGTACGGCGTCAAAGAAACCATGTACCACGACCCCTACTACCAGCGCCACATCGTGGGCACGCCGCGAATCCTGTCCGTGGAGCGTGATGTCAGTGGCGAGCGCATCCAGTCGGAAGCCAACTACGTGGTCATTCGAACCAAGCTAGATGGGGACTCCACGGTTTTCAACGCAGGCTACTACCGCGACGTCATCGTGCGCACACCGGAAGGGCTGAAGCTGCAGTCTCGGCTGTGCGTGTACGACAGCGAGATGATCCCCAACTCCCTCATCTACCCCATTTGAGGTTGCAGAACATGTCCGAGAACTGGATTGATGCCATCGCACGGGACGCTGTGCCTGAGGGCGATGTGGTCGGAGCCATCGTGGCAGGCAAAGACATTGCCTTCTATGAGGTGGAAGGTGAGGTCTTCGCCACCGACAACTTGTGTACCCACGGGGCTGCGCGCTTGAGCGACGGCTTTCTGGAGGGCAATGAGATCGAGTGTCCCCTTCACCAGGGGCGCTTCGATGTCTGTACGGGCAAGGCCCTGTGCGCGCCTCTGACCGAAGACATCAAGACCTACCCGGTCAAGATCGAAAACATGCGCGTGATGATCAAGCTGGACTGATCACATCCGCCGGGTTTGACCGGTTTCCTTTCAATTTTTTGCCGCTGCACCGCAGTGGCGGGGCCCACTTTTTCCGGAGACAACGATGAACTTGAATTTCACCCTCAAAGCCGTTACGGCTGGCGTCTGTGCACTGTCCTTCCACGCGGCGCATGCCGACGTGACCATTGGTTTCTCGGGCCCTCTGTCTGGACCGGTGGCAGCTGTGGGCCAAGATCAGTACGACGGTTTCATGTTGGGCATCGAACAGCTGGGCTCGAAGCTGGGTGGCCAAAACGTGAAAGTGCTGCGCGAAGACGACCAGCTCAAGCCCGAGCTGGGCAACCAGATCGCTCGCAAGTTCATCGACCGTGACAAGGTGGACGCCATCGTCGGTCTGGGTTTCTCCAACGTGCTCATGGCCAGCCTGCCCCGCATCGTGGAGTCCGGTACCGTGGCCATCGCCACCAACGCCGGTCCGTCCCCGCTGGCGGGCAAGGGCTGCCTGCCCAATGTATTCTCCACCGCCTGGCAAAACGACGGCCCGGCCGAAGCCATGGGCAAGTTTGCCCAGGACAGCGGCTACAAGCGCGTCTACCTGATGGCGCCGAACTACCAGGCGGGCAAAGACTACATCGCCGGCTTCAAGCGCTTCTACAAGGGCGAGGTTGTGGACGAGGTCTACACCCAGGTGAACCAGCCCGACTACTCTGCCGAGATCGCGCAGTTGCAGGCGGCTGGTCCAGACGCTGTGTTCGTGTTTTACCCCGGTGGCATGGGCGTGAACTTCGTCAAGCAGTTCAGCCAGGCTGGCTTGTCCAAGAAGCTGCCCATGATGTCGGCGTTCACCGTGGACGGCACCACCATGCCCGCCCTGGGCGATGCGGCCGTGGGCGCAATCTCCGGTGCGATGTGGGACGTGGCACTCAAGACGCCAGGCAACGCCGAGTTCGTCGCCGCCTTTTCCAAGAAATACGGCCGTGCGCCCAGCCACTACGCAGCGGTCGGCTACGACACCGCGAATCTGCTGAACATCGCAGTCGGCAAGGTCAAGGGCAATACGACCGACAAGGCCGCGTTTGCTGCGGCGGTCAAGGCGGCTGGTGGTGAACTCAAATCGGTTCGTGGTCCGTTCAAGTTCAACGCCAACAACATGCCGGTGCAGAACTACTACGCCTTCCAGGTCGCCAAGGAGGGTGCGCAGGTGGTGGTCAAGCAGCTGGGCACCCCGCTGCCCGCCCACCAGGACGCTTACGTGTCCCAATGCAAGTCGAGGTAAGCCATGTCGATATCTCTGCTCCTTGCGCAGATGCTCAACGGCCTGCAGTACGGCGTGATGCTGTTCTTGCTCGCTGCCGGGCTGACGCTGGTGTTCGGCATCATGAGTTTCGTGAACCTCGCGCACGGCTCGCTGTACATGCTGGGGGCCTATGCCGCCGCGGTGGTGAGTGGGCACACCGGGTCCTTTGGCCTCGGTGTGCTGGCCGCTGTGGCCACGGGTCTGGTGGTGGGCATGGTGCTGGAATGGGTCGCGGTCTCGCGTCTCTACCGGCGTGACCACCTTGATCACGTGCTGGCCACCTTTGGTCTGGTGCTGTTTTTCAACGAGGTGGTCCGCATGATCTGGGGCCCGCATCCGGTTTTTGTGTCCCTGCCTGAAAGCCTGTCGGGCACGGTGGACCTGTTCGGTTTCACTTACCCCACCTACCGTTTCCTCATCATCGTGGTGGGCCTGCTGGTGGCCGCAGGCAGTCAGTGGCTGATCCACAAGACCCGGGTGGGCATGCTCATCCGGGCGGGTTCGGTCAATCCCCAGATGGTGGGCGCGCTGGGCGTGAACATCCGCCTGCTCAATGCCATGCTGTTCGCGCTGGGCGCTGCGCTGGCCGCGCTGGCCGGTGCGATGGCGGGCCCGATCCTGTCGGTGCAGAGCGGCATGGGGGAACCGGTGCTGATCACCACGCTGGTCGTGATCGTCATCGGTGGCATCGGGTCGGTGCACGGCGCCCTGTACGCGGGGATCATCGTTGGCCTGGTCGATACCCTGGGACGCACCTTCCTGCCCATGATCATCCGCGAGTTCGCGGACCGAGAGACGGCCAACGCCGCAGGGCCGGCATTGGCCTCGATGTCGATCTACCTGCTCATGGCCATCGTGCTGGCGTGGAAGCCCCAGGGCCTGTTCCCTGCACACAAAGGAAGTGTATGAAGTCCGCTCATCGCTACCTGTCTTTCCTGCCGGCGCTGTTGCTGGTGGCGCTGGTCTTGGTGCCAGCACTATCGACCGCCATCGACGACAGCTTCCTCGTGGCATTCAGTGCTCGCGTGCTGATCTATGCGATCGCTGCCAGTGCACTGAACATCGCACTGGGCTTTGGCGGCATGGTCAGCCTGGGGCATGCGCTGTTCATTGGCATCGGCATGTACAGCGTCGCCTTGCCTGTGCACTACGGCATCGATTCCGGCTGGGTGCACCTGGCGGTGTGTGTGGTGGTTTGCGTCCTGATCGGCGGCATCACCGGTCTCATCAGTCTGCGCACCTCTGGCATCGCCTTCATCATGATCACCCTGGCGTTCGCCCAGATGGGCTACTTCGTCATCGTCAGCCTCAAGCAGTATGGCGGTGACGATGGCCTGGGTGTGGCGCAGGCCAGCAACTTCTTCGGCTGGACGCTGAGCTCGCCCAATGCGGTCTTCTACTGCGCCTGGGGGCTGTTGCTGGCGTTGACCTACTGGGTCATGCGGCTGCGCAAGTCGCCCTTCGGCATGGTGCTGCGGGGTGGACGCCAGAACGCCCGGCGCATCAACTCGGTGGGCCTGCCGTTGCAGCGCTACCAGTTGACCGCCTACGTGCTGTCGGCCATTCCCTGCGGCATCGCCGGGATGCTGCTGGCAAACCTCAACGCCTATGCCTCGCCCAGCAGCATGTCCTGGATCGTCTCGGCCGACCTGATCGTGATGGTCGTCATGGGCGGCATGGGCACGGTGGTGGGGCCGGTGGTCGGAGCCCTGGCCTTCCTGGGGCTGGAAGAGGTGATCAAGGCTTACACCGAACACTGGATGGCTGTGTTCGGCATCGTGATCCTGGTAATGGCGATGTTCGGCAAGCGCGGCATCGTGGGCTGGGTGAACGCCGTGACCGACCGATTCAGTCGCAAGGGCGAAGCAGGGGAGGTTGCACGATGAACGCATTGCTCAAAACCCACGCGATCACCAAGCGTTACGGCGCCTTGCTGGTGACCGACGCGGTGTCGATCGATGTTCGTGAGGGTGAACTGCACGCCATCATCGGCCCCAACGGTGCCGGCAAAACCACACTCATCAACCAGCTCTCCGGTGAACTGGCTTCGAACACGGGGCGTATCGAGTTTGCTGGTCAGGACGTCACGGCGCTGGGCATCCACGCACGTGCCCGCCGGGGGCTGGTGCGTTCCTACCAGATCACATCGGTGTTCGACGAGTTCACCGTGCTGGAAAACGCAGCCCTTGCGGCCCGTGGTGCACGGCGCGGTGCATTTGACTTCTGGAAGGGCCTGCTCGATGACGAGGTGGCGCTTGCGGCTGCCCGGCGCGGCGTGCAAGCGGCGGGTCTGGAGGCGCGCAGCCAGGCGCTGGCATCCGAACTGGGGTATGGCGAACGCCGGCAGTTGGAACTGGCGATGGCACTGGCCGCTGAGCCCAAGTTCCTGCTGCTCGACGAGCCCATGGCCGGTATGAGCGTGCAGGAGTCGGCTGCGGTGGTGGCCCTGCTCAAGTCGCTCAAGAAGCAATACACGATCCTGCTGGTGGAGCACGACATGAACGCCGTGTTTGCGCTGGCGGATCGCATCAGCGTGCTGGTCTACGGCCGCATCCTGGTGACCGGGACACCCGAAGAAATCCGGGGCAATGAAGAGGTTCGCTCCATTTACCTGGGCGACGAGGAGATCGGCGCATGACCACTCTGCTCAAAGTGCAGGGCCTCAAGGCCGGCTATGGCGCCGCCCAGGTGTTGTTTGGGGTGGATTTCTCCGTGAAAGAAGGGCAGGTCGTGACCCTGCTGGGACGCAACGGCATGGGCCGGTCCACCACCATCAAGTGCCTGTTCGGTCTGCTTTCGCCTTCCGCTGGTGAGATCTCGCTGGCGGGCCAACGTGTCGAGCGTCTGCCTTCGCACCAGATTGCCAAGCTGGGCCTGGGCCTGGTGCCCGAAGGACGGCAGGTGTTTCCGAACCTGACGGTGGAGGAAAACCTGGTGGCCACGGCGCGCCTGCGTGCCAATGGTCAGCTCAAGCCCTGGACGCTCGACCGCGTGTACGGCTTCTTTCCCCGCTTGAAGGAGCGGCGCGCCAACCTGGGCTCGCAGCTCTCGGGGGGCGAGCAGCAGATGCTGGCCATCGGCCGTGCGCTGATGACCAATCCGCGCCTGGTGGTGCTGGACGAGGCCACCGAAGGACTGGCGCCCATCATCCGTGCCGAGATCTGGCGTTCGCTCGGCGAGCTCAAGGCCGAGGGTCTGTCGCTGATCGTGATCGACAAGAACCTCGGGCCGCTGTTGGAACTGGCCGACCAGCACTACGTGATGGAAAAGGGTGTCGTGGTGTGGTCGGGCGATTCGGCCGGGCTGCGCGCCAACGCCAACATCGTTCACGAGTACCTGGGCGTGTGACCCGATCAACGGAGCTGACACCATGAGCGATACACGAATCCAGGCCCTCAACACCATCCGCGCCGAGCACCGGACGCTGGCCGCCGTCATCCACAACCTCAAGGACCTGCTGGCCGAGGTGCAAGCGGGACGCATGGCGGTGGACTTTCCCCTGCTGTGGTCGATGGTCTATTACATCGATGCCTTTCCTGACCGCTTGCACCATCCCAAGGAAGATGAGTGGCTGTTTCGGCTGCTGCGCCAGCGAACGCACCAGGCCGATGCCTTGATCGACGAACTGCAGCGGCAACACACCCACGAGCCACAGGCCCTCGGTGAGATCCGGCGTTGGCTGGGCAACCTGCAGGCGGGCGTGCCCGGCAGCATGGAGGCTCTGATGCGGACCGTGTCGACCTACGCAGACTTCACCTGGCGGCACCTTAAGGTGGAAGAGCATGAGCTCATTCCTCTGGCTGAAAGCCACCTCACCACCACCGACTGGGATGAGATTGCGCAAGCCTTTGCTCAGAACGCAGACCCACTCAGCGGCTTTGGCCAGGCGGATGCGTTTCACCAGCGTTTTCGCGACATCGTTCAACGCACGCCGGCCCCGCTGGGGCTGGCCTGACGCGCACCATTGGGACGCGCTGATCCCAGACACACTGTCCACTGGAGAGACCCATGACAAGCGAACTTGGAAGACTGGAAGACCTGCCTGCCGGCTACGTGGCCGCGATGCGCGAGCGCAACCTGGTGCCCTTGTGGCCCAGCCTGCGCGGCGTGCTGCCGCCCAAGGTGCCGACGCGCCAGACCCAGGCCACCCACTGGGCCTATGAACACATCAAACCTCTGCTGCTTAAGGCGGGTGAGTTGACGCCCATCGAGAAGGCCGAACGCCGCGTGCTGGTGCTGGCCAACCCGGGCCACACGCTGGAGAAGATGCAGGCCAGCAGCGCCATGTACCTGGGCATGCAGTTGCTGTTGCCCGGCGAGTGGGCGCCCAGCCACCGCCACACGCCGAATGCCGTTCGCATGGTGGTGGAGGGCGAGGGCGCCTGGACCACGGTGGAGGGCGAGAAGTGCCCCATGAGCCGTGGTGATCTGATCCTCACGCCCACCGGGCTGTGGCACGAGCACGGCCACGACGGCACAGAACCTGTGGTCTGGCTCGATGTGCTGGACCTGCCCCTGGCCTATTACCTGGAGGTCAGCTACCACCTCAACGGTTCGCGCCAGGAGACGAAGCCTGGCCAGGCCGACCGTGCGTATGCGAGGGCCGGCGTGATGCCGGCCCCCGTGTTCGGCCGCAGCGGTCGCCGCTACCCCATGCTGCGCTACCCCTGGGCCAACGCCAAGGCGGCGCTGCTGTCCATGGCCGAGAACCAGCCCGATCTGGAGGGCGTGCAGGTCACCTACGTCAATCCCGAAACCGGCGAAGACGCAGAGAACATCCTCGGTTTCTACGCCCTGATGCTGCGCCCGGGCCAGACGCTGGCGCTGCCGGCACGATCACCTGCGGTGGTCTATCACGTGATCGAAGGCGCGGCCCGTGTTTCGACCGGCGCCCAGGACTTCGATCTGGTCGCGGCCGACACTTGCTGCATCCCCGGCTACACGCCGACGGTGCTGAAAAACGCTTCGGCGACCGAACCTGCGTTCCTGTTCATCGCCGACGAGTCGCCGCTGCACCGCAAGCTCGGCGTCTACGAAGTCCGCCAGGACGATCAGCCAGCCATGCCGTCCTCCCTCTGATTTTTCGGAAGCCCTCCCATGACCCAATACCTCTTCACCCCACCCGCCATCCAGTCCCTGCCCATCCGCGGCAAGACCGAGCGCTTCCCGATCAACCGCATCTTCTGTGTCGGCCGCAACTACCACGCGCACGCGGTCGAGATGGGCCGCCCAGTCGACAAGAGCGTCGAGCAGCCCTTCTACTTCACCAAATCGCCCCAAACCTTGGTGGAGAGCGGCGCGACCGTGGCTTATCCGCCGCGCACCAGCAACTACCATTTCGAGATGGAACTGGTGCTGGCCATTGGCAAGGCAGGTTTCCGCGTGAGCGAAGCCAACGCCCACGAGCTGGTCTACGGCTATGGCGCTGGCCTGGACATGACCCGCCGTGACCTGCAGCTGGTGGCGCGGGACAAGGGCCGCCCCTGGGACACCGGCAAGGACATCGAAGAAGGCTCGGTCTGCTCAGAGATCGTGCCGATGGAAGGCGTGGTGATCGAGCAGGGTGCCATCGCGCTGGAGGTCAACGGTGCGACCAAGCAGTCGTCCAACGTGGACAAGCTGATCTGGAACATCCGCGAAATCATTGCGGACCTGTCCACCTACTACCACCTGCAGCCCGGCGACCTGATCTACACCGGCACGCCCGAGGGTGTGGGCGCGGTGGTGACGGGTGACAAGATCACCGGCCGTGTCGAAGGCGTGGCCGAGATCACACTGACCGTCGGTCCGGCGGCCTGAGCGCCATGAAGTTGCACAACTTCTGGCGCAGCGGCACCTCGCATCGCTTGCGCATCGCACTCAACCTCAAGGGCCTGGACGTCGAGTACGTTGCTGTTCACCTGGGCAAGGACGCACACCTGACGGATGCCTTCAAGGCCATCAACCCGCAGCAGCTGGTGCCCGCACTGGACACCGGCAAGCAGGTCCTGATCCAGTCGCCCGCCATCATCGAATGGCTGGAAGAGACCCACCCCACGCCGGCCCTGCTGCCCGCGGACGTCGACGCTCGCGCCCGTGTGCGAGCCCTGGCGGCCATTGTCGGCTGCGATATCCACCCGATCAACAACCGCCGCATCCTCGAAACCCTGCGCAAGACGTTTGGCGCCGACGAGGCCGCCATCAACGCCTGGTGCGGAACCTGGATCACGGCAGGCTTCGACGCGTATGAAGCCCTGCTGGCCAGCGACCCGCACCGCGGTCGCTTCAGCTACGGCGATGCGCCCACGGTGGCGGACGTGTACCTGGTGCCGCAGGTCGAGAGTGCACGCCGCTTCAAGGTGGACCTGACTCGCTGGCCGCTCATCAGCGCCATCGACCAAGCCTGTGGAGAACTGGAGGCGTTCCGCAAGGCGGCGCCGGCGATGCAACCCGACGCGGCTTGATGGTGGGCAGGCAGAGCCTGCCGATTCGTTGTACCGTAGCGGCTGACCGACCTCGCAGGAAAACCGCCCCATGACCTCGCTCTTCTTCGATACTCACCAGGACCGCGTGGCGCTAGGGCCTGTTAAGGAACCTCTGCACTACCCCGC
>NZ_JACCDB010000024.1 GCF_013432195.1 Tepidicella baoligensis | reverse complement strand
GGAATTCACTGGGTCAATACAACCCCAAGCACCCGCCGATCACGGAAGGCGAGGCCGAGGCCTACCTCGCCCAGGATCTGAAGACGGCACTGGCCGCCACGCTGCGCTTCTGCCCGGTGCTGGCCACCGAGCCCGAGGGGCGGCTGGCGGCCATCGTGGACTTCACCTTCAACCTGGGGGCAGGGCGGCTGCAGACATCGACGCTGCGGCGGCGGGTGAACCAGCGGGATTGGACGGCTGCCGCCGCTGAACTTCGCCGGTGGGTGTACGGCGGCGGGAAGCTGTTGCCGGGGTTGGTGGCGAGGCGCGAGGCTGAAGCAGCACTGCTGCAGATCGCCTGAATTGGTGCGGCGCTGCCCAACCCTCGGCATCAACTCGGCGGCATGGGCTGCATTGATATCTGTCGGGTCCCGGATGATTCCTAACCTGTCTTGAGAACAGATGAGGATGCGAACTGCGCCATCGTTTCACCGCCTGGATGGGCGTGAGGTGCTGCAGCGCCGTCACGCGCTGTACCTGGACGCCAAGTGTCGCCACCCACGGCGCTGGAGTCGCACACCCGAAATTGGACGCCGCTGGGCTCGATGAACTCGCGCACCACCGCCAGCAGATCGTCCAGCGACAGCTGCAGCTGCGTGCGAAGCATGACCACCAACTCCTCCTGCGCAGCGTTCAGCGCGGTCTGCAGCCGGTGCGGGGTGTGGCTGGCATCAAACACGCTGTCGCGCTTGCGCCAGCGCCGGATCGTCTCGCGCCTCACACCGTACTGCCGGGCCAACTCGTAGTCGCTGGCCGAGGACTGCTGGATGGCCGCACGCACGGCCGGCGTGGTGGTGGCGTTCTTGTGCAAGGCGATCAGCATGCTACCTCCCGGAGGGATGATCCTGCCATCACGGCCCGCAGCACCTCGCGGCCCATCAGCACGGCTCGTCGATTGTGCAGCAGCCAATCATCCGGGACCCGACAACTACTTCTCCGTCACCCGGTCATCCAGCCCCAGTTCCCGCAAAGCATTCTGCGTCTCCTCCAGGGACTGCGTCGAGAGTCCATCGGACGGGCTGACCTCGACCACGATGGTAAGCTTCAAGCCCGGCGTGGCTGCAAAGCGGGAAAGCACCTTGGTGTAGAAGTTCATCCATTTCTGTGGAGGCACTTCGCCAGACCATCGGATGCCGGCAATCTTCGCTGGCCCGGGAACAGGCGGGGTCGGTGCCGGTTGAGGTTCAATCGGTGTACCAGCTGGTTCCGCACCTCCACCTGTCCCTGTTCCAACTCCCGTGCCGCCTCCTTGCACGAGAACCCCCGCCGGCGGTGGTGTGGTTTGAGCATCCAGGTAGGCTCGTGCCACTTCAGCCGTGATGACGAACATGTCATCGGAGAATTCGATGTCTGCCGGGATGACGCTCTGATTGAATGCGAATGGCTGATACTTGCCGGAGGCGCCTTTCCCCACGTAGGCCAGTATTCCACTCTCGACACCGCGCGCGATGGTTTCCTTGACCGTCTCCGCGTTCAGCAAGCGCGGAAAGACCGGCGACGCGTAGAACGCATCGCGGACCGACTTGGTCGCCCATTCCTTGAAAGCGGGCGGCCAGTTCCGCACCAAGAAGTTCGGGCTCACACCCTTCTCCACGTCGCCATCGGCAGACAGCCGGTTGAGGATGTTGGAGATAGTGGTATCCGCCGCGCTGGAATGGACGAGCCCGAGATCGACCATTTTCACCGTGTTGTCCTTGGCCAGCAGGAATAGGTGCTTGTAGGCTCGCCAGATGGACTCCTTCAGGTCACGTTTGGCCTTGTGGATGTTCTCGGCAAGCTGCTTCTTCTGCGCCTCATCGAGCTTAAGATCATCCGCCTCGTCTTGAATTGCCTGCCAGGCCAAAATCTTCCGCGCCTCTTCCCGCATGGGCTGAGCGGAATCCGGCACCACCCAGATCAGCGCGCTCTTGAACGTCCGCGCCGTCGTGCCGCATTCCCTGATCATCTGCTCCGCGAACTGGCGGGTCGCCTTCTCGTCTTCCATTGTCCGGTCCAGATCGGCGATCGCAAAGGTGATCACAGGCCGGTCGGAGATCTGAATACTCTTCTCGGGGAAGAACACCCGCTCGACAAACTCCTTCGGCGCGAAGATCCTCTGAATCTCCCGTTTGACCTCTTCGTCCACCTGAGGCCCCTGCACGGTCGCCCGACGGTCGGCGAATCGCTTGTTGAGGTTCTCCTTCAGGCTGAACTTGTACCGGGTCTTCTCGACGTTCAGGTAGTAGCAGGCGTCGGTCAGCGCCTCCAGGACGGTCTCGATGTTCCCGATGTCGCTTCCGGGTTCCCCCACGGCAAGCCGGATCTCTGGGACACTGGCCTCTTGGGCCTCAGCGCCGACCTGCCCGCCGTTGGATTCAAAAAAGATCGTGGTGGCCACCTTGCGGTGGAGCCTGGCCTTCTTGATGGCATCGATGGCCTCGGAATCGAGTCGCACGGCATGCGCGTCCTTCTTGCCGGCGATATCCGTGGTGACTGCCGCCTCCAGTTTGGTTTCACCTAGTTGCTCGAACACGGCGGCACGGAACATGGGGTCGTCCAGCGGCGCCGTTCCCAGTGTGATCAAGGGATCGCGCTGCGCCCCCTTGTAGCCCTCCTGGTAGGCCCGGGACACCCATAGGGCCAGTAGTCGCAGGACGCCGCGCGTTTGTTGGAACCGGGGCAGGGTCTGCCACTTCCGCTCGAAGACGGAAATCACCATCGGATGGAACGGGTAGGTGGCGCGGAATTCGTCGCGGGCCAAGTCCGGATTGATCAGGTTCGGCAGCTGCAGTCGATTCTCCTGAATCCAGTTGGCATAAGCTCGGCAGGCGTCCTCAGCGTCCTTGTTGAGGATCACCCGGCCATCCGGGGTCACGGCCCGCTCGTCCCATTCGAACAGCCGGCGGCGGATGATCTCAGAGGTTTCCGATTCCACCGACACGATCACCGCCTTGCCCAGGCGATCCAGGAGATTCTTCAAGCGCTGCTGATCCGCTTCATCCTTGTCCGTGTAGGAGAGTTCCGAAGCCGGGATCGAGCCCACCAGCACCGCGTTGTGGCGCCCGCGAACCGTCTCAGACAGCGCCTGGATGAAGTTGTAGAGCTTGTTGTGCCAGCCCCGGTCGCGGTACGTGCTGATGTAGTTCAGCACCTCGTCCATCAGGATGAGGCAGGGGCGATCCGAAGGCAGGAACTTTTCGATCACATCGCCCTTGGGTTCGATGAAGTCCGCGTCGTGCTGGGCGACATGGGCAAAGGATTCCTCCCCTCCCAATTGCCAGGCGAGCTCGCCCCAGGGGGTTCTGCGCCGCGGCGTGCCGTCGTCACCGCCACGACCGGTCACGGAATCGAACTCCGTGCCGACGAAGACCGCCACCGCGCAATTGTCGGGGATGGTCTGAATGCCTGCCCGCTGCAGAATCTTGGTGACACCACGCCAGCCGTTGCCGGCCGATCCATGCCGCGCCAGGTGATAGAGCAGGGTCAGCGCGTGGGTCTTGCCGCCGCCGAACTGGGTGGTCATGTTGAACACCGCGCTCGTTTCGGTGGTAATGCCGGAGAGCCTTCGCATCACTTCCGCACCCAGGCCCGTGAGGTTCTCGGTCAGGAATGTCCGGTCAAAGAAGGTCGCGGCGTCACGATAATCCTTGGGCGCGGTGCCCAACCGCACCTTGTCCAGATGAACGGCGAATTCAGAGGCGTCGAGCGGCTTGCCCTCCCGCAAGTCTTCGCGCGGCTTCACTACGTCATACCAGGGTTTGAGTTTCATCGTTGTCCTCTATAGCCGTTCAAATCTTCCAGTATTCGTGTCCAGCAGCCACCAGCCGAAGTAGCCGAACGGAAACGTCCCCGATTCGCTACGGGAACCCACCACCAGCAGCGTGGCCCCTTCGAGTTTCACCCGGCCCGCAAGGCCCATCGCCTCGACCACCTCCTCCCGCAGGTGGCGCAGCAAGGCGGGTATCTCCTCTCCGTTCCTGCGGTAACAAAACACGATCCGCAGGTCCGCTCGCACCGACAGCACCTTCCAAAGCGAGTAGGCGATCTGGTCTTCCCGGGCGCTGTTCTCCAGCTCCATCACCGCCACCGGAAACCGCCAGCGCTTTTCGCCCTCAGCGAAAGCCATCACATCCAGCGCCAGGTACTCGCTGCGGTGGATAGGCAGCAGTTCCAGCTTGTGTCCCTTGGCGGACGCCATCAGCCCCAGCCCTGAACACGTTCTGATCGCTGCCTCGGTAAGCGCCCGCGTCCAGGCCCCGAGGTTCGCTGCGGAGGCCGCTTGCTTCAGCTCACCCGCCAGTTCGTCGGCCTGGACGACGGCGAAGAACGTCTCCCGGAAACGCGCGACGAGGCCATCCACCATCTCACAACCCCAGGCCCTTCTTCCGTGCCAGCACGCCGTCCACCCAACGACTTTCCTCGCTCGACTTCGGATAAAGCGCCAGCAGGGCATTCGCCAGCATCCAGAACCGTGCGTCGCGGCCGGCACCGTCATCTACCAAAAGCCGCTTCAATGCCTCGCCACGACCAGTAGCGAAAAGGATCATGGCCTGGTGCACGCGGTCGAGGGTGGTAGCCCCCGGCTTCAAGATCGCCTTGTCGCGCCAAGCCGTTTCCGCATCCGCTTCGTCCAGAAGTTCTGCGAACAAGTCCTGCTGCTCGGCCTTCTTGCGCCCTCGCTTGACCGGCTCTTCCGAGGTCTTCCCAAACAGGTATTGGGTACGCTCCGAAACCGCCAGAAGCCGCGCGTTGCCTTTGCTGATCTCGACCACCGAATCGAGGTCTTCCAGGTGGATGCCAAGGCCTTTCGCGATGTTGTTGACGGCATCGAACTCCAGGGCAAATCCCTTGGCTTTCCCGGCTTTGCCTTCGGTTTCATCCTCCTCACCATCGTCCGCCTCGGCCGTGACGTCGCCCGCTTCCGTGCGCAGTGTCCACAGCCACATGGCGGTCAGACGTGCATCCGGCTCGAAACCAGTGGCATCGGCGCCTTCGAAGATGGTGGCCAGGGCTTCACGGGAGATCGTGGCCCAAACGTGCTCAAGATATTCCCGAAGGAATACCTGATCGCCATTGGCTTTCTCGACACGGGAATAGCGGGAATAAATCTCCAGGGCAGGCCCGAGGCAGGCGAAGATCGCATCAGCCCCCACCACGCCCTCGTGAATCAAACGCTGCATCCAGCTCCGAATCCTGCGAGGGAGCTCGGCCAGCACATCGCGCCAGTCGCCGACCTCGTCGGCACGCAAGGAGCCATCGGGGTTTTCGCGGGGGCGCACCACGATGTGTACGCTGGAGCCCAGCGCCGCCGACTTGTTGGCGCGCATCCGTGCGGCGCGCTCGGTGTCGATGGGCCAGGATGCCGTGACAACAAAACCGGCATCGATGATGGAAGCGAGCAGCGTTTCCCAGGCCGCCGTCCCCTTGTGGGCGAAGACGATGCAGCCGATGCCCTCCGGTTTGAGCACCCGGCGCGCTTCCCGGAAGGCCTGGGTCATGCGCTCCTGATAGCGTTCCGGCGACTGCTCGCCGCGACCGTCCTCGACCGCATAGGGGTTGACCACGATCTGCTCGGCCTTGGGCGTAAGAGCTTCCGCAAGCAGATCGGGCTGCGCATGGCCCACGAAACGCTTGAGCCAAACGTAGCAAAGGTCGGAAAGGTCCGCATAGGGCACCACGTCGTAGTACGGCGGGTCGGAGAAAAACATCTCCGCCGCGTCGTCCGGCAACGGGCAATTGGCCGCGTCCGCGCGCATGACGGTGGTGGTCGTGTTGTTGAGGGCAATGGTGGATGCCAGCGCATCAGCTGACTGTTTGAATGAAAAGTCGAGGCCGCCAACGTAGTCAGATACCAGAGGGTTCGCTTCGGCCCAATCCCAACGCATGGCAATCGCATTGCCAGTAATGAAGCAGGAAATCATGTGCTCGGCCAACCAGGTACTCATGTTGGTCGAGTAATGAAGCGAGTTACTGACGGCCAATGCCAGGGCGGTCACGGTGTCGCGAACCAGCGCCCGGTCTTCTCCTGCTGCGGTCAGGCGCTGTTCGTAATCCCGCAGGATCTCACCGATGCTGTGCAGTGCCAGCTTCTGGCGCGGTGAGAACAAGTCGCCCCAGGTTCTGACGCCGTAATGCGGTGGAACATGGAGTCCATAAGTCAATACAAACGGCTCATCAATTTCAGCCTCTGGATGCTCGTTTGCTATTTGTTTCCACGCCGCCACAGCCTTATCAAACGCCGCCAAGTCTTCCGGCGTCGGCTCTGCATATTCCTTGCCCTGGCGTGTGCCGATGGCCATTGCCACGCCGTAAAGCCGATGGCCCATCCGGCCTTCCTTGCCTTGCGCCTTGACCCGTTCCTTGTTGGTGGTGAAGCCGCATACCGGACAGATGGCATGCCCGCCGCCGGCCGTCTTCTTGAGCCCGGCAGGAATCGACTTTCCGGAGCGCACCGCAGTCCGCACTTCCTTGGTTCTGGGGTCTCCTGTGACCTCGATCCACGCCTTGCGGCTGCCCTTGGCGATGGTGGTCTGGGAGATCAACGGAACGGTCGCGCCACAGCCCGGCCCTTCGCAGGTGACCGTGCGCGCCCATAACCAGGCGATGACATGCTTGCCGTTGCGTTTGGGGTAGTAGGGTGCGAGCCGCTTCTCCGCTTCCGCCCTGATGAACTCCGCGCCCTCGTTGAACTTCTCGATGAGCTTGTGGCTGTGGCGTGGGACGGCCTCCAGAAGGGTGCGCAGACACAGCAGCGCCACCGGGTTCAGATCCGAGGCCACACTCTCGCAGCCAAGCCTGGCCGCCTCCCCCGGAATGGCGCCGTAGCCGGAGAACGGGTCGAACACGTGGGGGACGTACGGATGCGCCGCCTTGATGAGCNCACTCTCGCAGCCAAGCCTGGCCGCCTCCCCCGGAATGGCGCCGTAGCCGGAGAACGGGTCGAACACGTGGGGGACGTACGGATGCGCCGCCTTGATGAGCTTGCGGGCAGCGGTGCGCCAGTAGGGGTCGCTGCCCGCCTCCCAACGGGCAAACTCGCCGGTGAAGCGCAGCAATGCCTCCTCAACCCTCTGCCGGGACCCGTCGGCCGGTTTGAAGCCGATTTCGGCCAAGGTCGAAGCGGCGGCTCTGACGAAATCCTCCGGACAATGCTCATCGGTCGGCGCCGGTATCAGCGAGGCCAACGCCACGGACCGGCAGGCGCCCCAAGGGCGGCGTGCCCACCAGATGTGAAGCTGCCACGGATGGCCGGAACGCATGTTCTTCTCGGCACGGGCATGATCAGAGATGCGTCGGATGGGGAGGTCGACTTCAATCAACCGCTTGTAATCGTTTTTCATGGTACTGCCGCCTTAATCTGTTCGACCAATGCCTGCCGGTCGGTTTCTGTTATTCCTTCGAGATACGCGCAGGCCGCCAGCGGCAGGATTTCCGCGCGCTTTCGCACGAGCTGCTGTTCCAGCACATCAAACCAGCGGTGATGATCCTTTCCCTGGTTCGCGATATCCACGGCGTCCCAATCCACCCCATGCTGAGCAGCAAAGGTCTCCTTGAACTTCGTTGACTTGAAGATTTCCTTCTCCGGTGGCTCGGTACCGAACAGCTTGTACATCTTGAGTTTCTTGGCGTCGCCGAAGTCGCCGTCCCGCACCGCGCAGACCGGGAGTTTCTGGTCCTGGAAAACCTCCATCATCTGGCGAATGCGATCCTTGTCGCCAGCAACGATCACCCGTGCCGTTTTGAGAAAGTCCGGATCGTGCTTGCGCAGGAGTTCGATGACGATCGCCTCGGCCACGTCGTCCTCCACCAGGACGTAAATCGCCGGGATCGCGAAGTTGTCCATCAGGCTCACGGCCTGGCGCACGCCAACGCTCGGAATCGGCACAACCGTGGCGCCTTCCCGCTTGAGGTAGATGCGGGATTTCTGCGGTAACGCCAGAAGGAGGTATTCGCTGTGGGTCGTCAGGAATATCTGCAGGCCACGCCGCTTGGCGACTTCCACCAGATAGCGCCCAAGCTCATATTGGGCGCTGGGGTGCAGCGCCGTCTCCGGTTCCTCGATGAGGAGCAGGCTCTTTTCCGGCGCCGCTTCAATGCGCATGACGAGGGCGTAGAGACGCGCCTCTCCAGAGCCCATGTTGGCCTCGGAATACTCGGCGCCGGTTCCGCGCTTTGCTGTAAGGAGATGGGTATTCGTGCGCCCATATCGTTTCCTCAGCGTGTTCTGATGCGCAGCGTCGTACTTGCACAGGAGGATGGTCGAAACCCGCTCGACAACCTTGTCTTCGAGCGCTTGCTTTTCCCTGAGGCGGAATTGTGCGTCGCCGAATAGCTTCTTGAAGCTCTCGTCGCGTTCGGCATGGGGCAGATGAAAGCCAAGTCCCAGATACAGGACTGCGCGCTCAGGCTGGCGGTCATAACCGGACCACGAAGAGCCTGACCGGGAAACGGTCAGCGTCCGAGGTTGGATTGAACCGCTGCTTGTGGGCGGCTGTTCGTAGGTAATCTCGACTGATGCATCATCGGCGAAAGGTTTGCTGTCCAGGGTCCCCGCCAGGATGAAGGAAGAGATGTAATGCCGCTTTTTCCCGTTTGGCGCCTGGTATGCGGCGGCGGCGAGCTGTAACAGCGTCGACTTGCCCGTCCCATTGACCCCGCAAAAGGCCGTGACCGGGCTTTCGATCTCGATCTTGGTATCGACGTGATTGCGAAAGCCCTTGGCGTGCAGACCGAGAATGAGTTCGCCGTAGGTCTGGTGGCGTTTCGCCGGCTGAAAGCTTGCCTGTAATTCGTTCTTGGGATCGGCCACGCTTTACTCCTGACCCGGCTCATAGTTGGCACGATCCTCTCGTAGCTCGACAGGACGCCTGATGGAATCGGCCTTCAACCGGTAATGCTCCACCTTGACGATCGGCTGCCAATCGAGCGTGGCGGGGTTACGCAGGATGTTGACCAACGGGTTCTGCGTAGCACAGTGGAAGACGACATACAGCCAGTAGTCGTTGCCCAGGCGCTGGGCAGTCTTGTATTCGTTGGCAGTCAGGGCGATCTCACCCGTGTGGGCCCGCCCCTTGACCTCGATGAAGCGCACGTCGATCGCCGTTTTCGGGTCCTCCGGGTGCGGCCGACGCGAAATGAGGTCGAAGCCGCGGTTGTCGGCTTCCACGCTCTCCACCACGCGGCCTTCCGCTTCCTCGTGGGCGATGACAGCCTGGACGGCGATGCGCTCGATCTCGGGGTCGGAGACCATCGGGGCGATGCCCGGTGCGGCGCGCTCCGGATGGGGCAGCACCCAGGCGCGGCCGATGTGCTGGATGTCGCCGATCGAGCATTGCCGTTCCTGCTCCAGTTCGCGGCGGCGGCTTTGCAGGCGATGGTCGAGCTCCAGGAGTTTGTCTTCCGAGATCTTGATGCGGCCTTCCAACCCCGGTTCGGTGGAGCCGCTTTCCTTTTGGGAGATGAGATCCGCCAGCAGCAGGTTCTCCCGGTTGATGATGGTGTTGAGCGAGAGCTCTATATGGCGGGAGATGGTAGCCACCTCGCGTTCACGCTCGCGACGCGCTTCCTCCAGCAGCGGGTTCAGCGCCTGTTCCAGCAGGACGACCTCGACCTGGTTTCGATCCGGCAGCTGGGCATCGTCCGGAACTTCGGATGGGGTTTCCGCAGCAGTGAGGTCAAGGAAGATCGTGGGCTGTTTGATGGCCGTCTTCCCGTCCATGCCGGTTTGCACGACGAACAGCCGACGGCTTAAGACATTGCCCCGGCCGTCGCGAATGGAGGCGCTGAACACGTCCAGGCGGTAGGGCGCCTGACTGTGCAGGTCGAAGAACACGGCGCCGCGCTTGAGGTGCTCCTGCACCTGCCTCAGGACGTCCTCGCGCACCACCTCGAAGAGCGGATGGCCCGGCGTCACCCATTCCAAGGTGGCATCCTGCTTGAGCAGTTCCTTGTCGAAGACGATGTTGCCGTACTCGTGCCCGAGCTTGCCAAAGCGGGGCTCCAGGCGTTCGCCGGTGGGCCACAGGTTTCGTGGAACCCGGCCCAGCCGGTAGGCATGGGTTCCCGCCTTAACAGGCTTGGGTGACACCCCGGTAAGCGGGCCGGCGCTGAGGAAGAAATCCTCGATGACCTCGGGCACCAGCCGTCGCTCCTTGGCCTCGGCGGACTTGCCCACGATGGCGGACAGGTTCAGCTCCTTCTTGGCGAGCCCCTCCAGCGTGGACTGGGTGATGTTCTCGAACCGCTTCCGATCGACCTGCTCGACGATGCGCTGCTTGATCAGCTCTTCGGTCATCTGATTGTGCGCGTACATGTCGCGCAACATCTTTTCGAGCTGGTTCGCGGGGAACACGTCGCCTAGGACGTTGAAGATCTTGCCGGTGCGCTTTGGGTCCAGATCGTCCTGGATCGCCTCGATGCGCTCGAAGAGCTTATGCAGCACGCGCCCCTCGCGGGTGTTGGTCGAGACGAAGTTAAAAATCAGGCAGTCCTTCTCCTGGCCGTAGCGGTGGATACGGCCCATACGCTGCTCTAGGCGCACCGGGTTCCAGGGGATGTCGTAGTTGATCATCAACCAGCAGAACTGCAGGTTGATGCCTTCGCCGGCGGCCTCAGTGGCAACCAGCACCTGGGCCGATTCCCGGAATTCGCGCTCGGCGAAGATGCGCGTGCCGGGGGTGTCGCGGTCGCCGATTTTCATGCCGCCGTGAATCTGCGTGAGGCTTAGGCCCCATTCGCGCAGCTTGCCGAGCGGCCGCCCTTCGCGGCCGTCGCCGGCGAGGAAGTCCAGGGTGTCCTTGTGTTCGGTGAACACCAGGAGCTTCATCTTGGGGTCGGCGAACACCCCCTGCTTGGTCAGCAGATCTTTCAGGGCGGTGAGCTTGGTCTCGACCTCCCGCGCCTCCAGCTCCCGAGCGTGGTTGATCAGTTTGGTCAGCTCGGCGATCTCTTCGCGCAGCGCTGCCGGATCGACGCTGGCGACGACGTCCTCGAGCTGGGAGATGATTTCCTGCTGTTCTTCGTCGGTCAGGTCCTCGAAGTCTTCCGGCAGCCGCTTGTTCATCTGCTCCCGGCGGTAGCCCTCGGGGTCCTTGAGGATGCGTTCGCGCTTGTCGCGCATCCGTTCCAGGCTGCGCCGCACGGCGTAAAGGCTGGAGGCGAAGCGGCGCTGGAGCATGGCCATGGTGAAGGCGAGCGCCCGGCCACGGGCCGAGTCGTCCGCTGCGGCCTTGATGGACTGGTCTTCGACGTAGCGTGTCAGGCGGTCGTAAAAGTCCAGTTCCTCATCCGAGATCTGGAATTCCGAGGTCGTAACGTTACGCCGGGTGAACAGCGCCTTGACGTGGCCGGTTTCCGGCTCGGGGAACGTGACCAGGGCCTCTTTGACGCGGCGCAGATAAAACGGTGCCTCGTGCCGCGCCATCGCTTCCTCCAAGCTCCTGATGTCGCCATAGACGTCGCGGTCGAGCAGTTCGAGAAACAGGCAGAAGTTCTCCGGGTCGCCCTTGTGTGGCGTTGCCGTCATCAGCAGATAGTGGTCGGTCATGTTCGACAGCGCCTCGCCGAGCTGGTAGGCAAGGGTCTTCTTCTCGCTGCTGTAGGCGCTCATCTTGTGCGCCTCGTCGACAATGACCAGGTCCCAGCGGCTGCGCAGCAAAGAATCCTTGGCGTCTTCGATGCGGGAGACCCACGACACCGAAGTCACTACCTGGTTCTTCTCCTGCCAGGGGTTCATTCCATAGTTGGCGCGGAGGACATCGCTACGGATGACCTCGAAGTTCTCGCGGAACTTGTCCTTCAGCTCGCGCTGCCACTGGAACGTGAGGTTGGCGGGCGTGATGATCAGCACGCGCTTGACCAGGCCGCGAATCTTGAGCTCCTTGATGAGGAGGCCGGCCATGATCGTCTTGCCAGCGCCCGGGTCGTCGGCCAGGAGGAACCGGATACGTGGCAACCTCATGAAGTAGTCGTAGACTGCTTCCAATTGGTGGGGCAGCGGGTCGACGCGGGCGATGGACAGGGAGAAGTACGGGTCGTACTCGTAGGCAAGGCCGAGGCGCATTGCCTCGATGCCGAGGCGGAATTTGCGGGCATCGCCGTCGAAGGGCTCGTGGGCTGGGGAGGCCGTGAGGAGAGAGAGCTGCTCCGCGGTCAGAATCGGCTCATAAACCGAGTTGGATTGGGTTCCCTTCCCGACCAGTTTGACCGAGGCGCCCATCGGAATCGCGACGATGACCTGGACGGGCTCTGGAAACAGAGGCCCGCGCACGGTGATGTTCGGTTTGAGCTCTGCGGCGTGCATTATTCGTTGCCCTTGCTTCCGTCCCCGGGTGTGCCGGCGTTCGTCTGTCGCCTGATCCACAGATCGATTTCCTGGCGCCGGAATCGCCACGTGCCACCGACTTTGAATGCGGGGATCTTCTTGCCCGCCGCCAAGCGATAGACCGTGCGTTTGCCTACCTTGAGGTAGGCAGCCACCTCGTCGAGCGTGAATATCTCTCCAGTGTCGTCTTTCATCGCTTCCCCGCCCGGCAACAGGACTGCGACCGGTGATGATGGTAATCTTGACAAGGATACGGCAAACTTGTGCATCTTTGAACAGCCAAGCGGCGGGAGGGGGGATGACAGATAGCCAAGGCGGTCGGCAGGTGAGCCAGTGTATTGACCCAGTGAATTCC
>NZ_JACCDB010000023.1 GCF_013432195.1 Tepidicella baoligensis | reverse complement strand
TGGACACCGGCTACGCCACCCAGGAGGCCTATGCCTTCGTGCGCGGTGTGCGCGATGCCCGGCTCATGCCGATCAAGGGCATTGCTGGAGGTGCGGCGCTGATCGGCACCCCCACGGCGGTGGACGCCACAGCCAATGGCAAGAAGCTGCGCCGGGGCATCAAGGTGTTCCCGGTGGCTGGCGGCATTGCCAAGCTGGAGTTCTACAACAACCTGAGGAAGAGCGCCGAGGTGGCCGAAGACGGCATCACGCCGATCTACCCGGCCGGATTCGTACACCTGCCCAAGGTCGATGCCGAATACTTGCAGCAACTCTGTGCCGAGCAGCTGATCACCCGGCGCGACCGCAACGGCTTTGCCCACCGCGAGTGGCAAAAGATGCGCGAGCGCAATGAGGCGCTGGACTGCTATGTCTACGCCCGGGCGGCGGCTGCGGCGGCAGGACTGGACCGGTTCGAAGACCGGCACTGGCAAGAACTCGAAAAACAACTCGGCTCCGACCCACCAGTCGTTGCCAAACAAATCACAACCCCCGAGGCCACCCGAGAACAGCAGTTCGACGGTGGCCTCGTTACTTCTGGCAGTGCCAAACCCAACCCGCGCCGGGTGGTGCGCAGCCGATGGATGACTTGAGTGAACAAATAAGCATGACCTACACACCAGAACACCTGCAGGCCCTGCGTGAAGCCCTGGCCAGCGGCGAGCACCGCGTGACCTACGAAGGCAAAAGCATCGAGTACCGCAGCGTGGCCGATCTGAAGGCTGCGATTGCAGAGGTCGAAGCCACCATGGCTCGTGAATCCGGCGCACCAAAATCGCGCCAGATCCGTGTCACCACGAGCAAGGCACTCTGATGGCCTGGCTCAAAAGTCTGCGTCGCCGCATGTTCGGTGGCACGCCGGTCTATGACGGCACCGGCGGCGGGCGGCGCGCCCTGGCCTGGATGCCCAGCAACCCAGGCGCCGTAGCAGCCCTGTCGCTGGCCCAAGACGAACTGCGCGCCAAGAGCCGTGACCTGGTGCGGCGCAACGCTTGGGCTGCCGCCGGCATCGAAGCCTTTGTGGCCAACGCGATCGGTACTGGCATCAAGCCGCAGAGCATGGTGCAAGACCAGGCTACGCGAGAAGCCATCCACAGCCTCTGGTGGGACTGGTGCGAGCAGGCCGATGCAGCAGGGCTGACCGACCTCTACGGCCTACAGGCACTGGCCACTCGCGCCATGCTCGAAGGCGGTGAAGCCCTGGTCCGGCTGCGTTACCGCCGCACAGAAGATGGTCTGCCGGTGGCGCTCCAGATCCAGGTGCTGGAAGCAGAGCACCTGCCAACAACCATGAACCGCGATCTACCCGGTGGCAACGTCATCCGCTCCGGCATTGAGTTCGACCGGCTGGGTCGCCGGGTGGCTTATCACCTGTATCGCTCGCACCCCAACGATGGACTGCTGGCACCGATGTCCAGCAATGCCGGCGGCGGTGGAATGGACACGGTGCGGGTCGATGCCAGTGAAGTGATTCACCTGTTCCGCCCGCTGCGTCCCGGCCAGATTCGGGGCGAGCCGTGGCTCACTCGGGCGCTCGTGAAGCTCAACGAGCTGGACCAGTACGACGATGCGGAGTTGGTTCGCAAGAAGACGGCCGCCATGTTTGCGGGCTTCATCACCCGCATGTCACCCGAAGACAACCTGATGGGCGAGTCGGCAGCGGACGCCAACGGTGTGGCGCTCGCGGGCATGGAGCCTGGCACGCTGCAGATCCTGGAGCCGGGCGAGGACATCAAGTTCTCAGCGCCTGCTGATGTTGGATCGTCTTACGCCGAATTCATGCGCCAGCAGTTCCGCGCGGTGGCCGCTGCCATGGGTATCACCTACGAGATGCTCACGGGTGACCTCACGCAAGTGAATTACTCCTCCATTCGTGCTGGCCTGCTGGAGTTTCGCCGCCGCTGTGAAGCCCTGCAGCACGGTGTGATCGTGCACCAACTGTGTCGCCCGATCTGGCGGGCCTGGATGGACCAGGCAGTGCTGGAAGGGGCACTGGACTTGCCTGGTTACCGAAAAGAGAAGCGGCAGTACCAAGCCGCCAAGTGGATTCCACAGGGCTGGAGCTGGGTCGATCCGCAAAAGGAATACAACGCCATGAAGCTCGCTATTCGTGCCGGCCTCATGAGCCGATCCGAGGCCATCTCCGGCAACGGCTACGACGCCGAAGACGTGGACCGTGAGATCGCAGCCGATAACGCCCGGGCCGATGCACTGGGCTTGGTCTTTGACTCCGATGCCCGGCATGACCAGGCGCTGGCTGCAGTGTCGACAGAGCCAAGCGATCCACAGACTGACGAATCACAGACTGCTGAGTCTGGCGGTGCGTCACCCAACAACCAGGACACACAACCATGACTTACCTTGCCTCCCGCCTGTTCGGGACGCCCCTGCTGATTCATCGACCCAAGCTGGACGTGATCCTGTCGGTGGTCGGCCAGCGCATCGGCATGACCGATGTTCCGACGATGCCGACCATGGACATGGCCGTGTACCAGCGGCCACCCGCAGCCACTGCTCCCGATGGGATTGCGGTGATACCGATCCACGGCTCGCTGGTCAAGCGCTCGCTGGGCATGGAAGCCGCCTCAGGCCTGACGTCCTACGGCGAGATCGCCGCGATGTTGGATGCTGCCTTGGCTGATCCCCATGTCAGCGGCATCTTGCTCGACATCGACTCCCCGGGCGGCGAAGCCTCGGGCAGTTTCGAGTTGGCCCGCCGTGTGCGCGAGGTGGCAGCCATGAAACCCGTCTGGGCGGTGGCCAACGATGCCGCGTATTCAGCGGCCTATGCGATTGCCGCCAGTGCCCAGCGCCTGTTCGTAACCGAAACCGGTGGGGTCGGCTCGATCGGCGTCATCGCCTTGCATGTCGACCAATCGGTCAAGGATGCCAAGGACGGCTATCGGTTCACCGCCATCACGGCGGGCGCCCACAAGAACGACTACTCGCCTCACGAGCCCTTATCGGATACCGCCAAGAGCGAGCTGCAAGGCGAAGTGGATCGGCTGTATTCCATCTTCACCGAGCACGTGGCTGCGATGCGAGACCTGGACGTTGATGCCGTGCGCGCCACCGAGGCTGGACTCTTCTTCGGCAGCAATGCTGTGGCCCAAGGACTGGCCGATGGACTCCAGACGTTGGAGGCCACCCTCAGCGAATTCCACTCGTATCTCAACGCCCGTAACCATCCGCCGTCTCAGGTGCGGGGCGTCATCCGTGCTGAGGCGGCACCCTTGAAGAAGGAAATGACCATGAATGAAGAAGAGAAAGTGATCGAGACCGCCGACACCATCAGCACCGACGAAGCTGCCGTGCTGGTCGCTGAAGCCCGTCGCGAAGTGACCCAGGCAGCCCAGGCCATCGCCGAGGTTTGCCTGCTGGCCGGTTGTCCCGACCGCGCGGCAGAGTTCATCGCGGCTGGCAAGACCGAGGCCGATGTCCGGCGCGTACTGATCGACGCCCGTGCGGCACGTTCCGAAGCCAATGACATCCGCTCGACCATCACCGTGGACGCCGGTACGCAAAACCTTGATCGCCCGGAGGCATCTCCCATCGTGGCCGCCGTCAAAAAGCTCACGGCCCATGCCTGACGCACCCCTTCCAGAAAGGACTGAACCATGACCCCCATCACCGAACAAAACAACCTCGGCGACCTGTTGAAGTACGAAGCCCCCAACCGCTATTCGCGGGACGTCGCCACCATCGCCGCTGGCCAGAACCTGCCCTTGGGCACGGTACTCGGCCGCAATGCCAGCGATGGCAAGCACTACGCCATCGACCCCGCCGCCACCGACGGCACTGAGGACGCCATCGGGGTGCTGGCCAACGCGATCGATGCCACCAATGCCGACCGCAGCGACGCCATCCTGATCGCCCGCCACGCCATCGTGGCCAAGACCGCGCTGGTCTGGCCGATTTCCCTCACCGGCGCCCAGCGCATGGCCTACGAGCAGCAGCTGGCCGAGCGCGGTGTGCTGGTGCGTGAATCCGCCTGACCTACGTCCTAAACCTGCCCGTCTTTCATCCCCGAACCCGCCTGGCCGTCTGGCTTGCGCGGGTTTCGTCATTTCTGGAGCCTCGAATGAACAACCCGTTTCTGAACCCTGGATTCTCGATGGCCAGCCTCACCGCCGCCATCAACCTCATCCCCAACCGCTATGGCCGCCTGGAGGCTTTGAACCTGTTCCCGGCCAAGCCGGTGCGCACCCGTCAGATCATCGTCGAGGAGTACGCCGGTAAGCTCAACCTGCTGCCCACCAAGCCGCCTGGCTCGCCCGGCACGGTCGGTGAACGTGGCAAACGCAAACTGCGCTCCTTCGTCATTCCGCACATCCCGCACGACGATGTGGTCCTGCCCGAAGAAGTCCAGGGCATCCGTGCCTTCGGCTCCGAGACCGAGATGGAGGCCATCTCCGGCGTGCTCGCTCGTCACCTGGAGACCATGCGCAACAAGCACGCCATCACGCTCGAGCATCTGCGTATGGGTGCATTGAAGGGTGAGATCCTGGACGCCGATGGCAGCGTCATCAGCAACCTGTTCACCGAATTCCAGATCACGCCGCAGTCGGTGAACTTTGATCTGGCCAATGCCAACAGCGAGGTCAAGGGCCACTGCTACGACTTGCTGACCAAGATCGAAGACGCCCTGCAGGGTGAATTCATGACCGGTGTGCATGTGCTTTGCTCACCAGAATTCTTCCGGGCACTGACCACCCACAAGGAGGTCAAGACCGCCTACACCAACTGGCAGCAGGGTGCGGTGCTGATCAACGACGTGCGTTCGGGCTTCACCTACGCCGGGGTCACCTTTGAGGAATATCGGGGCCAGGCCGCCTACCTGCAGGCCAATGGGGATCTGGGTACCCGCCGCTTCATTGCTGCGGGCGAAGCCCATGCCTTTCCGCTCGGCACGGTCGATACCTTTGGCACCTACTTTGCCCCGGCCGACTTCAACGAGACGGTCAACACGCTGGGCCAGTCGCTGTACGCCAAGCAGGCGCCGCGCCAGTTCGACCGTGGCACTGACCTGCACACGCAGAGCAATCCATTGCCGATGTGCCACCGCCCTGGCGTGCTGATCAAGCTGACCGCCTGATCCGATGCAAGTTGCATTTGAGCGGGCGGTCTTGCGCCTGTTCGCCCGGCTGGGGGTGCCCGGCACCTACCGGCTGGCCGATGGTCGCGAGATCGCGACGCGATTCATCGCCAAACAGGCCGATGTGGTCGAGTCCTTCGGCGACACCCGGCTGGTGGTGGCCGCCCACCGCTTCGATGTGATGGCTCGTGACGTGGCATCTCCCCGCGAGGGCGATCGTTTCACCGTTGCCGGCCAGACCTATCAGGTGGTGGGTGACCCCCTGGCTGATCGGGACCGCTTGATCTGGACGCTCACAGGAGCGCCGGTATGAGATTGCAAGCTGCCCTGTCTGGCGACTTGGACCAAATGCTCGCCGACGAAGTGCGCATAGCCGAGCAGGCGGTCACGCATTCCATCCGTGAAGCCACCGATGGTCTCAAAACCGAACTGCGCAGCCAGATCACCGGTGCAGGCCTCGGCCAGCGCCTGGCCAACACCTGGCGTGGCGAGGTTTATCCCAAAGGCAAACTGAGCATCAAGGCCGCAGGCCTGGTCTATAGCCGGGCGCCCGTCATCGTCGGCGCCCATGATCAGGGGGCCACCATCCGTTCCAAGGATGGATTCTGGCTGGCGATTCCGCTGCCGGCTGCCGGCAAAGGCCCACGCGGCAAACGCATGACCCCCGGTCTTTGGGAAAAGCTGCGCGGCCAGCGCCTGCGCTTCATCTACCGTCGAGGCAAACCGTCGCTGCTCGTCGCAGAAAACCAGCGCGCCCGTCAAGGCCAGCGCGGCGGTTTCTCGGCCGCTTCACAAAAGGCTCAGACCACTGGCCGAGGGCTGGTCACGGTACCGATGTTCCTGCTGGTGCCCCAAGTGACCCTGAAGAAGAAATTCGACATCGACCGCAGCGCGCGTCGCTGGATCAGCACGCTGGCCCAACGCATTGCCAACCGCTTCGATGAAGCCGACCGCAAAGGTGCAACGTCATGAGCCAAAGAGAAAACGCCATCGGTGCTTTGTTCTCCGTACTCGGCCAGTTGTCACTGGGCACGATGGTCAAACGCAACGCCGCCTTGCCCGAGCGCATCGCGGACCACGCCATGGCGATCCTGCGCGATGGCGAGATGGGCGAGCCCGAGGTATCGCTCTCGCCACTGACTTACCACTGGCAGCACCAGGTGGCCATCGAACTGTTTGTCGCCAACCCGGATGCCGCTGCGCGTGATTCACGCATGGACGGTCTGCTGGTCGAACTGGCGGCCCTGATCGAAGCCGACCGGACGCTCGCCGGTGTCGTCGAGTACGCCGAAATCGGTCAGCCGAAGTTCGATGAACTGGCCCCCGAAGGCACAAGCGGCATCAAGGCCTGCCTGCTGCCCGTGGTCCTGCACTACAGCAGTGCCGGGCCACTGAACTGAACCCACTTCCCAAGGAGAAAAACCTATGGCCCGTGCCTACGGCGCGAACGCCAGCCTCTTGGCCGCGTTCGAATCCACCTATGGCAGCACCCCGGTAGATGGCTACTGGCAGCTGCCCTTTGTCTCCACCTCACTCGGCTCCGAACAGGGCCTGATCGCCAATGACCTGATTGGCCTCGGGCGCGACCCGAGTGCGCCGATCCGCGACGTGATCAAGGTCGAAGGCGACATGGTCGTGCCGCTGGACGTGCGACACATCGGCCTGTGGCTCAAGGCCTTGCTGGGCGAGCCCACCTCGGTGGGCACGGGCGTGGTCACCCACACTTTTGCTTCCGGCAAACCGAGCCTGCCCAGCCTCACGCTGGAAACGGGTCTGCCGGACATCCCGGCCTGGTTCGTCGCTTCGGGTGTCATGGTCAACAGCTTGCAGGTCGGTTTCGCCCGATCCGGAGCCGCAAATGCCACGGTGGGCCTGGTGGCTCAAGGCGAAGTGCGGCGGATCGCCACGCTGGATGACACCCCGAGCACCCTGGAGCTGCAGCGCTTCAACCAGTTCCAGGGACAAATCCTGCGTGAAGGCCAGGCGCTGGGAAACGTGGTCTCGGCGCAGCTGACCTATGCCAACAACCTGGAGCGCATCGAGACCATCCGTTCCGACGGCAAGATCGACGGGGCTGATCCCACGGTGGCCAGCCTTACCGGCAACCTGGAAGTGCGCTTTGCCGACACCACGCTGATCGATGCGGCCACAAACAACACACCGCTGGAGTTGACCTTCGGCTACGCGATCGATGCCGATCATAGGCTGACCTTCATCGCGCACGAGGTCTATCTGCCCAAGCCCAAGCTCTCTATCTCCGGGCCCGGCGGCATCCAGGCCACCTTCGAATGGCAAGCCGCCAAGGCCACCAGCGTGGCGCGCATGTTCACCGTCGAGCTGGTGAACGACGTCTCTTCCTACTGATCACCTGACCGAGGTTTCTCATGATCAAACTCAATCTCCCGCGTGAACCGCACTGGATCACGCTGGCTGCTGGCGTGCGCCTGCAGGTGCGTCCGGCCACCACGGCACTCGTCATGGCCGCTCGCCATGCCGCCGCCAAAGTCGCAGGCACCGATACCGCGGCGGCCGGTGAGCGCACCGCCACGCTCATCACCGAACTGGCCAAGCTGGCTGTGCTGGCTTGGGAAGGTGTGGCCGACGACAAGGGCAAACCCGCTGCTGTTACGCCTGAGGGTGTGGCAGCGCTGATGGAGCACTGGCTCCTGGCCGATGCCTTCGAACGCGAATACCTCGCCGGCCTCTACGCCCTCGATTCAGAAAAAAACGTCTGAAGGCCCGCACCGCATGGCACTTCGGTGGCGGGCCGAGCTATTGCAGCGCCTGCCCCGAACCCTGTCCCGAGTGCCCGTACACCATGAACGCGCCCGAGAGCCTGGAAGGCTGGCAAGCCGCCAGTGCGATTGACCTCTGTGCCAGCCAGTTGCGCATGGCGCAGGGCCGCGTGGTGGGGCTCGATCTCAATGCCTGGATGCTNACCATGAACGCGCCCGAGAGCCTGGAAGGCTGGCAAGCCGCCAGTGCGATTGACCTCTGTGCCAGCCAGTTGCGCATGGCGCAGGGCCGCGTGGTGGGGCTGGATCTCAATGCCTGGATGCTGGCCTGCGAGTGCACGGGGCTGGACAAGGCCACAGCCATTGATCTGTTTCCAGCGGTCGAGGCGGGCCTGATGAACACCCTGGAAGAACGTGGCTGACCAGAATGGCGTCAGTTGGGAGCGAATACCTCTACCAAACACACATAGTGCGCAGATGCTTTGCTAGAAAAACTGCCGGAAGCCTTCAGTGCTCGGCGCACAATGAAATGGCCGGGGCTTCCATCAATTGGCACTTTTCCCCGGATAGCCTTCCCGTCTTTGACAAACATCTTGGGCGAGTTCGCTTCGCTGGCAATGAGCAGGAACGCACGGACTTCTGGTGACGATGCGCGCAAAAAGCTCTGTAGACGCCGCAAATCCTCGTTGATCAGATGCTTTGGCGCATCAGCGCGCTTGACCTCAAGAACATACCTGACGTGATCCGAAACATTCTGACTGCGATCAACTTGTCGCGCATCGAGATCACAGACCACCAGATCAGCGCGTGCCTGACGTGAAATCTCTTTGGGTAAGCAACCCGTGGGTACGAGATTTTTGTACATGCACTCTGGTTTGAGTACGAGGTCATCTGTTTTGCTTGCCTGCAAGAGGTTGCATGCTTCAGCGACCAGAGCTCCTTCCGGGAGAGGGTAATGTCGAAACAGCGCTCGCCGATGCCCGATCCAAAAAGCAAGGCCCTGGAGAGCCGTTTCCATCCATGCGATATGCGGCGGTGTCATGCCGTTGCGCCTGTGGGGTCAATACCCTTGGAACAGAAAATCCAGGGCTGCGGAGATTTGCGCCTGTTCACTGGAAAGCGAAGTCACCGGTTTCTTCAGGACTCGCTGAGGCACTGCGCCCATCTTGGGTGTCTCCATTAGTAACTCTTCGCCCCGGATGGTCAGCACCGGTGTGAGCCGAGTCGACAGTTTCACCTTCGGGAATGCATTAAGGCTGCGCAACGGAACCACCATGCGGGTGTCGAGGCCATCGAGCAGATCACTCTGCACATCCAGCAAGTAGGGCGTGGTCGAGGCATGACTGCCGGGATTGGCATACACATCAAAACGCGCCATCAGAAGCTTCTCCATTCGTCCAGTGGCAAGCCCTCGGCGTCAACGGTCGCGTTGTAGGCGGCGATGAAGTCGGCGTGATCTGCACGCCATTTGCGCTCTTGCTCGCGCCGCACGAGATCACGCAGGTAGTTGTCGCAGACCTGAGAAATGTTGATCTCAAGGTCCTTTGCAGCTTCCAGCACGTCGCTGCTCAGACTCAGATTGGTGGCCCGTTTGCCAGGCAGGCCTGTGCGTGCGCGGCGGGTAGTTTGTGTGGCTGGCATAGCATTCTCCATGCGCATTCAAATGTGCGCATATATTAACCCGCATTCCTGACTGAGTNTGGCCTGCGAGTGCACGGGGCTCGATCGCGCGACGGCAATCGATCTCTTTCCAGCAGTCGAGGCGGGCCTGATGAGCACATTGCAACAAGACACATAGACCCACGATTCACCCGATATCGGATTTCTTCTTCCCATGGCCGAACGCAACCTCTCCATACGCCTGTCCGTGGTCGACGGCGGCAAGGTCAAGGCCGAGCTGTCCGAGATTGGTGAAAAGGGGGAGCGCTCGCTCAAAAAAATCGAGGCGGCGGCCACGCCAGCCTCTGGTGGTCTGAAACTGTTGTCGTCTGCAGCCAACGATGCCAAGTTCCAATTGCAGGCCGCCACCGACCGGCTTGGCGTACTCGGATCGGTCCTGGGCAAACTCGGCCCTGCCGGTTTGATGGCGGGCGCCAGCATTGCCGCCTTGGGCGTGGGCATCACCGCCTTGGTCATGCCCGTGGCCCGTGTGGGCGATGAGTTCTTCAAGCTCTCGCAAAAGACCGGCGTCTCGGTTGAAGCGCTCACGGCGCTCGACTACGCCGCCAAGCTCTCGGACGTCAGCACAGAAGGACTGACCAAGGGGCTGCAGCGCCTGTCTGTCGCGTTGTTTGACAGTCGCTTCGAGGGCGCCGAAGGCAGCAAGGCCTTGCAGGCGCTGGGTGTGGCGGCCACCGACGCCCATGGGCAGATCCGGCCAACCGAGCAGGTCTTGCTGGATCTGGCCGAGAAATTCGCCGACATGCCCGACGGCGCAGACAAGGCGGCCTTGGCCATCAAGCTCTTTGGCCGCGAAGGGCTCAACCTGATCCCCTTCCTCAACCAGGGGCGAGAGGGCATCACCGCGCTGATGGAGGAAGCCCAGCGCTTGGGGCTGGTGATGTCCGAAGACGTGGCACGCGCCTCGGAAGTCTTCAACGACAACCTGACTCGCTTATCGGCCATCTTCGAAGGCGTGCAGCGCCAGATCGGCGCCGCCGTCATCCCAATCCTGGCCGACTTCACCGAACAGGTCATCCTGGCGCAGACCGAAACGGGCAGCTTCAGCAACGAGCTGCAGCGCATCACCTCCAACCGGGAGGCCACGCTCGCGTTCCTGGAGTCGGTGGCCTCGGGCCTGGCCTTCATCGCCGAATCGGCGGTGCTCTTGAAGCGTGTGATCGCCCAGCCTTTCGACAGCCTGTCGGTGGTGGGCAAGGACATCGAGACCTGGTTCAAGACTGAACTGCTGACCTTCTACAAGAACTATGGGTTCGATGCACAGGCGATTGATGCCGAAATCGCCAAGTTGCAAACGGCGCGCGACGACTATGTGCGCGCTGCCAACGACCGGCTCTTCAACATCAACCAGAACCCGGGCTATACCGACCGGGTTGCCAAGTTCTTTGACGAGCAGCGCCGCACAGTGCGCGTCATGGGCCAGCGGTTCGTGCTCGACACCGAAGCGCAGGCCCGCGAAGTTCAGGCCATCTACGACCGCTTCCTGCCGACCGTGCCCCGTGCGCCCCGGCCACCCGCCAATCTGGATCTGGGCGCCTTTGCCAGGCCGAGCGCTGCCGCCAAACCCGATGAGGGCGATGCCTTCCTCAACCAGCTGCGCACCCGGCTCTTGCGGACTCAGGAAGGCGAAGCGGCTGAGTTGCGTGCGCGTGCCTTGCAGATCGAGGCCAAGGGCTACCAGGGGGTGGCGGCGCAAGCCGAGCAGTACATCCAGGTGCTCGAAGCCATCGAGCGGCAGAAAGCCGCCAACCAGGCCTTCGACGCCTACGAAAAAGAAGAAGCGGCCGCCCGCAAGATCACCGAAGGGCTGATCGGCGGCAACCGTCAGCGCATCGAGGCCTTGCAGCTGCAGCGCGAGATGCTGGATCTGTCGGCGAGCGAGCGTGCCGTCCTGCAAGCCCGCAACGAACTCGAAAAGTCTGCGACTGCCGCGCGCAAGGAAGCCAGCCAGATCCAGGACGCCGATCTGCGTGCCCAGACCGTCGAGGCCATCAACGACGCCCTGGCGCGTCAGCTCCCCATTGTGGAGAACCTCATTCGGGCCAACGCCGAGTACCAGCGCAGCACCGAGTTCGGGGCCAAGGCGGCCTTGCGCACCTATATCGAGGATGCCACCAACGCCGCCAAGCAGGCCGAACGCGCCGTGACGGGCGCTTTCAAATCCATGGAGGATGCGCTCACCCAGTTTGTGATGACCGGCAAGCTGGACTTCAACAGCCTGGCCAATTCCATCATCAGCGACCTGATCCGCATCCAGATCCAGCGCGCCATCACCTTGCCGCTGGCGAACTTTGCGATGAGCCTGTTTGCGCCGGCGGCCAGTGCCGCGCTGCCTTTGGGCTCCGGTGACCTGATGGGCGTGAACGCCAATATCGCGCACAGCGGGGGCCTGCTCGGTAGCGATGGCCTGCCATCGCGTCAGGTCAGTGCCACCCTGTTTGCCGGTGCGCGCCGCTTCCACACCGGCGGCCTGGTGTCGGGCGAAGTACCCATCATCGCCCGACAGGGGGAGGCGGTGTTCACGCCGGGGCAATTGCGTGCCTTGGGTGGCGCCGTCGCCACCAAACCTCAAGTCCATGTGGAAGTGAACGTGATTAACCGTGCCAGTGGGGTGGAGACCCGCGTCGAGCAGCAACAGCAGACTTTTTTGACGCGCTTGTCGCTGCCCCAGGGCATGAGGAGGCGGTGGACGGATTGGTCGCTGCCAAAGCCACAGGCGTTCGCCTCGCCGGCCACCCACAACTTACCCTGGGTGTCCACCAGGTAGCTCGCAGCATGAAAGCCGCCCGACAGAAAGACCTCGCGGATCGGGGTGTCGAGCGTAAACGGCACGAGCGTGGGCGTAGAGACGGTGGTGCTGTGCCCGAGTCCCAGGCTGCCATAGCGGTTGTTGCCCCAGACATAGACGCGTCCAGCGTCATCCAGGCAAGCGAACATGCGATAGCCGTACCAGTCGTGGCCGGTGAAGACCCGCTTGACCACGGCGGCGGCCGGCAACTGGCCCACCCCATTGACGCGTCGAGGCACCGGATTGGCGGTGGCCGTGGGCGAGCCTCCGTCGCTGTTGGCCCCGGCGTGCCACAAGCCGCCACTGGCATCGATAAAGAAAGTCTCGTCCCACATGCAGGTGATGGACGTGATGCGAGGCGTGCCGGGTGGAAATGCCACCCGCGCGGGGAAGGTGCGACTGATGTCACCGGTGTTGCCGGTGCCCTGCTGGCCGGTGAGCGCCCGACCCCAGGCACGCACCGAGCCGTCGTTCATGAGCGCGGCCATGAAGAAATTGGAACTGTGGTGGTCGGCCGCCGCGCGGTCGGTGTTCATCAGCGCCGTGGCCACCGTGCCGTTGCGATCGGCCATGAAGCGGAATTCCACACCATCCACCCCATTGGCGCCATTCGTGTGGAGCACCATGCTGCCGATGCCACCCACCGACACCCCACCGGTGAGCAAGTGGCCTTTGAGGGTTGCATCCTGCTGGCCCAGCGCAAAGGGCTGTGGCTGGCCGTGGCGGATCACCCAGGCGCCGCCTTCCTTGAAGACCACATCCCCATCCCGATAGCCCAGGTAGGGCGAGTAGAGGCCGCGCCAGCGGTAGCCCAGCGCCGATATATCCAGGTTCACAGTTGCACCTCCAGGGCGTTTTGATGGAGGGCAAAGGTCACCCCTTCGGCCAGGGTCCAGGCCAGGAAGTCTTGCGCATTGAAGTTGGCATCCCGCCCCTCGGTCAGCAGCAACTCCGATCCGTCGCTGGAAAGCGCGAACCCATAGAAGCGAGGCAAAGCCGCGGTGTGGACCAGCTCGTAGCCGGATTCATCGACCTTGACCTTCAGCAGCATCCCGCGTGCGCCAATCAGGGAGTCAGGCAGCCCCACCGCGAGCAGCCGGGCGATGACCTGCTGCAACACGGCTTCAGCATCCACCAGGATCTGGTTGCCGCTGAACTGCACCTGGTTGAGCACGGCAGTGGTGTCCGCCACGCCTTGGTCGGCCGAGGCTTGGGCACGGTCGGCTTCGCTGGCGGCGAGTTCGGCCGAGGTGAGCGCGTCTTGCGCGGCGGCCTGGCTCTGGGCCAGCAGGCCGTCGGCGGCGAGGTTGATGCGGGCA
>NZ_JACCDB010000022.1 GCF_013432195.1 Tepidicella baoligensis | reverse complement strand
TAAATACCGCCGGTTCAATAGTACCAACATTGAGGCAATTGATCTAACAAAACAGGTGCTGCCATGACTGCCGTTGCATCGTCGCCTTCCGCACGGACTGCCCGCCTCGGGCTGCGCGCCACCCCCGAGCAGGAGGCGGTGTTGCGTCGCGCTGTTGAGGTCGCCCACAAGTCGCTGACTGACTTCATCCTTGACAGCGCCTGCCTGGCTGCCGAGCAAACCCTGCTGGATCAGCGCCTGTTCATGGTCACGGGCAGTCAGTACCAGGCGCTGATGGATCTGCTGGATCGCCCCGAACAGGCCAACGACGGTTTGCGTGATTTGTTGGCCCGCAAGGCGCCTTGGGACACGAAGTGACGTTGCACGCACCGAAGCCACTGGCTGCGCAGCATCGGCTGGAAGGTTTTGATTGCGGCAAGCCAGCCCTCAACGACTGGCTGCTGCGCCACGCTCGGCAAGCCCAAGGCAGTGGATTGGCCAAGACTTTTGTCGTTGCCGAGGAAGGTGGTCGTGTGGCGGGCTATTTCAGTTTGACCGTCGGCCAGGTCGACACCCTGAAAGCGCCAGATCGCATCCGCAGTGGGATGGGTCAATACCCGGTGCCGGTAGTGATCCTGGCAAGGCTGGCTGTGTCGCAGCAGGATGCCATACGGCGCACGATGCTGATTGCCGAGCGAGCGGGCATCCGAGCGATGCTGAGTCACCCCCTCGATGAAGAAGCGGCGAGGTTCTACACCCGGTTTGGATTCATCGCCTCGCCACTGCGTGAGCAGCAATTGCTGCCGCTACGCAAGGATGCGAGGAAGGTCATCCGATGACACAGCAAGCCTGGGCAAGCATTGTTCCACTGATAGACTGTCATCCGGTTTCATCCCCTTGAGGTACGTTCAGTTGGCAAGCGCGGACACCATGACCACAGAACCGTGGGTTTCGGTCGAGCAGGTTGCCCAACACCTGGGCGTGGCCAAGGACACCGTGTATCGCTGGCGCGAGCACCGCGGCTTGCCGGCGCATCGCGTCGGGCGCCTGTGGACGTTCAAGTTGTCCGAAGTGGACGACTGGGTACGCGCCGGCGGCGCGGATGAAGGACAACGCGCGGGCGGCAGCAACGCCCGCAAGTACTGAAGATCACGAGGCGCCATGCCCACACTGAACTGGATCGGCAAGGAAGCCGTCGTCAAGCATCACAAAGCAGTGCCGTTCCGCCTGCTGGAGCCGGTGCCCGACCTGTCGTGCGGCGACAGCGGAAGCGGTAACCTCATCGTGCAGGGCGACAACCTGCACGCGCTCAAGGCCCTGCTGCCGCGCTATGCCGGGCAGGTGAAGNAGCCGGTGCCCGACCTGTCGTGCGGCGACAGCGGAAGCGGTAACCTCATCGTGCAGGGCGACAACCTGCACGCGCTCAAGGCCCTGCTGCCGCGCTATGCCGGGCAGGTGAAGTGCATCTACATCGACCCGCCCTACAACACCGGCAACGAGGGCTGGGTGTACAACGACAACGTCAACAGCCCGGAGATTCGCAAGTGGCTGGGCGAGGTGGTGGGCAAGGAAGGCGAGACGCTGGACCGGCACGACCGCTGGCTGTGCATGATGTATCCGCGGCTGGTGCTCTTGAAGCAGTTTTTGCGCGAGGACGGGGCGATTTTCGTGTCCATCGACGACAACGAGGTGGCGACGTTGCGGTTGCTGATGGATGAGATTTTTGGGGCGGGGAATTTTGTGGCGACGGTTCTTTGGCAGAAGGTGTATTCGCCCAAAAACTCGGCACGACACCTTTCCGAAGATCACGATTACGTGCTCATCTACGCCGCCAACGCGGACGCTTGGGCGCCCAATCTTTTGCCGCGCACCGAAGAACAGAATGCGGCCTATAAAAATCCGGACAACGACCCCCGCGGCGTGTGGAAAACCAGCGATCTTTCGGCGCGCAACTACTACTCGGAAGGAACTTATTCCGTTACTTCGCCGTCCGGCCGTGTCATAGATGCACCACCAAAAGGCCGGTACTGGACTATTTCAAAAGAACGCTTTATCGAGCTCGACCGTGATAACCGCATCTGGTGGGGCAAGGACGGCAATGCCATCCCGCAGATCAAGCGGTTTCTGCACGAAGTCAAAGATGGCCGCGTCCCGCAGACGCTGTGGTTCTACAACGAAGTCGGCCACACCCAGGAAGCCAAGAAAGAATTGCTCGAAATGGTCGATTTCGCTTCCAGCGACGACGTGTTCATTACCCCCAAACCCGCCCGCCTAATTCAGCGCATCCTGCAAATCGCCACCGACAAGGATTCCCTCATCCTCGACAGCTTTGCCGGTTCCGGCACCACCGGCCATGCGGTTTTGAAGCAAAACGCCGAGGACGGTGGCCAGCGCCGTTTCATCCTGGTCGAGATGGACGAAAACATCGCTCAGAACGTCACCTGCGAGCGCGTCAAGCGTGTAGCCGAGGGCTACACCAACGCCAAGGGGCAGGGGGTGGCGGGCTTGGGCGGCGGCTTCCAGTTCTGTCGTCTCTCGGCCCAGCCGCCGTTCGACGCCGACGGCCAAATCCGCCGCGACGTGACCTTTGCTCAACTGGCCGAGTTCGTCTGGTTTGCCGAAACCGGCACCGGCTTCACCGGCACCGCCGATTCACCGCTATTGGGCATCCACGAAGGGCGCGCTATCTATCTGCTCTACAACGGCATCCTCAAGGACAAGTCCGTGGGCGGTGGCAACGTGCTCACCGGCCCGGTGTTCGATGCCCTGCCAAAGTTCGCCGGCCCGAAAGTCATCTACGCCGCCGCCAATCGCATGGGCAGCCGCGCCGCGCGCGAGGGCATCACTTTCAAGCAAACGCCCTACGCCTTGGAGGTGTGATGCCCAGCCCTGAGCGAAAGGTCATCATCATCGCGGGGCCCAATGGGGCAGGCAAAACCACCTTCGCCCGTGAGTTCTTGCCCAATGAGGCCGCGTGTCCGGTGTTCGTCAATGCCGACCTGATTGCCGCCGGTTTGTCGCCCTTTGCTCCAGCAGCGGCAGCGGTGCAAGCGGGCCGCCTGATGTTGAGTGAGTTGGAGCGTCATTTTGCGGCCGGGCAAAGCTTTGCCTTTGAAACCACCTTGTCGGGACGGGCGTATCTGCGCCACATCGTGCGGTGGCAGCAGGCGGGCTATCGCGTGGAGTTGATCTTTCTCCGGCTCAACCACGCCGACGAGGCGGTGGCACGAGTGGCACAGCGGGTCAAGCAGGGTGGGCACGATATTCCTGAAGCGGTGATTCGGCGCCGGTTCGCTGCCGGGCTGCACAACTTTCATGCCCATTACGCCCCGGTCGTGGATGCCTGGGCCTTGTACAACAACGCTGGCGAAACGCCGGAACTGGTGGACTGGAGTGAACGATGAATCAGAAGCCCATCGATCAGGCTACCACGGCCGATTTGCGCGGTTCCTGGCAGGCTTTGCTGCGTGCTGCGCAGCGCGCGCGTGAGGTGGCGGCCATGACCGGTACCGAATTGATCATCAGCCGCGCCGGGGTGATCGAGCGTATCCGCCCCGAGTCGGCTCAAACGGGGCGGCAGACACAGGAACCCGCGGCCCGCTATGGGGGCGAGGAATGATCGCCTTTGCTCCCAAGAACTATCAGCAACAGGTGCTCGACAGCGTGGAGGCCTATTTCAAGGCCTGCCACGAACTGCCCTCGCCGTCGATTGCTTTTACCGCCACGACCGAACGCCTGTGGGGGCGCGGTTTGCCGTACAACCCGCTGGCGGGCTTTCCGCCCGACATGCCGTATTTTTGTCTGCGCGTGCCCACGGGTGGCGGCAAGACCTGGCTGGCGGCGAAGAGCGTCCAGCTCGTCAATACCCACCTCTTGCGCTGCGAGCACAGCGTGATTTTGTGGCTGGTGCCGAGCAAGCCGATCCGCGAGCAGACGATCCAGGCATTGAAGGATCGCAGCCACCCGTATCACGCCGCGCTGCGGGAGGCGGGCCCGATCACGGTGCTCGATCTGGAAGAAGCCAAGAGCGTCACGCGTGCCACGCTGGACACCTCGACCACGATCATCGTCGCCACCCGCCAGGCGTTCCAGGTGGAGGAAGAAGAGTGCCGCAAGGTGTATCAGAGCAGCGGCGCGTTGATGCACCACTTCGACAACCTATCGCCAGCGCAGCGCGAGGCGCTGCTCTCCGATGTCGAGGGCAGTGAACGCACCACGCCCTATTCGCTGGCCAACGTGCTGCGCCTGCGCCGGCCATTCGTGGTGGTGGACGAGGCGCACAACAGCCGCACTGAACTCGCCTTCGACATGCTGGCGCGCTTGCGCCCCAGCGGCGTGATGGAGTTGACGGCCACGCCCGATCTGGAACGCACGCCCAGCAACGTGCTGCACAGCGTGTCCGCCGCCGAATTGAAGGCGGAAGAAATGATTAAGCTGCCGGTGGTGCTGGAAACCGAACCCAACTGGCAGCAGTGTCTGGCCGATGCGATTTACCGCCGCGATGCCCTGCAAAAGCTCGCGGATGAAGAGCGCCGTGCCGGGGCTCCGTACTTGCGCCCGTTGGTTCTGATTCAGGCTGAGCCACGGCGCACAGGCGTGGAGACGCTGGATGTCGAAAAGGTGAAGAACGCCCTGATCACCCACCACGGTATTCCGGCCAGCGAAATCGTGGTGGCCACCGGCGAGCATAAAGGGCTGGAGAGCATCAATACCGAGTACAAGCTAGGGCTGTCCGACCCGGCCTGCCCGGTGAAGTTCGTCATCACCCAGAAGGCATTGGCCGAGGGCTGGGACTGCCCGTTCGCCTACATTCTGGTGAGCATGGCCTCACTCTCGTCGGCCACGGCGGTGGAACAGTTGCTCGGGCGCGTGTTGCGCCAGCCCCATGCCCGCCATCGGCAGGCGAAGGCATTGAACCAATCCTATGCCTTTGTGGTGTCGCGCCATTTTGCCGAGACGGCGGCTGCGCTGCGGGATCGTCTGGTGGCGGGTGCCGGATTCGAGCGGCGCGAGGTGATGGAGTTCGTCACCGCCGCCAAGGCCGAGCAGGCGCGGCTGGACCTGGAAGGTCATGCCGGGCGCGTCGTGGTCCGGCCGGTGGCGATCACCTTGACCGAGAAGCCCGACCTCAAGCGCGTGCCGAAGCCGGTGCGCGACAAGGTGAGCTGGGACGGCAAGCGGGGTACGCTGACCATCAGCACGCCGCTGACCGAGGACGAGGCGGAAGTCCTCAAGGCTTCGGTCAGCTCCGAAACTGCCCAGGCGGCGATCGTGGAAGCGGCTGAAGTCAGCCGCACCACGGCGATCGAGTTCTTCCAGACGCCGGCGGAACTGGGCGAGCGCTTTCGTATTCCGCAACTCGCCTTGAAGGTGCAGGGCGAACTGCACTTGTTCGATGACCCGGAGGTGCTGGAATACCCATGGGATCTGTCCACCTACGACGCCGCACCGACCGGTGATGACCTGACCGCACTGGGTGCCGGCCTGAAGGTGTCCGAAGGCGGTGAGATCGATGTCGACGATGAGAGCGGCAAGGTCGTTTCACGTTTCCTGCCCGATCTGCAGCGCGACCTGGGGCTGGTCTATCAGCCCGAGAACTGGGACGAGGTGCGCCTTGCCACCTGGCTCTGCCGCAACCTGCCCGAGCCTTCACTCACCCACGCCAGCAAGCAGGCCTTCGTGGCCAAGTGGCTGGCTGAACTGCTCCGTCGGGATGGCTTCACGCTGGCTCGCGCCAATCTGCAGAAGTTTCTGATCCGCCATCTTCTCGAAGCGCGCATCCGGGATCTGCGCAAGCAGGCCGCCCGCAAGGCGTACCAGCAGGCCCTGTTTGGCGACGACGCGGCATCGCGCGTCGCGGTCACCGATCAGTACGCTTTCGAGTTTCACGCACAGGCCTATGCACCCAGCCGGGACTACGACGGCCGTTTCGGGCACTTCGACTTCCGCAAGCACTTCTACGGGCGCATCGGCGACTTCGACAGCAAAGAGGAGTTCGAATGCGCCTGCAAACTGGATATCTGGGCGCAGCAGGGGCGCATCCAGTTCTGGGTGCGCAACCTCGTTCGGCGCGAAGGCAGTTCGTTCTTCCTGCAGAAAGCCGACGGGCGCTTTTACCCTGACTTTCTGTGTCAGCTGCCGGGCAGCGCAGACCAGCCCGGTCCAATCCTGGCTGTCGAGTACAAAGGGTCGGATCGCTGGAACGGTGCTGAGGATGATCGTTTGATCGGTGGCCTGTGGGCCAACCTGTCGGAAGGCCGTTGCCGGTTCGTGATGGTCAAGGACAAGCGATGGGATTGGATCGAGGAGAAGCTGCCCTGTTCGCCCGTGCCACAGGACTGAGCCCACGCTGTGGACCACGCCACCCTCAGCGCCTTACGCGACCGCCACCCCGCCTGGCGGCTGCTGGCATCCACTCACGCGCCGCTGGTGGCGAGCTTCCTGCACCGGGTGTTCGTGGTGCCCAATGTACGCGTGATGAGCGAAGCCGATTTGGCCGAGGCCTTGGAGGACGAGCTGTTCGCCCTGCGCGAGCAGCTGGGGCCGGAGGCGTACCCCAAGGGCGCGCAGGACTACTTGAACGACTGGGCCGCGCCGGACAAGGGCTGGCTGCGCAAGTTCTACAAGCCGGGCACGGACGAGGCGCAGTTCGACCTGACGCCGGCCACCGAGAAGGCCATCGCCTGGCTGGCCTCGCTCACCGAGCGGCCCTTCGTCGGCACCGAGTCGCGCCTGCTGACGCTGTTTGCGCTCTTGGAGCAGATCAGCGCCGGCACCGAGTCCGACCCGGTCAAGCGCGTGGAGGATTTGCGCAAGAAGCGCGACGCGCTCGACGCCGAGATCGCCCGCGTGCTGGCCGGCGAGGTGCCGCTCTTGGACGACACGGCGGTCAAGGATCGCTTTTTGCAGTTCCAGCAACTGGCGCGCGAGCTCTTGGCCGACTTCCGCGAGGTGGAGCACAACTTCCGTCGGCTCGACCGCAAGGTGCGCGAGAAGATCGCGCTGTGGGAAGGCAGCAAGGGCGCGTTGCTCGACGAGATCATGGGCGAGCGCGACGCCATCGGCGACTCCGACCAGGGCCGCAGCTTTCGCGCCTTCTGGGACTTCTTGATGTCCAGCCGGCGGCAGGAGGAACTCTCCGAGCGGCTGGACCAGGTGCTGGCCCTGCCCGCCGTGGCTCAGCTTTCGCCCGATCCACGCACCCGCCGCGTGCATCACGATTGGCTGGAAGCCGGCGAACACACGCAGCGCACGGTGGCCCAGCTGTCGCAGCAGTTGCGCCGCTTTCTGGACGACCGGGCCTTTCTGGAAAACCGCCGCATCCTGGACCTGCTGCACGGCATCGAGAGCAAGGCGCTGGCAGTGCGCGAGGCGCTGCCCAGCGGCACGGTGATGCACATCGACGCGATGGGCGCGGACATCGACCTGCCGCTGGAACGCCCCTTGTTCACGCCGAGCGTGAAGCCACACTTGGCCGATCTGGTCCTCGTGGCCGGCGATGACGACATCGACACCGCGCGCTTGTTCGACCAGATCGTGGTGGACAAGGCGCGCCTGCGCTCGGCCGTGCAACGCGCGCTGCGCCACAAGCCGCAGATCACGCTGCGCGAACTGCTGAAGGATGAGCCTTTGCACCAGGGTCTGGCCGAGCTGGTGGCCTATCTGGAGCTGGCGCATGCAGGAGAAAGCAGCAACACGCTCGAAGACTTTCGCGCCCTCGTCGATGACGCCGTGGAAGAACCCGTCTGCTGGAATGCCCGCAACGCAGCGGGCGATGTTGTGACGCGCGAGGCGCGCTTGCCCCGCGTGATCTTCACCCGCTGAAGGCTCGGGGCCAGAAAAGCTCGGGGCCAGAAAAGAGAGGAACATGAACGAGGCGCTGTACGAGAACGATCCGGTGGACACCCCGCCCAGCGCGCTGCCGGCCGTGCCCGAGCTGTCGCAGCTGATGGTGCAGCTGCTCAAGGGCGTGCTCTATCGCGAGGATGACGAACGGGTGTGGGAGAGCCTCTTGCGCCTGCAGGCGCGCGTCAGGGAGCAGGCCGCCGTGCTGCTGCTCGACCTGGTGCTCGACGAGGCCGAGGGCCACGCCTTCCTCAAGAGCCGCCCCGACCCGGACGAGTCCGAAGGCGCGCCCCGCCTGCCGCGGCTCGTCGCGCGCCGACCGCTGTCCTACCCGGTGAGCCTGATGCTGGCGCTGCTCAGGAAGCGCCTGGCCGAGTTCGACGCCGGCGGTGGCCAAGATGGGGACGGACGGCGGCTGGTGCTCTCCCGCGACGAGATTGCCGAGCTGATGCGCGTGTTCCTGCCCGATGGCACGAACGAGGCGCGACTGATCGACCAGGTGGACGCGACGATCACCAAGGTGGTTGATCTGGGCTTTCTGCGCCGGCTCAAACCCGCTGCCGGCAGCGCCAAGGATCGAGGCCACTACGAGGTGCGGCGCATCCTGAAAGCCTTCGTGGACGCACAGTGGCTGGCCGAGTTCGATGCGCGGCTGGAAGTCTACCGCACGGCGCTGTCGGGCAACGCGGGCAAGGAGGGAGGCGATGCCTGAATCACCGCTGGATTCGGCGACGTTGAGCTTGGACTTCGTGGCCGACGACAGCCGGGTAGGCTTTCGGCTGCACCGGCTGGAGGTGCTGAACTGGGGCACCTTCGACAAGCGGATCTCGCGCTACCCGCTCGACGGGCGCAACGGTCTGCTCACGGGCGACATCGGTTCGGGCAAGTCCACGCTGGTCGATGCCATCACCACCTTGCTGGTGCCGGCGCATCGCGTGGCCTACAACAAGGCGGCCGGCGCGGATGCCCGCGAGCGCTCCTTGCGCTCCTACGTGCTGGGCCACTACAAGAGCGAACGCAACGAGGTCACGGGCAGCAGCAAGCCGGTGGCGCTGCGCGATGCGTCGAGCTACTCGGTCATCCTCGGCGTCTTTCGCAACGAGGGCTACGACCAGGCGGTGACGCTGGCGCAGGTCTTCTGGCTGAAAGACCCGCAAGGCCAGCCCGCGCGCCTGTTCGTGGCCGCCGAGCGGGAACTCGCCATCGCCGACGACTTCAGCGGCTTCGGAGCCGACATCACTGCGCTACGCAAGAAGCTGCGGGCGCAAGGCTGCGAGCTGTTCGAGAGCTTCCCGCCCTACGGCGCCTGGTTTCGCCGGCGCTTCGGCATCGAGCACGAGCAGGCGCTGGAACTGTTCCATCAGACCGTCTCGATGAAGTCGGTGGGCAACCTCACCGACTTCGTGCGCAGCCACATGCTGGAACCGTTCGATTCGGGGCAACGCATCGAAGCACTGATTCGCCACTTCGACGACCTGGACCGTGCGCACCAGGCGGTGCTCAAGGCCAAGCGGCAGGTCGATCTGCTCACGCCGCTGGTCGAGGACGGCAAGCGCCACCAGGCGTTGGTGGCCGAAATCCAAGACTGGCGGGAGGCGCGCGACCAGCTTCGGCCCTACTTCGCGCGGCTCAAGGGCGAACTGCTCAACCGCCGCCTCGGCCTGCTGGCGGAAGAGGCCGCCCGGCTCGACGCGCAGATCGAGCGCTTGGAGGCGCAGCGTGAGACCGAGCGCCTCGAAGTCGGCCGCCTGGAGCGGGCCCTGCGCGACAACGGCGGCGATCGCCTGGAGGAGCTGGCGGCGGAGATTCGTCGTCTGGAGCAGGAGAAGGCGCAACGTCAGCAGAAGTCGGATCGCTTCCAGGCGCTGCTGGCCCGCATCGACGAGGCGGCGCCGGCCGATGAAGCCGGCTTTCTCGCCCAGCAGCAAAGCATCGCCCAGCGTGCCGAAGGCTTGCGCGAGCGCATCGCCGACCTCGACGACCGCGAGCGCGAGGAGGACTTTGCCTTCCGCAAGGGCCGCGAAGAGCACGCCGCCCTGTCCGACGAGATCGAGAGTCTTGCGCGGCGCAAGAGCAACATCGACGCCGCCCAGATCCGCATCCGTGAAGCGCTGTGCGCGGCGCTGGCGATCGACGAGGAGGCGTTGCCGTTCGCGGGCGAGCTCATCCAGGTGCGCGAGGACGAGCGCGACTGGGAAGGCGCCGCCGAGCGGCTGCTGCGCGGTTTCGGCCTTTCGCTTTTGGTGCCGGACGCGCACTACAAGGCCGTGGCGGACTGGGTGGACCGCCAACACTTGGGCGGGCGGCTGGTGTACTTCCATGTGCGGCCACGCAAGGCAACGCAGCGCGCGGCGCTGCATCCGCAGTCACTGGTGAGGAAGCTCGTCATCAAGCCGGATTCGCCGCACGTCGAGTGGCTGGAGCAGGAACTTCGCCAGCGCTTCGACTTCGCCTGCTGCGACACCGGCGAGCAGTTTCGCCGCGAGGCACGCGCCATCACCCGCGCAGGGCAGATCAAGGACCCGAGCGGACGCCACGAGAAGGACGACCGCAGCCGCATCGACGATCGCAGCCGCTACGTGCTCGGCTGGAGCAATACCGACAAGCTGCGGGCGCTGCGCGATCAGCGGGAGCGGCTGGAGGCAAAGCTGGCCCAGCTCGGGCAGCGCATCGGCGAGATCCAGCAGGCGCGCAATGAACTGCGGGGCCGGCTGGATGCGCTCAGCAAGCTGGAAGAGTTCACGTGCTTTGCCGACATCGACTGGATGAGCCTGGCGCGGAGAATCGCCGCGCTCACCGAGGAACGGGCGAGGCTGGAGGCTGCCTCCGACACGCTGCAAGAGCTGGGTCGCCAGCTCGAGGCGGCGCAGGCGCGGCTCGCGGAAATGGAGCGCCAGCGCGACGCGGTGCGCGACAAGCGCTCGGCGGTGGCGACCAAGCGAGAAGCCGCGCAAACGCTACTCGAAGAGGCCCGCGCGGTGTGGACCGCTGCGCCGCTGCGCGACGCGCAGATCGCGCGTCTGGATGCCTGGCGTGCACAGGCGCTGGGCGAGCATCAACTCACCGTCGAATCCTGCGACAACCGCGAGCAGGAGCTGCGCCAGTGGCTACAGCAACGCATCGACGCGGAGGACAGGCGCCTGGCGCGGCTCACCGAGCGCATCGTCAATGCCATGCGCGGCTTCAAGGAAGAATTCAAGGCCGAGACCATCGAGGTGGACGTTGCGCTCGCGGCATTGCCGGAGTACGAGCGCCTGCTCGCCGGCTTGAAGGGCGACGACCTGCCGCGTTTCGAGGCGCGCTTCAAGGAACTGCTCAACGTCAACACCATCAACGAGATCGCCCACTTCAACGCCCAGCTCGCCCGCGAGCGGGAGACGATCAAGGAGCGCGTCGACTTCATCAACCAGTCGCTGCACGCGATCGATTACAACCCCGGCCGCTACATCAAACTGGTGGCGCAGCCCAGCCCGGATGCCGAGATCCGCGACTTCCAGCAGGACTTGCGCGCCTGCACCGAGGGCGCGCTAACGGGCTCGGCCGACGAGCAGTATTCGGAAGCCAAGTTCCTGCAGGTCAAGGCGATCATCGACCGCTTCCGGGGCCGCGAAGGACTGGCGGACGCCGACCGGCGCTGGACCGCCAAGGTCACCGACGTGCGCAACTGGTTTTTATTCTCGGCCAGCGAGCGCTGGCGCGCCGACGGCGCCGAACACGAGCACTACTCGGACTCGGGCGGCAAATCGGGCGGGCAGAAGGAGAAGCTCGCCTACACCGTGCTGGCCGCGAGCCTGGCTTACCAATTCGGGCTGGAGTGGGGCGCGGTGCGTTCGCGCAGCTTCCGCTTCGTCGTGATCGACGAAGCGTTCGGGCGCGGCTCGGACGAGTCGGCGCAGTACGGGCTGCGCCTGTTCCAGCAGCTCAACCTGCAACTGCTCATCGTCACGCCGCTGCAGAAAATCCACATCATCGAGCCCTTCGTGGCCAGCGTCGGTTTCGTGCACAACGAAGGCGGGCGCGACTCGCGCCTGCGTTGTCTGTCGATCGAGGAATACCGGGCGCAGAAGGCCGGTAGCACGGCAGCAGGGACGGCATTGGGCACAGCGGCTGGAATGGCTGCCGCAAACGCGGCGGAAGGCGACGCGGCACCATGAGCTGGACCACGCCGGCAGATCTCCGCGCCCAGGTGCAACGCTTGTGGGACCGCGGCGAATTACTGCGCGCGACGGTCACCGACGCCATGGCGTGGCCCTTGCGCCTGAGTTTGAAGACGCCCTCGGCTGCCGACTTGTCCGATCGCTTCGAGTCGGTGCGTGACTGGGTGCGTGCGCTTGGTCAGACCCCGCAGGTTCGGATCGAGTGGCGGGAGTGGAACCACCGCGTGCAAGGCGTGCAGCGTCTTCCTGCCGCGGTCTGGCTCGACACGCTGCAGGCGGCCTTGGCCTTCATCGGCAAGGTTGCTCAGGCGCAACGCTTCGCGGCGTTGTGGCAGCAGACGGCCGTCATGCAGCCAACGCTGCTGGCGTGGCTGTCCCGGCGGCCGATCCAGGCCCTGGACCTGGCCGAGCGTTGGGAACGTTTGCTGGCCGTCGTGGCTTGGCTGCAGGCCCATCCGCGCCCGGGCGTGTATCTGCGCCAGGTGGATGTGCCCGGCGTCGACAGCAAGTTCATCGAGACCCACCGCGGCGTGCTCACCGAGCTGCTGGACTTGTCCCTTCCCCCCGAATCCATCGAGACCAGCGCGACGGGTGTTGCGCAGTTCCCGCGCCGGTTCGGTTTTCTGGACAAGCCCGTGCGGATCCGGTTTCGCCTGCTCGATCCGGCGCTGCCCAGCCTGCCCGGCTGTGAGGGCCTGCCCGACATCACCCTGGACGCCACGAGCTTCGGGGCACTGAAGCTACCCGTCGAGTCCGTTTTCATCACCGAGAACGAGACCAACTTCCTCGCCCTCCCGGCCGTGGCCGGATCCATCGTCGTCTTCGGTGCGGGCTACGGTTGGGAGGCGCTGGCGCGCGCCGAGTGGTTGCATCGTTGCCGGTTGCACTACTGGGGCGACATCGACACCCACGGCTTCGCCATTCTCGACCAGCTACGCGGCCATTTCCCCCGCGCGGCATCCTTCCTGATGGACCGCGAGACGCTCCTCGCGCACCGCCTGCATTGGGGCGCGGAGCCCGAGCCTGCGCACCACGACCTTGTGCGTCTCACGCCCGAGGAGGCGGCGGTCTATGACGACCTACGATTCGATCGCTACCAGCCCCGGCTGCGACTGGAGCAGGAGCGCGTTGGGTTTGGCTGGTTGCGCGATCGACTGGCTCGGATCTCCTCGGGAACCCGCAAAGCGCCGCACTCTCGCCCGTAAGCGCGGGAGGCCGATTCCCGCTCGGCAAACCAACCTGAGCTGCCCGCTGTTCTGCGAACCACTTCGTAGGTCAAGAAATTTTTCTATGGCTTCAAAGAGGGCTGAAAATCATTGTATACTCTCAGCTTCAGCAAGCGGCTGTAGCTCAGTTGGATAGAGTACTTGGCTACGAACCAAGGGGTCGTGGGTTCGAATCCTGCCAGCCGCGCCAATAAAATCAACGGGTTAGCTCTCAAAAAGGGTTAACCCGTTTTCATTTCCTGGGCTGATTGATTCTCTGGTAGCCGTTCGGTAGCCGTTTCTCGATCGCTACGCCCCTTTAGCCCGGATATTTCACGCCCCGGCGCGCCAGGGGGCTGGTTGAGCGATGCGGGCTGGATTTTCGCGTGCTGATGCACAGAAAGTCGTTGCTGCGCAGGCTTGCGTTGGCCGGCGGGCGCCACTTGCCCGCACCAACCCCAACCCCGGCTTGGGTTGCGGGCCGTTTTTGTGTCATCGCGCCGGCCAGGCGCTGCTGAGTCGTTCAGGGTGAGCGCAACTGGCTCATGGCATGCGCGAAGATCTGCGCACTGGGCCAGTTGGAGGCCAGGTACAGGCGAATACGCCGCGTGTTGCGCGTCACCACGGCCGCCACTTTGAGCAGTTTGATGCGCAGGGTGTCCACCTGTGCTGTGGCCAACGCCGTGCCTTGCAAGGCCAGCGCGCGCAGCCGCTCAATGAGCACGTAGCCCAGCGCGGCCAGCAACATGCGCAACCGATTGGAGCGCAGCACATGGCAGCTCGTGCGCGTGGCGAACAGGCCGACCTGCGCCTCCTTGATTCGGTTCTCCGCCTCGCCGCGCTGGCAGTACACGTCGTCGTACAGCGCTTGCGCCTCACCGCTGAGGTTGGTCACGATGAAGCGCGGGTTGCAGCCCTGCTCGCCCCATTCGAGCCGCGTGATCACGCGCCGCTCGTGCGCCCAGCTCTGCGCGGCATAGTTGAATTCGTCCACCACGCGCTGCTTGAGCCCCGTGCGCTCGTACTCGTCCTTCATCCAGAGTTCAGCGAACTCGACCTGCGCCTGCAGCCGCGCATTGCGCGCAAGACCCACGATGTAGTGCACGCCTGCGCGCTCGCACCAGTTCAGGATGCGCTGGCGGCAAAAGCCCGAACCCCGATGGCCACCCCAAACTGCTCCACTTATGGCCGGTCAAACTGCTCCAGGCAGGACGGCCGGATTATGACGGTTCAGGGCTGATGGCGATGCGGTTGGCGGCCTCCTTGAGACGGTAGCTTTTGCCCTCGAACTCCAGCATCGTGCAGCGGTGCATGAGGCGGTCGAGGATGGTGGTGGCCATGGTGGCATCTCCCAGGTAACGCCCCCAGTCCTGCACCACGCGATTGGAAGTCACCACGATGGCACGCCGCAGCTTGTAGCGCTGATGCACGATGGCCTGCAGGACCTCGGCGGCGTGCTCGCTGATACGCCTGGCCAGGAACAGATCGTCCAGGATGAGCAGGTCCGGCTCCACCCACTCCTTGAGCAGGCCGATACGCTCAGTGGCACTGGCCAGCGCGTAGCGAGCGAACTCGCTGTCGGCCTCCAGGTAACGTACATCGTGGCCGGCCAGCGTGGCCTGGTAGGCAACCGCCTTGGCGATGTGGCTCTTGCCGGTGCCGGGTTTGCCCACGATCAGCGCGTTGGCGCCCTCGGCAATGAACTTGAGGGTGTGAAGCTCAAAGCAGGCCGCGCGCGGCAGCTTCGGGTTGAAACGCCAGTCGAAGTCGGCCAGGCCGACTTTCTCGTCCAGACCCGATCGCTTGTAGCGACGCTCCATCAGGCGGGTGCGGCGGCGGTCCAGCTCGTCTTGCAGC
>NZ_JACCDB010000021.1 GCF_013432195.1 Tepidicella baoligensis | reverse complement strand
TCGTGGCCAAGATTCTCGACTAAAAAAGGATGCCGATCATGAACAAGCAAAAAATCCGCATCCGTCTCAAGGCGTTCGACTACAAACTCATCGACGCTTCCGCCGCCGAAATCGTGGACACCGCCAAGCGCACCGGCGCCATTGTCAAGGGCCCCGTGCCTCTGCCGACGCGCATGAAGCGTTTCGACATTCTGCGTTCGCCGCACGTCAACAAGACCAGCCGCGACCAGTTCGAGATCCGCACCCACCAACGCCTGATGGACATCGTGGACCCCACGGACAAAACGGTCGACGCCCTGATGAAGCTGGACCTGCCAGCCGGGGTGGACGTGGAAATCAAGCTCCAGTAACCGAGGCGCTTGCATTTTTCCAGCCCGCGGGTTACACTCGCGGGCTTCGCGGCTTTTTTGGCAGCGAAGATTTTTCATCATCAGACCTGGCCAATTGCAGTCAGGAACGGAGAAAACAATGAGTCTGAGCAACTCCCTCGGGTTGTTGGGCCGCAAGGTGGGCATGATGCGCCTGTTCACCGAAGACGGGGACGCTGTGCCCGTCACGGTGGTGGACGTGTCCAACAACCGCGTGGCACAAGTCAAAACCCAGGCCCATGATGGCTACGACGCCCTGCAAGTGGCGTATGGCAAGCGTCGCGCTTCCCGCGTGACCAAGCCCGAAGCCGGTCACCTGGCCAAAGCCGGCATCGAGGCCGGCGAAATCCTCAAGGAATTCCGCGTGAGCGCTGACGTGGCTGGCAAATATCCAGCCGGTACCGTGCTGCCCGTGGCCGAGCTGTTTGCGGCGGGCCAGAAGGTGGATGTGCAGGGCACGTCCATCGGCAAGGGCTTTGCCGGCACCATCAAGCGCCACAACTTCGCCTCGCAGCGTGCATCTCACGGCAACAGCCGTTCGCACAACGTGCCGGGTTCCATCTCCATGGCGCAGGACCCGGGCCGTGTGTTCCCGGGCAAGAAAATGACCGGGCACATGGGTGCCGAAACCGTGACCACCCAAAACCTGGACGTGGTGCGCGTCGATGCCGAGCGTCAGCTGCTGCTGATCAAGGGCGCCGTTCCGGGCTCCAAAGGTGGCTTCGTCACCGTGCGGCCCGCCGTCAAAGCCGCTGCGAAAGGAGCGAACTGATGCAAGTCGAACTCCTGAACGACCAGGGTCAGGCCGCTTCCACCGTGGAAGTGCCGGAAACCGTGTTTGGTCGTGACTACAACGAATCGTTGATCCATCAGCTCGTGGTGGCTTACCAAGCCAACGGCCGTCAAGGCACCCGTGCTCAGAAAGATCGCGCTGCCGTCAAGCACAGCACCAAGAAGCCGTTTCGCCAGAAAGGCACCGGCAATGCCCGTGCCGGTATGACCTCGTCGCCGCTGTGGCGTGGAGGTGGCAAGGTGTTCCCGAACAGCCCTGACGAAAACTTCACCCAGAAGCTGAACAAGAAGATGTACCGCGCCGGCATGGCCTCCATCTTCTCTCAACTGGTGCGTGAAGGCCGTCTGGCCGTGGTGGACTCCATCAAGGTCGATGCGCCCAAAACCAAGCTGCTGGCCGACAAATTCAAGGCCATGAACCTGAAGTCCGTGCTGGTCATCGCCGACGAGATCGACGAAAACCTGTACCTGGCCTCGCGCAACCTGCCCAACGTGTTGGTGCTGGAGCCGCGCTACGCCGATCCGCTGTCGCTGGTTCACTACAAGAAAGTGATCGTCACCAAGGGTGCCATCGACAAACTCAAGGAGATGTTCGCATGAGCAACGTCCAGTTTGACGAAGGTCGCCTGATGCAGGTGCTGGTCGCGCCCATCGTGTCCGAAAAGGCGACCATGGTTGCCGATCAATCGAACACCGTGCTGTTCAAAGTGCTGCAAAACGCCACCAAGCCCGAAATCAAGGCGGCGGTGGAGCTGTTGTTCAACGTGAAGGTGCAAGCCGTCAACATGTTGAACCAGAAAGGGAAAACCAAGCGTTTCGGCAAGACCATCGGCCGCCGTGATCGCGTGCGCAAGGCCTACGTGACGCTGCAACCGGGTCAGGAACTCAACTTTGGTGGGGAGGCCGTCTGATCATGGCAGTCATCAAGATGAAACCGACCTCGCCCGGCCGCCGTGGCATGGTGAAGGTCACCCGCGAGACCCTGCACAAGGGCTCCGGCTACGCGCCGCTGCTGGAGCCCAAGTTCCAGAAGGCTGGCCGCAACAACAACGGTCACATCACGGTCCGGCACAAGGGGGGTGGCAACCGGCATCACTACCGCGTGGTCGATTTTGTCCGCAACAAGGACAACATCCCCGCCAAGGTGGAGCGTCTGGAATACGACCCGAACCGCACCGCGCACATCGCGCTGCTGTGTTACGCCGACGGCGAGCGCCGCTACATCATCGCTCCCCGTGGCGTCGAAGTCGGTGCCACGCTGCTGAGCGGCTCGGAGTCGCCGATCCGCGTGGGCAACACCCTGCCGATCCGCAACATTCCGGTGGGTTCGACCATCCACTGCATCGAGCTCAAACCGGGCAAGGGTGCGCAAATCGCCCGCTCCGCTGGGGCTTCTGCCGTGCTGCTCGCCCGCGAAGGTGTTTACGCCCAAGTGCGTATGCGCTCGGGCGAGGTGCGCAAGGTCCACGTGGACTGCCGCGCCACCATCGGTGAAGTGTCCAACACCGAGCACAGCCTGCGCCAACTGGGCAAGGCCGGCGTGAAGCGTCACATGGGTATCCGTCCGACCGTTCGCGGTGTGGCCATGAACCCGATCGATCACCCGCACGGTGGTGGTGAGGGTCGTACCGGCACCGGTATGCCGCCGGTGGATCCGTGGGGCAACCTGACCAAGGGTTACCGTACCCGCAACAACCGCCGCACGCAGAACATGATCGTGTCGCGTCGCAAGAAGTAAGGGGTTGACGAAATGACTCGTTCTCTCAAAAAAGGTCCCTTCGTTGACCACCATTTGCTCGCGAAGGTCGAAAAAGCCCAAGCCAGCAAGGACAAGAAGCCCATCAAGACCTGGTCGCGCCGCTCCATGATCCTGCCCGAGTTCATCGGGCTGACGATCGCCGTGCACAACGGCAAGCAGCATGTGCCCGTCTATGTGACCGACCAGATGGTGGGCCACAAGCTGGGCGAGTTCTCGCTGACCCGCACCTTCAAGGGTCATCCCGGCGACAAGAAAGCCAAGAAGTAAGGACACACCATGGAAACACGCGCAATTGTTCGCGGCGTTCGCCTGTCGGTCGACAAGGGCCGTCTGGTGGCGGACCTGATTCGCGGCAAGAAGGTGGACCAGGCCCTCAACATCCTGACGTTCACGCAGAAAAAAGCTGCGGGCATCGTCAAGAAGGCTCTGGAGTCCGCCATCGCCAACGCCGAACACAACGACGGTGCCGACATCGACGAACTGAAGGTCAAGACCATCTACGTCGAGCAGGGCACCACGCTGAAGCGTTTCACTGCCCGCGCCAAGGGTCGTGGCAATCGCATCAGCAAACCCACCTGTCACATCTATGTGACGGTCGGTAACTGAGCCAGAAGGAAGACTATGGGACAGAAAATCCATCCTACCGGCTTCCGCCTGGCGGTCAGCCGTAACTGGGCCAGCCGCTGGTACGCCAGCAACCGCGACTTCGCAGGCATGCTGGCTGAAGACATCAAGGTGCGTGAGTACCTGAAAGAGAAGCTCAAGAACGCTGCGGTGTCCCGCGTCGTGATCGAGCGCCCGGCCAAGAACGCCCGCATCACCATCTACTCGGCCCGCCCGGGTGTGGTGATCGGCAAAAAGGGCGAGGACATCGAAAAGCTGAAGAAAGACCTGGCCGCCAAACTGGGCGTGCCGGTGGCCGTGAACATCGAGGAAGTGCGCAAGCCCGAAGTCGATGCCAAGCTGATCGCAGACTCGATCACCCAGCAGCTCGAAAAGCGCATCATGTTCCGCCGCGCCATGAAGCGCGCCATGCAGAACGCCATGCGCCTGGGCGCTCAGGGTATCAAGATCATGTCCTCGGGCCGTCTGAACGGTATCGAGATTGCCCGCACCGAATGGTACCGCGAAGGCCGTGTGCCCCTGCACACCCTGCGCGCCGACATCGACTACGGCACCTCCGTGGCCCAGACCACCTATGGCGTCATTGGCGTCAAAGTGTGGGTCTACAAAGGTGACCACCTCGGCCGCAGCGATGCCCCTTCGCTGGACAGCACGCCGCGTCCCGACGACGAGCGCCGCCCGCGTGGCCCGCGCCGCGACGGTCGTGGCGACAACCGCGGCGAACGCCGTGGCGGGCCACGCCGTGGCGCCTCCACCCATGCCGCCCCGGCCGACGGCAGCGACAAGCCCCAGGCCTAAGGAGTAAAGAACATGTTGCAACCTGCTCGCCGTAAATACCGTAAAGAGCAAAAAGGCCGCAACACGGGTGTCGCCACCAGTGGCAACACCGTGGCCTTTGGCGATTTCGGCCTGAAGTCCACGGATCGTGGCCGTCTGACGGCACGCCAGATCGAATCCGCACGTCGTGCGATTTCCCGTCACGTCAAGCGTGGCGGCCGGATCTGGATCCGCGTGTTCCCCGACAAGCCGATTTCCAAGAAACCTGCCGAAGTCCGTATGGGTAACGGCAAGGGTGCCGTGGAATACTACGTCGCCGAAATCCAGCCTGGCAAGGTGTTGTACGAGATCGTGGGTGTTCCCGAGCAACTCGCTCGCGAAGCCTTCCAGCTCGCCGCCGCCAAGCTGCCGCTGCGCACGACCTTCGTGACCCGTATGTTGGGCCAGTGATCAGGAGAAGACGATGAAAGCTGCTGAACTGCGCCAAAAAGACGTTGCCGGCCTGCAAGCCGAGGTGAAGTCCCTGCAAAAGGCTCACTTCAACCTGCGTATGCAAAAAGCCACGCAACAGTTGAACAACACCGCCACGCTGCGTCAAANCTGAACTGCGCCAAAAAGACGTTGCCGGCCTGCAAGCCGAGGTGAAGTCCCTGCAAAAGGCTCACTTCAACCTGCGTATGCAAAAAGCCACGCAACAGTTGAACAACACCGCCACGCTGCGTCAAACCCGCCGCGCCATCGCCCGTGCCAAGACCATCTTGGCCGAAAAGCAAGCCGCCAGCCAATAAGGAGTGAACATGACGGAAGCACAAACCTCCCGCAAGCGCACCCTCGTTGGCAAGGTGGTGAGCGACAAGCGCGCCAAGACCGTGACGGTGCTGGTCGAGCGTCGTGTGAAGCACGAGCTCTACGACAAGATCGTGATCAAGTCGAGCAAATACCACGCGCACGACGAGAACAGCGAATACAAGCTGGGTGACATCATCGAGATCACCGAAAGCCGTCCGCTGTCGAAAACCAAGAACTGGGTCGCCACCCGCCTGGTCCAAAAGGCCGCATTGGTGTAAGGCTGTTTCGACGCCCCTTGGGCACGATTCGAAAAAACGACCGACAATCTCGGTCGTTTTTTTCGTTCGGGTTTCGTGCTTGGTGCGCCGAGCCGACACCCATTCCCCGGCCGGTCGACGGTCGCCATTTTCAGGAGTGCCCTCATGATTCAGGTTGGAGACAAATTGCCCGCCGTCACGCTGATGGAATACATCGATGCCGAAACCCCAGGTTGCAGTATCGGCCCGAACCCGGTGGAGGTGGCCAAGGCCGCAGCGGGTAAAACCATTGCTTTGTTTGCAGTGCCAGGGGCTTTCACCCCAACCTGTTCGGCCAAGCATGTACCGGGCTATGTGGAGCTCTATGACGCGTTCAAAGCTGCGGGTGTGGATGAAATCTGGTGCGTGAGCGTCAATGACGCGTTCGTGATGGGCGCCTGGGGTCGGGAGCAGAACACGCAAGGCAAGGTGCGCATGCTGGCCGATGGCAGTGCGGACTTCACGCGCGCGGTCGGGCTGGTGCTGGACCTCACGAGTCGGGGCATGGGCGTACGCAGCAACCGTTACTCGATGTTGGTCAAGGACGGGGTGGTGATGACGCTCAATGTCGAAGAAGCGGGCAAGTTCGAGGTGTCGGACGCCGAGACCCTGCTGGCGCAGGCCAAGACGCTCTGACTCGTGTCAGAGCTGCACCTTGAGGTAATGCGCGCCTGGCAGGGGGTTGTGGTAGTAGGGCGCGATTTCCTCAAACCCGGCCTGGGCGTACAAGGCCCGGGCCGTCTCCATGTCGTTGAGGGTGTCGAGCAGCATCACGTCATAGCCTGCCTGCTTGGCCAGCATCAGCGTGTGGTCGACCAGTAAGCGACCGATACCGAAGCCCCGGAACATGCGGCGCACGAACAGGCGCTTCATTTCGCAGGCGTTGGCGTAATCGCTGTCGAACAAGGGGCGAAACGCGCAGCAACCGGCGGCCTGTTCGCCGATCGTGGCCAGCAGCAAGGCACCATGCGGGGGGGCATAGTCACCCGGCAGATGGGCGAGTTCTTCGGCAAAGCCTTGGAAGCACAGGTCGATGCCGATGTCGGCCTGGTAGTCTAAAAACAGTTGCCGCACGGACTCGATGGCAGGGCCCGTTTCAACGACCTCGATGCGGATCGGGGGGGGCTGGCTGTCCCTGTCGTGGCCGGGCTCAGCAGTCATGGTCTCCATGGGCGGAGACTATACGACAAACCCGGCCGTGTCGAGCATCAAGCGCCCCAGGTGACGATCAGGTACGTGAGACCGCAAGCCACAGCATACAGGGCCGCAGCCAGCAGCCACTGGCGCGGGCCATCAGCGGCGCTCGGCACCGATTCGGGCAGAGATTTGTCACCCGTCAGCATGGCCGCGACGAGCGACTGACGCAGCACCACTTTGTAAAACAGCAGCGCCAACAGATGTAGGCTGACCAGCCCCAAAATGAGCAGCTTGCCCCAGCCTTTGTGATAACGGGAGGCGATTTCGATGGTGTCGTAGCTGGCCACGGCGGTCAGGGGACCGGCATAGAAAATCTCGTCGTCGGTGAACAGACCGGTGCCGACCTGCACGGCCAGTGCCGCGAGCATGGCGAACACCGCCAGTGAGCCCAGGGGCGTGTGCCCGACCCGATGCGGCAGTGGACTGCGGCCGCGCAGATAGGCCCAGATGGAGGCGGGCGTATAAATAAAGTGCGCGAACCGCGACCAGTGGCCTCCCATGAAGCCCCAAAGGAGGCGAAACAGCAGCAGGGAGAGCACAAACATGCCCAGCCGCATATGCCATTCCATCCAGGACCCTCCCATGTTGCCGGTGATCACCAAGCCGACGACAGCGGCCGCCAGCAGCCAGTGGAACAGTCGGGTCGGCCAATCCCAAACGCGTATCCGGTACATCGGTTCAGCTCCTTGTCGTGAGGTCGGTACAGCATCAATTGCCTACCATGGCGGTCAAGCATGATAAAAGCATAAACTCATGCCGCGCAGGGTATTGTCCATGCGTGCATCCATTTTTCAACCAACAAGGAGCTGTCCGTGAAACTTCGCCATACCGTTGTGCTGTTTGCCTCGTTGTGCCTGGGAATCGGTGCCGCCCAGGCTCAGTTCCAGAAGCCGGACGATGCCGTCAAGTACCGGCAGAGCGCATTGTTCGTGATGGGGCAGCACTTCAGCCGTGTCGGCGCCATGGCTGCCGGCCGCGTACCGTTCGATGCCGCCGCGGCACAGGAGAACATGGCGGTGGTGATGGCGATCTCGCAGCTCCCCTGGGCCGGTTTCACCCCCGATACGCAGGACGTTCGCAGCCGGGCCAAGCCCAACGTCTGGACCGAGCGCGCCAAGTTCGATGAAGCCCAGCAAAACGCGCAAAAAGCACTCGTTGCCCTGAACAACACGGTCAAGACGGGCGATCTGGATGCCATCCGCCGTGTGTTCAACGACACGGCCGCGTCGTGCAAGGCCTGTCACGACAATTTCCGCAATTGAAGGGCCTCAGCCCTCGGCCAGCAGCTTGTCGAGCAGTTGGTGCAGGGCGTTGAAGTTGGGCTCGCCCAGGTAGCGCTTGACGATGCGCCCCTGCCGATCCACCAGATAGGTGGTGGGCGTCAGGCGCACGTCGCCCCAGTCGCGGGCGATCGCGCCGGTGTTGTCCAGCGCCACCTTGAAGGGCAGTTGGCGGGTGGCGGCGAAATTGGCCACCCAGTCCGGCGGGTCATAACTCATCGCCACGGCAATGGTCTCGAAGCCCCGATGCTGGAACTTGTTGTATGTCTCGACCAGGGCTGGCATTTCCTTGACGCAAGACACGCAGGTGGTGGCCCAGAAGTTGACCAGGGTTACTTTGCCGCGCAGGTCGGCGGTGGTCATGGTGCTGCCGTCGAGCAGCACGAAGTGGGAATCCGGAGCCTGATTCCGGCTGGAGCAGCCGGTCAGGCCGAGCATCAGACCGCCAGCGAGCAAGGCGGCCAGGCAACGGCGGCGGGTCGAGGAAGCAGAGATCGGTTTCATGGCAGAGGACAATGTGTCAGCCTCCCCGCAAGCGAGCGCGGGCGGTGTCGAGGCGTTGTTGCAAGTAGGCGCCGTAGAAGTCTGGGACCGTCATGCCTTCCAGGCGTTCCGCGATTTCATGGCCTTGGTCATTCAAGAACAACAAGGTGGGGGCGATGCGGACGCGCCATGCACGGGCTTGCGCATACGGCGTGGTGATGTGACCGCTGAGGTCCTGCAGCGGGGTGCGGCGGTCCAGCATGTTGAGCTGCACGGCGTACACTTCCCCCCTTTGGAACATGGGGCCCAGGTAGTTGTTGCGCACGACATCGCAAAATGCACACCCCTTGAGGGTGACCATGACCACGAGCGGTTCGCCGCGGTCCCGAGCGGCGGCGGCTGCAGCGCGTAATGAGCCAGGCACCGGAAGGATTTCCGGCAGTCCGTCGGGATTGTTCGGATGGGTGGTCATGACAGTGGCGGTTATCGGAAGATGGAGGCAGGCCAGGCGACAAAGTTCACCCGGGATCGTCCACCATTGTGCCCCGAACGGTGTGCATGGGGCATGCCGATGGGTGCAAGGCAAGTCCGTATCGTTGAAAGGCATGGCATGGTCGGGTTCATGGGGCGTGGATGGGGGCTGCTGCTGGCGGGTCTGTGGCTGATGGCTTGTTCGCCAGCGTTCAACTGGCGTCTGGTCGGGCATGAGGGTGTGCCCGCGCGGATGCTGATGCCATGCAAGCCCGAGCGTGCCGAACGGGAAGTGCGCTTGCTCGGGGCGGACTCGCCGTCTTCTTCGTTGCGGCTCATGAGCTGCGAGTCCGGTGGCCATACTTTCGCCTGGGCTGCCCTGCGTCTGCCGCCCGGCCTGACGCCGCCGGAGGCGGCCCATGGGTGGATGCGAGCGAGCTGGGTCAGTTTGCGCCAGAACGTGTCCCCTGGGGATTCCCATCCGGTGGGATGGTCTTCGACCGAGTTCACTGTGGAGGGGGGGGAATGGGGGCAACGCTGGCGCGGGCCGGCGCTGGATCACCGCCAGCAGCCGCTGCAAGCGCAGGTGCTGCTGGCGGTGAGCGATGGCTGGCTGCACCAGGCTGCGGTGTACGCGCCCCCGGCGTCGGCTGACGCATCCGTGATTGACACCTTCTTCGAAAGCCTCACACTGCGCTGAACGGATCCTGGAGCGGTTTTGACGTCTGATACCCTGCCCGACACAGCCCGTGCCACCGAAAACCCCGGTCTGCTCACTCGACGCATGGCCATCTGGGTGTTCCTGGCCTTCGCTGCGGCTTACTTCCTGTCTGCTCTGCTGCGGGCGATCACCGCCACGCTGGCGCCCACGCTGAGCGATGAGCTGTCGCTCCAGGCCCGAGACCTCGGGCTGCTGGCGGGGGGCTATTTCCTGGGCTTCGCCGCCACCCAGCTGCCGCTGGGCCGCTGGCTCGACCGGCACGGCCCGAAAAAGGTGATCCTGGTCTTCCTGTCGGTGGCGGTGCTGGGGTGTGCGGCGTTTGCCTGGGCCACGTCCTTCAACGGACTGCTCGCTGCGCGCGTGCTCATCGGGGCCGGGGTCAGCGCTTGTCTGATGGCGCCCCTGACCGGATACCGGCGCTGGCTGTCGGCCGGGATGCAACTGCGCGCGAATTCGTGGATGCTGATGACCGGATCGCTGGGCATGGTGGCCGCCACCCTGCCGGTGCAGTGGCTCATGCCCTACGTGGGGTGGCGTGGCCTGTTCTGGCTGCTGGCGCTGGGTATCGTCCTGTGCATGGTGTTCCTGGCCTGGCTGGTCCCGGCCTGGTCTGGCGGGCCGGGCGCGTCGGCCACCGCCGGCAGCGAAGGGGCTGGTCGCGGGTATGCCGACGTTTGGCGCCACCCGTATTTCCGCAAGATGGCGCTGATCGGCTTTTTCAACTACGGGGGCATGGTGGCGATCCAGACCTTGTGGGCCGGTCCCTGGCTGGTCCGGGTGGTGGGGCAGACGCCGTTCGAATCGGCCACCGGGCTGTTCTGGATCAACCTGTCGATGCTGTGCACATTCTGGACCTGGGGTCTGGTGACCCCGGGTCTGGCGCGCCGTGGCGTGCCGGTGGAGCGGCTGATCGCCTGGGGCATGCCCCTGAGTCTGGCGGTCCTGGCTTTCAACATCTGGCAGGGTGCCGAAACCACCTGGGTGCATTGGGCGCTCTTCTGCATACTGTCCACCTGTGGGTCGCTGTCGCAGCCGGCGGTGGCCATGGCGTTTCCCGCGTCCATGGCTGGGCGGGCCCTGTCGGCGTACAACCTGGTGATCTTTGCCGGCATTTTCGTGGTGCAATGGGGGATCGGCCTGCTGGCAGACGGTTTCGAGGCCCTGGGCTGGAGCGCGCCGGACGCTTTGCGCGCCAGCATGGGGGTGTTTCTGGGGGTGTGCGTGCTGTCTTATGCGACGTTCCTGTCCGTGAAGGCCCATAATCGCCCCTCATGAATGGCATCCTCGTCATCGCCCATGCGCCCTTGGCCTCTGCCTTGCGCCAATGCGTGCTGCATGTGTTTCCCGATGCCGAAAACACGCTCCAGGCCCTGGACGTCCCGCCCAACCAGCCACCGGACGAGACGCTGTCGCAGGCCCGCATGCTGCTGGACCTGCAGGGTGCGCCGCACACGCTGATCCTGACCGACGTCTTCGGTGCCACCCCGTGCAACGTCGCGACGCGACTCGTCGACGGGGTGCGTACCCGACTGCTCACCGGTGTCAACCTGCCGATGCTGCTGCGTGCCGTGTCGTACCGCCACGAATCGCTCGATGCGCTGGCTTCCCGGGCCCTGCTCGGGGGCACGCAGGGCGTGATGCCGGTGTCGGTGACGGCCCAGCAGAACCAGATCCGTCGCTCCTCCCATGATCAAAACCACCGCGACCATCAGCAATAAACTGGGCCTGCACGCCCGCGCGTCCGCCAAGCTGACGAAGCTGGCCAGCAGTTTCGCCTGCGACGTCTGGATGAGCCGCAACGGTCGACGCATCAACGCCAAGAGCATCATGGGGGTGATGATGCTGGCCGCTGGCCTGGAGGCCGAGGTCGAGCTCGAGACCGACGGTCCCGACGAGCGCGAGGCCATGGACGCCTTGCTGGCGCTGATCAACGACAAGTTCGGAGAAGGCGAATGACCTTCAGCGTGCATGGGCAGGCGGTTTCGCGCGGCATTGCCATCGGCCGTGCCGTGCTGGTGGCGTCGAGCCGGCTCGACGTCGCGCACTATTTCATCACCGAAGACCAAGTTCCGGGGGAGCTGCAGCGGTTGCGCCAGGCGCGTGACGCCGTGGTCGCCGAAATCGAACAGATCCAGCGCGACCTGCAAGAAGCCGCCTCGATGGAGGCTCAGCACGAACTCTCGGCCCTGCTCGATGTGCATCTCATGCTGCTGCAGGACGAGCAGCTCCAAGAAGGGGTCAAGCACTGGGTGCAAGACCGGCACTACAACGCAGAGTGGGCGCTGACTTCGCAGCTCGAGCATATCGCCAAGCAATTCGACGAAATGCAGGATCCCTACCTGCGCGAGCGCAAAGCCGATGTGGAACAGGTGGTCGAGCGTGTGCTGCGCTGCCTGCGTGGAGCCGCCTCCCCCGTGGCGGCGCCGGCGAGTTCGGCTACGGCCCATGGGCCCGGCAGTGGCGACGAGGCCCCTCTGGTGCTGATCGCACACGACCTGTCGCCGGCCGACATGCTGCAGTTCAAGCAAAGCATTTTCGCCGGCTTTGTCACTGACGTGGGCGGCAAGACCAGCCACACCGCCATCGTGGCCCGCAGCATGGACATTCCCGCCGTGGTGGGGGCGCGCAACGCCAGCCATCTGGTGCAGCAGGACGACTGGGTCGTCATCGACGGGGATGCCGGCGTCGTCATCGTCAACCCTCCGCCCATGGTGCTGGCCGAGTACGGCTTCAAGCAGCGACAGGGCGAAGTCGAGCGCGAGCGCCTGTCGCGCATCAAGAACACCCCGGCCGTGACGCTGGACGGCGAGCGCGTCGAACTGCTGGCCAACATCGAACAGCCCGCCGACACGGTGCCGGCCCTGTCGGTGAGCGCCGTCGGGGTGGGCCTGTTCCGCACCGAATTCCTGTTCATGGGACGTGATGGCAAGCTGCCCGATGAGGAGGAGCAGTACGAGGCCTACCGGGCCGCGGTGGAGGGCATGCACGGTCTGCCGGTCACCATCCGAACGGTGGACATCGGCGCCGACAAGCCGCTGGACCGGGCCACCCGCGACGACCACCTCAACCCTGCGCTCGGGCGGCGTGCCATTCGCTGGAGCTTGTCCGAACCGGCGATGTTCCTGACCCAGCTTCGTGCCATCTTGCGGGCAGCCGCCCATGGCAAGGTCAACCTGCTCATTCCCATGCTGGCCCATGCCAGCGAGATCCACCAGGTCAAGGTGTTGCTGGCCAGGGCTCGCGAGCAGCTCGATGCGCGCGCCGCTGTCTATGGGCCGATCCGCCTGGGTGCGATGATCGAGGTACCGGCCGCCGCCCTGGCGGTGCGCATGTTCCTCAAGCACTTTGACTTCTTGTCGATCGGCACCAACGACCTGATCCAGTACACCCTGGCCATCGACCGGGTCGACGAGACGGTGGCCCACCTCTATGACCCCTTGCATCCGGCGGTGCTGCAACTGCTGGCCCGCACCATCGCCGAGTGCCGGGCCCAGGGCAAGAGCGTAAGCGTCTGCGGCGAGATGGCGGGCGACGTCACCATGACCCGCCTGTTGCTGGGCTTGGGCCTGCGCAGCTTCTCCATGCACCCGACCCAGATCCTCCCGGTCAAGCAGCAGATCCTGCGTGCCGACACCCGCAAGCTGCGCGCCTGGGCGCAGGAGGTGATCGCCAGCGACGACCCAGCGGCCCTGATGACGGATTGACATGCATCAAAGCCTGTGCGCATGGCCGGGGTTCCGTGCGGTCACCCCGACGGGAAGCGGTCGGAAGATGTATTAGACTGATCATTTTGCAAGCCATGCGGCAGAACAACCAAGCGGCGGCATGCGCGCCACAGCTCAACACTGGAGTCGTCGATGTATTCGGATACCGCGCCATCGAGTGCGCACGAGGCTGCGGCCGACCGTGATGAGCTGCTCGGTTGTTTGATCGTGCTCGCTCGCCTGCATGGCGAGACGATCACGCGCGACGGGGCGCTGGCCGGCCTGCCGGTTGAGAATGGCCGACTGTCGCCTTCGCTGTTCGAGCGGGCAGCCCACCGGGCCGGACTCAGCAGCAAGATCGTGCGCCTGCCGGTGGAGCGGCTCCGATCCGAGCTCCTGCCTGCGATTTTGCTGCTCCACGGTGAGGGCGCCTGTGTGCTCATCGACCGCAGCCAGGATGGTCAGATGGTGCGCGTCGTGTTCCCCGAGCTGGGGGATGCGCCGGTCGAAGTCCCGTTGTCCCAGATCGAGGCGCGCTACACCGGTCATGCGATTTATGCCCGGCCCCGCCTGCGTTTCGATGCCCGCAGCCCCGTGGTCAACCCGACCCGGCAGGGGCACTGGTTTTGGAGTGTGATCGCTGAGAACCGGCAGCTGTACCGCGACGTGCTGCTGGCCGCCTTTCTGACCAACCTGTTCGCCGTGGCCATGCCGCTGTTCATCATGAACGTGTATGACCGCGTGGTGCCCAACCAGGCGTACGAGACGCTGTGGGTGCTGGCGGCCGGCCTGGCCATCATCCTCGTGGGCGACCTGGTGCTCAAGACCCTGCGTGGGCATTTCGTGGATCTCGCCAGCAGCCGGGCCGATGTGAAACTGTCCGCCTACATCATGGAGCGGGTGCTCGGGACCCGCATGGAGCACCGCCCGGTGTCGGCCGGCTCGTTCGCCGCCAATCTGCGGGCTTTCGAGTCGGTGCGGGACTTCATCGGCTCGGCCACCGTCATTGCCTTCATCGACCTGCCGTTTGCGCTCATTTTCTTCGTGGTGATCGGCTGGATCGCCTGGCCCATGCTCATTCCACTCGCCATCGGCACCCTGTTGCTGCTGCTCTATGCGTTGGCGGTGCAGGGGCGTATGCACGAACTGGCCGAAACCACCTACCGGGCCGGAGCCCAGCGCAACGCCACGCTGGTGGAGGGGTTGGTCGGGTTCGAGACGGTGAAGGCGCTGGGCGCCGAGGCCCCGATCCAGCGCAAATGGGAGAAGAGCGCCGCCTTGCTGGCCCGTGTCGGCGCGCAGTTGCGCCTGTTGTCCACGAGCGCCACCAATTCCAGTGCTTTCGTCCAGCAGCTGATCACCGTGACCATCGTCATCCTGGGGGTGTATCTGATCGGCGAGCATGCCCTCACCATGGGGGGGTTGATCGCCTGCACCATGCTCGCATCGCGGGCCATGATGCCGGTTGGCCAGGTGGCGGGCCTGCTCGTGCAGTACCACACCGCTTCCACTGCGCTGACCTCGTTGAACGAGATGATGAAGCGCGAGGTCGAACGCCCCGACGATGCGCAGTTCATCGCGCGCGGCAGCATCAAGGGCGCCATCGAATTCCGCGACGTCTCCTTCAGCTATCCCGGGCAGGACACGCCTTCGCTGCGCAACGTGAGCCTGCGCATCCAGCCGGGCGAGAAGGTGGCCATCCTCGGCCGCATCGGTTCGGGCAAGACCACGCTGGAAAAGCTCATCCTCGGCCTGTATCGCCCGACCAGCGGTGCGGTGTTGATCGATGGCATCGACCAGCGCCAGCTCGATCCGGCGGAACTGCGCCGCCACATCGGCTACGTGCAGCAGGACGTGATGCTGTTCTACGGCACCCTGCGAGAAAACATCACGCTGGGCGCGCCGCTGGCCGACGACGCCGACGTGCTCAAGGCGGCCACCATCGGTGGCATCGTCGATCTGGTCAACAGCCACCCCAAGGGTTTCGACATGCTGGTGGGTGAGCGTGGCGAATCCCTCTCCGGCGGGCAGCGGCAGGGCGTCGCGATCGCCCGGGCCGTCATCAACGACCCCTCCATCCTGCTGCTGGACGAGCCCACGGCCTCCATGGACCACTCCAGCGAGGAGGACATCAAGAAGCGGCTGCGCGAGTTCATCCCGGGCAAGACGGTGATCCTCATCAGCCATCGCACCTCCTTGCTGGATCTGGTGGACCGCATCATCGTGATGGACGCCGGGCGCATCGTCGCCGACGGGCCTAACAGGCCGTTGAAAAAAAT
>NZ_JACCDB010000020.1 GCF_013432195.1 Tepidicella baoligensis | reverse complement strand
CCTCTAGACGATAGGGTCAAAGAACCGACAAAAAACGTTGGCGGAGTGGACGGGGCTCGAACCCGCGACCCCCGGCGTGACAGGCCGGTATTCTAACCAACTGAACTACCACTCCTGAGTGGCGACCCTACGGGGATTCGAACCCCGGTACTCACCGTGAAAGGGTGATGTCCTAGGCCTCTAGACGATAGGGTCAAACCTGAAAAACCTGGATGCCACACAAAAACAGACCATTTGGTGGAGGTAAGCGGGATCGAACCGCTGACCTCTTGCATGCCATGCAAGCGCTCTCCCAGCTGAGCTATACCCCCAAAACCCTGCAGTCTGCCTTTGTTTCGGCAAGACTTGGATTCTAACCCGAATTTCAGCCCTTTTGAAGCGCGGCCAGCACTTTTTCACGCCCCTGCAGCCACAACACCGCGTCCACCGAAGGCGTCTGGGGTGTCCCCATCACCAACACACGCACCGGCATGGCCAAGGCGGGCATCTTGAGGTTGAATGCCGCCAGGGATGCCTTCAACGCAGCCGCAATGGCTTCCTTGCTCCATTCCACGGTGGCCAGTCGCTGGGCCAGATCCGACAGGGCGGGTTTGACGGCGTCGGTGACGTGCTGCGCCAGCACTTCTGCAGCAGGCTGGACCGGTATGTAGAACAAGCGCGCCCAGGCGGCCAGCGCCACCGTGGTGTCGCAGCGGTCTTTGAACAGGCCGCAGATCGCCGGCAGCCGCTCATCGGCTCGCACGCCCTCTTTCGCCAGTTGCTGGGCCACCAGTTCTGCCAGGGTGTCGTCCGCCGTCATCTTCATGTGCTGGCTGTTGACCCAGCGCAGCTTGGCTTCGTCGAACTGGGCGGCGCTGCGGCCGAGGTGATCCAGGTCGAACCACTGTAGGAACTGCTCGCGCGTGAAGATTTCGTCGTCGCCATGGCTCCAGCCCAGGCGTGCCAGGTAGTTCACCATCGCATCCGGCAGAAAGCCTTGGTCACGGTACCAGGTCACGGGCTTGGCGCCGTGGCGCTTGCTCATCTTCTCGCCCTGCTCGTTGAGCACGGTGGGCAGATGGGCGAAGACGGGCACCTGGGCACCCAAAGCCTGGAAGATGTGGATCTGGCGCGGCGTGTTGTTCACATGGTCGTCACCGCGGATCACATGGGTGATGCGCATGTCGATGTCGTCCACGACAACGCAAAAGTTGTAGGTGGGCGTGCCGTCCGGGCGAGCGATCACCAGGTCATCCAGCTCGCTGTTCTGAAACTCGATGCGGCCTTTGCACTTGTCGTCCCAGCCGACCACGCCTTCCCGGGGCGTCTTGAAGCGCAGCACCGGCTTGACGCCCTCGGGCACGGGTGGCAGTGTCTTGCCCGGCTCGGGGCGCCAGGTGCCGTCGTAGCGTGGCTTTTCCTTGTTCGCCATCTGGCGCTCGCGCAGGGCGTCCAGCTCTGCCACGCTCATGTAGCAGGGGTACACGTGGCCGGCGGCCTGCAGCTGGGCCAGTACTTCCTTGTAGCGGTCCATGCGCTGCATCTGGTAGAACGGGCCTTCGTCGTGATCCAGCCCCAGCCAGGCCATGCCTTCTAGGATCACGTCCACCGCCGCTTGCGAGGAGCGCTCCAGGTCGGTGTCTTCGATGCGCAGGATGAAATCACCGCCGTTGGCGCGGGCGAAGGCCCAGGGGTACAGGGCCGAGCGGATGTTGCCCAGGTGGATGAAGCCGGTGGGCGATGGGGCGAAACGGGTACGGACGCGTTGGGTCATGAGGTTTGCAAAGTGTTCAGGCCACGGGACAGGTCGTCCTGGATGTCCTGCAGGTGTTCGAGGCCCACGGCCACACGGATCAGGCCCTGGCCGATGCCGGCCGCTTGGCGCTGCGCTTCGCTGAGCTTGCCGTGGGAGGTGCTGGCCGGGTGGGCACACAGGGTTTTGGTGTCGCCCAGGTTGGTGCAGAGCGAGAGGACCTTCAGACTGTCGAGCACATGAAAGGCACGGGCGCGGGCCTGCTCGGGGCTGGCCGCCTTCACGTCGAAAGCCAGCACGGCACCGCCCGTGCGGTCCATCTGGCGCATGGCCAGTTCGTGCTGGGGATGGCTGGGCAGGCCAGGGTAGTACACCCGTGCCACCGCAGGGTGCGCCTCCAGCCAGCGGGCCAGCTCGAGTGCCTGGGCACTCTGCGCGCGCATGCGCAGGCTCAGCGTCTCCAGGCCTTTGAGCACCACCCAGGCGTTGAAGGGCGACAGCACCATGCCCGCGTTCTTCTGCACCGGCAGGAATTGGTCGATCACCATGCGCTCAGGCGCGCAGACGGCACCAGCCATGACACGGCCCTGCCCGTCCAGGAACTTGGTGCCGGAATGGATCACAATGTCGGCACCCTGCTCGATCGGGCGCTGCAATGCCGGCGTGGCAAAGCAGTTGTCCACGGCCAGCCAGGCCCCGGCGTTGTGGGCCAGGTCGGCCAGCGCGGCGATGTCGCAGACTTCCGTGAGCGGGTTGGTCGGCGTTTCGGCGAACAGCAGCCGGGTGTTGGGGCGGATGGCCGCTTGCCATGCGGTCAGGTCGGTCTGCGGCACAGCGGTGGACGCCACACCGAAGCGGGCAAATTCCGAGCCGATCAGCTTCAGCGTGGAGCCGAACATCGACCGTGAATACACCACATGGTCGCCGGCCTTGAGCAGGCTGAAGCACATGAGCATGATGGCCGACATGCCGGACGCCGTGGCCAGACAGGCCTCGGCCCCTTCCATGGCGGCCAGGCGCCGCTCGAAGCTGGTGACCGTCGGGTTGCCGGAACGGCCGTAGGTGTAACCGTCTTCCTCGCCGGCAAAACGGCGGGCCGACGCCTCGGCGCTCGGTTGCACGTAGCCGCTGGTCAGGTACAGCGCTTCGGAGTTTTCCCCGAAGGCGCTACGCTCCACGGCCAGACGCACGGCCAGGGTGTCGCGATGCAGAGGGGACGGCAGATCGTCGCTCATGGCGTCACGACTCCTGGGCATTGGGCAGCGTCAGGCGCGAGGTGGCGCCGTCGTCCTCATCGCCAGCCACACGTCGTTCGTTCAGGCGCACCACGTCTTCGAACGTCACATCGCCAGTCACATAGACGCCATCGAAACACGAGGCTTCGAAACCCGCCAGGCACGGGTTGAGCTTGCCCACCGCCTTCTTCATGCCGGCCACGTCCTGGTAGATGAGCGCATCGCAGCCGATCAGCTGGCGGATTTCCTCCACCGTGCGGCCGTGCGCAACCAGTTCATCCCTGGTCGGCATATCGATGCCGTACACGTTGGGGTAGATCACCGGCGGGGCTGCGCTGGCCATGTACACCTTGCGCGCGCCGGCCTCGCGCGCCATCTGCACGATTTCGCGGCTGGTGGTGCCGCGCACGATGGAATCGTCCACCAGCAGCACGTTGCGGTCCTTGAATTCGCTGGCGATCACGTTGAGCTTCTGGCGCACGGATTTCTTGCGCACCGCCTGCCCCGGCATGATGAAAGTCCGGCCCACGTAGCGGTTCTTCACGAACCCTTCGCGGTAGGGCTTGCCCAGCAGCTGCGCGAGCTGGGTCGCGCTGGGCCGGCTGGATTCGGGGATGGGAATGACGACGTCGATCTGGTCGGGCGGCACGGTCGAGATCACGCGGGTGGCCAGCGTCTCGCCCATGTTCAGGCGCGCCTGGTAGACCGAGATGCCGTCGATCGTCGAATCGGGGCGGGCCAGATACACGAATTCGAACACGCAAGGGTAGAGCTGTGGATGGTCGGCGCACTGCTGGAACTGCATGCCACCGTCGAGAGACACGAAAACCGCCTCACCGGGAGCGATGTCACGCAGGAACTCGTGGCCCGTGCCTTCCAGCGCCACCGACTCGCTGGCCACCACCACGGTGCCGTCCTTGCCCTGGCCAATGCACAGCGGGCGGATGCCGAACGGGTCGCGGAAGGCCAGCAGCCCATGTCCCGCAATGAGGGCCACCACCGCATAAGAACCCTTGAGCCGGCGATGGACCGCGCGAACGGCTCCAAACACCGCCGCGGTGCTGAGGTCGCCATTCGAACTGGCCCTGCCAAGCTCGTGCGCGAGCACGTTCAGCAACACCTCCGAATCGCTTTCGGTGTTGATGTGCCGGTGGTCCAACTGCACCATCTCCTGCTTGAGGGCGTGCGCGTTGGTGAGGTTGCCGTTGTGCGCCATGACGATGCCGAACGGCGCATTCACGTAGAAGGGCTGGGCCTCCTCCTCACTGAAGGCGTTGCCGGCCGTGGGGTAGCGCACCTGGCCGATGCCGCTGGTACCCGGGAGCGCCCGCATGTTGCGGGTGCGAAAAACGTCGCGCACCATGCCCTTGGCCTTGTGCATGAAGAACTTGCGCTCCAGTTGCGTGACGATGCCGGCCGCGTCCTGACCGCGATGCTGCAGCAGCAGCAGCGCATCGTAGATCAATTGGTTGACCGGTGCCTGACTGACGACACCAACGATTCCACACATGGGTCAGATCCTGAGTTCAAGGAAAGTACTGGGCGATGCTGTCGGGCATCATCCCCTTGAGGCTGTGCAGCCCCCCGTTGAGCCAGCCAGCAGCCGCCGAACGGCGCCAGGCTTCCTCGTCTTTGATCGGCGTCATGTTCACCACCAGCGCCAGTGCCAGCAGAATCACCCCACCCCGCACGAGGCCGAAAGCCCCGCCCAGGGTTCGATCCACCGGTCGCAAGCCCACCCGCTCGATGCCTCTCTTGATCAGCCAGGCCAGAAAGGCCGCCACAAACGCTGCCGTCACGAACACCACGGCAAAACCGGCGGCATAGCGCAGCGGCTCGGCGGTGTCACCCAGGGGCAGACGGGCTGCGGCCTCGTCGGCATACCACTGCGCCAGAAAGAATGCCGCCACCCAGCCCGCCAACGAGAGCACTTCGAACACCAGCCCGCGCCAGACGCCCAGCACCAGCGAGACACCCAGCACCACCAGCAACAGAACGTCAACGGCGAACATGGCTCACAGCGTGAGGATGGAGGCCGGCAGGCCGAGCTGCTTGACTTGTTCGGCCACTCGTTCTGCTTCGGCACGGGTGTCGAATGGTCCGACCCGCACCCGAATGCGCGGGCCATCTGCCGTCTGGGCCACTTGGGTGTAGGTCTTGAGACCGGCCCGCTCCAGCCGCAGACGCACCTCTTGCGCCCGCGCCTGCTCGGCGAAGGCGCCGACCTGGACCACCACCCTGATGCCAGACGGCGGGGTTCGTCCCTCCAGCAAGGCCTGGGCCCGGGCCGCCTCCGGAGCAGGGGGTGTGACTGGCGTGCTGGGGGCAGGTACAGGCGCCGGTCGAACCACGGGGGCGGGTGCAGCCGGAGCCGGAGGTCCCGCAGGCGTGACCGGAACCTTGGAGGCCGCAGCGGCAGTCGTGGCTGTCGTGCCCCCCGAGGGAGCCGGCGCAGGCTCAGGAGCCGCCACCGGAGCAGGCGGCTCGGCAGGAGGCCGGGAAGGGGCCAACACCTCTTCACGCTCCTGCGCCACGGAGACGGCAGGCGGACGCCGCGCCTCCTCGGGCGGGGCCAGAGGACTCGCCCTGTCCTTGGCAGGAATATCGATGGTGATATCGACCGGCACCGGCCGCGGCTGGGTGTCGAACAACCACGGCAGCCCGATCACGCCGACGAGCACCAACACGCTGGCACCGATCAGGCGATGTCGCGCCTGCCGCCGGATCGAGTCGATGGAGGGAGTCTGGACCGGGCCGGAGCCGCCCTGGCCGCCAGGACGCAGTTTGAACATTCGCCAGTGATGCTTGGAGGCCTGCCGTACCGATACCCCAGATGGCGACTCACGCCTGCAGGTGCTTGCCTGCCAGACGCGGAACGCCCTGCTGAAGGACACCGCCCACGGTGAAGAAAGAACCGAAGACCACAATTCTATCAGCCGGGTCGGCCGCTGCCACGGCCGCCTGCAACGCAGCCACGGGATCGCCATGCTGGGAGGACGTCACAGCGCCGCGCGAACTCGTGCCCTGCCAGATCGCCGCCAGATCCAGGGCCTTTGCGGCACGTGGCAGGGGAAGGTCGGTGAAGTACCAGCGGTCGATCAAGGGATTCACCCGCTCGAACATGGGGCGAAGGTCCTTGTCGGCCATGGCCCCGAACACGGCATGGGTGGTGGGGTAGTAGCCCATGGCGTCGAGGTTCTCCGCCAACGCAGCGACCGAGTGGGGGTTGTGGGCCACGTCCAGCACCAGGGTTGGCTGACCGGGGACGATCTGGAAACGCCCGGGCAGTTCGACCAGCGCCAGCCCGTTGCGCACGGCCTGCGCCGTCACAGGCAAACGCGGGTGCAGCGCCTCCAGGACCGCCAGCACGCCCGAAGCGTTGAGCAACTGGTTGGCCCCCCGCAATGCCGGGTAGGCCAGTCCACTGTAACGCCGGCTGCGTCCGCTCCAGTTCCATTGCTGCTTGTCGCCGGCGAAATGAAAATCCCGCCCGAGCCGCCGCAGGTCGGCCCCAACCTCCAGCGCACGGTCCAGCACGCTCTGCGGGGGCACCGGATCGCTCACCACCACGGGCCGGCCGGTGCGCATGATGCCGGCTTTTTCGTAGCCGATCGACTCCCGGTCCGGCCCCAGGTATTCCATGTGGTCCAGATCGATGCTGGTGATCACCGCGCAATCCGGATCGAAAGCATTCACCGCATCGAGCCGCCCCCCCAACCCCACTTCCAGGATGAGCACATCCGGCTTCAACTCGGCCAGTGCAGAGACGATCGCCAGCGTGGTGAATTCGAAATAGGTCAGGGCCACCGACTCTTGACCCGGGCCGCCGAGCCGTGCCCGCTCCACCTCGGCGAACGCGGGGAGCAACACCGTTTCATCCACCGGCGCTCCAAGCCAGCGACAGCGCTCCTCGAAGCGGACCAGGTGCGGGGAGGTGTACACCCCGGTACGGTAGCCCGCTTGCTGGTAAATGGCTTCCAACAGGGCACAGGTGGAACCTTTCCCGTTGGTGCCGCCCACGGTGATCACGGGGCACGGCAGGGCCAGGCCTTGCCCGCCCCGCATGCGGCGACGCACCTCTCGTACACGGTCGAGCCCCATGTCGATGGTCTTGGGGTGCAAGCGCTCGCAGTGGATCAACCAATCGCTCAGCGTCTGGGGAAAGTCGGTCATGGTGCATGCAGCGTTCAGAGGCGCCGGGTCGGAAAGGGGAACAGAGTGGGCCTATGCCGTCGGGGGCTCTATTGTCGCCGCGCAATCATGGCGTTGCAGGATAATGCTTGCATGATCAAGGTCTATGGCATCTCCAACTGCGACACGGTCAAAAAGGCAAGGGCCTGGCTGGCAGAGCGCAATCGCGAACACACCTTCCACGACTTCAAGAAACAGGGCGTGCCTGACCATCGGCTGGCCCACTGGATTGCCCGCGTCGGCTGGGAAAAACTCGTCAACCGCAAGGGTACGGCCTGGCGCAAGCTCGATCCGGCCCTGCAGGCCAGCCTGACCGACGAGGCCAGCGCCCGCGCGCTGATGCTGCAACACGCCAGTGTCATCAAGCGCCCGGTGGTGGAGTGGAGCAACGGCGACATCACCGTCGGCTTTGCGCCCGAGGAATGGGCCGAGCGGCTCTGAGCCCTGCGCGTCCTCTAAAATTCGACCCAGTGCGTCGCTCTCGCGATTGGGGCGGCGTTTTTCTTTTACCCCCCATGTCACCCATGAGCACCACACAGATCGACGGCGTGTCCGTCCAGACCCAGGCCAACGTGTATTTCGATGGCAAGTGCATCAGCCACAGCCTCACCTGCGCCGACGGCTCGCGCAAATCGGTGGGGGTGATACTGGCCGCCGAACTGACGTTCGAGACCCAGGCCGCCGAAATCATGGAGTGCGTGGCCGGTGGCTGCGAATACAGGCTCGCGGGCAGCGACGCCTGGATCAGCGTTGGCCCAGGAGATGCGTTCAAGGTCCCCGCCCAATCCAGCTTCGACATCCGCGTCAAGGACACCTTCCACTACATCTGCCACTACGGCTGAAACGGAGTTCGCCCATGGCCACCATCCTGCAACACCTGCCCAAGGGGCAAAAAGTCGGCATTGCGTTCTCGGGCGGTCTGGACACCTCCGCGGCGCTGCTGTGGATGAAAAAGAAGGGTGCCCTGCCCTACGCCTACACCGCCAACCTGGGCCAGCCCGACGAGTCCGACTACGACGACATCCCGCGCAAGGCCATGGCTTATGGCGCTGAGAAAGCCCGCCTGGTGGATTGCCGCCTGCAGCTGGCGCACGAAGGCATTGCCGCCATCCAGAGCGGCGCGTTTCACATCAGCACCGGCGGCATCACCTACTTCAACACCACCCCGCTGGGCCGCGCCGTCACCGGCACGATGCTGGTGGCCGCCATGAAGGAAGACGATGTCCACATCTGGGGTGACGGCTCCACCTTCAAGGGCAACGACATCGAGCGCTTCTATCGCTACGGCCTGCTCACCAACCCGAGCCTGAAGATCTACAAGCCCTGGCTGGACCAGGCCTTCATCGACGAGCTGGGCGGCCGCAAGGAGATGAGCGAATTTCTCATTGCCAACGGCTTCGACTACAAGATGAGCGTGGAGAAGGCCTACAGCACCGACAGCAACATGCTGGGCGCCACCCATGAGGCCAAGGACCTGGAGCACCTGAACGCCAGCATCCGCATCGTCAACCCCATCATGGGCGTGGCGTTCTGGAAGCCCGAGGTCGAGGTGAAGGCCGAAGAAGTCACCGTGCGCTTCGAGGAGGGCCAGCCGGTCGCCCTGAACGGTCAGACCTTCGACTCGCCAGTGGACCTGTTCCTCAAGGCCAACGAGATCGGCGGCCGCCACGGCCTGGGCATGAGCGACCAGATCGAGAACCGCATCATCGAAGCCAAGAGCCGCGGCATCTACGAAGCCCCGGGCATGGCATTGCTGCACATCGCCTACGAGCGGCTGGTCACCGGCATCCACAACGAAGACACCATCGAGCAGTACCGCATCAACGGCCTCAAGCTCGGCCGCCTGCTCTACCAGGGCCGCTGGTTCGACCCGCAGGCCATCATGCTGCGCGAAACCGCCCAACGCTGGGTGGCCCGCGCCATCACCGGCGAGGTGACGCTGGAGCTGCGCCGTGGCAACGACTACAGCATCCTGAACACCGAGTCGCCCAACCTGACCTACGCGCCCGAACGCTTGAGCATGGAGAAAGTGGAGGACGCGCCGTTCACGCCGATGGATCGCATCGGCCAGCTCACGATGCGCAACCTGGACATCACCGACACGCGCGCCAAACTGGGCATCTACGCCCAAACCGGCCTGCTGTCCCTGGGCAAGGGCGACGACGATTTCCTCAAGCTCGGTCAGTGAGTCGCCGAGGCCGCTGAACGGCGGTCTTGCCGGTCACAGGCCGCGGGCCCATTCCACGATGCGGTCCGCCATGCGCCCGGTCGCCTGGGGCGCCCGGATGTCCCCGGCCAGCACGTGCTGGCCTTGGGCCTCGCTGTAGTCCACGGCTTCGAGCGACTTGCGGGTCGAACCGATGCGGGGGAACAGCGCCTTGATCTCCTCGGGGTCCACGGTCTGGTCGGCCTCGGAATACAGCACCAGCAACGGGGCAGTGAATCCAGACAGATCGCTTTCGCGCACACGCTTGATGAGCGCCATCATGGGAAACAGCGCGCGCGTCGGATACACCTGGGTCCAGGCGTGGTTCTCGATGGCGCTTTCGCTGGGTTGACCACGCATATCGCCCTCCAGGTGGAGGGCCAAACGCATCCCCCAGGGCTGATTGATGAGTTCCGACTTCTTGTCCTTGGGCCCATAGTTGGGCGAAATGAACACATAGCCCGCCACACCCTGCCCTTCCTCGCGATTGCCCAGCCAGGTGCCGAGCGTGGCCCCGGTGGATACCCCGATCAGCAGCACCCGATCGCCCAGCAGGCGACCGACCTGGACCGCTTCCACGGTGTCGGCGAGCCAGTCCTGCACAGTGGCCTCCCCCATGGCCTGCGGATCGCTGCGCCCGTGTCCGGTGAGCCGCGTTTCGTACAGATTGGCCCCCAGGCCCTGCGCGACCTGCAGAGCCAGCGGCGCTGTTTCGAGCCGCGAGGCGGTGAAGCCGTGCAGATAGACCACCGCCCAATCGGTGCGTTCACCGGGTGACCCATACCAGGTGATCTGTTTGTGCAAACCGGCCCGGATGTCGGGGACCGCCGCTTCCTGACGCGCCAGCCACTCGTCAATCAGCGCCGGATGGGCAGGCGGCGCCTCACGCTGCGCCGGCTGATCAGGGCCGAATTCGTTAACCGGCCCCAGGAAGAAAACCGCCAGCGCCAGAACCATGCCGAAGAGCACCGCCCGGAACACAGGCGAACGGGCTTGTCCGCGTTGCATGCGTGCGCCCAGCATCGACTGTTTCATCCGCTCCTCCTCCTGCATCGCGTCAAATCACCACCGGCTCCGGCTCCAGCCGGATGCCGAATCGTTCGTACACACTGGTCTGGATTGCGCGAGCCAGCGTCATCACCTCGCCGCCCGTGCAAGGGTGCTCACTGTCGCCCCGGTTCACCAGCACCAGGGCCTGCTTTTCGTACACCCCGGCATGCCCGACCGTCTTGCCCTTCCAGCCGCAGGCATCGATCAGCCAGCCGGCGGCCAGCTTCACCGAGCCATCTGGCATGGGGTAGTGCACCACCCGGGGGTCGCGGCCGATGATATCTGCACACTGCTCTGGCGTCACGGTCGGATTTTTGAAAAAGCTGCCTACGTTGCCCATCACGGCGGGGTCAGGCAACTTGGCGCGCCGAATCTCACACACCCAATCGTAAATCTGGTGCGCGTCCGGATCGGTCACCCCGGTTTCGGCCATCTTGCGCTCCAGATCCAGGTAACCGAGCACCGGCCGCCACGGCCTGGGCAACCAGAAGCGCACCCGCACGATCAGCGCCCGCCCGGCCAGCCCGAAACCGTGCTCGCCGGCCCGCACATGCTTGAACACCGAATCCCGGTAACCGAACCCGCACTGCGCGGCACTGAGGCTGAACAGACGCCCGGTTTCCAGGTCGATGGCGTCCAACGAATCGAAACGGTCCTGCAGTTCTACTCCGTAAGCCCCGATGTTCTGCACGGGCGCTGCGCCCACGGTGCCCGGAATCAAGGCCAGGTTCTCCAAGCCGGGGCAACCCTGCTCCAGCGTCCAGGTCACGAAGTCGTGCCAGTTTTCGCCGGCGCCCGCCTCCACCAACCAGCCCCGGTCGGTCGATTCCAACAGACGGCGGCCTGGAATCTCCACCTTCAACACCAGTTTGCGCAGGTCCCCCGTGAGCACGATATTGCTGCCGCCCCCGAGCACGAACACCTCCTCGGCCGACCAGTCCGGGTGCCGGATGAGCGCCTGCAAATCGTCTATGGAACGCACCCGTGCCAATCGCTGGGCACGCGCTGCGATCCCAAAGGTGTTGTAGCGCTGGAGCGCCACGTTTTTCTCGACTAACATGTCGGCATTGTCTCATTCGCCCATGCGCGCCTACGCCTACCATGCCCTCTTTTGATACCGTCGTCGAACCCAATCTCGTGGAAGTCAAGAATGCCGTGGAGCAGACGGCCAAGGAAATCGGCACCCGTTTCGACTTCAAGGGCAGTTCCGCTGCCGTCGAGCTCAAAGACCAAGACATCACCCTCTACGCCGACAGCGATTTCCAGATCGGTCAGGTCTTTGACATCCTGCGCAACAAAATGACCAAACGCGGCGTGGACGTGCGCTTCCTGGATGCGGGCAAGATCGAAAAGATCGGTGGCGACAGGGTCAAGCAAGTCCTCAAGGTGCGCACCGGCATCGCCACCGAAGATGGCAAAAAAATCCAGCAGGCCATCAAAAACAGCAAGATGAAGCTTCAAGCCGCGATCCAGGGCGACGCCGTGCGCGTCACCGGCGCCAAGCGCGACGACCTGCAGGCGGCGATGGCGCTGATCAGGAAAGAACTGCCGGACCTGCCGCTTTCGTTCAACAACTTCCGTGACTGAACCGCCCCCCCGCCTCGCCTGCCGCCTGGCATGCCGGCCCCCCAGCAGAGGAACTGGGCTTGTGCCCTGGCTGCTCGCGTTCATGCTGCTGCCCTCCATGGGCGCAGCGCAGCAGGTCAGCGTCATGGGCACGGCCAGCCATCGGGCGCTGATCGCCGTCGATGGCAGTCAGCCACGGTTTCTGTCGGTCGGTGAAGAGTGGGCCGGCGTCCGTCTGCTTCGGGTCCAGGGAGACGAGATTCTGGTGGAGGTTGCCGGGACGCGCCAAACCCTGCGCCTCGGACAGACACCGCTGGCAGCGACTGTCGCACCTCAAAGCGTCGATGCGCGCACCATCACCCTCACGGCCAATGCCAACGGACATTTCACCACGCGAGGTCAGATCAATGGCCGCAGCGTCGAGTTTCTCGTGGACACCGGCGCCACCGCACTGACTCTCAGCCTCGCCGAGGCACGTCGCATCGAGCTCGACATCTCACGCAGCTCTGCGGTCCGCATCCAGACGGCCAATGGCGAAATCACAGGCCACCATCTCCAACTCAGTACCGTCCAGATCGGCGGGCACACCAGCCACCAGGTCGACGCCGTGGTAGTACCCTCCGAGCTTCCCTATGTTTTGCTGGGCAACAGCTACCTCTCACGCTTCGACATGAAACGCGAAAACGTGCTGATGACCCTGACCCCTCGCCGTTGAACACGATGCCATTCTCTGCGCAACCCGACCCCGCCTACGGCGCCATGCGCGACTGGATGGAGCACTGGTCTGAGCTCGAAGCCCGGCTCGCGGCGCTGCTGTTGGCCCCCCACGAAACACACGACTTTACAGCCCGGCTGCAGGACGTGCACACCCAGGCCGGTGCCCTGCTCGACTTGGACGCAGACGCCACCCTGTACTGGCTGTTCCAGCTCGCAGCCGGCTCCACGGTCGGCTACAGCGCCTCGCACGCCATGGTCTGCTGGGCCCTGTGCCGTCTGACCGGCAAGGCACTGAGCCTCGAAGCCGCCGACCTGCACAGCCTTGGCTTGGCTGCTCTGACCATGAACATCGCCATGACGCGACTGCAAGACGATCTGGCCGAGCAGACCACAGCGCCCACCCCTGAACAGAGCGCCGCCATCGAAACCCATGCCGCCCGAGGTGCTCAATGGCTGCGTGAGCTGGGTGTGGCCGATGCCCAGTGGCTGCACATCGTGGAGCAACATCACCTGGATGACACCGACCTGCCCGTTGCGGCCCGGCTGCTGCAGACGGTGGATCGCTACGCCGCCCTCATCAGCCCACGCGAATCACGCCCTGGGCGCTGCGTCACCGATTCGGGCCGTTATGCACTCATGCACCAAGGCCATGCAGTCGACGACATCGGCCACGCGTTGGTCCGCACCGTGGGCATCTGCCCTCCCGGCAGCTTTGTGCGGCTGGAAGATGACCGCATCGCAGTGGTGTTGCGGCGCTCTGACCGGCCCGGGGAACCTTGGGCGGCCACGGTACTGGATGCCCGTGGCATCCCGGTGGCAGAGCCCACGCTCATCCACACCGGCCACGATGGCAACGGCATTGCCGCCGCATTGGTCACGCAAACGGTGCGCGTGCGATTGAACCATCCCAGGCTGCTGCAGCTTTCGCGCGTGGCGCTGACACAGGCGCCGTAGCGTCGAAGCCCCGGCTCACCGGCGGCCACCGCCGATGCGGGTTTCCTTGCCACTGAGCAGGCGCTGGATGTTGTCGGCGTGGCGCCACAGCAGCAGCACACTCATCAGCGCCATCGACAAGGCGATCGGCGCATCCACATCCCAAGCCACGCCATCGCCAAACAGGTAGAAAAACGGTGCGAACAGGGCCGCCACAATGGCCGCCAATGACGAATACCGAAAGAACACGGCGATGATCAGCCAACTGGCCAACACCGCCACGCCCAACCAAGGCTGGTAGGCCAGCAATACACCCGCAGCCGTGGCCACGCCTTTGCCGCCCTTGAAACGGAAAAACACCGGAAACAGGTGGCCCACAAACGCGGCCAGCCCCACCAGGGCCACCGAACCCGCTTCCAGCCCCCACGGCGCCCCCCAATGCACCACCCACCACACGGGCAGCCAGCCCTTGAGGGCGTCGAGCAGCAGCGTCAGCGCGGCCGCCTTCTTGTTGCCCGAGCGCAGCACATTGGTCGCACCGGGGTTCTTGCTGCCATAGGTCCGGGGATCGCTCAGCCCCATGGCGCGGCTGACCACCACGGCAAACGACAGCGACCCGATCAAGTAGGCCAGCACGGTCGCTGGCAACCACATCCATTCATTCATGTCCACCTCGTCCAGAATACGGCCGCAAGCTTAACCGACCTGTACCGGGCCGCGCCTGAACAACGCGCATGCTCAGATCGCGGGATCGCGCAACTCCTGGCGGATGCCATCGATTGCACGCAACAACTCATCGGACAAAGTGGTACCCCAGGCATCCAGACATTCGTCAAGCTGAGCCAGCGACGTGACCCCGATGATCGTGCTGGCCACCTGCCACTTGGTATAGCAGAAAGCCAGCGCCATGCGTGTGGGCGTGAGCCCATGCGAACGGGCCAGCGCGTTGTAACGCCGGGCCGCCGCCAGCGCCTCGGGGCGGCCCCAGCGCTGCTTTTTCATCGAGTCGAACAGGGCCAGGCGTCCAGCCGGAGCCAGAGGGCCATCGAGACCGGACTCGTCGTACTTCCCAGTCAGCAGCCCGAACCCCAGGGGGGAATACGCCAGCAAAGACACGCCCAGCCGATACAGGGTTTCATCCAACCCGTTTTCCACAGCACGGTTGACCAGGCAATAAGGGTTTTGCACCGTGGCCACACGCGGCAGGCCGTGCTGTTCGGCCAAACGGACGAACTCATGCACACCATAGGGCGTCTCGTTCGACAGACCGATCGCCCGCACCTTCCCTGCCCGCACCAGCGCATCCATGGCCTCCAATTGCTCGAGCATGCTGGCACAGGGTTTGTCTTTGGAGGGGTCGAAATACATGGCCCCGAACACCGGGACGTTGCGCGCCGGCCAGTGGATCTGATAGAGGTCGATCACGTCGGTGCGCAAGCGCCGCAAGCTACCTTCGCAGGCTTCGATGATCTCCCGCTTGGTCAGGCCAGCCTGATCACCGCGTATCCACGGCATGCCGCGTGAAGGACCCGCCACTTTGGTCGCGATCACGACCCGCTCGCGCACGCCTGGACGGCTGGCCAGCCACTCACCGATGATGCGTTCGGTGGCCCCGCAGGTTTCGGCCCGGGCTGGAACCGCATACATCTCGGCCGTGTCCAGAAAGTTCACGCCACGCTCCAGCGCACGGTCCAGGATGGCATGGGCGTCGGCCATCTGCACCTGCTCACCGAACGTCATGGTGCCCAGACTCACCGCCGTGACCTGTAGGCCGCTTTGGCCCAGTGTGACTTGCCTCATGTTATCCAACTGATGATGCTCAACAACGATTGACATGCCGAGTGTATCGGCTTTGCATTGCCGCTTGACTTGGGGTAGATTTCAAGGTTTCGCCGCAGTGTCTTGACTTCATGGACCACACGCTTCCGCCCATACCCGCCAAACGCTACTTCACCATCGGTGAGGTGGGTGAATTGTGCGGGGTCAAACCGCACGTGCTGCGGTACTGGGAACAGGAGTTCACACAACTGCGCCCCATGAAACGGCGTGGCAACCGCCGCTACTACCAGCACCACGAGGTGCTGATGATCCGGCGCATCCGGGAGCTTCTGTATGAGCAGGGCTTCACCATCCAAGGCGCCCGCAACCGCTTACAGGAGCTGGCCCAGCAGGAACGTGAACACCGCAAAGCCGCGCTCAACGGCACCGCCACCGGCCCCACAACAGTCACCGACGCCATGGCTCCTGCCTCCCATATCCGGCCCGGCACCCCGCTGACCTGGGCAAACGTGCGCCAGGAATTGCTGGCGATCCGCCGCTTGCTCGACGACGCAGCCTGACCGCAGGAATCCAGAAAACGAACTGAAACCGAGCTATAATCTGTGGCTTCGGCGTGTAGCGCAGCCTGGTAGCGCACTTGCATGGGGTGCAAGGGGTCGCGAGTTCGAATCCCGCCACGCCGACCATAGGTATCAACGGGTTACAGACCACCAGTCTGTAACCCGTTTTCTTTGCCCAAAAATCTGGTGTCTGGTGCTTACTCGGTGCCTATAACGCTCTGGCTCACCCATTCAGCCGCACCAGATCACCCGACCAGCGCACCAGCCGGCACAGCATGAAAAAATAGTCCTTGACCGGGCGCACCCGGTACATTGCCATCACGTCCGTAGCGGTGTGGATAACCACGAAGTGCAGCAACTGGCGCTACCCGCCGGCCTTGTCGGTCTTGGTCTGTGGGCCGATCCCCGTAGGCCGGCGACATGCCGGTGGTCTCGAAGTCGATGACGGCAATGCGGCGCATGAGCGATACGGATGAATCTCTGATTCGGCATCACGACCGTAGCGGATGCGCATGCCCAGAATCAGCAGCGCCAGGGTGAAGGTGATGGCATTGGCCGCAATGAGCGGCATCTCCCCCAACAACAACCCATAGACCAGCCAGAGGCCCACGCCGACGGTGAAGACGGCGTACATGGCCAGCGAGATGCCACTGACATCGCGGGTGCGCCAGGTTCGCCAGGCTTGAGGTACAAAGCTCACAGTAGTGAGGATCGCAGCCAGGGAGCCGATCCAGTCGGTTGAAAGTGCGAGCATCGTGAGTGTGTGAACAAGTGTGGACATAGAAGAGAATGAGCGCTGCCATCTAACCAGTGCTTATCGGGTGCTCTGCTCCAGCGCTTGCTGGCGCTGCCGGCCTTGCTCCAGGGCCTGTTGCAGTTGCTGCTGTACGGCTTCCTTCTGAACCTGGCCTTGTTCGATCTCCTGCTTCTTGACTGCCGCACCGGAGGCGGCGCTGCCCACGGCTTCGACGCCGCAAGCACTCAAGGCGACGATCGTCAGCAAGATCAAAAGGGGCCTTGCTGGACGGATGCGGGTGTCGAAGGCGTGAGAAGTCATGGTCAGAGCATTCAAGGTCATGGGTGTCACCAGCCGTAAACCAAGCCATCCCGGGCGACGGTCAGCAACTTGAGGCCGGCACGCCGGATCAGAGGCGCCTGGCGCCATTGTGCGACGAGTTCTTCAAACTTGGGGCTGGACGGCACGGCGACGGCCAGGATTGACCTTGCCCTCGAAATGTGAACCCCATAACCGAGTCACATATTCACTGTTTTCGGCTAAGCCGCGAGCCAGCGTTGCACGTATTGCATGGGGCTGACGTAGCCGCAGCGTTGAATGCAGCCTGCGGCTGTTGTACCACAGCAGCCAGCGATGGCCACGGCCAGGTTCAGCCAGCCTTCACGGCTGGCCTTGACCCAGTTGAACAAGGTCTGCTCACCAGCCCCAGGCTGCGTGAAACCGCCGCCATGCTTTGCCCCGATTGCACCAGCCGCACCGCCTCCTGCTTGAACTCCAGCGTGTAGCGCGACCTCACCGTCTTCGTCATTCCGTCTCTCCTTGCCTGTATTGAAGCACTCAGCAAGGGATTCGTTTTTCAGGAGCAACATCAGTTCGTGGTGGCTCAACGGTTACCCTCCCAAAGGTGCACAGGGCATAACCGCCCGACGCTCCTGAGTCTACGGCAGGCAATCTCATTATAGAGTCGGCAGCAATTAT